>NZ_JANGEY010000020.1 GCF_024451105.1 Stutzerimonas stutzeri
TGTGCGAGATGGCATAGTCGATCAGCGACTTGATGACGTGCATGACCTCGTCGGCGTCGCGGGTCTTGATCGCATGGTCGATCTCCTCCAGGTACTCGAAGATGCGCTTGTGCTGCTCGTCGATGATATCGATGCCGGTTTCGAATTCTGCGGTCCAGGAAATGACAAAGCTCATGGCGTATATCCCTTGTCCTGTGAACGGTTGAATCGTGCTGGCGCTGTCCTGCATATCCATCGGCGACCGTGCCGCGTCGCCACACCCTCGATGGATGGCCGGGCAGGCAACGCCCGGTGGCGGGTGACGGATATCAGGCTCCGGAGTCGATAGGCGTTCCTCGAGTGGCGTCGCCACGGCAGGGCTGGGGAGGGCCGGCAGGCCGGAGTGGTTGGAGTGGCATGGCGTTCGTCTCTCTTGTTCTTGTTGTCGGGGACTGCTACTGCCTGCGCCGCCGGCCGGACGCCAGGCCCGGCCGGCAGGTCTGGCCGATCGCGGAAGCGATCAGCCGAAAATCTTGCCGAGCATGCGCGACACGAAGCCGCCGTCCAGGCTCTTCTTGACGAAGGGCACGTAGTGCTTGTCGTCGCGCTTGATATGGTTGGTCAGCCACAGGCCGATGTCGGTGCGCACCTCGCGGGCCAGGCGGAAATGGTCTTCGCCGTTGGCCAAGCGCTCGCCGTAGCCCGCGGCGCGGGCCTTGAAGGCCTCGTGCACCTGGTGGTGGGCTTCCAGCATCGGGTAGCCGGCCTTTTCCATCAGGCTTTCCTCGAAGGTGTTGTGCGAGATGGCGTAGTCGAGCAGGGCCTTCACCACGTATTCGACCTCGCTGGCCGACTGGGCCTTGATCGCGTGGTCGATTTCCGCCAGGTAGTCGAAGATGCGCTTGTGCTGCTCGTCGATGATGTCGATGCCGGTGGCGTATTCGGGCGACCAGGAAATGACGAATCCCATGGAAAATTTCCTTGCTGTAAACGTTTCGACTTACTTTTAGTGGTTTTTCTGTAAGCCCCACGTGAAGGAGCGTGGGCTTTCAGTATCACGATGCCGGGGGAAAGGCCATAGTCCGTCTGTGGACTTTGTCGCAAACCCCTGCTTTTGTGAGTTGTATCACAAGCTGCCAGTTGCCGCCGCAGGCCCGATCCGGACGCCCGGAGCAATCGCGCGGATGCGCCCGCCCTCCCGTTGCGGGCCGCAGGCTCCGTGCGATAACCCCGGTCCAGACGCCGCGCAGGTTTGACGCCGGCCCGCCGAGCCACTAACCTCCGCCGCCTGCCTCAGGTGCCCCCCAGCCAAGGCTCGGAGGGGTGAAACAGGGAAGCCGGTGCGTATGCTGATGCAAGTCGCATACCAGTCCGGCGCTGCCCCCGCAACGGTAGGCGAGTCGAGAAGTCACACCGGCGGCCGCGACGTTCCAGCAACGTCGCGGCCGCCAGGCCACTGTGTCCAGACACGGGAAGGCGTGGCTTCGGGAGTCTGCGGACGCCACTCGCAAGCCCGGAGACCGGCCTGTCGCATCCACGGTATCGCGGAGGGCGTTACCCGTCGGCTGTACGGCGCCTTTTCTCCCGGCGTGGCCGTGCCTCGTCGTCGGGTCCTCCGCATGCCTTCGCAAGCCTATCGCGCGGGTGAGCGCGATGCGGAGAGTGATCGATGAGCCATGCCCTTCTGCGGCCGACCCTGGTCGTGCTGTGTAGCCTTTCCGCCATTCCGGCCCTGGCGCGCGAGGCGCTGTCGGTAGAGCCCCTGCTGGTGACGGCCAGTCGCACCGCGCAGACCGCCGGCGAGTCGCTGGCCGCGGTGACCGTGATCGAGCGCGCCGAGATCGAGCGCCGCCAGGCGGCGTCGCTGCCCGAGCTGCTGCGCGGCCTGCCCGGCGTGGCGCTGGCCAACAACGGTGGGGCGGGCAAGAACACTTCGCTGTTCCTGCGCGGCAGCGAGTCCGACCATGTGCTGGTGCTGATCGACGGCGTCAAGGTCGGCTCGGCTACCAGCGGCAGCGCCGCCCTCCAGGACCTGCCGGTCGAGCTGATCGAGCGCATCGAGATCGTCCGCGGCCCGCGCTCCAGCCTGTACGGTTCCGAGGCCATCGGCGGGGTGATCCAGATCTTCACCCGCCGGGACGGCGGCGCCGGCCTGCACCCGTTTCTCTCCGCCGGCACCGGCACCCACGACAGCCACGCCGCCAGCGCCGGCCTGACCGGGCGTGCCGCTTCGAGCTGGTTCAGCCTCGGCCTGTCGGCCAGCGACACCGACGGCATCAACGTCAAGCCGCGCAGCACCAGCGGCTACGAGGACGACAGCGACGGCTACCGCAACCGGTCCGCCGTGCTGCGCGCCGGCCATCGCTTCGCCGGCGGCCTGGAGCTGGACGGCAGCTTCCTGCAGGCGAAGTCGCACAACGACTACGACCAGGTGAATCGCACGCGGACTGCCGGCTTCGGCGCCCGCGCCGACGGCGTGCAGCGGGTCGCCGCGCTGCGCGCGCGATTCGCCCCGCTCGAGCCCTGGCTGGCGACCCTGCAGGTCGGGCGCAGCGAGGACAGGTCGGACGCCTTTCAGGATGGCCGCTTCGCTTCGCGCTACGACACCCGTCGCGACAGCCTGTCCTGGCAGAACGATCTGCGCCTGGCCGACGGGCACGGCCTGGTGCTGGGCGTCGACCGGCAGAACGACCGGATCTCGACCGTCACCCCGAACCGCCAGCCCTACGCCGAGCGCTCGCGCGACAACCGCGGTCACTTCGCCCAGTACCTCGGTAGTGCCGGCCGCCACGACTGGCAGCTGGCGCTGCGCCGCGACGACAATGAACAGTTCGGCGACCACGAGACCGGCAGCCTGGCCTGGGGCTATGCGCCGAGCGCCGCGTTGCGCGCCCGGGCCAGCTACGGCACGGCCTTCAAGGCGCCGACCTTCAACGAGCTGTACTACCCGGGCTACGGCAATCCGCAGCTGGCGGCGGAACGCTCGCGCAGCGCCGAGCTGGGGCTGAGCGGCCGGCATGGCTGGGGCGACTGGTCGGCGAGCCTCTACCGCACCCGCATCGACGACCTGATCGGCAGCGTCCGCGTCGACGGCCAGAGCCGGGCGCAGGGCGTGGACGAGGCGCGTATCCGCGGTCTCGAGCTGCAGTTCGGCGGCGCGCTGCACGGCTGGCTGTGGCGCGCCGGTTACGCGCTGACGGACGCCGAGAACCGCTCCCGGCGCAGCAGCGCCGCGGGCATCGCCTACCGCGGCAAGGAGCTCAACCGGCGCCCCGGGCAGACTTTCGCGCTCGACCTCGACCGCGTCTTCGGCCGTTTCGGCGCCGGCGCGACGCTCTACGCCCAGGGCTCGGCCTACGACGATCCGGAGAACCGGGCCGAGCTGTCCGGTTTCGCGACCCTCGATCTGCGCGGCGAATACCGCCTCGACGACGAATGGCGGCTGCAGGCGCGGGTGACCAACCTGCTCGATGCCGACTACCAGACCGCTGCCGGCTTCAACCAGCCCGGCCAGGCGGTCCACCTGACCGTGCGCTACCAGGCGCTCTGATCCCCCGGCGCCCGCGTCGGCCCATTCCAGCAAGGAGTTTCCACATGCTCGACCTGTCTCCCCGCAGCCGCCTGGCCATCGGCCTCGCCCTGGCCTTGTTGCTGGCCGCAACCCGCGGCCGGCATTTCGGCGCGATCGACCTGCCCAGCGCCTCCTGGGCGGTGTTCTTCCTCGCCGGCGCCCTGCTGCCGGCGCGCTGGGCCTTCCCGGCGCTGTTCCTCGAGGCGGTCGCCCTGGACCTGGCTGCCGTCACCTGGGGCGGGGCCAGCAACTGGTGCCTGACCGTCGCCTACTGGCTGCTGCTGCCGGCCTACGCCGCGCTGTGGTACGGCGGTCGCCTGTATGCCCGCCTGCACCGCGATGCGCTGGACACGCTGCCGCGCCTGCTCGGCTGTCTGCTGGGCTCCAGCCTGGCCTGCCACCTGCTGTCCAGCGGCGGCTTCTACTTCTTCTCCGGCCGCTACCCCGAGGCCAGCCTGGCCGGCTTCCTGCCGCGCATCGCCGCCTACTGGCCGCAGTCGTTGGCGGCGCTGGCGCTCTACGTCGGTCTCGCCGCGCTGCTGCTGGCCGCCGGCCCGGCCCGGAAGCAGGCCCGTGGCGTGGAGGCAAGCCGATGAGCCGCGCGGAACTGCAGCGCGACCAGCGCCACAAGGCGCGCATGCAGCGCAAGAAGGCGGTGGTCGATGCGAAGATCGCCGAGGCCGGTGACCAGCGTGGCCTGCTGCTGGTCAACACCGGCAATGGCAAGGGCAAGAGCAGCGCGGCCTTCGGCATGCTGGCGCGCACCCTCGGCCACGGCCTCAAGGCCGGCGTGGTGCAGTTCATCAAGGGCGCGGCCAGCACTGGCGAGGAAGCCTTCTTCCGTCGCTTCCCCGCGGAGGTGCGCTACCACGTGATGGGCGAGGGCTTCACCTGGGAGACCCAGGACCGCCAGCGCGACATGCACAAGGCCGAACAGGCCTGGTCGGTCGCCCGCGAATTGCTGCAGGATCCGCAGATCGCTCTGGTGGTGCTCGACGAACTGAACATCGCCCTCAAATATGGCTACCTGCCGCTGGAGCGGGTGCTGGCCGACCTCGCCGCGCGCCCGCCCATGCAGCATGTGGTGGTCACCGGGCGCGGCGCCCCGCCGGGACTGGTCGAGGCCGCCGACACGGTCAGCGAAATCGGCCTGGTCAAGCATGCCTTCCAGGCGGGGGTGAAGGCGCAGCGGGGCGTGGAGTTCTGATGCGCCTCGCCAGCCCGGCTGCGGATGCGAATTTTTCTCGCCCACAGCGGTCAGTCAAGGCAACCCGGTCGCAAATGAATGCGTGCCTGTCCGTGTCCGTATGGAGTAGCCCATGAATACCCCCCGTCACTGTCCCGCCCTGCTGATCGCCGCCCCCGCCTCGGGGCAGGGCAAGACCACCGTCACCGCCGCGCTGGCGCGCCATCACGTCAAGCGGGGGCGGCGCGTGCGGGTGTTCAAGTGCGGGCCGGACTTCCTCGACCCGATGATCCTCGCCCAGGCCTGCGGCGCGCCGGTGGACTCCCTCGACCTCTGGCTGGTCGGCGAGGAGGAGTGTCGCCGGCGGCTGTGGCTGGCGGCGGGGGAGGCCGACCTGATCCTCGTCGAGGGGGTGATGGGGCTGTTCGACGGCACGCCCTCGGCCGCCGACCTGGCGCGGCATTTCGGCGTGCCGGTGCTGGCGGTGATCGACGGCACGGCGATGGCGCAGACCTTCGCCGCCGTCGCCCACGGCCTGGCCAGCTATCGGAGCGACCTGCCGTTCGCCGGGGTGCTGGCCAACCGGGTCGGCAGCGCGCGGCACGCCGAGATCCTGCGCGACTGCCTGCCGGCGCACCTGAACTGGTATGGCGCGCTGCCGCGCGCTGCCGCCATCGAACTGCCCGGCCGCCATCTCGGCCTGGTGCAGGCCGAGGAGCTGACCGACCTCGACGCCCGTCTGGACGCCGCCGCCGCTGCCCTGGCGACCAGCGCCGGGCCGGGGCTGCCGGCGCCGGTCGCGTTCGCCGCGCCGGAGCCGCTCAGCCACTCGCCGCTGCTGCGCGGCGTGCGCATCGGCGTGGCCCGCGACGCCGCCTTCGCCTTCGTCTACCCGGCCAACCTCGACCTGCTGCGCGCGCTGGGTGCCGAGCTGGTATTCTTCTCGCCGCTGGAGGACCGGCAGTTGCCGGCGGTGGACAGCCTGTACCTGCCGGGCGGCTATCCGGAGCTGTACCTCGAGCGGCTGGCCGGCAACGTGGCCATGCACGTGGCGATTCGCGCCCACCATGCGGCCGGCAAGCCGATCCTCGCCGAGTGCGGCGGCATGCTCTACCTGCTCGAGGCGCTGACCGACCTGGAGGGCAGGCGCAGCCCCATGCTCGGCCTGCTGCCCGGCGAGGCGGTCATGCAGCCGAAGCTGGTCGCGCTGGCCATGCAGGAAATCGAGCTGGACGGCGAGCGCCTGCGCGGGCACAGCTACCATCACTCGCGGATGGACTGCGCGCTGCAACCGGTCGCCCACGGCGAGTGCCCCAACTACCGACGGGTGAGCGAGCCGCTGTACCGCAGCGGCCGGCTGACCGCCAGCTACATCCACTTCTACCTGCCCTCGGCACCGCGCGCCGCCGCCGCGCTGCTCAGGCCCTGAGTTTCCGGAGACCCTGCAGGCCCGGCCTGCGCCCATGAGCGAATCCCCCGCCAATCCCCACGCCTTCGGCGCCGCCGAGCGCGCCGCGGTGTACCGCGCCATCGCCGAGCGTCGCGACATGCGCCACTTCAGCGGCGGCAGCGTGGCCCCCGAGCTGCTCGAGCGCCTGCTGCAGGCCGCCCACCGGGCGCCCAGCGTCGGCCTGATGCAGCCGTGGCGCTTCGTCCGCATCAGCGACCGCGCGCTGCGCCGGCAGATCCGCGCGCTGGTCGAGGCCGAGCGGCTGCGTACCGCCGAGGCGCTCGGCGAGCGCGGCGACGAGTTCATGCGCCTCAAGGTCGAGGGCGTCGAGGACAGCGCCGAGCTGCTGGTGGCCTGCCTGATGGACGGCCGCGAGCGCTTTGTGTTCGGCCGCCGCACCCTGCCGCAGATGGACCTGGCTTCGCTGTCCTGCGCGATCCAGAACCTCTGGCTGGCCGCCCGCGCGGAGGGCCTGGGCATGGGCTGGGTGTCGTTGTTCGACCCCGTTGCGCTGGCCGAGCTGCTCGGCCTGCCGGACGGCGCCGAGCCGCTGGCGCTGCTCTGCCTCGGCCCGGTCCGCGAGTTCTACCCGCGGCCGATGCTGGTGGAGGAGGGCTGGGCCGAGGAGCAGCCGCTGGCCGCGATGCTCTACGAGAATCGCTGGGGACGACAGCCATGAGCCTGGGGCTGGCCCTGTGCGCCGGGGTGGCGCTGGACGTCGCCCTCGGCGAGCCGCGCCGCCATCACCCGCTGGTGCTGTTCGGCCGCCTGGCCGAGCGCCTCGAGGCGCGCCTCAACGCCCACGGCGGCGGCTGGCGCAGCCACGGCGTCAGCGCCTGGTGCCTGGCGGTGCTGCCGCTGGTGCTGCTGACCTGGCTGCTGGTGCAACTGCCGCTGCTCGGCGGCCTGCTGGAGATCCTCGCCCTGTACGCCGCGCTCGGCCTGCGCAGCCTGCACGAGCACGCGCTGCCGGTGCTCGACGCGCTGCGCCGCGGCGACCTGCCGGCGGCGCGCGACGGCGTGGCGCGGGTGGTCAGCCGCGATAGCGCCGCGCTGGATGAGCACGGCGTGGCCCGCGCCGCCACCGAGTCGGTGCTGGAGAACGGCAGCGACGCGGTGTTCGCCGCGCTGTTCTGGTTCGCCGTGGCCGGCGCGCCGGGCGTGGTGCTCTACCGCCTGGCCAACACCCTCGACGCCATGTGGGGCTACCGCACCCCACGCTTCGAGCGTTTCGGCTGGGCGGCGGCGCGCATCGACGATCTACTCAACTATGTGCCGGCGCGGCTCACCGCGCTGACCTACGCGCTGCTCGGCCGGACCCGCCGCGCGCTGGCCTGCTGGCGCCGCCAGGCGCCGCAGTGGGACAGCCCCAACGCCGGCCCGGTGATGGCCGCCGGGGCCGGCGCGCTGGGCGTCGAGCTGGGCGGCGCGGCGGTCTACCACGGCGAACGCCACGCCCGGCCGACCCTCGGCGAGGGCGCGCCGGCCGACGCCGAGAGCATCGCCGGCGCGCTCAGCCTGCTGCGCCGCGGCGTGCTGCTGTGGCTGGTGCTCGCGCTGCTCGGAGGCTGGCTGCATGCTTGAGCACGGCGGCCGGCTGCGCGCCGCCGCGCAGCGCTACGGCATTCCCCGCAGCGAGTGGCTGGACCTGTCCACCGGCATCGCACCCGAGCCCTGGGCGCTGCCGGCTATCCCGCCCGAGGCCTGGGCGCGCCTGCCCGAGGACGACGACGGCCTGGAAGCCGCCGCCTGCGCCGCCTACGGCGCCGGCCACGCGCTGGCGGTGGCCGGCAGCCAGGCGGCGATCCAGGCGCTGCCGCAGTTGCTGCCGCCCGGACGGGTCGGCGTGCTCGGTCTCAGCTACGCCGAGCACGCGCATGCCTGGCGCCGCGTCGGCCATCGGCTGCTGCGCCTGGACGCCGCGGCCATCGACGCCCGGCTCGACCGGCTCGATGCGCTGGTGCTGGCCAACCCCAACAACCCCACCGGCGAGCGCTTCGCCCCCGCGCAGCTGCTCGCCTGGCACGCGCGGCTGGCGGCCCGCGGCGGCCATCTGCTGGTCGACGAGGCGTTCGTCGACTGCACGCCGGAGCTCAGCGTGGCCGCCTTCAGCGACCGCCCCGGGCTGATCGTGCTGCGCTCGTTCGGCAAGTTCTTCGGCCTGGCCGGCGTGCGCCTCGGCTTCGTGCTGGCCGAGCCCGGTCTGCTGGCCAGCCTGCGCGAGCGCCTCGGCCCCTGGACCGTCAGCGGGCCGGCGCGGGCCATCGGTCGGCAGGCGCTGGCCGTGGCCGGCGAGCCGGCCCGCCGGCAGCGCGCCGCGCAGCTGCAGGCGACTGGCCGGCGCCTGGCCGAGCTGCTGGACGCCCACGGCCTGCCGCCGGACGGCGGCACCGCGCTGTTCCAGTGGCTGCGCACGCCCCGCGCGGGCGAGCTGCACGACTTCCTCGCCCGCCGCGGCATCCTCGTGCGCCTGTTCGCCGAGCCGGCCAGCCTGCGCTTCGGCCTGCCGGCCGGCGAAGCCGACTGGCAACGCCTGGCCCGCGCCTTGGCCGATTATGGGTAAGGGTACGCAAGGCGCACCCTACGCCCCGTCGCCGCATCCATTGAGAGACAGGAAACTCCATGACCACCCTGATGGTGCAGGGCACCACCTCCGACGCCGGCAAGAGCACCCTGGTGACCGCGCTGTGCCGCTGGCTGGCGCGCCAGGGCGTGGCGGTGGCGCCGTTCAAGCCGCAGAACATGGCGCTGAACTCGGCGGTCACCGCCGACGGCGGCGAGATCGGCCGCGCCCAGGCGGTGCAGGCCCAGGCCGCCAATCTGGCGCCGCACAGCGACATGAACCCGGTGCTGCTCAAGCCCAATAGCGACATCGGCGCCCAGGTGATCGTCCACGGCCGCGCCGTCACCAGCATGGACGCCGCCGCCTACCACGACTACAAGCGCGTGGCCATGCGGGCGGTGCTCGACTCGCATAGCCGCCTGAGTGCGCAGTATTCAGTGGTGATGGTCGAGGGCGCCGGCTCGCCGGCGGAGATCAACCTGCGCGCCGGCGACATCGCCAACATGGGCTTCGCCGAGGCGGTCGACTGCCCGGTGCTCCTCATCGCCGACATCGACAAGGGCGGCGTGTTCGCCCACCTGGTCGGCACCCTGGCGCTGCTCAGCGAGTCGGAGCAGGCACGCGTGCAGGGCTTCGTGATCAACCGCTTCCGCGGCGACCTGGCCCTGCTGCAGCCCGGCCTCGACTGGCTGGAGGCGCGCACCGGCAAGCCGGTGCTCGGCGTGCTGCCCTACCTGCACGACCTGCACCTGGAGGCGGAGGACGCCATCGACGTGCGCCAGGCCGAGAAGTGCGGCGAGCGCCTCAAGGTGGCGGTGCCGGTGCTGCCGCGGATCAGCAACCACACCGACTTCGACCCGCTGCGCCTGCATCCGCAGGTGGAGCTGAGCTTCGTCGGCCCCGGCCAGGCCATCCCGCCGGCCGACCTGATCGTGCTGCCCGGCTCGAAGAGCGTGCGCGCCGATCTCGCCCAGCTGCGCGCGCAGGGCTGGGAGGCGGCGATCCGGCGCCACCTGCGCTACGGCGGCAAGCTCCTCGGCATCTGCGGCGGGCTGCAGATGCTCGGCGGCGAGATCGCCGATCCGCTCGGCCTGGAAGGCGCGCCGGGGACCAGCCGCGGCCTCGGCCTGCTGGAGATCGACACCGTGCTGGCGGCGGAGAAGCAGCTGCGCAACGTGCGCGGCCGCCTGGCGCTGGAAGGCGCGGCCGTGAGCGGCTACGAGATCCACGCCGGGGTCAGCCGCGGCGCCGGGCTGGAAAACCCGGCGCTGCAGCTCGACGACGGCCGCTGCGACGGCGCGCTCAGCATGGATGGCCAGGTGCTCGGCACCTACCTGCACGGCCTGTTCGAGACGCCGGCGGCCTGCGACGCGCTGCTGCGCTGGGCCGGCCTGCGCGAGGTGCAGACGCCCGACTACCACGCCCTGCGCGAGCGCGACATCGAGCGCCTGGCCGACCTGGTCGAGGCGCATCTGGATTGCGCGCGGCTGCGCGAGCTGTGCGGCTTGACGTAGGCTGCGCCGTGCGCAGCGCCACGAATACTCCTGGGGGCGCACGGCGCACCCTACCCTTAACCCACGTAGAGACCCCCAATGCTTGAACTGATCCTCGGCGGCGCCCGCTCCGGCAAGAGCCGCCTGGCCGAGCGCCTGGCCATCGAGTCCGGTCTGGCGGTCACCTACCTCGCCACCGCCCAGGCCGGCGACGGCGAAATGGCCGCGCGCATCGCCCACCACCAGGCACGCCGTCCGGCCGGCTGGGCGCTGGTGGAGGAGCCGGTCCGGCTGATGCAGGCGCTGCGCGACCACGCGGCGGAAAACCGCTGTCTGCTGGTCGACTGCCTGACCCTGTGGCTGACCAATCTGCTATTGCTTGATGACGGCAATCATCTGACGCGCGAGCGCGACGCCCTGCTCGAAGGCATCGCCGCGCTGCCGGGACGCCTGATTCTGGTCGGCAACGAGACCGGCCTCGGCGTGGTGCCGCTCGGCGAGCTGACCCGCCGCTACGTCGACGAAGCGGGCTGGCTGCATCAGGCGCTGGCCGAGCGCGCGCAGCGGGTGACCTTCTGTGTGGCAGGGCTGCCGATGATCCTCAAAGGGGAGGCGCTATGAAACAAGCGTGGTGGCAGGCGCCCTGCCAGCCCATCGACCATGTGGCCCGGCAGAAGGCCGAGCAGCGCCAGGCGCGCCTGACCAAGCCTGCCGGTGCCCTCGGCCGCCTCGAGCAACTGGCCGTGGAGCTGGCGGGGTTGCTCGGCAGCGAGTGCCCGCACCTCGAACAGCCGTGGATCGCCGTGTTCGCCGGCGACCACGGGGTGGTCGCGGAGGGGGTGTCCGCCTATCCGCAGGCGGTGACCCGGCAGATGCTGCACAACTTCGTCGCCGGCGGCGCGGCGATCAGCGTGCTGGCCCACCAGCTGCATGCGCGCCTGGAGGTGATCGACCTCGGCACCGTCGGCGGCGAGCCGCTGGGCGGCGTGCACAGCTACGCCCTCGGCCCCGGCACCGCCAACTTCGCCCATGGCCCGGCGATGAGCGCCGAGCAGTGCGCCGCGGCGCTGGGCGCCGGGCGCGCCAGCGTCGAGCGCGCCCGCCTGGCCCACGCCGGGCTGTACATCGGCGGCGAGATGGGCATCGGCAACACCACCGCAGCGGCGGCACTCGGCTGCGCGCTGCTCGATCTGCCGGCGCTGGCGCTGACCGGCGCCGGCACCGGCCTGGATACGGCCGGCGTGGAACACAAGCAGCGGGTGATCGACAGCGCCCTGCTGCTGCACCAGCGCGACTGCGCCGAGCCCTTCGAGGCGCTGCGGCGCCTCGGCGGCTTCGAGATCGCCGCGCTGGCCGGTGCCTACGTCGCCTGCGCCCAGTACGGCTTGCCGGTGCTGGTCGACGGCTTCATCAGCACGGTCGCCGCGCTCTGCGCGGTGCGCCTCAATCCGGGCTGCCGGCCCTGGCTGCTGTTCGGCCACCGCAGCGCCGAGCCGGGCCACGGTCACCTGCTGCAGGCGCTCAAGGCCGAGCCGCTGCTCGACCTCGGCCTGCGCCTGGGCGAGGGCAGCGGCGCGGCGCTGGCGGTGCCGCTGCTGCGCCTGGCCTGCAGCCTGCACGGCGGCATGGCGACCTTCGCCGAGGCCCAGGTCAGCGACCGCGCGCCATGATCCTCGACCTGCTGCGCCACGGCGAGACCGAGCAGGGCGGCGGCCTGCGCGGGCGCATCGACGACGCCCTGACCGCACGCGGCTGGGCGCAGATGCGCGCCGCGGTCGAGGGCGCCGCGCCCTGGCAGGCGGTAGTCAGCTCGCCGTTGCAGCGCTGCGCCGCCTTCGCCGCCGAGCTGGCGGCGCGCCACGGCCTGCCGCTGCAGCTGGAGAGCGGCCTGCGCGAACTGGACTTCGGCGCCTGGGACGGGCGCAGCGCCGCCGAGCTGATGGCGAGCGACGCCGAGGGGCTGGGGCGCTTCTGGGCCGATCCCTACGGCTTCACCCCGCCGGACGGCGAGCCGCTGGTCGACTTCGAGGCGCGCGTGCTCGACGCGCTCGAGCGCCTGCATGAGCGGTTTGCCGGACGCCATCTGCTGCTGGTCACCCACGGCGGGGTGATGCGCCTGCTGCTGGCCCGCGCCCGCGGTCTGCCGCGCGGCGACCTGCTGCAGGTGGAAGTCGGCCACGGCGCCCTGCAGCGCCTGCGGGTCGGCGCGGGGCTGGTGCTGGCCGAGGACTGAGGAGCCGCGCGCCTTCCCGCGCTGCCGCCGGGCCTACCGGCGGCTCTGCAGCCAGGCCCGCCAGCCGCCAAAGGCGGTGATGTCCTCGGCACCCGCCAGCCCATACGCATCGCAGATGAAGCCGGTTTCCCAGCGGCCGTCTTCCAGCTCGACCTTGCCCAGCCCCAGCGGCGCCGGGATGCCGGCGAGGAAGGAGCCCAGCTCGCGGCTGGGCAGTTCCCAGACCTCCACGGCGATGGCCGCGCCGCCTTCGCCGACGCGGACCATGCCCGGACGCAGCGGCGGGCCGCCGGCCAGCGCGTACAGTTTGTAATGGGGCGCGCTGCGGGTGGCCTCGACCAGCCGGCCGCCGCGCTGGACGAGTTGCCAGTTGAGCGGCAGACCGGCCAGATGCGCGCCGCATACCACCACGCGGGCCAGGTCGTTGCGTGCCGGGGTCGCCGGTGCCGGCAGGTCGAGGGCCCGGCCGCCGGCCAGCGGCAGGGCGTGCCGGCGCTGCACGGCGTCGGCCAGGCCGAGCAGGTACTGGTCGGTGAAGGCGCGGCCGAACAGGGTCACGCCCCACGGCAGGCCGTTGGCCATGACCCCGCTGGGTAGCGCCACCGCCGCGTAGTCCAGCAGGTTCATGAAGTTGGTGTACCAGCCCAGCTCGGAGTTGCGCAGCACCGGTTCCGCGTGCAGCTCGGCCAGGGTCACCGGGCGGCCGATGGTCGGGGTCAGCACGCAGTCCAGCTCGGCGAGGATGCGGTCGCACTGCGCCTTGAGCGCCTGCAGGCGGTACTGGGCGCGGAACGCCTCGACCGCCGTGGCGCCGGGCGCCTGGGCCAGCACCGCACGGATCACCGGCAGCACCGCCTCGGGCTGGCGCTCGACCAGCTCGCCGGCCACGCTGTAGCGCTCGGCCACCCACGGCCCCTCGTAGAGCAGCCGCGCGGCTTCGAGGAAGGGCGAAAAATCGATCTCCACCGGCGTGCCGCCCAGGCTTTCCAGCTGGCGCACGGCGGCGGCGAACTGCAGCGGGCCTTCGCTGCAGCCGAAGAACCGCAGATCCTGTGTGCGCGGCACGCCGAAGCGGAACGGGCGCGGCGCGCCGAAGGCCGCAGCGTCGTTCCACAGCGGGTTGGCGCGGCTGTAGTCGTCGCGCGGATCGAGCCTGGCGGTCAGCGCCAGCAGTTGGCTGGCCTCGCGGGCGGTGGCGGTGAAGAAGGTCACGCAGTCCAGCGTGCGGCAGGCCGGCACCACCCCGGCAGTGGAGATCAGCCCCTTGGTCGCCTTGAGGCCGACCAGGTTGTTCAGCGCCGCCGGCACCCGGCCGCTGCCGGCGGTGTCGGTGCCGAGGGCGAAGCTGGCCAGGCCCAGCGCCACGGCCAGCGAGGAGCCGGAGCTGGAGCCGCCGGCCGGGTAGTCCGGGTGCACGCTGTTGCGGCACGCGCCGTACGGCGAGCGGGTGCCGTTGAGGCCGGTGGCGAACTGGTCGAGGTTGCTCTTGCCCAGCGGCACGGCGCCGAGGGCGAGCAGTTGCTCGACGATGGTGGCGCTTTGCTGCGGCACATAGGCGAAGGCCGGGCAGGCGGCCGTCGTGGGAATCCCGGCCAGGTCGATGTTGTCCTTGATGGCGAAGGGCACGCCGTACAGCGGCAGCTCCGCCGGACTCCTGCCGTCGAGGGCGGCCAGATAGGGCTCCAGCTCCTCGGTGCTGAGCAGGTGGATGAACAGCCTGAATTCCGGGTTGAGCTGGGCGGCCCGCTCGCGCAGCGCGGCGAGCAGCTCGCGCGGGGTGGTGCGGCCGTCGAGATAGGCGGCGCGCAGGGCGTCGAGGCGCAGGTCGAATGGGTGGTGCATGGTCGGGTTCCTTGTTGGCCTGGGCGTAGGGTGGGTTAGCCGCCACGCGGCGTAACCCACCACCGATGCCGCAGGCATCGCAAATGGGGCCGGCCTGGCGGCCGGTTGGTGGACCGGTGAAGCGCGGTCCACCCTACGAGAGCGTTACACCTCTTCCAGGACGACCACCCGCTGGCCGGCGCGCACCGGCGAGCCTGGCTGCACGCGGACCTCGCGGACCACGCCGCCGACCGGGGCGGTGAGGGGGATCTCCATCTTCATCGACTCGAGGATCACCAGCACGTCGCCGGCCGCGACCGTCGCCCCTTCCGCCACCTGCACCTGCCAGAGGTTGCCGGCGATATGGCTGTCGATGCCGTGCTGGCCGGCGCCGAGCGGGCTGTCCTCGCCGAGATCCGGGCCGACTTCCTCCACCTCGAAGTGCGCCTGGCCGGAGTCGATCCAGCGCTGGCGCTCGGCGGCGAAGGCGCCGCGCTGCTGGGCGCGGAACGCGGCGATGCCCTCGGCTTCGTCCTGGAGGAACTGCTGGTAGTCGGCCAGCGCCAGTTCGCTGTCCTCGATGCGCAGCTCGAAACGGCCGAGCGGGAAGTCGCGGCGGATACGCAGCAGCTCGTCGGCGGACACCGGGTAGAAGCGGATCTGGTCGAAGAAGCGCAGCAGCCAGGGCTTGCCGCGGAAGGCTTCGACCTCGCGGTAGCGGTTCCACATCTGCAGGGTGCGGCCGACGAACTGGTAGCCGCCGGGGCCTTCCATGCCGTACACGCACATGTAGGCGCCGCCGATGCCCACCGAGTTCTCCGCGGTCCAGGTGCGCGCCGGGTTGTACTTGGTAGTCACCAGGCGGTGGCGCGGGTCGAGCGGGGTGGCCACCGGCGCGCCGAGGTAGACGTCGCCGAGGCCCATCACCAGGTAGCTGGCGTCGAACACCGTGCGGTACACCGCGTCGAGGTTGGGCAGGTCGTTGATCCGGCGGATGAACTCCAGGTTGCTCGGGCACCAGGGCGCGTCCTTGCGCACCGTGGTCATGTACTTGTCGATCGCCAGCTGGCAGGCCGGATCGTCCCAGGACAGCGGCAGGTGGACGATGCGCGACGGCACCTTCAGATCCTGCGCGGCGCACACCGCGTCCCACAGGCCGGCGACCGTCTCCAGCAGCACGGCCAGCGGCAGGGTTTCCGGCTGGTAGTGCACCTGCAGCGAGCGGATGCCGGGCGTCAGGTCGATCACCCCGGCGAGGTCCTTCGCCTGCAGCGCCTGCATCAGCGCATGGCCGCGAAAGCGCAGCACCAGGTCCAGCTCCGGTGCGCCGATCTCCAGCAAGAGGTGGGTGTCGCCGGACAGGCGGGCGACCAGGCGGGTGTCGTCACTACCGAGGTCGAGGACGATGGGAGTTGTAGGGGCGAATTCATTCGCCGCTTTTGCCGCCTCGATGTAGGCGAATGAATTCGCCCCTACTTCATCGCGACGGGCCTTGGCCAGTTCGCGGGCGGTTTCCAGGCTGACCGGCACGAAACGCAGCTTGTCGCCGGCCTTGAGCTGGCCGAGCTGCCAGAGGTCGGCCTCGATCACCGTCACCGGGCAGACGAAACCGCCCAGGCTCGGGCCGTCCGGGCCGAGGATCACCGGCATGTCGCCGGTGAAGTCCACCGCGCCGATGGCATACGGGTTGTCGTGGATGTTCGACGGATGCAGGCCGGCCTCGCCGCCGCTGTCGCGCACCCACTCCGGTTTCGGCCCGATCAGCCGCACGCCGGTGCGGCTGGAGTTGAAGTGCACTTCCCAGTCGCTGGCGAGGAAGGTGTCGATGTAGGCCGGGGTGAAGTACTCCGGCGCGCCGTGCGGGCCGTAGATCACGCGGATCTCGCGCAGCGCGGGCAGCGGCGCGCACAGCTCGGCGGCCAGCGCGGCGCCGGCGCTGGCGTCGGTCAGCGGCGCCAGGTGCAGCACGTCGCCGGCGCGCAGGGCGCGGCCGCCGTGGCCGCCGAACTGGCCGAGGGTGAAGGTGCTCTTGCTGCCCAGGTAGTCCGGCAGCTGCAGGCCGCCGCGCACGCAGAGATAGGAGCGCGCGCCACTCCCCGCGATGGTGCCGAGGCTCAGGGTAGCGCCGGCGGGGACGAGCAGCGCGGTATGCATCGGCTGCGCCACTCCGTCCAGGGCGACGGGGATGTCGGCGCCGGTCACCGCCACCACCGCGTCGGCGTTGAAGCGCAGCAGCGGGCCGCTCATGGTGATTTCCAGGCCGGCGGCGCCCTCGGCGTTGCCGAGCAGGCGGTTGCCCAGGCGCAGGGCGCGGTCGTCCATCGGCCCGGACGGCGGCACGCCGACCGCCCAGTAGCCGAGGCGGCCAGGGTAGTCCTGCACCGTGGTCTGGGTGCCGGCGGACAGCACTTCGAAGGTCGTGGCCCGGTAGCTCAGGCCTTCCAGGCAGCGGGTCCAGGGATTGCCGGTGGCGAACGGCGCATCGGCAAGGATCTGCCGCAGGTAGTCGCGGTTGGTTTCCACGCCGTACAGCAGCGAGTCGGCCAGCGCGCGGTCCAGCGCCGCGCTGGCTTCAGTGCGGCTCGGCGCCCAGGCGATCAGCTTGGCGATCATCGGGTCGAAGTAGGGCGGGATCTCGCAGCCGGCCTCGACCCAGGTGTCGATGCGCAGGCGCTGGCCGTCGGCCACCGGGAAGTCCACCGCGGTGAGCAGGCCGGGACTGGGCTGGAAGTCGCGGCCCGGGTCCTCGGCGTACAGGCGCGCCTGGATGGCGTGGCCGCTGGGCGTGAGGCCCTTGGCCAGCTCGGCCAGCGGCGGCAGATCGCCGGCGGCCAGCTCGATCATCCAGCGCACCAGATCGACGCCCCACACCTGCTCGGTGACGCCGTGCTCGACCTGCAGGCGGGTGTTCACCTCGAGGAAGTAGAAGCGCGCGGCCTCGCTGTCGTAGACGAACTCGACGGTGCCGGCGCTGCGGTAGTTGACCGCCTTGGCCAGCTTGATCGCCGCCGCGCAGAGTTCCTCGGCCATGCCGGCCGGCAGGTTGGGCGCCGGGGTTTCCTCCAGCACCTTCTGGTTGCGCCGCTGCACCGAGCAGTCGCGCACGCCGAGGGCCAGCACTTCGCCCCGGCCGTCGCCGAACACCTGCACCTCCAGGTGGCGGGCGCGCTCGATGTACTTCTCGATGAACACGCCCGAGTCGCTGAAGTTGTTCTGCCCCAGGCGCTTGACCGCCTCGAAGGCCTCGGAGAGTTCCGCCGCCGAGCGGCACACGCGCATGCCGATGCCGCCGCCGCCGGCGGTGCTCTTCAGCATCACCGGGTAGCCGACCTGCTCGCCGGCCTTCAGCGCGGTGTCGAGGTTTTCCAGCAGTTCGGTGCCTTCCAGCAGCGGCACGCCATGCTGTTTCGCGAGAGCCCTTGCGGTGTGCTTGAGGCCGAACACCCGCAGCTGTTCGGGCGTCGGGCCGACGAAGGCGATGCCGGCGGCCTTGCAGGCTTCGGCGAAGGCGGCGTTCTCGGAGAGGAAGCCGTAGCCGGGGTGGATGGCCCGGGCGCCGCTCTGGCGGGCGATGTCGAGGATCTTGTCCACCACCAGATAGGTGGCGGCGGCCGGGCCTTCGCCGAGGCTGAAGGCCTCGTCGGCCTGCTGGATATGCAGGCTGGCGGCGTCGGCTTCGGAGTAGACGGCCACGCCCTTCACATCGAGGGAGCGCAGGGTACGCAGGATGCGGCAGGCGATGGCGCCGCGGTTGGCGATCAGGAGTTTGGCGAACATGGAGGAAGCCCCATGCAGTGGCGGGTCGTCCCGCCGGAAATCTTCTGCACCACGGTCGTCCGTGGTTGGAGGCTCGGTGCGAGCGGATTCAGGAGCGTGCTGGCCGGGGCGAGCACGGTGCAATCAACAGAGCAATTTGCGGGCCAGCACGGTTTTGCCGGTTTTTGGCGGCGATCCCGGGGGATGGCTGCCCTGCGACTGTGCGTTGCCGGCAGGCTGCACCTTTGCGGGGCGTAGGATGGGTTGAGCCGCTTGCGGCGATACCCATCGGGCTGCTCGATCGATGGGTATCGCTGCGCTCCACCCATCCTACGGCGGCTGCCGTCAGTCCCAGATCAGCACTTCCGCCGGCGTCGGGTTCCAGCCGTTGCACGGGTTGTTCAGCTGCGGGCAGTTGGAGATCAGCACGATCACGTCCATATGCGCCTTCAGCTCCACATATTTGCCCGGCGCGGAGATGCCGTCCTCGAAGGTCAGGCCGCCCTCCGGGGTGACCGGCACGTTCATGAAGAAGTTGATGTTGGCGCCGATGTCGCGCTTCTCCATGCGGCCGTCGTGCAGGCTGGCGCGCAGGAAGTTGTCGCGGCAGCTGTGCATGTAGCGCTTGTCCAGCGCGTAGCGCACGGTGTTGCTCTCCTGCGCGCAGGCGCCGCCGAGGGTGTCGTGGCGGCCGCAGGTGTCGGCGACTATGGTCAGCAGCGGATTGCCGAGGTTGGAATACAGCACCGTGCCGGTGGTCAGGTAGACGTTGTTCTGCCGGCGCAGGGTGCGCTGCGGGTCGTAGCGCTCGCGCGGATTGCGCGCCGAGAAGAACAGGGTGTCTACCGCCTGGTTGCCTTCCAGGTCGAGCAGGCGCACGGTCTGCCCGGCCTTGACCTCGAACAGGTAGGGTTCGCCGGCCGGGATGACGTGGCGGAACGCGGCGGTTTCGGGATGCAGGGAGCTTTCGACGAGGCTCATGTCGGGTCCTCAGATATACAGACGTTCGGTGTTGTGGAAGCCGCGGCCGTTCTCCGGGCGCGAGGTGCGGCACAGCACGCTGATGCCGTCGCTCTCCACCCGGTGCCAGGTGAGCTGCACCGGCTTGGGCGAGTACACCGGGTTGGGGTCCAGCGGGTGCTGCAGGGCGGTGAGCACCACCAGCGTGTCCATCGGCGCGTACAGCTCGACGTAGTCGCCGGCGCGCGAGTGGCCCGGTTCGAAGCGGAAGGCACCGGCGCTGTCCACGGTGACCTTGCTGAACAGGTTGAGGGGCATCAGCAGGTCCTGCAGGTTGAGGTTCCACTTGCCCATCTCCACCAGCAGGTTGTCCACGCCGTTGCGGTGGAAGCCATTGCGCAGCTCCTGGTAGCGGCCCTGGCCGTACTTCTCGCGCACCTCCTCGGCATTCAGCACGCCGCCGAAGCTGTCGTGCCAGCCGCAGGTGTCGGCGGTGATCGCCGCCAGCACCCGGCCCATATCCGAGTACAGGCAGTGGCCGGCGGTCAGTTTGGCGGTGTGCTGGCACTTGAGGGTGTCCGGCAGGTTGAGGCGCTCGCTTTTTTCCTGGGCGTTGAGCAGCAGCAGGCTGACGTTGGCACCGCCTTCGAGGTCGGTGATGCGCAGCACCTGGCCACGCTTGAGCACGAAGGAGGTGTGGCCGCCGCCGGGGACGAGTTCCTCGTACAGGGTCGGGCGCAGGGTCAGGGATGCAGTCATGGGTAGCTCCTTTACAGCGCGGTTTGCAGCCCGGCGCCGATGTGCGCGGGCAGGGCGTCGACGGCCGCGCGCGCGGCGCGGCGGTCGGCGTTGAGGGGGATGTCGTAGGTCACCCGCGCGCCGTAGGCGTTGGGCGCGTGCGGGTCGACGCGCACCTTGTCGAACACCAGCAGGCGCGTGCCGAGGCTGAAGCCCTCGGACAGGTCGTGGGTGACCATGAACACGGTGAGGTTGGTCTCGCGCCACAGCTCCAGCAGCAGGGCGTGCATGTCCTTGCGGATGCCCGGGTCGAGGGCGCCGAACGGCTCGTCGAGCAGCAGCACGCGCGGCTTCATCACCAGCGCCTGGGCGATGGCCAGGCGCTGCTGCATGCCGCCGGACAGCTGGGTGGCGTACTTGTCCAGCGCGTGACCGAGGCCGACCTTCCTGAGCATCGCCGCGGCCTGCTCGCGCGCCTCGCGCTTGGCAGAGCCGAACAGCCGGCCGAGCAGCGGCGCGCGCGGCAGTTCCAGGCCGAGGGCGACGTTGTCGAGCACCGACAGGTGCGGGAACACCGTGTAGCGCTGGAACACGATGCCGCGGCTGGCGTCCGGCTCGCCGGCCAGCGGCACGCCGTCGAGGAGGATCTGCCCGCGGCTGGGGCGCTCCTGGCCGAGCAGCAGGCGCAGGAAGGTCGACTTGCCGCAGCCGGAGGCGCCGACCAGGGTGCAGAACTCGCCTTCGGCGACCTTGAGGTCGAGGCGCTCGATGACCACCTGGTCGCCGTATTCCTGCCAGATGTTCTTGACCTCGATGAAGCTCATGCCTTGGCTCCTTCGTACCAGGGGAAGGCCAGCCGGGTCAGCCGGCGCAGGCCCAGATCCATCAGCCAGGCGAGCAGGGTGATCCACGCCACGTAGGGCAGGATCACGTCCATCGCCATGTAGCGGCGCACCAGGAAGATCCGGTAGCCGAGGCCGTCGGTGCTGGCGATGGCCTCGGCGGCGATCAGGAACAGCCAGGCCGAGCCGATCACCAGGCGCAGGGCGATCAGCAGGCGCGGCAGCAGCTGCGGCAGCACCACGCGCAGGAGCAGCGTCCAGGTGCTGGCGCCGAGGGTCTGCGCCTTGATCAGCAGTTCGGCGGGAATCTCGCGGGCGCGCTGCTCGAGGTCGCGGGCCAGCACCGGGGTGATGCCGATGACGATCAGCATCACCTTGGCCAGCTCGCCGAGGCCGAAGACGATGAACAGGATCGGCAGGATCGCCAGCGGCGGCACCATCGACAGCACGGTGAGCAGCGGCGACAGCGGCGCGGCGAACAGCGGCAGGCTGCCGGCGGCGATGCCCAGGCACAGGCCGGCGACCGCGGCGATGCCGATGCCCAGCCCCAGGCGGGTCAGGCTGGCGCCGGTGTCCTGCCAGAACAGGTAGTCGCCGCTGCGCTTGTCCGGGGTGAAGGCCAGGCGCTCGACCGCCGCGGCCATCTGCGTGGCGCTGGGCAGCAGCTTGTCGTTGGGGTTGTCCGCCAGCCGGCTGGCCGAGCTGCCGAAGTAGGCCATCAGCAGCAGGGCGAAGGGCAGCAGCACCAGCAGCAGGCGGCCGCTGCGGCCGGGGTGTCGGTTGATCAGGCGCATGGGGTTACCTCATGGCGTTCGAGAGCGACGGTAGGGGGCGCCGTGCACACCGGGCGCGAGAGCTGGTGCGCACGGCGCACCCTACCGGGGCGGTCAGAGCTGGCCGTCGGCGGCCAGCTGCATGTAGCCGGGGTCGAAGCGCAGCTTGACGTTGTCCGCGGCGCCGCGGGTCAGGCCGCCGGCGAAGCTCATGCCCACCGCGTCGGCGCTGGGCGCGCCTTCGCCGAGCAGGCCGTGGGCGAAGGAGAACTCGGCGACCTTGCCCATGGTCTCGCGCAGGCGCGGGCTGGTGGCGAACTCCACGGCGTCCCTGGCCGAATAGAACATCCGCGTCGCCGCCAGCTGCGCCTCGAAGCCGGCCAGGTCGGTGCCGGAGGCCCTGGCCATGTGCTCGCGGGCGGCCTTGCCGGCGGGGGTGTCGGCGCTCATGGTGGCCATGATCTCGTACCAGGCGCCGGTCAGCGCCTTGCCGAAGGCGGGGTTGTCCGCGAGGGTCTGGCTGTTGACCACCATCAGGTCGATGATCTCGCCGGGGATCTGGCTGGAGTCGAATACCTTGCTCACCCCCGGGGTGGCGGCCACCTCGGCGAGCAGCGGGTTCCAGGTGGCCACCGCCTGCACGTCCTTGCTGGCGAAGGCGCCGACCAGATCGGCGTCGGAGGTGTTGACCACCTTGAGGTCGCGCTCGCTCAGGCCGACGCGCTCCAGGCCGCGGGCCAGCAGGTAGTGCGACACCGACAGCTCGACCAGGTTGACCGGAGTGCCCTTGAGGTCGGCGAGGGTCTTGTTCTCGCCCTTGACGACGATGCCGTCGTTGCCGTTGGAGAAGTCGCCGACGATCAGCGCGGTGGAGTCGACGCCGCCGGCGGCCGGGATGGTCAGCGCGTCCATGTTGGTCATGGTGCAGCCGTCGAACTGGCCGGCGGTGTACTGGTTGATCGACTCCACGTAGTCGTTGAGCTGGACCACCTCGATGTCGATGCCGTACTTCTTCGCCCACTTGTCGACGATGCCCTGGCTGGCGCCGTACTCCCACGGCATCCAGCCGGCGTAGATGGTCCAGCAGACGCTGAAGCGGTCTTTCTGGTCGGCCTGGGCGGCGAAGCTGAGGGCGGCGGCGAGGCCGGCGGCGAGGGCAGCGAGAAGGCGGGGCTTGCGCATGGTGTTCCTCCGGGTCGGTTGGGGCGGCAGGAGCGGGGCGGCGTAACGGATACGTCGTTCGTCTCCCGGGCTTTTGTCCCGCCGTGTAACCTCGCTGGAGGTCGCCGACTCTCGGACCAGCCGCCCGCGATCCTGTGGATCGGGGCCGGAACCCTAGTCGGCCATTTGCAGATTGTGGTGCCGCGTACCCCTGGGGGTGGCTCCTGCACGCCAGGTTCCTAGCGAAAGGCGTGCCAGTTTTCCGCAGGTCGCACCGGGCGCGGGATTGCGGGCAACGGCCGGCTCCGGCGCGGCGGTTTGCCTCGCGCCGGGGCACGCCGCTGGTGCGCCGCTGCCCCGGCATGGAGCATTTGGCGTCGCGCAGCCGCTGCGGTTAAGGTGGCGCCCGTCTCGTCCAACCCACCCTGCGGAATGTCCCCGTGAACCTGCCGTTGCCCCTGCTGATCGCCCTGCAATTTCTCACCCGCCTGCCCATCCGCCTGTCCGAGCTGCCCGCGCCCCGGCAGCTCGGCGGCTCGCTGCTGTGGTATCCGCTGGTAGGGCTGCTGCTTGGCGGCGCGCTGCTCGCCGCCGCCTGGCTGCTCTCCGGCGTGGCCACCCCGCTGGCGGCGGCGCTGCTGCTGGCGCTGTGGGTGCTGGCCAGCGGCGGCCTGCATCTGGACGGCCTGGCCGACACGGTCGATGCCTGGGTGGGCGGCTACGGCGACCGCGAGCGCACCCTGGCGCTGATGAAGGACCCCTGCTGCGGGCCGATGGCCGTCGCCGCGCTGGTGCTGGTGCTGCTGCTCAAGTTCGCCGCGCTGTGGGCGCTGCTCGAGGCCGGCGCCTGGGCGGCGCTGCTGCTGGCGCCGCTGCTCGGCCGCGCCGGCGTGCTGCTCCTGCTGCTCGGCACCCCCTACGTGCGCGAAGCCGGACTGGGCAGCGCCATGGCCGCCCACGTGCCGCAGCGCGCCGGCTGGCGGGTGCTGCTGGCCGTGGTTTTGGGCTGCCTGCTGGCCGGCTGGGCGGGGCTGCTCGCCGTGGCGGCGGCGGCGGCGCTGTTCGCGGCGGTCCGCCGCGCCCTGCTGCGGCGCCTCGGCGGCACCACCGGCGACAGCGCCGGGGCGCTGCTGGAGCTGCTGGAGTGTGCGGTTCTGCTGGTCCTGGCGGTGGCGCTGTGAGTCGAATGCGCTATCGTAGTGCGCGCTCTTTTTCGTGGTCTGCAACTTGCTTCATATTGGTGCTTTATCCAAACCCTCTAGCCCCGGCGAACGACAGCTTGCGGATGTCGGCACAAGTCTTGCCTAGCCGGGTTACTGTTCTGGCACGCAGGAGGCCGCCGTGTCGATCCATGTCGCACTGCATCACGTCACCCACTATCGCTACGACCGTCCGGTCAATCTCGGGCCGCAGATCGTCAGGCTGCGTCCGGCGCCGCACAGTCGCACGCGCATCCTTTCCTATGCCCTCAAGGTGCAGCCGGAAGGCCACTTCATCAACTGGCAGCAGGACCCGCAGGGCAACTACCTGGCCCGCCTGGTGTTCCCGGAGAAGACCGACGAGCTGAAGATCGAGGTCGACCTGGTCGCCGAGATGGCGGTGTTCAACCCGTTCGACTTCTTCCTCGAGCCCTACGCCGAGCAGATCCCCTTCCAGTACACCGACGGCGAGCGCGTGGAGCTTGCGCCCTACCTGCAGGCGCTGCCGGCCACGCCCTTGTTCGCCGACTACCTGGCGGGCATCGAGCGCACGCCCACGCCCAGCGTCGACTTCCTGGTCGCACTCAACCAGCGCCTGTCCCGCGACATCCGCTACCTGATCCGCATGGAGCCGGGCGTGCAGACGCCCGAGCAGACCCTGGAGAAGGCCAGCGGCTCCTGCCGCGACTCGGCCTGGCTGCTGGTGCAACTGCTGCGCCACCTCGGCCTGGCCGCGCGCTTCGTCTCCGGCTACCTGATCCAGCTCAGCGCCGACGTCAAGGCGCTCGACGGCCCGAGCGGCACCGAGGTGGACTTCACCGACCTGCACGCCTGGTGCGAGGTGTACCTGCCGGGCGCCGGCTGGATCGGCCTCGATCCCACCTCCGGGCTGTTCGCCGGCGAGGGGCACATCCCGGTCGCCTGCAGCCCCGAGCCGTCCTCGGCGGCGCCGATCAGCGGCGGGGTGGACAAGTGCGAGGTGGAGTTCGCCCACGAGATGCGCGTCGAGCGCATCTGGGAAGCGCCGCGGGTGACCCTGCCGTACAGCGACGTGCAGTGGCAGGCCATCGATGAACTGGGCCGCCAGGTCGACGCCGACCTGCAGGCCGCCGACGTGCGCCTGACCATGGGCGGCGAGCCGACCTTCGTGGCCATCGACTACCCGGACGATGCCGAGTGGAACACCGCCGCGCTCGGCCCGAACAAGCGCCGCCTGGCCGCCGAACTGTTCCACCGCCTGCGCGCGCACTACGCGCCGCACGGTCTGGTGCACTTCGGCCAGGGCAAGTGGTATCCCGGCGAGCAGCTGCCGCGCTGGTCGCTCAACTGCTTCTGGCGCAGGGACGGCGAGCCGGTGTGGCGCGACCGCGCGCTGCTCGCCGACGAGGGCCTGCACTACGGCGCCGACGAGCGCCTCGCTGCGCGCTTCCTCGCCACCCTGGCCGGCCAGCTCGGCCTGTCCGGCGAGCACGCCTTCCCGGCCTACGAGGACTGGCTGTACTACCTGTGGCGCGAACGCCGCCTGCCGGCCAACGTCACCCCCGAGGATGCGCGTCTCAGTGATCCGCTGGAACGCGAGCGGCTGCGCAAGGTGTTCGACCAGGGCCTCGAGCAGGTGGTCGGCCACGTGCTGCCGCTGGCGCGCAGTGCCGACGACGCGGGCTGGCAGTCCGGCCCCTGGTTCCTGCGCGACGAGCACTGCCGGCTGATTCCCGGCGACTCGCCGCTCGGCTACCGCCTGCCGCTGGACTCGCAGCCGTGGGTGAGCAGCAGCGACTACCCCTACGTGCAGGCGCCGGATCCCAACCAGGGTTTCCCGCCGCTGCCCAGCCACACGGCGATCCGCGAGCAACTGCGTTACGCGCCGTCCGACGCGGCCGCGGGCGCGGCTGCTCCGCGCGCCGGGGAGGGCCGCGGCGTCGGCGTTGGTGATCGCGGCGCGCTTGCCGCCAGCGCCGCGACCCAGGCCGCGCCGGCGCCGTTCCAGTCCGCCGCCGGCATCGTGCGCACCGCGCTGTGCGCCGAGCCGCGCGACGGCCGGCTGTACCTGTTCATGCCGCCGCTCGCGCGTCTCGAGGACTACCTGGAACTGGTCGCCGCCATCGAGGCGACCGCCGCCGAGCTGCGCTGCCCGGTCGTGCTGGAAGGCTACGAGCCGCCGGCCGACCCGCGCCTCGCGCACTTCCGCGTC
Source organism: Stutzerimonas stutzeri (assembly GCF_024451105.1). Classification (GTDB taxonomy): domain Bacteria; phylum Pseudomonadota; class Gammaproteobacteria; order Pseudomonadales; family Pseudomonadaceae; genus Geopseudomonas; species Geopseudomonas stutzeri_A. The sequence goes on from NZ_JANGEY010000020.1 coordinate 25,917, forward strand.
ACCCCCGACCCGGGGGTGATCGAGGTCAACATCCACCCGGCGGCGAGTTGGGACGAACTGGTCGAGCGCACCGAATTCCTCTACGAGGCGGCGCGCCTGACCCGGCTGTCGTCGGAGAAGTTCATGATCGACGGCCGCCACACCGGCACCGGCGGCGGCAACCACTTCGTGCTTGGCGGCGCCACCCCGGCCGACTCGCCGTTCCTGCGCCGCCCGGACCTGTTGCGCAGCCTGATTTCCTACTGGCACAACCATCCGTCGCTGTCCTACCTGTTCAGCGGCCTGTTCATCGGCCCGACCTCGCAGGCGCCGCGCGTCGACGAGGCGCGCAACGACGCGCTCTACGAACTGGAGATCGCCTTCGCGCAGATGCCCGAGCCGGGTGCCGACTGTCCGCCGTGGCTGGTCGACCGCCTGCTGCGCAACCTGCTGGTCGACGTCAGCGGCAATACCCACCGCGCCGAGTTCTGCATCGACAAGCTGTACTCGCCGGACTCCAGCAGCGGCCGCCTCGGCCTGCTGGAACTGCGCGCCTTCGAGATGCCGCCGCACGCGCGCATGAGCCTGGCCCAGCAGGTGCTGCTGCGGGCGCTGGTGGCGCGCTTCTGGAACGAGCCGTACCGCCCGCAGCGCCTGGTGCGCTGGGGCACCGAGCTGCACGACCGCTTCCTGCTGCCGCACTTCGTCGAGCAGGACTTGCGCGACGTGCTGCACGAGCTGAATGCGGCCGGCTACGCCTTCCGCCCCGAGTGGTTCGCCGCGCACTTCGAGTTCCGCTTCCCCAAGCTCGGCGACTTCGCCGTGCAGGGCATCGAGCTGGAGCTGCGCCAGGCGCTGGAGCCCTGGCACGTGCTGGGCGAGGAGGGCGCCGCCGGCGGCACCGTGCGCTACGTCGACTCCTCGCTGGAGCGCCTGCAGGTGCGCGTCAGCGGCATGGCCCCCGACCGCTACGTGCTGACCTGCAACGGCGTGGCGGTGCCGCTGACGCCCACCGGCACGGTCGGCGAGTTCGTCGCCGGGGTGCGCTTCCGCGCCTGGCAGCCGGCCGCCTGCCTGCAGCCGACCATCGGCGTGCACGCGCCGCTGGTGCTCGACCTGGTCGACACCTGGATGAGTCGCTCGCTGGGCGGCTGCCAGTACCACGTCGCCCACCCGGGCGGGCGCAACTACCAGAGCCTGCCGGTCAACGCCTACGAGGCGGAAAGCCGGCGCCTGGCGCGCTTCTTCCGCCACGGCCACACGCCGGGCAAGGTCGAGGCGGCGCAGCCGCTGGCGAACCGCGAGCTGCCGATGACCCTCGACCTGCGCAGGGGGTGAACGTCGACCGTAGGGTGGGTTAGCCGTGCAGCGGCGTAACCCGCCAACGATGCCGACAGGTATCGCCAGGGGGCGGTCTTGCGGCCGGTTGGTGGGTTCCGGCCTTCGGCCTCACCCACCCGACGGATCGCCGCCCGACGGTTCGCCGCCCGACGGATCGCCCCCCCCCCGCCGATGGTCGCGGGACGCTGCATCGCGCGGGCTGCTACCCTCGTCACACCCGAGCCGCCGCGCGGGTCGGGGCTGCATTACCACAGGATGTTCATCGAGTGCCCCATGTCCGACCTGCTAGCCGACTACCCGCGTAGCGACGCCGTCTACCACGAGCTGCTGGATGCCGAAGGCGAGGTGCGCCCGCACTGGCGGCAACTGCTCGCACACCTGCGGCGCTGCAGCCCGGCGCAGCTGCGCCAGCGCCAGGCCCTGCTGACCCGGCAGATCCAGGAGAACGGCGTCACCTACAACGTCTACGCCGACCCCGACGGCACCGACCGGCCCTGGGAGCTGGACCTGCTGCCCAACATCATCCCCGCCGACGAGTGGCAGGCGCTGGCCGCCGGCGTGGCGCAGCGCGCCAGCCTGCTGAATGCCGTGCTGGCCGATATCTACGGCCCGCAGCAACTGATCGCCGACGGCCTGCTGCCGGCCGACCTGGTCTACGGCCACAACAACTACCTGTGGCCCTGCCAGGGCGTGCAGCCGCCGGGCGGCACCTGGCTGCACGTCTACGCCGTCGACCTGGCGCGCGCCGCCGACGGCCGCTGGTGGATCACCGCCGACCGCACCCAGGCGCCCTCCGGCGCCGGCTACGCGCTGGAGAACCGCCAGATCGTCTCGCGTGCCTTTCCCGAGCTGTACCGCGACCTGCGCGTGCAGCACCTGGCCGGCTACTTCCGCACCCTGCAGGAGACCCTGGCGCGCCTGGCACCCTCGGACGGCGAGACGCCGCTGGTGGTGCTGCTCACCCCCGGGCGCTTCAACGAGACCTACTTCGAGCACCTCTACCTGGCGCGCCAGCTCGGCTATCCGCTGGTCGAGGGCAGCGACCTGACGGTGCGCGACAGCACCGTCTACCTGAAGACCCTCGGCGGTCTCAAGCGCGTCCACGCCCTGCTGCGCCGTCTCGACGACGACTTCTGCGACCCGCTGGAGCTGCGCAGCGATTCGGCGCTCGGCGTGCCCGGCCTGCTCGACGCGGTGCGTCAGGGCCGCGTGCTGGTGGCCAACGCCCTGGGCAGCGGCGTGCTGGAATCGCCCGGCCTGCCGGGCTTCCTGCCCGGCATCTGCGAGCGGCTGTTCGGCGAGGAGCTGCAGCTGCCGTCGATCGCCAGCTGGTGGTGCGGTGAGCCGCCGGTGTGCGAGGAGGCGCTCGACAAGCTCGACGCGTTGCTGTTCCGCGGCGCCTTCCCCTCGCAGCAGTTCGTGCCGCAGTTCGGCCCCGATCTCGACGCCGCCCGACGCGCCGAACTGGCCGAGCGCATCCGCCAGCGCCCCTACGCCTACGTCGGCCAGGAACGCCCGCTGCTCTCCCACGCGCCGGTCTGGGAGGCCGCGCGCGCGCGTCTGGAGACGCGACCGATCGGCATGCGGGTGTTCGCCGTGGCCGGCCCGGACGGCTACCGGGTGATGCCCGGCGGCCTGACCCGGGTGGCCGCCAGCGCCGGCGCCACCACCCTGTCGATGCAGCGCGGCGGAGCGAGCAAGGACACCTGGGTGCTCGGCGCGCGCCACGCCAGCAGCGAACCCTGGCAGTGGGGCCGCGCGCTCGGCGTCGCCGACGTGGTGCGCAGCGACCCCTACCTGCCGTCGCGGCAGGTCGAGAACCTGTTCTGGTTCGGCCGCTACTGCGACCGCTGCGAAGGTACCGCACGCTTCCTGCGCATCATGCTGGCGCGCTACGTCGACGACGGCGACGATCCCGCCGCACTGCAGGCCGCCGTTCAGGTGGCCGAGGGTCTCGGCCTGCTGCCCGCCCGCGAGCCGTCCTCCGCCAAGGTCGAGAGCGCCGCCGAAGCGACTCTCGAGCAGCGCCTGCTGCAGGCGCTGGCCGGCAAGGACTGGCCGTTCAGCCTGCGCGCCAACCTGCAGCGCCTGCAGTGGGCCGCCGCCAGCGTGCGCGGCAAGCTGTCGCGGGAGAACTGGCAGGCGCTGGTCGAGCTGCACAAGGAGGTACAGGGGCTCGACCGCGAGGAGGGCGAGCCCGGCGAGCTGCTGGAATTCCTCGACCGCCTGCTGATGTCGCTGGCCGCCCTGTCGGGCTTCGCCCTCGACGACATGACCCGCGACGACGGCTGGCGCTTCCTGATGATCGGCCGCCGCATCGAGCGCCTGCAGTTCCTCGCCGAAAGCGTCGCCGGCCTGTTGCAGGGCGGCGCGGCGCAGGACCGCTCGGCGCTGGCCTGGCTGCTCGAACTGGGCAACAGCAGCATCACCTACCGCACCCGCTACCTGGCCACGCCGCAACTGGTGCCGGTGCTCGACCTGCTGCTGTGCGACGGCCAGAACCCGCACGCCGTGGTGTTCCAGCTGCGCCAGGTGCAGCGCTCGCTGGACAACCTCGACGCGTGCTTCGAGCTGTCCGGCCTGCCCGACCTCCGGATGCTGGACGAGCGGCTGTCGGCCTGGGATCTCGGCCGCCTGGAATACGATCCGTTCGACGCCGCCGTCGATCCCGCCGCCCTCGACGAACTGGCCGAATTCCTGCTGGCCATCGCCGCCGCCGCCGGCCAGCTCTCCGACCAGCTCGGCCTGCGCTTCTTCGTGCACGTCGACGCCAGCCAGCAGACCCAGTCGCTATGAACAGTGCCCGCTACCGCATCCTCCACGACACCCACTACCACTACTCGGCGCCAGTATCGCTGGCCCAGCAGCTCGCCCACCTGTGGCCGCGGCAGAGCCCCTGGCAGCGCTGCCACGCCCGCGAGCTGCAGATCGCCCCGGAGCCGACCCGGCGGGTCGACGATCTCGACGTGTTCGGCAATCCGCTGACCCGCCTGGCCTTCGAGCGCCCCCACGACGCACTCAGGGTCGGCGCCCGCCTGGACGTCGAGGTGCTGGCGCGGCCCACCCTGCGCCTGCAGGACTCGCCGGCCTGGGAGCAGGTCTGCCTCGACCTCAGCTACAGCGGCAAGCCGCTCACCGCCGCGGAGCTGGAGGCCGAGCGCTACCGCTTCCAGTCGCCCTACGTGAACATCAAGCACAACTTCGCCGCCTGGGCCGACGACTGCTTCACCCCCGGGCGGCCGCTGCTGCTGGCGGTGCGCGCGCTGATGGCGAAGATCTTCCGCGAGTTCACCTACGACGCCGCCGCCACCCAGGTGGCGACCCCGCTGGTGCAGGTGCTCGAGGACAAGCGCGGCGTCTGCCAGGACTTCGCCCACCTGATGCTCGCCTGCCTGCGCTCACGCGGCCTGGCCGCGCGCTACGTCAGCGGCTACCTGCTGACCCAGCCGCCGCCCGGCAAGCCGCGGCTGATCGGCGCCGACGCCTCGCACGCCTGGGTGTCGGTGTGGTGCCCGCGCCAGGGCTGGGTCGACTTCGACCCCACCAATAACCTGCTGCCGGCCCTGGAGCACGTCACCCTGGCCTGGGGCCGCGACTTCGCCGACGTCTCGCCGCTGCGCGGGGTGATCCTCGGCGGCGGCAGCCACGATCCGGAGGTGCGGGTGACGGTGATGCCGCTGGAGGAAGCGCGCGTGCGCGGGATCTGAGCGGCGCGCAATGCGCGGCGAGGGCTCAGGGCGCGAGCGACGCCGGCAGCGCCTCGGCGAAGATCGACAGCACCTGGCGAAAGCTCGCCTCCGGCGCCGCGTGCAGCTCGAGCCACTCGCCGCTGGCCGGATGGCGCAGGCGCAAGCCGGTGGCCGCCAGCATCAGCCGGGCGTAGCCGAAGCGCGCGGCGAAGTAGTGGTTGTGGCGGGTGCGCCCGTAGTTGGTGTCGCCGACGATGGGATGGCCGATGTGCTGCATGTGCCGGCGCAGCTGGTGCTTGCGGCCGGTTGCCGGGTACAGCTCGACCAGGCTGTAGCGGCTGGCGGGATAGCCCTCGATGGCCACCGGGATTTCCGTGCTGGCCAGGCGGCGGTAGCGGGTCAGCGCCTCGCGCAGCGGCTGCGGCGCGTCCTTTTCGCGGCGGTCGGTGGCGTGCTCGCGCAGCGGATGGTCGATCGCGCCCGCCTCGGCGGTCCAGCCGCGGACCATGGCCAGATAGGTCTTGTCCACCTCGCCGGCCATCATCGCCTTGCCCAGCGTGCTGGCGGTCTCCGGGTCGCGGGCGAACAGCAGCAGTCCCGAGGTCGGGCGATCCAGCCGGTGCAGCGGATAGACGTGCTCGCCGCCGTTCAGCGCGCGGGCGTACTGCAGCGCGAACTCGGTTTCGTGCCGGTCGATGGGGCTGCGATGTACCAGCAGGCCGGCCGGCTTGTGCACCGCCAGCAGCCAGTCGTCGCGGTATATCGCGGTGAGCGGATTGTCCGCCGGCGCAGCGGGCGGGGTCTGTGGTTCTCGGATGGGCACGGGCGGGACTCCGGCGGCAAGGCCTGGCTGGCGGAGGGGCAGGGGGCGAAGGGGAGGGGAAGGTACGAGGTTTGCCGGCGTTTGGCCAGAGGGACGGCTGCCGGAGCGAGCGCGGCATCAGGCACGGGCCATGCCGCGCGAGCGGGTGGTGCGGTTTCATGCGGCGGGCCGTTTGCTACGCCTGGTAAAAACTAAAATTCAGCGACTCACTTTATTCTGCCTAACGGTTAAGCTAACTGGCAGGCAAAAGCGCAGCTTTTGACTGTCCAGCGAACGAAGTGAGCGGCAGACAGGGTTGGAACAGGGTTACTCACCACTTGTGGGGAGATTCCATATACCGCACGCTGCTCGGGCATCCACCCGGTGCCGGTGAAGACTCACGAGCAGCAACAGCTCCAGCAACTGCACGGTCTGCGCGAGACCTGGAAGAAGAGCCGCACCCAGCGCATCAACCTGCTGCGCGG
>NZ_JANGEY010000021.1 GCF_024451105.1 Stutzerimonas stutzeri
GCCAGATCGCGGTTCAGTTCGATGTATTCCTGCTGATCTTCCGGAACCTCGTCTTCGGAGAAGATGGCCTGAGCGGGACACTCCGGCTCGCACAGCGCGCAGTCGATGCACTCGTCCGGATGGATCACCAGGAAGTTCGGGCCTTCGTAGAAGCAGTCCACCGGGCAGACTTCCACGCAGTCGGTGTACTTGCACTTGATGCAGTTGTCGGTAACGACGAAGGTCATGTTCTTTTATCTCCTCAGACGGGCAGGCGCCAGCCACGGCATGGCGCGCGGAATTCTAGCAGCTCGGTATCTGCTTCGTTATATCTGGGTCTTCCAAGCATATATCAGCTCCAGAGCCTGGCGCGGAGTCAGGTCGTCAGGATTGAGCTGCTCGAGTTTCTCCAGCAGCGGATGGGGCTGTGTGGCGAACAGGTCCGGTTGGATGGGAGCATCCTTGCGTACCTTCCGAGAGGGAGCAGCTACCGGCTCGTGAGGCAGGCTGGTCTGCTCGAGGCGGGCAAGGTGCTCGCGGGCGCGAGCGATCACCAGATCCGGCACCCCCGCCAGTTGCGCGACCGCCAGGCCGTAGCTCTGGCTGGCCGGTCCAGGCAGCACATGGTGCAAGAAGACGATGCGCTCCTTGTGCTCGGCGGCGTCCAGATGCACGTTGGCGACCACCGGCTCGCTTTCCGGCAATACGGTCAGCTCGAAATAGTGGGTGGCGAACAGGGTGAAGGCACGCAGGCGAGCCAGGTGTTCGGCTGCCGCCCAAGCCAGGGATAGGCCATCGAAGGTACTGGTGCCGCGGCCCACCTCGTCCATCAGTACCAGACTGCGCTCACTGGCGTTGTGCAGGATGCTGGCGGTTTCGCTCATCTCGACCATAAAGGTCGAACGCCCGCCGGCCAGATCGTCGCTGGAGCCGATGCGGGTGAAGATGCGGTCGACCAGCGACAGCTCGCAGGCCTGCGCCGGCACGTAGCTGCCGATGTGGGCGAGCAGGACGATCAGCGCCGTCTGGCGCATGTAGGTGGACTTGCCGCCCATGTTCGGGCCGGTGATGACCAGCATGCGGGTGTCGTCGTCGAGGCGGACGTCGTTGGCGACGAAGGGCGTGCTCAGTACCTGCTCGACTACCGGATGACGGCCCTGAGTGATGCGCAGGCAGGGCTCGTTGACAAAGGTCGGACAGTTGAAGTCGAGGTTCAGGGCGCGCTCGGCCAGGTTGCTAAGCACGTCGAGTTCGGCCAGGGCGGCGGCGGTGTCCTGCAGTGGCGGCAGTTGGCCGATCAGGGTTTCGAGCAGTTCGTCGTAGAGCAGCTTCTCGCGCGCCAGCGCGCGACTCTTGGCTGAAAGCGCCTTGTCCTCGAAGGCCTTGAGTTCGGGGGTGATGAATCGTTCGGCCCCCTTGAGGGTCTGGCGGCGGATGTAGTCGGCCGGCGCCTGCTCGGCCTGTACCCGCGGCAGCTCGATGTAGTAGCCGTGGATGCGGTTGTAGCCGACTTTGAGGTTGGGCAGGCCGGTACGGGCCTTCTCGCGCGCCTCCAGATCCATCAGATACTGGCCGGCGTTTTCGCTGAGCAGTTGCAGTTCGTCCAGTTCGGCGTCAAAGCCACGCTTGATCACCCCGCCGTCGCGGATCACTGCCGGCGGATTGTCGATGATCGCGCTGGCCAGCAGTTCGGCCAGCTCCGGGTAAGTGCGGATGCTGTCGGCCAGCTCCTGCAGGCGCGGAGCTTCCAGGCTGCTCATGTGCTGCTGCAGGTCGGGAAGGGCGGTGAGGGCGTCGCGCAGGCGCGCCAGGTCGCGCGGGCGGGCGCTGCGCAGGCCGATGCGGGCGAGGATGCGCTCGACGTCGCCGATTTCCTTGAGGCGCGGCTGCAGGAGTTCGAAGCGGTAGTCGTCGAGCAGACTGCCGATGGCCTGCTGGCGGCCCGAGAGGATGCTCTGATCGCGCAGCGGGCGGTTCAGCCAGCGGCACAGCAGACGGCTGCCCATGGCGGTCATGCAGCGGTCGACCACGCTCTGCAGCGTGTTGTCGCGACCGCCAGCCAGGTTGGTGTCCAGCTCCAGGTTGCGGCGGCTGGCGGCGTCGAGGATCACCGCGTCATCGAGGCGTTCGTGGCGCAGGCTGCGGATGTGCGGCAGAGCGCTGCGTTGGGTCTCGCGGGCGTAGAGCAGCAGGCAGCCGGCAGCGCCGATGGCCAGGCTCAGGCCCTGACAGCCGAAGCCGTTGAGGTCCTGAGTGCCGAACTGCTGGCACAGCGCCTTGAGACCGGTGGCGCGGTCGAAGTCCCAGGGCGCGCGGCGCCTTACCCCCGGACGTTTCTCCGCCGGCAGGCCGCTCGGCCAATCGTCGGGAAGCAGCAGTTCGGCCGGGCTGAGGCGCTCCAGTTCGGCGAGCAGCGGCTCCCAGCCCTTGATCTCCTGAACGCTGAAGCGGCCGCTGGTGATGTCCAGCACGGCCAGCCCGAACAGGCGCTCGTCGCCGAGCAGTGCGGCCAGCAGGTTGTCGCGGCGCTCGTCGAGCAGTGCCTCGTCGCTGACCGTGCCGGGGGTGATGATGCGCACCACCTGACGTTCGACCGGCCCTTTGCTGGTCGCCGGATCGCCGATCTGTTCACAGATCGCCACCGACTCGCCCAGCTTGACCAGACGGGCCAGATATCCTTCGGCCGAATGGAAGGGAATACCAGCCATCGGGATAGGCTGGCCGGCCGACTGCCCGCGCGCGGTGAGGGTGATATCGAGCAGCTTGGCTGCCTTCTGCGCGTCGGCGTAGAACAGCTCGTAGAAGTCGCCCATGCGGTAGAACAGCAACTGGTCGGGATGCTGCTGCTTGATCCTGAGGTACTGCTGCATCATCGGCGTGTGGGCGGAGAAATCGCTGTTGCTCATCGCGGTTGGGCTTCAGGTCGCAAAAGCACCTAGTGTACGGTATCGGCCGGACAGGCTTAACCCCGGAGACGCTCTATGGATCGCATCACGGCTCTGGCCGCACAATTGGGAGAGGCCCTGCGCGCTGGCCAGCGCCAGGTCGCCACCGCCGAATCCTGCACCGGCGGCGGCATCGCCGAGGCCATCACCCGCATCGCCGGCAGCTCGCAGTGGTTCGAGGCCGGCTACGTCACCTACTCCAATCGCCAGAAAAGCCTGCAGCTGGGCGTCCCGGCGACCTTGTTCGACGCGGTCGGTGCGGTGAGCCGCGAGGTGGTCGAGTCCATGGCCCGTGGCGCCTGCGAGCGCAGCGGCGCATCCCTGGCCGTGGCAGTCAGCGGTATCGCCGGTCCCGACGGAGGCACTCCGGACAAGCCGGTCGGCACCGTGTGGCTGGCCTGGCAAGCTGACGATCAGTTGTTCAGCTGTCGGCGGCAGTTCGCCGGCGATCGCCTGGCGGTGCGCGAGCAGACGGTGCTGCTGGCTCTGCACGGGCTGTTGCGACTGGCGGTCGGGGAAAATCCCGTCGAGGGGTAGGCGGGTGTCCTGCCCTGTGGAATAATACTGGCTAATTATACAGTTTGTCGTGGCCGGTTGGCCGCTCCGAAACGAGAGGACTTCAATGGACGAGAACAAGAAGCGCGCCTTGGCCGCGGCCCTGGGACAGATCGAGCGGCAGTTCGGCAAGGGCGCGGTCATGCGCATGGGCGACCACGAGCGCCAGGCCGTGCCGGCCATCTCCACCGGCTCGCTGGGTTTGGACATCGCCCTCGGCATCGGCGGCCTGCCCAAGGGGCGTATCGTCGAGATCTACGGCCCCGAGTCCTCGGGCAAGACCACCCTGACCCTGTCGGTGATTGCCGAGGCGCAGAAGCAGGGCGCCACCTGCGCCTTCGTCGACGCCGAGCACGCGCTGGATCCCGACTACGCCGCCAAGCTCGGCGTCAACGTCGACGACCTGCTGGTCTCGCAGCCGGACACCGGCGAGCAGGCGCTGGAGATCACCGACATGCTGGTGCGCTCCAACGCCGTCGACGTGGTGATCGTCGACTCGGTGGCGGCGCTGGTGCCCAAGGCGGAGATCGAGGGCGAGATGGGCGATCAGCATGTCGGTCTCCAGGCGCGTCTGATGTCCCAGGCCCTGCGCAAGATCACCGGCAACATCAAGAACGCCAACTGTCTGGTCATCTTCATCAACCAGATCCGCATGAAGATCGGCGTGATGTTCGGCAGCCCGGAAACCACCACTGGGGGCAATGCGCTGAAGTTCTACGCCTCGGTGCGTCTCGACATCCGTCGCATCGGCTCGGTCAAGGAAGGCGACGAGGTGATCGGCAACGAGACCCGCGTCAAGGTGGTCAAGAACAAGATGGCGCCGCCGTTCCGGCAGGCCGAGTTCCAGATTCTCTACGGCAAGGGCATCTACCGCACCGGCGAGATCATCGACCTCGGCGTGCAGCAAGGACTGATCGAGAAGTCCGGTGCCTGGTATAGCTACCAGGGCAACAAGATCGGTCAGGGCAAGGCCAACGCCGCACGCTTTCTCGAGGACAATGCCGAGATCCGCGAGACCATCGAAGGGGCGATCCGCGCGCAGTTGCTGGCCCAGCCCGGTGCGCTGAAGGCCGTAGCGGCCAGCGAGGCGGACGCGGATCTGGAAATGGACATATAAGCCGCCATGCCGGAGCTGCTGGACAATCCGGTAGCGGTGCGACGGGTGGCAATGGACCTTCTGGCGCGTCGCGAGCACGGTCGTGCCGAGCTGGCGCGCAAGTTGCGGCAGCGCGGCGCCGCGGACGCGCTGATCGACGCCGCCCTTGAGCGTTTGGTCGAAGAGGGGCTGCTCAGTGATCGGCGCTTCCTCGAGAGCTACGTCCGCAGTCGGGCGAGTGCCGGATATGGCCCGTTGCGCATCCGCGAGGAGCTGACCCGCCGCGGCTTGTCGCGCTCCGCCGTGGAGCAGGCGCTGGAGGACTGTGGCATCGATTGGGCGAACAACCTGCGTGAGCTGTGGCGTCGGCGCTTCGGCGTCTTGCCGGGGGATGCCCGCGAGCGGGGCAGGCAGGGGCGTTTCCTGCTGCAGCGCGGCTTCCCGCACGACGCGGTGAGCCGGCTGCTGCGCAGCGGCGGCAGTCCGGAGGACTAGGCTGTCGGTGAACCGGGCGACGCTCGCGCGACAGCAACGACAAGGCCCGCACCGGCTTCCCGGTGCGGGCCTTGTGTCATGTGGCGATTCTCAGTCGTTGTTGCGCGGCAGCTCGCGCTGCCAGTTGTCCGGCAGGTTGATGAAGTCGATCAGTTCGCGCAAGCGACCGTGGTCACGGCCGTTGAAACGGAAGGCCAGACGGGTCAGATGGCGGAACTCCGGCTCGTCTTGCTCCAGTTCGCTGTAAGGCTGCTGATGGAAGCCGCCGTCCAGGCACAGGTCGCTGAACTCGTCGTGCAGATGGGCCAGTGCGTGGGCGTTCAGGGGGCGGTTCATGCGGATGGCAAACAGTTCCTTGAGCCAGCGGCTGGAGTGATAGTTGCGGTAGAAGTGGGTGATCTCCACCACCGCCTCCTCGGCGCTGGTGACCAGTTTGAGCAGGTGCATGTCGCTGGGCAGGATGTAGCCGTTCTCCTCCAGCTGCTCGCGCATGAAGTGCAGGGCATCCTTCCAGTAGCGGCCTTCCGGCACGTCGAGCAGCACTACCGGCACGATCGGGCTTTTGCCGGTCTGGATCAGGGTCAGCACCTCCAGCGCTTCGTCCAGGGTGCCGAAGCCACCGGGGCAAAGCACCAGGGCGTCGGCTTCCTTGACGAAGAACAGCTTGCGCAGGAAGAAGAAGTGGAACGGCAGCAGGTTGGTGGTGCCGTGCACGATGTCGTTGGCGCGCTGTTCGAAGGGCAGACTGATGTTGAAGCCGAGGCTGTGCTCGAGACCGGCGCCCTCGTGGGCGGCGGCCATGATGCCGCCTCCGGCGCCGGTCACGGTCATCAGCTCGTGGTGGCTGAGCAGGCGACCGAGGTCGCGGGCCAGCAGGTAGAGCGGATGATCCGACTGGGTGCGCGCCGAACCGAACACGGTGACCTTGCGGCGTCGCTTGAACTGCTCGAGTACGCTGAAGGCGTTCTCCATCTCGCGCAGCGTCTGCATCATGATCTTGGCGTCCCAGCGGTTGCGATCGGCCTCGGCCATGCGCACCACGGTCATCAGCATCTCGCGGTAGAGTGCCTGGTTGGGGCTGCCGGGCGGCACGCTGAGGCTGACGAGTTCGTCGACCTTGAGGCCGACATCGATGCCGCTGGTCTGGAAGTGCCTCGACAGATAGTCGTCCGACTCATAAGGCATTTGATGGCTCCTTGTTGTTGTCGATCGCTCACAGGGCGATCTGCTCACCCGGCTCCGGGATGTTGGCAGTCCACTGCAGGCGGTCATGCAGTGCCTGTTGCAGCACCTTCATCTTTTCCAGTTCTCCGTGTACCAAATATAGCTCCGGGCGGTGATCGAAGTGTTTCACCCAGTCGAGCAGTTGCGACTGGCCGGCGTGGGCGGAAAAACCGCCCAGTGTATGCACCTGGGCCTTGACCGCAATGCGCTGGCGCAGCACGCGCACGGTCGGCGCCCCGTCGACTATGGCGCGGCCGAGGGTGCCCCTGGCCTGGAAGCCGGGGAACACGACGTGGCACTCTTTGCGCCATAGGTTGTGCTTGAGGTGGTGGACGATGCGCCCACCGTTGCACATGCCGCTGCCGGCAATGATGATCGCACCGCTCTGGATGCGATTGATCGCCATGGAGTCCTCGGCGCGCGGGGTGCAGCGCAGCAGCGGCAGCCAGTCTTCGACCTTGGTGACGCCATTGCGGATCAGCAATTCGCGGTCCTTGGGGTCGAAATGCTCATGGAAGCGGTGATAGATGGCATTGGCCTGGATCGCCATCGGGCTGTCGAGGAACACCGCCTGCTGCGGCAGGCGCCCCTCCTGATAGAAGCGGCCGAGATGGAAGATCAGGTCCTGGGTGCGGCCGACGGCGAAGGCCGGGATCAGCACGTTGCCGCCGTCGCGGTGGGCCTGTTGGAGGATGTCGGCCAGTTCGTCGAGGGTGGCTTCGTCGCAGCGGTGGTCGCGGTCGCCGTAGGTGGACTCCATCAGCACCACGTCCGCTTCGGACAGCGTGGTGGGGTCGCGCATCAGCGGGGTGCAGGTGTTGCCCAGGTCGCCGGAGAACACCAGGCGACGGGTCAACTGGTGGTCGTGGACCTCCATCTCGACGATGGCCGAGCCGAGGATGTGTCCGGCGTCGTGGAAGGTCACCTTGACGCCGCGCGCGACCTCGACCTGCTGGCCGTAGCTCACCGGCCGGCGCAGCTTGAGCGCGAGTTCGGCGTCTGCCTCGGTGTACAGCGGCACCACCGGCTCGCGGCCCAGGCGCGCGCGCCACTTGTTCTCCCACTCGGCGTCGCTTTCCTGGATGCGCGCCGAGTCCATCAGCATCAGCTGCAGCAGCTCGCAGGTCGCGTCGGTGGCGTAGACGGGACCTCGATAGCCCTTGGCCGCCAGACGCGGCAACAGGCCGCTGTGGTCGATATGCGCGTGGGAGATCACCACCGCGTCGAGCTTCAGCGGATCGAAGGGGAACGGGGCGCTGTTGTGCGCTTCCTCCTCACGGCGACCCTGGTGCATGCCGCACTCCAGCAGGACGTGCGCGCCGTCGCGGGTCTCGATCAGATAGCAGGAACCGGTGACCTGCTGGATAGCGCCGATGAAGGTGAGAAGTGCCATAGATACTCCTGGTTCCGAAGGCCGCGGGCCGCCTGCCGACCCATGGGGGGCTTGATGCAAATCAGCCGCGGCGGGTCTTGTCGTTCTAGACTACCCCCAACCCTGTCGTGGAGTCTTGTCCGATGAGTCAGCTTTTGCCCTGCGCCGAGGAGCTGCAGGCACATTTTCTTGCCGAGCCGAGCTTTGCCGAATGGGCGCGCGGTTGCGGTCCGCTGCAGCACAGTCAGGTCACCCAGGCGGCGGTGTTCCGCCTCGCCCACCAACTGGTTCAGGCCGGCAGTCAGCCCGACCTGGCCAGCGTCTACCGTCTGCTGCAGGCTCTCGATCGGCTGACCTGTGCCGGACTCTGGCTGGTGGCACACATGACCTACGCGCAGCGGGTGCGCCTCGACGGCAGTCCGCTCGAGGCTGAGGATTTCAAGGCGAGTCCCGAGGGGCATACCGGCGGGGCGCTGAACATGGTGCCCGCCTACGCCGGTTACCTGGCGCTCAACGCCCTGACCGGCGAGACCCGTGCCTGGACCATGGGACAGGGGCACTGCGTGGCGGCCATAGAGGCGCTGAACGTGCTGACCGGCAATCTGCACCCCGAGCAGGCGACGCGCTACGGGCGCGACGAGGCCGGCCTGAGCCGCCTGGTCGCCGACTTCTACAGCTACGCCCAGGCGCCCGACGGCCTGCCCGGCGTGCCGCTGGGCAGCCACGTCAATCCGCACACCGCCGGCGGCATTGCCGAGGGTGGCTACCTGGGCTTCGCCGAGCTGCAGTACGCCCACCAGCCGCTGCCGGGCGAGACCCTGGTGGCCTTCCTCTCCGACGGTGCCGCCGAGGAGCAGCGTGGCAGCGACTGGATGCCGCGCTGGTGGCGTGCGGAGGATTGCGGCGTCGCCCTGCCGGTGATGATCGCCAACGGCCGGCGTATCGAGCAGCGCACCGAGCTGGGGACCCAGGCGGGGCTGGCCGGCTTCGTCGAGCACCTGCGCCGCTGCGGCTTCGATCCGATCCGCTTCGACGGCCGCGATCCGGCGGCCTTCGTCTGCGCCCTGCACCAGATGGAGCAGCGTCTGGCCCACCGGGTCGACGAGAAGAACCGCGGCATCCTCGACTACCCGCTGCCGGTGCCCTACGGCATCGCCGAGACGGTCAAGGGCTTCGGTTTCCACGGGGCCGGCGCGAACGCCGCGCACAACCTGCCGCTACCGGGCAATCCGCACCGCGACGCCGGGGCGCGCCAACTGTTCAACGCCAGCGCCGCCACGCTGTGGGTCGCGCCAGCGGAACTGGACGAGGCGCTGGCGCGCTTCGCCGCCCTCGGCGAGGGGCGTCCGCGCGAGCGCGACCATGCCCTGGCGCGGCGTCATCCGCAGTCGCCGCGCATCCCCGAACTGCATTTCCAGGAGCATCCCTGCTCGCCGATGCAGGCCATCGACCGTTTCTTCGTCGACCTGGTGACGGCCAACCCGCAGTTGCGCCCGCGGGTCGGCAACCCCGACGAACTGGCCAGCAACCGTCTGAGCGGAGTGCTGGAAGCCCTGCAGCACCGTGTCTGCGAACCGGAAAGCGAACTGGAGTCGACGCATGGTGCGATCATCACCGCGCTCAACGAGGAGGCGGTGGTGTCCGCCTGCCTGGCCAACCAGGGCGGCTTGAATCTGGTGGCCAGCTACGAGGCCTTCTGCGTGAAGATGCTCGGCGCGGTACGCCAGACGCTGATCTTCGCTCGCCAGCAGGAGGAAGTCGGCCGTCCCGCCGGCTGGCTGGGCTGGCCGCTGGTGGCCACCTCGCACACCTGGGAGAACGGCAAGAACCAGCAGTCGCACCAGGACACCACTTTCTGCGAGGCACTGCTCGGCGAGATGAGCGACACGGTGCGGGTGCTGTTCCCGGCCGACCACAACAGCACCCTGGCGTTGCTGCCGGAGATCTACCGGAGCCGCGGCCGGTTGGCCTGCATGGTGGTGCCCAAGCGCGAGCGGCCCTGCGTGTTCGACGCCGAGCAGGCCAGCCAGCTGGCCCGCGACGGCGCCATCGTGGTCGACGAGCTCGGCGGCAGCGAGCCGCTGTTGCTGATCGCCAACGGCAGTTACCAGCTCGCCGAGATGCAACGTGCCGCGGCGCGTCTGGCCGAGGTCGGCTATGCCTACCGGCTGGTCTACCTGCAGGAGCCGAGCCGCTTCCGCGCCCCGCGCGACCTCCTCGAGCAGCAGGCGGTGGCCGACGAGGCGTTGCGCGACCGGTTGTTTCCCGGCGCCCTGCGCCGTCGCGTGCTGCTTACCCACATGCGTCCGGAAGTGGCCCGCGGCCATCTCTGGCCGATCCTTCCGGACGCTGCGCAGAGTGCTGCGCTGGGCTATCGCAACCGCGGCGGCACCTTCGACGAGGCCGGCATGCTGTTCGCCAACCGCGCCTGCTGGGCCAACGTGGTTGCCGCCTGCGCGCGGCTGATGGACGTGCCGCGCACTGCGCTGCTCAGCGCCGAGGAAGCCGCGGCGCTGGCCGGCAAGGGCGATGCCACGGTGCTGCGCTGAGGCGCCGGCTGCGGCGTCCAGGTCGGTCCGGAGGGATTGGGCGCCGTGGCGTCACCGTACGCAGTCGCGGGCGACGAAGTGCTCGCTGGTCACCGGTCGGTTGCTCTTGTGTTCGCTGAACTCGTAGACCAGCACCGCGCCCTTGCCGAGCAACTGGCGGTAGCCCGGATTGCGGCAGACGCTGGCGCGCAGTTGCTCGCGCACGGCGTCCGGATTGCCGCGCATCTCGGCGGCATGGCTGGCGCGCACGCTGAGATGATTGATCAGGCGGTTGCCTTCGGCCGTGTAGCCCTGATCGAGGATGTCGGCGTTGATCGCCCGCGGCGTGCCGGCACTGCTCTGCCGGGCCACCTCCTCGAGCAGCTTGCCCAGTTCGTGCTCCTGCAGGGAAGCGGCATGGACGGCGGAGGCAGCCAGCAGGCTGGCCAGCAGGGTACAGAGTCGGCGCATGAGGAAGTCTCCTGAAAAACCAGGCGTTGGACCCACGGCAAGGCGGCGGGTTCGCGGGCTGCCATCATACGGGGCGGCGCCGCCGGGCGGGCGTCTCTGCTAGACTGGCGCGCCTCGTCCGCCGGTCACGGAGCCGCCATGCCGCCATCCTTTCCGAATGCCCCGTCCCTCGCCGCTGGCCGGAGAGGTCGATGAGCAACAGCGTCGCCCGCCTGCGCATCGAACGTCTTGCGCGCAGCGCCAAGCCTTTCGTCGCCCGCGGCTCGCGGGTAGAACGCTGCCCCGACTGCCGCCTGGCGGACAGCCACTGCATGTGCGCCTGGCGCCCGCAGGTGGCCGCGCGCAGCGGTGCGTGCCTGCTGATGCACGACATCGAGGCGCTCAAGCCGAGCAATACCGGCTGGCTGATCGCCGACGTGCTGGCCGACAACCGCGCTTTCTGCTGGTCGCGGCTGGCGGCCGATCCGCAGTTGCTGGCGCTGCTCGACGATCCGCAGTGGCAGCCCTACGTGGTGTTTCCTGCCGAGTACGCGGCTCCCGAGCGGGTGGTGGAGAGGGTGGCGCCGGACGGTGGCAAGCGGCCGCTGTTCATCCTGCTCGACGCCACCTGGACCGAGGCGCGCAAGATGTTCCGCAAGAGCCCCTATCTCGAGCGCTTCCCGGTGCTCAGCCTGAGCCCCGAGCAGCAGTCGCGCTACCGCCTGCGCCGCTCGACCCGCGGTGAGCACCTGTGCACCGCCGAGGTGGCGGCGCTGTGCCTGGAGCTAGCCGGAGACCGAGAGGCGGCCGAGGCTCTGGACGCCTATCTGGACGTGTTCAGCGAGCGCTACCTGAGCTTCAAGCGCCAACTGCCGCTGGACGAGCAGAGTGAGGCGCACCGTCGCCTGCGCCCCTTCGTCGGCTAGGCCGGCAGTCGGCGTGGCCAGAGCTGCGCCACTAGCATGCCGGCGAGCATCAGCGCACAGCCCAGATAGCCGCGCGGCGCTAGCGCCTCGTCGAGCAGCAGAGCCCCGGCAAGGGCGGCGAACACCGCCTCGAGCGAGAGGATGATCGCCGCGTGCGAAGCGATGGCATGCTTCTGCGCCACCACCTGCAGGGTGTAGCCGATGCCCACCGAGAGCAGCCCGCCGTAGAGGATCGAGGGGCCGGCGCGGAGGATGGCGGCGCCGTCGATTTCCTCGAACAGCAGGGCGAGCAGCAGACTCAGCAACGCGCAGGTGGCGAACTGCAGGAAGGCGAGGCGCAGCGGGTCGTGGCGGCTGGCCAGAGCGCCGACCAGCAGCACGTGCACGCCCCACACCGCCGCGCCGGCCAGTTGCAGCCAGTCTCCGGAGGCGACGCGGAAGTCCGGGCCGATGCTGAGCAGGGCCATGCCGAGCACCGCCAGACAGGCGCCGAGCCAGATCCCGGGGCCGGCGCGCTGACCGAGCAGCAGGCCGAGCAGCGGCACCATGATCACGTACAGACCGGTGATGAAGCCGGAGTTGGTGACGCTGGTGAACAGCAGGCCGACCTGCTGCAGGTTGATGCCCAGGGTCAGCGCCAGGCCGAGCAGCAGTCCGCCGAGCAGCAGGCTGCGGTCGAACACTGCGGGCGCCGGGCTGCCCGGCGCTCGGTACAGCAGCAGCGGCAGCAGCACCAGGGCGCCGAGAGCGAAGCGCAGCCCGGAATAAAGGAAGGGGCCTATGGCCTCCATGCCCAGACGCTGAGCGACGAAGGCGGTCCCCCAGATGAGGGCGGTGAGCAGCATCAGCAGGTCGGCGCGCAGGGCCTGGCCACGCATGGGGCACCTCGAAAAAAAGGCGAAATTCTGCCCTGAAAGGGTAGAATTGGGGAACCTGCGTGAAGCCAGCTGGTCGCGCGAGCAAGTCCCTGGGAGTTTTCCGGGTATTTTTCTTGACCGTGTGGGGAGCGCTCGGCATACTGAGCGCCGCTCGAGCCCCCGCCCGCTCAGAACAACAAGGACTTATCATGGCCGCCTACGAAATACTGATTGCCGACGACCACCCGTTGTTCCGCAGCGCACTGCAACAGGCGTTGAGCATGGGGCTGGGGGCCGAGGCGCATCTGGTGGAAGTGGCCAGCATCGCCGAGCTGGAGGGGCGACTGAACGAGAAGCGCGACTGGGATCTGGTCCTGCTCGACCTCAACATGCCCGGCGCCTACGGCTTCTCCGGGCTGGTCTTGCTGCGCGGGCAGTATCCGCATATCCCGGTGGTGATGGTGTCGGCCCAGGAAGAGGCGGCGGTGGTGCAGCGTTCGCGCGAGTTCGGCGCCAGCGGCTTCATTCCCAAATCCAGCCCGCTGGAGAGCATCCAGGAGGCGGTGCGTGCGGTGCTCGATGGCGACAGCTGGTGGCCGCCGCAGGTCGAGGAGGCCGCCGCGCTGTCCGACGAGGTACGCGCTGCCAGCGAGGGACTGGCCAGCCTGACCCCGCAGCAGTTCCGCGTGCTGACCATGGTCTGCGAAGGGCTGCTCAACAAGCAGATCGCCTACGAACTGAGCGTCTCCGAGGCCACCGTCAAGGCCCACGTCACCGCGATCTTCCGCAAGCTCGGGGTGCGCACCCGCACCCAGGCGGCGCTGCTGCTGCAGCAGATGGAGTCGATGCCCTCCTGAGGCGCTGTACCGGGCGCCGGTCGCGTCCCGCTCCGGGGGGCGGCTTAAGCTTCCGGCAAGGGGCGTCCGGCAGACTGCAGACTTTTCCTGGTGGACGCCACCGATGACTTCTCCTTTCAAGGGCCGCACCGGCCTCAAGCGCATCCTCAATGCCGCCGGTTATTCCCGAGACGGCCTGTGCGCCGCGTTCCGCGGCGAGGCGGCCTTCCGCCAACTGGTCCTGCTCAACGCCGTGCTGGTGCCGCTGGCCTTCTTCCTCGACGTCAGCCGCGGCGAGCGGGCGATGCTGGTCGCCGTCTGCCTGCTGGCGCTGATCGTCGAACTGCTCAATTCGGCGGTGGAGGCGGCCATCGACCGGATCTCGCTGGAACGCCATCCGTTGTCGAAGAACGCCAAGGACATGGGCAGCGCCGCCCAGGCGGTGGTGCTGCTCATGATTGCCCTGGTGTGGGCCATCATCCTGCTCGGTTGATCGCTCAGGGGATGTCCGGCAGGCGGATCTGCTCGCTGCGCTGGGCACCGGCAGTGAAGCTGCGGCACAGCTCGACGAACTCGCGCATGGCGCTGCTCTGGTACTTCTGCTTGTGCCAGATGAAGCTGAACTGGCGGCGCAGGTCCAGCTCCGGCGTTTCCACCGCCACCAGGCTGCCACGGCGGAAGGCGTCGCGCAGCGCCAGGCGCGAGATGCAGCCGATGCCCAGCCCCGACTCCACCGCGCGCTTGATCGCCTCGGTATGCTCCAGCTCCAGACGGATGTTCAGCGGCGTGGCGTGATGGCGCATGCCCTGATCGAAGGTCAGGCGGGTGCCCGAGCCCTGCTCGCGGAGAATCCAGGCTTCCTGTACCAGCTCGTCGAGGCTCGCCGTACGGCGTTGCGCCAGCGGGTGCTGGGGCGCGCAGAAGACCACCAGCTCGTCCTCCAGCCAGGGCTGCACCTCGATGTCCGGGTGCTGGCAGTCGCCCTCAATCAGCCCCAGATCCAGGCTGTGCTGGGCCACGCCCTGTACCACGTGGCTGGTGTTCTGCACGTGCAGGCGGACCCGGCATTCCGGATGCGCCTGCATGAAGCGGCCGATCAGCAGGGTCGCCAGATAGTTGCCGATGGTCAGTGTCGCGCCCAGTTGCAGCGAACCGAAGCCGCTCTTGCCCTGCAGCAGCTGCTCGATTTCCTCGGCACGATCGAGCAGCGCCACCGCCTTGGGCAGCAGCTGCGCGCCCAGGGCGCTGAGTGCCAGGCGCTTGCCGATGCGATCGAACAGCGGGCTGTCATGGTGACGCTCCAGCTCGGCCAGCGAGGTGCTGGCCGCCGACTGCGACAGCGCCAGCGACTCGGCGGCGCGCGAGACGCTTTCCAGCCGGGCGATGGCGACGAACACCTGCAGTTGTCTGAGGGTGAATCGCATATCTATATAACCTATAAATAATATTTTGATTATTCATTTAACGGATATTGTGTGCCCGCCTAGAATGGGGCGCAACGGTGCCGGTCGGCATCCTCTTCCCGCAAGGAGTCACCCCATGAGCAACCTGGTGAGCGAGCGCGTCGTCAGCGTCCACCACTGGAACGATACCCTGTTCAGCTTCAAGACCACCCGCAATCAGGGACTGCGCTTCGAGAATGGCCAGTTCGTGATGATCGGTCTGGAAGTGGACGGTCGCCCGCTCATGCGTGCCTACAGCATCGCCAGTCCGAACTACGAAGAGCATCTGGAGTTCTTCAGCATCAAGGTGCCGAACGGCCCGCTCACCTCGCGCCTGCAGCACCTGCAGCCGGGCGACGAGCTGATGGTCAGCCGCAAGCCCACCGGCACCCTGATCCTCGGCGACCTGCTGCCTGGCAAGCACCTGTACCTGCTCGGCACCGGCACCGGCCTCGCGCCGTTCATGAGCGTGATCCAGGATCCGGAAACCTACGAGCGCTTCGACAAGGTGATCCTGGTCCACGGCGTGCGCTGGGTCAGCGAGCTGGCCTACGCCGACTTCATCACCAACGAGCTGCCGCAGCACGAGTACTTCGGCGAGATGGTCCGCGACAAGCTGATCTACTACCCGACCGTGACCCGCGAGCCGTTCCGCAACCAGGGCCGGATGACCGACCTGATGCGCAGCGGCAAGCTGTTCGCCGACATCGGCCTGCCGCCGATCAACCCGCAGGACGACCGCGCCATGCTCTGCGGCAGCCCGAGCATGCTCGACGAGACCAGCCAGGTGCTGGATAGCTTCGGCCTCAAGGTCTCGCCGCGCATGGGCGATCCGGGCGACTACCTGATCGAGCGCGCCTTCGTCGAAAAATAAGACGTACCGCGCAACGGAAAACGGCGGAGTCCCATGCGGGGCTCCGCCGTTTTTCGTTGGTGGAGGGCCGCCGTGGAAAACTCGCGCAGCGATGTTCCGCCCGATCGGGGCTGGCTGGTGGGAAAGGCTGCGGCCGTTTCCCGCCCTACGCCGGCTCGCGCACCACCTCCAGCACGCGGATGCGATCCGGCTGCGGATAGTGCCAGCGCACCTGCAGGTCCCAGAAGCGCACCCCGTAGCGCCGCTCCGGCGCCGGTATCTGATAGGCCGGACGCGGGTCCTGGGCCAGGCACTGCTCGATCAGCTCGACCACCGGCTGGCCCAGGCGCAGCGCCTGCTCGCCGGCCTGGGCCAGTGCCGCATCCTCCCAGTCGACCGCGATGGGCGCTGGCGGCGCGTCGGCGATGGCGTTGTGCGCTTCGCCGACGATATCCGCGTAGGGCACGTAGGGCTTGATGTCCAGCACCGGGGTGCCGTCGAGCAGGTCGATGCCGGACAGGTGCAGGCGCCCGGCCTCCACCTTGTCCAGCTTCACCACCGACTGGCCGATGCCGTTGGGGCGGTGGGTGGCGCGGGTGGCGAACACGCCGAGGGAGCGGTTGCCGCCCAGCCGCGGCGGGCGCACCTTGAGACGCGGAGTGTCCTCCAGCGCCTGGTGGAACAGGAACAGCAGCCAGACGTGGCTGACCTGCTCCAGCCCGGCCACCGCCTCGCCGCTGTCGAACGGCGGCAGCAGCTCCAGCACGCCGCGCGCGGCCGGGGCCAGCTGCGGCTGGCGCGGGATGGCGAACTTCTCCTTGAAGCAGGAGCGCAGGTAACCGACGGGGCTGACGCTGTGGTGCATGGCGGGAGTCTGAACGGAGAGCGGGCGGGGCGGGCATGATACGCCCATGCACGCCCCTGTGCCTTACAGGCCGAGCAGCTTGGCCACGTAGTCGGCGTCCTTGTCGCCGCGTCCGGACAGGTTGACCAGGATGTGCACATCCTGCGGCAGGCTCGGCGCCACGCGCATCGCCCAGGCCACCGCGTGGGCGCTCTCCAGCGCCGGGATGATGCCCTCGACCCGCGACAGGGTCATGAAGGCGTCCAGGCACTCCTGGTCGCTGGCGGTTTCATAGTTCACCCGGCCGAGGTCCTTCAGGTAGCTGTGCTGCGGGCCGACGCCCGGGTAGTCGAGGCCCGAGGCGATCGAGTGCACCGGCGCCGGGTTGCCCTCGGCGTCCTCCAGCACGTAGCAGGCCATGCCGTGCAGCTCGCCCGGCTTGCCCTTGGACAGGGTGGCCGAGTGGCGGCCGTCCTTGTCCAGGCCTTCGCCGGCCGGCTCGACGCCGACCAGGTTGACGCTCTCGTCGTCGAGGAAGGCGGTGAACATGCCCATGGCGTTGGAGCCGCCGCCGACGCAGGCGGCGACGTGGTCGGGCAGGCGGCCATGCCTGGCGAGGAACTGCGCGCGCGCCTCGGTGCCGATGATCGACTGGAAGTCGCGGACCATCTTCGGGAACGGGTGCGGGCCGACCACCGAGCCGATGGCGTAGATGAAGTTGTGCGGATCCTTGAGGTACTCCTCGAAGGCGCTGTCCACCGCCTCCTTGAGGGTCGCCGCGCCGCGGGTCACCGGCACCAGCGTGCAGCCGAGGATCTTCATCTTGGTGACGTTGGGGTGTTCCTTCTCGATGTCCACCTGGCCCATGTGGATCTCGCAGGGGATGCCGACCAGCGCGCAGGCGGTGGCCAGCGCCACGCCGTGCTGGCCGGCGCCGGTCTCGGCGATCACCTTGGTCTTGCCCATGAACTTGGCCAGCAGCGCCTCGCCCAGGCAGTGGTTGATCTTGTGCGCACCGGTGTGGTTGAGGTCCTCGCGCTTGAGGTGGATCTGCGCGCCGCCGAGCTGTTCGCTGAGGCGGCGGCAGTGGAAGATCGGGCTGGGCCGGCCGACGTAGTCGGCGAACAGGCTGGCCAGCTCCTGCTGGAAGTCCTCGCGCTGGCGGATTTCCTCGTAGGCGGCGTCGATCTCGTCCATCACCTGCTTGAGCTCCGGCGGCACCAGCTGGCCGCCGTAGGGGCCGAAGTAGCCGTTGGCATCGGGCATGGGGGCGAAACGGGAGGCAGAACTCATCGTGGGATACTCATCCTGAAGTGAGGGCGCCGCGGGGGCGCGGGACGGACCGGGCGCGGCGCCCGGGCGATGGTGTCGATCTTAACGATTGGCGAGTGGGGCGTCAGCGGCAGTCGTCCGCGGCGGCGGCGCGCAGTTCCAGCAACTGCTCGAGGTGCAGCATCCCGGCGTGCTCGCGGCAGGGGGCGCAGTCGGCCGGGACGGCGACCTGGCGGGCGCGCAGGCGCAGGTAGGCTTCCTCGTAGGGGCCGCCGGCCTGCTCCAGATAGGTGGCGTCGAGCTGGGCGTCGAGCGGCGACGCGGCCTCCAGCCAGAGGCTATCGGCACTGCCGCAGGGACGGAAGGCGCTGAGCCGCGGCCCCAGCACCAGATGGCCATGCAGCTCGGCGCTGCTCGCAGGGACTGGCGGCGCGGTACCGGTCGTGCAGCCACCCAGCAGCAAGGCCGACAGGCCGAGAGGAGCGAAGCGGGCGGCAGTGCTTGGGACGGTCATGGCGTGGCACTCTCTGGTCGTTGGCCGGCAACACGGCGCCGGGTCTTCTGCCTGGCGCTGCGGCACAGGATGCAGCCGGGGCGGCAATCCGTCACCCCAGCGATGGTCGCATGCGCTGCCGGCCCAGGCCAGCCGGCAGGGTCAGTGCTGGAGGGCGTGCTGGCCGAGCATGCCGGCCACCGCGCCCAGCGGCGGCGACCAGTGCCGCTCGAGGCGGACCTGCGGGGCGATGTCCTGGAACACCGAGTAGAGGATGCCGCCGGAGGCGAACAGCATGATGGCGCCGACCACCTCGGGATAGGGCGCCAGCCACAGATAGCCGCTGAACCCGGCCAGCGGGCCGAGCAGGCTGAATAGCGCGAGAATGCGCCGGAGCTGGAAGCGCAGAGCCCGGCGCTGGGCCGGGCTCTGCGGGAAGGCAGCGGGAAGTCTCAGATGACCTCCGCCCACAGGTCGTACTCGTCGGCATCGGTGACGCGCACCCAGACCTTGTCGCCCGGCTGCAGCGGCTGCTCGCTGTCGACGTAGACGTTGCCGTCGATCTCCGGCGCGTCGGCGGCGGAGCGGCCGATGGCGCCCTGCTCGTCGACCTCGTCGATCAGCACCTCGATCTCCTGGCCGATCTTCAGCTGCAGGCGCGCCGCGCTGATCGCCTGCTGGTGGGCCATGAAGCGCTCCCAGCGCTCCTGCTTGACCTCGTCCGGCACCGCTTCCAGGCCCAGCTCCTCGGCCGGGGCGCCCTCCACCGGCGAGTACTGGAAGCAGCCGACGCGATCGAGCTGCGCCTCGGTCAGCCAGTCGAGCAGGTACTGGAAGTCCTCCTCGGTCTCGCCGGGGAAGCCGACGATGAAGGTCGAGCGGATGGTCAGCTGCGGGCAGATCTCGCGCCACTTCTTGATCCGCGCCAGGGTCTGGTCCTCGAAGGCCGGACGCTTCATGGCCTTGAGCACCTTCGGGCTGGCGTGCTGGAAGGGGATGTCCAGGTAGGGCAGGAGCTTGCCCGCGGCCATCAGCGGAATCACGTCGTCGACGTTGGGATAGGGATAGACGTAGTGCAGGCGCACCCACACGCCCATCGCGGACAGCGCCTCGCACAGCTCGAGCATGCGCGTCTTCACCGGCTGGCCGTTCCAGAAGTCCAGCTTGTACTTGAGGTCGACGCCGTAGGCGCTGGTGTCCTGGCTGATCACCAGCAGCTCCTTGACCCCGGCCTTGACCAGGCGCTCGGCCTCGGAGAGCACCTCGCCGACCGGGCGGCTGACCAGCTTGCCGCGCATCGACGGGATGATGCAGAACGAGCAGCTGTGGTTGCAGCCCTCGGAAATCTTCAGGTAGGCGTAGTGGCGCGGGGTCAGCTTGATGCCCTGCGGCGGTACCAGGTCGACGAACGGGTCGTGGTCGACCTTCGGCGGCACCACCTCGTGCACCGCGTTGACCACCTGCTCGTACTGCTGCGGGCCGGTGACTGCCAGCACGCTGGGGTGCACGTTGCGGATGCTGTCCTCGGACACGCCCATGCAGCCGGTGACGATCACCTTGCCGTTCTCGGCGATGGCCTCGCCGATGGCGTCCAGCGATTCGGCCTTGGCGCTGTCGATGAAGCCGCAGGTGTTGACCACCACCACGTCGGCATCCTCATAGGAGGGGACGATCTGGTAGCCCTCCATGCGCAGCTGGGTGAGGATGCGCTCGGAATCGACGGTGGCCTTCGGGCAACCGAGGGAGACGAAACCGACTTTGGGCGTGGCGGTGGACATGCAGGCTAACCTCGAGTGGCGCCCGGCAGGCGCCTTGATCAAAAAGTGCGCAATTCTAGCGGTGCCCGGCGCGCTTGGCCAGTGCCGCGCGGGCAAACGAAAAGCCCCGCGCGCGAAGCGGGCGGGGCTGGATGAGCAGGCCGGGCTTCAGCCACGGCCCGGCAGCATGCGGGTGAGGGTGTTGTCGCGCACCACGTAGTGGTGGAACAGGCCGGCGAGGGCGTGCAGGCCGATCAGGAAGTAGCCGGCCTGGCCGCCGAACTCGTGCAGTTCCTCGAGGGTTTCCGCCAGGCCGGGATTCTTCGCCACCAGCATCGGCAGTTCCAGGCCGAAGAACGGCGCCGGCTTGCCTTCGGCGTTGAGGATCAGCCAGCCGACCAGCGGCATGCCGATCATCAGCAGGTACAGGGCCAGGTGCATCAGGTGCGACAGCCCGGTCTGCCAGACCGGCGGCTTGGGCAGGATCGCCGGGGTCTTGCCCAGCAGGCGGCCGAGCAGGCGCAGCCAGACCAGGGCGAAGATGCTCAGACCGAGGACGAAGTGCCAGTACTTGAGGCCTTCGCGGATGTCGCTGCCCCTGGGGAAGTTGCCCTTGAGTTCGATGCAGGCGTAGACCGCGGCGATCAGCAGCAGCATCAGCCAGTGCAGGGCGATGGTGAGGGGGCTGTAGCGGGATGGGCTGGCGGCCATGAAAAGCTCCTGGGTATCCATTGAGAGGCAATGCACAGGAGTCTAGGCGAGCAAGCTTAAGCCAAGCTGAGGACAGTCGGCGCTGTTGCGGCGCCAGAAATGAAAAAGGCCATTCCGCAGAATGGCCTTTTCGAATGTGGTTGCGGGGGCAGGATTTGAACCTACGACCTTCGGGTTATGAGCCCGACGAGCTACCAGACTGCTCCACCCCGCGTCTGTGGTTGGCGATTCTACGCCCAAATGGCGATTAGTCAACCAATAGTTTTTCTGAATCGGCGAATCGGCGCAATGACGTCCTGGTCAGAACGGAAAAGGCCATTCCGCAGAATGGCCTTTTCTTGAATATGGTTGCGGGGGCAGGATTTGAACCTACGACCTTCGGGTTATGAGCCCGACGAGCTACCAGACTGCTCCACCCCGCGTCCGATGGCTGGCGATTCTACGCGAAAATGCCCTGCTGTCAAGCGCTTGGCCGGAGAAACGTTCGCCGGATCAAGCAGTTATGCGGCTGCCCCGAGGCCGGAGTGGGCCATGTGGCCCATCCGGCGGGGAGGGCAGCGCTTCGCGGCGTTGCGGCGTTACACTGGAGTCCGAGCCATTATTTCCAGAGTCCGGCCCTGCCGCCCAGCGTCGTGCGCAAGATCATCCACATCGACTGCGACTGCTTCTTCGCCGCCATCGAGATGCGCGACGACCCGCGTCTGGCCGGGCGGCCGATGGCGGTCGGCGGTGCCCCCGACCGCCGCGGGGTGATCGCCACCTGCAACTACGAGGCGCGCGCCTTCGGTGTGCGCTCGGCGATGGCCTCGCGCCAGGCGCTGGCGCTGTGCCCGCAGCTGCTCATCGTGCGCCCGCGCTTCGAGGCGTACAAGGCCGCCTCGCAGCAGATACATGCCATCCTGCAGGACTACACCGAGCTGATCGAGCCGCTGTCGCTGGACGAGGCCTACCTCGACGTTTCCGACTCGGCACACTTCTCCGGCAGCGCCACGCGCATCGCCCAGGACATCCGCCGGCGGGTGCGCGAACAGCTGGAGATCACGGTGTCGGCCGGGGTGGCGCCGAACAAGTTCCTCGCCAAGATCGCCAGCGACTGGCGCAAGCCGGACGGCCTGTTCGTGATCACCCCGGGGCAGGTGGAGGCGTTCGTCGCCGATCTGCCGGTGGCGCGTCTGCACGGGGTGGGCAAGGTCACCGCCGAACGCCTGGCGCAGCTCGGGATCCAGCGTTGTCGCGATCTGCGTGGGTGGCCGCGGCTGGCGCTGTTGCGCGAATTCGGCAGCTTCGGCGAGCGCCTCTGGCAACTGGCACAGGGTATCGACGAGCGGCCGGTGCGGGTGGAGCGGCGCCGGCAGACCGTCAGCGTCGAGCACACCTTCGACCACGACCTGCCGGACCTGGCCGCCTGCCAGGTCGAGCTGCCGGTGCTGCTGGAGCAGCTGGAGCGGCGCCTGGCGCGGCTGGACAGCGGCTACCGGGCGGACAAGCCGCTGGTCAAGCTGAAGTTCCACGACTTCACCCAGACCACCCTGGAGCAGGCCGGCGCCGGTCGCGATGCGGCCAGCTACCAGCGCCTGCTGGCAGCGGCCTTCGCTCGCGGCGGCAAGCCGGTACGCCTGATCGGCGTCGGCGTACGCCTGTTCGACCTGCGCGAGGGTGGCGAGCAGCTGGCGCTTTTCTAGGCGCTCAGCGTTCGCGCAGGGCCTCGGCACGGGCGCGCAGGATCGGCTTGAGCAGGTAGCTGAGGATGCTCTTCTCGCCGGTGATGATGTCGACCGAGGCGACCATGCCGGGGATGATCAGCAGCGGATTCTCGCTGCTGCCCAAGTGGCTCTTCTCCGTGCGCAGCTTGATCAGGTAGAAGCTGTTGCCATCTTCGTCGCTGACGGTGTCCGCGCCGATCTGCTCCAGTTCGGCCTTGAGCCCGCCGTAGATGGTGTAGTCGTAGGCGGTGAACTTGACCGTGGCCGTCTGGCCAGGGTGCAGGAAGGCGATATCCTGGGGACGGATGCGTGCTTCCACCAGCAGGGTATCGTCCAGCGGCACGATCTCCACCAGATCGCTGCCTGGCTGGATGACTCCGCCCACGGTGTTGACCAGTACCTGCTTGACGATGCCGCGCACCGGCGAGGTGACCAGGGTGCGCTTGACCCGGTCCTCCAGCGCCCTGCCGGTGGATTGGATCTTGCTCAGCTCGGTCTGCGTTTCGTTGAGCAGGGTGAGCGCCTCGCTGCGAAAGCGCGCGCGGGTCTCGCCGATCTTGCGCTCCACCTCGGCGATGGCCGCCTCGGCGCGGGGGATGGCCAGCGTAGTGGCTTCCAGCTGGCCGCGAGCCTCGACCTCGGCGCGACGCAGACGCAGCAGTTCCACCTCGGAAACCGCTCCCTCGGCGACCAGCGGTTCGGACATGCGGATCTCCTGGCGCAGCAGGGCGAGACTGTTGCGGAACTGGCCCTGCTTGGAGGCGAACTCGCGCAGCTCCTGGCGGCGCTGGGTCAGCTGTTCCTCGAGGCCGGCCACCTCGTCCTGCAACTGGCTCTGGCGGCTGTCGAACAGGGCCAGCTCGCTGTCGGCCAGTGTCGCAGCTCGGTTACGCAAGGTGGCGGCGAAGTTCAGCGGCACGCCGTCGACCTCGGCCTTGAGGCGCGCCACGCGCAGCTCGAGGGCAAGGCGGTCGGCTTCGGTTTCCCCGACATTGGAGGCGAAGCGGGTGTCGTCGAGGCGCAGCAGTGGCATGCCGGCCTCCACCACCTGGCCTTCGCTCACGAAGATCTCGGCGACTATGCCGCCCTCCAGGTTCTGTACCTTCTGCAGGCGCGACGAGGGGATGGCCTTGCCGTCGCCGCGGGTTACCTCCTCGACCACCGCGAAGTGCGCCCAGATCAGGAAGAAGAGCACGAAGCCGATCAGCGCCCAGATGGTCAGGCGCACCAGTCGGGGCGCATCCTCGACCAGCGCCTTGCGCACGGCTGGGAGCGGCGCGTCGTCCGGCTCCGTGCGCCGACCGAAGTAGCCGCTGTCCTGCGATGTCTTACTCGACACTGATCCGCCCCTTCTTCAGCGCTTCCATGACGACTTCCTTGGGGCCATCGGCGATGATGCGCCCGCGTTCCACGATGATCAGCCGATCGACCAGGGTCAGCATCGAGGCTCGGTGGGTCACCAGCAGCAGGGTCTTGTCGGCGATGGCCGGTTGCAGGCGGCGCTTGAGCTGTTCCTCGCTGGTGTTGTCCATGGCGCTGGTCGGCTCGTCCAGCAGCAGGATCTGCGGATCGAGCAGCAGCGCGCGGGCCAGGGCGACATGCTGGCGCTGGCCGCCGGACAGCTGCTGGCCGCGCTCGCCAACCTGCAGCTCGTAGCCCTTGGGGTGCAGTCGGGCGAATTCGTGCACGCCGGCCAGCTCGGCGGCCCGCAATACCTGCTCATCCTCGACGTAGCGTGCGCCGGATATCAGGTTGTCGCGCAGGGTGCCGGAGAGCAGCTGGATGTCCTGGGGGACGTAGCCGATGTTGTGGCGCAGGTCGCTGACGTCGAGCTGGCGCACATCGATGCCGTCGATCAGCAGGCTGCCCTGGTCGGGCTGGTGCAGTCCGACGATCAGCTTGGCCAGCGAACTCTTGCCCGAGCCGCTGCGCCCGACGATGGCGATTTTTTCGCCGGGGCTGATCGACAGGTTGATGTCCGTGAGGGCGGCCTGCTGCTGCTCCGGATAGCGGAAGTCGACGTTGCGCAGTTCGATGGCGCCGCGCAGGGTTTCCCGCTTGAGAGGGCGTTCGTCCGCATGGCGCTCCTGCGGGAGATTCATCAGTTGGTTGACCGAGTCCAGGGTCACCTTCGCCTGCTGGTAGCGGAGCACCAGGCTGGACAGCTGGGTCAACGGCCCCAGGGCGCGACTGCCGAGCATGTAGCAGGCGATCAGGCCGCCCATGCTGAGGTCGCCGGCGATGATCAGGTAGACGCCGGCGACCAGGGTGACGACTCCGGCCAACTGCTGCAGGAAGGCCGTCGAGTTGAGGCCCAGGCTGGAGAGCAGGCGCGCGCGCAGCTCCAGGCCGGCCAGGGTGCCGATGGTCTGCTCCCACAGATACTGGCGCTCGCTCTCGGCATTGTTGGCCTTGATGGTGTCGAGGCCGCCAAGGGTTTCGATCAGGCTCGACTGGCGCTCGGCAGCCAGCGCCATGCTGCGCTGCATGATCTGCGCCAGTGGCTTCTGTAGCGTCCAGCCGATCAGCGCCGCCAGCGGGAAGGTCAGCAGCGGAATCCACACTAGATGGCCGCCGATCAGGGCGATCACCGCCAGGATCAGCAGTACGAAAGGCAGGTCGATCAGGCTGGCGAGGGTCAGCGAGGCGAGAAAGTCGCGCAGGCTCTGGAATTCGTGAATGCTCTGGGCGAAGCTGCCGACGCGTGCCGGACGGAACTTCATGGCCATGCCGGCGATGCGCTCGAACAGCGTGGCGGAAATGATCAGGTCGGTCTTCTTGCCGGCCAGATCCAAGCACAGGCCGCGCAGGGTCTTGAGCAGCAGGTCGAAGAGGAAAGCGCCGGCCACGCCGAGCGCCAGCACCCACAGGGTGGCGGTCGCCTGGTTGGGTACCACGCGATCGTAGACGTTCATCACGAACAGCGGGATGACCAGGCCGATCAGGTTGATCACTAGGCTGGCGGCCACTGCATCGACATACAGCCAGCGCGAGCGCTTGAGCGTGTCGCGGAACCAGGCGTCGCTGCGTGGGATCAGCTCGCCCCGATCGAGTTCGAGCCTGTGCTGCGGCTGGGCGAAGAAGGCCTGGCCGCTGTAGTCCTCGGCGAGCAGTTCGTTGCTGACCCGCACCTCGCCGCCTTGGCTTTCGCAAGGCATGATCCGTGCCTGGCCCCGGTCGTCCCAGCCGAGCAGCAGGGCGCTGCGACCGTCGCGCAGCAGCAGCAGCGCGGGTAGGGCAATGGCCGGGATCCTGTCCAGGCGCCGCCGCAGCCAGCGCCCCTGCAGCCCGCCGCGGGCAGCAGCGCGCGGCAGCAGCTCGGCGGTCAGGCGCTGCTCAGGCAGCGGCAGGCCGCTGGTGAGCATGGCCCGACTGGCCGGCTTCTGGTGCAGGGCGCAAAGCGAGAGCAGGCTGTCGAGCAGCGGGTCGTCGTAGCGATCGCGTGGATCGCCGTGGGATGGGGGCTGGCGTAACTCTGCTTCCACGGTGGCTCACTCGTGCAGGAGAAGAACAGGTCCCGAGCGGACAGGGGTCAGTTGAGCGTCGGCAGTTCGACCGGCGGCCTGACTTCATCCAGCGGCACGGCTGCAAGCGGTGCCGCCACTCCCTGCCTCTTCAGCAGGCTGCCGACGATCGCCTGGATCCGGAACTGGGAGAACATCTCGGCGTAGCGCACGTCTTCCAGACGACGCGCGGCGGCGAACAGCTCGTTCTCGCTGTCGAGCAGATCGAGCAGGGTCCGGTCGCCCAAGGTGAACTGTTTCTGGTAGGAGTCGCGCACCCTGTTGCTGTAGTCGACGTACTGCTGGGCTATGGGTAGCTGTTTGCGGGCATTATCCAGCGCGTTCCAAGCCAGGCCTAGATCCTCGTTGAGCACGCGCACGGCATTGTTGCGGATGTCCATGGCCTGGTTGACCTGGTAGGCCTTGGACTGCAGGTCGGCCTTGTGGCTGCCGCCGGCGAACAGGTTGTAGCGCATGTTGAGCATCGCCCGCCATTCGTTCTGGTGGCCCGTGCTGCCATCCATGTTGTTGTTCGCCGAGCGCGACAGTTCGGCGTCGAAGCGCGGATAGAAGGTCGACCGGGCCACGGCATACTGTTGTTCCGCAGCCTGCACATCCGACTGTGCCGAGCTGAGCAGCGGGTTGTTGGCCAGCAGTTCCGCGCGGGCTTCCTGGAGGCTTTCCGGCAGTTGTCCGATCGGTACGCTCGGCGGCGTCAGCTGCGCCGGATGCCTGCCGACGACGCTGAAGTAGCTGACCTGGGCGTCGGCCAGGTTGACCTGCTCGGTGAGCAGGTTGTTGCGTGCCTGGGCCAGGCGTGCTTCGGCCTGGTCGAGGTCGGCCATGCGGCCCACGCCCCGCTGGCTGCGCAATCTGATCTGATCGTAGATGCGCTCATGGCTGCGCAGGTTGTCTTCGGCCAGACGCACCAGTGCCTCGCGTCTGAGCACGTCCAGATAGACCTCGGCAACCCGCAGAGCCGTCTGCTCGGCGCTGCCCAGCAGCTCGTAGGCACGGGCATTGACCGTGGCGCGCTGGCGTCCGACTTCGCCCCGCGTGGCAAAGCCGTCGAACAGCATCTGCTGCAGGCGCAGGCTGGACTCGCCGCGGGTCAGGGTTTCCTTGTCATGAGTGTTGCCGCGGGTTGCCGGGCTGTCGGTTTGCTCTCGACCGTATCCGGCGAGCAGGTCGACCTGCGGGAGATAGCCACCCTTGGCCGCCTTCATCTGCTCCTCGACGGACAGGCGTGCATGGATGCCGGCCTGGATTTCCGGGTGCGCCGCGAGTGCGGACTGCATGGCCTCACTGAGAGTCTGGCCGTAGGCTGACAGGGAAATCGCGAGAGCCAGGGGGACGGTTGCAAGGAAACGCATATTTATCAAGACTCCTTTCTATCGTCGGAATAGGAACGCTGCTCCGTATCCGTTCTGGTTGGCGGCGACCACAGGGCTGAGGGAGGCGGTGCGGCAGCCGCAAGGCTGTGTGCGTACCTGCGGGCGGAGACGGTATTTCCTTCAGGTGGTTCGCTTCGCTTTGACAGGTATGTGTGTCGGTTTTTTGGCGAAAGACTGGTAGTATTCCGGGCTTAAAAATGCCTTTGCCGGAAATGCCTTGTGGATTATACGATCCTCCTCGCTTTTTCGGGACCCAGGGTGAGAGAAGTTCGTGTGAGCCAGAAATGCACGCACGCATCGCACCGAGAGCGCCAGTTCGGTCGATAGCGGAGGCAGGCGGAGGGATGTGCCTGTCGGTGTACCCGACGAGCCTGTCGCCGGCGATGCTGTGTGCAACACGGAGTCGATGAGCTGACTCGTGCTTCGCTGCTCCTCCTCCTGACCCTGTTTGGCAGTCTCTCCTTCGTTCAAGGATTCAGCGCATCTCGCGCCACAGGAGTTGTCTCATGAGCACCATCGCCGCCATCGTCACGGGGCTTGTCGGTCAGGTCTTCGCCATTTCTGCCGATGGGCTCAGGCGCCAGATCTTCGAGGGTGACCGCCTGCTGCAAGGAGAGCAGGTGATCACTGGTCTGGGGGGCGAGGTAGTGTTGCAACTGGCCGATGGGGAGGAACTCCGTCTAGGCGGCAGCAGCCGCTGGCAGGCCGGTGTGCAGGAGGCGAGCGTCGACGAGCGGCGCACGGCTGCGGTGGGCGATCTCGAGCAGGCGCTGGCGGCCGGCCTCGATCCGACTCTCGAGCTCGAGGCCTCCGCGGCCGGTGGCGGAGCAGGGGGAAGTGGCAGTGGCGACGGTGGCGGCCACAGCTTTGTCCAGTTGAGCGAAACCGCACTGCGAGTGGATCCGCTGATCGGCTTTGTGACCGGCAGCATGGTTGTCGGGGACGATTCGATCATCGAGGATCAGGGTGGCGAGGCGCTATCGGCGAGCGCGGAGTCTCCGGCACCCGGCAGCAATACCCCCCCAGTCGGCAGCGATCTTGTCGTCGTTGCTGCGGAAGACACCCCGATCAGCGGCCAGGTCACGGCCAGCGACGTCGACGGCGACAGCCTGACCTTCGCCAAGGGCAGCGACCCAAGCCATGGCAGCGTGACGGTGGCGGCCGACGGTAGCTGGACCTACACGCCGAATCCGGACTACCACGGCCCCGACAGCTTCACCGTGGTGGTCAGCGACGGCCAGGGCGGCAGCGACACGATCACCGTCGACGTCACCGTCATGCCGGTGAACGATGATCCGGTCGGTACTGGGGGCAGCGTAACGACCACCGAGAACACCCCGGTCAGCGGCCAGGTCACCGCCAGCGACGTGGACGGCGACAGCCTGACCTTCGCCAAGGGCAGCGACCCGAGCCATGGCAGCGTCACGGTCGATAGCGATGGCCGCTGGACCTACACGGCGAACCCGGATTACCACGGTCCTGACAGCTTCACTGTGGTGGTTAGCGACGGTCAGGGCGGTAGCGACACCCTTACCGTCGACGTCATCGTCATGGCAGTGAACGACGCGCCGCTGGCCCAGAACGATGCGGTCACCGTCAGCGAGGACGTGCCGTTCAGTTCCAGCATCAGCCTGCTGGCCAACGACAGCGACGTCGACGGCGACAGCCTGTCGGTGGTGGCGGGGACCTTCGTCACCGCCCAGGGCGGCAGCATCGTGATCGCCGCCGACGGCAGCTACACCTACA
>NZ_JANGEY010000022.1 GCF_024451105.1 Stutzerimonas stutzeri
AGCTTGAGGGGCTGCAATCGCTCAGTGACAATCAATCTGCTCGGCTGTCCGCTGTGATCAGCTGAGTCCCCCGCAGACTCGACTGCTAGCGCCACGGGCAGTTACACCACTTCCTGGGACACAATCGTTTCTATCTCGAGAATTTCAGCGTTGAGATTGAAGCTCGAAGTGCCGGAGCCAAGAGTCGAAAGAGAGAAATTCCAGTCGCTAGAGCCAGGGTTCTGGACTGATGAGGCTGTATCACTGCTCGGAACCATGCCTGACCCAGAGCTGGCTGATCGCCTTGGCATCAGTCGTTTTCCGGTTAAGCAGAAGAGACAGGAGCTTGGCATTGCCCCATACAGAAAGGAGTATCCTGAAATTACAGCAGAGATTGCAGCAGAATTTGGCGTCGTTTCGGATGGTATTATCGCTAGGCGACTAGGTGTTTCGACGAGCTTCGTGCAACGAGCCCGTAAGAAGTGGCTGGATGGAGCGGCCGATTGACGGGGTAAGACGCAGGATTTCCGCGCATGCGCGGAAAGCCTGCGTCCGGGTCATATCTTTGAGCTGAACAGTGGCATGTGTAGGTTGATGAGGATTTCTCGCTTTTCGTCATCAGAAGGCTTGAGCAAGAACTCCTCCAGGCGGCCGATGGTTTTGATATCGTCAGCAGTAGGGTAATGCCGAAGAAGATATTTGGCTTCATTTCGGACGCTTTCTGGGATTTCAGGATTTATACAGATATTTTTGAGAAATGCTCCGGTCTGTATGACGCTGCGGCTGCGCTCGTATGGCAAAGTCATTTTCATCTCCTGTGCGTTTCAAGAGGTTGTCTTCGCGAAAAAGATACTCGCTATCTGTAAATAAAAATAGATACCAATCCGCCGCAGCCTCTCTGTAGCAAGAGCTATAAGTAAGTACGGCCGCCCTAGGTGTCACTAATTATCCGACAAGTCTCGGCGCTTGCTGCATAGCAACGATTTACCTGCGAAGGCAGATGACTCTACCTTAGCGAACGCATCGACTGCCTCCGGGCTGAAAAAGCTGCGGTAACGTGGTGATTTCTGCAGTCTGCGTAACTTTTCGATGGCAGCTTTACGGATATTTGCAGGTGTACTCTTCGCGTCAATGGTCATGTCTGACTCCTCGTCCCCGCCCAGCATCGTAGAAAGTCGGAGTATCAGCAAGTTTTATCGATCGTATTAGCCTCTAAGCTGTCTACAGTGTCCTTGTAGACTTCGCGGTCGAGGTGCCATGCGCGCATGAGCCAGACCACCGCAACCGGTTTACTGATAGACCCCGTATTCGATACGTTCGAGATAATCCTCGATGGCCTGAAACCCCGCAGGGTTATCGATAACGTCCAGCGGAACATTGCCGTTCAAATACTTGCAGGGACGGCCAAGCCACTCTTCGGCCAGCTTCTGATTGCCGAACACATTGATTGCGTGCTCAAGTACCTTCGCGTGGTGGAGGGCCATAGCACTCTGTTGGGAATTGAGGTGTGCTGGCTGCTTAATGCCTTGGCGCTTAATCTTCCTGCTGGATTTGCTCATGATGCGGCTCATGATCTTCTTCGTCGAATACAGGCCAGAAGGATAGCTCGTTACATGGAGTTTGTTATAGCGCACCACGTCTTTGGACACAATCTGAGCGACTCACATAGTCCATGCAGCAATGGCATGTTCCACCAGATCCTTTGGCAGGTATTCCTGTTCCAGGCGACCACGCTCGCGCCTAAGCAGGTATCGATAGAAGTCGGCCTCGCACGGCTGTAGGCCATCGGGTACCGCGTCCTGGGCCTTGACTGGCTCAGCGACCGCACTGGTCGATTCATACCGATCAAAGATCGACCGCGCCATCAGCAGCGCCTTGATGGCCGGCTGTCGCTGCCTCGCGCGTGCCAGCATCAGCAGCCCCCAGGTGTCCATGTCACCCCAGTAGCCGAGGGACTTGCCGGCCAAGTGCGGGGAGCCCAGCCACTGCAGATCCAGTCCGGCGCCGAGAATCGCGATGGTGTCCGGTAGCTCGGGCAACTGGTGGATGCACTGTTCGTTCTCTACCACCAGCACACGGGAGCAGGGCAGGTCGGCTTCCGCCAGTTCGGCGGTGGTCAGCCTGAGCCTTTTGAACGGCAGCAGGCCGGGTGACAGCGGAGCGACCAGCACCCAGTGGCTGCTGTCTTCGAAGGCATCCAGGAAAGTCGTCAGCCCCTGTGCGGACACCTCGCCTTCGAAGCGCTCGTCGAGCAGCCTGGTCAGCAGGGCGGTGTTGCGCTCGAAGAACTTGGTGTCCACGCCGAGCTCGGCCAGCAGGCGCAAGGGGCGCCCCTGGGCGCAGCCCGGTGACAGTCGGGCTGCAAGTCGTGCGGTGGTGATGATCTCGTCGGCTGATTTTTTTAGCCAGAGACTGCGCTGGCTGACCAGCAGGGTGTGAAAGCAGTTGTCAGTGTGCTCCACCAGCGCCTCGAGCATCCGGTATTCACGCATCACTTCGGGATCGCCGCTAGCGGCAACCCACTCCGACGGGCTGCGTAACCGCCAGGTCATGGGCACCTGGACCGGTCCGAGGGCGGCACGGTAGTCGACGGGCTCCCACGTGACCTCACCGATCCGCACTTGCCGCCAGGCTTCGACATGCCGCTGCACGGCTTGGGGATTGGCCGAGAAGAGGCCAGCCGAGGGTTTGCCGATGGTGAAGTCGCGGGGCCAGCCGCCGGGATCGAGCAGGCGCTCCCGCCGGATGCGCGGCTGTTGCCATTGGCGGGCCAGGCTCTGGCCGATATCACTGGGCGACTTCATGGCGGACCTGGCGGTGTTGCTGGTGGAGTTCGTCCAGGGCTTCCCAGCTCAGCGAGGCCAGGCTGGATTCCGGTCCTCGGCGATGAACAACGATGGCCGAGCGGGTGTGGTGGCGCAGCAGGCGCATCTCCTTGTTCGGGGTGATGAACACGGCATGCAGTCCGAACTCGCGCAGGGCCGCGATGATGCGTCCGGCGACTGCATGGGAACTGCGTGAGAAGGCCTCGTCGAGGACGATGGTGCCGAACAGCGGCCGGCTGCTGCCGTCCGGGCAGAGCGCGTAGCTCAGGGAGGCGGTCAGTACATAGGAGGCGATGATTTCCTTTTCGCCGCCGCTGCCGCCCTGTGAGCCGGTGCGGGTCTCGATGACCTCGCCGCTTTCACGGTCGATCACCGAAACGGCGAACTCCAGGCGGAAGCGTGGGTCCAGCAGGGCGCGAGCGGCTAGGGTGCGGCTGCGCTCGCAGGCATCCTTGAGCAAGGCCACCAGTTCCTGCAGGGCCTTGTACTGGCTTTCGCCATTGTCGTCGGTGAAGCGTGCCGAGTTCAGTTGGCGCTGCGCGCGTTGCAGGCTGCGCAGGCTCTCGTGCACGACCTTGCTTGCTACCAGGCGCAGGTAACGACCGGGCTGGAAGTCGACTCGACGCATGGTGCTGTTCAGATCCTCTAGGCGCTCTTCGATCAGGGCGACCTGGTGGTCGACATAGCTGAGCAACTGGGTCACGCCGTCGTCGGAGGAGCGGTTCAGGTAATCCAGGAAGCGCTTGAGCTTCTCGGGCAGGGCTTCCTCGGTCAGTACCTGCAGGCGTGCTAGATACTGTGAAATGTCTTCCAGTTCCCTCCCGACTTCCGCGAGGGCGCCGGTGTCCTCCTTCTTAGCATCGGACATGCGCTTGATGAGTTCTTCGCGCAGCTTCTGCAGCTTCTCGCCGCCAGCCTTGAGCTGCTGCTGTAGCTCGTGCGCATGCTTGCGCTCGATGTCTTGGAGGTCGTCCAGCTGTTCGAGCGCCAAGCGCGGGAAGTGCGTGGCTGCCAAGGTGCGTTGAGCATTGCTAAGCCCCTGCCCTGCGCGCTGAAAGGCTCTGCGCAGTGCTGCGTCGGCATGCTCCAGATCTTTCTTTGCAGCGGTGAAGGTTTCGATGGCCTTCCTCAGCTGCTGGTCCAGCTCCTTGTGCAGGCTTTCTGCCTTGTCCAGTTCGACCTTGGCTGTGCCGGCATCAGAGTCTGGGCGGGTCAGGGCATCCAGATGCTGCTGAAGTTCATTGAGTTGGCGCTGCGCGCCGGGCAGGTCGATCTCTTCGAACTCCAGGCGCTGGAGCTGCTCCAGCGCGCGGTACTGATCCTCCAGACTGCCAGCGGCATCCTGCGCGATACGAAGGGCTTGCGTCGCGGTTGTCAGCTGCGTTTCGAGGGTACGAATCTGCTCGGTGAGATAAGCCAGGCGATCTCGGTTGTCGAAACCGGTGAGCCAGTCCTCGTCCAGACGCTTCTGGTCCTGCTTGTCGAAGAAGCGCTCCTTGCCGGACATCAATCCCTGGGCCGTCATCGCGTGCGGGGTTTGCCGCAACTGCTCTGGGCTGTCGACGCAGTGCCGGTCGTTGTCGGCCAGTAGCGCTTCGAGCGCGGCGCGATAGGGATGCTCCTTGCAGGTCAGCTTGTTGGTGAAGCCATCCTCGAAGGGGCGTGGGCGAGAAACAGGTTCCTTCACCTCGAGCAGGCGAACATGCAGGCGATTGTGCCGCTGGTTGATCCACTGCAGTGCGGATCTGGATGACTCCGGCGGTACCAGGATGCGCAGCCGGTGACTGCCGATCGCTCGTTCGATGGCGCCACGCCAGGACTGCTCCTCGGGTTTGACCTGCACGAGTTCGGCGACGAAGGGTAGGGCAGTCTCATCCAGCCCCAGTGCCTTGGCCAGCTCACTGCGAAAGCTTTGGAACTGCCCGGGCAGGTTTGAGCCAGGCCGACGTTCCACCTCGGCCTTTTCCCGTTGCAGCTCGCCGAGTTGCTCTTTCAACGCCTGTTCGTTAACCCCCGCCTTGAATGCCTGCTCCTGTGCTGCGCTGATCTGTGCATCCAGACTCTGTAGTCGCTCACGGGCCTCTTCCTGGTTGGCGTGCAGGGCCGTCGTGGAAAGCTCGTCCGCCAGGTTGAGGTTTCTGGCCAGCCGTTGATATTGGATCGCTTGGAACTCTCGTCGGGCACGGAATTTTTGCCATTCGGCGATGCGCCCTCTGAGCTGATCGATGCCGGCTCCCCCGGCTTTCAGGTAAAGCTGCCGTTGCCGATCGACCAGCCCTTTCTGTTCATCCAGGCGCTGCTGACATTGGTCCTGCTCCTGCTTAGCCTGTCTGAACGCGGCGTCCAGCCTGCTGGTTTCTGCCTGCCACAGTTGATGGGCCTGTTCGGCGAACCACACGGGTAGGATGGCCTCGAGCGCCTGCTGGTCCTCCTGTTGTCGCTGCTGCGCCTGATAACGTTGCCAGCCATCGGCGATCGGTTGCAGCGAGCGTTGTTGTCGGCGGGCGATTTCCAGTTCCTGATGGATGCCGGTAAGGTCGTCGAAGCTGGCGGCGACTTCGGCTGCGCGCTCGAAGGCCGAGTTGTCGTCCAGCACCAGCTCGCGGAAGATTTCGTCGATGCTGTTGAGCTGTTTGAGGCCCGCGGCGCGGTTGAGCAGAGTGAAGGCGTTCTCGCCAACCTCGAAGTAGTCGCGCAGCCGGGCCAGGAAGGCCTTCTTGCTGGGGTAGGTCCAGATGCCGGTGCTGTCCTTGTCCATCTGCCGTAGTGCGCGCATGCCGCCTTCGTGATGCAGGTGCAGCCAGTGCTCCAGGGTTTGTTCGGGTGCCTCGCTAAATAGCCACAACTTCTTCATGTCCGTTGCGCTGGAGCTGATGCCTTCGAACCAGAGCAAGGCGCCCAGACGTACCAACTGACCGTCGCGCTCAAGCGTGGCGGCGATCGCAGTTACTGTTTTTCCGGGGCGGGCGATATGGGATTGACCGGGGCCGCCATCGCCTGGGCCGGAAACACCGCGGACATAGGACACCAGATCCCGGTCGCTTTCATGTCCTCCGGTGGAGGCCAGGTTGTATCGTGGGTTGGCGCAGAGCAGTGTCATCAGAGCGTCGACCAGGGTGGTCTTGCCGCTGCCGGTGGGGCCGATCACCGCAGTGCCGGCAGGGTCTATCTCAGCATGGTGAAGGTCCTGGAACCCGCCCCAGTTGTATAGTTCCAAGCGAGTCAGGATGAAGGTCTCGCTGTTACGCCAAAGCGTCGACTGTTTCATTCCATCTCCTCGCCAGCAGCCGGCTCAGTGGTCTCGTTCGACTTCTCGATCTGTGCCTGCAGCCACGCCAGCAGGGCCTGAAGGTTCTCCGGGTTGGCCAGGTGCGCGATGATGGGGCGGATGATCACCCGATCATGGGTGTCCAGAGCAGAGACCAAGCCATGGCCTTTGAGCTGATCCAGCAGGCCAATAACACGAGTTCTTTCTCGGGCATCGCTGCCTAGATCACCGAGATAGACCTGCAGTTGCGGAATCAGGTCGTCGACGGCGACCTGTGCGTGGCTAGCGCCGGTCCCGCTTTCCTGTTCATAGGTAATGAAG
Source organism: Stutzerimonas stutzeri (assembly GCF_024451105.1). Taxonomy (GTDB): domain Bacteria; phylum Pseudomonadota; class Gammaproteobacteria; order Pseudomonadales; family Pseudomonadaceae; genus Geopseudomonas; species Geopseudomonas stutzeri_A. Next base: position 6,394 of record NZ_JANGEY010000022.1, read on the forward strand.
TGTTGACGCAGGATGGCGATCAGCAGGGACTGTTCCAGATTCAGACGCTGCCTGCGTACCAGTGGGTGAGACCATTCATCCTGTTCGGCCGTTTCGTCCTGCCGTACGGTCACGAATACCAAGCCGCGTACTTCATCGACACCCATGCGCAGGTCGAGGGGCTCCAGGACTCTGGCTATATCTTCGTGCTGGGTGAGTGCGGTGCGATAGAGGTTGGGTTTGTGGCTTTCTTCCAGCAGTCCGTACTTGAGCAATTCCTGAACGGTTTCGCGGGTCCGCTGCGGTGTTCTGGGTTCATCGACAGGTTTATCGAGCGCCTCGGGTAACTCGATACTGGGGGAGTCGTCATCTATTTCGCTCTGCGGCGAAGCCTGCAGAGTGTCGCGTTCTGTAGTGGCTCCGGTAATACGATCAAAAATGCCTGCCATGCTCACAACTCCCAGTCGATATCCTTGAGCGCCGCGCTTTCCAGTCCGGCATACGGCAAGTGGAAGATCCAGCGACGTTGCTCGTCGTCCACCAGCTCCACTGTTTCCCTCTCTTTATTCAGCACCTCGATACCGGCCTCGCGTGCCATTCCCAGCCAGAGCGCGAAAGTTTCTAGGTCATGCGCGGGAGGCAGCAGATGTGCCAGTTCGCCGAGACTCACAGGCCTGCGCTGCTCGGCCAGTACGCTTAATGTGTTGCGGATCAGCGTTTCTCGATCCAGGCCGTCGAAGGCGTCCCAGAAGTCATCGCCGATCTGATCCAGTCCAGCCTGCTTGTCATGCAGGTTCAGCTCGCTTCGCTCTTCATCGTCCAGAGCCTTGAAGCGCAAACGCTCGGCAGCCGGCACACTGGTGATAGCTACGCCAACCGGCGGGAGCGGGATGGCCTGGCGGCGTACCGATTGGCGCTGCCAGTCGATATTGAGCGCCAAGTTGAAGATCTCGTTCAGCAGGTGTCCTACCCGGTGATGCTCTGCGGCGAGGCCGGTTTTCATGAAGCCTTTCACGTCCCGTTCGCTGCGTGCCCTAGCCTGGAGGACGCTCTGCGTTTCCTGGACGAGGCGCAAGACCAGCCATTGCAGTTCCATTTGCTGCGAGCGGTTCAGGGCTTTGGGAATAGTCGGGTGGCGGAGGATGGTGCGCAGACGTACACGCATGTTGTCCAGCTCGATGGACTGGCGTAGCTGTTGTTGGAAACTGTCGAATACGCGACCTTCCGGGGTGTTCAGCAGCGCGTCCTGGCCATCGAGCAGACGGTCGACGATTTCGCCTCGATGATATTGCTCGCTGATGATCGACTGCCTCAGTGCACGATCCGCCTCGCGCCAGGAGTCCTCGACCCGGCGAAAATCGGCGCGCAGCCCAACCGCCAGGTTGTAGACCTCGCGGATGCCTTCGATCGCTTGGGCCTCGTCCAGCACGCTTATCTGTCCTGCCTCGGCCTGCTCCAGCTCGAGCTCCAGATCCTTGATTCGACGGCGCAGACTGGCGATGCGGCTTTCCTTGCTTGGATTCAGGCCGGTCTCCAGATTCTCGATCTCACGCTGGACCACTGAGAGGCGGGAGGCTGTGGAGGTCATGATGCGACTGTCCAAGGACTCCACGAACTGGATGGCGACCTCCAGTGCATCGGTCGCGTAGATCCGTCCCTCGCGCTCGATGATCAGGCGGCGCTTGATCCACTCTCGCAGCTCGCGCCCCGACTGCAGGTGCGTATCCTCGGGACTGATCTCGTAAAGTTCCTGGCTGGCATAGGCTGCAAGGATTGTCGCGAGTGCCTGGAGTGCATCCTCCACTGGGATACCGTCATGCGCTTGCTCGAACAGGGTTCGCAGGCAGCCCAGCACCAAAGGTGCCCGGCGAGACGCGAGCAGGAGCCAGGCTGGATGTTGGTTGCGCGCGGATATGTAGCGCTCCGAGCGCTGTTGAGCGCTTTCTTCCATGAGGGCCATCTCCCAGAGGGCGCATCAGTCTGGATGCTGATGCTGCCGTGGCGATCTATGGCCTGATGATACGTATTTATTGCGCCGGTGTGGGCAAGGCGGAGGAGGTGTGCCTGAGAGTGGCTTGGGCGAGGATGCTGGTTGGCCTCGTCATTGGCTACAGTGTAGGCCCCATGCAGGGGGGCAACCGAGGGCCTCCCTGGCAGAGGCTGGTCGATGGCCTTGAGACCCCGTACAATGGCCACCATCTGGCCTGCTGTAGCTAGTGGTCAAAAAGCGCATCAGCAGATTTCGCTTTTGTGCCCAAACATTTGAAGCTTAAGTGACGGCAGATGACGCGAAGCGACGCTGCCAAGAAACGCTCAAAGCCCTGCAGCGCGTGGCTTACAGGCACTTAAGGGCGCTTTCCGTTAGCTGAGATTCCTGTACCGCATTGGCCTCCGAAGGCAGGGGTCGTGGGTTCGAATCCCGCCGGATGCGCCATATAAAGCAAAAGGGCCTGCACGAAGTGCAGGCCCTTTTGCTTTATATACACATACGCCGTGCGATGTGCTCGCTGTTGTTACAGCTCGCCGCCCGATGAACCGCTGCCACGCATGGGCGGGCGATTCGGCTGTCGTTTTCTTTCGACGCCTTTTGCAAAAAGTCGTTGACGCCTGCGCGAAGGCGTCTATAATGCGCCCCACTTCCGGCGACGAGCTGATCGAAAAAGCCTTGTAAATCAAGTGCTTGGCTTGATGAGTGAGATGTCGGGGTGGTACGGGGCAGCAGGTTCTTGGGCTGCTCGGCAAGTCTTCCGGTGGTCGTGTTGCGAGTCGACAGGTCGTTCGGTAGATGAAGTGGAGGGGGTTGACGGCGGCGCTGGTTGCTGTATGATTTCTCTCCCTCCCCACACTACCATCGGCGATGCGTCGTTTCACTGCTGAGTTCGGGATGGGATCAGGTGGTTCCAACGCTCTATGGTCGTCAAGCAATTCGTTGCTGTCTCGGCCCTTGCGGGTTTTCGCTACAGCGGATTCGGGTCGGTGATATGGGTACGATACGGTATTTGCGGTTCTGCAAGCTTTCGGCCTGTCGCACCCACTGTGATCCTCTGGATCGCAGATTGTTTGGGTGTTATATGGTCAAGCCTCACGGGCAATTAGTACTGGTTAGCTCAACGCCTCACAACGCTTACACACCCAGCCTATCAACGTCGTAGTCTTCGACGGCCCTTCAGGGGGATCGAGTCCCCAGTGAGATCTCATCTTGAGGCGAGTTTCCCGCTTAGATGCTTTCAGCGGTTATCTCTTCCGAACATAGCTACCCGGCAATGCCACTGGCGTGACAACCGGAACACCAGAGGTTCGTCCACTCCGGTCCTCTCGTACTAGGAGCAGCCCCTCTCAAATCTCAAACGTCCACGGCAGATAGGGACCGAACTGTCTCACGACGTTCTAAACCCAGCTCGCGTACCACTTTAAATGGCGAACAGCCATACCCTTGGGACCGGCTTCAGCCCCAGGATGTGATGAGCCGACATCGAGGTGCCAAACACCGCCGTCGATATGAACTCTTGGGCGGTATCAGCCTGTTATCCCCGGAGTACCTTTTATCCGTTGAGCGATGGCCCTTCCATACAGAACCACCGGATCACTAAGACCTACTTTCGTACCTGCTCGACGTGTCTGTCTCGCAGTCAAGCGCGCTTTTGCCTTTATACTCTGCGACCGATTTCCGACCGGTCTGAGCGCACCTTCGTACTCCTCCGTTACTCTTTGGGAGGAGACCGCCCCAGTCAAACTACCCACCATACACTGTCCTCGATCCGGATGACGGACCAGAGTTAGAACCTCAAGATTGCCAGGGTGGTATTTCAAGGATGGCTCCACGCGAACTGGCGTCCACGCTTCAAAGCCTCCCACCTATCCTACACAAGCAAGCTCAAAGTCCAGTGCAAAGCTATAGTAAAGGTTCACGGGGTCTTTCCGTCTAGCCGCGGATACACTGCATCTTCACAGCGATTTCAATTTCACTGAGTCTCGGGTGGAGACAGCGCCGCCATCGTTACGCCATTCGTGCAGGTCGGAACTTACCCGACAAGGAATTTCGCTACCTTAGGACCGTTATAGTTACGGCCGCCGTTTACCGGGGCTTCGATCAAGAGCTTCGCTTGCGCTAACCCCATCAATTAACCTTCCGGCACCGGGCAGGCGTCACACCCTATACGTCCACTTTCGTGTTTGCAGAGTGCTGTGTTTTTAATAAACAGTCGCAGCGGCCTGGTATCTTCGACCGGCATGGGCTTACTGAGTAAATCATTCACCCTCACCGGCGCACCTTCTCCCGAAGTTACGGTGCCATTTTGCCTAGTTCCTTCACCCGAGTTCTCTCAAGCGCCTTGGTATTCTCTACCCGACCACCTGTGTCGGTTTGGGGTACGATTCCTGGTTACCTGAAGCTTAGAGGCTTTTCCTGGAAGCATGGCATCAACCACTTCGCATTCTAAAAGAACGCTCGTCATCAGCTCTCGGCCTTGATTTCCCGGATTTGCCTAGGAAATCGGCCTACCACCTTAAACTTGGACAACCAACGCCAAGCTGGCCTAGCCTTCTCCGTCCCCCCATCGCAGTAACCAGAAGTACAGGAATATTAACCTGTTTCCCATCGACTACGCTTTTCAGCCTCGCCTTAGGGGTCGACTAACCCTGCGTCGATTAACGTTGCGCAGGAACCCTTGGTCTTTCGGCGTGGATGTTTTTCACACCCATTGTCGTTACTCATGTCAGCATTCGCACTTCTGATACCTCCAGCGAGCTTCTCAACTCACCTTCACAGGCTTACAGAACGCTCCTCTACCGCGCATCTTGCGATGCACCCGCAGCTTCGGTGTGTGGTTTGAGCCCCGTTACATCTTCCGCGCAGGCCGACTCGACTAGTGAGCTATTACGCTTTCTTTAAAGGGTGGCTGCTTCTAAGCCAACCTCCTAGCTGTCTAAGCCTTCCCACATCGTTTACCACTTAACCACAACTTTGGGACCTTAGCTGGCGGTCTGGGTTGTTTCCCTTTTCACGACGGACGTTAGCACCCGCCGTGTGTCTCCCACGCTGACACTTCCAGGTATTCGGAGTTTGCATCGGTTTGGTAAGTCGGGATGACCCCCTAGCCGAAACAGTGCTCTACCCCCTGGAGTGATACGTGAGGCGCTACCTAAATAGCTTTCGAGGAGAACCAGCTATCTCCGAGCTTGATTAGCCTTTCACTCCTATCCACAAGTCATCCCCTACCTTTTCAACGGGAGTGGGTTCGGTCCTCCAGTCAGTGTTACCTAACCTTCAACCTGCTCATGGATAGATCGCCCGGTTTCGGGTCTATACCCAGCGACTAGACGCCCTATTAAGACTCGCTTTCGCTACGCCTCCCCTAAACGGTTAAGCTCGCCACTGAATATAAGTCGCTGACCCATTATACAAAAGGTACGCAGTCACCCAACAAAGTGGGCTCCCACTGCTTGTACGCATACGGTTTCAGGTTCTATTTCACTCCCCTCTCCGGGGTTCTTTTCGCCTTTCCCTCACGGTACTGGTTCACTATCGGTCAGTCAGTAGTATTTAGCCTTGGAGGATGGTCCCCCCATATTCAGACAAAGTTTCACGTGCTCCGTCCTACTCGATTTCACTTCAAGGATCCTTTCGTGTACGGGGCTATCACCCACTATGGCGGCACTTTCCAGAGCCTTCCACTAGAATCCAAGAAGCTTAAGGGCTAATCCCCGTTCGCTCGCCACTACTAAGGGAATCTCGGTTGATTTCTTTTCCTCAGGGTACTTAGATGTTTCAGTTCCCCTGGTTCGCCTCTTGCACCTATGTATTCAGTACAAGATACCCAGCTTGTGCTGGGTGGGTTCCCCCATTCAGAGATCTCCGGATCAAAGTCTGTTTGCCGACTCCCCGAAGCTTATCGCAGGCTACCACGTCTTTCATCGCCTCTGACTGCCAAGGCATCCACCGTATGCGCTTATTCACTTGACCATATAACCCCAAGCAATCTGGTTATAATCGTGAATTACGACATTCGCCGAAAACTTGCGCTTGAACTCGCAAATTTTACCTTGACCTGGATGAGTGCAGTGAAAACACCCTTCCAGTTCGTACTTCTATCACTTTCCCGAATTTTTAAAGAACGTCTGGCGATAAGACCAGAAATCAATGTTCGTCCTGAACGCTCGACCTTGCGGTCGTCACGTCATCGAACACTCATTTCTGAGCTTCGGCGATGATGGTGGAGCCAAGGAGGATCGAACTCCTGACCTCCTGCGTGCAAAGCAGGCGCTCTCCCAGCTGAGCTATGGCCCCATCTTTCGACTGGCCTGCGCACCACGACAATTGGTGGGTCTGGGCAGATTCGAACTGCCGACCTCACCCTTATCAGGGGTGCGCTCTAACCAACTGAGCTACAGACCCAATCGCCTTTCGCGAGTGAATCAAGCAATTCGTGTGGGAGCTTATGAAGAAGCTGAAGTCTTCGATTAAGGAGGTGATCCAGCCGCAGGTTCCCCTACGGCTACCTTGTTACGACTTCACCCCAGTCATGAATCACTCCGTGGTAACCGTCCTCCCGAAGGTTAGACTAGCTACTTCTGGAGCAACCCACTCCCATGGTGTGACGGGCGGTGTGTACAAGGCCCGGGAACGTATTCACCGTGACATTCTGATTCACGATTACTAGCGATTCCGACTTCACGCAGTCGAGTTGCAGACTGCGATCCGGACTACGATCGGTTTTGTGAGATTAGCTCCACCTCGCGGCTTGGCAACCCTCTGTACCGACCATTGTAGCACGTGTGTAGCCCTGGCCGTAAGGGCCATGATGACTTGACGTCATCCCCACCTTCCTCCGGTTTGTCACCGGCAGTCTCCTTAGAGTGCCCACCATAACGTGCTGGTAACTAAGGACAAGGGTTGCGCTCGTTACGGGACTTAACCCAACATCTCACGACACGAGCTGACGACAGCCATGCAGCACCTGTGTCTGAGTTCCCGAAGGCACCAATCCATCTCTGGAAAGTTCTCAGCATGTCAAGGCCAGGTAAGGTTCTTCGCGTTGCTTCGAATTAAACCACATGCTCCACCGCTTGTGCGGGCCCCCGTCAATTCATTTGAGTTTTAACCTTGCGGCCGTACTCCCCAGGCGGTCAACTTATCGCGTTAGCTGCGCTACTAAGTTCTCAAGGAACCCAACAGCTAGTTGACATCGTTTACGGCGTGGACTACCAGGGTATCTAATCCTGTTTGCTCCCCACGCTTTCGCACCTCAGTGTCAGTATCAGTCCAGGTGGTCGCCTTCGCCACTGGTGTTCCTTCCTATATCTACGCATTTCACCGCTACACAGGAAATTCCACCACCCTCTACCGTACTCTAGCTCAGTAGTTTTGGATGCAGTTCCCAGGTTGAGCCCGGGGCTTTCACATCCAACTTGCTGAACCACCTACGCGCGCTTTACGCCCAGTAATTCCGATTAACGCTTGCACCCTTCGTATTACCGCGGCTGCTGGCACGAAGTTAGCCGGTGCTTATTCTGTTGGTAACGTCAAAACTGCAGGGTATTAACCAGCAGCCCTTCCTCCCAACTTAAAGTGCTTTACAATCCGAAGACCTTCTTCACACACGCGGCATGGCTGGATCAGGCTTTCGCCCATTGTCCAATATTCCCCACTGCTGCCTCCCGTAGGAGTCTGGACCGTGTCTCAGTTCCAGTGTGACTGATCATCCTCTCAGACCAGTTACGGATCGTCGCCTTGGTGAGCCGTTACCTCACCAACTAGCTAATCCGACCTAGGCTCATCCGATAGCGTGAGGTCCGAAGATCCCCCACTTTCTCCCGTAGGACGTATGCGGTATTAGCGTTCCTTTCGAAACGTTGTCCCCCACTATCGGGCAGATTCCTAGGCATTACTCACCCGTCCGCCGCTGAATCGGGAAGCAAGCTCCCCTCATCCGCTCGACTTGCATGTGTTAGGCCTGCCGCCAGCGTTCAATCTGAGCCATGATCAAACTCTTCAGTTCAAAATCATCAGGGCATAAACCCTAAACTTGGCTCAGCAATCGCAAAAAACTCTCGAATTCACGAGTGTTACTTGTGATGCTGATAATCTTGCGACTCTCAGTCTTACCTCACAAGCACCCACACGAATTGCTTGATTCAACTTGTTAAAGAGCGTTTCGATCAGATTCAGCGGAAGCTTTCGTCTCAACCGAGGCCGCGCCCGTTGCGCGAACTACAGAGTGGCCCGGGCGGCAACGCCCAGCAAAGGCCGGATATACGAATGCAACCGCACTGACGACAGGGTTGGCAAGGCTTTACTCACTACTTGTGGGGAGAGTCCATATACCACTAGTTAGGTGGTAACGCAGAATAGCCGCTCATCGATCTCGTACACCAAGTCAGTTATTTCGTGTAGTTCCATTAGCTCTTTGTTAGTAGGCATTCTGGTTGCCTCAGAGCCACGTGGCACGGATTTTATTAGCGGGTATATTGAGACAAGGTTAGGCTCTTCTCTTGTCATGATTTCTTCAATGACAAATGAATCTACGATAGAGGCTACAGGATATTCGTTGCACTCCAGTTCGATTTCTTTCTTTTCCGAACCTTTACGTGCATAGGTAACCTTGATTTTGTATTTGCGCATGGAGTCTCCTTACTACCTAACGCTTGAGTTCAGCGGCGTTTGACGCGACGCCTGCTTCGCGGTAGCAAAGCAGGTGGCGGGTCAAACGTCCGATGCAACGATTTGTTGGACGGCAACACTCCATTCGTAACGGGCTCTGCATGTTGGCTGAGAATTCGGAATGTGATTTAGCATGCCAAGACCCTCAAGAGCCCAGAATCGAGTCAACCATCTCCTCTCGTTCTCGTTCAAAAAATAGTTCTTGCTCTCTGGTTGGGCGCGGCTGATTATCTGAATCGTAGGGCTCTCCCATTCCATCGAGAAATACAGTATCGCCCGGAATAAAAAACACACCATTTAGGCTAGTCATTTCCTCGTATTGCCCACGACTGACCAGTTGACCCACGACACGACCATCTTCACGAAGCTGCACATGAACACGATCAATCGAACCATCGCCCTCTTGCCTGACCATATTGACATGGGCGACAACTCCGTTGCGCACTCCTTCCGGCGAGCGTTTGTGATTGATACCAATAACCCTGCAAGTGAGACCACGCGGGGAAAATTCAGGACTATCAACAGTGACCAAGAAAGTACACGGATTGGGTAATTCTTTATTTCCCATCTTGAGGGCTGGCTCGTAGGAATCAAAGTGAATGTGTATTGGTTGTTGCAGACCCTCCTTTGATGCATCACGCAGGTAGAAATGGTTATTCTTATTCGCACCAGCTAGATCTTCATGGCCATGCAGCTTCATATCAATAAAGGATTTTGCAGCCGCAGACTGTATGAACCGCATGTTCTTAACAATTGTTTCGCGCGCACTGTTGGTCATACTTAGTACAAGCTCTGATTCATCTTCAAAGAGATAATTCTCTTCCGCGTAGGCCTCTCCTCCTAAGACCACGGATAGTGCAAACATGCACAAAGCGTCATATTCCTTATTCTCGAGCGCATTTTTTCCAAGATATTCAACAATTTGAAGACCGATAAACATCGGGTCATCTTCAGCCACCAAATCATCGTTCATTTCATGCGCTATAGATTGCACCAGACTAATTGCATTGCTTTCAGACAACTCCAGGTCGATCTGGGAAAGGGCGTCCGAGGTAAGATCTACGACACATCGAGCGATTTTCTTCAATTTTTTGTCTTTTGAATCAGGCAATGTTCCCGATTGGACTCGCGTTTGCGTTGGCACGGTGCTCTTGTCCTGCGCTTCGGCCCTAGAGCCGGTGACTCTCTGTGGCTCACCGAGATTTTGATTGGGGCGCTCGATGCCGAAACTGTCCAACTTAAAGAAATCGAATACTTTGCTCCAATCGTTTACGTTGCATTGGAGCAGTAGTGGCGCTAGAAACTCTGAGAATGTTTCGTCGAAACGCTCGTGGCTCTTTATCAGCTGATATTGAACCCTGGCATTTTCGATACACTTTGCCGCTGCCAGCAAATCCTTATCAGGGGACATCAGGCCTGACTCATCCATGTTAATGGCCCTCTGTGCCTTGCCGAGCAGTGACTGCTCACCTCCAGTAAAGAGCAAACGTGCTGCTTGTGCGCGCCGAGCTTTCATGATGCCCGCCGGTATCGCGAAAATTATGACGAAAGGCAGCATCAACAACTGCACTACTACCCCAATTACCCTGCCGATCAGATTTGCCATTCGTTCACATGCCTCTCTTTAACGTGGTTCATTCCCTATCTTTCCTGTAGGTACAGGCGATGCTTGGGGAGTTTCCGGTGATCGTCACCCGGCGTCGGAAACGGCAATTGCCGCCCAACGTTTGGTTAAGGGGCGGGCTTTAGCCCGTCCCAGTGAGCGGAGCGAACGGTTTGAATGCTGTAATGGATTCTCCCTGCACCACACTTACCCGCACCAGCGGTGTCGAGAATGGCGTTCGGAGGGTTCCAGCGATGTACAAGCAGATTGCAGTGGATTTGGCCAAGTCCGTTTACCAGGTTGCCGAAAGCGTCCGTGCCGGGCAGGTGAGTCAGCGCAAACGGCTGAATCGCGAGGCGTTTCGCCGATATATACAGGAGCAGGCCGAGCCGGTCGAGTGGCTGATGGAAGCCTGCGGCACGGCGCACTACTGGGGGCGTTTCGCCCAGGCGCTGGGGCACAAGGTGACGCTGCTGCACGCGCGCTATGTGCGCCCCTACCGCCGCCGCAACAAGACCGACCGCAACGACTGCGACGCCATTCTCGAAGCCGCACGCTGCTCGGGCATCCACCCGGTGCCGGTGAAGACTCACGAGCAGCAACAGCTCCAGCAACTGCACGGTCTGCGCGAGACCTGGAAGAAGAGCCGCACCCAGCGCATCAACCTGCTGCGCGGCCCGTTGCGCGAACTACAGAGTGGCCCGGGCGGCAACGCCCAGCAAAGGCCGGATATACGAATGCAACCGCACTGACGACAGGGTTGGCAAGGCTTTACTCACTACTTGTGGGGAGAGTCCATATACGATTGTTATATTTCAATACTCGGTTATATATACCCAAGAATCACCCCGTAGCGCGGAGTAAAGGAGTCACAGAATAGCTGCACGTCCCCAATAAGCATTCCGCGTTCCTCGTCTGGAATGATTGCGATGCGATGAAGCATTCCGGGGTGGCTTGTGTTCGGCGCATCAATAGTGCCGACCCAATGACCAACTGCTGCTTCGTGGCCTAATATTACAGAGGGTATTGGGGAGGGTGACTTAAGTAATTTTAAAGCGCCTGTGGCTGCTGCCATTGAATAAGCGATTTTTGCAATCATGCGCGCAAAAGCTATGGGGTTTTGAGAAGTGTTAGTGCTTATTGATTCAGCTTTATGCTTTTGCAGGAACTCTATTGGGTTTTTCCCGAACGATATTGTGTCGACGCCTCTAATTTCAATTCCGAGTTTTTTCTCTGCTGAAATTAAGACTCTAGGTGCACTAAAGACGGGGAAATGGAGAAGTATTGGGTATTCATTTACTGGTAATCGAAGTTGTCGCTCAGCTCCGCCACTAACTATTTTTATGGGGAAGTCTTTAGGTGCGGAACCGTGCTTTCTCCGGGACTGAAGCTCACGGAAAATTCTTACAGCCCACAGTTCCCCTCGAAGGATTACCATTTCAACTTTACTTGTTATGTCTGCACAGCTTTTACAGGTTGACTCGGGTAGCTCTAAGTTTCCGCTTAGCCCGAATGGGACAATGTGTTCAATTCGCAGGTCAGATAATTCGCCGCAGTAAATGCACTCGCCGTAGGGTGGGTACTTATGGTGGTCAAGCATGGGTAATTTGGAGTTTTCCATAAACCTCAGTTCCTTGCTTGAAATATAACGTTTGGTTAAGGAGCGGGCTTTAGCCCGTCCCAGTGAGCGGAGCGAACGATTTGAATGCTGTAATGGACTATCCCTGCACCACACTTACCCGCACCAGCGGTGTCGAGAATGGCGTTCGGAGGGTTCCAGCGATGTACAAGCAGATAGCAGTGGATTTGGCCAAGTCCGTTTACCAGGTTGCCGAAAGCATCCGTGCCGGGCAGGTGAGTCAGCGCAAGCGGCTGAATCGCGAGGCATTTCGCCGATATATACAGGAGCAGGCCGAGCCGGTCGAGTGGCTGATGGAAGCCTGCGGCACGGCGCACTACTGGGGGCGTTTCGCCCAGGCGCTGGGGCACAAGGTGACGCTGCTGCACGCGCGCTCCGCACGCTGCTCGGGCATCCACCCGGTGCCGGTGAAGACTCACGAGCAGCAACAGCTCCAGCAACTGCACGGTCTGCGCGAGACCTGGAAGAAGAGCCGCACCCAGCGCATCAACCTGCTGCGCGGCATCTTTCGGGAGATGGGCCTGGAAGCGCCGGCAGCGACGACGGCATTCCTGCGTAGCGCTCATGAACTGGTCGAGCAACCGGAAGTGGTGGCCCTGCGCGGCCAGCTGGAGATCGTCCTGGCGGAGATCAACCTGTACGAGCAGTGCATGGACGAGTGCGAACAGCAACTCGCCCGCTGGCACGCCGACGATGCCATCGTGCGCAAGCTCGACGAAGTCAGCGGTATCGGCGTGCTGACCGCCAGCGCGCTGAAAAGCGCGGTCGGCCAGCCCGAGCGCTTCGCCAGTGGTCGCCAACTGAGCGCCTGGCTGGGCATGACTCCGCGCGAGTTCAGCAGCGGCGACCGGCGCAAGCTGGGGCACATCAGCCGACAGGGCAACGTGTACGTGCGCACCCTGCTGATCCATGGTTCGCGAGCGGCGTTGCTGGCGGCGCAACGATTGCACAGACGAGCGCCTGAGCGGTTGACCCGGCTGCAACGCTGGGCAGTGGAGACGGCCGCGCGCATCGGCCACAACAAGGCTGCGGTGGCGCTGGCCAACAAACTGGTACGGATCTGCTGGGCCGTGTGGTGCCACGCACGACGTTTCAGCGGCGACTGGCAGAGCAGCAAGCCCGCCTGACGGCGGGCCGGGTAATCGGGAGGCGGTTTTTCTTGTGGTTGTGGTGAACAGCGACACTGTCGGAACAGGCGAGTCCTGCGGCGGAACAAGGCCGATAACAATCATGATCCCCGTGATCGATTGAACGCTTGGCCCCCGTTGCGCGAACTACAGAGTGGCCCGGGCGGCAACGCCCAGCAAAGGCCGGATATACGAATGCAACCGCACTGACGACAGGGTTGGCAAGGCTTTACTCACTACTTGTGGGGAGAGTCCATATACCCAGCAGCCAGATGGGCGCCCTCACCAGCGCCCAGGTCGCCGCCATCGAGACCGCCGATCTGGCACAACTCACCACCGTGCAGATCGCCGCCCTGAGCACCGCCAACATCGTCGGCCTGACCAGCGCACAGATCGCCGCCCTGAGCTCCACGCAGGTTGGCGCCATCGAAACGGCCGACATTGCCCGGATGACGTCGAGCCAACTGGCCGCCATCGAGACCGCCGATCTGGCCGGCCTCACCACCGCGCAGATCGCCGCGCTGACCGCCGCCAACATCGTCGGCCTGACCAGCGCCCAGATGGAGGCTCTCAGCAGCGCACAGGTCGCCGCCATCGAGAACGCCGACCTGGCCAAGCTCACCACCGCGCAGATCGCCGCGCTGACCACCGCCAACGTCGCCGGCCTGACCAGCAGCCAGATGGGCGCCCTCACCAGCGCCCAGGTCGCCGCCATCGAGACCGCCGATCTGGCACAGCTCACCACCGCGCAGATCGCCGCCCTGAGCACCGCCAACATCGTCGGCCTGACCAGCGCACAGATGGGGGCCCTCACCAGCACCCAGGTTGGCGCCATCGAGAACGTCGACCTGGCCAAGCTCACCGCCGCGCAGATCGTCGCGCTGACCACCGCCAACGTCGCCGGCCTCACCAGCAGCCAGATGGGGGCGAGGCCGACGATGTTGGCGGTGCCCAGCGCGGCGATCTGCGCGGTGGTGAGCTGGGCCAGGTCGTCGGTTTCGATGGCCTTGACCTGGGCGGCGGTCAGTGCCTCCATCTGGGCGGTGGTCAGTCCGGCGATGTTGTCGGTGGTGAGCGCCTTGATCTGGGCGGCGGTCATGCGGGCCAGTTCGGCGGTCTCGATGGCGGCGACCTGGGCGCTGCTCAGCGCGGCGATCTGGGCGGGGCTGAGGCCGACGATGTTGGCGGTGCCCAGCGCGGCGATCTGCGCGGTGGTGAGCTGGGCCAGGTCGTCGTATTCGATGGCCTTGACCTGGGCGGCGGTCAGTGCCTCCATCTGGGCGGTGGTCAGGCCGGCGACGTTGGCGGTGGTGAGCGCCTTGATCTGGGCGGCGGTCATGCGTGCCAGGTCGGCGGTCTCGATGGCGGCGACCTGGGTGCTGCTCAGCGCGGCGACCTGATCGGCGCTCAGGCCGGTGACGTTGGCGGTAGTCAGCGCGGCGATCTGGGCGGTGGTGAGGCCGGCGATGCTGCCCGTCGCGATCCCCTTGAGCTGCGCGGCCGTCATCACTGCCAGATCGGCGGTCTCGATGGCGGAGCTGAAGGTGGCCACGCCGTTGAAGTCGGCATCCGGGGTGAAGGTCACCGTGCCGTCGGCATTCAGCACCGCCGTGCCGCCGGTGCCGCTGGTCACGCTGGCGATGCTCAGGCTGTCGCCGTCCACGTCGCTGTCGTTGCCCAGCAGGTCTGCCGCGGCGAAGGTCACCGGGGTGTCCTCGGTCGCCGCCAGGCTGTCGTCGTTGGCCAGCGGCGCGTCGTTCACCGGCGTGACCGTCAGGGTCAGGGTCGCGGTGTCGGTCAGGCTGCCGTCGGTGACGGTGTAGTCCACCGTGTCGATGCCGTGGAAGTCCGCCGGCGGCGTGTAGGTGTAGCTGCCGTCGGCGGCGATCACGATGCTGCCGCCCTGGGCGGTGACGAAGGTCCCCGCCACCACCGACAGAGTGTCGCCGTCGACGTCGCTGTCGTTGGCCAGCAGGCTGATGCTGGAGCTGAACGGCACGTCCTCGCTGACGGTGACCGCATCGTTCTGGGCCACCTCACCGACCAAGCGACGCACAACCCAACTGGCGATTTTGCCTTAGAAAATGGCAAGGTCAAGGTAGAAGGCACGCCAAAATATACTTTTGCAGGGATTAGTGTGATGTCACCAAGATTATTGGATACGGTCAAGGTAGGTGAAACTGCGCCGCTTGCGCCACTACTCAAACAAGCCATGCAAGCCGGTTTGGTCATGGGGGATTTGCTGAGCGATGCGTGGGTCGATGTAGGCACGCTTGAGCGTTTAGAAAATTTGAACCAAAAATTGTCGGCTAACAAGTGATTTGGCAGAAAATTTCATCTTTTGCCATTTTGCTTTTATTTGAAAGCCGAGCAAACTAAACGGTTAAAGCTAAAAAAATGACCCAAAACTGTGATAAAATTTGTCACAGTTTTATTTTTAGCATGTTACATACGACAAAATTTAATTCTGCAATTAATTCTGTAACTAATTCTGTAATTGTAAGATGCGCTGGCCTCGCGTGTGGCCGACGCGGGCCCGCAGACCGTGGCGACATTCGACTTGAGCACACTGGTCGCGCTGACCGGCGATGATCACGCTGCGCTTGTCGAATTGCTGGCGCCGTTGCTCGACAGCCTGGAGGCCGACCGTACTTTGCTGCCACGCCTGGCCAGCCAGGCAGATTTTGCCAAGCTGCACGACTTGGCTCACCGTGCCAAGGGCGGCGCGCGGATGGTCAAGGCAAACCTATTGATCAGTGGGTGTGAAGCATTGGAGGCAGTGTGTGAACAGCGCGACCGTCAGGCATTGGGGTCAGCGGTTGAGGACGTGTCTGAAGCGATCGATGTTTTGCGTCATGGCTTGAGCGCTTATTGCAATCAGCCTTGACTGCGGTTGATCGCCATTCGGGAAATTTGGGAAAACTCTTACGCGAACCGGGAACATGCCTGATTTTGTCGTCGGCATATGTCGTCTTCATGAACGCACCCGAGCCGACCTTGACGTCGAGCACGAGCGCGCCCGTGCCCTCGGCGATCTTCTTGCTCATGATCGAGCTGGCGATGAGCGGGATGGCCTCGACGGTGCCCGTCACGTCACGCAGCGCGTACAGCGTCTTGTCGGCGGGTGCCAGCCCGTCTCCGGCGGCGCAGATGACGGCGCCGACCTCGTCGAGCTGACGCATCATCTCGGCGTTCGTCAGCCCTGCACGCCACCCGGCGATGGCCTCCATCTTGTCGAGCGTGCCGCCGGTGTGACCGAGCCCGCGGCCCGACAGCTGCGGCACGGCGACGTCGAACACCGCGACGAGCGGCGCGAGCGGCAGCGTGATCTTGTCGCCCACTCCCCCGGTCGAGTGCTTGTCGGCCGTGGGCACGCGCAGGGACGAGAAGTCCATCCGCTCACCGCTCGCGATCATCGCTGCGGTCCATTGTGCACCTCGTCCGGACCATCGGCGAGCCGCAGCGTGCGGATGCCGGCGTAGTCCTTGGCCAGACCGGCTTCGTCCGAGACGCCCGCGCCGCCGAAGGCCTGGATCGCCTCGTCGATGATCTTCAGCGCCATGTTGGGTGCTGCGACCTTGATCATGGCGATCTCGGCCTGCGCGGTCTTGTTGCCGACCTTGTCCATCATGTCGGCGGCCTTCAGACACAGCAGACGCGTCATCTCGATGTTGGTGCGGGCCTCGCCGATGCGCTGCTCCCACACAGAGTGCTCGACGATCTTCTTGCCGAAGGCGGTGCGCGACATCAGGCGCTTCACCATCTTCTCCAGCGCTTCCTCGGCCTTGCCGATGGTGCGCATGCAGTGATGGATGCGGCCGGGACCGAGACGGCCCTGCGCGATCTCGAAGCCGCGCCCCTCGCCGAGCAGGATGTTCTCCTTCTCGTCACGCGGGCGCCGTGCGCCGGCAGTCCGGGTCGAGGGCCCCATGCCGCTCCAGCACCTCAGCGCCGGCGCAGCGCGCGTGCCGTAGCCGCGAGACGCCACCCGGGCGCGGCGCCGAACATTGCAAACGGGTCTCGATTCCGAGTGTGAGCCCCTTCACCATGGCGCGCGGTGCGAGCTTGGCGTTACCGTCGAGGGTCACTTTCCTCCACGACTGTCCGGGATCCAGCCTTGCTGCCTATGGATTCCTCAGCTCTGCGCCTCGACGCGGGGCCGGTCGACTACGTGCTCATCGCGTTGTACTTCGTGTTCGTGCTCGGCATCGGCCTGTTGGCCCGCCGACAGGTGAGCTCCAGCATCGACTTCTTCATGTCCGGCCGATCCCTGCCCGCCTGGGTCACCGGCCTCGCCTTCATCTCCGCGAACCTCGGTGCGGTGGAGATCAT
>NZ_JANGEY010000023.1 GCF_024451105.1 Stutzerimonas stutzeri
GTCTGCGAGACGCCGTTCTCGCCGTGGCAGCCGGCGCAGACTTCCGCCTTGGCCTTGCCGGCGGCGACGTCGGCGGCGCTGGCGGGGAGGAAGCCGAGCGCGAGGAGCGCAACCGCGACCGTTGCGTGCGAGATGAACTGCCAACGCATGATGGAGATTCCGATCTGTCGAACTCGTCATTCCGGGGCACGCATTGGCGCGAACCCGGAATCCATAACCACGAGCCGGGGCTATGGGTTCCGGACTCGCGCTGGCGCGCGATCCGGAACGACAGCTTGGGACTTTGAAATGAAAGAGGCTGCGGCCGTCACCGGTCGCAGCCTCCATGTCACGTCGCGCTACTTCTTGCTGTAGCTGATGCGATAGATCGCGCCGGCCCAATCGTCGGCGACGAGGATCGAACCGTCCTTGGCGAGGATGATGTCGTTGGGACGGCCGAGATATCCCGAGGTCAGCCTCGAGCGGGTCGCGCGACGGCTCGGCATGCCGTCCCGCACCCTGCAACACATGCTGGCGAAGGCCGGCGAGAGCTTCTCGCAGATCGTGATGGCGGCGCGGCTGCGGCGGGCCCGGGTTTATCTGCTCGATCCCGTCTATGCCGATCTCTCGATCGCCGACGTGGCGTTCCGCTGCGGCTTTCTCGACGTCTCGAGCTTCTACCGGGCGTTCCGCGCCACCTACCAGGTCACGCCGAAGTCGCTGCGCAACCAGGCGGGGACCGGTTTGCCGGAGTGAGGTCGAGGGCCGTGCTGGGAGGTTGGGTTACGCATCTACGAGACCTTGTGTTGCCCGACGGGCAAAACACCCAGAATGTCGGTCAAGGCGCATCGCGAAAAATATTCCACTTTACCGAAATTCGGAAACGGCGTATCCATCGCCTGTACAAAGGCTATGACGCAGGAAAGAAAGTATCAGGGATTAAGCGCCATATTGCAGTAGACAGCCAAGGCTTGCCCCATGCTATCTGTATTACCACTGCCAATATCACCGACCGTGAGGGTGCTACAACGTTACTTCGTCAACATGCTAAACGATTAAGCCGCGTAAAAAATGTGATGGTTGATGGCGGTTATCGAGGTGAGCCATTTGCTAATAGTGTTAAATCTATTTTAGGCGAAACCGTTACCACAGAAGTTGCCAAAAGAGATGAATTGCACACGTTTAAAGTCATACCAAAGCGATGGGTTGTAGAACGTTCGTTTGCTTGGCTTGAGAAAAATAGACGCTTATGGAAAAACTGTGAGCGTCATTTAAATTCGAGCCTTCAATTTACCAATCTTGCTTTCATCGCTTTGTTATTGAAAAGATTGGCCGTAGTACGTGGTAATTCAGCCAATAAACCGATGTTACGACCAATGTTCATACCTTGTTCTAGGGTTTGGTTGACACAGCCCCAGATGACATCTTCTACAAGTTTTGTATCAAACGGGTTACGCGCTACCAAGGCTTTAACAAGCTTCGCAGACATGCTGTCAGCGCGTACATTGCGGAACATACCATTTTTTGATTTGCCCATTGCGGTACGAACGCCATCGACAATCACGACATCTTTTGGACTTAATGTAGTCATTTTATTCTCCTTAAAATTTATACTCGTCGATTACGCTTGTGGGTAAAAAGTTTTACCATTTGCCGCCATATCACGAATCATGTGTGGCACTTCATAGGCTTTACCTAAGCTTGCGTATTTGTCGCAAAGGGCTAGGTAATTTTGTAGGCCGATTTGGTCGATGTAACGGTCCCTGCGGAATATCCTGCTTGTCCACCGGGGCCGCGTTGACGCCCAGTTCTCCCAGGGTGCGGACTAGCGCGTCGCGCTGCTTCTTGGTGCGGGTAAGGATGCCCAGGGTGCTGGCGGGAAGGCCCTCGTCCGCCAGTTCTTTGAGCCACCTGGTCACCAGTCCGGCCACGAGCTCGTATTCCTGCGCGAGATCCCGAGCGGGCAGCAGAACGGGCACGGGCCCGGATCGGCTCGACACGTAGCGCTCATTCGAGTGGTCCGCTGCTTCGCCTTCGACCTCGTCCAGGTTGTATTCGCCGCCCTCCAAAACCTTGAGAGCCAGCGCGAGGTTCTGTTCGGTGGTGCGGTAGTTCAGCCGGAGCCGCCGAGAACGCCCCACCACTTTGATGCCGTAGTGGCCCAGCACAATGCGCTGGCCATAGATGGCCGAACGCCTCGGCCCGCGCAGCGACCTGCCGCAACTGCACCTGTGCGGCTGCGAACGGTCCTGCGCCGCCGCCCACCGCGCGCCGCTCACCCTGCTGGCGCGCAGCGGCGGGTTCTACGACCTGTACCGGCACGACCCATGTCACCCCGGATTCGGCCAGTTGCTGGCCAGCCGCCTGACTTTCGCCACGGCCGCCGACTACCTGGCGGCCCTGCCTTCCCAGCCCACTTCCGGAAAACCCGCATGATTGACTACATCCGCGATGGCCAGGCGATCTATCGCCAGTCGTTCGCTACCAACCGCGCCGAAGCGAACCTCGCCGGCATCCCGGCCGACCGTGACAAGCTCGCGCTCAGGGTGAACCACGCCAGCGGCATGCTCGACGTGGTCGACGACCTGCGCTTCTCGCCCGGCGCCGGCGGCCGAACTCAGTAAGCAACATGAGGCCACCCAATGAAGTCTCCTGCGAACAAACCAATCACATCCTCCTGTTCTTGAATTGGAACATCAGCCTATGAAAACCCAATCGATCAGTTCACTGTTGCTGATCAGCCTCGCACTCCTTGCCGGCTGCGATGACCGCGCGGCCATGGCGGCACGGGACGATGGCGACCCCATGCAGTACGGCGGCGTCAGCGGATTGAACTACACGCCCTACTACATCCACACCTTCAACGTGAAAGGCCACGATGACAACGGCATCAGCGGCGGCGGGCCAAATATTCAGCCTGCGCGCCCCGATAACATGCCGTCTGGTGGCGGGGGGGACAAATGCTGCGCTTCCTTCCCCAAGAAATGGCGCCCCGGCTTGAGGGTTCGTCGTGATCGGTGGTGTCGGGATGGACCACGGCGCGGATCTGGTTGAGGGTGACGTCGCCATTGGCGGCCACGCTGACGGTGAACACCAGCAGGTTGGTGGTGGCCGTGCGGCCTTCCACCACGCCACTGGCGTTGACGGAGAGGTTCACCGCTTCGCCGGTGGCCGTGTCGGTCAGCCCGGAGGCCCCCGCCACCACGCCCAGTGCATAGGTCAGCGTGCCGGCACCGTCGGCGCCGAACGCCGAGGTGAAGTTGGCGGCGAAGTTCTGGGTGGCGTCGATGGTCAGGTCGGTTTCGTCCACCGTCAGGGTGGGCTCGGTGCCGGTGGTGCTGATGCTCGGGCCGGGCGGCATGCGCTGGGAAGGCATGCGCAACAGCCTGCTCGGCACCGCCGAGACCACCGCGATGATCTTCCTCGTGCTGCTCGGCGCCGACCTGCTCAACTCCGGCCTGGCGCTGACCCAGATGCCCGCCGAGCTGGCCGAATGGGTGCAGAACAGCGGCCTGGCGCCGATGCTGGTGCTGCTCGCCATCCTCGTCCTGTACCTGCTGCTCGGCTGCGTGATGGACTCGCTGGCGATGATCCTGCTGACCATCCCGATCTTCTATCCGGTGATCATGGGCCTGGACTTCTTCGGCCTGGACGCCAGCTCGTGCCGCTGGTCACGCTGGCGATGCTCAGGCTGTCGCCGTCCACGTCGCTGTCGTTGCCCAGCAGGTCTGCGGCGGCGAAGGTCACCGGGGTGTCCTCGGTCGCCGCCAGGCTGTCGTCGTTGGCCACCGGCGCGTCGTTCACCGGAGCCACGTTGACCGTGACGGTGGCGGTGTTGGAGACCAGGCTGCCGTCGGTCACCGTGTAGCTGAAGGTGGCCACGCCGTTGAAGTCGGCATCCGGGGTGAAGGTCACCGTGCCGTCGGCATTCAGCACCGCCGTGCCGCCGGTGCCGCTTCAGCACCGCCGTGCCGCCGGTGCCGCTGGTCACGCTGGCGATGCTCAGGCTGTCGCCGTCCACGTCGCTGTCGTTGCCCAGCAGGTCTGCCGCGGCGAAGGTCACCGGGGTGTCCTCGGTCGCCGTCAGGCTGTCGTCGTTGGCCACCGGCGCGTCGTTCACCGGAGCCACGTTGACCGTGACGGTGGCGGTGTTGGAGACCAGGCTGCCGTCGGTCACCGTGTAGCTGAAGGTGGCCACGCCGTTGAAGTCGGCATCCGGGGTGAAGGTCACCGTGCCAGACCACCGCTGGTTCGAAGCGCCTGCTATGGCCGACGCTTCTAAGAATGGCGCACTCGGGAGGATTCGAACCTCCGACCGCCCGGTTCGTAGCCGGGTACTCTATCCAGCTGAGCTACGAGTGCGTGGGGGTGACGTTTAGCCAGACCACCGCTGGTTCGAAGCGCCTGCTATGGCCGACGCTTCTAAGAATGGCGCACTCGGGAGGATTCGAACCTCCGACCGCCCGGTTCGTAGCCGGGTACTCTATCCAGCCAGTAATAGCCGCAACGGCTACCGCGACCGCCTGTGGCAAACCCGCGCCGGCGACGTCGAGCTGCGCATTCCCAAGCTACGTCAGGGCAGCTACTTCCCGACCTTCCTAGAGCCCCGGCGCACCGCCTAGAAGGCGTTGGCGGCGGTAATCCAGGAGGCCTACGTGCAAGGCGTCTCGACCCGATCAGTCGATGAGCTGGTGCAGGCCATGGGCATGAGCGGCATCTCCAAGAGCCAAGTGTCACGCCTGGCGGCGACGAAGGTCCCCGCCACCACCGACAGAGTGTCGCCGTCGACGTCGCTGTCGTTGGCCAGCAGGCTGATGCTGGAGCTGAACGGCACGTCCTCGCTGACGGTGACCGCATCGTTCTGGGCCACCGGAACGTCGTTGACCGGAGCCACGTTGACCGTGACGGTGGCGGTGTTGGAGACCAGGTTGCCGTCGGTCACCGTGTAGCTGAAGGTGGCCACGCCGTTGAAGTCGGCATCCGGGGTGAAGGTCACCGTGCCGCACCCGGCAGCGCTGCCAAGTCGCTTTCAGTACCCGGGACACGGCGGCCTTTAGCCCCTCATGGGCATCCGAGATCACCAGCTTCACGCCCCGAAGGCCGCGACGCATCAGGCTGCGCAGGAACTCTGTCCAGAAGGGCTCGGCCTCCGATGGTCCCACCCGCATGCCCAGCACTTCGCGCACACCGTCAGTGTTCACTGCCACGGCGATTATCACGGCGACCGAGACGATCCGCCCGGCCTCCCGCACCTTGATGCTCGGGCCGTCGTCCTTGAACACCAGGTTCTGGCCGATGTTGAGGGTGGCCTGGGCGCTGTCGCCGTCCTTGTCGGTCTTGGTGGCCGTCAGCGTCACCAGCTCGTCCGCGGCCAGGGTCTTCGCGTCGTCGTGATCGGTGGTGTCGGGATGGACCACGGCGCGGATCTGGTTGAGGGTGACGTCGCCATTGGCGGCCACGCTGACGGTGAACACCAGCAGGTTGGTGGTGGCCGTGCGGCCTTCCACCACGCCCACCTTCAGCTACACGGTGACCGACGGCAACCTGGTCTCCAACACCGCCACCGTCACGGTCAACGTGGCTCCGGTGAACGATGCGCCGGTGGCCCAGAACGATGCGGTCACCGTCAGCGAGGACGTACCGTTCAGCTCCAGCATCAGCCTGCTGGCCAACGACAGCGACGTCGACGGCGACACTCTGTCGGTGGTAGCGGGGACCTTCGTCACCGCCCAGGGCGGCAGCATCGTGATCGCCGCCGACGGCAGCTGTGAACACCAGCAGGTTGGTGGTGGCCGTGCGGCCTTCCACCACGCCACTGGCGTTGACGGAGAGGTTCACCGCTTCGCCGGTGGCCGTGTCGGTCAGCCCGGAGGCCCCCGCCACCACGCCCAGCGTATAGGTCAGCGTGCCGGCACCGTCGGCGCCGAACGCCGAGGTGAAGTTGGCGGCGAAGTTCTGGGTGGCGTCGATGGTCAGGTCGGTTTCGTCCACCGTCAGGGTGGGCTCGGTGCCGGTGGTGCTGGCACGGTGACCTTCACCCCGGATGCCGACTTCAACGGCGTGGCCACCTTCAGCTACACGGTGACCGACGGCAACCTGGTCTCCAACACCGCCACCGTCACGGTCAACGTGGCTCCGGTGAACGATGCACCGCTGGCCAACGACGACAGCCTGGCGGCGACCGAGGACACCCCGGTGACCTTCGCCGCGGCAGACCTGCTGGGCAACGACAGCGACGTGGACGGCGACAGCCTGAGCATCGCCAGCGTGACCAGCGGTGAACACCAGCAGGTTGGTGGTGGCCGTGCGGCCTTCCACCACGCCACTGGCGTTGACGGAGAGGTTCACCGCTTCGCCGGTGGCCGTGTCGGTCAGCCCGGAGGCCCCCGCCACCACGCCCAGCGCATAGGTCAGCGTGCCGGCACCGTCGGCGCCGAACGCCGAGGTGAAGTTGGCGGCGAAGTTCTGGGTGGCGTCGATGGTCAGGTCGGTTTCGTCCACCGTCAGGGTGGGCTCGGTGCCGGTGGTGCGCACGGTGACCTTCACCCCGGATGCCGACTTCAACGGCGTGGCCACCTTCAGCTACACGGTGACCGACGGCAACCTGGTCTCCAACACCGCCACCGTCACGGTCAACGTGGCTCCGGTGAACGATGCTCCGGTGGCCCAGAACGATGCGGTCACCGTCAGCGAGGACGTGCCGTTCAGTTCCAGCATCAGCCTGCTGGCCAACGACAGCGACGTCGACGGCGACAGCCTGTCGGTGGTGGCGGGGACCTTCGTGACGAAGGTCCCCGCCACCACCGACAGGCTGTCGCCGTCGACGTCGCTGTCGTTGGCCAGCAGGCTGATGCTGGAACTGAACGGCACGTCCTCGCTGACGGTGACCGCATCGTTCTGGGCCACCGGGGCGTCGTTCACCGGCGTGACCGTCAGGGTCAGGGTCGCGGTGTCGGTCAGGCTGCCGTCGGTGACGGTGTAGTCCACCGTGTCGGTGCCGTGGAAGTCGGCCGGCGGTGTGTAGGTGTAGCTGGCGTGGTGGAAGGCCGCACGGCCACCACCAACCTGCTGGTGTTCACCGTCAGCGTGGCCGCCAATGGCGACGTCACCCTCAACCAGATCCGCGCCGTGGTCCATCCCGACACCACCGATCACGACGATGCGAAGACCCTGGCCGCGGACGAGCTGGTGACGCTGACGGCCACCAAGACCGACAAGGACGGCGACAGCGCCCAGGCCACCCTCAACATCGGCCAGAACCTGGTGTTCAAGGACGACGGCCCTGGTCACGCTGGCGATGCTCAGGCTGTCGCCGTCCACGTCGCTGTCGTTGCCCAGCAGGTCTGCGGCACTGAAGGTCACCGGGGTGTCCTCGGTCGCCGCCAGGCTGTCGTCGTTGGCCAGCGGCGCATCGTTCACCGGAGCCACGTTGACCGTGACGGTGGCGGTGTTGGAGACCAGGTTGCCGTCGGTCACCGTGTAGCTGAAGGTGGCCACGCCGTTGAAGTCGGCATCCGGGGTGAAGGTCACCGGCACGGTGACCTTCACCCCGGATGCCGACTTCAACGGCGTGGCCACCTTCAGCTACACGGTGACCGACGGCAACCTGGTCTCCAACACCGCCACCGTCACGGTCAACGTGGCTCCGGTCAACGACGCGCCAGTGGCCCAGAACGATGCGGTCACCGTCAGCGAGGACGTGCCGTTCAGCTCCAGCATCAGCCTGCTGGCCAACGACAGCGACGTCGACGGCGACACTCTGTCGGTGGTGGCGGGGAGTTGACCGTGACGGTGGCGGTGTTGGAGACCAGGTTGCCGTCGGTCACCGTGTAGCTGAAGGTGGCCACGCCGTTGAAGTCGGCATCCGGGGTGAAGGTCACCGTGCCGTCGGCATTCAGCACCGCCGTGCCGCCGGTGCCGCTGGTCACGCTGGCGATGCTCAGGCTGTCGCCGTCCACGTCGCTGTCGTTGCCCAGCAGGTCTGCGGCACTGAAGGTCACCGGGGTGTCCTCGGTCGCCGCCAGCGGTGTTGGAGACCAGGTTGCCGTCGGTCACCGTGTAGCTGAAGGTGGCTACGCCGTTGAAGTCGGCATCCGGGGTGAAGGTCACCGTGCCGTCGGCATTCAGCACCGCCCGGTGCCGCGGTGCCGCTGGTCACGCTGGCGATGCTCAGGCTGTCGCCGTCCACGTCGCTGTCGTTGCCCAGCAGGTCTGCGGCACTGAAGGTCACCGGGGTGTCCTCGGTCGCCGCCAGGCTGTCGTTGACCGTGACGGTGGCGGTGTTGGAGACCAGGTTGCCGTCGGTCACCGTGTAGCTGAAGGTGGCCACGCCGTTGAAGTCGGCATCCGGGGTGAAGGTCACCGTGCCGTCGGCATTGAGCACCGCCGTGCCGCCGGTGCCGCTGGTCACGCTGGCGATGCTCAGGCTGTCGCCGTCCACGTCGCTGTCGTTGCCCAGCAGGTCTGCGGCACTGAAGGTCACCGGGGTGTCCTCGGTCGCCGCCATGCCGGCACCGTCGGCGCCGAACGCCGAGGTGAAGTTGGCGGCGAAGTTCTGGGTGGCGTCGATGGTCAGGTCGGTTTCGTCCACCGTCAGGGTGGGCTCGGTGCCGGTGGTGCTGATGCTCGGGCCGTCGTCCTTGAACACCAGGTTCTGGCCGATGTTGAGGGTGGCCTGGGCGCTGTCGCCGTCCTTGTCGGTCTTGGTGGCCGTCAGCGTCACCAGCTCGTCCGCGGCCAGGGTCTTCGCCCACCACCGACAGGCTGTCGCCGTCGACGTCGCTGTCGTTGGCCAGCAGGCTGATGCTGGAACTGAACGGCACGTCCTCGCTGACGGTGACCGCATCGTTCTGGGCCACCGGCGCATCGTTCACCGGCGTGACCGTCAGGGTCAGGGTCGCGGTGTCGGTCAGGCTGCCGTCGGTGACGGTGTAGTCCACCGTGTCGATGCCGTGGAAGTCCGCCGGCGGCGTGTAGGTGTAGCTGCCGTCGGGCTGTCGCCGTCGACGTCGCTGTCGTTGGCCAGCAGGCTGATGCTGGAACTGAACGGCACGTCCTCGCTGACGGTGACCGCATCGTTCTGGGCCACCGGAGCGTCGTTCACCGGAGCCACGTTGACCATGACGGTGGCGGTGTTGGAGACCAGGTTGCCATCGGTCACCGTGTAGCTGAAGGTGGCCACGCCGTTGAAGTCGGCATCCGGGGTGAAGGTCACCGTGCCGTCGGCATTCCGCCGGCGGACTTCCACGGCACCGACACGGTGGACTACACCGTCACCGACGGCAGCCTGACCGACACCGCGACCCTGACCCTGACGGTCACGCCGGTGAACGACGCGCCGGTGGCCCAGAACGATGCGGTCACCGTCAGCGAGGACGTGCCGTTCAGTTCCAGCATCAGCCTGCTGGCAACGACAGCGACATCGATGGCGACACTCTGTCGGTGGTGGCGGGGACCTTCGTCACGATGCTCAGGCTGTCGCCGTCCACGTCGCTGTCGTTGCCCAGCAGGTCTGCGGCACTGAAGGTCACCGGGGTGTCCTCGGTCGCCGCCAGGCTGTCGTCGTTGGCCACCGGCGCGTCGTTCACCGGAGCCACGTTGACCGTGACGGTGGCGGTGTTGGAGACCAGGTTGCCGTCGGTCACCGTGTAGCTGAAGGTGGCCACGCCGTTGAAGTCGGCATCCGGGGTGAAGCCGCCGGCGGACTTCCACGGCACCGACACGGTGGACTACACCGTCACCGACGGCAGCCTGACCGACACCGCGACCCTGACCCTGACGGTCACGCCGGTCAACGACGCCCCGCTGGCCAACGACGACAGCCTGGCGGCGACCGAGGACACCCCGGTGACCTTCAGTGCCGCAGACCTGCTGGGCAACGACAGCGACGTGGACGGCGACAGCCTGAGCATCGCCAGCGTCCGATGGTCCCACCCGCATGCCCAGCACTTCGCGCACACCGTCAGTGTTCACTGCCACGGCGATTATCACGGCGACCGAGACGATCCGCCCGGCCTCCCGCACCTTGACGTAGGTGGCGTCGATCCACAGGTAGGGCCAGTCGCCCTCGATGGGTCGGTCGAGAAACGCGTGCACACGGTCATCGATTTCCGCCGCCAGGCGTGACACTTGGCTCTTGGAGATGTGTGCGAGATGGCATAGTCGATCAGCGACTTGATGACGTGCATGACCTCGTCGGCGTCGCGGGTCTTGATCGCATGGTCGATCTCCTCCAGGTACTCGAAGATGCGCTTGTGCTGCTCGTCGATGATGTCGATGCCGGTGGCGTATTCGGGCGACCAGGAAATGACGAATCCCATGGAAAATTTCCTTGCTGTAAACGTTTCGACTTACTTTTAGTGGTTTTTCGACGTCGCTGTCGTTGCCCAGCAGGTCTGCCGCGGCGAAGGTCACCGGGGTGTCCTCGGTCGCCGCCAGGCTGTCGTCGTTGGCCAGCGGGGCGTCGTTCACCGGCGTGACCGTCAGGGTCAGGGTCGCGGTGTCGGTCAGGCTGCCGTCGGTGACGGTGTAGTCCACCGTGTCGGTGCCGTGGAAGTCCGCCGGCGGCGTGTAGGTGTAGCTGCCGTCCGTCGACGTCGCTGTCGTTGGCCAGCAGGCTGATGCTGGAACTGAACGGCACGTCCTCGCTGACGGTGACCGCATCGTTCTGGGCCACCGGAGCGTCGTTCACCGGCGTGACCGTCAGGGTCAGGGGCGCGGTGTCGGTCAGGCTGCCGTCGGTGACGGTGTAGTCCACCGTGTCGATGCCGTGGAAGTCGGCCGGCGGCGTGTAGGTGTAGCTGCCGTACGGCAGCTACATCTACACACCGCCGGCGGACTTCCACGGCACCGACACGGTGGACTACACCGTCACCGACGGCAGCCTGACCGACACCGCGACCCTGACCCTGACGGTCACGCCGGTGAACGACGCGCCGGTGGCCCAGAACGATGCGGTCACCGTCAGCGAGGACGTGCCGTTCAGCTCCAGCATCAGCCTGCTGGCCAACGACAGCGACGTCGACGGCCCAGAACGATGCGGTCACCGTCAGCGAGGACGTGCCGTTCAGTTCCAGCATCAGCCTGCTGGCCAACGACAGCGACATCGATGGCGACACTCTGTCGGTGGTGGCGGGGACCTTCGTCACCGCCCAAGGCGGCAGCATCGTGATCGCCGCCGACGGCAGCTACACCTACACGCCGCCGCGGACTTCCACGGCACCGACACGGTGGACTACACCGTCCCCAGAACGATGCGGTCACCGTCAGCGAGGACGTGCCGTTCAGCTCCAGCATCAGCCTGCTGGCCAACGACAGCGACGTCGACGGCGACAGTCTGTCGGTGGTGGCGGGGACCTTCGTCACCGCCCAAGGCGGCAGCATCGTGATCGCCGCCGACGGCAGCTACACCTACACGCCGCCGGCGGACTTCCACGGCACCGACACGGTGGACTACACCGTCCCGACGGCAACCTGGTCTCCAACACCGCCACCGTCACGGTCAACGTGGCTCCGGTGAACGCGCCG
Source organism: Stutzerimonas stutzeri (assembly GCF_024451105.1). Lineage (GTDB taxonomy): Bacteria > Pseudomonadota > Gammaproteobacteria > Pseudomonadales > Pseudomonadaceae > Geopseudomonas > Geopseudomonas stutzeri_A. The sequence continues at coordinate 11,506 of NZ_JANGEY010000023.1, forward strand.
CTGGCCAACGACGACAGCCTGGCGGCGACCGAGGACACCCCGGTGACCTTCGCCGCGGCAGACCTGCTGGGCAACGACAGCGACGTGGACGGCGACAGCCTGAGCATCGCCAGCGTGACCAGCGGCACCGGCGGCACGGCGGTGCTTGACGAAGGTCCCCGCCACCACCGACAGAGTGTCGCCATCGATGTCGCTGTCGTTGGCCAGCAGGCTGATGCTGGAACTGAACGGCACGTCCTCGCTGACGGTGACCGCATCGTTCTGGGCCACCGGGGCGTCGTTGACCGGCGTGACCGTCAGGGTCAGGGTCGCGGTGTCGGTCAGGCTGCCGTCGGTGACGGTGTAGTCCACCGTGTCGACCTTCAGCTACACGGTGACCGACGGCAACCTGGTCTCCAACACCGCCACCGTCACGGTCAACGTGGCTCCGGTGAACGACGCGCCGGTGGCCCAGAACGATGCGGTCACCGTCAGCGAGGACGTGCCGTTCAGCTCCAGCATCAGCCTGCTGGCCAACGACAGCGACGTCGACGGCGACACTCTGTCGGTGGTGGCGGGGACCTTCGTCAGCCGCAGACCTGCTGGGCAACGACAGCGACGTGGACGGCGACAGCCTGAGCATCGCCAGCGTGACCAGCGGCACCGGCGGCACCGCGGTGCTCAATGCCGACGGCACGGTGACCTTCACCCCGGATGCCGACTTCAACGGCGTGGCCACCTTCAGCTACACGGTGACCGACGGCAGCCTGGTCTCCAACACCGCCACCGTCACGGTCAACGAAGGTCACCGGGGTGTCCTCGGTCGCCGCCAGGCTGTCGTCGTTGGCCAGCGGGGCGTCGTTCACCGGCGTGACCGTCAGAGTCAGGGTCGCGGTGTCGGTCAGGCTGCCGTCGGTGACGGTGTAGTCCACCGTGTCGGTGCCGTGGAAGTCCGCCGGCGGCGTGTAGGTGTAGCTGCCGTCGGCGGCGATCACGATGCTGCCGCCGCACGGTGACCTTCACCCCGGATGCCGACTTCAACGGCGTGGCCACCTTCAGCTACACGGTGACCGACGGCAACCTGGTCTCCAACACCGCCACCGTCACGGTCAACGTGGCTCCGGTGAACGACGCTCCGGTGGCCCAGAACGATGCGGTCACCGTCAGCGAGGACGTGCCGTTCAGCTCCAGCATCAGCCTGCTGGCCAACGACATGTCGTTGGCCAGCAGGCTGATGCTGGAGCTGAACGGCACGTCCTCGCTGACGGTGACCGCATCGTTCTGGGCCACTGGCGCGTCGTTCACCGGAGCCACGTTGACCGTGACGGTGGCGGTGTTGGAAACCAGGTTGCCGTCGGTCACCGTGTAGCTGAAGGTGGCCACGCCGTTGAAGTCGGCATCCGGGGTGAAGGTCACCGTGCTGGCGGCGACCGAGGACACCCCGGTGACCTTCGCCGCGGCAGACCTGCTGGGCAACGACAGCGACGTGGACGGCGACACCCTGAGCATCGCCAGCGTGACCAGCGGCACCGGCGGCACGGCGGTGCTCAATGCCGACGGCACGGTGACCTTCACCCCGGATGCCGACTTCAACGGCGTGGCCACCTTCAGCTACACGGTGACCGACTGGCGGCGACCGAGGACACCCCGGTGACCTTCGCCGCGGCAGACCTGCTGGGCAACGACAGCGACGTGGACGGCGACACCCTGAGCATCGCCAGCGTGACCAGCGGCACCGGCGGCACGGCGGTGCTGAATGCCGACGGCACGGTGACCTTCACCCCGGATGCCGACTTCAACGGCGTGGCCACCTTCAGCTACACGGTGACCGACGACGACAGCCTGGCGGCGACCGAGGACACCCCGGTGACCTTCGCCGCGGCAGACCTGCTGGGCAACGACAGCGACGTCGACGGCGACAGCCTGAGCATCGCCAGCGTGACCAGCGGCACCGGCGGCACGGCGGTGCTGAATGCCGACGGCACGGTGACCTTCACCCCGGATGCCGACTTCAACGGCGTGGCCACCTTCAGCTACAGCAACGACAGCGACGTGGACGGCGACAGCCTGAGCATCGCCAGCGTGACCAGCGGCACCGGCGGCACGGCGGTGCTCAATGCCGACGGCACGGTGACCTTCACCCCGGATGCCGACTTCAACGGCGTTGCCACCTTCAGCTACACGGTGACCGACGGCAACCTGGTCTCCAACACCGCCACCGTCACGGTCAACGTGGCTCCGGCCGGAGCCACGTTGACCGTGACGGTGGCGGTGTTGGAGACCAGGTTGCCGTCGGTCACCGTGTAGCTGAAGGTGGCTACGCCGTTGAAGTCGGCATCCGGGGTGAAGGTCACCGTGCCGTCGGCATTGAGCACCGCCGTGCCGCCGGTGCCGCTGGTCACGCTGGCGATGCTCAGGCTGTCGCCGTCCACGTCGCTGTCGTTGCCCGGAGCCACGTTGACCGTGACGGTGGCGGTGTTGGAGACCAGGTTGCCGTCGGTCACCGTGTAGCTGAAGGTGGCAACGCCGTTGAAGTCGGCATCCGGGGTGAAGGTCACCGTGCCGTCGGCATTCAGCACCGCCGTGCCGCCGGTGCCGCTGGTCACGCTGGCGATGCTCAGGCTGTCGCCGTCCACGTCGCTGTCGTTGCCAGCAGGTCTGCGGCACTGAAGGTCACCGGGGTGTCCTCGGTCGCCGCCAGGCTGTCGTCGTTGGCCACCGGCGCATCGTTCACCGGAGCCACGTTGACCGTGACGGTGGCGGTGTTGGAGACCAGGTTGCCGTCGGTCACCGTGTAGCTGAAGGTGGCTACGCCGTTGAAGTCGGCATCCGGGGTGAAGGTCACCGTGCCGTACGGCACGGTGACCTTCACCCCGGATGCCGACTTCAACGGCGTGGCCACCTTCAGCTACACGGTGACCGACGGCAGCCTGGTCTCCAACACCGCCACCGTCACGGTCAACGTGGCTCCGGTGAACGATGCGCCGGTGGCCAACGACGACAGCCTGGCGGCGACCGAGGACACCCCGGTGACCTTCAGTGCCGCAGACCTGCTGACGACAGCGACGTGGACGGCGACAGCCTGAGCATCGCCAGCGTGACCAGCGGCACCGGCGGCACGGCGGTGCTGAATGCCGACGGCACGGTGACCTTCACCCCGGATGCCGACTTCAACGGCGTGGCGACCTTCAGCTACACGGTGACCGACGGCAACCTGGTCTCCAACACCGCCACCGTCACGGTCAACGTGGCTCCGGGCCACCTTCAGCTACACGGTGACCGACGGCAACCTGGTCTCCAACACCGCCACCGTCACGGTCAACGTGGCTCCGGTGAACGACGCCCCGCTGGCCAACGACGACAGCCTGGCGGCGACCGAGGACACCCCGGTGACCTTCAGTGCCGCAGACCTGCTGGGCAACGACAGCGACGTGGACGGCGACAGCCTGAGCATCGACCCTGACGGTCACGCCGGTGAACGACGCGCCAGTGGCCCAGAACGATGCGGTCACCGTCAGCGAGGACGTGCCGTTCAGCTCCAGCATCAGCCTGCTGGCCAACGACAGCGACGTCGACGGCGACACTCTGTCGGTGGTAGCGGGGACCTTCGTCACCGCCCAGGGCGGCAGCATCGTGATCGCCGCCGACGGCAGCTCCACCACCGACAGGCTGTCGCCGTCGACGTCGCTGTCGTTGGCCAGCAGGCTGATGCTGGAACTGAACGGCACGTCCTCGCTGACGGTGACCGCATCGTTCTGGGCCACCGGCGCATCGTTCACCGGAGCCACGTTGACCGTGACGGTGGCGGTGTTGGAGACCAGGTTGCCGTCGGTCACCGTGTAGCTGAAGGTGGACGACAGCGACGTGGACGGCGACAGCCTGAGCATCGCCAGCGTGACCAGCGGCACCGGCGGCACGGCGGTACTCAATGCCGACGGCACGGTGACCTTCACCCCGGATGCCGACTTCAACGGCGTGGCGACCTTCAGCTACACGGTGACCGACGGCAACCTGGTCTCCAACACCGCCACCGTCACGGTCAACGTGGCTCGAGCCACGTTGACCGTGACGGTGGCGGTGTTGGAGACCAGGTTGCCGTCGGTCACCGTGTAGCTGAAGGTGGCCACGCCGTTGAAGTCGGCATCCGGGGTGAAGGTCACCGTGCCGTCGGCATTCAGCACTGCCGTGCCGCCGGTGCCGCTGGTCTCGCTGGCGATGCTCAGGCTGTCGCCGTCCACGTCGCTGTCGTCTACACCGTCACCGACGGCAGCCTGACCGACACCGCGACCCTGACCCTGACGGTCACGCCGGTGAACGACGCCCCGCTGGCCAACGACGACAGCCTGGCGGCGACCGAGGACACCCCGGTGACCTTCAGTGCCGCAGACCTGCTGGGCAACGACAGCGACGTGGACGGCGACAGCCTGAGCATCGCCAGCGTGACCACCGTTCAGCTCCAGCATCAGCCTGCTGGCCAACGACAGCGACGTCGACGGCGACACTCTGTCGGTGGTAGCGGGGACCTTCGTCACCGCCCAGGGCGGCAGCATCGTGATCGCCGCCGACGGCAGCTACACCTACACGCCGCCGGCGGACTTCCACGGCACCGACACGGTGGACTACACCGTCACCGACGGCAGCCGTGCCGCTGGTCACGCTGGCGATGCTCAGGCTGTCGCCGTCCACGTCGCTGTCGTTGCCCAGCAGGTCTGCGGCGGCGAAGGTCACCGGGGTGTCCTCGGTCGCCGCCAGGCTGTCGTCGTTGGCCAGCGGGGCGTCGTTCACCGGCGTGACCGTCAGGGTCAGGGTCGCGGTGTCGGTCAGGCTGCCGTCGGTGATGGCGGCGACCGAGGACACCCCGGTGACCTTCGCCGCGGCAGACCTGCTGGGCAACGACAGCGACGTCGACGGCGACAGCCTGAGCATCGCCAGCGTGACCAGCGGCACCGGCGGCAGCGCGGTGCTCAATGCCGACGGCACGGTGACCTTCACCCCGGATGCCGACTTCAACGGCGTGGCCACCTTCAGCTACATGTAGCTGAAGGTGGCCACGCCGTTGAAGTCGGCATCCGGGGTGAAGGTCACCGTGCCGTCGGCATTCAGCACCGCGCTGCCGCCGGTGCCGCTGGTCACGCTGGCGATGCTCAGGCTGTCGCCGTCCACGTCGCTGTCGTTGCCCAGCAGGTCTGCCGCGGCGAAGGTCACCGGGGTGTCCTCGGTCGCCGCCACCGTCACCGACGGCAGCCTGACCGACACCGCGACCCTGACCCTGACGGTCACGCCGGTGAACGACGCGCCGCTGGCCAACGACGACAGCCTGGCGGCGACCGAGGACACCCCGGTGACCTTCGCCGCCGCAGACCTGCTGGGCAACGACAGCGACGTGGACGGCGACAGCCTGAGCATCGCCAGCGTGACCAGCGCGCTGGTCACGCTGGCGATGCTCAGGCTGTCGCCGTCCACGTCGCTGTCGTTGCCCAGCAGGTCTGCCGCGGCGAAGGTCACCGGGGTGTCCTCGGTCGCCGCCAGGCTGTCGTCGTTGGCCAGCGGGGCGTCGTTCACCGGCGTGACCGTCAGGGTCAGGGTCGCGGTGTCGGTCAGGCTGCCGTCGGTGACGTTGACCGTGACGGTGGCGGTGTTGGAGACCAGGTTGCCGTCGGTCACCGTGTAGCTGAAGGTCGCCACGCCGTTGAAGTCGGCATCCGGGGTGAAGGTCACCGTGCCGTCGGCATTGAGCACCGCGCTGCCGCCGGTGCCGCTGGTCACGCTGGCGATGCTCAGGCTGTCGCCGTCCACGTCGCTGTCGTCGTTGACCGTGACGGTGGCGGTGTTGGAGACCAGGTTGCCGTCGGTCACCGTGTAGCTGAAGGTCGCCACGCCGTTGAAGTCGGCATCCGGGGTGAAGGTCACCGTGCCGTCGGCATTGAGCACCGCCGTGCCGCCGGTGCCGCTGGTCACGCTGGCGATGCTCAGGCTGTCGCCGTCCACGTCGCTGTCGTGGCGACACTCTGTCGGTGGTGGCGGGGACCTTCGTCACCGCCCAGGGCGGCAGCATCGTGATCGCCGCCGACGGCAGCTACATCTACACACCGCCGGCGGACTTCCACGGCACCGACACGGTGGACTACACCGTCACCGACGGCAGCCTGACCGACACCGCGACCCTGACCCTGACGGTCACGCCGGTCTGTCGGTGGTGGCGGGGACCTTCGTCACCGCCCAGGGCGGCAGCATCGTGATCGCCGCCGACGGCAGCTACACCTACACACCGCCGGCCGACTTCCACGGCACCGACACGGTGGACTACACCGTCACCGACGGCAGCCTGACCGACACCGCGACCCTGACCCTGACGGTCACGCCGGTGAACGACGCGGTGACCTTCACCCCGGATGCCGACTTCAACGGCGTGGCCACCTTCAGCTACACGGTGACCGACGGCAACCTGGTCTCCAACACCGCCACCGTCACGGTCAACGTGGCTCCGGTGAACGACGCGCCGCTGGCCAACGACGACAGCCTGGCGGCGACCGAGGACACCCCGGTGACCTTCGCCGCGGCCGATGCTCAGGCTGTCGCCGTCCACGTCGCTGTCGTTGCCCAGCAGGTCTGCGGCACTGAAGGTCACCGGGGTGTCCTCGGTCGCCGCCAGGCTGTCGTCGTTGGCCACCGGCGCGTCGTTCACCGGCGTGACCGTCAGGGTCAGGGTCGCGGTGTCGGTCAGGCTGCCGTCGGTGACGGTGTAGGCCTGGCGGCGACCGAGGACACCCCGGTGACCTTCGCCGCGGCAGACCTGCTGGGCAACGACAGCGACGTGGACGGCGACAGCCTGAGCATCGCCAGCGTGACCAGCGGCACCGGCGGCACGGCGGTACTCAATGCCGACGGCACGGTGACCTTCACCCCGGATGCCGACTTCAACGGCGTGGCTGTCGCCGTCGACGTCGCTGTCGTTGGCCAGCAGGCTGATGCTGGAGCTGAACGGCACGTCCTCGCTGACGGTGACCGCATCGTTCTGGGCCACCGGGGCGTCGTTCACCGGAGCCACGTTGACCGTGACGGTGGCGGTGTTGGAGACCAGGTTGCCGTCGGTCACCGTGTAGCTGAAGGTACCGGCGTGACCGTCAGGGTCAGGGTCGCGGTGTCGGTCAGGCTGCCGTCGGTGACGGTGTAGTCCACCGTGTCGATGCCGTGGAAGTCCGCCGGCGGCGTGTAGGTGTAGCTGCCGTCGGCGGCGATCACGATGCTGCCGCCCTGGGCGGTGACGAAGGTCCCCGCCACCACCGACAGCCTGGTCTCCAACACCGCCACCGTCACGGTCAACGTGGCTCCGGTGAACGATGCGCCGGTGGCCAACGACGACAGCCTGGCGGCGACCGAGGACACCCCGGTGACCTTCAGTGCCGCAGACCTGCTGGGCAACGACAGCGACGTGGACGGCGACAGCCTGAGCATCGCCAGCGTGACCATCGCCGCCGACGGCAGCTACACCTACACGCCGCCGGCGGACTTCCACGGCATCGACACGGTGGACTACACCGTCACCGACGGCAGCCTGACCGACACCGCGACCCTGACCCTGACGGTCACGCCGGTCAACGACGCCCCGGTGGCCCAGAACGATGCGGTCACCGTCAGCGAGGACGTGGCGGTGTTGGAGACCAGGTTGCCGTCGGTCACCGTGTAGCTGAAGGTGGCTACGCCGTTGAAGTCGGCATCCGGGGTGAAGGTCACCGTGCCGTCGGCATTCAGCACCGCCGTGCCGCCGGTGCCGCTGGTCACGCTGGCGATGCTCAGGCTGTCGCCGTCCACGTCGCTGTCGTTGC
>NZ_JANGEY010000024.1 GCF_024451105.1 Stutzerimonas stutzeri
CGTCCTCGCTGACGGTGACCGCATCGTTCTGGGCCACTGGCGCGTCGTTCACCGGAGCCACGTTGACCGTGACGGTGGCGGTGTTGGAGACCAGGTTGCCGTCGGTCACCGTGTAGCTGAAGGTGGCAACGCCGTTGAAGTCGGCATCCGGGGTGAAGGTCACCGTGCCGTCGGCATTCGATGCTCAGGCTGTCGCCGTCCACATCGCTGTCGTTGCCCAGCAGGTCCGCCGCGGCGAAGGTCACCGGGGTGTCCTCGGTCGCCGCCAGGCTGTCGTCGTTGGCCAGCGGCGCGTCGTTCACCGGAGCCACGTTGACCGTGACGGTGGCGGTGTTGGAGACCAGGTTGCCGTCGGGCCTGAGCATCGCCAGCGTGACCAGCGGCACCGGCGGCACGGCGGTGCTCAATGCCGACGGCACGGTGACCTTCACCCCGGATGCCGACTTCAACGGCGTGGCCACCTTCAGCTACACGGTGACCGATGGCAACCTGGTCTCCAACACCGCCACCGTCATGGTCAACGTGGCTCCGGGCCTGAGCATCGCCAGCGTGACCAGCGGCACCGGCGGCACGGCGGTGCTGAATGCCGACGGCACGGTGACCTTCACCCCGGATGCCGACTTCAACGGCGTGGCCACCTTCAGCTACACGGTGACCGATGGCAACCTGGTCTCCAACACCGCCACCGTCATGGTCAACGTGGCTCCGGGCGTCGTTCACCGGAGCCACGTTGACCGTGACGGTGGCGGTGTTGGAAACCAGGTTGCCGTCGGTCACCGTGTAGCTGAAGGTGGCCACGCCGTTGAAGTCGGCATCCGGGGTGAAGGTCACCGTGCCGTCGGCATTGAGCACCGCGCTGCCGCCGGTGCCGCTGGTCACGCTGGTGCCGCCGGTGCCGCTGGTCACGCTGGCGATGCTCAGGCTGTCGCCGTCGACGTCGCTGTCGTTGCCCAGCAGGTCTGCCGCGGCGAAGGTCACCGGGGTGTCCTCGGTCGCCGCCAGGCTGTCGTCGTTGGCCAGCGGGGCGTCGTTCACCGGCGTGACCGTCAGGGTCAGGGTGGACTACACCGTCACCGACGGCAGCCTGACCGACACCGCGACCCTGACCCTGACGGTCACGCCGGTGAACGACGCGCCAGTGGCCCAGAACGATGCGGTCACCGTCAGCGAGGACGTGCCGTTCAGCTCCAGCATCAGCCTGCTGGCCAACGACAGCGACGTCGACGGCGACACCAGCATCAGCCTGCTGGCCAACGACAGCGACGTCGACGGCGACAGTCTGTCGGTGGTGGCGGGGACCTTCGTCACCGCCCAGGGCGGCAGCATCGTGATCGCCGCCGACGGCAGCTACACCTACACACCGCCGGCCGACTTCCACGGCACCGACACGGTGGACTACACCGTCATGACGGTGTAGTCCACCGTGTCGGTGCCGTGGAAGTCGGCCGGCGGTGTGTAGGTGTAGCTGCCGTCGGCGGCGATCACGATGCTGCCGCCCTGGGCGGTGACGAAGGTCCCCGCCACCACCGACAGGCTGTCGCCGTCGACGTCGCTGTCGTTGGCCAGCAGGCTGATGCTGGTGTCGCCGTCCACGTCGCTGTCGTTGCCCAGCAGGTCTGCGGCACTGAAGGTCACCGGGGTGTCCTCGGTCGCCGCCAGGCTGTCGTCGTTGGCCAGCGGGGCGTCGTTCACCGGCGTGACCGTCAGGGTCAGGGTCGCGGTGTCGGTCAGGCTGCCGTCGGTGACGGTGTAGTGTCGCCGTCCACGTCGCTGTCGTTGCCCAGCAGGTCTGCGGCACTGAAGGTCACCGGGGTGTCCTCGGTCGCCGCCAGGCTGTCGTCGTTGGCCAGCGGGGCGTCGTTCACCGGCGTGACCGTCAGAGTCAGGGTCGCGGTGTCGGTCAGGCTGCCGTCGGTGACGGTGTAGCGGTGACGAAGGTCCCCGCCACCACCGACAGAGTGTCGCCATCGATGTCGCTGTCGTTGGCCAGCAGGCTGATGCTGGAACTGAACGGCACGTCCTCGCTGACGGTGACCGCATCGTTCTGGGCCACTGGCGCGTCGTTCACCGGCGTGACCGTCAGGGTCAGGGTCGCGGTGCTACACCGTCACCGACGGCAGCCTGACCGACACCGCGACCCTGACTCTGACGGTCACGCCGGTGAACGACGCCCCGCTGGCCAACGACGACAGCCTGGCGGCGACCGAGGACACCCCGGTGACCTTCGCCGCCGCAGACCTGCTGGGCAACGACAGCGACGTGGACGGCGACACACCGCGACCCTGACCCTGACGGTCACGCCGGTGAACGACGCGCCAGTGGCCCAGAACGATGCGGTCACCGTCAGCGAGGACGTGCCGTTCAGTTCCAGCATCAGCCTGCTGGCCAACGACAGCGACGTCGACGGCGACAGCCTGTCGGTGGTGGCGGGGACCTTCGTCACCGGACGACAGCCTGGCGGCGACCGAGGACACCCCGGTGACCTTCGCCGCCGCAGACCTGCTGGGCAACGACAGCGACGTGGACGGCGACAGCCTGAGCATCGCCAGCGTGACCAGCGGCACCGGCGGCAGCGCGGTGCTCAATGCCGACGGCACGGTGACCTTCACCCCGGATGAGTCCACCGTGTCGGTGCCGTGGAAGTCCGCCGGCGGTGTGTAGATGTAGCTGCCGTCGGCGGCGATCACGATGCTGCCGCCCTGGGCAGTGACGAAGGTCCCCGCCACCACCGACAGAGTGTCGCCATCGATGTCGCTGTCGTTGGCCAGCAGGCTGATGCTGGAACTGAAAGTCCACCGTGTCGGTGCCGTGGAAGTCCGCCGGCGGCGTGTAGGTGTAGCTGCCGTCGGCGGCGATCACGATGCTGCCGCCCTGGGCGGTGACGAAGGTCCCCGCCACCACCGACAGAGTGTCGCCATCGATGTCGCTGTCGTTGGCCAGCAGGCTGATGCTGGAACTGAATTCAGCTCCAGCATCAGCCTGCTGGCCAACGACAGCGACGTCGACGGCGACACTCTGTCGGTGGTGGCGGGGACCTTCGTCACCGCCCAGGGCGGCAGCATCGTGATCGCCGCCGACGGCAGCTACATCTACACACCGCCGGCGGACTTCCACGGCACCGACACGGTGGACTGCACGTCCTCGCTGACGGTGACCGCATCGTTCTGGGCCACCGGAGCGTCGTTCACCGGAGCCACGTTGACCGTGACGGTGGCGGTGTTGGAGACCAGGTTGCCGTCGGTCACCGTGTAGCTGAAGGTGGCCACGCCGTTGAAGTCGGCATCCGGGGTGAAGGTCACCGTGCTGTAGGTGTAGCTGCCGTCGGCGGCGATCACGATGCTGCCGCCCTGGGCGGTGACGAAGGTCCCCGCCACCACCGACAGACTGTCGCCGTCGACGTCGCTGTCGTTGGCCAGCAGGCTGATGCTGGAGCTGAACGGCACGTCCTCGCTGACGGTGACCGCATCGTTCTGGGGCACGGTGACCTTCACCCCGGATGCCGACTTCAACGGCGTGGCGACCTTCAGCTACACGGTGACCGACGGCAACCTGGTCTCCAACACCGCCACCGTCACGGTCAACGTGGCTCCGGTGAACGACGCTCCGGTGGCCCAGAACGATGCGGTCACCGTCAGCGAGGACGTGCGCACGGTGACCTTCACCCCGGATGCCGACTTCAACGGCGTGGCGACCTTCAGCTACACGGTGACCGACGGCAACCTGGTCTCCAACACCGCCACCGTCACGGTCAACGTGGCTCCGGTGAACGACGCCCCGGTGGCCCAGAACGATGCGGTCACCGTCAGCGAGGACGTGCACGGCACGGTGACCTTCACCCCGGATGCCGACTTCAACGGCGTAGCCACCTTCAGCTACACGGTGACCGACGGCAACCTGGTCTCCAACACCGCCACCGTCACGGTCAACGTGGCTCCGGTGAACGACGCCCCGCTGGCCAACGACGACAGCCTGGCGGCGACCGAGGACAGCACGTCCTCGCTGACGGTGACCGCATCGTTCTGGGCCACCGGCGCGTCGTTCACCGGAGCCACGTTGACCGTGACGGTGGCGGTGTTGGAGACCAGGTTGCCGTCGGTCACCGTGTAGCTGAAGGTCGCCACGCCGTTGAAGTCGGCATCCGGGGTGAAGGTCACCGTGCACGACAGCCTGGCGGCGACCGAGGACACCCCGGTGACCTTCGCCGCCGCAGACCTGCTGGGCAACGACAGCGACGTGGACGGCGACAGCCTGAGCATCGCCAGCGTGACCAGCGGCACCGGCGGCACCGCGGTGCTCAATGCCGACGGCACGGTGACCTTCACCCCGGATGGGTGTCCTCGGTCGCCGCCAGGCTGTCGTCGTTGGCCACCGGCGCGTCGTTCACCGGCGTGACCGTCAGGGTCAGGGTCGCGGTGTCGGTCAGGCTGCCGTCGGTGACGGTGTAGTCCACCGTGTCGATGCCGTGGAAGTCCGCCGGCGGCGTGTAGGTGTAGCTGCCGTTGACGAAGGTCCCCGCCACCACCGACAGAGTGTCGCCATCGATGTCGCTGTCGTTGGCCAGCAGGCTGATGCTGGAACTGAACGGCACGTCCTCGCTGACGGTGACCGCATCGTTCTGGGCCACCGGAGCGTCGTTCACCGGAGCCACGTTGACCGTGACGGTGGCGGTGCATCCGGGGTGAAGGTCACCGTGCCGTCGGCATTGAGCACCGCGGTGCCGCCGGTGCCGCTGGTCACGCTGGCGATGCTCAGGCTGTCGCCGTCCACGTCGCTGTCGTTGCCCAGCAGGTCTGCGGCACTGAAGGTCACCGGGGTGTCCTCGGTCGCCGCCAGGCTGTCCCGTCACCGACGGCAGCCTGACCGACACCGCGACCCTGACCCTGACGGTCACGCCGGTGAACGACGCCCCGCTGGCCAACGACGACAGCCTGGCGGCGACCGAGGACACCCCGGTGACCTTCGCCGCCGCAGACCTGCTGGGCAACGACAGCGACGTGGACGGCGACATGGCGGCGACCGAGGACACCCCGGTGACCTTCGCCGCGGCGGACCTGCTGGGCAACGACAGCGACGTGGACGGCGACAGCCTGAGCATCGCCAGCGTGACCAGCGGCACCGGCGGCAGCGCGGTGCTGAATGCCGACGGCACGGTGACCTTCACCCCGGATGCCGACTCACGTCCTCGCTGACGGTGACCGCATCGTTCTGGGCCACTGGCGCGTCGTTCACCGGCGTGACCGTCAGGGTCAGGGTCGCGGTGTCGGTCAGGCTGCCGTCGGTGACGGTGTAGTCCACCGTGTCGATGCCGTGGAAGTCGGCCGGCGGCGTGTAGGTGTAGCTGCGCACGTCCTCGCTGACGGTGACCGCATCGTTCTGGGCCACCGGGGCGTCGTTCACCGGAGCCACGTTGACCGTGACGGTGGCGGTGTTGGAGACCAGGTTGCCGTCGGTCACCGTGTAGCTGAAGGTGGCCACGCCGTTGAAGTCGGCATCCGGGGTGAAGGTCACCCCTGAGCATCGCCAGCGTGACCAGCGGCACCGGCGGCACGGCGGTGCTGAATGCCGACGGCACGGTGACCTTCACCCCGGATGCCGACTTCAACGGCGTGGCCACCTTCAGCTACACGGTGACCGACGGCAACCTGGTCTCCAACACCGCCACCGTCACGGTCAACGGTGTCCTCGGTCGCCGCCAGGCTGTCGTCGTTGGCCAGCGGCGCGTCGTTCACCGGCGTGACCGTCAGGGTCAGGGTCGCGGTGTCGGTCAGGCTGCCGTCGGTGACGGTGTAGTCCACCGTGTCGGTGCCGTGGAAGTCCGCCGGCGGCGTGTAGGTGTAGCTGTGTCGTTGGCCAGCAGGCTGATGCTGGAGCTGAACGGCACGTCCTCGCTGACGGTGACCGCATCGTTCTGGGCCACTGGCGCGTCGTTCACCGGAGCCACGTTGACCGTGACGGTGGCGGTGTTGGAGACCAGGTTGCCGTCGGTCACCGTGTAGCTGAAGGTGGCCAGCTACACCTACACGCCGCCGGCGGACTTCCACGGCACCGACACGGTGGACTACACCGTCACCGACGGCAGCCTGACCGACACCGCGACCCTGACCCTGACGGTCACGCCGGTCAACGACGCCCCGGTGGCCCACAACGAAGCGGTCACCGACAGCGAGGACGTGCGCTGGTCACGCTGGCGATGCTCAGGCTGTCGCCGTCCACGTCGCTGTCGTTGCCCAGCAGGTCTGCCGCGGCGAAGGTCACCGGGGTGTCCTCGGTCGCCGCCAGGCTGTCGTCGTTGGCCAGCGGGGCGTCGTTCACCGGCGTGACCGTCAGGGTCAGGGTCGTGTAGCTGCCGTCGGCGGCGATCACGATGCTGCCGCCCTGGGCGGTGACGAAGGTCCCCGCCACCACCGACAGAGTGTCGCCATCGATGTCGCTGTCGTTGGCCAGCAGGCTGATGCTGGAACTGAACGGCACGTCCTCGCTGACGGTGACCGCATCGTTCTGGGTGGCGGCGACCGAGGACACCCCGGTGACCTTCAGTGCCGCAGACCTGCTGGGCAACGACAGCGACGTGGACGGCGACAGCCTGAGCATCGCCAGCGTGACCAGCGGCACCGGCGGCAGCGCGGTGCTGAATGCCGACGGCACGGTGACCTTCACCCCGGATGCCGACGTCCTCGCTGACGGTGACCGCATCGTTCTGGGCCACCGGCGCATCGTTCACCGGAGCCACGTTGACCGTGACGGTGGCGGTGTTGGAGACCAGGTTGCCGTCGGTCACCGTGTAGCTGAAGGTGGCCACGCCGTTGAAGTCGGCATCCGGGGTGAAGGTCACCCGGCATCCGGGGTGAAGGTCACCGTGCCGTCGGCATTCAGCACCGCGCTGCCGCCGGTGCCGCTGGTCACGCTGGCGATGCTCAGGCTGTCGCCGTCCACGTCGCTGTCGTTGCCCAGCAGGTCTGCCGCGGCGAAGGTCACCGGGGTGTCCTCGGTCGCCGCCACGGCATCCGGGGTGAAGGTCACCGTGCCGTCGGCATTGAGCACCGCCGTGCCGCCGGTGCCGCTGGTCACGCTGGCGATGCTCAGGCTGTCGCCGTCCACGTCGCTGTCGTTGCCCAGCAGGTCTGCCGCGGCGAAGGTCACCGGGGTGTCCTCGGTCGCCGCCACGGCATCCGGGGTGAAGGTCACCGTGCCGTCGGCATTCAGCGCCGCGGTGCCGGCGCTGCCGCGGGTCCCGCTGGCGCTGCTCAGGCTGTCGCCGTCCACGTCGCTGTCGTTGCCCAGCAGGTCTGCCGCGGCGAAGGTCACCGGGGTGTCCTCGGTCGCCGCCACGGTGACCTTCACCCCGGATGCCGACTTCAACGGCGTGGCCACCTTCAGCTACACGGTGACCGACGGCAACCTGGTCTCCAACACCGCCACCGTCACGGTCAACGTGGCTCCGGTGAACGACGCGCCAGTGGCCCAGAACGATGCGGTCACCGTCAGCGAGGACGTGGTACCGGTGCCGACCAGGTTGCCGAAGGCGAGCGATGGGCCGTCGTCCTTGAACACCAGGTTCTGGCCGATGTTGAGGGTGGCCTGGGCGCTGTCGCCGTCCTTGTCGGTCTTGGTGGCCGTCAGCGTCACCAGCTCGTCCGCGGCCAGGGTCTTCGCATCGTTGTCCTCGGTCGCCGGCAGGCTGTCGTCGTTGGCCAGCGGGGCGTCGTTCACCGGAGCCACGTTGACCGTGACGGTGGCGGTGTTGGAGACCAGGTTGCCGTCGGTCACCGTGTAGCTGAAGGTGGCCACGCCGTTGAAGTCGGCATCCGGGGTGAAGGTCACCCGTTGACCGTGACGGTGGCGGTGTTGGAGACCAGGTTGCCGTCGGTCACCGTGTAGCTGAAGGTGGCCACGCCGTTGAAGTCGGCATCCGGGGTGAAGGTCACCGTGCCGTCGGCATTCAGCACCGCGCTGCCGCCGGTGCCGCTGGTCACGCTGGCGATGCTCATCCGGGGTGAAGGTCACCGTGCCGTCGGCATTGAGCACCGCCGTGCCGCCGGTGCCGCTGGTCACGCTGGCGATGCTCAGGCTGTCGCCGTCCACGTCGCTGTCGTTGCCCAGCAGGTCTGCGGCACTGAAGGTCACCGGGGTGTCCTCGGTCGCCGCCAAGCATCGCCAGCGTGACCAGCGGCACCGGCGGCACGGCGGTGCTCAATGCCGACGGCACGGTGACCTTCACCCCGGATGCCGACTTCAACGGCGTGGCCACCTTCAGCTACACGGTGACCGACGGCAACCTGGTCTCCAACACCGCCACCGTCACGGTCAACTGGCGGCGACCGAGGACACCCCGGTGACCTTCAGTGCCGCAGACCTGCTGGGCAACGACAGCGACGTGGACGGCGACAGCCTGAGCATCGCCAGCGTGACCAGCGGCACCGGCGGCACGGCGGTGCTGAATGCCGACGGCACGGTGACCTTCACCCCGGATGTCTGTCGGTGGTGGCGGGGACCTTCGTCACCGCCCAAGGCGGCAGCATCGTGATCGCCGCCGACGGCAGCTACACCTACACGCCGCCGGCGGACTTCCACGGCACCGACACGGTGGACTACACCGTCACCGACGGCAGCCTGACCGACACCGCGACCCTGACCATCCGGGGTGAAGGTCACCGTGCCGTCGGCATTGAGCACCGCGCTGCCGCCGGTGCCGCTGGTCACGCTGGCGATGCTCAGGCTGTCGCCGTCCACGTCGCTGTCGTTGCCCAGCAGGTCTGCGGCACTGAAGGTCACCGGGGTGTCCTCGGTCGCCGCCACGGCGACCGAGGACACCCCGGTGACCTTCGCCGCGGCAGACCTGCTGGGCAACGACAGCGACGTGGACGGCGACAGCCTGAGCATCGCCAGCGTGACCAGCGGCACCGGCGGCACGGCGGTGCTGAATGCCGACGGCACGGTGACCTTCACCCCGGATGCCGTGGCGGCGACCGAGGACACCCCGGTGACCTTCGCCGCCGCAGACCTGCTGGGCAACGACAGCGACGTGGACGGCGACAGCCTGAGCATCGCCAGCGTGACCAGCGGCACCGGCGGCACGGCGGTGCTGAATGCCGACGGCACGGTGACCTTCACCCCGGATGTGGCGGCGACCGAGGACACCCCGGTGACCTTCGCCGCCGCAGACCTGCTGGGCAACGACAGCGACGTGGACGGCGACAGCCTGAGCATCGCCAGCGTGACCAGCGGCACCGGCGGCACGGCGGTGCTCAATGCCGACGGCACGGTGACCTTCACCCCGGATGGCGTCGTTCACCGGCGTGACCGTCAGGGTCAGGGGCGCGGTGTCGGTCAGGCTGCCGTCGGTGACGGTGTAGTCCACCGTGTCGATGCCGTGGAAGTCGGCCGGCGGCGTGTAGGTGTAGCTGCCGTCGGCGGCGATCACGATGCTGCCGCCCTGGGCGGTGGTCGCTGTCGTTGGCCAGCAGGCTGATGCTGGAACTGAACGGCACGTCCTCGCTGACGGTGACCGCATCGTTCTGGGCCACTGGCGCGTCGTTCACCGGCGTGACCGTCAGGGTCAGGGTCGCGGTGTCGGTCAGGCTGCCGTCGGTGACGGTGTAGTCCAGCACGTCCTCGCTGACGGTGACCGCATCGTTCTGGGCCACCGGCGCGTCGTTCACCGGAGCCACGTTGACCGTGACGGTGGCGGTGTTGGAGACCAGGTTGCCGTCGGTCACCGTGTAGCTGAAGGTGGCCACGCCGTTGAAGTCGGCATCCGGGGTGAAGCGGTCAACGTGGCTCCGGTGAACGACGCTCCGGTGGCCCAGAACGATGCGGTCACCGTCAGCGAGGACGTGCCGTTCAGCTCCAGCATCAGCCTGCTGGCCAACGACAGCGACGTCGACGGCGACAGTCTGTCGGTGGTGGCGGGGACCTTCGTCACCGCCCTGACGGTCACGCCGGTGAACGACGCGCCAGTGGCCCAGAACGATGCGGTCACCGTCAGCGAGGACGTGCCGTTCAGCTCCAGCATCAGCCTGCTGGCCAACGACAGCGACGTCGACGGCGACAGTCTGTCGGTGGTGGCGGGGACCTTCGTCACCGTGACGAAGGTCCCCGCCACCACCGACAGAGTGTCGCCGTCGACGTCGCTGTCGTTGGCCAGCAGGCTGATGCTGGAGCTGAACGGCACGTCCTCGCTGACGGTGACCGCATCGTTCTGGGCCACCGGGGCGTCGTTCACCGGAGCCACGTTGACCGTACGGTCAACGTGGCTCCGGTGAACGACGCCCCGGTGGCCCAGAACGATGCGGTCACCGTCAGCGAGGACGTGCCGTTCAGCTCCAGCATCAGCCTGCTGGCCAACGACAGCGACGTCGACGGCGACAGCCTGTCGGTGGTGGCGGGGACCTTCGTCATGTCGTTGGCCAGCAGGCTGATGCTGGAGCTGAACGGCACGTCCTCGCTGACGGTGACCGCATCGTTCTGGGCCACCGGAGCGTCGTTCACCGGAGCCACGTTGACCGTGACGGTGGCGGTGTTGGAGACCAGGTTGCCGTCGGTCACCGTGTAGCTGACGAAGGTCCCCGCCACCACCGACAGGCTGTCGCCGTCGACGTCGCTGTCGTTGGCCAGCAGGCTGATGCTGGAGCTGAACGGCACGTCCTCGCTGACGGTGACCGCATCGTTCTGGGCCACCGGAGCGTCGTTCACCGGAGCCACGTTGACCGCCGCCAGGCTGTCGTCGTTGGCCAGCGGGGCGTCGTTCACCGGCGTGACCGTCAGGGTCAGGGTCGCGGTGTCGGTCAGGCTGCCGTCGGTGACGGTGTAGTCCACCGTGTCGATGCCGTGGAAGTCGGCCGGCGGCGTGTAGGTGTAGCTGCCGTACGGCAGCTACACCTACACGCCGCCGGCGGACTTCCACGGCATCGACACGGTGGACTACACCGTCACCGACGGCAGCCTGACCGACACCGCGACCCTGACCCTGACGGTCACGCCGGTGAACGACGCCCCGCTGGCCAACGACGACAGCCTGGCGGCCGCCAGGCTGTCGTCGTTGGCCACCGGCGCGTCGTTCACCGGCGTGACCGTCAGGGTCAGGGTCGCGGTGTCGGTCAGGCTGCCGTCGGTGACGGTGTAGTCCACCGTGTCGGTGCCGTGGAAGTCGGCCGGCGGTGTGTAGGTGTAGCTGCCGTGACGAAGGTCCCCGCCACCACCGACAGAGTGTCGCCGTCGACGTCGCTGTCGTTGGCCAGCAGGCTGATGCTGGAGCTGAACGGCACGTCCTCGCTGACGGTGACCGCATCGTTCTGGGCCACCGGAGCGTCGTTCACCGGAGCCACGTTGACCGTCGGTGACCGCATCGTTCTGGGCCACTGGGGCGTCGTTCACCGGCGTGACCGTCAGGGTCAGGGTCGCGGTGTCGGTCAGGCTGCCGTCGGTGACGGTGTAGTCCACCGTGTCGGTGCCGTGGAAGTCGGCCGGCGGCGTGTAGGTGTAGCTGCCGTTCGCCGCCGACGGCAGCTACATCTACACACCGCCGGCGGACTTCCACGGCACCGACACGGTGGACTACACCGTCACCGACGGCAGCCTGACCGACACCGCGACCCTGACCCTGACGGTCACGCCGGTCAACGACGCCCCGCTGGCCAACGACGACAGACCTGCTGGGCAACGACAGCGACGTGGACGGCGACAGCCTGAGCATCGCCAGCGTGACCAGCGGCACCGGCGGCAGCGCGGTGCTGAATGCCGACGGCACGGTGACCTTCACCCCGGATGCCGACTTCAACGGCGTGGCCACCTTCAGCTACACGGTCGGGTTCGTTGCCCAGCAGGTCTGCCGCGGCGAAGGTCACCGGGGTGTCCTCGGTCGCCGCCAGGCTGTCGTCGTTGGCCAGCGGGGCGTCGTTCACCGGCGTGACCGTCAGGGTCAGGGTCGCGGTGTCGGTCAGGCTGCCGTCGGTGACTGACGGTCACGCCGGTGAACGACGCCCCGCTGGCCAACGACGACAGCCTGGCGGCGACCGAGGACACCCCGGTGACCTTCGCCGCCGCAGACCTGCTGGGCAACGA
The DNA here is from genome assembly GCF_024451105.1 of Stutzerimonas stutzeri. GTDB lineage: Bacteria > Pseudomonadota > Gammaproteobacteria > Pseudomonadales > Pseudomonadaceae > Geopseudomonas > Geopseudomonas stutzeri_A. Next base: position 12,061 of record NZ_JANGEY010000024.1, read on the forward strand.
CAGCGACGTGGACGGCGACAGCCTGAGCATCGCCAGCGTGACCAGCGGCGGCACCGGCGGCACGGCAGTGCTGAATGCCGACGGCACGGTGACCTTCACCCCGGATGCCGACTTCAACGGCGTAGCCACCTTCAGCTACACGGTGACCGACGGCAACCTGGTCTCCAACACCGCCACCGTCACGGTCAACGTGGCTCCGGGCAGCTACACCTACACGCCGCCGGCGGACTTCCACGGCACCGACACGGTGGACTACACCGTCACCGACGGCAGCCTGACCGACACCGCGACCCTGACCCTGACGGTCACGCCGGTGAACGACGCGCCAGTGGCCCAGAACGATGCGGTCACCGCCGGAGCCACGTTGACCGTGACGGTGGCGGTGTTGGAGACCAGGCTGCCGTCGGTCACCGTGTAGCTGAAGGTGGCCACGCCGTTGAAGTCGGCATCCGGGGTGAAGGTCACCGTGCCGTCGGCATTCAGCACCGCGCTGCCGCCGGTGCCGCTCGGTCACCGTGTAGCTGAAGGTGGCCACGCCGTTGAAGTCGGCATCCGGGGTGAAGGTCACCGTGCCGTCGGCATTGAGCACCGCCGTGCCGCCGGTGCCGCTGGTCACGCTGGCGATGCTCAGGCTGTCGCCGTCCACGTCGCTGTCGTTGACGGTGTAGTCCACCGTGTCGATGCCGTGGAAGTCGGCCGGCGGCGTGTAGGTGTAGCTGCCGTCGGCGGCGATCACGATGCTGCCGCCCTGGGCGGTGACGAAGGTCCCCGCCACCACCGACAGGCTGTCGCCGTCGACGTCGCTGTCGACAGCGACGTCGACGGCGACAGCCTGTCGGTGGTGGCGGGGACCTTCGTCACCGCCCAGGGCGGCAGCATCGTGATCGCCGCCGACGGCAGCTACACCTACACGCCGCCGGCGGACTTCCACGGCATCGACACGGTGGACTACACCGTCAGACAGCGACGTCGACGGCGACACTCTGTCGGTGGTGGCGGGGACCTTCGTCACCGCCCAGGGCGGCAGCATCGTGATCGCCGCCGACGGCAGCTACACCTACACGCCGCCGGCGGACTTCCACGGCATCGACACGGTGGACTACACCGTCAGACAGCGACGTCGACGGCGACAGCCTGTCGGTGGTGGCGGGGACCTTCGTCACCGCCCAGGGCGGCAGCATCGTGATCGCCGCCGACGGCAGCTACACCTACACGCCGCCGGCCGACTTCCACGGCACCGACACGGTGGACTACACCGTCAGACGGTGTAGTCCACCGTGTCGGTGCCGTGGAAGTCGGCCGGCGGCGTGTAGGTGTAGCTGCCGTCGGCGGCGATCACGATGCTGCCGCCCTGGGCGGTGACGAAGGTCCCCGCCACCACCGACAGAGTGTCGCCGTCGACGTCGCTGTCTCACCGCCGCGCAGATCGTCGCGCTGACCACCGCCAACGTCGCCGGCCTCACCAGCAGCCAGATGGGCGCCCTCACCAGCGCCCAGGTCCCTCACCACCGCGCAGATCGCCGCGCACAGCTCACCACCGCGCAGATCGCCGCCCTGAGCAGGCCAGCAGGCTGATGCTGGAACTGAACGGCACGTCCTCGCTGACGGTGACCGCATCGTTCTGGGCCACCGGAGCGTCGTTCACCGGAGCCACGTTGACCGTGACGGTGGCGGTGTTGGAGACCAGGTTGCCGTCGGTCACCGTGTAGCACGGTCAACGTGGCTCCGGTGAACGACGCGCCAGTGGCCCAGAACGATGCGGTCACCGTCAGCGAGGACGTGCCGTTCAGCTCCAGCATCAGCCTGCTGGCCAACGACAGCGACGTCGACGGCGACACTCTGTCGGTGGTGGCGGGGAACGGCAGCTACACCTACACGCCGCCGGCGGACTTCCACGGCACCGACACGGTGGACTACACCGTCACCGACGGCAGCCTGACCGACACCGCGACCCTGACCCTGACGGTCACGCCGGTGAACGACGCCCCGCTGGCCAACGACGACACCCTGACCCTGACGGTCACGCCGGTGAACGACGCTCCGGTGGCCCAGAACGATGCGGTCACCGTCAGCGAGGACGTGCCGTTCAGTTCCAGCATCAGCCTGCTGGCCAACGACAGCGACGTCGACGGCGACAGCCTGTCGGTGGTGGACGGCAGCTACATCTACACACCGCCGGCGGACTTCCACGGCACCGACACGGTGGACTACACCGTCACCGACGGCAGCCTGACCGACACCGCGACCCTGACCCTGACGGTCACGCCGGTGAACGACGCGCCGGTGGCCCAGAACGATGTGTCGTTGTTGGCCAGCGGGGCGTCGTTCACCGGCGTGACCGTCAGGGTCAGGGTCGCGGTGTCGGTCAGGCTGCCGTCGGTGACGGTGTAGTCCACCGTGTCGGTGCCGTGGAAGTCCGCCGGCGGTGTGTAGATGTAGCTGCCGTCCGCCAGGCTGTCGTCGTTGGCCACCGGCGCGTCGTTCACCGGCGTGACCGTCAGGGTCAGGGTCGCGGTGTCGGTCAGGCTGCCGTCGGTGACGGTGTAGTCCACCGTGTCGGTGCCGTGGAAGTCCGCCGGCGGCGTGTAGGTGGCGGTGTTGGAGACCAGGCTGCCGTCGGTCACCGTGTAGCTGAAGGTGGCCACGCCGTTGAAGTCGGCATCCGGGGTGAAGGTCACCGTGCCGTCGGCATTCAGCACCGCGCTGCCGCCGGTGCCGCTGGTCACGCTGGCGATGCTTGTCGCCGTCGACGTCGCTGTCGTTGGCCAGCAGGCTGATGCTGGAGCTGAACGGCACGTCCTCGCTGACGGTGACCGCATCGTTCTGGGCCACCGGAGCGTCGTTCACCGGAGCCACGTTGACCGTGACGGTGGCGGTGTTGGATGTCGCCGTCGACGTCGCTGTCGTTGGCCAGCAGGCTGATGCTGGAGCTGAACGGCACGTCCTCGCTGACGGTGACCGCATCGTTCTGGGCCACTGGCGCGTCGTTCACCGGAGCCACGTTGACCGTGACGGTGGCGGTGTTGGATGTCGTCGTGGGCCAGCGGGGCGTCGTTCACCGGCGTGACCGTCAGGGTCAGGGTCGCGGTGTCGGTCAGGCTGCCGTCGGTGACGGTGTAGTCCACCGTGTCGGTGCCGTGGAAGTCGGCCGGCGGCGTGTAGGTGTAGCTGCAGCTACACCTACACGCCGCCGGCGGACTTCCACGGCACCGACACGGTGGACTACACCGTCACCGACGGCAGCCTGACCGACACCGCGACCCTGACCCTGACGGTCACGCCGGTCAACGACGCCCCGCTGGCCAACGACGACATGTCGTAGTTGGCCAGCGGGGCGTCGTTCACCGGCGTGACCGTCAGGGTCAGGGTCGCGGTGTCGGTCAGGCTGCCGTCGGTGACGGTGTAGTCCACCGTGTCGGTGCCGTGGAAGTCGGCCGGCGGTGTGTAGGTGTAGCTGGACGGCGACAGCCTGAGCATCGCCAGCGTGACCAGCGGCACCGGCGGCAGCGCGGTGCTGAATGCCGACGGCACGGTGACCTTCACCCCGGATGCCGACTTCAACGGCGTGGCCACCTTCAGCTACACGGTGACCGACGGCACCGGTGAACGATGCGCCGGTGGCCCAGAACGATGCGGTCACCGTCAGCGAGGACGTGCCGTTCAGTTCCAGCATCAGCCTGCTGGCCAACGACAGCGACGTCGACGGCGACAGCCTGTCGGTGGTGGCGGGGACCTTCGTCAAGTCCACCGTGTCGGTGCCGTGGAAGTCCGCCGGCGGCGTGTAGGTGTAGCTGCCGTCGGCGGCGATCACGATGCTGCCGCCCTGGGCGGTGACGAAGGTCCCCGCCACCACCGACAGAGTGTCGCCGTCGACGTCGCTGTCACGGTCAACGTGGCTCCGGTGAACGACGCGCCAGTGGCCCAGAACGATGCGGTCACCGTCAGCGAGGACGTGCCGTTCAGCTCCAGCATCAGCCTGCTGGCCAACGACAGCGACGTCGACGGCGACAGCCTGTCGGTGGTGGGACTTCCACGGCACCGACACGGTGGACTACACCGTCACCGACGGCAGCCTGACCGACACCGCGACCCTGACCCTGACGGTCACGCCGGTGAACGACGCCCCGCTGGCCAACGACGACAGCCTGGCGGCGACCGAGGACACCTGCCGTGGAAGTCGGCCGGCGGCGTGTAGGTGTAGCTGCCGTCGGCGGCGATCACGATGCTGCCGCCCTGGGCGGTGACGAAGGTCCCCGCCACCACCGACAGGCTGTCGCCGTCGACGTCGCTGTCGTTGGCCAGCAGGCTGCCGTGGAAGTCCGCCGGCGGCGTGTAGGTGTAGCTGCCGTCGGCGGCGATCACGATGCTGCCGCCCTGGGCGGTGACGAAGGTCCCCGCCACCACCGACAGAGTGTCGCCGTCGACGTCGCTGTCGTTGGCCAGCAGGCGACTTCCACGGCATCGACACGGTGGACTACACCGTCACCGACGGCAGCCTGACCGACACCGCGACCCTGACCCTGACGGTCACGCCGGTGAACGACGCCCCGCTGGCCAACGACGACAGCCTGGCGGCGACCGAGGACACCGGTGTCCTCGGTCGCCGCCAGGCTGTCGTCGTTGGCCACCGGCGCGTCGTTCACCGGCGTGACCGTCAGGGTCAGGGTCGCGGTGTCGGTCAGGCTGCCGTCGGTGACGGTGTAGTCCACCGTGTCGGTGCCGTGGAAGTCGACTTCCACGGCACCGACACGGTGGACTACACCGTCACCGACGGCAGCCTGACCGACACCGCGACCCTGACCCTGACGGTCACGCCGGTGAACGACGCGCCAGTGGCCCAGAACGATGCGGTCACCGTCAGCGAGGACGTGCCACCACCGACAGGCTGTCGCCGTCGACGTCGCTGTCGTTGGCCAGCAGGCTGATGCTGGAGCTGAACGGCACGTCCTCGCTGACGGTGACCGCATCGTTCTGGGCCACCGGCGCGTCGTTCACCGGCGTGACCGTCAGGGCCCGCCCTGCTGGGCAACGACAGCGACGTGGACGGCGACAGCCTGAGCATCGCCAGCGTGACCAGCGGCACCGGCGGCACGGCGGTGCTCAATGCCGACGGCACGGTGACCTTCACCCCGGATGCCGACTTCAACGGCGTGCAGACCTGCTGGGCAACGACAGCGACGTGGACGGCGACAGCCTGAGCATCGCCAGCGTGACCAGCGGCACCGGCGGCACGGCGGTGCTGAATGCCGACGGCACGGTGACCTTCACCCCGGATGCCGACTTCAACGGCGTGGTCAACGTGGCTCCGGTGAACGACGCTCCGGTGGCCCAGAACGATGCGGTCACCGTCAGCGAGGACGTGCCGTTCAGTTCCAGCATCAGCCTGCTGGCCAACGACAGCGACGTCGACGGCGACAGCCTGTCGGTGGTGGCGGGGCGTCGTTGACCGGCGTGACCGTCAGGGTCAGGGTCGCGGTGTCGGTCAGGCTGCCGTCGGTGACGGTGTAGTCCACCGTGTCGGTGCCGTGGAAGTCCGCCGGCGGCGTGTAGGTGTAGCTGCCGTCGGCGGCGACGACACGGTGGACTACACCGTCACCGACGGCAGCCTGACCGACACCGCGACCCTGACCCTGACGGTCACGCCGGTGAACGACGCCCCGCTGGCCAACGACGACAGCCTGGCGGCGACCGAGGACACCCCGGTGACCTTCCGATGCTCAGGCTGTCGCCGTCCACGTCGCTGTCGTTGCCCAGCAGGTCTGCGGCACTGAAGGTCACCGGGGTGTCCTCGGTCGCCGCCAGGCTGTCGTCGTTGGCCAGCGGGGCGTCGTTCACCGGCGTGACCGTCAGTGCCGCCGGTGCCGCTGGTCACGCTGGCGATGCTCAGGCTGTCGCCGTCCACGTCGCTGTCGTTGCCCAGCAGGTCTGCCGCGGCGAAGGTCACCGGGGTGTCCTCGGTCGCCGCCAGGCTGTCGTCGTTGGCCAGCGGTGGTCACGCTGGCGATGCTCAGGCTGTCGCCGTCCACGTCGCTGTCGTTGCCCAGCAGGTCTGCGGCACTGAAGGTCACCGGGGTGTCCTCGGTCGCCGCCAGGCTGTCGTCGTTGGCCACCGGCGCGTCGTTCACCGGGAAGGTCACCGGGGTGTCCTCGGTCGCCGCCAGGCTGTCGTCGTTGGCCACCGGCGCGTCGTTCACCGGCGTGACCGTCAGGGTCAGGGTCGCGGTGTCGGTCAGGCTGCCGTCGGTGACGGTGTAGTCCACCGTGTCGCCGGTGAACGACGCTCCGGTGGCCCAGAACGATGCGGTCACCGTCAGCGAGGACGTGCCGTTCAGTTCCAGCATCAGCCTGCTGGCCAACGACAGCGACGTCGACGGCGACAGCCTGTCGGTGGTGGCGGGGACCTTCGAACGACGCGCCAGTGGCCCAGAACGATGCGGTCACCGTCAGCGAGGACGTGCCGTTCAGCTCCAGCATCAGCCT
>NZ_JANGEY010000025.1 GCF_024451105.1 Stutzerimonas stutzeri
GCTGGCCAACGACAGCGACGTCGACGGCGACACTCTGTCGGTGGTGGCGGGGACCTTCGTCACCGACGACAGCGACGTGGACGGCGACAGCCTGAGCATCGCCAGCGTGACCAGCGGCACCGGCGGCACGGCGGTGCTGAATGCCGACGGCACGGTGACCTTCACCCCGGATGCCGACTTCAACGGCGTGGCCACCTTCAGCTGACGGCGACAGCCTGAGCATCGCCAGCGTGACCAGCGGCACCGGCGGCACGGCGGTGCTGAATGCCGACGGCACGGTGACCTTCACCCCGGATGCCGACTTCAACGGCGTGGCCACCTTCAGCTACACGGTGACCGAGACGACAGCCTGGCGGCGACCGAGGACACCCCGGTGACCTTCGCCGCGGCAGACCTGCTGGGCAACGACAGCGACGTGGACGGCGACAGCCTGAGCATCGCCAGCGTGACCAGCGGCACCGGCGGCAGCGCGGTGCTAATGCCGACGGCACGGTGACCTTCACCCCGGATGCCGACTTCAACGGCGTGGCGACCTTCAGCTACACGGTGACCGACGGCAACCTGGTCTCCAACACCGCCACCGTCACGGTCAACGTGGCTCCGGTGAACGACGCAGGACCGCGCTGCCGCCGGTGCCGCAGGTCACGCTGGTCACGCTGGCGAGGCTCAGGGTGTCGCCGTCGACGTCGCTGTCGTTGCCCAGCAGGTCTGCCGCGGCGAAGGTCACCGGGGTGTCCTCGGTCGCCGCCAGGCTGTCGTCCACCTACACGCCGCCGGCGGACTTCCACGGCACCGACACGGTGGACTACACCGTCACCGACGGCAGCCTGACCGACCCCGCGACCCGGCCCCCGACGGCCACGCCGGTGAACGACGCGCCGGTGGCCCAGAACGATGAGCACCGCCGTGCCGCCGGTGCCGCTGGTCACGCTGGCGATGCTCAGGCTGTCGCCGTCCACGTCGCTGTCGTTGCCCAGCAGGTCTGCGGCACTGAAGGTCACCGGGGTGTCCTCGGTCGCCGCCAGGCTGTCGTGCGGTGCTGAATGCCGACGGCACGGTGACCTTCACCCCGGATGCCGACTTCAACGGCGTGGCCACCTTCAGCTACACGGTGACCGACGGCAACCTGGTCTCCAACACCGCCACCGTCACGGTCAACGTGGCTCCGGGCTGGTCACGCTGGCGATGCTCAGGCTGTCGCCGTCCACGTCGCTGTCGTTGCCCAGCAGGTCTGCGGCACTGAAGGTCACCGGGGTGTCCTCGGTCGCCGCCAGGCTGTCGTCGTTGGCCAGCGGGGCGTCGTTTTCGCCGCCGACGGCAGCTACACCTACACGCCGCCGGCGGACTTCCACGGCACCGACACGGTGGACTACACCGTCACCGACGGCAGCCTGACCGACACCGCGACCCTGACCCTGACGGTCACGCCGGTGAACGACGCCCGCCGGCGGACTTCCACGGCACCGACACGGTGGGCTACACCGTCACCGACGGCAGCCTGACCGACACCGCGACCCTGACCCTGACGGTCACGCCGGTGAACGACGCCCCGCTGGCCAACGACGACAGCCTGGCGGACGACAGCCTGGCGGCGACCGAGGACACCCCGGTGACCTTCAGTGCCGCAGACCTGCTGGGCAACGACAGCGACGTGGACGGCGACAGCCTGAGCATCGCCAGCGTGACCAGCGGCACCGGCGGCAGCGCGGTGCTGGCGAGACTCTGTCGGTGGTGGCGGGGACCTTCGTCACCGCCCAGGGCGGCAGCATCGTGATCGCCGCCGACGGCAGCTACACCTACACGCCGCCGGCGGACTTCCACGGCACCGACACGGTGGACTACACCGTCACCGCCAGGCTGACGACGTTGGCCAGCGGGGCGTCGTTCACCGGCGTGTCCGTCTGGTTCAGGGTCGCGGAGTGGGTCAGGCTGCCGTCGGTGACGGTGTAGTCCACCGTGTCGGTGCCGTGGAAGTCGGCCGGCGGACGACAGCCTGGCGGCGACCGAGGACACCCCGGTGACCTTCTCCGCCGCAGACCTGCTGGGCAACGACAGCGACGTGGACGGCGACAGCCTGAGCATCGCCAGCGTGACCAGCGGCACCGGCGGCACGGCGGTGCTTGTAGATGTAGCTGCCGTCGGCGGCGAGTCAGGGTCGCGGTGTCGGTCAGGCTGCCGTCGGTGACGGTGTAGTCCACCGTGTCGGTGCCGTGGAAGTCCGCCGGCGGTGTGTAGATGTAGCTGCCGTCGGCGGCGAAGCACCGCCCTGCCGCCGGTGCCGCTGGTCACGCTGGCGATGCTCAGGCTGTCGCCGTCCACGTCGCTGTCGTTGCCCAGCAGGTCTGCGGCACTGAAGGTCACCGGGGTGTCCTCGGTCGCCGCCAGGCTGTCGTCGCCGCCAGGGTGTCGTCGTTGGCCAGCGATGCTCAGGCTGTCGCCGTCCACGTCGCTGTCGTTGCCCAGCAGGTCTGCGGCTCTGAAGGTCACCGGGGTGTCCTCGGTCGCCGCCAGGCTGTCGTCGTTGGCCATGGCCAACGACGACAGCCTGGCGGCGACCGAGGACACCCCGGTGACCTTCGCCGCCGCAGACCTGCTGGGCAACGACAGCGACGTGGACGGCGACAGCCTGAGCATCGCCAGCGTGACCAGCGGCACCGGCGGCACGTCGTTGACCGGAGCCACGTTGACCGTGACGGTGGCGGTGTTGGAGACCAGGTTGCCGTCGGTCACCGTGTAGCTGAAGGTGGCCACGCCGTTGAAGTCGGCATCCGGGGTGAAGGTCACCGTGCCGTCGGCATCGACACGGTGGACTACACCGTCACCGACGGCAGCCTGACCGACACCGCGACCCTGACCCTGACGGTCACGCCGGTGAACGACGCGCCAGTGGCCCAGAACGATGCGGTCACCGTCAGCGAGGACGTGCCGTTCAGCTGAACGGCACGTCCTCGCTGACGGTGACCGCATCGTTCTGGGCCACCGGAGCGTCGTTCACCGGAGCCACGTTGACCGTGACGGTGGCGGTGTTGGAGACCAGGTTGCCGTCGGTCACCGTGTAGCTGAAGGTGTGCCGCTGGTCACGCTGGCGATGCTCAGGCTGTCGCCGTCCACGTCGCTGTCGTTGCCCAGCAGGTCTGCGGCACTGAAGGTCACCGGGGTGTCCTCGGTCGCCGCCAGGCTGTCGTCGTTGGCCACCGGCGCGACGACAGCCTGGCGGCGACCGAGGACACCCCGGTGACCTTCGCCGCGGCAGACCTGCTGGGCAACGACAGCGACGTGGACGGCGACAGCCTGAGCATCGCCAGCGTGACCAGCGGCACCGGCGGCACGGCGGTAATGCCGACGGCACGGTGACCTTCACCCCGGATGCCGACTTCAACGGCGTAGCCACCTTCAGCTACACGGTGACCGACGGCAACCTGGTCTCCAACACCGCCACCGTCACGGTCAACGTGGCTCCGGTGAACGACGCTGGCGATGCTCAGGCTGTCGCCGTCCACGTCGCTGTCGTTGCCCAGCAGGTCTGCGGCACTGAAGGTCACCGGGGTGTCCTCGGTCGCCGCCAGGCTGTCGTCGTTGGCCAGCGGGGCGTCGTTCACCGGCCGCCGACGGCAGCCACAACCACAACCCGCCGGCGGAACTCCACCGCAACCACAACGGGGAACACAACCGCAACCACGGCAGCCCGAACCACAACCCCGCCCCGAACCCGAAGGGCAACCCGGGGGAACAAGATCCCCGCCACCACCGACAGGCTGTCGCCGTCGACGTCGCTGTCGTTGGCCAGCAGGCTGATGCTGGAGCTGAACGGCACGTCCTCGCTGACGGTGACCGCATCGTTCTGGGCCACTGGCGCGTCGTTCACCGGGAGCCACGTTGACCGTGACGGTGGCGGTGTTGGAGACCAGGTTGCCGTCGGTCACCGTGTAGCTGAAGGTCGCCACGCCGTTGAAGTCGGCATCCGGGGTGAAGGTCACCGTGCCGTCGGCATTGAGCACCGCGGTGACCTTCACCCCGGATGCCGACTTCAACGGCGTGGCCACCTTCAGCTACACGGTGACCGACGGCAACCTGGTCTCCAACACCGCCACCGTCACGGTCAACGTGGCTCCGGTGAACGACGCGCCGGTGGCCGGCCACCGGCGCGTCGTTCACCGGCGTGACCGTCAGGGTCAGGGTCGCGGTGTCGGTCAGGCTGCCGTCGGTGACGGTGTAGTCCACCGTGTCGGTGCCGTGGAAGTCCGCCGGCGGCGTGTAGGTGTAGCTGCCTTCGCGTCACCGACGGCAGCCTGACCGACACCGCGACCCTGACCCTGACGGTCACGCCGGTGAACGACGCCCCGCTGGCCAACGACGACAGCCTGGCGGCGACCGAGGACACCCCGGTGACCTTCGCCGCACGATGCGAAGACCCTGGCCGCGGACGAGCTGGTGACGCTGACGGCCACCAAGACCGACAAGGACGGCGACAGCGCCCAGGCCACCCTCAACATCGGCCAGAACCTGGTGTTCAAGGACGACGGCCCGAGCACCGCTGGCCAACGACGACAGCCTGGCGGCGACCGAGGACACCCCGGTGACCTTCAGTGCCGCAGACCTGCTGGGCAACGACAGCGACGTGGACGGCGACAGCCTGAGCATCGCCAGCGTGACCAGCGGCACCCTGAGCATCGCCAGCGTGACCAGCGGCACCGGCGGCACGGCGGTGCTCAATGCCGACGGCACGGTGACCTTCACCCCGGATGCCGACTTCAACGGCGTGGCCACCTTCAGCTACACGGTGACCGACGGCAGTGGCCCAGAACGATGCGGTCACCGTCAGCGAGGACGTGCCGTTCAGTTCCAGCATCAGCCTGCTGGCCAACGACAGCGACATCGATGGCGACACTCTGTCGGTGGTGGCGGGGACCTTCGTCACCGCCCACCGCTGGCCAACGACGACAGCCTGGCGGCGACCGAGGACACCCCGGTGACCTTCGCCGCCGCAGACCTGCTGGGCAACGACAGCGACGTGGACGGCGACAGCCTGAGCATCGCCAGCGTGACCAGCGGCACGCACGGTGACCTTCACCCCGGATGCCGACTTCAACGGCGTGGCCACCTTCAGCTACACGGTGACCGACGGCAACCTGGTCTCCAACACCGCCACCGTCACGGTCAACGTGGCTCCGGTGAACGATGCGCCGTGGGCGGTGACGAAGGTCCCCGCCACCACCGACAGACTGTCGCCGTCGACGTCGCTGTCGTTGGCCAGCAGGCTGATGCTGGAGCTGAACGGCACGTCCTCGCTGACGGTGACCGCATCGTTCTGGGCCACGCACGGTGACCTTCACCCCGGATGCCGACTTCAACGGCGTGGCCACCTTCAGCTACACGGTGACCGACGGCAACCTGGTCTCCAACACCGCCACCGTCACGGTCAACGTGGCTCCGGTGAACGACGCCCCGACGGCAGCTACACCTACACACCGCCGGCCGACTTCCACGGCACCGACACGGTGGACTACACCGTCACCGACGGCAGCCTGACCGACACCGCGACCCTGACCCTGACGGTCACGCCGGTGAACGACGCCCCGCGGCATCCGGGGTGAAGGTCACCGTGCCGTCGGCATTGAGCACCGCCGTGCCGCCGGTGCCGCTGGTCACGCTGGCGATGCTCAGGCTGTCGCCGTCCACGTCGCTGTCGTTGCCCAGCAGGTCTGCGGCGCCACGCCGTTGAAGTCGGCATCCGGGGTGAAGGTCACCGTGCCGTCGGCATTGAGCACCGCCGTGCCGCCGGTGCCGCTGGTCACGCTGGCGATGCTCAGGCTGTCGCCGTCCACGTCGCTGTCGTTGCGTGGACGGCGACAGCCTGAGCATCGCCAGCGTGACCAGCGGCACCGGCGGCACGGCGGTGCTGAATGCCGACGGCACGGTGACCTTCACCCCGGATGCCGACTTCAACGGCGTGGCCACCTTCAGCTACAGCCACGCCGTTGAAGTCGGCATCCGGGGTGAAGGTCACCGTGCCGTCGGCATTCAGCACCGCCGTGCCGCCGGTGCCGCTGGTCACGCTGGCGATGCTCAGGCTGTCGCCGTCCACGTCGCTGTCGTTGCCCGGTGGCCCAGAACGATGCGGTCACCGTCAGCGAGGACGTGCCGTTCAGTTCCAGCATCAGCCTGCTGGCCAACGACAGCGACGTCGACGGCGACAGCCTGTCGGTGGTGGCGGGGACCTTCGTCACCGGCCGCAGACCTGCTGGGCAACGACAGCGACGTGGACGGCGACAGCCTGAGCATCGCCAGCGTGACCAGCGGCACCGGCGGCACGGCGGTGCTGAATGCCGACGGCACGGTGACCTTCACCCCGGATGCCGCGGTGACGAAGGTCCCCGCCACCACCGACAGGCTGTCGCCGTCGACGTCGCTGTCGTTGGCCAGCAGGCTGATGCTGGAGCTGAACGGCACGTCCTCGCTGACGGTGACCGCATCGTTCTGGGCCACCGGAGTCGGCATCCGGGGTGAAGGTCACCGTGCCGTCGGCATTGAGCACCGCGCTGCCGCCGGTGCCGCTGGTCACGCTGGCGATGCTCAGGCTGTCGCCGTCCACGTCGCTGTCGTTGCCCAGCAGGTCTGCAGTCGGCATCCGGGGTGAAGGTCACCGTGCCGTCGGCATTCAGCACCGCGCTGCCGCCGGTGCCGCTGGTCACGCTGGCGATGCTCAGGCTGTCGCCGTCCACGTCGCTGTCGTTGCCCAGCAGGTCTGCGCCGCGGCGAAGGTCACCGGGGTGTCCTCGGTCGCCGCCAGGCTGTCGTCGTTGGCCAGCGGGGCGTCGTTCACCGGCGTGACCGTCAGGGTCAGGGTCGCGGTGTCGGTCAGGCTGCCGTCGGTGACGGGATGCCCCCGGACTGGGCAACGACAGCGACGTGGACGGCGACAGCCTGAGCATCGCCAGCGTGACCAGCGGCACCGGCGGCAGCGCGGTGCTCAATGCCGACGGCACGGTGACCTTCACCCCGGATGCCGACGGCACGGTGACCTTCACCCCGGATGCCGACTTCAACGGCGTGGCCACCTTCAGCTACACGGTGACCGACGGCAACCTGGTCTCCAACACCGCCACCGTCACGGTCAACGTGGCTCCGGTGAACGATGCCGGTGACGAAGGTCCCCGCCACCACCGACAGAGTGTCGCCGTCGACGTCGCTGTCGTTGGCCAGCAGGCTGATGCTGGAGCTGAACGGCACGTCCTCGCTGACGGTGACCGCATCGTTCTGGGCCACCGGTGACGAAGGTCCCCGCCACCACCGACAGGCTGTCGCCGTCGACGTCGCTGTCGTTGGCCAGCAGGCTGATGCTGGAACTGAACGGCACGTCCTCGCTGACGGTGACCGCATCGTTCTGGGCCACCGGAGCCCGGTGGCCCAGAACGATGCGGTCACCGTCAGCGAGGACGTGCCGTTCAGTTCCAGCATCAGCCTGCTGGCCAACGACAGCGACATCGATGGCGACACTCTGTCGGTGGTGGCGGGGACCTTCGTCACCGGGCGCGTCGTTCACCGGCGTGACCGTCAGGGTCAGGGTCGCGGTGTCGGTCAGGCTGCCGTCGGTGACGGTGTAGTCCACCGTGTCGGTGCCGTGGAAGTCCGCCGGCGGCGTGTAGGTGTAGCTGCCGTGCACGGTGACCTTCACCCCGGATGCCGACTTCAACGGCGTGGCCACCTTCAGCTACACGGTGACCGACGGCAACCTGGTCTCCAACACCGCCACCGTCACGGTCAACGTGGCTCCGGTGAACGACGCGCCCCGGAGCCACGTTGACCGTGACGGTGGCGGTGTTGGAGACCAGGTTGCCGTCGGTCACCGTGTAGCTGAAGGTCGCCACGCCGTTGAAGTCGGCATCCGGGGTGAAGGTCACCGTGCCGTCGGCATTGAGCGCTGGTCACGCTGGCGATGCTCAGGCTGTCGCCGTCCACGTCGCTGTCGTTGCCCAGCAGGTCTGCGGCACTGAAGGTCACCGGGGTGTCCTCGGTCGCCGCCAGGCTGTCGTCGTTGGCCAGCGGCGCCCGACGGCAGCTACACCTACACGCCGCCGGCGGACTTCCACGGCATCGACACGGTGGACTACACCGTCACCGACGGCAGCCTGACCGACACCGCGACCCTGACCCTGACGGTCACGCCGGTGAACGACGCGCCTGGCGGCGACCGAGGACACCCCGGTGACCTTCGCCGCGGCAGACCTGCTGGGCAACGACAGCGACGTGGACGGCGACAGCCTGAGCATCGCCAGCGTGACCAGCGGCACCGGCGGCACGGCGGTGCTTCGACGTCGCTGTCGTTGCCCAGCAGGTCTGCCGCGGCGAAGGTCACCGGGGTGTCCTCGGTCGCCGCCAGGCTGTCGTCGTTGGCCAGCGGGGCGTCGTTCACCGGCGTGACCGTCAGGGTCAGGGTCGTTCAGCACCGCCGTGCCGCCGGTGCCGCTGGTCACGCTGGCGATGCTCAGGCTGTCGCCGTCCACGTCGCTGTCGTTGCCCAGCAGGTCTGCCGCGGCGAAGGTCACCGGGGTGTCCTCGGTCGCCGCCACGGTGAACACCAGCAGGTTGGTGGTGGCCGTGCGGCCTTCCACCACGCCACTGGCGTTGACGGAGAGGTTCACCGCTTCGCCGGTGGCCGTGTCGGTCAGCCCGGAGGCCCCCGCCACCACGCCCAGCGAAGGCGGCAGCATCGTGATCGCCGCCGACGGCAGCTACACCTACACGCCGCCGGCGGACTTCCACGGCACCGACACGGTGGACTACACCGTCACCGACGGCAGCCTGACCGACACCGCGACCCTGACCCAGGGCGGCAGCATCGTGATCGCCGCCGACGGCAGCTACACCTACACGCCGCCGGCGGACTTCCACGGCACCGACACGGTGGACTACACCGTCACCGACGGCAGCCTGACCGACACCGCGACCCTGACTCCGGTGCCGCCGGTGCCGCTGGTCACGCTGGCGATGCTCAGGCTGTCGCCGTCCACGTCGCTGTCGTTGCCCAGCAGGTCTGCGGCACTGAAGGTCACCGGGGTGTCCTCGGTCGCCGCCAGGCTGTCGTGAGTCAGGGTCGCGGTGTCGGTCAGGCTGCCGTCGGTGACGGTGTAGTCCACCGTGTCGGTGCCGTGGAAGTCCGCCGGCGGCGTGTAGGTGTAGCTGCCGTCGGCGGCGATCACGATGCTGCCGCCTTGGGGGGGGGGGGGGGGGGGGGGGGGGGGGGGGGGGGGGGGGGGGGGGGGGGGGGGGGGGGGGGGGGGGGGGGGGGGGGGGGGGGGGGGGGGGGGGGGGGGGGGGGGGGGGGGGGGGGGGGGGGGGGGGGTGCCGCCGGTGCCGCTGGTCACGCTGGCGATGCTCAGGCTGTCGCCGTCCACGTCGCTGTCGTTGCCCAGCAGGTCTGCGGCACTGAAGGTCACCGGGGTGTCCTCGGTCGCCGCCAGGCTGTCGTCGCCTGAGCATCGCCAGCGTGACCAGCGGCACCGGCGGCACGGCGGTGCTGAATGCCGACGGCACGGTGACCTTCACCCCGGATGCCGACTTCAACGGCGTGGCCACCTTCAGCTACACGGTGACCGACGCCTGAGCATCGCCAGCGTGACCAGCGGCACCGGCGGCACGGCGGTGCTCAATGCCGACGGCACGGTGACCTTCACCCCGGATGCCGACTTCAACGGCGTGGCCACCTTCAGCTACACGGTGACCGACGTGGCCCAGAACGATGCGGTCACCGTCAGCGAGGACGTGCCGTTCAGTTCCAGCATCAGCCTGCTGGCCAACGACAGCGACGTCGACGGCGACAGCCTGTCGGTGGTGGCGGGGACCTTCGTCACCGCCTGTCGCCGTCGACGTCGCTGTCGTTGGCCAGCAGGCTGATGCTGGAGCTGAACGGCACGTCCTCGCTGACGGTGACCGCATCGTTCTGGGCCACCGGAGCGTCGTTCACCGGAGCCACGTTGACCGTCGTTGACCGTGACGGTGGCGGTGTTGGAGACCAGGTTGCCGTCGGTCACCGTGTAGCTGAAGGTGGCCACGCCGTTGAAGTCGGCATCCGGGGTGAAGGTCACCGTGCCGTCGGCATTCAGCACCGCCAGATTGTGTCCCGGGAAGTGGTGTAACTGAGCACCATCAGAAGCGCCGTCAGGCGTGAGGAGGATGGTCACCGTGGTTTCTGGCTAGGTTGAGTTTGCTGACCTGACCATCACCGGAGAAACCACGATGGCGGTGCTCAATGCCGACGGCACGGTGACCTTCACCCCGGATGCCGACTTCAACGGCGTGGCCACCTTCAGCTACACGGTGACCGACGGCAACCTGGTCTCCAACACCGCCACCGTCACGGTCAACGGACGACAGCCTGGCGGCGACCGAGGACACCCCGGTGACCTTCAGTGCCGCAGACCTGCTGGGCAACGACAGCGACGTGGACGGCGACAGCCTGAGCATCGCCAGCGTGACCAGCGGCACCGGCGGCAGTTTTTTTTTTTTTTTTTTTTTTTTTTTTTTTTTTTTTTTTTTTTTTTTTTTTTTTTTTTTTTTTTTTTTTTTTTTTTTTTTTTTTTTTTTTTTTTTTTTTTTTTTTTTTTTTTTTTTTTTTTTTTTTTTGACGAAGGTCCCCGCCACCACCGACAGAGTGTCGCCGTCGACGTCGCTGTCGTTGGCCAGCAGGCTGATGCTGGAGCTGAACGGCACGTCCTCGCTGACGGTGACCGCATCGTTCTGGGCCACCGGAGACGACAGCCTGGCGGCGACCGAGGACACCCCGGTGACCTTCGCCGCCGCAGACCTGCTGGGCAACGACAGCGACGTGGACGGCGACAGCCTGAGCATCGCCAGCGTGACCAGCGGCACCGGCGGCACCGGCGCGTCGTTCACCGGCGTGACCGTCAGGGTCAGGGTCGCGGTGTCGGTCAGGCTGCCGTCGGTGACGGTGTAGTCCACCGTGTCGGTGCCGTGGAAGTCCGCCGGCGGCGAGTAGGTGTAGCTGCCGGTGACCTTCACCCCGGATGCCGACTTCAACGGCGTGGCCACCTTCAGCTACACGGTGACCGACGGCAACCTGGTCTCCAACACCGCCACCGTCACGGTCAACGTGGCTCCGGTGAACGACGCGCCGCGGTCAACGTGGCTCCGGTGAACGACGCTCCGGTGGCCCAGAACGATGCGGTCACCGTCAGCGAGGACGTGCCGTTCAGTTCCAGCATCAGCCTGCTGGCCAACGACAGCGACGTCGACGGCGACAGCCTGTCGCCGTCGACGTCGCTGTCGTTGGCCAGCAGGCTGATGCTGGAGCTGAACGGCACGTCCTCGCTGACGGTGACCGCATCGTTCTGGGCCACTGGCGCGTCGTTCACCGGCGTGACCGTCAGGGT
>NZ_JANGEY010000003.1 GCF_024451105.1 Stutzerimonas stutzeri
CGCTGTAGCGAAAACCCGCAAGGGCCGAGACAGCAACGAATTGCTTGACGACCATAGAGCGTTGGAACCACCTGATCCCATCCCGAACTCAGCAGTGAAACGACGCATCGCCGATGGTAGTGTGGGGCTTCCCCATGTGAGAGTAGGTCATCGTCAAGCACCTATACAGAAACCCCGATCAGCAAACGCTGGTCGGGGTTTCGTCTTTTTCGGAGCGGAAATTTCCAGCATCTGAGGGCTCAAGAGTCCGGCATCGCTTCCCTGGACCTGGATGCGCGTATGACGGAACAGCGCGGCGGCCTCTTCGAGGCGCCCGGCGTCGATGGCTTCGGCGTAGCGGTGGAGCAGGTTGGTGATGGCGAGGGCCGAGTCGGTCATCGCAAAGATCCCCCGAGAAAATGAAGGATGGACGCTGCGGGGAGTTCCCGCAGCGTCCGCAGGCTCACACCGCGCAGCCGGCGCGCAGTCCCGAGGCCATGGCGCCCTCGATGTAGCCCAGCTCGTTGCAGTCGCCCAGGCGGGTGACGGCGAAGCCGCTGGCTTCCAGCGTGCGCGCCAGGCTGTCGTCCGGTTCGGCGCCGATGGCCAGCACCACCGAGTCGGCGGCAACCTCGACGCTGTTGCCGTCGGCGCTGCGATAGCTGACCTTGTTGCGGCCGATCGACTCGACCTCGACGCCGGTGAGCAGTTGCGCCTGGTGCTCCTGCAGGCCGTGCAGCACCCGCCAGCGGCGGACGATGGCCAGTTCGCGGCCGAGGCTCGGGCCGCTCTCCAGCACGCAGACCTCGCGGCCGCGCTCGATGAGGAACTCGGCCAGCTCGAGGCCGACCAGGCCGCCGCCGACGATCGTCACGCGCTTGCCCAGCGGCATCCACACGTGGGAGAGCTTCTGCATGGCGGCGGTCGAGTCGGTGACGCCGACCAGGCTGCCGGCCTTCATCATCGCCCGCTGGGTCAGCGACAGCTTGCGCCTGGCGATCTCCTCGGCGCGGTCGCCGGTGAGCAGGCGGCGCAGCTCGTCGCCGCTCCACACGTGGTCCTGTTCGGCGCCGGGGATGGCCGGTGCGGCGCGCCGTGCGCCAGTGGCCACCAGCACCGCGTCGGCGCCCAGCTCGCGCAGCAGTTGCGGGGTGGCCTCGCTGTTGTAGCGCACCTCGATCGGCAGGTTGCGTACCTGCTCGATCAGATGGTCGAGCAGGCGGCCGTTTTCGGCATAGGCGAGGGCGGCGAAGAACAGCGTGCCGCCGAGGCGGTCGCTGCGCTCCAGCAGGGTGACGCGGTGGCCGCGCAGTGCGGCGACGCGCGCCGCCTCCATGCCGGCCGGACCGCCGCCGACCACCACCACGTGGCGCGGTGTGGCGGCCGGGACGATGATCCGCTCGGCCTCGTGGCCGGTGCGCGGGTTGACCGCGCACTTGACCCGCTGGTTGATGAAGATCTGGCTGACGCACACATAGCAGTAGATGCACGGGCGGACGTCCTGCGGGCGCCCGGCGATCAGCTTGTTGGGCAGTTCGGGGTCGGCCAGCAGCTTGCGCGCCATGGCGACGAAGTCGTACTGGCCGCGGGCGATGCCCTGGTCGCCGACCTCGGGTTCGACGCGGCCGACGGCGATCACCGGGATGGCGATTTCCTTGCGGATCGCCGTCGCCCACTCCAGGTAGCCGCCCGGTTGCTGGACCAGCGGCGCCTCGGTGAAGGCCACGCCCTCGGTGACCGCGGCGTAGGCCGACACGCTGACTGCGTCGGCGCCGGCGCCTTCGGCCATCACCGCCACCGTCTTGGCGTCCTCCAGGCTGATGCCGCCGGGGGTGCGCAGCTCGTAGGCGTCCAGGCGCAGCCACACCGGGAAGTCGGCGCCGACCCGCGCGCGCACCGCGGCGAGCACCTCCATCAGCAGGCGCGCGCGATTCTCCAGCGGGCCGCCGTATTCGTCCTCGCGCTTGTTGAAGTAGGCGGAGAGGAAGCCGGCGATGATGTAGTTGTGCGCGGCGTGGATCTCCACGCCATCGAAACCGGCGCGCTGGGCGCGCTCGGCGGCGGCGGCGAACCACTCGACCATCTGCGCGATGTCGGCCCGGTCCATCACGCGGATCTGCGCGCCGCCCTCGCGGCGCTTGCTGGAGCTGACGAAGGTGCCCAGCTCCTCGCGGGTCAGCGCCGCCATCATGTTGGTGTTGAGTGCCGGCGGGATCGACGGCACCCAGATCGGCCGGCCCTCGGCCATGTCGCGCACCGCGACCTTGCCGGCGTGCTGCAGCTGCATGGCGATCTTAGCACCGTGCTTGTGTACGCGGCTGGCCAGCGCGGACAGGCCGGGCAGGAACTCGTCGCTGGAGACGCCGACCTGGTAGGGCTCGGCGGTGCCGTGCGGATAGGCGATCGAGCACACGCCCATGATCAACAGGCCCGCGCCGCCGGCGGCGCGCGCCTCGTAGTAGGCCTGGATGCGTTCGCCGCAGTGGCCGTCGGCCTCGGCGAAGTTGGAACCCATCGGCGCCATGACGATGCGGTTGCGCAGTTCGAGGCTGCCGATACGCCCGGGGGCGAGCAGGTGGGGGTAGTTGGTCATCGAAGGATCGTCCCTAGCTGGCCGGGGCAGCGCTGCCCCGGTTTGATTGTTCAGGCTTCGCCGAGGAAGTCCAGGCAGCTGCGATTGAACAGCGCGGTGTGCTCGACCTGCACCCAGTGGCCGCAGCGGTTGAGCAGCAGGCAGCGCGCCTGCGGCGCCTTGTCGAGCAGCTTGAGGGCGCCGCCGACCGGGTTGAAGCGGTCGTCGGTGCCCCAGAAGGCCAGCACCGGGCAGCTCAGCTCGCCGAGGCGTTCGGTCATGTTGGCCACGCGCATGCCGGCGAACAGGCTGCGCGGCTGGGTGGCGGCCACCGCGGCGCGTTCGGCGAGCAGGGCATCGTCGAGCAGCGCCGGGTCGAACAACTGCAGGGTCATCACCTGGCGCATCTCCTCGACGCCCATGGGCCCTCTGCCGTACACCTCGACCATGCGCTGGATGCCTTCCATCTGGAAGTAGGTCTCGCGCTCCTCGAGGCCGCCCGGGGCCATCAGGATCAGCTTCTCGACGGTCTGCGGATGGGCCAGCGCCTGGCCGAGGGCGATGGCGCCGCCCAGCGAGTTGCCGACCAGGGTGCAGCGCTGGATGCCGACGACCGCCAGGAAGGCGTTCAGCGCGGCGACGAAGAAGTCCAGGCAGTACTCGGTGTCCTCGGGCTTGTCCGAGCGGCCGAAGCCGGGCAGGTCGAGGACGATGTTGCGGTAGCCGGCTTGCGCGAACACCGGGTAGTTGGTCTTGAAGTTGCTGTGGCCGCTGGCGCCGGGGCCGCTGCCGTGCAGCCAGAGCACCACCGGGCCCTGGCCCTCGTCGAGGTAGTGCAGGCGCAGGCCGTCGGGCAGGCTGGCGAAGTGGCCGAGGGGCAGGGGCAGGTCTTGAGCAGTCATCGGATTCTCCGGTTCAGGCGGTTGCAGTGGCAGAGGGACTGGTGGCGCTGTGGGCGGACGCGTCCTGGCCAAGCAGTTGGCGACGGTAGCGCGGCAGGGCCAGGGCGAGGAACAGCGCGGCCAGCACCAGCAGGGACATCGAGGCGGCCAGCGAGTAGCGCAGCGCCTCGCTGCCGGCGATGGGCGTGAAGTAGTCGCTGAGCATGCCGGTGACCAGCGGGCCGAGGCCGACGCCGAGCAGGGTCATGCCCATCACGAAGATCGCGGTGGCCTGAGCCAGGCGGCTGGCCGGGAACAGGTGGCTGATCGCGCTCAGGCAGGGGGTCGCCCACCAGGTGCCGAAGAAGCCGAACGGGATGTAGAACAGGAAGGCCAGCGGCACGGCGATGCCGAAGGCGCTGAAGGCCACGCCCTGTGGCCAGAGGAAGCAGGCCAGGCCGAAGGGAATGCTGAGCAGGGTGCCGAGCAGCGGCACGCCGATCTGCCAGCCGGCGTCGCGGCGCACCATGCGGTCGGTGAACCAGCCGCAGGTCACGGTGCCGATGGCCGAGCAGGTGCCGCCGACCACGCCGACCAGGATGCCAGCCTCCTGCAGCGACAGGCCGTGGGAGCGGATCAGGAAGCTCGGTGCCCAGGTGCCGATGGCGTAGCCGGCGATGGCGGCGGCCGAGCCGGTCAGCACGATCCACAGGAAGCCCGGAGTCTGCAGCAGCAGGCCGAGGGTCTGCCACCAGGTTTCCCGGGGGAGCGGCGCGCCTGCGGCGTTGCCGTTCGCCGTGCGGGCCGTCGTGGTCGTGGTGGTCGCCGCTGCCGGGCGCGGCGTGCGCACCGTGGCCCAGAGCAGCAGGCCGAGGAAGATCCCCGGTGCGCCGATCACCACGAAGGCGGTGCGCCAGCCGTAGTGCTGGGCGATCCAGCCGCCCAGGCCGAGGCCGAAGATCGCCCCCAGGCTGGAACCGAGCATCAGCACCGACATGGCGGTGGAGCGGCGCTGCGGCGGGTAGAGGTCGGAGACCATGGCCATCGACGGCGCGGTGCCGCCGGCCTCGCCGATGGCCACGCCGATGCGCGCCAGCACCAGGAACAGGAAGCTGCCGGCCAGGCCGCAGAGCATGGTCATCGCGCTCCAGGCGATGCACGCCAGGGCGATCACCGGCTTGCGGCCGATGCGGTCGGACAGCCGGCCGAGGGGGAAGCCGAACAGGGTGTAGAACACCGCGAAGGTCAGCCCGGAAAGCAGGCCGACCTGGGTGTCGGAGATGCCGAACTCCGCCTTCACCGGTTCGATGAGGATCGCCATCAACTGCCGGTCGATGTAGTTGAACACGTAGATGATGGTCAGCACCCCGAGAGCGTAGTGGGTGTGCCAGGTGACGCGCGCAGGTGGGTTCACGGGGCGGTTCCTTTTGTTGTTCTTGGGCAAGGGTTGAGCGGCAGGCTCCGCTTTTGCTCCTGTCACGGGCATCGTCAAATCGGACGATGCCCCCCTGTCGCCTGCCGCCAATCATGAGGACCGTGGTCGCTGCGGGACTTCCCCCGCCGCGATGGGACATTCGCTTGCGGGAGAACGCACATGAAGCTGGTGAACAAGGTGGCCTTCGTCACCGGAGCAGGGCAGGGCATGGGACGGGCAATGGTGCGCCGTTTCGCCGAGGAAGGGGCCGTGGTCGTCGCGGCGGACATCAACCTGGACGCCGCGCGCGAGACCATCGAAGGACTGGCCGGCGGCAACGCCCTGGCGCTGGCCTGCAACGTCGCCGACAGCGCCTCGGTGGCCGCCGCGATGGCCGCGGCCGTCGAGCGCTTCGGCCGTCTCGATGTGCTGGTCAACAACGCCGGGGTCGGTTCGGTCGATGCCTTCCTCGATACCCCCGACGAGCACTGGCTGCGGGTCATCGGCGTCAACCTGACCGGCGTGTTCCTGTGCAGCCGCGAGGCCGCGCGGCTGATGCACCAGAGCGGCCAGGGCGGGGTGATCGTCAACCTGTCGAGCACCGCCGCCATCACCGGCGAGGGGCCGAGCCACTACTGCGCCGCCAAGGCCGGGGTGATGGGCCTGACCCGCAGCCTGGCCCGCGAGCTGGCCGCCAGCAAGATCCGCGTCAACACCATCGTTCCCGGCCCGACCAACACCCCGATGATGGCCGGCATCCCCGACGACTGGATGCAGAGCATGGTCAAGGCCATCCCGCTCGGCCGCATGTGCGAGCCGGACGAGATCGCCAAGGTCGCCGCCTTCCTGGCCAGCGACGACGCCAGCTTCATCACCGGTCAGAACATCGCCGTCAACGGCGGCATGGCCTTCATCTGAGGAGGGGAGAACGATGACAGCACGTCTTGCAGGCAAGGTCGCCTTCATCACCGGCGGCAGCTCGGGCATCGGCGAGGCCACCGCCCACCGCTTCGCCGAGGAAGGCGCCAGCGTGGTCATCTGCGGCCGCCGCGCCGAGCCGCTGGAAGCGGTGGTCGCCGCGATCCGCGCCAAGGGCGGCAACGCCGAGTGCGTGGTCGCCGACGTCAGCGACGAGCAGGCCTTCGTCGCCGCCATCGAGGCGGCGGCGCAGCGTCACGGCCGCCTCGACATCCTGGTCAACAACGCCATGGCCTACAGCTGGGGCGCCATCACCGGCACCGACACCGCCACCTGGCACGGCAACTTCTCCACCACCGTGGACGGCACCTTCTGGGGCACCCGCACCGCGATGCGCCTGATGCAGCAGCAGGGCGGCGGTTCCATCGTCAACCTGGCGTCGATCTGCGGCCTGTTCGGCACCGCCTGGATGGCCGGCTACTCGGCGGCCAAGGCCGCGGTGATCAACTTCAGCCGCGCCGCCGCCTCCGAGGGGGCCGCTTCCAATATCCGCTGCAACGTGGTGATCCCCGGCGTGGTCGCCACCCCGGCCACCGCCGGCATGCTCGCCGACGACAAGGGCCGCGCCAATACCGAGAAACTGATCCCGCTGCGCCGGGTCGGCGAGCCGGTGGAACTGGCCAACGCCATCCTGTTCCTCGCCTCCGACGAAGCCTCCTACGTCACCGGCGCCTGCCTGACCGTCGACGGCGGGCGCAGCTCGGACCTCTACACCGTACTCGAGTAACGCCGAGCGCCTCCCTCCGCGCGCGGCGTCCTCGCCCGCGCGGGGCCGAATCACCCGCCGCAAGGGCTCCCCCAATGGACAACAACAACAGCCTCGCCGCGCGCCTGGACCGCCTCGAATCCATCGAGGAAATCCGCCAGCTGGCCGGCAAGTATTCGCTGTCGCTGGACATGCGCGACCTCGACTCCCACGTCAACCTGTTCGCTCCGGACATCCGCGTCGGCCGCGACAAGGTTGGCCGCGCCCACCTCAAGGCCTGGCTCGACGACACCCTGCGCAACCAGTTCGACGGCACTTCTCACCATCTCGGCCAGCACATCATCGAGTTCGTCGACGCCGACCACGCCACCGGGGTGGTGTACTCGAAGAACGAGCACGAGACCGGCGCCGAGTGGGTGATCATGCAGATGCTCTACTGGGACGACTACCAGCGCATCGACGGGCGCTGGTACTTCCGCCGCCGTCTGCCCTGCTACTGGTACGCCACCGACCTCAACAAGCCGCCGATCGGCCAGCGCAAGATGCGCTGGCCCGGTCGCGAGCCCTATCACGGCACCTTCCACGACCTGTTCCCTTCCTGGGGCGAGTTCTGGGCCGCGCGCCCGGACAAGGAGACCCTGCCCGAGGTCGCCGAGCCGGCGCCGCTGGAAGGTTTCCTCGCCACCCTGCGCCGCGGTGCCGGCGCGCCGAAGATCCGCGTGCGCTGAGGAGGCCACCATGAATCCGCTGTTCCAACCCGTTCGCCTCGGCGACATCGAACTGGCCAACCGCGTGGTGATGGCGCCGATGACGCGCAGCCGCGCCGCCGCCGACGGCATGCCGACCCTCGACATGGTCGAGTACTACGCCCAGCGCGCCAGCGCCGGCCTGATCGTCGCCGAAGGCACCGCGCCCTCGGCCGCCGGCCTCGGCTACTGCCGCACCCCGGGCATCTACAACGCGGCGCAGATCGCCGCCTGGCGCGGCGTCACCCAGGCGGTGCATGCCGCCGGCGGGCGCATCGTCCTGCAGCTGATGCACGTCGGCCGGGTCGCCAGCCACCACAACAAGCCGGCCGGCGCGCCGACCGTGGCGCCCTCGGCGCTGCGCGCGCGCACCCAGCTGTTCAGCGACGCCGCCGGCATGGTCGACACCGACGAGCCGGTGGAGCTGAGCACCGCGCAGGTCCGCGAAGTGATCGAAGAGTTCGCCCAGGCCGCGCGCAACGCCCGCGCCGCCGGCTTCGACGGCGTCGAGCTGCACTGCACCAGCGGCTACCTGCCGATGCAGTTCATGGCCGACGGCAGCAACCGCCGCAGCGACGAATACGGCGGCAGCCTGGAGAACCGCGTGCGCTTCCCCGCCGAGGTGCTCGCCGCCATGGCCGAGGCCATCGGCCCCGGCCGGGTCGGCCTGCGCATCTGCCCGGGCAACCCCTACAACGACAGCGAGGACAGCGACCCGGCCGCCACCGCGACGGCGCTGCTCGACGCCATCGCCCCGCTGGGCCTGGCCTACCTGCACGTGATGCGCGCGCAGGTGCCGGGCCTGGATGCCTTCGCCCTGGCCCGCGCGCACTTTCCCGGTGCGCTGATCCTCAACGACGGCTTCGACGGCCACAGCGCGCGCCAGGCCATCGAGGCCGGGCAGGGCGAGGCGGTGTCGTTCGCCCGCCACTACATCGGCAACCCTGACCTGGCCGAGCGCCTGCGCGTCAACGCGCCGCTGGCCGGCTTCGACCGCAGCTCGTTGTACACCGCGGGGCCGCGTGGCTACCTCGACTACCCGCGCTGGCCGGTGCCGGCGACCTGAGCATCCTTTCGGGGGAACGACATGAACGATCGCATTGATGCACAGACCGTGGCCGCGCCGGACGCCGCCCCGGTACCCCGCGAGGTCACCCAGGCGCGGCTCGACCGCCGCGCCGCGGCCAGCGCGCTGGTCAAGCCGCGCGACCTCTACACCATCGCCGACCGCCTCGAGGAGCAGGCGCAGCGCCATGCGGCGCGGCCCCTGCTGATCTACGGCGGCGAGCGCTACAGCTACGCCGAGGTGGACGCGCGCGCCAACCAGGTGGCGCACGCCGCGCTGGCCCGCGGCCTCAAGGCCGGCGACGTCTGCGCGCTGGCCCTGGAGAACCGCCCGGAGTTCTTCTTCGCCTGGTTCGGCCTGGTCAAGCTCGGCGTGGTGGTGGCGCCGCTCAACACCCATGTCAGCGGCAAGCCGCTGGCCCACGCGCTGCAGAGCACCGGCGCGCGCGCCGTGCTGGCCGGCGAGGAGTGCCTGGCCAACTTCGCCGCCAGCGAAGGCCTGCCGGCCGTGCCGCTGTGGCTGGTGCCGGACGCCGAGAAGCCGGCTGCTGAAGAGCTGCGCGCGCTGGCCGACGCCGGCTTCGCCGCCGAGGTGGCCGCCGCTGCGCGCCAGGCGCCGCCGCGTGAGCTGCGCGCCGGCATCAGCGCCGAGACGCCGAGCCTGCTGATCTTCACCTCCGGCACCACCGGCCTGCCCAAGGCGGCGCGCTACAGCCACATGCGCTGGATGAGTTCGGGCGACGTGATGGTGGAGACCCTCGAGGCCACCCCGGCCGACGTCTTCTACTGCTGCCTGCCGCTCTATCACGGCGCTGCGGCCACCTCGGTGACTTCCACCGCGCTCAAGGCCGGCGCCGCCATCGTGGTGCGCCGGCGCTTCAGCGTGCGCGAGTTCTGGAGCGACGTGCGCAACAACGGCATCACCGTCCTGCAGTACATCGGCGAGATCTGCCGCTACCTGCTCAACCTGCCGGAGGATCCGCGCGACCGCGAGCACAGCCTGCGCGCCATGCTCGGCGCCGGCCTGTCGCCGGAATCCTGGCAGCGCTGGATCGAGCGGTTCGGCGCGGTGCAGGTCTTCGAGGGCTGGGGCTCCACCGAGGCCAACACCAACCTGATCAACGTCGACAACCGCATCGGCTCCTGCGGCCGCGTGCCCTACTGGGAGAAGACCAACTTCCGCCTGGTGCGCTTCGACGTCGAGAGCGAATCCCATCCGCGCGACGCCAACGGCTTCTACCTGCTGTGCCGGCCGGGCGAAGTGGGCGAGGCGATCGGCTACATCGTCGACCACCCGGACATCGGCGGCGGCCGCTTCGAGGGCTACACCTCGGCCGAGGCCACCGAGAAGAAGATCCTCCGCGACGTGTTCCAGAAGGGCGACGCCTACTGGAGCTCCGGCGACCTGCTGCGCTACGACGAGGACGGCTACTTCTACTTCGTCGACCGCATCGGCGACACCTTCCGCTGGAAGAGCGAGAACGTCTCGACCCTGGAGGTGGCCGACGCCCTGGCCGACTATCCGGGCCTCGAGCTGATCAACATCTACGGCGTGCAGGTGCCGGGCCAGGAAGGCCGCGCCGGCATGGCCGCGGTGCTGATGCAGGACGGCCAGGCGTTCGACCCGGACAGCTTCTACGCGCTGACCGAGCAGCGTCTGCCGCGCTATGCCGCACCGGTGTTCGTGCGCGTGTCGCCGGCCGCCGACCTGACCAGTACCTTCAAGCTGCGCAAGGTCGACCTGCAGCGCCAGGGCTACGATCCGGCGAATTTCGCCGATCCGCTGTACGTGCGCGACGATGCAGCCGGCACCTACCGGCCGTATTCGGCCGAAGCGCTGGCCGCCATCGGCCTGGCGCCGTTCGGTGCCGCCCATGGCTGACCTCGACCACAACGGCCACGAGCTGAAGGCCGGCCTGCGCTTCCCCTGGGTGGCGCCGCCGGCCGCCGGCGAGACCCTGGAGGTGGCGCCCGGCGTGCTGTGGCTGCGCATGCCGCTGCCGTTCGGGCTCGACCACATCAACCTCTACCTGCTGCGCCACGGCGACGGCTGGGTCGCGGTGGACAGCGGCCTGAACACCACGCAGAGCCGCGCGGTGTGGGAGGCGGTGCTGGGCGGGGTGCTGGAAGGGCGGCCGCTGCTGGCACTGGTCTGCACCCACTTCCACTACGACCACAGCGGCCTGCTCGGCTGGCTGGCCGAGCGCTTCCACTGCCCGGTGTACATGAGCCACGCCGAGTACCAGGCGATCCACGTCGCGCCGCCGCAGGGCGACGAGCCGGACTGGGCCTTCCACCAGTTCTACCGGCTGGCCGGGCTGAGCGCGGAGGACTCGGCGGCCTTCCTGCCGATGATCCGCCAGGAGCACTTCCGGCCGACGCCGCCGCCCGCCTTCCGTCGCCTGAAGGAGGGCAGTGTGCTGTCCATCGGCGACCGCCACTGGCAGGTGGTGGTCGGTCGCGGCCATTCGCCCGAGCATGCCTGCCTGTACTGCGCCGAGGACGGCCTGCTGATCTCCGGCGACCAGGTGCTGCCGCGCATCACGCCGACGGTCGGCGTCGCGGTCGACGAGCCGGACGGCGACCCGCTGCGCGACTGGCTGGATTCCATCGAACGACTCGGCGAGCTGCCCGACCGCGTGCTGGTGCTGCCGGCCCACGAGCGGCCGTTCCACGGCCTGCACACGCGCCTCGGGCAGCTGCGCGAGCACCACCGCCGCCACCTCGACCTGGTGCTGGAGCGCTGCGCACAGCCGTGCACCGCGGCCGAGCTGATGGTCGAGCTGTTCCCGCGGCTGAAGAGCCGCTTCGACGAGCTGATGGCCATCGGCGAGACCCTGGCCCACGCCAACTACCTGATCGGCACAGGGCTGCTGCTGCGCGAGGAGCAGGCGGGCGTGCACCGCTACCGCCGCGTCCGTGCCGAAGAGACGCTCGGCGCGTCTTCTAGTCCTTTTTGACGACGATCATTCGCAGGCGGCGCCCGGAAACTCGACGCGGCCGGTTGGCCTTAATTAGGAGAGAAGCAGCATGCACAATAAGAAAAATCCACGTTGCACCACGCTGGTTGCCCAGAGTTTCCCGCTCATGGGACTGGCCGCCGCCATCGCCATGGCCAGCGGCGCCGCCCAGGCCGGGGAGACCATCGAGTTCGACAACGGCGTCACCCTGGACTGGACGCTCACCGCCAGCTATGGCGTCGGCATGCGCACCGAGTCGCCCGACCGTGCGCTGATCGACGGCCCGCTGACCGCCAACATGGACGACGGCAACCGCAACTTCGACCGCGGCAGCCTGGTCACCCACCGGGTCGGCGCCCTCGCCGAGCTGATCCTGCGCAAGGACGACTACGGCGCGGTGTTGCGCGCCAGCACCTTCTACGACGACGTCTACCACAAGGGCAACGACCACGACGCGCCCGGCCGGGTCAACAAGTCCGGTGCCCACGACGAGTTCACCAGCGACGCCAGGTACTACAGTGGCGGGCGCAGCCGCATCCTCGATGCCTACCTGTTCGGCGGCTGGCGCACCGAGGGCGGGCAGAGCATCGACCTCAAGGCCGGCCGCCACGTGGTGTCCTGGGGCGAGAGCCTGATCTTCCCGGGCGTCTCCGGCGCCCAGTCGCCGGTCGACGTGGTCAAGGCCTCGCTGCCGGGCATCGAGGCCAAGGAGGTGCTGCTGCCGGTCGGTCAGGTGTCCGGCCAGTGGAGCCTCAACGAGTCGCTGAGTCTCGGCGGCTATGTGCAGTACGAGTGGAAGGGCAACGAGCTGGCGCCGGTCGGCAGCTACCTGTCGACCAGCGACGTCACCGGCCCGGGCCGCGAACTGCTGCTTGCCGGCGCTCTGGGCATCCCCTACCTGGATACCAACGAGCCACGCGACAGCGGCCAGTGGGGTCTGCAGGTGCGCTACCGGCCGAGTCCGGATCTGGAGCTGTCGCTGTTCCGCATCAACTACCACGATCGCAACCCGGCCGGGGTCTCCATCAGCTTCCCGCCGGCCGGCCCGCTGGGCTACGAGGTCAACTACTTCGAGGACATCCAGCTCACCGGCCTGAGCTTCTCCACCAAGATCGGCGACACCCAGGTCGGCGGCGAGTGGTCGTACCGCGACGGCGCGCCGGTGCAGGTGCTCACCGCCGGGGGCCCGCAGCCGACCAAGGGCAAGGGCCAGCAGATGCAGCTGTCGTTCATGCGCATCCTCGGCGACCGCCCGTGGGCCAGCCAGACCACCTTCATGGGCGAGGTGGTGCACGTGCGGGTCGACGACGTGGACGACCTCAACGGCGCCGACGACTACACCTTCAAGACCGCCTCGGCGTGGAAGAGCAAGAGCGCCACCGCCTACTCGCTGGTCGGCGTGTTCAACTACCCGGGCGTGTTCACCGGCTGGGACCTGGACGTGCCGGTGCGCTTCTCCCACGTCGTCGAGGGCGCCACGCCGATGTCCGGGACCATCTCCGGCGCCCAGGGCGACAAGCGCCTGACCGTCGGTAGCACCTTCAAGTACATGGGCAACCTGGAGGTGGCGCTGGCCTACAACGCCTTCCTCGGCGAGGCCGACCCGATCCGTCGCCAGCTCGCCGACCGGGACTATGTGACCCTGTCCGCCAAGTACTCGTTCTGACCCGGCTGCGCCGGGCGGCGTCTGCTGCCCGGCCTGTCCGATCGGGGCAATGGCATGAATCCGGTCGATCCGTTGCAGGGGCGAATTCATTCGCCATGGGCCGCAACGCGGCCCCGGAGGTTGCCAAGGGCAGGCCACTGGCCCGCTTGGCGAATGAATTCGCCCCTACAGGGCCCGGTCTACTCGATTTGAACGATTCGCGCGGGCCGCGATCGCGGCATAGTGGCTGCAGTCACGCCCCGCAGCAGTGGAGACAAGCATGGGACTCAAAGGCAACGCCGCCATCGTCGGGGCGGCCCAGTACAAACCGGAGAAGTACGCCACCGCGCCACGCATGTTCCATCTGGAACAGGTGGCCGACCTGGCCGCGCGCGCGCTGGCCGACGCCGGCCTGCAAGCCTCGGATCTCGACGGCCTGGTGATCAACGGCCCGCAGTTCCACGAGGCCTCGGTGTTCGTTCCGGCGATGGCCGCCGAATACCTGGGCATGAAGCTCAACTTCGCCGAAGTGGTCGACCTCGGCGGCTGCACCTCAGTCGGCATGGTCTGGCGCGCCGCCGCCGCCATCGAACTGGGCCTGTGCCAGGCGGTGCTCTGCGTGCTGCCGGCGCGCATGGCGCCGTTCGGACCCGACGAGGACCCGAGCTGGATGGCCCGCGCCATGCGCTTCGGCGGTCACAGCACGGCCTTCGGCGCGCCCGAGGCGGAGTTCGACCTGCCCTACGGGCACATGGGCCAGAACACCGGCTACGCGATGATCGCCCAGCGCTACGCGGCGCAGTACGGCTACGACGCCGCGGCCATGGCGAAGATCGCCGTCGATCAGCGCTTCAACGCCCAGTTCAACCCCGAGGCGATGTTCTACGGCCAGCCGCTGAGCGTCGAGCAGGTGCTGGCCAGCAAGAAGGTCGCCGACCCGCTGCACGTGCTGGAGATCGTCATGCCGGTGGCCGGCGGTGCGGCGCTGATCGTCGCCTCCAAGGAAGTCGCCGCCCGTGCGCGCAACCGCGGAGCGGTGGTCACCGGCTTCGGCGAGCACCTTTCCTTCAAGTCGCCGACCTATGCCGAGGAGATGACCCGCACCCCGATCGGCCCGGCCTCCGAGCGCGCCTTCGCCATGGCCGGGCTCAAGCCCGCCGACATGCACGCGGCGCAGATCTACGACTGCTACACCATCACCGTGCTGCTGACCCTCGAGGACGCCGGCTTCGCGCCCAAGGGCGAGGGCCTGCGCTTCGTCCGCGAGCACGACCTCACCTGGCGCGGCGACTTCCCGATGAACACCCACGGCGGCCAGCTCAGCTTCGGCCAGGCCGGCTCGGCCGGCGGCATGTCGCAGGTCATCGAGGCCTTCCACCAGATCGCCGGCCGCGCCGGCGACCGCCAGCTCGCCCGCTGCGACAACGTCTACGTCTCCGGTACCGGCGGCGTGATGAGCGAGCAGGGCGCACTGATTCTCCAGGGAGCATGAGCGAGATGTCGACCAACAAACCGATGCCGGTGCCGACGGAAATCTCGGCGCCGTTCTGGGCAGGCCTGAAAGAGCAGCGCCTGACCATCCCGCAGTGCCAGGCCTGCGGCCACTGGATCTTCTACCCGCGCCGCCACTGCGACCGCTGCTATTCCCACGACCTCAAGTGGCAGGAGGTTTCCGGCAGCGGCACGCTGTACAGCTTCACTGTGGCGCGCATCCCGACCCTGCCGGACTTCGCCGACGAGGCGCCGCAGAAGCTCGCCGTGGTCGAGCTGGACGAGGGCGTGCGGATCAACACCACCCTGGTCGGCCTCGCCGAGGACGAGATCAAGGTGGGCATGCGCCTCAAGCCGGTGTTCGACACCGTCGATGCCGAAGGCAGAACCCTGCTGCGCTTCACCGGGATCGATAAGCAGGTGGTCCCGCGCCGCTTCGACGAAACGCCAGCGGTGGCGCCGGTCGAGGATCAGGTGCCGCGTCGGCAGATCCGCGTCGACGACGCCGAGGCCCTGCACGCGCTGGTCAGCGAAGAGTTCACCGCGTGGAGCAACCAGTTCGTCGTCGATCAGGCGCTGATCGACGAGTTTGCCAGGCTGTCCGGCGACGACTACTGGATCCACACCGATCCGGAGCGCGCGCGCAAGCAGGGTCCGTTCGGCGGCACCATCGCCCATGGCGCGCTGGTCCAGGTGCTGATGTCGCGCCTCAGGGTGCCGTTCGCGCACGAGATCGTCGGCTTCACCAACATGGTCAACTACGGCTCCGACCGCCTGCGCTTCCCCAGCCCGGTACCGGCCGGCTCGCGCATCCACGCCCGCGGCCGGGTCAAGGCCGTGGAGATCGGCAAGCGCGGGACCCAGCTGACCCTGGAGCTGAACATCCACGTGGTCGGCAGCGAGCGCCCGGCGGTGATCAACGACCTGGTCGTGCTGTACATGTGATTTGCTGAGAGTGTCACCCTTGGCCGCCCGAGGCGCATGCGTCGGGCGGTCTTTTTGTTTCCGGTGCGCTGGGGCGCAAGTGACGCGCTCCATTCAGTGCAATAAAAATGATCCGAAGCTGCAGCAATAGTCGTTATCCAGATGCATCGCCAGGCGTGACACTGGAAGCGTCCACCCCGCTCGGGATTTCGCTGGAGATCCCGCCTACAGGAGTCCGAACCATGTCCCTGCCGCTCGATGAATTGCTGCAAACCCTGCTCAGCGCCGAACGGGCCGGCGTTCAGGTGGCGTCGGCGAGCCTGCGCGAATGCCGGGACCCGGACCTGCGGCCGCTGCTGGAGCAGATCCTCGCCGGCGAAGGCGAGAGCTGCCGACGCCTGCTGGCCTGCATGCAGCACCTGGGCCTGGAACCGAACCGCCAGACCGGGGAGTTCCACGCCCGGGCGATGGCCATCGCCGACCTGCACGAGCGCCTGGCGTTCATCGACCGCGGCCAGCGCTGGGTGATCCGCCGGCTGCAGGAGGCGCTGCCCGACTGCGCGGACCCACTGGTGCGCGAGGAGCTGGAAGCCGTGCTGCGCATCCATGAGGAGAACAGCGCGGCCACCCCGGTCGGGCAGGCGGCCGTCATGAGTACTTGATCGCCACCTTGTCGAGCTTCTTCCGGCCGATCTTCGCCCACGAGCGGGTGTCGAACCTCAGTACCGCCACGGCGCAGGTCGGCAGGTTGACGTCCTTTTCCGTCAGGCGCAGCAGCAGCTCCGACAGCGCCGGATTGTGGCCGACCAGCATCAGCCGCTTGTGCTCGCCGCCAACCTCCTGGATGAGCTGCAGCAGGTCGTCCACCTGTCCGCCGTAGAGCCGCTCGTCCTGCACGATGCGCTTGCGCTTGAAGTCGAGCCTCCTGGCGATGGCTGCTGCGGTCGCCAGTGCGCGGGTCGCCGGGCTGGCAACCAGCGCATCGACTGTCACTTCGGCTTCGGCCAGGCGCTTGCCCATCTTCGCCGCGTCGTTCTTGCCCTTGTCCGTCAGCGGACGGTCCCGATCGGCCAGCTTGACGTCTTCCCAGCTCGACTGGCCGTGGCGGACGAGAAACAGCGTCTTCATGTCGCGCACCTCTGCTGTGTGCGATGGATTGGGCTTCAGGCTAGTGCGCGCTGCTTACAAACAGATGCACGTGGCCGCCCGGATGCGTGCCTGCTCGATTGTCCCCGTTGTCGACGAAGTACCGCGCGCCCACGCGGTTCGGGCGGTCTCCCGCTGGGCGGCACTCCGCTGGGCGGCACCCCGCTGGGCCGCCAGCGCATCTACGCTTCCAGAAGGCTGTCCGGCACCCTGTAAGCGGAGACCAGGTGATGAGCGAAATGGCTGCCCCCGGCGACCTCGGCCAGGCCGAGCTCAGATGCCGGATCATCGACACCGCGCTGACCCTCGGTGCAGAGCGCGGCTGGGACGGGTTTCATCTCCACGACCTCGCGGCGCGACTGGGCATCGGCCTGGCCGACATCGCCCGGCACTTCGCCGGCAAGGACGCGATCGCCGAAGCCTGGTTCGGGCGTGCCGACGCCGCCCTGCTGGCCGCGCCGGAGGCGCCGGGCTGGCAGTTCCTCAGTCCCCGCGAGCGCCTGCAGCGCGCCATCCTCGCCTGGCTGGACGCGCTGGCCCCGCATCGCCAGCTGGCCGCCGAGATGCTGCGCTACAAGCTGCAGCCCGAGCATGTGCATCTCCAGGTTCAGGGCGCGCTGCGGATCAGCCGCACGGTGCAATGGATCCGCGAGGCGGCCCTGCTGCCCGCCACCGGCTGGCGGCGCGAATGCGAGGAAGCGGCGCTCACCGCCATCTACCTGACCACCTTCGCCTGCTGGCTGCGCGACGACAGCCCCGGCGCCAGCTGCAGCCGCAGCCTGCTCGACCGGCTGCTTGCCAGGGCCGAGTGGCTGGCCGGCTGGCTCGGGGGGAGGGACCGCGTCGAACCGCCGGCGAGACGGAGCGGGACGCCGACAAGCAGCACCGGCAGCGGGACCGATAGCGGCGGCTGAGCGATGGACCTGCTCGCCCACGCGCTGCTGGGTGCCACGCTGGCGCAACCCACCCCGGCGCGCCGCAGCGCGCTGTCGCCACGGCAGCGCCTGGCGATCTGCAGTAGCGCGGCGGTCTTCCCCGATCTCGACTTCATCGGCTTCCTCGTCGATCCGTTGCGCTTCCTCGCCGACTGGCACCAGGGCCCGACGCATTCGCTCATCCTGCTGCCGCTGTGGGCCGCGCTGATCGCTGGCGCGTTCGCGCTGGCGGGCAGGCGCAAGGCGGCGTTCCTGCCCGCCTGCGCGTTCGCCGCCGCCGGGCTTGCCTCGCACATCGCGCTCGACCTGATGACCGCCTACGGCACCGCACTCTTTTATCCGCTCAGCCCGCGGCGGTTCTGGATCGGCAGCCTGTTCCTGGTGGACCCGCTCTTCCTGCTGATCGCCCTGGGCGCGCTAGTCGCCAGCTTGAGGTTGCGCAGACCCTGGCCCGCCCTCGCGGGCCTCGCGCTGCTGGCACTCTATGCCGGCGCCCAGACGCTGCAGCAGCTGCGGGCCAGCGACATCGCGCGCCAGTGGGCGCAGGCCAATGGCATCGCGCCGGTGCGGGTGGCGGCGCTGGCCCAGCCGCTCTCGCCCTTCAACTGGAAACTGCTCGTGATCGATGGCGAGCGTTATCACCTGGCCCATCTGAAGCTCGTTTCTGGCGCCGCAGCGCTGCCGCTCCCGGGGCCGCTGGGCGAGCTGGCCCGGGCCTACCGGCCGTCGCAGCAACTGGTCTGGCAGCTGCGCCAGCGCTACGGCGCGGACGCGACCCTGCAGGAGCAGGTACAGGCGCGCTGGCACGACCCGCGCTTCGCCTCCTACCGCCGCTTCGCGGTCTTCCCGGCGCTGTCGCGGATCGACCGCGGCCACGACACCTGCATCTGGTTCACCGACCTGCGCTACGACCTGCCGACCCTGCCCGAGACCTTTCGCTACGGCTTCTGCCGCAGCGACGAGACCCAGCCCTGGCGGCTGTATCGCCTGCGCTACTTCTCGGCCGATTCGCGGCAGGGCCTGGAGCCGGCCGATTGAGCAAGCGGCTCCGGCCGCACAACTCGCCTCCTACGGACTGGCAAATAGGCCTCATGCGATTGACCGGCCACTCTGGCTGGCGACGCGCCTGAGTTCCTCGATATCCCGCTTCGGCGACGCGCCGAACAGGCGCCCGTATTCGCGACTGAACTGCGACGGGCTCTCGTAGCCGACGGCAAAGGCCGAGCTCGATACGTCCTGGTTCTCCGACAGCATCAGCCGGCGCGCCTCGCCCAGGCGCAGCCACTTCTGGTACTGCAGCGGGCTCATCGCGGTGATCTGCTTGAAGTGCTGGTGGAAGGTCGAGGGACTCATCTTCACCGAGGCCGCCAGCTCTTCCACCCGCAGGGGCTGGCGGTAGTTGTGGCGGATCCAGTCCACCGCGCGGGCGATGCGGTGCACCTTGCTGTCGGCGGCGGTGACCTGCCACAGCCGGGCGCTCTGGTCGCTGGCGATCAGGCGGTAGTAGATCTCCCGCTCGATCAAGGGCGCCAGCATGGGAATCGACTCGGGCTCGTCGAGCAGGCTGACCAGCCGCACCAGCGCGCGCAGCAGGGCGGGGGAGGTGCGGCCGAGGAACATGCCGGGTTCGCCGGCCTTGCCGGCCGGCGCGACGAAGCCGCTCTGCAGCATGACTTCCGAGACGACGCGCAGGTCCAGCCTGAGCATCAGGCCCAGATACGGCCGCTCCTCGTTGGCCTCGACGATGTGCATCATCGCCGGCAGGTCCAGCGAGGTGATCAGGAAGCTGTGGATGTCGTAGGTGAAGGCCTCCTGGCCGAACAGGGCGCGCTTGGTGCCCTGCACGACGACGAACAGGCTCGGCCCGACCGTGCAGTAGTCCGGCTGGGTCGGCGCGGTGCGGCGGAACATGCCCAGGTTGGCGATGGGCGTCTGCACGTCCTGCGCGTCGCGGGTCCAGCGCGCCACGGCCTGCACCAGGGTCTGCCGGAGCGCTTCGAATCCTCCGGACTCGGCGAGAAAAGTGTCAGTCATTCGATGCGTACCCAGGCTCGCGTTCGGTCATTGGCAGCCGGGCAGGGCAGCACGAAAGCCCTGTCTTTCCGGCAGATAGGCACCGTTAGTCCGCACGATGCCCGCACCGCGAGTTATGCCTCAGGCCCCGCCGGCTGGCAATGCCGTCACGGCCGCAACAGGGCACTTGCGGAGGATCAGGCAAGAAGTCGCCAGTAATGAGCTAACCCGCCAATGGGGGCCGCGGCAAGAATGTCCTCGTCATCGACATCTCCAGCCTGGATGCCTGAAACCCAGGCAATCGCATGAATCACTGTAGGGGCGAATTCATTCGCCCAAATCCCCCGCCAAGGTGAATGAATTCGCCCCTTGGACTGGGAAATCGGCTTCATGCGCTTGCCTTGCCTCACCCCAAGGGAAACCACCATGAAAACTCTCCTACTCTCCATGGGGCTGCTGTTCAGCTCCTTCAGCGCAATAGGTGCCCAGATGCCCGCCGACGCCGACAACTTCTACCAGAGCCAGCAACTGACCGTGCAGAAGGTCAGCTTCGCCAACCAGTACCGCATGAAGGTCGCCGGCAATCTCTACCTGCCCAGGGATATGGACCCGCAGGTGCGCTACCCGGCAATCATCGTCGGTCACCCGATGGGCGCGGTGAAGGAACAGAGCGCCAACCTCTACGCGCAGAAGATGGCCGAGCAGGGCTTCGTCACCCTGTCGCTGGATCTGTCGTTCTGGGGGGAAAGCGCGGGCGAACCGCGCAACGCGGTAGCCCCAGACATCTACGCCGAGGACTTCAGCGCCGCCGTGGACTTCCTCGGCACCCGCGCCTTCGTCGACCGTGAGCGCATCGGCGTGATCGGCGTCTGCGGCAGCGGCAGCTTCGCCATCAGCGCCGCCAAGATCGACCCGCGGCTGAAGGCCATCGCCACGGTCAGCATGTACGACATGGGCGGCGCCAACCGCAACGCGCTGGACCACTCGCTGACCCTCGAGCAGCGCAAGGCGATCATCGCCGAGGCGGCCGAGCAGCGTTACGTCGAGTTCACCGGTGGCGAAACCCGCTACACCAGCGGCACAGTGCATCAGCTGGACGAAAACACCCATCCGATCCAGCGCGAGTTCTTCGAGTTCTACCGCACCCCGCGTGGCGAGTTCACCCAGCAAGGTTCCTCGCCTCAGCTGACCACCCACCCGACCCTGACCAGCAACGTCAAGTTCATGAACTTCTACCCGTTCAACGACATCGACACCATCGCGCCGCGGCCGATGCTGTTCATCGCCGGCGAGAACGCCCACTCCCGCGAGTTCAGCGACGAGGCCTACCGCCTGGCCGGCGAGTCCAAGGAGCTGGTGCTGGTGCCGGGGGCCGGTCACGTTGATCTGTACGACCGTGTCGGCCTGATCCCCTTCGAGCGCCTGACCAGCTTTTTCCGCAACAACCTGAAGTAAGTCGAGGACGAGGGCCCCGCAGCGTGCGGGGCCGGCATTCGCGAGCGTCCGGGTGAGCAGCCCGGCTTCCACGAGCGGCGGCTGCCGGCGAACAGGCAGCCGTCCGCGCCTACATCTGCGCCACCGCATTGCGCCGCTCCCGCCGGCGACGGTGCCGGGGCGTGCATTGCCCGAGATCACCGATGACGACTTCTGGTCGCTGGCCACGGCGACCATCATCCGCCTGGTGCCCGCCGACCGCGTGGCGCAGGCGCTCGGCACCATCTACATGGGCAATGCCATCGCCACCGCGTTCGCCGCGCCGCTGGGTGCCTACCTGGGCGGGATCTTCGGCTGGCGGGCGGTGTTCGGCGCCCTGGTGCCGCTGGTACTGATCAACCTGCTGTGGCAGGCCAGGGCGCTGCCCGCCATGCCGCCGCGCGCGAGCATTCCGCTCGGCCGCCTGTTTGGCCTGCTCAAGTGCCGCCACGTCGCCCTTGGCATGCTCTCGACCATGCTCACCTTCGCCGGCGCATTCGGTGCCTTCACCTACTTCCGCCCCTTCCTGGAGGCGCAGACCGGCGTGAACCCGAGCCAACTGGCGCTGCTGCTGCTCGGCCTGGGCGTGGCTGGTTTCGCCGGCACCCACTTCGCAAGCCGCATGCTGCACCGGAGCCGCCTCTATCCGCTGCTGCGCTACCTGCCACTGGGCCTGGCGGCCGTCACCCTGGCGATGATGGCCTCGGGGCAGCTGTTCTGGGCGGTGGCGGCCGCGATGGTCGGCTGGGGCGCACTGAACGCGGCCATTCCCGTGTGCTGGTCCACCTGGCTTGCCAGGGAACTCGGCGACGAGCCGGAAAGCGGCGGGGGACTGCTGATCGCCTCCATCCAGCTGGCGATCATGCTCGGCGGCGCCATGGGAGGCCAGCTGCTAGACCGCGCCAGTACCTCGGCCCCGTTGGTGGGCGGCGCGGTGCTGCTGGTCCTTTCTGCTTTGATCGCTGGCGATGGTAGGCGCATCAGGCGGGAGGTGCGGGTCTGAGATCTGGCTGGCAGGGGAGAGCAGTACTCGAAGATGATGAGCGTCGGCCGGCGCGGCCGCATCAGCGGCCATCCCGTACGCGCCATGGACTTGGCGCGCCGATGAGAGGGTTGGAAAGGCTTTAATTGCCGATTGCGGGAGGTGGCAATATACGAATTGTTAGCCGTTAGGCTAAGAAACAAGCTTGTCAATCTCAGCTCGAGCTTTGACGTTAAGAGAGACTGGGCCGTCCGCTGACTCGCGAATTACTAGCCCTTTTCCAATTAATTTTTCTAGTGCGGAATCCAGGTTTTTCACGTCCTTGCAGAAATGATTTCTCAGTGTCTCTTGGGCGACTGTTTTTTGACCCCAGAAGCGCTTGGTGTAAAGTTTAAGAAGAATTTGTCTTCCAGAAATGTCAATTGCACCTAAGCTCTGAAAGCCTTCGATCGACTCGTCAAGGCTCTCAAGGATTCTGTCGTAATCCTCTATTCCGAAGTAATGGCTGTGGGTCTTTCTCACTGTTGCAACACGAGAAGATCCAATTAAGACTACCTCAAAGTTTTGCTCGACAGGGAACTGATTTTCATAGCGCACATAAGCCTCAATAGCCTCGTCCGGGGTTCTTCCAACAATGTCCCAGCAAACGAACTGTCCTGAACTCCAATCGAAAACAATGATCCAGTTATTAATTGGACTGGGATTCCTCTTTTCGGTTTCGATCAGCGTCCGAATGATGTCTTCGTTTACATAACTATCAATGGCTTTAGAGGGATTTTTTTCTCTGATTATCCTCTCTGCCTCAGATTTTGCTAAGTCAATATCAAGTCTGGATCGAGTAGAAGGAGATCGTCCCGACTCAATTTCGTAGAACGCATCAGAAAGTTTCTGGAAGTAGCTGATGACC
This sequence comes from Stutzerimonas stutzeri, assembly GCF_024451105.1. GTDB lineage: Bacteria > Pseudomonadota > Gammaproteobacteria > Pseudomonadales > Pseudomonadaceae > Geopseudomonas > Geopseudomonas stutzeri_A. The sequence goes on from NZ_JANGEY010000003.1 coordinate 22,818, forward strand.
TTAGGGTCGCCATCACTCTCTTTCAGGTGGTATCCGTAAATGACAGAAGTGCGCTCGATACTTTCAGCCCAGTAGTGTTGAATACGGCTGCGAAGCTGAAGCTCCAGCTTCTTGCCTGAGCGCTCCAGAAGAAGGTGTACTGATCGATATCCTGTGATATCGCGCCCTTGCTCTCGGTAGTCAGTTATATGATTGATTTTTAGCGTGCCAGTCTCAGATATTTTTCCTTTTAGGAATTCTATAATTTGATCTATGAGGCAGTTGTTTTCAACAATAATTCTGCATCCGCCGATGTCCTGCAGCTGGGTTAGTCTAACGCTCAGGCGGTTAAGTTTTCTGATGATCTGGGGCTTTCGCTTTAAGCGTTGCGCAATGTAGTAGTCATGTCCGTACTCGTTGAGCCAGGCTTGAAGCTCAAGAGTTGTCTCTGAGAGCGGCTCGAGATGTGATTTTCTATATTCGTCAAACGCACCTTCTAATTCCAGAATGTCCTCGGCGTTGCGAAAAGAGCTTTTCGCAAGCGCCACGCCAGCTCTATCGATCTTGCTTTTTGTGATAGTCAATACTATTCCCCTTGCAGCAGGCCATCATTAGACGCCAAGTTGTGAGTGGCATCTTGGATGGGCGTGGTGGATAAACTGCAGCAGCCATTTTCAGCCGCACTCTGCGCTGCGAATTTTTTGGGAAGCCGGGAGTAGAGGATGTTATGCGCCACGCCAGCAACTCCTTCTGCAAACGCTGATCGAATACCTCCGAGCCTACCTTGCCCTCCACCAAAAAAACAACCGGGACGCTAATCGCAGTCCCGGTCATTCTCAGCCATCAAGCAAGGCGCAGCCGCTTACTCCCCGCTCAACACCCGCCCCAGCATCCGATCCCCCTCGATGGTGGTGCGGTTGATCACCCGGCGCACGCCCGGCTTGGTGCCGGTGGCGCAGTGCATGGCGCGCCAGTTGTCCCAGAGGACCATGTCGCCCTGGCGCCACTGGTGGAAGTAGTGGAATTCCGGCTTGCGGGTATGCGCCACCAGGCGTTCGAGCAGTTCGATGGCCTCGTCGTTGCACAGGCCGAAGCGCTGCGGGGTGACGATGCGGTCGAGGAACTGCTCGACCACGCCGAGCACCTTGCGGCCGCTGACCGGGTGGGTGACCACCGCCGGGTAGACCGCATCGGCGAAGTCGGGGAAGCCGATGTCGGCGGGCTTCTTCGGCAGGCCGGGGCCCGGCACGTAGCCGTCCAGGTCGACGTAGCGCATGTGGCGGCGTTGCATGCTGAACGAGTAGGCCACCTCGAGCTTCTCCAGCAGCGCCTTGGTCTCGGCGTCGAGGGCATCGTAGGCCTTGGCCAGGTCGCCGAAGCCGGTCATGCCGTCTTCGCGGGCGACTTCCACGGCGGTCAGCACGGCGCCGTGGTTGGGGCGGCCGGTGTAGTGCAGGTCGATGTGCCAGTCGAGGCGGCCGACGATCTCCTCGCCGTGGTACCAAGCGGTGGCGAACCTGTCCTTGGCGCCGTTGTTCTCCAGCACGAAGAGTTCCGGGTACTCGTCCGAGGTGGTGACCTTGAGCGGGTGCATCTCCAGCTTGCCGAACAGGCGGCTGAAGCGGATCTGGCTTTCCGGGGTGATGTCCTGGTCGCGGAACAGCAGGATGGCGTGTTCGTACCACAGCGCCTTCAGCTCGGCCTGCAGCGCCTCGCTGTAGGGGCCGTTGATGTCGAAGCCGGAGACTTCGACGCCGACGTTGTTCAGGGGGGTGACGATGAGGCTCATGGTGGCTCTCCCTGTTGGCGTTATTCGAGGACGGACGGATCGTTGCGCAGCTCGCGGCGGGCCATCGCCTCCCAGAGGAAGGGGAAGCCGTTGGCGTCGGCCATCGCCAGGCGCTCGACCACCTCGTCGGCCAGCGGGCGACCGCCGCCGGCCAGCTTGACCTCGTAGGCGCGGCGGCAGCGCCATTCCAGGGTGACCACCCGCAGGTGGGCTTGGCGCAGGTCGCGGCCGACCACCAGCGCGCCGTGGTTGGCCAGCAGCGCCCACTTGGCGTCGCCCAGCGCCTCGGCAGCGGACAGACTGACCCGCTCCTTCTCGAAGGTGCCGGCGTAGTCGTCGTACAGCGGCAGCTCGACGCCGCAGTAGGCGCCGGACTGGTCGTAGACCGGCGGCACCTGCTGCAGGTCGGCCCAGATGCCGCTCCATCTGGCGTGGTTGTGGATCACCACGTTGGCGTCAGGACGCAGTTCGTGCAGCTGCAGGTGCAGGCCGAGGGCGGGGGTGACGTTCCAGTCGCTGTCGAGGATCTTGCCGTGGCGGTCGAGGGTGACGATGTCGCTGGCGCGCAGCTCGTCCCAGGCCAGCTCCCAGGGATTGGTCAGCACCGTGCCATCGCTCTGGCGCACGGTGATGTGCCCGGCGATGTGGTCGTCCCAGCCTTCGCGGCGGAGTATCCGGCACATCAGCGCGACCTGCGCCTTGGGACTGAGTTCGGGCAGCAGCGGACGGGCGCCGGGGTTGGGGGTGAACTTCTCCAGCAGGTGGGCGTTGAGGCCCTCGGTTCTCAGCATGGCGGTGCTCCGGTGTTGGCAGGCAGGGTGGGTTGCAGGTTCGATGCTAGGGCTGCCAGCCGTCTCGGGCATTGCCGATGCGGACAGATCGATGGCCGATCCGGTCATGTTGGCGGGCGGTTTTGCACCACCCGCTGTAGGGGCGAATTCATTCGCCAAGACGCCCCGGCAAGGCGAATGAATTCGCCCCTACGGATCGCCCGGCGCTCAGCCCAGCAGCCGCTCGCGGAAGGCGCTGGGCGACAGCCCGGTCCACTTCTTGAAGGCGCGGAAGAAGCCCGAGTTGTCGGCGTAGCCGAGCTGCTGGGCGATGCGGGTGATGCTCTGGGTCGGGTCGCTGAGCGCGCGGCGGGCGTGGATCTCGCGCACCTGGTCGACCAGTTGCTGATACTGCCAGCCCTGGGCGAGCAGCTTGCGGCTCAGGGTGCGCGGGCTGCAGTGCAGGGCATTGGCTGCGGCGGCCAGATCCGGTGGCTCGGCGATATGCTCGACGATCAACTGCGAAACCCGCGCGGCCACGTCGCCGCGGCTGAGTTCGATGCTGCGCCGCTCGCACAGACTGGCGTACAGCGCGGCGCTCTGCGGGCTGGCGTGGGGCAGCGGCTGGTCGAGCACGGCGGCGTCGAAGAACAGCTGGGTCGCCGGCGCGTCGAACTGGATCGGGCAGGCGAACACCGTGCGGTACTGCTCGGCATGGGGCGGTGCGGGGAAGTCGCAGCGCAGGCGGGTGACCGGCAGCGGGCGGCCGAGCACCCAGCGGCAGCTGGCGACGATGCTGCCGAGCACGTCCTCCACGGCGAGCAGGCGCAGCGGGCCGAGATCGTCCCGGACCTGGACCTGGTAGCAGCCCTGGCCTTCGATTTCGCTGAACGAGGTGACCAGCGAGCGGCCGGAAAAGCGCCCCGGATAGTTCTGGTAGCGCAGGCCGGCGTGGCTCGCCTCGCGCAGCGTGCGGCTGCTCATCATCAGGTAGCCGAGCTGGTCGAGGGTGGCCAGCGAGCGCTGGATGCCCAGTTGCAGGCCGAGGCCGCCGTTGCCGCTCAGTTGCAGCGCATCGAGCAGCAGCGCGCGGTGCTGCTCGGTGCTGACCACGGCATCGGCGTCCAGCAGGCGCGCGGGCTCCAGCCGGTGGCGGCGTGCCAGCTGCGCGCTGTCGATGCCCTGGCTCTGCAGGAAGTCCAGCAGCCAGACGATGTAGCGGGAATCGGTGTTGATGGTGGCCTCCCGGTGGCGGTCTGTAGGGGCGAATTCATTCGCCTTGGCGGAGCGTGTTGGCGAATGAATTCGCCCCTACAGTGGATTGGTCGCCCGTCACGCTCAGCGCGGCTCGCGCGGCATTCCCAGCGCCCGTTCGGCGATGATGTTGCGCTGGATCTCGTTGCTGCCGCCGTAGATGGTGTCCGAGCGGGTGAACAGGAACAGCGACTGCAGGCGCGACAGCGCGTAGGGCTCGCCGTCGAGGATCTCCGCCTGCGGGCCGAGCACGTCCATCGCCAGCTTGCCCAGCTCGACGTGCCAGGTGGACCAGGCCAGCTTGTAGCTCATCGCCTCGGGGCGCAGGCTGCCGTCCTGCGGGCCGGAGAGCATGCGCAGCGAGTTGTAGCGCAGGGTGCGCAGGCCGGCCCAGGCGCGGGCCAGGCGCTGGCGCAGCACGGGGTCTTCGGCGGCGCCGTTGGCGCGGGCGATACGCACGATCTCGTTCAGCTCGTTCTGGAACAGCATCTGCTGGCCGAGGGTGGAAACGCCGCGCTCGAAGCCGAGCAGGGCCATGGCGATCTTCCAGCCCTCGCCGGGCGCGCCGACGATGTTGTCCGCCGCCGTCTCGGCGTCGTCGAAGAACACCTCGTTGAACTCGCTGGTGCCGGTGATCTGCTGGATCGGCTGCACGCGGATGTTCGCCTGGTGCATCGGCACCAGGAAGAACGACAGGCCCTTGTGGCCGACGCTGCCCGGCTCGGTGCGGGCGATGACGAAGCACCAGTCCGACTCGTGGGCCAGCGAGGTCCACACCTTCTGGCCGTTGATCAGCCAGCGGTCGCCCTCCAGGCGGGCGCGGGTCTTCACCCCGGCCAGATCGGAGCCGGCACCCGGCTCGGAGTAGCCCTGGCACCAGAATTCGCGGCCCTCGAGGATGCCGGGCAGGAAGCGGCGCTTCTGCTCCTCAGTGCCGAAGGCGACGATGGTCGGCCCGGCCAGGCCCTCGCCGATGTGGCCCATGCGGCCCGGGCCGCCGGCGCGGGCGTACTCCTCGTGGAAGATCACCTGCTGGCTGATCGACAGGCCGCGCCCGCCGCACTCGCGCGGCCAGCCCAGGCCGATCCAGCCGCCCTTGGCCATCTCGCGCTCCCAGGCCTTGCGCTCCTCGGGGAACATGTGTTCGTCGCCGGGGCCGCCGCGAAAGCGCAGCTGCTCGAACTCGCCTTGCAGGTGCTGTTCGAGCCAGTGGGCGACTTCCTGGCGGAAGGCTTCGTCCTCGATGCCGAATCCGATTTTCATGGGCGGGTCTCCAGAATCAGGGTGGCCAGGCGCTCGTGGTGCCAGCTCGGGGTGCCGAGCAGCTGCTCGCTGGCGCGGGCGCGCTTGAAGTAGAGGTGCGGGTCGTACTCCCAGGTGAAGCCGACGCCGCCGTGCAGCTGGATCGACTCCGCCGCGCAGTGCATGAAGGTCTCGCTGGCCTGGCTCTGGGCGATGGCGCAGGCCTCGACCAGCTGGCCGGCCAGCTGCGCGTCGCCGTCCTCGACCAGCGCCTCGCGCGCCACGCAGGCGGCGTAGTAGCTGGCCGAGCGGGCGCACTCGATGGCCAGCATCAGGTCGGCGCAGCGGTGCTTGATGGCCTGGAAGCTGGCGATGGTGCGGCCGAACTGCTTGCGCTCGCCGATGTAGGCGAGGGTCAGGTCGAGGGTGCGCTGCGCGGCGCCGGTCTGCTCGCAGGCCAGGGCGATGGCGGCCACCTGCAGCACCTTGTCGAGCAGGGCTTCGCCGGCCCCATCGCCGTGCAGGCACTGCTCGGCGGTGACCGTCACGCCGTCCAGCTCGATGCGCGCGCGGCGACGGGTCTGGTCGAGGGTCGGCAGCGCCTGACGGCGGATGCCGGCCTGCTCGGCCGGCACGGCGAACAGGCGCAGCGCGCCGGCGTCGTCGCGGGCCGTGACTATCAGCAGCCCGGCGCTGGCGCCGTCGAGCACCGCTTCATAACTGCCGTCGAGGCGCCAGCCGTCGCCGTCGCGGCTGGCGCGCGGCTGTTCGCTGGCATGCCAGCCGTCGCGGCTTTCGCGGTAGGCGAGGGTGGCGGTCAGGCTGCCGGCGGCCAGTTCCGGCAGCCAGTGCGCGCGCAGCGCCTCGTTGTCGCCCAGCAGCAGCGCCGGGGTGGCCAGGCAGGCGCTGGCGAAGAACGGCGAGCAGAGCAGGTGGTTGCCCATCTGTTCGAGCAGGATGGCCTGCTCGACGAAGCCCAGGCCGACGCCGCCGTACTGCTCGGGAATCATCAGCCCCGGCCAGCACAGCTCCTCGGCGATCTGCCGCCACAGCTCGCCATCGAAGCCCTGCGGGCTGGCCATGGCGGCGCGCACCGCCACCGAATCGGAAGCCGCGGCGAGAAAGCCCGCCGCGCTCTCCTGGATCATCAATTGTTCGTCACTCAGCGCGAAGTCCATTACCGGCTCCTCTGGCCCATTAGCAGGAGTGGAGTGTGCGAGGCGGGCGGGGGGCCGGAATCCCCGAAACGGACTAGAAGTAGCGCTGGCCGTGGCCGTGTAGGGGCGAATTCATTCGCCTGCATGCCCCGGTCGGGCGAATGAATTCGCCCCTACAGGTCTCGTCCCTGCTTAGTCTCAACGGACGATGAGCCCCTGGTGCGGCCTGCCCACAATCGCCCCAAGTCATGAAACGATCTTTCAGGAGCAGGGGCATGATCGACATCCGTGGACTGAGTTACTTCGTTGCCCAGGTCGGCAATCTCGGCGACTGGCAGTGCTACGCCGAGGACGTGCTGGGCATGCCGACCAGCCCCGCGCCGGGCGGCGGCCTGTACGTGAAGATGGACGAGCGTCCCTTCCGCATGCTGGTGGTCGAGGGCGATGCGCCGCGCTACCTGGCCTCGGGCTGGGAGCTGGCCGGGGAGAAGGCCTTCCGCAACGCCCTCGCGCACCTCGAGGCCAAGGGCGTCGAGTGGCAGGCCGGCAGCGCCGAGGAGATCGAGCAGCGCGGCGTGCAGGCGCTGGCCATCGTCGTCGATCCGGCGGGCAACCGGCACGAGCTGAGCTGGGGCCATCGCTCCGACTGCCTGCCGTTCGTCTCGCCGCAGGGCGTGCCGCGCTTCGTCACCGGCGACATGGGCCTCGGCCACACCGTGCTGCCGGCGCCGAACTTCGACGCCACCCTGGCCTTCGCCACCGAGGTGCTCGGTTTCGAGGTCTCCGACATCTTCAACTTCCGCCCGGACCCCAACGGCCCGGCGACCCGCATCCACTTCCTGCACTGCGCCAACGCCCGCCACCACAGCCTGGCGCTGGCCGAGTACCCGGTGCCGAGCGGCTGCGTGCACGTGATGGTCGAGGTCGACTCGATGACCGAGGTGGGCCGCGCCCACGACCGCATGCAGGCCCACGGCGTGCCGCTGTCGGCGACCCTCGGCCAGCACCTCAACGACCGCATGACCAGTTTCTACATGAAGACCCCCTCGGGCTTCGACCTGGAATACGGCTACGGCGGCCTGCAGCTCGACTGGGCCGAACACAGCGCCTTCGAGTTCACCCGCGTGAGCATCTGGGGCCACGACTTCTCCGCCGGCCGGCAATAAGGAGTACAGCAATGAACAAGCAACTGACGGCGGCCGATGCGGTCGCCCAACTGCGCGACGGCATGACCGTCGGCTTCGGCGGCTGGGGCCCGCGGCGCAAGCCGATGGCCATCGTCCGCGAGATCCTCCGCTCGGATGTCAAGGACCTCACCGTGGTTGCCTACGGCGGCCCCGAGGTCGGCATGCTGTGCGCCGCCGGCAAGGTCAAGAAGCTGGTGTTCGGCTTCGCCACCCTCGACGCCATCCCGCTGGAGCCCTGGTTCCGCAAGTGCCGCGAGGCCGGCCAGCTCACCGAACTGATGGAGCTGGACGAGGGCATGTTCGAGTGGGGCCTGCGCGCCGCCGGAATGCGCCTGCCGTTCCTGCCGACCCGCTGCGGCCTGGCCACCGACGTGCTGACCCACAACCCCGAGCTGAAGACCATCGCCTCGCCCTACGCCGACGGCGAGGTGCTGCTGGCCATGCCGGCGCTGAATCTCGACGTGGCCTTCCTGCACGTCAACGACGCCGACCGCCTGGGCAACACCCTGGTGACCGGCCCGGACCCGTACTTCGACCACCTGTTCGCCCGCGCCGCCCAGCAGTGCTTCGTGTCCTGCGAGCGCCTGCACGAGCGCTTCGCGCTGACCGCCGCCGAGGCGCGCAACAACACCTTCGAGCGCTACCTGGTGACCGGCGTGGTGCACGCCCCGTTCGGCGCCCACCCGACCTCCTGCCCGTCCGACTACGGCTGGGACATGAGCCATTTCAAGCGCTACGTCGCCAGCGCGGCGGAAGAGGGCGGCTGGCAGGCCTACGTCGACGAGTTCGTGACGCCGGGCGAGACGGCCTACCAGGAAAAGAACGGCGGCGCCGAGCGCCTGGGCAAGCTGCCCCTGCCGGTGTTCTGAGGAGAACGAGCGATGACCGATACCCGTGATTTCACCCTGGCCGAACTGCTGATCGTCGCCGCCTCGGAAGCCTGGCGCGGCAACGGCGAAGTGCTGGCCTCGGGCCTGGGCGTGATCCCGCGCCTGGGCGCCAGCCTGGCCAAGCTCACCCACAGCCCGGAACTGCTGATGACCGACAGCGAGGCGTTCCTGGTCGAGGAGCCGATCCCGCTCGGCCCGCGCGGCGACTACGTGCCCAAGTACTCCGGCTGCATGAGCTTCGAGCGGGTGTTCGAGTGCGTGTGGGGCGGCCGCCGCCACGCGATGATCGGCCCGACCCAGGTCGACCGCTGGGGCCAGACCAACCTGTCGGTGGTCGGCGACTACCGACAGCCGAAGATCGCCATGCTCGGCGTGCGCGGCCTGCCGGGCAACAGCATCAACCACATCAACTCGTTCTTCATCCCCAGCCACAACAAGCGGGTGTTCGTCGCCGGCGAGGTGGACATGGTTTCCGGCGTCGGCTTCAAGGCCGAGCGCTGGCTGGAGGGCTCGCGCCGCGACCTGATGGACATCCGCCGCGTAGTCACCGACCTGTGCGTGATGGACTTCGAAGGCCCCGACCGTGCGGTGCGCGTGCGCTCGCTGCATCCGGGGGTGAGTTTCGAGGAGGTGCAGGACAACACCGGCTTCCCGCTGCTCAAGGCCGACGGCATGGGCGAGACCGCGCATCCGACCGCCGAGCAGCTGGCGATCATCCGTCGCCTCGACCCGCACGACCTGCGCGCCTCCGCCCTCAAGGGCAATCCGCCCGGCATCCGTGCCGCCACCCAGGCCTGAGGAATCGACCATGAGCGTCCCGAGCAGCGACAGCGAATTCGTCACCCGCGCCGATGCCTCGGTCTACGAGACCGAGCAGCCGGTGCTCTACAGCGTGGCCGACGGCATCGCCACCCTGACCATGAACCGTCCGGGGTTCAACAACGCGCAGAACTCGCAGATGACCTACGCCCTCGACGCGGCCCTGCGCCGCGCCGTGGACGACGACGCGGTCAAGGTCATCGTGCTGTGCGGCGCCGGCAAGCACTTCTCCGCCGGCCACGACATCGGCACGCCGGGACGCGACATCAACAAGCCGTTCGAGCGTGCCCACCTGTGGTGGGACCACACCAACAAGCCGGGCGGCGAGTACCTGTACGCCCGCGAGCAGGAGGTCTACCTCGGCATGTGCCGGCGCTGGCGCGAGCTGCCCAAGCCGACCATTGCCATGGTCCACGGTGCCTGCATCGCCGGCGGCCTGATGCTGGCCTGGGTCTGCGACCTGATCGTCGCCAGCGACGACGCCTTCTTCCAGGACCCGGTGGTGCGCATGGGCATTCCGGGGGTGGAGTACTTCGCCCACCCCTACGAGATGAACCCGCGCATCGCCAAGGAATTCCTCATGTGCGGCGACCGCATGCCGGCCAGCCGCGCCTTTGATGTGGGCATGGTCAACCGCGTGGTGCCGCGCGACGAGCTGCAGGCGACCACTTACGCGCTGGCGGCGAAGATCGCCGCCCAGCCGCGCATGGGCCTGGCGCTGACCAAGCAGGCGATCAACCACGTCGAGGATCTGGCCGGCAAGCGCACCGCGATGGACGCGGTGTTCGCCTGGCACCACTTCGCCCACGTGCACAACGAGCTGCTGTCCGGCGACAAGCTGGGCGGCTACGACGCCAAGGCCATGGCCAAGGCCAACAAGCAGGCCGCGGCCAGCGAAGGGGAAAGCGCATGAGTGCCCTGCTGCAGACCCCGCTGACCGAGGCGCTCGGCTGCCGCTACCCCATCGTGCAGACCGCGATGGGCTGGGTGGCCGACGCCAACCTGGTGATCGCCACCACCCGCGCCGGCGGCTTCGGCTTCCTCGCCGGGGCGACCATCCCGGCCGCCGAGCTGGAGGGCGAGATCCAGAAGGTGATCGCGGCCACCGGCGGCAGCAACTTCGGTCTCAACTTCCACATGTTCCAGGAAAACGCCGCGCAGTGCGTCGATCTGGCGATTCAGTACCGCCTGCGCGCGGTGAGTTACGGTCGCGGTCCGGACAAGCAGACCATCGCCCGCTTCAAGGCCGCCGGCGTGCTGTGCATCCCCACCGTCGGCGCGCTCAAGCACGCGCAGAAGGCCGTGGAGCTGGGCGCCGATCTGATCACCATCCAGGGCGGCGAGGGCGGCGGCCACACCGGCGGCGTGCCGACCACCATCCTGCTGCCGCAGGTGCTGGATGCGGTGAAGGTGCCGGTGATCGCCGCCGGCGGCTACTCCACCGGCCGCGGCCTGGCCTCGGCGCTGGCCGCCGGCGCCGCCGGCATCGCCATGGGCACGCGTTTCCTGATGACCAGCGACTCGCCCACCCCCAAGGCGACCCTGGAGCGCTACCTCAAGGTCAACGACCCGCAGCGCATCCGCGTCACCCTGGCGGTGGACGGCATGCGCCACCGGATGATCGACAACCCGTTCATCAACCGCCTGGAAGGCGCCGGGCCGTTCGGCCGCCTGCGCATCGCCCTGGGCAGCGCCTGGCAATGGAAGCAGCAGACCGGCATGAGCTTCGGCCACATGCTCGGCGTGCTGCGCCAGGCGCTCAAGGAAGACCGGGGCGCGGTGTCGCAGACGGTGATGGCCGCCAACCAGCCGGTGCTGCTGCAGCGCTCGATGGTCGACGGTTACCCCGACGAGGGCATCCTGCCCAGCGGCCAGGTGGCCGCCGCCATCGGCGAGCTGAAGAGCTGCCAGCAACTGATCGACGAGATGGTCGCCGAGGCCGAGCGCTGCCTGGCCGCGCTCTGCGCCCGCCAGGCCGCGGTGCAGGCCGCGCCGGCCATCTCCTGAACCCCGCCATGCCTACCAGGAGCCAACAACAATGAGCCAGGCATTCACTACCCGTATCGAGGCGGGCATTGCCGAACTGACGATCGCCAAGCCGCCGGTCAACGCGCTGGACAGCCAGGAATGGCTGGGCCTGGCGCGCTCGATCGACGAGCTGGGCGCCAACCCGGAAGTGCGCGTGATCGTCATCCGCGCCGAGGGCCGCGGCTTCTGCGCCGGGGTCGACATCAAGGAACTCGACGCCCATCCCGAGCGCATCGTCGCCGTCAACAAGGGCAACTACGAGACCTTCCGCGCCGTGCACCGCAGCCCGGTGCCGGTGATCGTCGCGGTGCACGGCTTCGTGCTCGGCGGCGGCATCGGCATCACTGGCGCGGCCGATATCGTGGTCGCCGCCGAGTGCGCCACCTTCGCCCTGCCGGAGGTCGACCGCGGCGCCATGGGCGGCGGCGCCCACCTGCAGCGCCTGTTCCCGGTGCAGAAGGTCCGCTACCTGTTCTTCACCGGCGAGAAGATCGGCGCTCGGGACGCGGAGCGCTACGGCTTTATCGAGCGCGTGGTGCCGAAGGAAGAGCTGCGCGAGGCCGCCCTGGAGATCGCCGCGAAGATCGCCGCCAAGAGCCCGGAGATGATCCGCATCGCCAAGGAGGCGCTCAACGGCATCGAGGACGGCAACCTGGAGGACAAGTACCGCTGGGAGCAGGGCTTCACCCTGCAGGCCTACACCAGCCCGGACTCGGCGGAAACCCGCCGGGCCTTCGTCGAGAAGCGCGACGCCAAGTTCTGAGGACGCACCATGGACCTTGCCTATACCCCGAAACAGAAGGCCTTCCGCGCCGAGGTGCGGGCCTGGCTGGCGGACAACCTGCCGCGCGAGCCGCTGGCCAGCTACGACACCCGTGAAGGTTTCGAACAACACCGCGAATGGGAAAGCCGCCTGTTCGACGCCCGTCTGTCGATGGTGATGTGGCCGGCCGAACTCGGCGGGCGCGGCTGCGACCTCACCGAATGGCTGATCTTCGAGGAGGAGTACTACGGCGCCGGCGCGCCGATGCGCGTCAACCAGAACGGCCAGCTGCTGCTCGGCCCGACCCTGATGGAGTTCGGCAGCGAGGAGCAGAAGAAGCGCTTCCTGCCGCGCATGGCGGCCAGCGCCGACATGTGGGCGCAGGGCTGGTCGGAGCCGAACGCCGGCTCGGACATGGCGGCGATCACCAGCAAGGCGATCCGCGACGGCGACCACTACGTGCTCAACGGCCAGAAGACCTGGTCGACCCGCGCGATCTTCGCCGACTGGCTGTTCGGCCTGTTCCGCAGCGACCCGGCCTCCAGCCGCCACCACGGCCTGTCCTACCTGCTGGTGCCGCTGGACAGCCCCGGCGTGACCATCCGCCCGATCAAGGCGCTCAACGGCAAGGACGCCTTCGCCGAGGTGTTCTTCGACGACGTGCGCGTGCCGGTGGACAACCGCATCGGCGCCGAAGGGCAGGGCTGGCACGTGGCCATGGCCACCGCCGGCTTCGAGCGCGGCCTGCTGCTGCGCTCGCCGGCGCGCTTCCAGGCCACCGCGCGCAAGCTGGTCGAGCTGTACCAGGCCAACCGCGCCAGCGCCGACCGCGACCCGAGCATCGGCGAGGCGGTGGTGCAGGCGTGGATGGATGCCCAGGCCTACGCGCTGTCCGCCTACCACACGGTCGGCCGCCTGGCGCGCGGCGCGCGCATCGGCGCCGAGTCGAGCACCAACAAGATCTTCTGGTCCGAGCTGGACCTGCGCATGCACGAGACCGCCATGCGCATCCTCGGCGCGCGCGGCGAGCTGCTGGAAGGCAGCGAGGGCGAGGCCAACGGCTGGCTGGAGGGCTTCCTGTTCGCCCAGGCCGGGCCGATCTACGCCGGCACCAACGAGATCCAGCGCAATATCATCGCCGAGCGCATGCTCGGCCTGCCGAAGTAAGGAGCGGGCCATGGACTTCACCTTCAACGACGACCAGCTCGCTTTCCGCGAGGCGATCAGCCGCTTCCTGATGACCGAGGCGGCCCCCGAGATGCTGCGCGACGTCTGGGAAACCGACGCCGGCCGTTCCCCGGAGCTGCGCAACAAGATCGCCGAGCAGGGCCTCACCGCCCTGTCGGTGCCCGAAGCCTGCGGCGGCCTGGGCATGGACGACGTGGCCTGGGCGCTGATGACCCAGGAGCTGGGCTACTACGCGATTCCCGACTCGCTGGCCGACACCGCCTACGTGGCCGCCGGGCTGCTGTCCGCGCTGCCCGAGGGCACCGCCGGCCGCGACGATGCCCTGGCGCAGATCGCCGACGGCAGCATCCGCGTCGCCGTCGGCCACCCGATCAACCCGCTGGTGGCCGACGCCCACCTGGCCGACCGGCTGCTGCTCGCCCACGGCGACGAGGTGCACCTGCTGCCGCGCCAGCTGGTCGACGTGATCGCCAGCCCGAGCATCGACGCCTCGCGCCGTCTCAGCCAGGTGGTCTGGGAGCCGAGTTCGGCGACCCGCGTGGCCGCGGGCGAAGCCGGCCGCGCGCTGTGGGCGCAGACCCTGGACCGCGGCGCCCTGGCGGTGGCCGGGCAGGCCCTGGGCCTGGCCCAGCGCATGCTCGACCTGTCGGTCGACTACGTCGCCCAGCGCAAGCAGTTCGGCAAGCCGATCGGCAGCTTCCAGGCGGTCAAGCACCATCTGGCCGACGTCGCCACCAAGGTCGAGTTCGCCAAGCCGGTGCTGTATCGCGCCGCTCACGCCCTGGCCGCCGGCGCTCGCGACGCCGCGGTGCACGTCTCCCATGCCCGCCTGGCCTGCGCCGAGGCGGCCTGGCTGTCGGCCCGCCACGGCATCCAGGTGCACGGCGCCATGGGGTACACCTGGGAAGTCGACCTGCAGATGTTCATGAAGCGCGCCTGGGCGCTCGACGCCTCCTGGGGCGACCGCGCCTTCCACAAGTCCCGCGTGGCCAGCTTCGTGCTGGCCGACGGCGCCCCGCTGGCGCCGGGCAACACTTTCGAGGAGTGAAGCATGGCTGAAGCCTATATCGTCGACGCCCTGCGCAGCCCGACCGGCAAGCGCAAGGGCGGCCTGTCCCACGTGCACGCCATCGATCTCGGCGCCCACGTGCTCAAGGCGCTGGTTGCGCGCAACCCGATCCCGGCCCACGAGTACGACGACGTGATCTTCGGCTGCGTCGACACCATCGGCTCGCAGGCCGGCGACATCGCTCGCACCAGCTGGCTGGCCGCCGACCTGCCGCTCACCGTGCCGGGCACCACCGTCGACCGCCAGTGCGGCTCCTCGCAGCAGGCGCTGCACTTCGCCGCCCAGGCGGTGATGAGCGGCACCCAGGACGTGGTGGCGGTCGGCGGCGTGCAGACCATGACGCAGATCCCGATCTCCTCGGCGATGCTCGCCGGCCAGCCGCTCGGCTTCGCCGATCCGTTCTCCGGCAGCAAGGGCTGGCAGGCGCGCTTCGGCGATGCGCCGGTCAACCAGTTCTACGCCGCCCAGCGCATCGCCGACCACTGGGGCATCAGCCGCGCACAGATGGAGGCCTTCGCCCTGGAGAGCCACCAGCGTGCGCTGAGCGCCATCGCCAGCGGCCGCTTCACCCGCGAGATCGTGCCGATGGAAGGCGTCTGGTACGACGAGACGCCGCGCGAAACCACCCTGGAGAAGATGGCCAGCCTGGAGCCGGTGGGCGCGGAGTTCCCGTCGATCACCGCCGCGGTATCCAGCCAGACCTGCGACGCCTCGGCGGCGCTGCTGGTGGTCTCCGAGGCGGCGCTCAAGCGCTACGGCCTGACCCCGCGCGCGCGCATCCACCATATCAGCGTGCGCGGCGACGACCCGATCTGGCACCTCACCGCACCCATCGAGGCGACCCGCCACGCCCTGAACAAGGCCGGCATGACGATGAACGACATCGACCGGGTGGAGATCAACGAGGCCTTCGCCTCGGTGGTGATGGCCTGGGCCAAGGAGCTGGACTACGACCCGGCGCGCACCAACGCCAACGGCGGCGCCATCGCCCTCGGCCACCCGCTCGGCGCCACCGGCGCGCGGCTGATGACCACCCTGCTGCACGAACTGGAACGCACGGGCGGCCGCTACGGCCTGCAGACCATGTGCGAGGGCGGCGGTCAGGCCAACGTGACCATCATCGAAAGGCTGTAGCAGCGGCTGAGCACGGGCCTGTAGGGGCGAATTCATTCGCCTTTGCGGCCCGGTTGGGCGAATGAATTCGCCCCTACAGACTGACTCCACCAGAACAAGGACAACCAACCATGGCTATCTGTGCAGGAAGAACCGTGATCATCACCGGCGCCGGCGGCGGGCTGGGCCGCGCCTATGCGCTGGCCTTCGCCGCCGAGGGCGCCAACGTGGTGGTCAACGACATCCGTCAAGCCGCCGCCGAGGACGTCGCCGGCGAGATCCGCGCCGCCGGCGGGCAGGCCATCGCCAACGCCGACGACATCACCACCCTGGCCACCGCCCAGCGCATCGTCGACGCCGCCCTGGCGGCCTTCGGCGAGGTGCACGTGCTGGTCAACAACGCCGGCATCCTGCGCGACCGCATGTTCCTCAGCCTCAGCGAAGAGGACTGGGATCTGGTCATGCAGGTGCACCTCAAGGGCCACTTCTGCCTGGCCAACATCCTCGCCCGCCGCTGGCGCGACCAGGCCAAGGCCGGCCAGCCGGTCGACGCGCGGATCATCAATACCAGCTCCGGCGCCGGCCTGCAGGGTTCGGTGGGGCAGTCCAACTACTCGGCAGCCAAGGGCGGCGTCGCCGCGCTGACCCTGGTGCAGGCCGCGGAACTGGCCCGCTACGGCATCACCGCCAACGCCCTGGCCCCGGCGGCGCGCACGGCGATGACCGAGAGCGCCATGGCCGAGGTGGTGAAGAAGCCCGAGGACGGCAGCTTCGACCTCTGGGCGGCGGAGAACGTCGCGCCGCTGGTGGTCTGGCTGGGCAGCGCGCAGTCGCGCCACGTCACCGGCCAGGTGTTCGAGAGCCAGGGCGGACGCATCTCCCTGGGCGACGGCTGGCGCACCGGGGTGACCCGCGACAAGGGCGCACGCTGGCTGCCCGAGGAGATCGGCGCGGTGGTCGACGCCATCCTCGCCGAAGCGCCCAAGGCGCAGAAGGTGTGGGGGACCTGAGGGAGCGGTGAATGTCGCGGCGCCCCGGCCTGGTGGCCGGGGCGTTGTTCATTTTGGTCTGGAGAGCATGCATGGATTGGTTGAGACGACAGACAGTAGGCACCCAGTTGGTCTGCGGCTTCCTGCTGGTATCGCTGATCGGCGCCTTCGTCGGTCTGCAGGGGATTCTCAAGGCCGCGCAGCTCAAGCAGCTCGCGTCCCTGATGTACGAGCGCGAGGCCACCGGCCTGCGCCATGCCAGCGAGGCGAACAGCCAGTTCCTCGCCGCGGCCTCGGCCATTCGCAGCGCGATCCTGACGGCCTCGTTCGAGGAGCGTCAGGAGTATCTGAACGAGCTGGACGAGCGCCTGGCACTGGTACGCAGCGAGATGGCCAGGGCCGGGGAAACCTTCGCCAGCGCCGAGGACCAGGCGCTGTACACCCATCTGCTCGGTGTGCAGGAGGAGTTCGAGCAGAACATCAAGGATGTCGTCCGCCGCCTCGAGGGCGAGGACGTGCCCTATCTGCGCTCCTCGACCGAGTACCTGCTCACCTCCATTCGCCCGGTTTCCGACCAGGCCACCGAGATGATGACCCAGCTGGTCGAGAGCAAGATGGGCAACGCCGCGCAACTCAGCCGGCAGACCGACGAGATCTATGCCGGTATCCGCCTGCTGATGATCGGCCTGACCACGGCCGGTCTGCTCGCCGGCATGCTGATCGGCGTGCTGCTGACCCGCGGCCTGACCCGCCAGCTGGGCGGCGAACCGGCCGCGGTGGCTGACCTGGCGACCAGCATCGCCAACGGCGATCTCACCGCACGCATCGACCTGGCACGGGCGCAGCCGGGCAGCGTGACCCACGCGATGCAGCGGATGCAGGGCTCGCTGACCCGGGTGGTCGGCTCGGTGCGCGCCAGCAGCGACAGCATCGCCAGCGGCTCGGCGCGGATCGCCCGAGGCAATGTCGACCTGTCGGCGCGTACCGAACAGCAGGCGGCCTCCCTGGCGCAGACGGCGGCCAGCATGGAGGAGCTGACCGCCACGGTGCAGCAGAATGCCGACAACGCCCGCCAGGCGCATGCGCTGGCCAACGACGCCTCGCGCACTGCCGCCCATGGCCGCGAGGTGGTGCACCGGGTGGTCGAGACCATGCAGGGCATCACCGACAGCTCGCAGCGCATTGCCAGCATCATCGACGTGATCGACTCGATCGCCTTCCAGACCAACATCCTCGCCCTCAACGCCTCGGTGGAGGCGGCGCGCGCCGGCGAGGAAGGCCGCGGCTTCGCGGTGGTGGCCGGCGAGGTGCGCAACCTGGCCAGTCGCTCGGCCTCCGCGGCGAACGACATCAAGGCGCTGATCGAGGAGTCCACGCGGCGGGTCGAGGATGGCTCGCAACTGGTCGAGCAGGCCGGCCGGACCATGGCCGAGGTGGTCGGCGCCGTGCGCCGGGTCACCGACATCATCGACGAGATCTCCGCGGCCTCCCAGGAGCAGAGCGAGGGCATCGCCCAGGTCAACGGTGCCGTCGCGCAGATGGAGCAGGTGACCCAGCAGAACGCCGCACTGGTGCAGGAGGCGTCCGCTGCGTCGCTCTCGCTGGCCGACCAGGCGCAGACCCTGCAGGAGGCGGTGGCGGTGTTCCGGCTCGGCGACGTGCCGCAGCAGGACGATGGGCCGCCGCTCCGCGAGCTGCCCCAGCGCGCGCCCAGGGTCTCCGGCGTCAGGGAAGGGGCCTGGGAGACGTTCTGAACGCGGCCGCTGCGGTTGACTTCAGAAAGGCGCCGTAGCCTGTGCCGCTGCCGAGTACAGCGACGAGTCGGCAAAGTCCTCGGCGGTCAGCACCCGGCCGACCAGGATCAGCGCGGTGCGCCGGAAGTCCTTTTCGGCGACCCGGGCGACGATGTCGGCCAGGCTGCCCTGCACCCAGTCCTGGTCCGGCCAACTGGCCCGATGCACCACCGCGACGGGGCAGTCGGCGCCGTAGTGGGGCAGCAGTTCGGCGACGATCTGCGGCAGCTGGCGCACGCCCAGGTGGATGGCCATGGTCGCGCGGTGGCGGGCCAGCTCGCCGAGCTGCTCGCCTTCCGGCATCTGCGTCTTGCTGGCGTAGCGGGTGAGGATCAGCGTCTGCGACACCTCGGGCAGGGTCAGCTCGCAGCCGAGCAGCGCGGCGCAGGCGGCGGTGGCGGTGACGCCGGGGACGATCTGGTAGGGAATGCCCAGGCGGCGCAGGTGACGGATCTGCTCGCCGATGGCGCCGTACAGCGACGGGTCGCCCGAATGCACCCGCGCCACGTCCTCGCCGCGCCCGTGGGCTTCGGCCAGCAGGTCAACGATTTGCGCCAGCTCCAGCTCGGCGGTATTCACCACGGTATGGGCGCCGTGGCCCTCCAGCACCGCTGCGGGCACCAGCGAGCCGGCATAGAGGATCACCGGGCAGCTGCGGATCAGCCGCTGGCCGCGCACGGTGATGAGGTCCGGATCGCCGGGGCCGGCGCCGATGAAGAAGACGGTCATGCAGGCTCCTGTCTGGCACGCGCCAGGGCGAAGGTGGCGTTGGCGCTGCGCCGCTTGGCGATCAGCAGTTCGGCGGACGCTCCGCCCAGCGCCTCGGCGAGCGCCAGGGCGCTGGCCTCGGCCACCCCGGCGCAGCCGGTGGTGCGCCGGGCGGCTGCGGAGCGGCTGGTGAGCCGTGGTTCGTACTCGCGCAACCGCTCCACGGTGAGGCCGTGCAGCGGCAGGTCCAGCTGTACGGCCAATGCCTGCAGGCCCGGTTCGGCGAGCTTGCCGTCGAGGCTCGCCAGGGCGTGCAGATCGGCGACGTTCAGCCCGCGTTCGCGCAAGCTGTCCTCCAAGAGCCTGTGCAGCTCCTCGACGCTACAGCCGCGCCGGCAGCCGAAACCGGCGACCAGCAGCCGGGCTGGGCGCTGCGCCTGGGGTGATGA
Organism: Stutzerimonas stutzeri; assembly: GCF_024451105.1. Taxonomy (GTDB): domain Bacteria; phylum Pseudomonadota; class Gammaproteobacteria; order Pseudomonadales; family Pseudomonadaceae; genus Geopseudomonas; species Geopseudomonas stutzeri_A. Next base: position 42,005 of record NZ_JANGEY010000003.1, read on the forward strand.
GTCGGGTACTGAAGCCATGAGGTTTGCGGACGAAGACGGCGGAATCGCGGCAGATGGCGCGGTTATGGGAAGCGCCCCGGCGGGCGATCTTTTTTTACGACAGCATGCCGCCGCGCACGGCGTCAACCGGCCATCCCTCTTGTAGGGGCGAATTCATTCGCCTGTGCGAGGCGATCGGGCGAATGAGTTCGCCCCTTGCAGGCCCCGCCGCCGCCACCATTGACCGCCGCGCGCACCCTGCGTAGCCTTGCCGCCCCGAGGTTCTCCGGTCTGGGCCGGAGCTAAGAGGGAACGCGGTGCGACACCGCGGCTGCCCCCGCAACTGTAAACGGATCGAGTCCCCTCACGACGCCACTGCTCACGCGGGAAGGCGAGGGGACGGCGCCACAGGCGCCAACCGTGAGCCAGGAGACCTGCCTCGAAGGAAGCGCCCCGCCTCGCGGAGCGTTTCCGGACCTTCACGACAACCGGGCGGGGTGATCCGGTGGCGAATCCGACCGACCGGCGCGCGTGCGTCCGGCGGCGTCTCGTCATGCCCCCGCCAGCCAGGCAGGGCCGCGCATGAAATCCTTGAGCAAACTTCCCGTCACCATCGTCACCGGCTTCCTCGGCGCCGGCAAGACCACCCTGCTGCGCCACCTGCTCGACAACGCCCAGGGCCGGCGCATCGCGGTGATCGTCAACGAATTCGGCGAACTGGGCATCGACGGCGAGATCCTCAGGCAGTGCGCCATCGGCTGCAGCGAGGAGGAGGCGGCGGGCCGCGTGTTCGAGCTGGCCAACGGCTGCCTGTGCTGCACCGTGCAGGAAGAGTTCTTCCCGGTGATGCGCGAACTGGTGGCGCGCCGCGCCGACCTCGACCACATCCTCATCGAAACCAGCGGCCTCGCCCTGCCCAAACCGCTGGTGCAGGCGTTCAACTGGCCGGAAATCCGCAACGCCTGCACCGTCGACGCGGTGGTCAGCGTGGTCGACAGCCCGGCGGTGGCCGCCGGCACCTTCGCCGCCTTCCCCGCGCAGGTCGACGCGCAGCGCCGCGCCGATCCCAACCTCGACCACGAATCGCCGCTGCACGAGCTGTTCGAGGACCAGCTGGCCTGCGCCGACCTGGTGGTGCTGAACAAGATCGACCTGTTGGGCGCCGAGGCGCTGGCCGCGGTGCGCGCCGAGGTCGCCGAGGCGCTGCCGCCGGCGGTGAAGATCGTCGAGGCCCAGCAGGGCCGCCTGCCGCTGGACGTGCTGCTGGGCATCGGCGCCGAGGCCGAGCTGCACATCGACGCCCGCCCCGGCCACCACGACCACGGCGATGGCGAGGACCACGACCACGACGAGTTCGACGCCTTCGGCGTCGAGCTGCCGGAAGTCGACGAGCGTCTGCTGCTCGCCGCGCTCGCCGAGCTGGTGCAGCGCCACGCCGTGCTGCGCGTCAAGGGCTTCGTCGCCGTGCCGGGCAAGGCCATGCGCCTCTTGGTGCAGGGCGTCGGCCAGCGCTTCGACAAGCACTTCGACCGCGCCTGGCGCGCCGATGAGCCGCGCATCACCCGCCTGGTGATCATCGGCCAGGCGCTGGACGCGGCGGCCATCGACGCCGAACTGCGCGCCGCACTGACCCGCTGAGCCTGAAGTCCAGAGCATGCACCTCCTGCGCACCCAGCCCGGCGGCTTCGTCCCCGACGACGGCATCGCCGACCTCGGCCAGACCCCGGCCGAGCTGGTCATCCTGTGCAGCGGCGACTCCAACCTGACGCTGCTGGCCGCGGCCGCCGGCGAGCTGGGCGCCGACTACCCGAGCCTGCGCCTGGCCAACCCCGGCCAGCTGCGCAACCACGCCTCGGTCGACCGCTACGTCGAGGACGTGCTGCGCCATGCGCGGCTGATCCTGCTCTCGCTGCACGGCGGGGTGGGCTACTGGCGCTACGGCATCGAGCGGCTGGTCGAGCTGGGCGAGGCCGACGCCACGCTGATCCTGGTGCCCGGCGACGACCGCCCCGACCCGGAGCTGAGCCGCCTGAGCACGGTGGCCGCCGAGGACGCCGCGCGCGCCTGGCAGTACCTGCGCCAGGGCGGGCTGGACAACGCCCGCCAGTTGTATCGCTTCCTCGCCGACCGCTGGCTGGGCCGCCCGCAGGCGTGGTCCGAGCCGCAGGCGCTGCCGCGCGTCGCCGTCCACCACCCGCGCCACGGCAGCGGCACGCCGGTGCTGTGGCGGGACGACTGGCGCCCCGGTGCGCCGGTGGCGGCGCTGCTGTTCTATCGCGCGCAGTTGCAGGCGGCCAACACCGCCTTCGTCGACGAATTCTGCGCGCGCCTCGCCGCGCAGGGCCTCAACCCGCTGCCGATCGCCGTGGCCAGCCTCAAGGAGCCGGCCTGCCTGGCGCAGGTCGAGGACTGGCTGGACCAGACCGATGCGGCGCTGATCCTCAATACCACCGGCTTCGCCCTGTCCAGCCCGGAGCGCCCGGCGCTGCGCCCGTTCAGGCGCGACGTGCCGGTGCTGCAGGCGATCTGCGCGCTGGACAACCGCCAGCGCTGGCAGGACAACCCGCAGGGCCTCGGCCCGCGCGACCTGGCCATGCACGTGGCGCTGCCCGAGCTGGACGGGCGCATCGTCACCCGGCCGATCAGCTTCAAGGGGCTGGCCTGGCGCAGCGAGCGCAGCCAGAGCGACGTGGTCTGCTACCAGGCTGACGGCGAGCGCATGGACTTCGTCGCCGCGCTGGCGCGGCGCTGGGTGAACCTGGCGCGCAAGGCCAATGCCGACAAGCGCATCGCCCTGGTGCTGGCCAACTACCCGACCCGCGACGGGCGCATCGGCAACGGCGTCGGCCTCGACACCCCGGCGGCGGCGCTGAATATCCTGCGTGCGCTGCAGCAGGCCGGCTATCCGGTCGCCGGTCTGCCGGATTCCGGCACCGCGCTGATCCACGCCCTGCTCGGCGGGGTGAGCAACGATCTCGACAGCCTCGACCTGCGCCCCTGCCAGCAGAGCCTGGCGCTGGCCGACTACCAGCGCCTGTTCGAGCGCCTGCCCGAGGCCAACCAGCAGGCGGTGCTTGAGCGTTGGGGCGCGCCGCAGGACGACCCGATGTTCCGTGGCGGGCGGATGATGGTCGCCGGCCTGCGCCTGGGGCTGACCTTCGTCGGCATCCAGCCGGCGCGGGGTTATCAGCTCGATCCGGCGGCGATCTACCACGACCCGCTGCTGGTGCCGCCGCACGGTTACCTGGCCTTCTACTTCTGGCTGCGCGAGGCCTACGGCGCCGACGCCGTGGTCCACGTCGGCAAGCACGGCAACCTCGAATGGCTGCCGGGCAAGGGCGTCGGGCTGTCCGCCGCGTGCTGGCCGGACGCGATCCTCGGCCCGCTGCCCAACGTCTACCCGTTCATCGTCAACGACCCCGGCGAGGGCGCGCAGGCCAAGCGCCGCACTCAGGCGGTGATAATCGACCACCTGATGCCGCCGCTGACCCGCGCCGAGAGCTACGGCCCGCTGCGCGACCTGGAGCGCCTGGCCGACGAATTCTACGAGGCCAGCCAGTTCGACCCGCGCCGCGCCGGAGAGCTGCGCGGCGAGATCCTCGCCACGGTGCGCGCCACCGCGCTGGACCGCGAGCTGAACCTGCCGCTCGGCGCCGACCCGGACAGCTGGCTGCCGCAGCTCGACGCCTACCTGTGCGACCTCAAGGAATCGCAGATCCGCGACGGCCTGCATGTGTTTGGCGAGTCGCCCACCGGCCGGCTGCGCCGCGACACCCTGCTGGCGCTGCTGCGCGTGCCGCGCGGCGACGGCCAGGGCGGCAACGCCAGCCTGCTGCGCGCGCTGGCCAAAGACCTGGCGCTGGGCTGGGACCCGCTGGCCGGCGATCCCGGCGAGGCGTGGAGCGGGCCGCGTCCGGACTGCCTGAGCGACCTGTGCGCCGATGTCTGGCGCACGGCCGGCGACACTCGCGAGCGCCTGGAACTGCTCGCCCTGCAACTGATCGACGGCGAACTTGCAGCGCCCGGCGCCGCCAGCGCCGCGGTGCTCGCCGAACTGCGCGAGCGTGTCGCGCCGCTGCTCGATGCCTGCGGCGCGGCGGAGATCGCCGGGCTGCTCGCCGCGCTGGACGGCCGTTTCGTGCCGCCGGGGCCGAGCGGCGCGCCCAGTCGCGGCCGTCTCGACGTACTGCCCACCGGGCGCAACTTCTATTCCGTGGACGTGCGCAACCTGCCCACGCCCACCGCCTGGCGGCTCGGCTTCCAGTCCGCCAGCCTGCTGCTGGAGCGCCACCTGCAGGACCACGGCGAGCACCTGATCCGCCTCGGCCTCTCCGTGTGGGGCACCGCGACCATGCGCACCGGCGGCGACGACATCGCCCAGGCCATGGCGCTGCTCGGCGTGCGCCCGGTGTGGCAGGCCGGCAGCGGGCGGGTCGAGGACTTCGAGATCCTCCCGGTGTCGCTGCTCGACCGCCCGCGGGTCGACGTCACCCTGCGCGTCTCCGGCTTCTTCCGCGATGCCTTCGCCAACCTGCTGCGCCTGTTCGACGCCGCGGTGCTGGCGGTGGCCGCGCTGGACGAGCCGGAGGAGCTCAACCCGCTGGCCGCGCGGGTGCGCCGCGAGAGCGCCGAGCTGGCTGCCACCGGCCTGAGCGCCGAAGATGCGCGCCGCCGCGCCGGCTGGCGGGTGTTCGGCGCCGCCCCAGGCGGCTACGGCACCGGCGTGCAGCAGGCCATCGCCGAGGGCGCCTGGGACAGCCGCGCCGATCTGGCCGAGGTCTACCTGACCTGGGGCGGCTACGCCTACGGTGCCGGCGGCGACGGCGTGCCGGCCCGCGCGGCGCTGGAGCGGCGCCTCGCCGGCGTGCAGGCGGTGCTGCACAACCAGGACAACCGCGAGCACGACCTGCTCGACTCCAACGACTACTTCCAGTTCCAGGGCGGCATGCTCGCCGCGGCGGAAACCCTCGGCGGCGCCCCGGTGGCCAGCTACCACGGCGACCACAGCCAGCCGGACAACCCGCGCATCCGCACCCTCAAGGAAGAACTCAACCGCGTGCTGCGCGCCCGCGCCGCCAATCCCAAGTGGATCGCCGGCATCAAGCGCCACGGCTACAAGGGCGCGTTCGAACTGGCCGCCACCGTCGACTACCTGTGCGCGTTCGACGCCACCAGCGAGCTGATCGACGACCACCAGTACCGGATGCTCGCCGATGCCTACCTGCTCGACGCCGATACCCGCGAATTCGTCCGCCAGCACAACCCGGCGGCGCTACGCGAGATGACCGAGCGCCTGCTCGACGCCCAGCAGCGCGGCCTCTGGCAAGAGCCTGGCGAATACCGCGCGGCGCTGGAAAACCTGCTGCTCGACTGCGAGGAGGACGGCTGATGGCTGCGCCGAGGATTTCCCATGCATGAACCCGTGAATTTCCCGCTCGCCGCGGTGGTCGGTGCCGACGCGCTGAAGCTGGCGCTGTGCCTGGCGGCGGTCGACCCGGCGATCGGCGGCGTGCTGATCGAGGGGCCGCGCGGCATGGCCAAGTCGACCCTGGCGCGCGGCGTGGCCGAGCTGCTCGACGGCGGCCAACTGGTCACCCTGCCGCTGGGCGCCACCGAGGAACGCATCGTCGGCACCCTCGATCTGGACGCCGCCCTCGGCGAGGGCCGCGCGCGCTTCGCGCCGGGCCTCTTGGCGCGTGCCCACGGCGGCGTGCTCTACGTCGACGAGGTCAACCTGCTGGCCGACCATCTGGTCGACCTGCTGCTCGACGTGGCGGCCAGCGGGGTCAACCACGTCGAGCGCGACGGCATCTCGCACCGCCACGCCGCGCGCTTCGTGCTGATCGGCACCATGAACCCGGAGGAGGGCGAGCTGCGCCCGCAACTGCTCGACCGCTTCGGCCTCGCCGTCGCCCTCGGCGGCGCACCGCTGCCGGCCGAGCGCGCCGAGATCGTCCGTCGCCGGCTGGACTTCGACCGCGACTCCGAGAATTTCCGCGCCCGCTGGCAGGCGGCGCAGGACGCGCTGCAGGCGCGCTGCCGGCAGGCCCGCAAGTCGCTGGAAGCGATCCCGCTGGACGATGCGGCGCTGGAAGCCATCGCCGCGCGCTGCTACGCCGCCGGCGTCGACGGCCTGCGCGGCGACCTGGTCTGGCTGCGCGCCGCCCGCGCCCATGCCGCCTGGCGCGGCGCGCCGGCCATCGCCGCCGAGGACATCGACGCGGTGCAGGACTTCGTGCTGCGCCACCGCCAGCCGCACGGCCCGGCCGCCGCACCGCCGCCGCCGAATCCCGGCGATTGCGCGCCGCCGAGCGAGGCCGGCGGGCAGAGCGACGGCCAGCGCGGCGAGCGCGATCACGATCACGGCGAAGGCCAGTGGGGTGCGCTGCCGGCGCAGCCGGTGGCCGTCGGCGAGCGCCGCACGCCGCCGCGCTGGTCAAAAAAGCCCTGAGCATCCGCCCGCAACCTGCCCGGGGCGCGGATGCCGGACACCGGGACACGCCCGAGCCGGCCCCGCGCGGCCGCGCCGGTGCGCCCGGCCCAGGTCGGCTCGACTGGCCGCGCAGCCTGCAACGCGGCCGGCCGCGCTCGCGCGCCGAACTGCACTACCGCAGCCGGCTGGCCAGCGCGCCGGCGCTGTGGCTGATCGTCGTCGATGCCTCGGCCTCGACCCGCCGCCACGGCGCCCTGCGCCGCGCCAAGGGCCTGCTCGCCGAACTGCTCGACCAGGCGCGCCGCCGCCGCGTGGCATTGGCCCTGCTGCAGGCGGACGGCGCAAAACCGCGCTGGTTCTGCCAGGGCCAGCGCGCCCCGCAGGCCGCGCGTCGCTGGCTGGAACAGCTCGGTGCCGGCGGCGGCACCCCATTGCCCGCCGCGCTGGCCGAGGCCGGCGAATGGCTGGCGCGCCGGCAACGCCGCCATCCCGGCGAGCGCCAGCAGCTCTGGCTGCTCACCGACGGCCGCCTGCGCGAGCTGCCGGCGCTGGCGCCCGCCGCCTGCCCGGCGCTGCTGATCGACATCGAGAGCGGCCCGCTGCGCCTCGGCCGCGCCCGTGCGCTGGCGCAGGCCTTGGGCGCCGAATACCGGCATATCGAAGAGATCCCGCTGGCATGAGCGGCGCGCAAGGGAAGGCCCAGGGTAGGGTGGGCAACGGCGCAGCCTTGTCCACCTTGGGCTACGGCGGTGGGCAATCGCTGCGCGAGTTGCCCACCCTACGCCACGCCCGTCAGCGCCGTAGGGTAGAAAACGCGCGCAGCGATTTTCTACCGATCTCCATCCCCGACCGCCCACGTCTGGGCGACTTCAGATCCGGCACGGCAGCCCAGTGCCGCCGCGCCCCACGAGTCCGGTTCCGTCGCACTGCGGCGGAGACAACAGGGAAACGGGTGAGCCCGCTCGCGGGCGATTCCCGTGCTGCCCCCGCAACTGTAAGCGGCGAGCCCCGGCGCACGATGCCACTGGTCTGCGGACCGGGAAGGCGCGCCGGGGCGACGACCCGCCAGCCAGGAGACCTGCCGGCACCACCGGCCGCTTCAGCGGCCACTCGACCCACGCATCCCTCGGAGGGAGTCCGATGCATATCGAACCCGGCGCGCTGAACGCCGCCAAAGTGCTCTACGGCCACGCGGCCGCCATCGCCACCCTGCTGGTCTACGCCCCGCGCTGGATCGGCCGCCTCGACCAGATCGCCAAGACCCTGCTGGCGGCGGTGTTCTTCTCGCTGTTCATGCAGGCCTACCACGTCCCGGCCGGAGTCTCCGAGCTGCACTTCATCGGCGCCTCGGCGATCTACTTCGTCTTCGGCTTCCTGCCCACCCTGTTCGGCTTCGCCCTCGGCCTGCTGCTGCAGGGCCTGGTGTTCGACCCGCAGGATCTGGTGCATCTGGGCGTCAACGCGCTGTCCTTGATGCTGCCGCTGATCGCCGCCCACGGCCTGTTCGGTCGCCGCCTGTTCGACAGCCAGTCGCGCCGCCTGGACTGGCAGTCCGTGGTGCGCTTCGATGCCGTCTACTACGGCGGCGTGGTGGCCATGGTCGGCTTCTGGCTGTCCATCGGCGAGGAACCACTGGCGCTGGACAACTGGCTGCTGTTCGCCGCCGCCTACGCGCCGCTGGTGCTCTGCGAACCGCTGTTCACCTGCCTGGTGGTGCGTCTGCTCAAGCGCTGGCCGGACTCCGCGGTGCTGCAGCGTCTGACCTGCGTGGGCAACCTGCGCGTCGCCTGACCGCTATTCGCAGATGAAAACGCCCGCGGCCGGTGACGGTCAGCGGGCGTTTTTGTGTTGAGCGACGAGGATCTATTGCACCTTCTCGACATAGGCGCTCATGAACCAGTCGGGGATTTCCTCAACCTTGAATTCAAGGTCGGTGCCATCGGTGACTTCGGCGAGCAGGAGCAGGTCGGCGCCGGAGTTGTCGAAGATGTAGGCCCGGTTCGATGCCGCAACGGCCGATGGCAAAAGACCAAGGCAGCGCCCATAGCGCTGGACGATCTTCTCGGTCGGAACCGGGTGTCCGCCTGCCGCCACCCGGTTCCTGACCCTGTTGATGTTGATTTCGGGGTCTTCGGTCGCGACGAAATACAGGTAGGTGCGGTAGCCGAGCGCGCTGGCTTTGCGCATGAATGCCACTTTGTCGTCGCTGGACATGACCGTCTCGAAGGTGAAGGACAACCGGGCTTCAAGCAGCTTGTGGCGGATATAGTCGGCGAACACCGATGCGAAGTAGGAGTTCATCGCTACCGCTCGAAGATCCAGCCCGTTGTGGCTGAAGCCTATGCGGGAGACTTCCTCTCCCAGCCGGGCAGCGTCGATCAGCCGGTGCTGGCGCAGGAATTCGAGGACTTCCTCGCCTTCGACATGCAGCTGGAAGTCGGCGAAATCCAGGCGGTTGCTCTCCCGCGCGGCTTTTTCGATTTCATCGGGATTGATGTAAATGCCGATCAGATGAGCGGGAATAGCGCTTTTCATGGTGCTCTTGCCGGAGCCGTTGGGGCCGGCGAAGACCCTCAGCCGGGGAGTGCTCATGAGCAACGCCGTACCTTGATGACTCCCCCAAGACTTACCTTGTGCTTGGGTTTGGCCGGGCGGATCACTTTGTGACTGCCGTCTGCCGTGGTCTCGACGAGCAGGCCGCCCATGACCTCCACCACGCTCCTGCCGGCTGCCAGTGCGTTGATGTACGCGCTATTCACAGCGCCTTCGGCCATGACCGGAATCCTGTCTTCCATCCGGGTTACCAGTTCGTCACTCAATGCGTTCTTGGCCTGCATGTTGTGCTCCATGGGTGGCTTGCGGGGGACGGACTCGCCGCTGTCGCGAGCCCGTTGCTCACCGCAGTGTACCCGTTAGGGGGTGGAATAGGTTGGCTGAGGGCATGCCTCCCCAAGCTCGCGCACCAGCGTCTCGACCAGCTCCGCCGCCGGCATGGCCCGCGCCAGCGGTGCGCCCTGGCCGGCCCACTGCACGGCGAAGTCGTGGCAGCCCCGGGCGCCGGCGGCGGCGACCAGCGCCTTGGCGGCCTCGTAGGCGATGGGATAGTCGGGCAGGGCGGGGGCGCCGGGGGCGTCCAGCACGTCGAACAGCCGGTTGACCATGCCCCGCGCCGGGCGTCCGGAGATCGCCGCGCTGATCCGCGTGTGGCGCGCCCGCTCGCTGCCCAGCGCCGCCCGGTACTGGGCGTTGGCCGAGGATTCCGGGCAGAGGACGAAGGCGGTGCCCATCTGCACCGCCGCCGCGCCCAGGCGCAGGGCGGCGGCGATGCCCGCGCCGTCCATGATCCCACCGGCGGCGATCAGCGGCAGGCGGGTGGCGCCCGCCAGCAGCCGGACCAGCGCGAAGGTGCCGAGCAGCAGGTCGCCCTCGGGCTCGAACACCCCGCGATGCCCGCCGGCCTCGGCGCCCTGGGCCACCAGCGCATCGGCGCCGGCCTGCTCGGCCAGCGCCGCCTCCTCCAGGCTGGTGACGCAGGCCAGAGTGACCATCCCGGCGCCCTTGAGGGCACGAATCCACTCGGCCGGCGGCAGGCCGAAATGGAAGCTGACCACCGCCGGCCGCTCGCGCAGCAGCACCTCCAGGGTGTCCTCGCTGGCCAGGAAACTGCGGTAGGCCTCGCTCAGCGCCGCCGGCGGCTGCGCGCCGAACTCGCCGAACACCGGCGCCAGATGCGCCAGCCAGGCCGCCTCGCGCGCCGCATCGGCCAGCGCCGGGCGATGGCAGAACAGGTTGACGTTGAACGGCGCGGCGCTGAGCGCGCGGGTCGCGCGGATCGACTCCTGCGCCTGCGCCGCGCTGCTGGCGCCGAGGCCGATGGAGCCCAGCGCCCCGGCATTCGACACCGCGGCGGCCAGCTGCGGCGTGGACACCCCGACCATGGGCGCCTGGACGATGGGATGGCGGATGCCCAGCAGGCGGCGGATGTCTTGCGTGTGGTTCATGGCGGCGATGCTCCTTGTCGCGGCGGTTCCGAGGCGAAGGCCCGATCTTGCCCGCAAACGGTGCGCGTGGCGAGGCGCTCCTGATGCGGCCGAACCGCTCTGGGGCGGCCGTCGCCGCTCGGCCGGCGCCATCCGGCGGAGGCTAGGCCTCACCGCCATCGGCGATGTGCAGGGCACGGGCGATCCTTTTCCGCAGCTCGGCCACTCCCTCGATATGCCGGTTTGCCGACCTCACGCTCTGCGCAAAGCTGGCCAGCTTCAGGTGTTCCCCCTGCGGGCCGCTCAGATGGAGGGAGCGCGCGGCATAGCTGTCGATCTGGCTGTAAACGCGCGAGAAACCGGCCAGATCGACGGCCTTTTGCCGCCTGAAGGAGCCGAATCCCGGGTATGAAAAGACCAGTCGCCTGGAATGCGGATAGGTGCAGCAGCGCACGAGGCGTGCCCACGGTTTCCTGCCGGTAGCCCCGGCTGGAGCCAGACGTCCGTGACGCAAGATAACGGGCAGGCCGGATTTCAGTGCCGCGGCATTGGATGGGCAACAAAATACCGATTACGAGCTGCACAAAGGCATAAATAGGTATTTAAATGCCTTTTTGTGCCTTGGGCATGGGCAGAATAGGTACTATGATGCCTATCCATCACCTCCCCAAAGACACGGTGCGCGGCGCCAGCCATCACATGGAAACCCTCACCCTTCAGGTCCATCTCGACGGTCAATGGCACGATGCGATGCGGCTGTGCTTCGACGCGCCCGCCGACGGCTTGCGCAGCCGCTGCAGCGCCCGCTACGAGGCCGACTATCTGGTCGCCCACCTTGACGACCTGGGCACGCCGAAAGCCCCGGCGGTGAGCGCCGCCTTGCCCCTGGGCTGGGACGACTACCGGGGCATCGCGCCGGCCTTCCTGCACGACATCATCCCCGCCGGCGCCGCGCGGCGGCTCATCCTCGCGCGGATGGCGCTGCCCCTCGATGCGCCGGAAGAGTTCTTCCTGCTGCAGCGCTGCACCCTGGCCCCGGTCGGCCACCTGCGGGTCAAGGAGTCCGTCGCCGCCCCCTGCGTAGCGGCCGGCTTCCCCCGCGAGGAAGTGATCCGCCGCGACATCCGCTTCCTCGATTACGCCTACGAGCGCGGCGCGGCCGTCGGCGGCGCCACGGGGGCGGGCGGCGAGGCGCCCAAGCTGCTGCTGGCCGAGGATGCCGCCGGCGATCTCCACCCGGACGCCAGCCTGCCCGACGCCGAGGTGCGCCGGCACTGGTTCGTCAAGTTCCCGCGCAACGCCGCGACAGCTACCGACCGGGACATCCTGCGCAGCGAATACTGCTACTACCATGCGCTCAACCGCCTGGGCATCGAGACGAGTGCCCCCGAAGGGCTGGCTTTCGAGGAGGCGGAAAAGCCCAGCCTGTGGATGCAGCGCTTCGACCGCCGGATCGGCCCGCACGGGGTCGAGCGCATCGCCGTCGAATCCGCCTACTCGCTGTGCGGCGTGACCCGGCCGGGCAGCCGCCTGGAGCACGTCGAGGTGGTCGCCCGCCTGGCGCAGACCTGGAACGCCGTCGGGCAGGGCGCGGAGATTCCCGCCCTGGTCGCCGAGTACCTGCGCCGCGACCTGCTCAACCAGATCCTCGGCAACACCGACAATCACGGGCGCAACTTCTCCATCCTGCGCAGCCGCGAGCGCATCGACCTGGCGCCGATCTACGATCTGGCACCGATGGCCATGGACCCCGAGGGCGTGGTGCGCACGACCCGCTGGCCCGACGGCATCGAACGCCTGGAGGGCACCGACTGGCGCGCCGCCTGCCACGCCCTGGCGCGCTGGGCCGATCCCGAAGCGGCGTTCGAGCGCCTGCGCGCCGATGCCCGCCAGCTGCTGGCCCTGCCGGACCTGCTGCACGAACTGGGCCTGCCCGAGGCGACCTGGCAGGCGCCGGCCATCCCGCTCGACCGCCTGGAAACCACCCTGCGCCGCTGGGGGCTGCTATGAAGAAACCGCAGGAAGACCGCGGCGCGGTACTCGACGACATCCGCCAGCAACTGGCCGACGGCACCCTGAGCTTCGGCGGCGCCATCCGCCAGCTGCGCCTGCGCGTAACCGGCCTGAACCAGACCGACTTCGCGCGCATGTGCAAGCTGTCGCTGCGCACCCTGCGCCAGCTCGAACAGGATGCCGGCAACCCCACGGTGGCGACGCTGGACAGCGTGTTCAGGCTGTTCGGAATGCGGGTGGGGATTGTGGTGGGAAGGCCGAGGGACGCGTAGCGGTTCTGACTCGCGCTCCGCGCTTGATGTGATGGCTCCCACGCTCTGCGTGGGAGCCATTATCACTGGACGCTCCGCGTCCGCTTCTGGGGCGCAGAGCGTCACTGGCTACATTCCCACGCGGAGTGATCTTGCCCAGCCCCAGTGGACACCCCGTTAAGCGATACACTGCATGAGGTGAACCATGGCAAGATCAGCAAACCTGATGAAGCAAACCTGCACCCGCCATTCCCAAGCCTACAAGGACGGAGCGCTGGCTTTGGCCGAGCGAATCGGTGTCAGCACGTAGGGTAGAAAGCCGCGCAGCGTTTTCTACCGTCACATGCCCCGCAGTACCCGCTGGAAAAGACCTGCGGTCGTTTTCCACGGGGTGGCCATCCACCCTACGCGCGAGGAGTGCCGCTCAGGCTAGCCAACCGTCCTCTGCCAGCCCGGCCAGCAGCGCTTCGCCGCTGGCAAACTCCCGCTCCACCCCCGGCAACTCCGGCCTCTTCAGCACCAGCACAGGAATCCCCCGTTCTCGGGCGGCCTGCAACTTGTGCTCGGTGGCCTGGCTGCCGCTGTTCTTGCTGACCAGCACGTCGCAGTCGATGCGCGCCATCAGCGCGCGCTCGTCGTCGAGGGCGAAGGGGCCGCGGGCGCCGAGGATTTCGGCGCGCGGTACGGGCGGCTGGGCGGTGAGGCAGCGCACGGTCCACTGCTGGTGGGCGGGGATTTCGTGGAGGTGTTCCAGCGGTTCGCGGCCGAGGGTGAACAGCGGGCGGCGGAAGGGGGCGAGGGCGGCGGTCAGTTCGGCCCAGTCGCCCACCTCGCGCCAGTCGTCGCCGGGGCCGGGCTGCCAGCCGGGGCGGCGCAGGGCCCAGCAGGGGATGCCGGCGAGCTGTGCGGCGTGGGCGGCGTTGCGGCTGATCTGCGCGGCGTAGGGGTGGGTGGCGTCGATCAGCAGGCCGATACCTTCAGCCGCGATGAAGCGCGCCAGCCCCTCGGCGCCGCCGTAGCCGCCGACGCGCACCTGGCAGGGCAGGTCGCTCGGCACCTTGCCGAGGCCGGCGAGGCTGTAGAGGGCGTCGCTCGGTAGCTGGCGGGCGATGGCCAGCGCCTCGCCGATGCCGCCGAGCAGCAGGATGCGTCTGTTCACGATGCGGACTCCAGCGCCCGGCCGACGAAGCGGCCCTGGCGGTCGATGGCGAAGACTTCCAGGCGCACCTCGGCCGGGACTATCGAGCGGGCGAAGGCCAGCGCGCGGGCGCACACCGCATCGCCCAAAGCGATGCCGGCGGCAGCGGCCAGGGCGAGCGCCTGCTGGCTGGTGTTGGCGGCGCGCATGGCCTCCTGCAGCGCGGCCTCGGCGCCCAGTTCGGCGGCCCAGTCGGCCAGTTGCGGCAGGTCGATGCTGGAGCGGCGGCTGTGCAGGTCGAGGTGGCCGGCGGCCAGCTTGCTGATCTTGCCGAAGCCGCCGCACAGGGTCAGGCGCGCCACCGGGGCGCGGCGCAGGTGCTTGAGCACGGCGCCGGCGAAGTCGCCCATCTCGATCAGCGCGCTGTCGTCGAGGCCGTAGTGGCCGCGCATGGCGTCCTCGCTGGCGTTGCCGGTGCAGGCGGCCAGATGCTGCAGGCCGTTGGCGCGGGCCACGTCGATGGCCTGGTGGATGGAGGCGATGTAGGCCGAGCAGGAGAACGGGCGGACGATGCCGGTGGTGCCGAGGATCGAGATGCCGCCGAGGATGCCCAGGCGCGGGTTCATGGTCTTCAGCGCGATTTCGGCGCCGTTCGCCACGCAGACGGTGACCTCGAAGCCGCCGGCGTAGCCGCGCTCGGCGGCCAGGGCGGTCAGGTGCTCGGTCATCATTTGTCGCGGCACCGGGTTGATCGCCGGCTCGCCGACCGCCAGCACCAGGCCGGGGCGGGTGACGGTGCCGACGCCGGGGCCGGCGTGGAAGCGCACGCCGGGACGCGGATCGAGCGCCACGCGAGCGCTGATCAGTGCGCCGTGGGTGGCGTCCGGGTCGTCGCCGCCGTCCTTGAGCGTGCCGGCCTCGGCGCCGCCGTCGCACAGCCGGCAGAACTCCAGGCGCATGCTCACCCGCTGGCCCTTGGGCAGGACGATCTCCACCGCATCGCAGGCTTCGCCGCTCAGCAGCAGGCGGGCGGCGGCCAGGCTGGTGGCGGTGGCGCAGCTGCCGGTGGTCAGGCCGCTGCGCAGCGGGCGCGGCTGTTCCGGGGTTTCCTCACGCATCGCCGGCCTCGACGGGCTTGCGTACGCAGAGCAGGGTGATCGGCAGCGCCTGGCGCCAGGTGTCGAAGCTGCCCAGCGGCTTGGCGTGGGCGATGTGCAGGCGCAGCAGCTCGCCGCCGTGGCGGCTGTACCAGTCGATCAGCCGCGCCTCGCTCTGCAGGGTGACGGCGTTGGCGACCAGCCGCCCGCCCGGCTTGAGCGCCGCCCAGCAGTCTTCCAGCACGCCGGGCACGGTGACGCCGCCGCCGATGAACACCGCGTCCGGCGCCGGCAGGCCGGCCAGCGCCTGCGGCGCGCTGCCGGCGACCAGTTGCAGGTGCGGCACGCCGAGGGCGTCGCGGTTGTGGCGGATGTGCGCCTGGCGGCCCGCGTCGGCCTCGACGGCGAGGGCGCGGCACTGCGGATGGGCGCGCAGCCACTCGATGCCGATGGAGCCGCAGCCGGCGCCGACGTCCCAGAGCAGTTCGCCGGGCAGCGGGGCGAGGCGGGCGAGGGTGACGGCGCGCACGTCGCGCTTGGTCAACTGGCCGTCGTGGCGGTAGGCCTCGTCGGGCAGGCCGACGGTGGGCGGCAGCGGCTGCGCGCCGGCTTCCGCCCGGCAGTCGATGGCCAGCAGGTTGAGGGCGGCGCCGGGCGGCAGCTGCCAGTCGGCGGCGAGGCTGTCGAGGCGCCGTTCGTGCGGGCCGCCGAGGTGCTCCAGCAGGCTGAGGCGGCTGGGGCCGAAGCCGCGCTCGCGCAGCAGTTCGGCGACCTCGGCCGGGGTGGCGGCGCCTTCGCTGAGCACCAGCAGGCGCGCGCCGCGCTGCAGGTGGCGGTTCAGCGCGGCCAGCGGGCGGGCGACCAGCGAGACCACCGTGCAGTCCTGCAGCGCCCAGCCCAGGCGCGCGGCGGCCAGGGACACCGAGGAAGGCGCCGGCAGCACGCGCAGCTCCCCGGCCGGCAGCGCACGCGCCAGGCTGGCGCCGACGCCGTAGAACATCGGGTCGCCGCTGGCCAGCACGCAGGTCGGCGTGCCGCGCCGGGCCAGCACGGGCGCGAGGTCGAACGGACTGGGCCAGCACGCGCGCGTGGCACCCACGCAGCGCGGCAGCAGGGCCAGCTGGCGCTCGGCGCCGACGATGTGCGCGGCGCCGAGCAGGGCGCGGCGGGCGCTCTTGCCGAGGCCGGCGAAGCCGTCTTCGCCGATGCCCACTACGGTCAGCCAGGGCGTCATCGGGGCTCCTTGTGTGGTGGGCGGAGGTCTCCGCCAAAATGCCGCGCCCTGGCGAATGAATTCGCCCCCGTGGTGGTCTGTGAGGGCAATGGCGGCGAAAGGCGGGCATAATAGCGCGTTCGTCGGTGCCCGTTCAGGGCCGAAGAGGGAACACGGAAGAGCATCGCTCCGACCGTGGCTGCCCCCGCAACTGTCAGCAGCGAGTCCGCGTCACAGGCCACTGGGCAACCGGGAAGGCGACGCCGGGCGACGACCTGCCAGCCAGGAGACCTGCCGGCGAGAGGAGTCGCGAGTGCCAACGTCGGGCGGGGTGTACCGATGCTGCAAGCGCGCCGGCCTGCGGGCCGGCGCGGGGTTTCGCCTGCGGGCGGGATCGCAGGGGTCGCCGCGACGGACAATCCGGTGACCTTTCGTGAAGCATCCTCTTCGCGCGGCTGCGCCGCGCCCTTCCGCCTGTCCGGGCCTGCTGCGCATCGTCGCCGCCCGCGACGGCGGCATCTGCCGCATCAAGCTGCCCGGTGGGCGGCTCAGCGCCCGTCAGGCGCGGGCCATCGCCGCCGCTGCCGGCGACTGCGCCGACGGCGTGCTGGACGTCACCAACCGCGCCAACCTGCAGATCCGCGGCGTGCGCGCCGGGTGCGAGGACGCGCTGATCGAGCGCCTGCTGGCCGCCGGCCTGGGCGCCGCCAGTGCCGGCGGCGACGACGTGCGCAACCTGATGCTCAGCCCCGCCGCCGGCCACGATCCGCAGGCGCTGCTGGACACCCGCCCGCTGGCCGCCGCGCTGCTCGCCCGGCTGGAGCGCGAGCCGCGCTGGCATGGGCTGTCGCCCAAGTTCGCCGTGCAGCTCGACGGCGGCGAGGCGCTGGCGATGCTCGACCATCCCCACGACCTGTGGCTGTCGGCCCTGTCGGACGAGGACGGGCCGCGCTACGCCTTTGGCCTGGCCGGCTGCCCGCCGCAGCGCGCCGGGGACGAACCCGCGCTGGCCTCGATTCCGGCGGCGCAGGCCGGCGAGCTGGTGTTCGCGCTGCTGGCGCTGTTCCTCGACCGCGCCGACGCCGAGCAGACCCGCATGCGCCACCTGCTGCAGAGCCTGCCGGCGCCGGCCGTCCTCGCTGCGCTGCGCGCACGCCATCCGGCGCTGGAGCTGCGCCGCGACGCCGCGCTGCTCGCCTGGCGGCGCGCGGCGGCCGAGCCGCAGCGGCGCTTCGGCGTGCAGGCGCAGCGCCAGGCCGGGCTCTGCCAGGTCGGCGCGCAGGCCGCGCTGGGTCGCCTTCGCGGCGGGCAGCTGCGTCGTCTGGCCGAGCTGGCCGAGCGCTTTGGCGATGCCAGCCTGCGCCTGACGCCCTGGCAGGGCGTGCTGCTGCCCAACATTCCCGCCGCCGACGCGACCGGTGTCATGGGCGAGCTGGCGAGCCTCGGCCTGCTGGTCGACCCGGCCGCGCCGCTGGCCCGGCTGGTCGCCTGCACCGGCAGCCCGGGCTGCGCCCGCGCGCTGGCCGACACCAAGGCCGACGCCCGGCGCCTGGCCGCCTTGCTGCCGCCCGCCGCCGGCGCGGCGGGCATCCACCTGAGCGGCTGCCCGCGCAGCTGCGCCGCTGCGCATGTCGCGGCCTTCACCCTGCTGGCCAGCGCGCCGGCGCGCTACCAGTTGCTGGCGCGCACGCCCGGTGGCGCCGGTTTCGGCCGCGTGCTGGCCGAACATCTGAGCATCGAGCAGGCCGCCGCATGGCTGGCCGCATTCCCCTTTTCCCTGGAGTCCCCATGATCGACTACATCCGCGATGGTCAGGAGATCTATCGCCAATCCTTCGCCATCATCCGCGCCGAGGCCGATCTCGCGGCGATCCCCGCCGATCTGGAAAAGCTCGCGGTGCGCGTGATCCATGCCTGCGGCATGGTCGACGTGGTGCAGGAGCTGCGCTTCTCGCCGGGTGCCGGCGCTGCCGGGCGCGCCGCGCTGGCCGCCGGCGCGCCGATCCTCTGCGATGCGCGGATGGTCGCCGAGGGCATCACCCGCGCGCGCCTGCCGGCCGACAACCGGGTGATCTGCACCCTCAACGATCCGGAAGTCCCCGCGCTGGCCCGCGCGCGCGGCAACACCCGCTCGGCGGTGGCCCTGGAGCACTGGCGCGACCATCTGGAAGGCAGCGTGGTGGTCATCGGCAACGCGCCCACCGCGCTGTTCTACCTGCTGGAAATGCTCGCCGCCGGCGCGCCGAAACCGGCGCTGATCCTCGGCTTCCCGGTGGGCTTCGTCGGTGCCGCCGAGTCCAAGGACTTGCTCGCCGAGGGCAGCCACGGCGTGCCCTACGTGATCGTCCGCGGCCGCCGCGGCGGCAGCGCCATGGCCGCCGCGGCGGTCAACGCGCTGGCCACGGAGGTGGAATGATGGGCAAGGGACGACTGCTGGGCCTGAGCGTCGGGCCGGGCGATGCCGAGCTGATCACCGTCAAGGCGCTGCGTCTGCTGCGCGCCGCGCCGGTGGTGGCCTATTTCGTCGCCAAGGCCAAGGCCGGCAAGGGGCAGGGCGGCAACGCCTTCGGCGTCATCGCGGAGTACCTGCACGAGGCGCAGCTGCGCCTGCCGCTGGTCTACCCGGTGACCACCGAGAAGCTGGCGCCGCCGCTCTGCTACGAGGAGGTGATCGCCGACTTCTACGACACCGCCGCTGCGCAGGTCGCCGCGCACCTGGATGCCGGCCGCGACGTGGCGGTGATCTGCGAGGGCGACGCGCTGTTCTACGGCTCCTACATGTACCTGCACGACCGCCTGGCCGGACGCTACGCCACCGAGGTGGTGCCCGGCGTGTGCTCGATGCTCGGCGCCGCCGCCGCGCTCGGCGCGCCGCTGGTGTATCGCAACCAGAGCCTCCTGGTGCTTTCCGGCGTGCTGTCCGAGGAGGAGCTGACCGAGCGGCTGTCTGGCGCCGAGGCGGCGGTGGTGATGAAGCTCGGCCGCAACTTCGACAAGGTGCGCCGGGTGCTGGAGCGCCTCGGCATGGCCGAGCGCGCCCTGTACATCGAGCGGGCGACCATGGCCGAGCAGCGCAGCCTGCCGCTCGCCGAGGTCGAGCCGATGGCCTCGCCGTACTTCTCCCTGATCCTGGTTCCCGGCCAGAGGTGGCGAGGCTGATGCACAAGACTCCCGCAATCGTGATCCTCGGCGCCGCCAGCCTGCCCACCGCGCGGCGCATCCAGGCGCGCTACCCGCAGGCGCCGGTCTACGCCCTGCAGGGCCGCGTCGAGGCGGACATCGCCTATGCCGACTTCGGCGCCACCTTGCGCGCGCTGTACCGGAGCGGCACGCCCATCGTCGCGCTGTGCGCCGCCGGCATCGTGATCCGCAGCCTGGCCGCCGTGCTGGCCGACAAGGAGCAGGAGCCGCCGGTGCTGGCGGTGGCCGAGGACGCCAGCGCGGTGGTGCCGCTGCTCGGCGGGCTGGCCGGGGTCAACCATATCGCCCGTGAGATCGCGGCGATCTTCGGCATCGAGGCGGCGATCACCACGTCCGGCGAACTGCGCTTCGGAACCTGCCTGCTCAACCCGCCGGACGGCTACGCGCTGGCCGACGTGGAGGAGGGCAAGCGCTTCGTCGCCGACCTGCTCGGCGGCGAGAGGGTGCGCGTGGAGGGCGCGGCGCCCTGGCTGGCCGCGGCGCGCCTGCCGCTGGGCGAGGACGCCGGGCGGCGTATCCGGGTGAGCTGCGTGCGCACAGCGGCGAGCGACGAGCTGCTGATCCACCCGCGCGCGCTGGTGGTGGCGGTCGACGCCGGCGAGGCCGAGTTGGCCGCCAAGGTGCGCGCCGCGCTGGCCGCCCACGGCCTGGCCGAGGCGGCGCTGGCCGGCCTGCTGGCGCCAATGGATGCGATGAGCGACGCCGCGCTGGGCAGCGCGGCGCGCGAACTCGGCGTGCCGCTGCGCTTCGCCGCGCGCGCGGCGGGCGAGACGCCGGCCGACTGGCTGCGCCGTTTGCTGCCGCTGGAGGAACTGCTGGGCGGCGACGGCCTGTGCATCGGCCGCGCCGCGCAGCCGGTCGAGATGGCCCGCCTGGGCCGGGCCCGCGGGCGGCTCAGCGTGGTCGGCCTCGGCCCCGGCGCCGCCGGGCTGATGGTGCCGGCGGTGCGCCGCGCGCTGGACGAGGCCGAGGACATCCTCGGCTACGCCACCTACGTCGACATGGCCGGCCCGCTGCGCGCCGAGCAGGTGCGCCACTGCAGCGACAACCGCGAGGAGCTGCAGCGCGCCCGCCACGCCTTCGCGCTGGCGGCCAGCGGGCGCCGCGCGGTGGTGGTGTCCTCCGGCGATCCGGGGGTGTTCGCCATGGCCGCGGCGGTGCTGGAGGCGTTGGAGCAGAGCATTGACCCGCTCTGGCATGCGGTGGAGCTGGAAATCCTCCCCGGCGTGTCCGCCGCGCTGGCCACCGCCGCGCTGGCCGGCGCGCCGCTGGGCCACGACTTCTGCCTGCTGTCGCTGTCGGACAACCTCAAGCCCTGGGAAGTGATCGAACGGCGCCTGGAGCATGCCGGCGCCGCCGATCTGGTGATGGCCTTCTACAACCCGATCTCCCGCGCCCGCCCCTGGCAGCTCGGCCGCGCCCTGGAGATCGTCAGGAACCATCGCAGCCCCGCGACCCGCGTGCTGCTCGGTCGCGACGTCGGCCGCCCCGGCGAGCGCCTGACCAGCCTGACCCTCGGCGAGCTGACCCCGGCGATGGTCGACATGCGCACCCTGGTGATCGTCGGCTCCTCGACCACCCGCAGCTTCCCGCGCGCCGGCGGCGGCGACTGGGTGTATACGCCGCGCTGGTATCCGTGACGCCGATACCCGGGATCAGGGGAGGTCCCGCTCCCCGTCCGTTTTGACGATGCAACGCCCTCGGGTGCCGCTTATACCTGTCGCAGACCGTTTCCCCCATGAGGTTTCTGCCATGCGACAAGCTCCCCCCTACGTGCCCGGCCACCAGCTGCTGGCCGGCAAGTCCGTCCTGATCACCGCCGCCGCCGGCGCCGGCATCGGCTTCGCCGCCGCCAGGCGCTGCGCGGAGGAGGGCTGCCGGGCGCTGATGATCTCCGACATCCACCCGCGCCGCCTGGAAGAGGCGGTCGAGCGCCTCAAGGCGGAGACCGGCCTCGAAGCCGTCTACGGCCAGCTGTGCAACGTCGCCGTGGAAGAGGAGGTGCAGGCGCTGGTCGCCGCCGCCGAGGACTGCCTGGGCGGCGTCGACGTACTGATCAACAACGCCGGGCTCGGCGGGCAGAAGCGCGTCACCGAGATGAGCGACGAGGAGTGGAGCCGGGTGCTCGACATCACCCTGACCGGCACCTTCCGCATGACCCGCGCCATGCTGCCGCACATGCAGGGCCGCGGCCGCGGCGTGATCGTCAACAACGCCTCGGTGCTCGGCTGGCGCGCGCAGAAGGAGCAGGCCCACTACGCCGCGGCCAAGGCCGGGGTGATGGCGCTGACCCGCTGCAGCGCCCTGGAGGCCGCCGAGTTCGGCGTGCGCATCAATGCGGTGTCGCCGTCGATCGCCCTGCACGACTTCCTCAAGAAGGCCTCCAGCGAGGAGCTGCTCGCCCAGCTGGCCAGCCGCGAGGCCTTCGGGCGCGCCGCCGAGGTCTGGGAAGTGGCCAACGTGATGGTCTTCCTGGCCAGCGACTACGCCTCCTACATGACCGGCGAAGTGCTGTCGGTCAGCTCCCAGCAGGCCTGAGGGGCGCGCCATGACCATCATCTATTCCAGTGCCGAACAGCTGCTCGCCGCCGAGGGCCAGGATCTGGGCGCCACCGACTGGCTGGAGATCGACCAGGCGCGGGTCAACCTGTTCGCCGAGGCCACCGGCGATCACCAGTGGATCCACGTCGACCCCGAGCGCGCCGCCAGCGGCCCGTTCGGCGGCTGCATCGCCCACGGCTACCTGACCCTCTCCCTGGTCAACCTGTTCCTGCCGCAGCTGATCGAGGTCGACAACCTGCGCATGGGCGTCAACTACGGCTGCGACCGCGTGCGCTTCCCGGCGCCGGTCAGGGTCGGCGCGCGCATCCGCGGGCGCGGCGAGGTGGTGCGCGTCGAGCAGGTCGGCGCAGCGGTGCAGGCCACCGTGCGCGTCAGCGTCGAGATCGAGGGCGGCGAGCGCCCGGGCTGCGTGGTCGACACCATCAGCCGCTACACCTTCAACTGAGCGAGAGATTCCCATGCAAGCCAATCCGAACGATGCGGTGATCGTATCCACCGCGCGCACCGCGCTGACCAAGTCCTTCCGCGGCTCCTTCAACGATACCGAGGCGCCGGTGCTCGGCGGCCACGTGGTGCGCGCGGTGGTCGAGCGCGCCGGCATCGAGCCGGGCGCGGTCGAGGACGTGATCATGGGCGCGGCGGTGCAGCAGGGCACCCAGGCCTACAACATCGGCCGCCTGTGCGCCTACACCGGCGGCCTGCCGGACAGCGTGCCGGGCATGGCCCTGGACCGCATGTGCGCCTCCGGGCTGATGACCATCGGCGTCGCCGCCAAGGGCATCATCACCGGCGAGCTGAGCGTGGCGGTGGCCGGCGGCGTCGAGTCGCTGTCGCTGACCCAGACCAAACACAAGAACAGCTACCGCGCGCAGTCGCTGGCGGTGCAGGAAGTGGTGCCGGCGGCCTACATCCCGATGCTGGAGACCGCCGAGATCGTCTCCCGGCGCTATGGCATCTCGCGCGCCGCCCAGGACGAATACGCCCTGCAGAGCCAGCAGCGCACCGCCGTGGCGCAGGGCGCCGGGCTGTTCAATGAGGAGATCGTGCCGCTCGCCGCGCGCAAGCTGTGCTTCGACAAGGAGGGCAACCCGACCGGCCACGAGGAGGTGCTCGCCGACCGCGACGAGTGCAACCGCCCGTCGACCAGGCTGGAGGATCTCGCCGCGCTCAAGCCGGTGTGGAAGGACGGCAAGTGGGTGCAGCAGGGCGAGTTCATCACCGCCGGCAACGCCTCGCAGTTCTCCGACGGTGCCGCGGCGACCCTCTTGATGAGCCGCGCCGAGGCCACCCGCCGTGGCCTGGCGCCGCTCGGCGTGTACCGCGGCATCGCCGTGGCCGGCTGCGCGCCGGAGGAGATGGGCATCGGCCCGGTCTTCGCGGTGCCCAAGCTGCTCAACCGCTTCGGCCTGACCGTGGCCGACATCGGCCTGTGGGAGATCAACGAGGCCTTCGCCTGCCAGGTGATCCACTGCCGCGACGTGCTGGGCATCCCCAACGACCGGCTCAACGTCAACGGCGGCGCCATCGCCATCGGCCACCCGTTCGGCATGTCCGGTGCGCGCATGGTCGGCCATGCCCTGCTGGAAGGCCGTCGCCGCGGCGTGCGCTACGTGGTGGTGGCCATGTGCATCGGCGGCGGCATGGGCGCCGCCGGGCTGTTCGAGATCGCCTGAGTTCCGCCCATCCCCCCTCCGGGGCTGGCGTAGGGGCGAATTCATTCGCCGAGCAGGCCAACGGCCTGCGCTTGGTGGTTCGGGGGGCGCTTCGCGCCCCCTGGCGAATGAATTCGCCCCTACAGCGGGCTCATCCGCCAGCCCTGTACATCCCCATTCCCACGCTCTGCGCCGGCGTACTCCTTATGGACGATGCCAGCGCAAGCCCCCCCTGCGGACCATCGGCTCATGCAAGAGCCTGCGTCGAACGGCCTCCGCACGGCGGCCTGTCACAACAAGAACAAGGGATAGACAGCATGAAAGCACTCGTTTGCCCATCGAAACACGCCCGGAGGTCGCCATGCGCCAGCTGATCGCCTACGCCATCTCCGCGGCGGTCGCGGCGACCGCCGTGTACGCCTTCTCGCACCGCACCCCGCCGCCGCTGCCGGCCACCGAACTGCGCACCGACCGCCTGCTGATCAACGACATGACCGTCGACGGCCGCCGGGTGGTCGCGGTCGGCGAGCAGGGCATCGTCCTGACCAGCGACGACCTCGGCCAGAGCTGGCAGCAGGCCGGCGTCGAGCCGCGCCGCGGCAGCGCGCTGACCGGCGTGGCGCGGCTGTCGGCCGAGCGCCTGGTGGCGGTCGGTCACGACGGCTGGATCCTGCGCTCCGTGGACGGCGGGCGCAGCTGGCAGGAGAGCCGCATCGACGACGAGCTGGCCGAGCCGCTGCTCGGCGTGTGGGCCGCCGGCGAGCAGGCCGTGGCGGCCTTCGGCAGCTACGGCAAGTACTTCGTCTCCAGCGACGGCGGGCGCAACTGGCAGGCCCGCGAGCTGCCGGTCGACGGCTATCACCTCAACGGCATGGACGGCGGCGCCGACGGCCGGCTGATGCTGGTCGGCGAGCAGGGCACCGCGCTGCGTTCGCTCGACGGCGGGCAGAACTGGGAGCGCCTGCCGGCCTTCTACAACGGCTCGCTGTTCGGCGTGGTGCGCCTGTCCGCCGAGCGCTGGCTGGCCTACGGCATGCGCGGCCACGTGTTCGTCAGCGCCGACTTCGGCCAGAGCTGGAGCCAGGTGCCGCTCGGTCACAGCGCGCCGCTCTACGGCCACACCCGGCTGCCGGGCGGCGACGGCGTGCTGGTGGTCGGCGCCGGCGGCTCGGTGATCCGCTTCGACCGCGACGGCCGGCTGGTCGGCAGCCTGCGCCTCGAAGGCCTGGGCACCCTGACCGCGGTGTCGGCGCCGGACGACCAGGTGCTGGTGGTCGGCGGCGAGCACGGCCTGTTCAAGAGCTTGCGCGGCGGCCTGGCCGCGGTGAAGGAATGAGGGTGACGAGATGAAAGAGCAAACTTCCCGGGTGGATCGCTGGGTCGCGGTCTGCGCCGACCTGCTGATGGCCCGCCGCCGTTCGCTGCTGGCGCTGTTCGTCGCCATCACTATCGGCCTGGGCTATAGCGCCCTGCAGACCCGCCTGGACCCCGGCTTCAACAAGCTGATCCCGCTGCGCCACGAATACATGGTGAACTTCCTCGAATACAGCAAGATCTTCACCGGCGCCAACCGCTTCCTGGTCAACGTGCGCTGGAAGGGCGAGGGCGACATCTACAACCCGGTGTTCCTCGATACCCTGCGCAAGGTCACCGACGACGTGTTCTTCACCTCCGGGGTCAGCCGCTCCAGCGTGACCTCGCTGTTCACCCCCAACGTGCAGTACGTCGAGGTGACCGAGGAGGGCTTCTTCGGCGACGTGGTGGTGCCGCCGCGCTTCGCCGGCACCCTCGAGGACCTCGAACAGGTGCGCAACAACACCGCGCGCTCCGGGCAGATCGGCCGCCTGGTGGCCAACGACCTGAAATCGGCGCTGGTGCGTGCCGACCTGCAGGACATCGATCCGAAGACCGGCGAGAAGGTCGACTACGTCGAGGTGGCCAAGCGCCTGGAGGAGATCCGCAGCAAGTACAACAGCGACCAGGTCGAGATCAACGTGGTCGGCTTCGCCAAGCTGGTCGGCGACGTGGTCGAGGGCCTCGGCGCGGTGATGGGCTTCTTCGTGGTGGCCTTCCTGATCACCGCGGCGCTGCTGTGGGGCTACTCGCGCTCGCTCAAGCTGACCGTGGTGGCGCTGCTGGTGGCGCTGCTGCCGGTGGTCTGGCTGCTCGGCCTGCTGCCGCTGCTGGGCCTGGGCATCGACCCGATGTCGATCCTGGTGCCGTTCCTGATCTTCTCCATCGGCGTGTCCCACGCGGTGCAGATGACCAACGCCTGGAAGCAGGACGTGCTGGCCGGCGCCAGTTCGCAGGCCGCGGCCCACGCGGCCTTCTGCAAGATCTTCATCCCCGGCGCGCTGGCGCTGCTGATGAACGCCCTGGGCTTCGCGGTGATCATGCTGATCGACATTCCCATCGTCCACGAGCTGGGGGTGACCGCCTGCCTCGGCGTGCTGCTGATGATCGTCACCAACAAGATGATGCTGCCGATCATCATCTCCCACCTGCGCCTGGAGCGTTCGGCGCAGTCGCGCAACCAGCCGGACCCGCAGCGCAAGCACACCCTGTGGTGGCTGATCTCCGGCCTGGCCAAGCCCGGCCCGGCGCTGGTGGTGTTCGGCCTCAGCCTGGTGCTGCTCGCCGTCGGCACCCTGAAGGCCCGCGACCTGCAGACCGGCGACATCGGCGATGGCGCGCCGGAGCTGCGCAGCGACTCGCGCTACAACCGCGACAACGCGCGGATCGTCGGCAGCTACGCCATCGGTCTCGACGTGCTGACGGTGTTCGTCGAGGTCAAGGACCAGCCCGAGGCCTGCCTGACCCCGCAGGTGATGCGTGCGGTGGATCGCTTCGACTTCGCCGTGCGCCACGTCGCCGGGGTGCAGTCGGTATCCAGCGTCACCGGCGCCGGCAAGGTGGTGATCGCCGGCAATAACGAGGGCAACCCGCGCTGGTCGGCGATCCCCAATTCCGAGGGCGGCCTGCAGCAGGGTTCGCGCGCCTACTCCTCGGAGCTGGGCATGGTCAGCGACGGCTGCCAGCAGATGCAGATCCTGGTGTTCCTCACCGACCACGAGGGGGCGACCGTCGCCCACGTGGTCAAGGAGGTCAAGCGCATCATCGCCGCCGACGTCACCCCGGGGGTCAACTTCCGCCTGGCCGGCGGCAACGTCGGCATCATGGCCGCTTCCAACGAGGCGGTGGACCGCGCCGAGGTACTGATGCTCGCCGCGCTGTTCGGCTCGGTGGCGCTGTTCTGCTGGCTGACCTTCCGCTCGCTGCGTGCGGTGCTGTGCATCCTGGTGCCGCTGGCCATCGTGGCGATCCTCTGCAACGCGCTGATGGCGCTGCTCGGCATCGGCCTCAAGGTCGCCACCCTGCCGGTGGTCGCGCTGGGGGTCGGGGTCGGCGTCGATTATGGTATCTACCTCTACGAGCGCATCCAGCACGAGATGGAGGAGGGCCGCGACCTGCGCCACGCCTTCTACGAAGCGATGCGCCAGCGCGGCACGGCGGCGGTGTTCACCGCGCTGACCATGTCCATCGGCGTGTGCACCTGGGCCTTCGCGCCGCTGAAGTTCCAGGCCGACATGGGCGTGCTGCTGGCCTTCATGTTCCTGGTCAACGTGTTCGGCGCGATCTTCCTGTTGCCGGCGCTGGCCGCCTGGTTCAACGAGGGCCGGCCGCTGGTGCGGGTGCGCGAGGGCGCCGCCGATGCCGCCGTCAGCCAGCGCCGGTCGCAGGCCTGCGTGCAGGAAGCGACGGCCAGCGTGTAACAGTCGGAAACAGAAGTCCGGGAGGCCTCAAGAACGCGGCTCTTGAACTGCCTCCCGGATTTGGCGGTATTCTGACGACAGGAAAATGACGAAGGTGTCCGCCGTTTCGACGGCGACCGCACCGGCGCAGGAGGCGCACCGGGCAGGGGCTTGCGCTGCCGGCCCGGAGGATGCCCGGGGAAACCTGATCGACAAGAACAATAAGGAGCCGGCCCATGAGCCGTCTCCGCCAAGAGGTGATAGGGTGGAAACGACTACTGCAGGCCTCCATGCCCTGGCGGGCGTGGATCTGGCCGAATACGACCGCCTGGTCGCGGCCCTGTACGACGCGGCGCTGGACAGCCGTCTGTGGCACATTCCCATGGAGCAGCTGCGCGACCTGTTCGCCGCCAACTACGTGACCCTGATCCTGCGCATTCCCGACCAGTCGGACGCCGGCCTGATGATCGTCGCCGGCGATGTCGAGGGCGAGGGCAAGGTCACCTACCTGACCTATCCGCACACCAGCACCCCGTTCATCAACCAGCCGGTCGACAAGGTGTTCACCGTCGACGACCTGATGAGCGAGAAGGACTGGCGCGAGTCCTCCTACTACCAGCACTGGTGCGGGCCCAAGGGCGTCTTTCACGTCATGGGCGTGGACATCGCCACTCCGGACTCCGGCAAGCTGCGCTTTCGCATCACCCGCCCGGAGTCTTCGCCGAAGTTCTCGGCGCGCGACCGCGCGCTGTGCGAACTGATCCTCCCGCACCTGCGCCGCGCGCTGAACATGCACAACCAGCTCGACCGCAGCCAGTCGATGGGCGCCCTGTACTCCCAGGCGATCAGCCGCCTGTCGGTGGCGACCATCGTCCTCGACGAGAGCGGCCGGGTGCTGCAGCAGAACGCCGTCGCCCAGGAGATCCTCGCCGGCGCCGACGGCCTCAAGCTGGTCGGCGGCCGCCTGGAGGCCTCCTATCCCAGCGACAACCGCGAGCTGCAGCGCCTGGTGCGCAACGCCTTCGCCCGCCAGGGCAAGGAGAGTCCGGCGATTGCCGAGGCGGTGTCGATCGCCCGGCCGTCCGGCCAGGTCAGCCTGGTGGTGGTGGTGGAGTCGGTGCCTTCGCTGGAGTGGGCGGAAAGCAAGGGCCAGCCGGCGGTGGTGGTGTACATCCGCGATGCGGTCGGCAAGTCGCTGACCAGCACCACGGTGGCCAAGCAGCTGTTCAACCTGACCCCGGCGGAGACCGCGCTGTGCCTCGAGCTGGCCAACGGCCTGTCGCTGGAGGAGGCCGCCGAGGCGCTGAACATCCGCCGCAACACCGCGCGCGCCCACCTGCGCGCGATCTTCTCCAAGACCGGCGTGCGCCGGCAGACCGAGCTGGTGCGCATCATGCTCAACAGCGTGATGGCGGTCGGCCAGGCCGACGGCCAGGCGCAGCGGCTGCGCGCCGGCTGATATCGTCCGCACGGACGATTCGCCGCGCGCCGCGCCGCGCCTAGAGTGCGGACAGACCCAGCCATCGAGGAGAGTTCAGCATGCCAGTCACAGCTGTCAGCGGTTCCGCGTCGGGCATCGGCGCCGCCGTGTGCGCCGCCCTGCGCGCCGCCGGCCACCAGATCATCGGTATCGACCGCGCCAACGCCGAGGTGATCGCCGACCTGTCCACCGCCGAAGGCCGCCAGGCGGCGGTCGAGGGCGTGCTCGCCCGTTGCGACGGCGTGCTCGACGGCCTGGTGTGCTGCGCCGGCGTCGGCGTCACCGCGCCGTCTGCCGTGATAGTCGCGGTCAACCACTTCGGCGTCAGCGCGCTGCTCGAGGGCCTGGCCGCTGCGCTGGCGCGCGGCGAGCGGGGGACGGCGCTGGTGGTCGGCTCGGTGGCCGCGACCCATGCAGACGACAGCCAGCCGATGGTCGAGGCCATGCTGGCCGGCGACGAGGCGCGCGCCATCGCCCTGGCCAGCGAACTCGACCAGCCGCACGTCGCCTACGCCTGTTCCAAATACGCGGTGACCCGCTACGCCCGCCAGCAGGCGGTGGCGTGGGGCGGCCGCGGCCTGCGTCTCAACGTGGTGGCGCCCGGCGCGGTGGAGACCCCGCTGCACCAGGCCTCCAAGGAAGACCCGCGCTTCGGCGAGGCGGTGCGCAACTTCGTCGCCCCGCTGGGCCGCGCCGGCCAGCCGGCGGAGATCGCCGCGCTGGTGGCCTTCCTGCAGTCTCCGCAGGCCAGCTTCGTCCACGGCAGCGTGGTGTTCGTCGACGGCGGCATGGATGCCATGGTGCGTCCGACGAAGTTCTGACTGTTCATCGCCAGCGACGAGGCCACCTGCGGGTGGCCTCGTCGCATCTGGTCCGTATCGACGATGCCGGGCGGCAGGTCCGGCGCCGAGACTGCCGCTGTAGGGGCGAATTCATTCGCCCTGGCGGGGTGATTGGCGAATGAATTCGCCCCTACAGGGGGGGATTCGGGGATTTCACACAAGGGAGTCTGCAATGAACAAGGTGGCATTCATCACCGGCGCCAGCCGGGGCATCGGCCGGGCCACGGCGCTGGCCTTCGCCCGCGCCGGCTTCGACGTGGCGATCAGCGCGCGCACGCTGGAGGAGGGCGAGGCCCACCAGCACGCGCTGCGCAAACCGGACGGCACGCCGCTGCCCGGCAGCCTGGCCTCGACCGCCGCGGCCATCCGCGAACTGGGCCGCGAGGCCTTCGTGGTGCGTATGGACCTGCTCGACGCGGAGTCGGTGTGCGCCGCCTGCGCGGCGGTGCTCGAGCGCTTCGGGCGCATCGACGTGCTGGTCAACAACGCCATCTACCAGGGCAGCGACCTCAACCTGCCGTTCCTCGAGCTGGAGGCGGAGACCCTGCTGCGCGTCTACCAGGGCTACCTGCTGGCGCCGTTCCTGGCCACCCGCGCGGTGCTGCCGCAGATGCTCGAGCGTGGCGACGGGGTGATCATCAACGTCACCTCCGGCGCCGGCGAGAGCGATCCGCCGGTGGCGGCCGGGCGTGGCGGCTGGGGCTACGCCTACGGCGCCGGCAAGGCCACGGTGTCGCGCCTGTCCGGCGTGCTCACCACCGAGCTGGGCGAGCGCGGCATCCGCGCCTTCACCGTCAACCCCGGCGTGGTCACCACCGAGGCGCTGATGGCCACCATCGGCGACAAGGGCGTCATCGCCCTGCGCGGCGGCATGGCGCCGCCCGAGGTGCCGGCGCAGGTGATGCTCTGGCTGGCCACCGCCGCCGAGGCCTCGGCGTTCCAGAAGCGCACCATCGCCGCCCAGCCGTTCGCCCTGGAGCAGGGCATCGTCGCCGACTGGCGGGCGCCAGTCAGTGCCTGAAATCGTGCTTTCTAGTCCATGCGGATGATGAGCGTGCGGCGGCCGTCGGTGAAGATCGTCGGACGCCGCCGTCCGTCCCGCCTGGAGGCGCGGCCGGAGGGCGTCCCGCCTTGCCTGTGCTCAACGGAGAAAGCCTGATGACCAATAACAACAGCAACAATGCGCTGCCGCACCGTTTCGCGCGCGGCTGGCACTGCCTGGGTGTCGCCGACGACTACCGCGATGGCAAGCTGCATACCCTGAACATCTTCGGCAGCCGCCTGCTGGCCTTTGCCGACGACAGCGGCAAGCTCAGCGTCCTCGATGCCCACTGCCCGCACATGGGGGCGGACCTGTCGCAGGGCACCCTGGAAGGCAACCGCGTGGTCTGCCCGTTCCACCACTGGCAGTTCGAGGGCAGCGGCCGCTGCGTCGAGATTCCCTACTGCGAGCGCATCCCGCCCAAGGCCAAGACCCGCTCCTGGCTGACCTGCGAGGAGAACGGCCTGCTGTTCGTCTGGAACAATCCTGAAGGCAAGGCACCGGCTGCCGATGTGGTGATTCCGCACCTGCCGGAGATGGACAGCGACGACTGGTCCCACGACTGGCACCTCGACACCCTGATCATCGAGACCAACCCGCGCGAGCTGGTCGACAACCTGGTCGACGCCCAGCACTTCGGTCCGGTACACGGCACGCCGACCAAGTACTTCGCCAACGTGTTCGAGGGCCACATCGCCCAGCAGATCTTCCACGGCGACTCGGTCCGCCTGGGCGGCGACCTGGTCGCCGAGTCGGCCTACTTCGGCCCGGCCACCCACTTCACCCGCATGCGTGCGCTGTTCGAGGGCCTGGAAGTGCACTCGATCCTGCTCAACTGCCACGTGCCGATCGGCCCCGACAGCTTCGAGCTGCGCTTCGGCTGCCTGGTGAAGAAGATCCCGGGCTGGAGCGCGGAGCAGAACGAGGCGCTGGCCAGGGAGTACGTGCAGCAGAACCGCACCTCCTTCTACCAGGACGTGGACATCTGGAAGCACAAGGTGCGCGTCAACAACCCGGTGCTGGCCGAGGGCGACGGCCCGGTCTACCAGCTGCGCGAGTGGTACCAGCAGTTCTTCACCGACGAGGCCGAGGTGCCTGCAGCGATGTTCGAGCGCCGCGAGATCGTCACCGTCGACAAGCGCTGATTCGCCCGCTCCATGCAAACCGCCCGGTCTTCGCCGGGCGGTTCCGTTTCCGGCAGATGAGCGCAATAGTTCAAATGAACGAGGCATATCGCTGCGCATTGCCGTAGTTTTTCCGCAACTACCCGTCGAATCCGGAGGTTGCATGAAAATTCTGGTCCCCGTGAAACGTGTGGTCGATTACAACGTGAAGGTCCGCGTCAAGGCGGACAACAGCGGCGTCGACCTCGCCAACGTGAAGATGGCGCTCAATCCCTTCTGCGAGATCGCCGTGGAAGAGGCGGTGCGCCTGAAGGAGCAGGGCATCGCCAGCGAGGTGGTGGTGGTCTCGGTCGGCCCGGCTGCTGCCCAGGAACAGCTGCGCACCGCCCTGGCCCTGGGTGCCGACCGCGCCGTGCTGGTCGAGAGCGACGCCGAGCTGGGCTCGCTGGCGGTGGCCAAGCTGCTCAAGGCCGTGGTCGACAAGGAGCAGCCGCAGCTGGTGATCCTCGGCAAGCAGGCCATCGACAGCGACAACAACCAGACCGGGCAGATGCTCGCCGCCCTGAGCGGCTTCGCCCAGGGCACCTTCGCCTCCAAGGTCGAAATTGCCGGTGACAAGGTCAACGTCACCCGCGAGATCGACGGCGGCCTGCAGACCGTCGCGCTGACGCTGCCGGCCATCGTCACCACCGACCTGCGCCTCAACGAGCCGCGCTACGCCTCGCTGCCGAACATCATGAAGGCCAAGAAGAAGCCGCTGGAGACCGTCACTCCGGACGCCCTCGGCGTGTCCACCGCCTCCAGCGTGAAGACCCTCAAGGTCGAGGCCCCGGCTGCGCGCAGCGCCGGCATCAAGGTCAAGTCGGTGGCCGAACTGGTCGAGAAACTCAAGAACGAAGCGAAGGTGATCTGATGGCCATTCTCGTCATTGCCGAACACGACAACGCCGTCCTGGCCGGCGCCACCCTGAACACCGTGGCCGCTGCCGCACAGATCGGTGGCGACATCCACGTGCTGGTCGCAGGCCAGGGTTGCGCCGCGGTGGCCGAAGCGGCGGCGAAGGTCGCCGGCGTCGCCAAGGTGCTGCTTGCCGACGCCCCGGCCTACGCTCACCAGCTGCCGGAAAACCTCGCCGCGCTGATCGTCGGGCTGGCGGATGGTTACAGCCACGTGCTGGCGCCGGCCACCAGCAACGGCAAGAACTACCTGCCGCGCGTCGCCGCCCTGCTCGACGTCGAGCAGATTTCCGAGATCGTCAAGGTGATCGACGCCGACACCTTCCAGCGGCCGATCTACGCCGGCAACGCCATCGCCACCGTGCAGTCCGCGGCTGCGGTCAAGGTCATCACCGTACGCGCTACCGGCTTCGATGCGGTAGCGGGCGAGGGCGGCAGCGCCGTCATCGAAGCGGTGAGTGGCGGCAGCGATGCCGGCATCTCCGCCTTCGTCGGCGAGGAGCTGGCCAAGTCCGAGCGCCCCGAACTGACCGGCGCGAAGATCGTCGTCTCCGGCGGCCGCGGCCTGCAGAACGGCGACAACTTCCAGCTGCTGTATGGCGTGGCCGACAAGCTCGGCGCCGCCGTCGGGGCATCGCGCGCTGCGGTGGACGCCGGTTTCGTGCCCAACGACATGCAGGTCGGCCAGACCGGCAAGATCGTCGCGCCGCAGCTGTACGTCGCGGTGGGCATCAGCGGCGCCATCCAGCACCTGGCCGGCATGAAGGACTCCAAGGTGATCGTGGCGATCAACAAGGACGAGGAGGCACCGATCTTCCAGGTCGCCGACTACGGCCTGGTCGCCGACCTGTTCGAGGCGGTGCCCGAGCTGGAACGCGCCCTGTAACACACCTGGCCTTCTGTAGGGGCGAATTCATTCGCCAAAACACTCCGCAAGGCGAATGAATTCGCCCCTACAGGCCGGGCACGCGATTGCCCTGCACCCATCCCGGGAGACTGCCATGACCGATTCACCTCTGCTCGTCGAGCGCAGCGGGGCCGTCGCCCATCTGCGCTTCAACCGTCCGGACGTGCTCAACGCCCTGAGTGTCGATCTGGCCCATGCGTTGCTGGAGGCCTGCCAGTCGCTGGCCAGCGACAGCGTCGTGCGCGTCGTCGTGCTCAGTGGCAACGGCCGCGCCTTCATGGCCGGCGGCGACCTGGCGGCGATGCGCGCAGCGCCCGTGGAAGCCGCCGACGCGCTGATCCGCCCGCTGCACCAGGCGGTGCAGCTGCTCGCCGAGATGCCCCAGCCGGTGCTGGCCAGCGTGCATGGCGCCGCCGCCGGCGCCGGCATGAGCCTGGTGCTGGGTGCCGATCTGGCCATCGCCGCCGAGGGCACGCGCTTCAGCTTCGCCTACACCGACATCGCCGCGAGCTGCGACGGCGGCGCCTCCTGGGCGCTGCCGCGCCTGCTCGGCCTGCGCCAGGCGCTGGAAATCGTCCTGCTGGCCGAGCCGTTCGATGCCGCCGCGGCGCTGCGCCTCGGGCTGCTCAACCGCGTGGTGGCGGCCGAGCAGCTGGCCGAAGCGACCCACGAGATGGCCGAACGTCTGGCCGGACGGGCGCCGCACGCGCTGGCCAGCCTCAAGCGCCTGCTGCGCCAGTCCCTGCAGCAGCCGCTGGTCGAGCAGCTCGCCGCCGAGCACCGGGGCTTCCTCGACTGCGCCGGCCGTCCCGAGTTCGTCGCCGCCATCGACGCCTTCTACGCCCGGCGCAAGCGCGGCTGAGCGACACATCAATCCGTGTAGGGGCGAATTCATTCGCCCGGATACCCCGCCAGGGCGAATGAATTCGCCCCTACAGGTCGGGAAACGCCCCCTTTCACGCCCAGAAATCAAGGAGAGTGGAATGCGCATAGGTATTCCCCGCGAAACCCACCCCGGCGAGACCCGCGTGGCCGCCACGCCGGAAACGGTCAAGAAACTCGTCGCCCAGGGCCACCAGGTGCTCGTCCAGGCCGGCGCCGGCCGGCGCGCCAGCCTGAGCGACGACGCCTACCTCGCCGCCGGTGCGAGCATCGGTTCGGCCAGCGACGCCTTCGCCGCCGGCCTGGTGCTCAAGGTCGCCGCGCCCGACGCCGCCGAGCTGCAGCTGATGCAGCCCGGCGCCGTGCTGGTCGGCATGCTCAACCCGTTCGACGACGCCAACCTGGCGCGCATGACCGAGCGCGGCATCACCGCCTTCGCCCTCGAGGCCGCGCCGCGCACCTCGCGCGCGCAGAGCCTCGACGTGCTGTCGTCGCAGGCCAACATCGCCGGCTACAAGGCGGTGCTGCTCGCCGCCGAGCACTACCCGCGCTTCATGCCGATGCTGATGACCGCCGCCGGCACGGTGAAGGCCGCCCGCGTGCTGGTGCTCGGCGCCGGCGTCGCCGGCCTGCAGGCGATCGCCACCGCCAAGCGCCTCGGTGCGGTACTGGAGGCTTCGGACGTGCGCCCGGCGGTCAAGGAGCAGGTGGAATCGCTGGGTGCCAAGTTCGTCGACGTGCCCTGCGAGACCGACGAGGAGCGCGAGTGCGCCGAGGGCGTCGGCGGCTACGCCAGGCCGATGCCGAAATCCTGGATGGAGCGCCAGGCCAGGGCCGTGCACGAGCGCGCCAGGCAGGCCGACATCGTCATCACTACCGCGCTGATCCCCGGCCGGCCGGCGCCGACCCTGCTGCACGAGGCCACGGTGGCGGCGATGAAGCCCGGCTCGGTGGTCGTCGACCTGGCCGCCGCCCAGGGCGGCAACTGCCCGCTGACCGTGCCCGGCGAGGTGGTGGTCAAGCACGGCGTGACCCTGGTCGGCCATACCAACCTGCCGGCGCTGGTGCCGGCCGATGCCTCGGCCCTGTACGCGCGCAACCTGCTGGACTTCCTCAAGCTGGTCCTCGACAAGGACGGCAACTTCCAGCTCGACCGCGGAGACGACATCGTCGCCGCCTGCCTGATGTGCAGCGACGGGCAACTGGTGCGGACCAATGGCAACGCACCCGCCGCCACCGCTCCGGCCTCCCAAGCAACCGCATAAGGACCACCGCCATGGACCCGATCTCCGACGGTCTCTACAACCTGATCATCTTCGTGCTGGCGATCTACGTCGGCTACCACGTGGTGTGGAACGTCACCCCCGCGCTGCACACCCCGCTGATGGCGGTGACCAACGCCATTTCCGCCATCGTCATCGTCGGCGCCATGCTGGCCGCCGCGCTGACCGAAACCGGCCTGGGCAAGACCATGGGCACCCTGGCCGTGGCACTGGCCGCGGTCAACGTGTTCGGCGGCTTCCTGGTTACCCGGCGCATGCTGGAAATGTTCAAGAAGAAAGACAAGCCGGCCAAGGCGGAGGCGCACTGAGATGAGCATGAACCTGATCACCGCCCTCTACCTCGTGGCGTCCGTGTGCTTCATCCAGGCGCTCAAGGGCCTCTCGCACCCGACCAGCTCGCGCCGCGGCAACCTGTTCGGCATGGCCGGCATGGCCATCGCCGTGCTCACCACCGTCGGCCTGATCTACAAGCTCGGCGCGCAGATGGGCGAAGGCGCCGGCATCGGCTACGTGCTCCTCGGCCTGCTGCTCGGCGGCACGGCCGGCACCATCATGGCCAAGCGCGTCGAGATGACCAAGATGCCCGAGCTGGTCGCCTTCATGCACAGCATGATCGGCCTGGCCGCGGTATTCATCGCCGTCGCCGCGGTGGTGGAGCCGCAGTCGCTGGGCATCGTCGCCGCCGCCAGCGAGCCGATCCCGGCCGGCAACCGCCTGGAGCTGTTCCTCGGCGCGGCCATCGGCGCCATCACCTTCTCCGGTTCGGTGATCGCCTTCGGCAAGCTGTCCGGCAAGTACAAGTTCCGCCTGTTCCAGGGCGCCCCGGTGACCTTCGCCGGCCAGCACTGGCTGAACCTGGCCATGGGCCTGGCCATCCTCGGCCTCGGTCTGGCCTTCACCTTCAGCGGCGACCTGACCGCCTTCGCCGTGCTGGTGGCGCTGGCCTTCGTCATCGGCGTGCTGATCATCATCCCGATCGGCGGCGCCGACATGCCGGTGGTGGTGTCGATGCTCAACAGCTACTCGGGCTGGGCGGCGGCCGGCATCGGCTTCTCGCTGAACAACTCGATGCTGATCGTCGCCGGCAGCCTGGTCGGCTCCTCGGGCGCGATCCTCTCCTACATCATGTGCAAGGCGATGAACCGCTCGTTCTTCAACGTGATCCTCGGTGGCTTCGGCGCCGAAGCCGGCGCCACGGTGGCCGGCAGCCAGGAGCAGCGCCCGGTGAAGTCCGGCTCGGCCGACGACGCCGCGTTCCTGCTCGGCAACGCCGACAGCGTGATCATCGTCCCCGGCTACGGCCTGGCGGTGGCGCGCGCCCAGCACGCGCTGATGGAGCTGACCGAGAAGCTGAACCACCGCGGGGTGACCGTGAAGTACGCCATCCACCCGGTGGCCGGGCGGATGCCGGGGCACATGAACGTGCTGCTGGCCGAGGCCGAGGTGCCCTACGAGCAGGTGCACGAGATGGAGGACATCAACCCCGAGTTCGGCCAGGCCGACGTGGTACTGGTGCTCGGCGCCAACGACGTGGTCAACCCGGCGGCGAAGACCGATCCGCACTCGCCGATCGCCGGCATGCCGATCCTCGACGCGTACAAGGCGCGCACCGTGATCGTCAACAAGCGCTCGATGGCCAGCGGCTACGCCGGCCTGGACAACGAGCTGTTCTACATGGACAAGACCATGATGGTGTTCGGCGACGCCAAGAAGGTGGTCGAGGACATGGTCAAGGCGGTGGACTGACTCCGGCCATGCAGGCAGCCGGCAGCGCCCTCGGGCACTGCCGGCTTCTTGCCGTGCGGCGAGCTGGCTGGCGACTGGACTTCGGAGTCGGGGCAGTCCGCCGTCGGGACGCACTCATTCGCCCTGACGGAGAGCTGACCGATGAGTTCGCCCCAACGGACGGGAAACCGGCTGCGTGCGGAGCGTTGGCTGGCGAACCTAGAAGTTCAGCTGGCCGAGCGCGATGGTGGGCGCGATCAGCTGCATCGGGCAATGCGCACAGGCGTCCGCCGCGGCCAGTCGGGGTTGCTGGCCGCCGGGGAGCAGGTGGGGGGTGAGGGTGGCGCTGACGGAGAAAATGGCCAGGCAGAGCAGCTTTCTTGTTTTCATTGTCGTGATCTCGCTATCGAACTGCAGAGCAGCGAATCGGACGGCTTGCCGTCGTGTTGCCCGCTCAACATAGGAAGCGAATCCGGAATTGTCCTAGTCCGAACGGACTAGATACGACGAATGGCCGGGCCGCGAATGGCCGGGCCGCGAACGGCCGGGCCACGAACGGCCGGGCCGCTGCGTGTCGCCAGCCCACCGCAACCGGCTGGCCCGGCGCCGAGTCGAGAGCTTCCACGCGTCCCGCGCCGCAGGCATCGTCCGAACGGATGAGCCAAGACCCCCTTGTCTGATCGGACGATGTGGGCGCCCCTGCGCGCCGCCACAGTCTGGCCATCTCCCAGCGCCGCAGTCTGCCTTGGGCTGGCCGGGGCTGGGTCGACGAGGAGGAGTCATGCAGCCAGTCACAACAATCAACAACGAATCGGCCTTGCGCGCGCTACCGCCTGCGGAGGTCGGCGCGCGGCAGGCCCCCGGCCGTTCGCGCATCTGGATCGGCCTCGGCATCGTCGGTCTGGTGGCCGCCGGTACGGTCGCTTCGTTCCTGCCCCGTCCCGCGCCGGCGTTCCCGCCCAGCGATGCCCGCCCGGAGCTGATGCTGATCAACGGCGCGGCGCAGGCCGCCGGCGCGCAGCTGGTCGCCGCCGGCGAGCTGGGCCACCTGTTCCACAGCCCGGGCGTCGGCCAGCCGTGGAGCGAGGCAACGGTCGCTCCCCAGCGCGGCTCGACCCTGACCCAGGTGTTGTTCGCCGATCCCTCGCTGGGCCTGGCGGTCGGCCATGACAACTGGATCCTGCGCAGCGAGGACGGCGGGCTGAGCTGGCAGGAGGCGCACTTCGACGGCGAAGCCGCCGAGGCGCTGATGGGCGTGTGGGGCACCCCCCGCGGGCCGCTGTTCGCCGTCGGTAGCTTCGGCCGCCTGCTGGTCTCGGACGATCGCGGCAGGACCTGGCAGCCGCGCGACACCGGCCTCGGCGACCGCCACTTCTACGGTATCGCCGGCGCCGGCGGCCAGCACCTGATGCTGGTCGGCGAGAGCGGCCTGGTCGCGCGCTCGACCGATGGCGGGCAGCGCTGGGAGCGCCTGCCGGACTTCTACAACGGCAGCTTCTTCGGCCTGCTCGCCCTGTCGGCCAGCGACTGGCTGGTCTACGGCATGCGCGGCAAGGTGTTCCGCACCGCCGACTTTGGCGCGAGCTGGCAGGAGATCGACGCCGATACCGGTCTTTCGCTCTACGGCGGCACCCGTACCGGCGACGGCCGGGTGGTGCTGGTCGGCGAGGGCGGCGTGGTCACCCAGTCCGCCGACGGCGGGCGGACCTTCAGGCGCCTCAACGACGGCGGCGCCGGCAGCCTGTCCGGCGTCGCCGAGCTGGCCGATGGCCGGCTGATCTTCACCGGGCAGGCCGGCATCGCCGTGGCCGGCGCACCGGCCCAATCCCCGACCCCCTGACCCGAGCGGACTTTCCCATGGACAACCACAAGAATGCCCAGTGGGTCGACCGCTGCGCCGACCTGCTCCTGGCCAACCGCCGCTGGCTGCTGGCCCTGTTCATCCTGCTGACCCTGGTGTTCGCCGCCACGGCCACGCGCATCCGGCTCGACCCCGGCTTCTACAAGATGATCCCGCTGCAGCATCCGTACATGCAGACCTTCACCGAGTACCAGAAGGCCTTCCCGGGAGCCAACCGCGTGCTGGTCAACCTGCGCTGGAAAGGCGAGGGCGACATCTACAACGTGCAGTTCCTCAAGGCCCTGCGCGAGGCGACCGACGAGGTGTTCTTCATTCCCGGCGTCGACCGCACCCGGGTGTCCTCGCTGTTCACCCCCGACACCCGCTACATCGAGGTCACCGAACAGGGCTTCTACGGCGACGTGGTGGTGCCGGCGAAGTTCGGCGGCAGCGAAGAGGACCTGGCGACCGTGCGCCGCAACGTCGCGCGCGCCGGGGTGATCGGCCGCCTGGTGCAGGGCGACCTGCGCGGCGCGCTGATCCGCGCCGACCTGCAGGAAATCAACCCGGAAACCGGCGCCAAGGTCGACTACGTCGAGGTCGCCAGGGCGCTCGATGCGGTGCGCGCGAGGTTCGCCAGCGAACGGATCGAGGTCGACATCATCGGCTTCCCGGTGCTGATCGGCGACGTCGTCAGCGGCCTGAACGGGGTGTTCGTGTTCTTCCTGCTGGCCTTCGTCATCACCGCGGTGCTGCTGCTGGCCTACTGCCGCTCGCTGCGCATGACCCTGCTGGCCCTGGTGGTGGCGCTGCTGCCGGTGATCTGGCTGCTCGGCCTGCTGCCGCTGCTGGGCTACGGTATCGACCCGATGTCGATCCTGGTGCCGTTCCTGATCTTCTCCATCGGTGTGTCCCACGCGGTGCAGATGACCAACGCCTGGAAGCTGGAGGTGCTGGCCGGGGCCAGTTCGCTGGCCGCGGCGCACAGCTCGTTCCGCCGCCTGTTCGTGCCGGGCGCCCTGGCGCTGCTGGCCAACGCGCTGGGTTTCGCGGTGATCATGCGCATCCAGATCGACAGCGTGCGCGAGCTGGGCATCACCGCCTGCCTCGGCGTGCTGCTGATGATCGTCACCAACAAGATGATGCTGCCGATCCTGCTCTCCTCGATGCGCCTGGAGGACTCCGCGCGGCGCAGCGCCACGGCCGGCGGCCAGCGCCATCCGTTCTGGTGGACGCTGTCGGCGGTGACCAGACCCGGCATCGCCCTGCTGGTCGCCGTCGTCTGCCTGGGCCTGCTCGGCGCAGGCATCGCCGAATCGCGCAAGCTGGTGATCGGCGACATCGGCAGCGGCGCCCCGGAGTTCCGCGAGGACTCGCGCTACAACCGCGACAACGCCAGCATCGT
This sequence comes from Stutzerimonas stutzeri, assembly GCF_024451105.1. Classification (GTDB taxonomy): domain Bacteria; phylum Pseudomonadota; class Gammaproteobacteria; order Pseudomonadales; family Pseudomonadaceae; genus Geopseudomonas; species Geopseudomonas stutzeri_A. Next base: position 82,761 of record NZ_JANGEY010000003.1, read on the forward strand.
CGGCAGCTACGCGATCGGCGTCGACGTGCTCAGCGTGGTGGTCGAGGCCAAGGGCTTCGAGGGCGACGCCTGCCTGCACTACTCGGTGATGAGCGCGGTCGACCGCTTCGCCACCTTCATGCGCGGCGTGCACGGCGTGCAGTCGGTGGTCAGCGTGCCGGACATGGCCAAGGTCGGCATCGCCGCCAACAACGAGGGCAACCCGCGCTGGGCGGCGCTGCCACGCAGCAGCCAAGCGCTGCAGCAGGGCGCCGAGGCCTACAACCCCGACCTGGGCATGAACACCCAGGGCTGCACGGCGATGCAGGTGCTGATCTACACCCGCGATCACGAGGGCGCGACCCTCCATCACCTCACCGGCGAGATCAAGCGCTTCATCGCCGAGCAGCCGCAGACCGACGCGGCCGGCCGCGCCGTCGCGTTCCGCGTGGCCGACGCTTTCCGCCTGGCCGGCGGCAACGCCGGGGTGATGGCGGCGACCAACGAGGCGGTGGAGCAGGCCGAGGTGGAGATGCTGGTGGCCATCTTCGGCGCCATCACCCTGATGTGCCTGCTGATGTTCCGCTCCTGGAAGGCGGTGCTGTGCATCATCGCGCCGCTGGCGGTGGTGTCGGTGCTGTGCAACGCGCTGATGGCCACGCTGGGCATCGGCCTCAAGGTCGCCACCCTGCCGGTGGTGGCCCTCGGCGTCGGGGTGGGCGTCGACTACGGCATCTACCTGTTCGAGCGGGTCAAGCACCAGATCGAGGCGGAGGGCCAGGACCTGCGCAGCGCCTTCTACGAGGCCATGCGCCAGCGCGGCACGGCGGCGATTTTCACCGCGGTGACCATGTCGGTCGGCGTCGCCACCTGGGCCTTCTCGCCGCTCAAGTTCCAGGCCGACATGGGCATCCTGCTGGCCTTCATGTTCCTGGTGAACGTGTTCGGCGCGGTGCTGCTGCTGCCGGCGCTGGCCTGCTGGCTGAACGTCGGCGGCGAGCGCCGCGCGAGCGGGTTGCCCGCGTCGCAACCTGCCGCCTGATCGATAGCCGGGGGCTGTCCGTGACGGGCAGCCCCCGGTAATTCCGCTGATTTCGAATGCGCGCCGGAGTGCCGCGCAGGGGCGTTCGCGCGCCCGCGAAAAGGGCTGGCCGGAAGCCGAAAAAGCGCCGATCCGCCTAGTCCGAACCAAGTATGTGAGCGCTTTTTTCGCGGGTAATCATGAACTCGCTCGACGATCAGCCTGCGGTTGTCGAGGCAGCAGCCAACTGCCGTGCGCCTTGCAAGTGACGGGTCTGCCGAGATTCAGGGGCGTATCAGGAAAACCATAACCAAGGTCCTCCGAGAGGAGCTGAACTGATGAATTACAAATACAAGAAACGTGGCGTGTCCCGCCTGCCGCAGCATTTCAGACTCAGCCTGCTCGGCTGCGCCGTGAGCGTGCTGGCGCTGCCGACCGCGCAGGCCGGCTCCTTCGAGTTCGGCGACGGCATCGAAGTCGACTATCTGGCCACCTTCAACTACGGCCTGAACATGCGTGCCGAAAAACAGGCGCATGCGCTGCTGAACAACATCAACGGCGACGACGGCAACCGCAACTTCGATCGCGGCAGCTTCTTCAACAACCGCGTCAGCCTGCTCGCCGAGATGGACATCCACAAGGGCGACTACGGCCTGATGCTGCGCGGCTCGTCGTTCTACGACTTCGCCTACATGCGCGACAACGACAACCGCTCGGCCAACACCATCAACAAGCTCGGCGACACCGACGAGTTCAGCTCCGAGGCCGAGGACCGCGTCGGCACCCGCACCCGCCTGCTGGATGCCTACCTGTACGGCGGCACCACCGTCGGCGACAGCGGCTTCCTCGACGTGCGTGTCGGCAACCAGGTCGTCGCCTGGGGCGAGAGCCTGTTCATCTCCGGCATTTCCGGGGTGCAGGGGCCGGTCGATGCCACCAAGGCCAACATCCCCGGCACCGAGATCAAGGAAGTCCTCCTCCCCGAACTGCAGGCCTCCGCGCGCTTCTCGTTCAACGACTGGACCCTGCTCGGCTACTACCAGTTCAAGAACCATCCCTACGAACTGTCGCCGGCCGGCGAGTACTTCTCCTACGCCGACATGATCGGTCCGGGTGGCCAGTACATCCGCTTCATGCCGGGCGACCTGGCGACCCTGCTGAATTTCGGGGCGGCCATTCCGCGTACCGCAAGCGACAACGCCCGCGACGGCGGCGAGTGGGGCATGGGCGTGCGCTACAAGCTCACCCCCTACACCGAGGTGGGCGCCTACCGCCTGCGCTACCACGAGCGCACGCCGAGCCTGCTGCTCAACATCGACCCCGTCACCTTCTTCCCGACCTCCTACACCCTCAAGTACTTCGAGGACGTCGACCTGACCGGCGCCAGCCTCTCCACCCGCGTCGGCGACTGGCAGGTGTCCGGCGAGGTCAGCTACAAGGACGGCCTGTCGCTGCTGACCAGGAACGGCGTGTCGCGCGGCGAGGCGACCCAGGCGCAGGTGTCGCTGCTGAAGACCTGGGGCAAAAGCTGGATCGCGCCGCAGGCCTCGTTCGCCGGCGAATTCGGCGCGGTGCACATCAACGACGTCGACGACGGCGGCGTGAGCAACCTCGCCAACGACCGCAACGCCCAGTTCGGCCAGTTCATGGTCACCCTGACCTACCCGAACGTGTTCAACGGCTGGGATCTGGACGTGCCGTTCAGCTACGGCCACGCCTTCAACCAGTCCTCGGTGAGCACCTTCGGCTTCGGTGGCGACGGCGACGCGCGCGCCAGCCTCGGCGCCAGGTTCAAGTACCTGAACAACCTCGAGATGGGCCTGACCTACAACGCCTACCTGGGCTCGGCCGACCCGCTCGAGCGTCCGCTGGCCGACAGGGACTTCGTGGCCTTCAACCTCAAGTACAACCTGTAACAGCAGGAGACACAGCGATGAAGACGACTCTTTTCCGGGCCAGCCTGCTGAGTGCAGGCATCCTCTGCGCATTCAGCCAGACCGCCGCGGCCAAGGTTTCCCCCGAAGAGGCCGCGCGCCTGGGCAAGGACCTGACCTGCTCCGGCGCCGAGAAGGCCGGCAACGCCGACGGCAGCATTCCGGCGTTCTCCGGCAAGTGGCTGGGCGCCCCCGACCACATCAAGCACGAGGGGACCGGCAAGTTCTGGGAAAACCCCTACGCCAACGAAAAGCCGCTGTTCACCATCACCGCACAGAACATGGAGCAGCACGCCGACAAGCTCTCCGACGGCCTCAAGGCGCTGTTCAGGAAGTACCCGGAGACCTTCAAGATCCCGGTGTATACCAGCCACCGCGACTTCCGCTTCCCCGACTGGGTCTGCGACGCCTTCAGGAAGAACGCCACCACCGCCGAACTGGTCGACGACGGCCTCGGCCTCAAGGCGGTGACCGGCTCCCAGCCGTTCCCGATCCCGCAGACCGGCCTCGAGCTGCTCTGGAACATCAACAACACCGGCCCGCAGCCGCACAAGACCGAGCTGACCACCCAGGACGTGGTGGTCTACCCGGATGGCAACCTGGCCTGGGGCAAGATGGAGAACAAGTTCCTCGGCGTGCGCTCCGAGCCGGGCGTGATGCGCGACACCACCGACTTCACCCCGCCCTACGGCGGCATCCAGTCGCTGACCATCCAGAAGACCCACCTGCCGCTGCGCGACAAGGGCACGGTGTATTCGACGCGGGAGACCTTCAACTACAAGACCCTGCCGCGCGACGTGTACATCTACAACCCGGGTACCCGCCGCGTGCGCCAGGCGCCGTCGTTCGGCTTCGACATGCCGCAGGGCGCCGGTGGCTTCCGCACCGTCGACGAACACCACATGTTCAACGGCTCGCCGGAGCGCTACGACTGGAAGATCGTCGGCAAACGCGAGATGTACATCCCCTGGAACGCCTTCAGCACCAACCAGGCCGAGGTGAAGATCGCCGACCTGATCAAGCACAAGGGCCACGTCAACACCGAGCCCATGCGCTTCGAGCTGCAACGCGTCTGGGTGCTGGAAGCGACCCTCAAGCCCGGCTTCCGCCACCAGTACGCCAAGCGCGTGTTCTACATCCAGGAAGACACCTGGGGCGCGGCGCTGTCCGACCAGTACGACGGCCGCGGCCAGCTGTGGCGTACCGTGCTGGGCAACTGGATGTGGGCCTACGAGTCGCAGACGCCCTACTGGGGCATCGCCGCGCACCATGACCTGATCTCCGGCGCCTACCTGGTGGACAACATCGCCAACGAGACCGGCGCGCCGATCCTGGAAACCAAGGAAAACTGGACGCCGGCCATGTTCAGCGCCGAAGCGGCGGCCCGCTGGGGGCGTTGATCCGCTAGCAGCCCGCGCGCGAGAAAAAACGGCGCCCTCCCCACGCGAGTGGGGAGGGCGCTTTGTGTTCTGGGTCGGGCTGCCGACTTCCTGCACGGCCTTCCGGCCGTCTGCCACCAGCTTCTGCGCGGTTGACTCTGCCCCTAGGGAGAGAGTTTAGAGTGCGCGCGCCCTGGTTGGGGCAGGTCATTCACCGTGACGTAACTATCGGGTTACGGCTATGGACAGACAAGGAGCAGGACTTTGAACAACCCCCTGGAACTGGAATCCGTCATCGCGAGCACGCGGGAGATCCTTGCCCAGTTGCTGGTTCTCGACATCGAGGATATCGAGGCCGACAGCAGCATCGTCGAGGATCTCTCCGCCGATTCCCTGGACATCGTCGATCTGAGCTTTCAGCTCGGCAGACGCTACGGCTGCGTCCTGCCCAAGACCAGCGTACTGGACCACGCCGCTGCGGTATGCGGCGATCTGCAGGCATTCGTCGACGCCGGCGGCCTGACCCCGGCCGGCAAGGCGCTGCTCGAGGGGAGCCTGAACGCCTATGCCGATGGCCAGTTGCGCCCGGGCATGAAGCCGGCCGATGTGTTCGCCGCCACGACGGTCCGCAACTGGGCTGCCCAGTGTCGCAACCTCTTCGATCACCTGCCGGAATCCTGCCCCCAGTGCGGCGGCAAGCATGCCAGCCTCAGCCCGCAGAACCTGGTGGTATGCAGCGCCTGCAGCGCACGCCTGAGTCCTGCCGACGGCGATCAGGTTTCCCGGCTGCTGGTCGAGAGATTCGTCGCGGCCAACCTGCAAGAACGCGTCTAGGGGCCGCCATGCGGGCGCGCGAAGTCTGCGTCACCGGCTACGGTCTGGTGGCTCCCACGGTGCTGGACGGCGACAGTCTGTTTCGGCGGATCTGCGAGAATCGCTCCTGCGTTCGCAGCCACCCATTGTTCGAGGAGCTCGGTTTTCCGAACACGGCGGCCGGCTATCTCGATGACGAGCAGTGGCTGCACATGTTCGACGCCTATGACGGCGGTCCGGTCGTACCCCCGCGGCAGTGCGTGCTGGCGACCTATGTCGCCAGACAGGCCCTGGGCCACGCCGGGCTGACGGCGAATGCGTTCGGGGGGAGCCGCAGCGGCCTTTTCCTCGGCGCCAACAAGTACTGCGCCAACGTCCAGGATCTCGACCGCCTCGGCATGTGCCTGAACGATGACAGCCTGGACCTCGACCGTCTCCTCGGGCAGCAGCCGGACACCGAGCCGGTGTTCTCGCGGCGGGTCGACCAGCAGACCTTCCAGCTGGCCGCAGAGCTGGGGATCAGCGACCACATCTCCACCCATTCCGACGCCTGCGCAGCCGGAACGGTGGCCATCGGCAGCGCCTATCGGGCGATCGAGCGTGGCGAGATCGACCTTGCACTGTGCGGCGCCGTCGAGCTGATGGCCAACGAGCTGCCCTATTACATGTTCGGCAGCCTCGGCGCGCTGTGCCAGCAGAGCGAGCTGCCACCCGAGCGGCAGAGTCGACCGTTCATGCGCGACCGCAGCGGTTTCGTGCTCAGCGAGGGGGCTGCCTTTCTGGTCCTGGAGTCGCGCGAGCACGCCGAACGCCGCGGGGCGCACGTGCTCGGCCGGGTGCTGGGTTATGCCAACCACTGCGAGGCGGAGAAGATGACGGCCAGCAGCAAGGATGGCAGCAAGTACGCGCGCTGCATGGAGGAGGCGATAGAGGATGCCGGTCTGCTGCCGCATGCCGTGCAGCACGTGAATACCCATGGCACCTCGACTCAGGTCAATGACAGCTGCGAGGCCCTGGCTCTCAAGCGGGTCTTTGGCGAGCAGCTGGATGCCATCACCCTCACCGCCAACAAGTCGGCCGTCGGCCACTCGCTGGCCGGCAGCGGCGCCATCGAGGCGGTGCTTTCGCTGATCAGCCTGCGCGATGGCGTGCTCCTGCCGACGCTGAACTACTGCCCGGATGGAGCCCAGTTTCCCGAGCTGAAATTCCTGACCGAGCCCAGGCGCCAGTCGGTGCATGTGGTGCTGTCCAACTCCTTCGGCTTCGGCGGCATCAACAGTTCCATCGTGCTGGGGAGGGCTTGAGCATGACCCTGTTGCAGGGAAGGCCGGTGTACCTGGTGGCGGCCTCCGTACTCAATGCCGCCGGCAGCGAGGCCGGCGATCTCCACGGCGCGGTGCCACAGCCGCTGCCTCTGCCGTTCGCCGCGGAGCGAACGGCGCATGCCGTGGCGGCTCCGCGGCTGCCGGCGGATCTGTTCGACCGCAAGATCCAGCGCAGCGTCGAGCCGCAGGGGCTGCGCCTGCTGCACTGCGCCGCGCGACTGGCGCCGGCTCTGCGCGAGTTGCGACTGCCGGCGCAGCGGGTAGGGCTGACGGCGGCGATACCCGAGGTTGACGCGCCCAGTCCCTGCTGGGATGCGGTCGAAGCCATCGAGCGCGAGCCGGACAGGCTTCTCGCGCAGCTGCTGGCCAACACCCCGCCGCTACACGCGCTGACCCTGCTCAACAGCTCGGTCATGGCCTATGTCGCCGAGGCGCTGGACTGCCGGGGCGTCATGGCGGGCTATTGCGCGCAGGTCGGTGCCGGCTTCGATGCGCTGATCGAGGCGGTTGCGGAAGTCGCCGAGGGGCGGGCCGATGCGGCGCTGTCGGTCAGTTGCAGCCCGAACCTGACGCCGGCCCTGTTCCTGCGCGACGAGCCGGGCCAGGACGTGCTGTACGGGGAGGGGGCCGCGGCGCTGCTGCTGGCTGCCCAGCCACCGCTCGAAGGCCTCGTGGTGCGGGTGGCCGGTTACGGCCGTGGCTTCAGTGCCGACCCGCAGCGCCGCCCGGCAGTGCTGCAGCAGGCCGTGCGCCAGGCGCTGCAGGCGGAGCGCCTGACGCCGCGCGACATCGACTGGCTGGGCGGCAGCGTCCCCGATCTTGCCGCCAGCGAGCCGTTCGCTGCCTGTGCCGTCCTGCGCGATACCCGGGAGGTAACCGGCGAACTGGGCGCCAGCGGCCTTGCTACCGAGATCGCTGCCCTGATCGTCGACCCGCGTCATGAGCGCGAGCCCCGCCTGCGCCATGTGCTGCTGCCGAGTGTCAGCCGGGCAGGGCACTGCGACGCCATGCTGCTGGCAATCACCTGGAAGGAGAAGGCATGAACGGAGCAAGGGTGGTGATCACCGGGATGGGGGCGGTGACCGGCTTCGGTTTCCAATGGCAGGACATGTGGCAGCAGATGCTGCTCGGCAGGCACTGCGTAGCGCCCTGGCAACCGGAGGAAATCGAGGACGGCGGCTTTCCGGTGCGGTTCGCCGCGGCCGTCGACGTCACGCGCCTGTCGTCCGGACTGCAGGGGCATCCGGCGTGGGACATGCCGATGGAGAAACGCAGTCGCCTTGGCTGGATCGCCGCCACCCAGGCGGTCGCCGACAGCGGCCTGGCCGTCAGCGAGCTCAGCCGTGCCGCGGTGCTGACGGCATCCGGCGCGCCCCAGCACATGCTCGCCGACATGCGTCTGGCGCTGCCCGCCGATGGCGGCCAGGGGGCGGACTGGTGCCACCTGATGCAGCGTTCTGCGCAGGTCCACACGGATGGCTCGCTGCGACAGGCCAACGACCGGCTGTCGCGGCTGATCGCCGCGGACTTCTCCTGCGAAGGCCCGGTGCTCAACGTCAGCAGCGCCTGCGCGGGCGCTGCGCAGGCGATCGGCAATGCCTTCCGGATGATCCGGCGCGGCGAGGTGGATGTCGCCGTGGCCGGCGGGGCCGATTCGGTACTCAATCTCGACACCATGAGCGCGCTCTACCTGCTGGGTGCCGTCAGCAGCGAGCAGCGCTGGGGCAGCGAGCTGTGTCGGCCGTTCGATCGCGACCGCAGCGGCCTGGTCGCCGGCGAAGGCGGTGGCTTCGTGGTCCTCGAGCGGCTGGAGCGGGCGCTGGCCCGTGGCGCCACGCCCTATGCCGAGGTGCTCGGCTATGGCAGCAGTCTGGATGGCTACAAGGTCACCGCTCCGGATCCGCAGGGGCGCGGCGCCGCCCTGGCCATGCGCGCGGCTCTGGAGGATGCCGGTGTGCGGCCGCGGCAGGTCGATCTGGTCAATGCCCACGGGACGTCCACGCCGCTCAACGATGTGGCGGAAACCCTGGCGATCAAGAGCGTGTTCGCCGAGGAGGAGCATTACCGCCAGCTGGCTGTTTGCGCCAACAAGTCGCAGTTCGGCCATCTGATCGCCGCGGCGGGGGCACCCGAGTTCATCGTCACGGCGCTTTCCTGCCGCGACGATCGCATTCCGCCGACCCTCAACCTGCAGCACCCGGACCCCGACTGCGATCTGGACTACTGCGCGCAGCGGGCAGTCAGCCGCCCGGTGCAGGTGGCGCTCAGCAACTCGTTCGGTTTCGGCGGCCTCAACGCGTCGCTGGTGCTGGGCAAATACCGGGAGAGCCGAGTATGAAGCACGTCGATCAGCGGATCGCCATCAGCGGTGCCGGTTGCGTGCTGGCCACCGGCTGGGGCGTCGAACCCTTCTGGGCGGCCGCGCGGGCCGGGCGCAGCGGCATCGGACCACTGCGTGCCAGGCACTTCCACAGTCGGCGGGTGGTCGCCTTCGGCCACGTCGCCGAGGACGTCCAGCAGCGCTGCCGTCAGGAGGTGCCGCGCAACCTGCACCGCTACTGCACGCCGGCGCTGGCCTGGGGCGTCAGTGCGGTCGGCCAGGCGCTCGCGGAGGCCGGGATCGATCCGCAGCAGGGGCGGCTGCGCCTGGGACTCTATGGCTGCCAGGGGGGCTACACCCATCCCTCGCTCGATGCCTACGCCGAGTTGCTGCGCGATTGCTCCAGCGAGCTCGGCCTGGACAAGACCGGGCTCAGCCGGCGGGTGCTGCAGGAGCGCGCCCTGGACCCCTTCCTGGTGCTGAAGAGCCTCAGCAACGGTCTGCTCGGGGTGGTCAGCCTGACCCACCGTCTGGAGTGCGAGGGCAGCGCCTTCATGCAGGGTGTCGCCGGCAACCAGGCGGCCTTGCGCGAGGCCTGCGCCGCGCTGCGCAGCGGCCGTATCGATGCCGCCATCGTGGTCGGCTCGGGCAGCGAACTCGACGCGCTGGCGCTCGCCGCGCTGGTTCGCGCCGGAGTCATTTCCGCCAATGGCACCGAGGCCTTCCTGGCGTTCGACGAACGCGGCCGGGGCGGCATTGCCGGTGAAGGCGCCGCGGCACTGGTGCTGCAGCGCTGCGCGGATCTGCCGACCGCGGCGCACGTGTGCCTGGTCGGTCAGACGGCGCACGCCAACCTCGACGCCCTGCAGCTGCCGGCCGAGTCGACCGACCTGCTGGTCTGCACTGCCAGCGGCGAGCCGGAGCAGGACCGGCGGCTGAGTGTCCGCCTGGGCCGGATCCCGGCCGCGCATGTCGGCGCAGCGCAGCCGCTTACCGGAATCCTCAGCGCAGCACCCAGCCTGGTCGATCTGATTCTGGCTCGCAGCGCCATGCAGGCCGGCTACGCGCCCCCGCTCGCCGGGCTGAGGCATCCGGTCGACGACCGGCTGCCCTTCGTCGTCGGCAGCGGACGCGAGGTGCCGATCCGCCGGGCCACAGTGGTCGGCCGCGACGACAACGGCTTCAGCGCCTGCTACCGGCTCGAGCTGGCCAGCTAGTACCCGCACGCAGCGCGCGGCCACTGCCGGCTGCGCGCTGTCTCTTCAGTGAAAGGATGTGAGTCCCAATGGATTACCGCGACTATGTAAGGCCCCGCTACGTCGAACTGATGCAGGCGCTGGGTCTGGAGTGCCAGTTCCACCGTGCCAGTGGCAGCAAGCTGTTCCGCCGTGACGCCGCGGGAGCCGAGGTGGCCGTGACCGACTTCCTGGGCGGCTATGGTGCCGCGCTGTTCGGCCATAACGACCCCGAACTGGTCGAGCTGCTCTGCGCTCTGCTGCGCGAGCAGGCGCCCTTCAACGCACAGATGTCGGTGCGCAGGGCCGCCGGCGAGCTGGGGCGGCGGCTGAGCGAGGCGCTCGGCCAGGAGCTGGGCTGCGCCGAGCACTTCGTGTCGACCTTCTCCAACAGCGGCGCCGAAGCGGTGGAGATCGCCATCAAGCACGCCGAGTTCAGCCGCCAGAAGCGTTTGCAGGCCGCCTTCGACCAGCGGGACTTCGTCCTGGCCGGTCTTTCCGGCGGCCAGCAGGCGTACGTCGAGTTCGATGTGGGCGAACTCGAGCTGCCGGCCGGCCTGCTGCCGGCGCACCTGACCACGGTGACCCTGCGCCAGCTGGCCGAGGCCGTGCGCCAGCACAACCTGGCCCAGCTGCATGCCGCTCCGGTGTTCGTCGCCATGCGGCGCAGCTTCCACGGCAAGCTGGTCAGCAGTGTGCAGCTCACCTACGGGCGGCAATACCGCCAGCCTTTCGCCCGCTTCGGGCTGAATGTCGATTTCGTCGACCCCGAGCAGCCCCAGCAGCTCGAGGAGCTGCGCCAGCGGCACCGCCGCGACTGGCTGAGTCTGGAGCTCGCCGGCGCGCGCCCGGTGCTGCGGCGGGAGCCGTGCAGCAGCATCGCCGCGATACTGCTCGAGCCGATCCAGGGCGAGGGCGGCATCCACGAAATTCCCGCAGAAGCCTGTCTGGCGCTGCGCCGGCTGTGCAACGAACTGGGTTGTCCGCTGATCGTCGACGAGGTGCAGTCGGGCTTCGGCCGCACCGGCACGCTGCTGGCCAGCAGCCAGCTGCGCCTGCTCGGCGACTACTACTGCCTGTCCAAGGCGCTGGGTGGTGGCCTGACCAAGATCGCCGCCACGCTGATCCGTGCCAGCCACTACGAGGCCGACTTCAGCTACATCCACAGCTCGACCTTCGCCGAGGACGACCTGTCCTGTCGCGTGGCTCTGCAGTCCCTGCAGCGCCTGCAGGCGGACGGCGGGGCGATGCTCGAGGACATCCGCAGCAAGGGCGAGTATCTCAAGGCTTCGCTGTGCGAGCTCAAGGACTACTACCCGGACGTGATCGCCGACGTGCGCGGCCGCGGCCTGCTGCTCGGCATCGAGCTGCACGACCTGAGCGACAGCAGCTCGCTGGTGCAGGCCTCGGCGCAGTACAACGATGCGCTCGGCTATCTGATCGCCGGCTACCTGCTGCAGCACGAGCACCTGCGCGTGGCCCCGTCGGGCAGCAACGCCAACGTGATCCGCCTGGAGCCGCCGGCGTGCATCAGTCATGCCGAGATCGACGGCCTGCTCGCGGCGCTGCAGCGGGTCTGCGAGATGCTCCGCCGGCGCGATGCACTGCCGCTGGCCGCGGCGGTGTGCGCCGACCTGCTGCCCGAAGTGCCGCCACGCGAGGAGAGCTTCGCCGGGGAGAGCCCGCGCCCAAAGCCTGAGCAGGGCACCCCGGTGGTAGCCAGGGTGGCCTTCATCAACCATCTGATCGACACCGGCATGCTCGGCGACGTCGACCCATCGCTCGCCGTGCTCGACGCGGAGCAGAAGCGCGCCTTCGTCGAACGCACGGCTCCCGAGCGCAGGGCCGCGCCCATAGGCCCGGTGACCATTCGCTCGCGGCTGGGCACGGCGGTGGAGTTCACCCTCTATCCGCTGTGCATGGACTCCAGCGCAATGGCCGGATACATGGCCAGCGGCGACCTGCAGCCGATCCGCGAGGAGATCGCCGCACGCATCCGCGATGCCCGCGCCGACGGCTGCCGCATCGCCGGACTGGGGATGTACACCTCGATCGTCACCAACAACTGCCAGTCCCTGCAGATCCCGGATGTCGCGCTGACCTCCGGCAACGCCCTGACCATCGGCATGGGGCTGGAGGCCATCGAGCAGGGCTGCGCCCGCCAGGGCATCGACCTGGCCAGGGAGACCGCCGCAGTGGTCGGCGCGGCCGGCAACATCGCCTCGACCTACGCCTCGCTGCTGTCGATGCAGGTCGATCGTCTGCTGCTGATCGGCAGCGGCCGCGAGGGCTCGCTGCGCCGCCTGGAGAAGACTGCCGAGCTGATCTACATGGATGCCGCACGCTCGATTCGTGCCGGCACGAGCGAGCACGACCGGCTGGCCAGGCGCCTGCTGCAGCTGGAGGGGGTCGAGGCGTTGCTGCAGCTGTATGGCGATGCTCCGGATCTCGGCCGCCGGCTGTTCCGTTTCGTGGCCGAGCGCCTCGGGGACGAGGCGTTCATCGTCGTCGGCAACGATCTCGACAGCCTGCGCCAGGCGCGCATCGTGCTCTGCGCAGCCAATGCGCCGCAGGCCTTCCTGCAGGCCGGGCATTTCGCCGAGAACGGCGTGGTCTGCGATATCGCCGTGCCGCTCAACGTCGACCAGGCGGTGGCGGCGCAGCGTCCCGACCTGCTCTACATGCACGGCGGCATCGTGCAGACCCCGTTCGGCGACGGCCTGGCGGAAAACGTGCGCGCCTATCTCGGCGAGGGACAGCTCTACGCCTGCATGGCCGAGTCGGTGCTGATGGGGCTGGCGGGGATGAGCCGGCACTACTCCTACGGCGATATCAGCCGCGAGCAGGTACAGCAGATCCGCGCCATCGCCGCGACCCACGGCTTCGGGCTGGCCCGGATCAAGACGGACAACTCCCTGTAAGGAGACGACATGCACAACAAGACTGCGGTGGTCACCGGCGGCAGCCGGGGCATCGGCAGGGCGATCGTCCGGGTGCTGGCAGGAGCCGGCTACCGGATTGCCTTCAGCTACGTGCGCGACGAGGCAGCGGCGATGGCCCTGCGCGAAGAGATCGAGGCGATGGGGCGACCGTGCCTGGCCTTGCGCTGCGACGTCGGCGAGAGCGACAGCATCGCCGCCTTCTTCGCGCGAGTGGAGGAGGAATACCAGCGCATCGACCTGCTGGTGAACAACGCCGGCATCACCCGCGACGGCCTGCTGGCGGTGCTGCCCGAAGAGGACATCGTCGGTGTCATCCAGACCAACCTGGTCGGCACGCTGCTGTGCTGCCAGCAGGCGCTGCCGGGAATGCTGCGCCGGCGCAGCGGCAGCATCGTCAACCTCAGTTCGGTGGCCGCCCAGCGCCCGGGCAAGGGACAGAGCAACTATGCCGCCGCCAAGGGCGGCGTCGAGGCGCTGACCCGCGCCCTGGCCGTCGAGCTGGCGCCGCGCAACATCCGCGTCAACGCCATCGCTCCCGGCATCGTGCGCACCGAGATGAGCGAGGCGCTGATCGGCAGCATGGCGGAAGCAATCCGCGAGCGCCTGCTGATCAAGCGCTACGCCGAGCCCGAGGAAATCGCCGAGGCGGTGCTGTTCGTGGCCGAGCGCGCACTCTACATGACCGGGGAGGTCCTGCCGGTCAACGGCGGGCTGAAAATGCCATGAGCAAGACTCGTACGATTCTCGTCACCGGCGCGGCGAAAGGCATCGGCAGGGCCGTCGCGGAGTCCTTTGCAGGGGCGGGCGGCCATCGCCTGATCCTGCTCGATCGCGACCTGAGCGAACTGGAGGGCTGGACGGCCGGCCATCCGGCACGGGAGAGCATCGAGTCCCACTTCGCCGACATCGCCGATCTGCCCGGTCTGCAGCGGCTGTTCGAGGACCTGGCCCGTCGCCACGGGCAGATCGACGTGCTGGTGAACAGCGCCGGCATCTGCGACGAGAACGAGCCCGAGGACCTGGACACCTGGCACAGGGTGATCGCAGTGAACCTCAGCGGCACCTTCTACGTGACCGCGCTGTGCCTGCCGCTGATCCCCCGGCATGGGCGGATCGTCAACATGGCCTCGATCCTCGGCCGCGCCGGCAAGGTGCGCAACACCGCCTATTGCGCCTCGAAGCACGGCATCGTCGGGATGACCAAGGCGCTGGCGCTCGATCTGGCCGCGCAGCAGATCACGGTGAACGCGATCCTGCCGGCCTGGGTCGACACGCCGATGCTGCGCCACGAACTGGCGGTGCAGGCCGGCATGGCCGGCCTGACTCCCGAGCAGATCCAGCGCAATGCCAGGCGCAAGCTGCCCTTGCGCCGCTTCATCCAGAGCGAGGAGGTGGCTGCGCTGGTGCGTTATCTGGCCAGCCCCGAGGCGGCGGGTGTCACCGCCCAGAGCCTGGTGGTCGATGGCGGCGCCGGATTGGGGATGTAGCGTGTCGAGAGCCAATTACTGCCGCGGTCTGCTGGCCGTGCTGGCCGCATTGTCGTGCCAGGCCACCGCGGATTCGCTCTACCGGGAGGCCGAAGTGGGCCTGGCCAGCGCGTTGCGCCTGCATGGCGACGACCGGGTCACGCAGAAGGAGGTCTACTTCAAGGCCAGCCTCGAGGACAGCTGGGACAGCGGCTACTACAAGGCCAAGGGGCGGATTCGCTACGACGCCCGCTACGACGGCAACAATCCCTATTCGGCCCAGGCCCGCGACGAGTACCGCCTGGATGCCGACTGGCGCCACCTGTACTGGGGGCATTACCTCGGCGCAGGCGAGCTGACCGTCGGCTGGCAGCAGGTGGTATGGGGGCGCGCCGACGAGCTGCGCGTCCTCGACCAGGTCAACCCGCTGGACTACCGCGAGGGGGTGACCGCGCTGCTCGAGGAAAGTCGCATCGCGCTGCCCATGGTGCGTTACATCCGGCCGCTCGGCGACTGGGAGCTGGAGGCGCTGTGGATCACCGGCTTCGAGAAGAACCGGCCTCCCGCGGCTGGCAGCGAATTCGATTCGCCGCTGTTCGCCAAACCGCCTGCCGATACCTTCCTGGTCGACTCGACGCCCGACTACGACGGTGCCGACGGCTTCGCCTACGGGCTGAGCGGCAACGGCCGGCTCGGCGACGTGGACGTCAGCGCGGTGCTGCTCAATGCCCGCCAGCAGGACCCGGTGTACGCCGTCGAGGGCCTGGCGGCGGATGGGCGGATACGCCTGGAGCGGCAGTTTCCCCGCTACACCATGGTCGGTACCGGGCTCGCGCTCGATGCCGGGCACAGCATCGTGGTACGCAGCGAGGTCGCCTACTTCGACAACTGGCGCCTGACCAACCCGACGCGCGCCTTCGGCAGCGACGAAAGCCCGCTGCTCAAGGCACTGCTCGGCGTCGACTACCTGGTCCGCGACTGGATGATCTCCGCGCAGTGGCAGGAACAGCAGGTTCTCGACTGGCGCGCGGGCATGCTGCTGGAGCGCCGCGAGCACCTGTTCACCCTCTCGGCGGAGGGCTCGCATGCCCAGGACCGTCTGAAGAGCCGGCTGGTGGCCGCCTTCAGTCCACCCGCCGGGGACGATGCGCTGCTCCAGGCGATTCTCACCTACAAGCCGGTCGACTGGCTGAAGCTCGGTCTCGAGGTCGACCTGTTCTTCGGTCGCCAGGGCGGCACGTTCGGCAGCTACGACCAGCGCGACCAGTTGCGCTTCTCGGCCGGATACCTGTTCTGACCCACCCCTGCTGCCCGCCGCCTGCGGGGCACGGCGGTGCGGCATTTCATGAATTTCGAGGAGTTACCCATGTTGCCGATACTCAAGAGACTCACCCTGGCCGCTCTCGTCACCGCCAGCGCGGTTGCTCAGGCCGAGCCGCCCAGCGCCGACGAGATCGTCCGTCAGGCCCGCGAGCGGGACGACGGCCACAGCTTCATGTCGGAGGTGTCGCTGATCCTGCACGACAAGAAGGGCAATACCCGGGTGCGGACCTTCACCTACCTGCAGAAGGACTACCCCGAAGGCGACAGGTTCTCCATGTTCTTCACCTCGCCCAACGACGTGCGCGATGTCGCCTTCCATATCGAGAACCCGCAGGAGGTGCTCGGCAAGGAGGACAGCCAGTGGATGTACCTGCCCGTCAGTCGCCAGACCCGGCGGATATCCACCACCGACAAGCGCGGTTCGTTCATGGGCAGCGAGTACTCCTACGCCGACCTGGACAAGATCCGGGTGAACGACTATCGCCAGACCCTGCTCGGCGAGGAGCAGATCCTGGGGCGCGACTGCCATGTGATCGAGCGCGAGCCGGCTTCCCCGCAGGTGCTCACCAAGACCGGCTACAACAAGCTCAGGGTGTGGATCGACAAGCAGAACCACCTGGTGATGCGCCAGGACTTCTTCGACGTGAAGGGCGTGCTGATCAAGCAGATGCGCACCCTCGAGGTGGCCAAGGTCGATGGCATCGACAGCATCATGCTCAGCGAGACCGAGCACTTCATCGACGGAACCCGCTCGGAGATGCGCTTCGACCGGCTGCAGTACAACGTCGAACTGGATGATCGGCTGTTCACCCAGGGTGCGATCCGTCGCGGGCTGAAGTCCGGGGACCTGCCCGGGTTCGTCTCTCCCTCCCAGTAAGCGGCGGTTCGGATAATCATGGAAAGATACCTGGACTTCGTCGAACGCCATGCGAAGGGGATCATCGTCCTGCTGCTGGCGATCACGGCCTACTTCACCTACGTGCTCGGCGCGCTGACCTCGGACACCAACCCCTACCTGCTCAAGGAGTCGCATCCGGCGCGCAAGACGATCATCGACCTGCAGGGCGAGTTCACCGGTACCTTCGACTCGGTGATGCTGGCGCTGCACAATCCCGACGGGGTGTTCAACCGGGACACCCTCAACGCCCTGCATTCGCTGTCCCAGACGGCGCGCAGGGTGGTGCTCAGCAACGAGGAGGACGCCCTCGAGCTGCAGCGCATAGCCCAGTTGCATGCCGAGGATGCGCGGGCCCGCGAGCTGGTCGACGCCATGCTGATCGACGGCCTGGCGCAGAACGACTACCAGACGGCCAAGGCTCTGCGTGAGCACGCCCGCAGCCAGAACTGGAAGCCACGGGAGCAGCATTTCATCGACTTCCTGGCCGAGCGGGTCAACCCGATCCGCGAGATGGCCTCGATGGGCGACTTCGAGAATATCCTGCTGACCGACGACGGCGAGCTGCTGATCCACAAGACCCTCAGGGCGTTCGACATGGATCCCTCCCGGGTCGAGTCGGAGATCATGGGCAACGAGCTGATGGTCGATGGCGTGGTTTCGCGCGACAAGACCGTGGCCCTGCTGGTAGCCGAACTCGGAACCCGCCAGGACGACGCCGAGGCCCAGTTGCGGGCCTACCGGATCTTCCGCGACATGGTCGCCGACTATCAGGCGCAGCACCCGGAGTTCAAGGACGAGGTGTTCATCGCCGGCATGCCGATCTTCATCGCCGCCCAGCAGGAGATCATCGACCATGATCTGGCATTGCTCTTTCCGATCGTGTTCGTGCTGATCAGCACCCTGCTGGTGTTGTTCTTCAGGAAGCCGCTGGGGCTGCTGCTGCCGTTGCTGAACATCCTTTTCTGCACCATCTGGACGCTCGGGCTGATGGCCCTGCTCGAGGTGCCGGTCGACCTGCTGACCAGCGTTCTGCCGGTGTTCCTGTTCACCATCTGCTGTTCCGATGCCATCCACGTGATGGCCGAGTACTACGAGCAGAAGTACGCCGGGCAGAGCAACCGCGAGGCCAACCGGGCCACCATGCGCCTGATGATGATGCCGGTTGTGCTGACCACGGTGACGACCATCGCCGCCTTCCTGATCTCCACCGCCACCAACATCGTCAGCATCCGCAACTTCGGCATCTTCATGTCGGTCGGCCTGACGGCGGCCCTGGTCATATCGCTGCTGCTGATTCCGGCCTGGATCGCCGTGTGGGGCAAGGACGGCATGCCGGAGCGGCGGGGCGGTCAGGACTCGTTGCTGTCGCGACTGCTGGTCGCCGGCTGTGCCTGGATGATCGAGCGGCGCAGGGCCATGCTCTGCGCGGTCCTGCCCCTGCTGGCCACGATGGCGGTGCTGACCTTCTCGGTCGCCATCGAGGACTCCGGCATCGCCTACTTCAAGGAGGGCAGTCCGGTACGCGTTTCCGACGAGTTCATCAACCGCAGCCATGTCGCCGGTACCGCGCCGGGGTGGATCGCCATCGACAGCAAGACCCCCAGGGGCGTGCTCGATACCGAGGTGGTGCAGTTCATCGACCGCCTCGATCGTTTCCTGCGCGAGCAGCCGGAGGTGAGTTACGGCTATTCGCTGGCGACCTACATCAAGCGAATGAACCTGGTGCTCAACGACATGGACCCCGCCTATCTGCGGGTGCCCGAGGCGCGCGAGACGGTCAGCGTGGTGGACGAGGAGGGGCGTCGCGAGACCTTCGAGGTCGATGGCAATGCGCTGATCGACCAGCACGTGATGCTGTTCGAGAATGGCGGCGGTTCGGACCTGACCAATGTTCTCAACGCGGACTATTCCAAGGCGGTCACTCTGTACACCATGACCTCCTCGGTGGCCAGCGACTACCGCAGCCTGCTGGCGCGTCTGGACGCCTGGCTGGCGGTGAACAAGCCGGCCCATCTGGAGATCACCCATGCCGGCACACCGACGATCTGGACCGGGGTGCTGGATGAGATCACCCGGGGGCAGTTGCTCAGCTTCACCCTGGCGGCGCTGGTGGTGACCCTGATGATGATGTTCTCGCTGCGCTCGCTGCGCCTGGGGCTGCTCGGCCTGCTCACCCTGCTGGCCACCTCGGCGAGCCTGTACGGCGCCATGTTCCTGCTGGACATCGAACTGAACATCGGCACCGCACTGGTCACCTACCTGGTGGTCGGGGTCGTGGATTATGCAGTGCACCTGCTGTCGCGTATCCGGCTGTTCGTGCAGCAGGGCGTCGATATCGATAGCGCCATCCTGCGTTCCATGCACAGTGTCGGGCGTTCCACGGTGGTCAACGTGGTGATTTTCTCGGTCGGCTTCCTGGCTCTGCTGTTTTCCGACTTCAAGCCGGTTGTCGATCTGGGCGCCCTGGTGGCGCTGGCGCTGCTCGTCAGTGGCGTGATGACCATTCTGGTCATCACGCTGACTGCCCCGTGGTTCTTCGCACCGATCGCCGGGGGTGCGGCGTCGGGTTCCATGGCGCATGAGCCGGGTGGCGTGGTGCCCGCCTAGCGGCCGGGAGGCTTGCTCCCCCGGAGCTCGGGGTGGGCAGGCCTCCGCTGTCCGACGATTCGCCTCATCAGGCTCCCAAGCTCTGTGGATGCGCCGGTTTTTTTTCCGCCGGGCGCGAGGCACGCAGGAGGTGGCATTCCTCCCGGGCGTCCTGCAGATCCTTTTCGAAAGCCTGCAACCCGGCGTGCAACTGCTGGAGCATGTCTATCTGGGTCGTCAGTTCCTGTTTCTTCCGGGCGATCTCCTGCTGTGCCCGCTCCCAGGGAAAGTCGCGGCCGCCGTAGTCGGCGAGAATGCCCTGCAGCTCCTTGAGCTTGAATCCCAGCTGTTGGGCGCACTTGATGAAACGCAGGACCTCGACGTTTTCCTGATCGTAGACCCGATATTTCCCCTCGCGCGGCGCTTGGGGAAGCAGGCCTATCTTCTCGTAGTGGCGAATGCTCTTGACGGTCGTTCCCGATAGCTTGGCTGCTTTTCCTATGTACATCCTGACAACTTCCATTTGTGTTGCGAACGCTGGGCGGTTGCCCGTGCAGGCGGGCATCTTCCGGGAATCGCAGGCGAGCTGTCGCGGGGCGATGGCAGTTCCGTCGAGCAGATCACAGCCGGGAAGTCATGGGGAAGGGAGCCGGCGTCCCTGGCGGGGCTTGACTCTACCGTCCGGGGGAGACTTTAGCCTTGGGGCTTTCCACCGCCAAGTAACGAGCCGTACTCCGTGAGCAAGAAAATTCTGCTGATCCTCGGCCACCCCTCTTCCGACAGTTTCTGCGGACACCTGGCCGATTCCTATCTGGCCGGGGCGACCCAGGCCGGTTGCCAGGTGCGCCAGCTGCGCCTGGGCGAACTGGACTTCGACCCGATACTTCACGAGGGCTATCGGAAGGTGCAGGAGCTGGAGCCCGATCTGAGCAAGGCGCAGCAGGACATCCTCTGGGCCGAGCACCTGGTGTTCGTCTATCCGACCTGGTGGGGGGCCATGCCGGCGCTGCTCAAGGGCTTCATCGATCGCATCTTTCTGCCCGGCTTCGCTTTCCGCTATCGGGACAACTCGAAGTTCTGGGACCGGCTGCTGGTCGGGCGCTCCGCCCAGTTGCTGGTCACCATGGATACCCCACCCTGGTACTACCGCTGGGTGTTCCGCATGCCCGGTCACCAGCAGATGAAGCGCACGATCCTCGAGTTCAGCGGACTCAAGCCGGTCAAGGTGGCCAGTTTCGGTCCCATCATTCACGCCACGCCGCGGCAGAAGGCCCGCTGGGTGCGCGAGGTCCGCGAGCTGGGGCTGCGCGGCGGGCTCTGATTGCGCTCCGAGGGCGCTCCAGCGGGCGCGGCGCGGGGCTATGGCCAAGGGCGTCCGGCCTTGACGGCCGAACGCCCCTCGGCACTCAGCGCAGCACGAATGCCTCCAGCTTCGGCGCGGCCATCTCATCCCTGAAGCGCTGCTGCGACCACGGCCAGGTGTTGGGGACGCCCTCGGCATCCAGGTACCAGCTGTTGCAGCCGGAGCCGAACACCGTCTTGCGCGCGGCGTCCTTGCGGGCCACGTCGTAGGCGTCCAGCACGTTCTGCGAGGCACTGACTTCCCGGCACCGACCGCTGCGCACCAGCTCGATCAGCTGGGCGATGTAGCCCCACTGCAGCTCGGCGATGTCGATCAGCGAGAAGTTGCCGGCCGGGCCGGTGGTGCCGTTGAGCATGAAGAAGTTGGGGAATTCGGGGATCGAGATCGCCAGGTAGGCGGTCGGCCCCTGGGCCCAGGCCTGCGCCAGGGTGTGGCCGTCGCGGCCGGTGATCTGCATCGGGCCTGGATGAGCGCACGCTCCTGATGAGGGCTCAGGAATGCACAATGACTGCCTGGGACTGCACAGCCACGCTCGGGTTACCCCTTCAGCGCCGCCTCGATCGCCGCGATATCGATCTTGCGCATGGTCATCATCGCGTCGAAGGCGCGCTTGGCCGCCGCACGGTCCGGACTGGCAATCGCGGCCGTCAAAACGCGGGGCGTGATCTGCCACGACAGCCCCCACTTGTCCTTGCACCAGCCGCACTCGCTTTCCTGGCCACCGTTGCCGACAATCGCGTTCCACAAGCGGTCCGTCTCGGCCTGATCGTCGGTCGCCACCTGGAACGAGAACGCCTCGCTGTGCCTGAACGCAGGCCCGCCGTTGAGCCCGAGGCAAGGGATGCCCATCACCGTGAACTCGACGGTCAGCACATCGCCTTGCTTGCCCGCCGGATAGTCGCCCGGAGCGCGCAGGACAGTCCCCACAGCACTGTCCGAGAAGGTCGCGGCGTAGAAGGTCGCAGCGTCCAGCGCAGAGCCGTCATACCAGAGACATATCGTGTTCTTGCTGGTCATCGTGGTGCTCCGCGATTGGGGCTGAGTGATGGAGTCTAGCTGCGCAACTGGTCTGGGGCGGGGTAGGGCATGTCGCTTGCTGGCCCTGGTGGGGTATCGCTGCGCATCATGGCCAGTGACGCTCTGCGTCACAGAAGCGGACGCGGAGCGTCCACGCAGAGCGTGGGAGCGATCATCACGAAATCGCACGCATCTGGCCGGTGGGCGGTTGATGCGTGGAGAGGGATCGTCCCGGAGCGGCCTTCCCGGATGAGTGCGTTGGCGCCAAAGCGGAAGTCAAAGTGTCCAAAAACCCGATGCTTTTAGTTAGAGTTGATGGATACGACTCAAAAGCAAAAGGTAACGCCATAATGCCAGCTGAAAAATGGACTTTGCGCCTCTCCGTAAAGCTGCTTGGTGAGAAAACGGTGTCTGGACTGGAGTCTGAGCCTACTTTTCAGGTCGGGACAGTCCAGATCACAGCAAAGGAGCGTGCTGGCCACCTTGTTCTGCAAGCGAGCAACTTCGACTCTGCAGCGGCAGCTTTGGCCTATGTCCCTCACTTGAAAGCCGGACTGTGGAATCTCGCCATCGATAGAAACATCGCATTTGTCCCATACTTTGAGCAGCGTGATATTACCCGAGCTGATGAACCCGAACAGGCGGCCATAAATCTGAATAAGGGATTTAGTCTCCCCTACACAGGGCCGGTGCATGGTTTGACTGAAGAGACGGGTGTCACCGTGTACAGGACCGGCGAGAACATCCGGTTTTTGTCGATGAGCGCCACAGGTTGTGTCTCTACACCATGGGCCATGGTGGAGAAAGCCTTGAGCGAAGGAATACAGCTCGGCAATGTCGTCTCTGACCAGTCAGACCCGGGTTTGGCCACTGCACTGGACCTATACTTGGCGCACTTGTCAGAGAGCTCCATTAGAGCCCGTTTTTTGACCCTCATGATGGCGCTCGAAATACTCGCGCCAGTGGCGGAGAAACATACTGAGGCTGTGTTGCTGCTGAAGGAATTTTCTGCCACGGTGCAAGCGAAGCTTAATTCAACGTCGGATAACGAGGCCTGCGACGCCTTGCAGGCCCTGCTCAGGGAAATTGAGTTTCGCAAGGAAACTTCCATCCGACGCCGAGTGCGCAAGCTTGTCTTAGATGTGGCACCGCTTCCCGAGCCAGAACTTAATGAGTTTGCTCGCAAGGTGGTGAGTGCCTACGACCTGCGTGGTTCATTGGTCCACACAGGCGCAGTAGACGTCCAAGCATTGAGCGATGCGTATGCAGTGACCTTGGAAGCGATCAAGTTGATTCTGCAAGTGCGCTTGCGTCCTAAACCGACCGATCAGAGCAGTTGGGCGCAGTAATGGACGCTGATGGCTAGCTGTACCTCGCGGCTGTAAGAAGCGGCGGCCTCTGGCCGCTCGCTGCCGTTCGCAACAGCAGCGCGTGCACTTCGTAGTCATAACAAATGCAAATTGGCGGTCAAGAGAAGTGCACACCGCCGCATCCCGTCGACGCGGTGGGCCAGGCCTGCTGGGATTGGCGCTTCGAGGGGCGGGAGGCGGCTGGCTACTCGCTTTGATGAGCAAGGGGGCACGGCGCTGCAGCGCCCAGTCGAAAATCGACCAAACCACAACGGGCGCCCCGCCAACCCAGCGGGCCGCCCGTTCTTCTTTCGTTTCAGCGTAGTACGAACGCCTCGATCTTCGGCCCCGCCATCTCATCCTTGAACCGCTGCTGCGACCACGGCCAGGTGTTGGGGATGCCGTCGGCGTCCAGGTACCAGCTGTTGCAGCCGGAGCCGAACACCGTCTTGCGCGCGGCGTCCTTGCGCGCCACGTCGTAGGCATCCAGCGCGGGCTGCGCGGCGCTCACCTCCCGGCACTGGCCGCTGCGCACCAGTTCGATCAGCTGGGCGATGTAGCCCCACTGCAGCTCGGCGATGTCGATCAGCGAGAAGTTGCCGACCGGGCCGGTAGGGCCGTTGAGCATGAAGAGGTTGGGGAACTCGGGGATCGAGATCGCCAGGTAGGCGGTCGGCCCCTTGGCCCAGGCTTGCTCCAGGGTATGGCCGTCGCGGCCGGTGATCTGCATCGGGCGCATGAACTGGTCGGCCTTGTAGCCGGTGGCCAGTACCAGCACGTCCAGCTCGTGCAGCTGGCCGTCGCGGGTGCGCACGCCGCCGGCTTCGACGCACTCGATACCGTCGGTGACCAGCTCGGCGTTCGGATGCTGGATCGCCTGGTAGTAGTCGGGCGAGTAGATCAGCCGCTTGCAGGCGGCGCGGTAGGTGGGGCGCAGTTTCTCGCGCAACTCGGGATCGCTGACGCTGTTCTCCAGGTTGTCGCGGGCGATGGCCTCGATTTCGAGGATTTCCGGCGAGTTGGCATCGAGCACCGCGTTGGTGAAGCGCTCGACGTTGGCCAGGTAGGTTTCCTCGTTCTGCATGCGCTTGAGCAGCGCGCGGTCGGCGCGGAAGGCGGCCTTCTGCTCCTCGCTGTAGAACGGGTTGTCGACCGGGAAGATCCACTGCGCGGTGCGCTGGAAGTGCTTGAGCTTGCCGGCGCGCGCGGCCAGCGCGGAGACGATCTGCACGCCGGTGGAGCCGTTGCCGATGATGCCGATGCGTCGGCCGTCCAGCGGAATGCTGTGATCCCAGCGCGCGCTGTGCAGCAGGTTGCCCCGGAAGCTGTCCAGGCCGCGGATGTTCGGGGTGCTGGGGTGGTGCAGTACGCCGGTGGCGGCGATGACGATGTCGGCGCTGTCGGTGAGGCCGCTCTTCATCTCCAGCTGCCAGCGGCCGTCGACGAATTCGCAGCGGACGATTTCCTCGTTGAAGCGGATCAGCTCGTCGACCCGGTACTTCTGCACCGTGCGCTCGAAATACTCCTGGATTTCCGCGCCCGGCGGCAGGAAGCGGCTCCAGTCGGGGTTGGGCTCGAAGGAGTAGGTGTAGGCGTGCGAGGGCACGTCGCAGGTCAGGCCGGGGTAGGTGTTCTCGCGCCAGGTGCCGCCGATGCGCGCGGCCTTCTCGTAGATGGTCACGTTGGCGAAGCCGGCCTCGCGCAGCTTGATGCCGCTGAGAATGCCGGCCATGCCGGCGCCGATCACCACCACGCGCAGATCGGGTCTTGCTGCTGTGTCGTTCATGGTCACACCCATTCTTGTTGTTCGGTGGGACCACTCTAGGGAGTTGCCGGCGGGCGGACCTGCCGTGTCCTTGCTAGTCCGATCAGACCATATCGCCTGCGTTTCGCTGCATCGCGGGGTGCGGATGCCCGGTTGTCCGGGCACCGCCCTCTGGGCGGCGCAGGTCGGGGCGCGCCGTTGCCTGTAGGGGCGAATTCATTCGCCTTGAGGAGGATCGTTGGCGAATGAATTCGCCCCTACAGGGGCAGCCGCTATGCGATTGCCGGGATAGCGTCCTTCTGGTGCGCTCGCTGTTGGGCGACGTGGGCGGCGGCGCGGCGGCCGGAGAAGATGCAGTCGGCGGCGGACAGGCCGGAGATGTACAGGTGCGACGGCAGGCCGATGGCGGTGCGGCCGGCGGCGTACAGCCCGCCGATCGGCGTGTCGTCGGCGCGCAGTACCTGGCCGCTGTCCTCGTCGACGCGCAGGCCGCCGACGGTCATCGCCGACAGCGGGAACAGCCGGCTGCGGATCGACACGTCGATGGCGTAGAACGGGCCCTCGGCGATGGCGTGGATGTCCTTCTGGTCCTTGCCGAAGCGGTCGGCCTGCCAGCCGGCCGCCGCCTGGTTGTAGTCGCGCACGGTTTCTTCCAGCACCTGGGGATCGAGGCCGCACTTGCGCGCCAGTTCTTCGAGGCTGCGCGCCTTGCGCGAGGCGAACAGCAGGGCGAGGATCGCCGGCTGGCGCTGGAACGGCAGCATGTCGTCCTTGCGCACCTGGCGCCAGGCCTTGCGGTACAGGGCGCGGTCGAGGATCAGCAGGCCGGCGCCGTCCTGTTCGTCGCCCATGATCTGGCCGATGGCGGCGCCGTAGAGCATCTCGTCGCAGTAGCGCTCACCGCGCCCGTTGACCAGCATGGCCTCGGCGAAGGCCTTGGGCGGGTTGAGGAAACGCCAGCTGCTGATGCGGCCGAGCCGGTCGGCGGCGCCACCGACGCTTTGGCCGAGGCGGATGCCGCTGCCGTTGTCGCCGAGCGAGCCCAAGGGCATGGCGTCGGCGTAGGCGGGCGCGTAGTGGTTGGCCATCGCGCGGTTCTGGATGAAGCCGCCGCTGCTCAGGCACACGCCGTGGCGGGCGCGGATGCGCCGCTCGACGGCGTGCGCGTTCTTCAGCGCCTCGGCCTTGCGCCAGTAGCGCAGGGCGATGGCGCTGGTGAGGCCGGAGCCGGGGAAGCTGGCCGGCAGCATCAGCTGGAAGCGCGCCGCCTGCTGCATCAGCCGGGCGAACTGCGCCGCCGCCGCGCCGGGCGGCATCTGCAGTACCTTGACCCCCAGCACCTTGCCGTCGTGGTCGACGATCAGCTGGCGCACCTCGCTGTGCGCCATGAAGCGCACGCCCAGCCGGCTGGCCCGCTCGCGCAGCGGATCGGTCATGCGCACGCCGAAGCCGACCGGGGCGGAGGTGGGCGGCGAGTAGACCTTGTGCCCGCGCGCCGCCGGCCGGGCGACCGCCACCGAGCGCGGCAGCAGGGTGTTGTCGGAGTGGTACAGGTGGTAGCCCGGCGGCGGATAGGAGGTCTTGGCCGCGTACAGGGTGCTGTCGAAGCGCACGCCGTGGCCGGTGAGCCAGTCGATCATCTGCGCGCTCTGCTCGCAGAAGCGGCGCAGGGTGCTGTCCCTGACCACGCCCTGGGTCTCCAGCCTGAGGTAGCGGAACATGTCGTCCACCGAGTCCTCGACGCCCGCCGCGCGCTGGATGGCGGTGCCGCCGCCGGCGTAGACCACGCCGCCGTTCATCGCCGTCGAGCCGCCGCCGTCGTAGGCATCCAGCGCCAGCACTTCCAGGCCCTGCTCGGCGGCCTCCAGCGCCGCGGCGATGCCGGCGCCGCCGTAGCCGACCACCAGGAAGTCGGCGGCATCGTCCCACGGCACGGCCGCGGCGTCGGCCACCCGCTCCGGCTGGCGGACGGGGGAATGCCAGTGGGGGCTACCGGGTTCGTCGCGCTGGGTCACGGCGGGTATCTCCTTGGTTTTTGTTATGCAAACGCGGTCCGTGGGGCGAATTCATTCGCCTTGGCGGGATATCTGGGCGAATGAATTCGCCCCTACATGGATCGGCGGTCAGGAGCGCGCTGGCTGGGCGTTGAGCTGCGCGTCGCCGGGGGTGCCCAGCACGCAGCTGGTGCCGCCCGGGGTGTACATCATGGCGACGCAGCGGTTGCACGAGGTGCAGCCGATGGCGCCGGCGCCGCCCGCGGCCAGCTGGTTGACGAACTCGGGGTCGAAGATCAGCCCGCGGCCCAGGGCCACCGCCTCGAAGCCTTCGCCGAGCGCCTGCTGCACGTTGGCGGCGGTCTTCACCCCGCCCAGGTAGGCCAGCGGCATGTCGACCGCGGCGCGCACCTTGCGCGCATGTTCGAGCAGGTACAGCTCGCGGAACTCCACCTTGGGCTCGGTGAACTGCTGGATGGTCATCGCCGCGCGGACGATGGGGTTGCTGACGCTGACGCGGTTTTCCTTGGGGAAGGACGAGCCGAACAGGGTGGTGGTGGACTCGACGTTCATCCCCGCGCTGAGCACCAGCAGGTGGGCGCCTTCGCGCTCGAGGATGCGCGCCACTCCGGCGCCGTCCTCGGCGGTGTGGCCGCCCTTGGCGCCTTCGGTGACGCTGTACTTGCAGATCACCGCCAGCTCGCGGCCCACCGCCTCCAGCACGCGGCGCAGCACCAGGGCGGGGAAGCGCAGGCGCTTGTCGAGGCTGCCTCCCCAGTCGTCGCGGCGCTTGTTGTACAGCGGCGAGATGAACTGGCTGAGCAGGTAGCCGTGGCCCATGTGGATCTCCACGGCGTCGAAGCCGGCCTCGCGGGCGAGCAGCGCGGCCTGGGCGAACTCGCCGGCGATGCGCTGCATGTCGGCCTCGCTCATCGCCTGCTTGAGGAAGCGCCCGCTCATGATGCCGACCTTGTTGAAGCCGCCGCTGGCCGACAGCGGCCGGGGCGTGGACAGCTCCTCGAGGAAGGTGAAGCAGCCGCCGTGGGTGATCTGCGCCGAGGCCGCGCCGCCGTGGTGGTGCACGGCGTCGGTCAGTACGCGCAGGTGGGGCACGGCGTCGCGGTCGAGGGTGATCTGGTCGGGGAAGGTGCGGCCGTCGCGGCTCACCGCGCAGTAGGCCACGGTGGTCAGCGCGGTGCCGCCGGCGGCCATCGCCTCGTGGAAGCGCACCAGTTGCTTCGACGGCGTGCCGCCGCGGGCCATGCCCTCGTTGGTGGCGGACTTGATGAAGCGGTTCTTCAGCGTCAGCGGGCCGATCTTCAGCGGGCTGAACGGCGACGGCGAGGCGGGCAGGATCTTGTTGTTATGCATGCTGAGTCCCAGCGATTCGACTTCAGGTGGCAAGCAGGGCGCCGGGCAGAAGGCGCTCCCGTGGCTGCCGGTGGCGGGCCCACGGGAGCCCGATGCGATGTTCCTACCATAGATAGCGGGGCAGGGGGCTACCTCGTCCGAACAGACTAACTGCCGGCAGGTGCTCTGCGCATCGGCCACTGGCCGGTTAGTCCCATCGGACGATGCAGGGCGGCAGCGCGTTGACGACGATCCGGACGACCCTGCACGGGCGAACTCATTCGCCATGGCGGGGCATCCGCGCGAATGGATTCGCTCCCACAAGGACCGTGCGGCGCGCGGCGCACAACCACCGAGAGGATCAGACATGAGTTGCGAGAATCGCCGGGTCGCCGTGGTCACCGGCGCCAGCCGTGGTGTCGGCAAGGGCATCGCCCTGGCCCTGGGCGCCGCCGGCATGGTCGTCTACGTCACCGGCCGCTCGACCACGGCCAGCGGCGCGCAGCTGCGCGGCCAGGTGCTGCCGGGCTCGATCCAGGAAACCGCCGAGGCGGTGACCCGCGCCGGCGGGCTGGGCATTCCGGTGGCCTGCGACCACGGCGACGATGCGCAGGTCAGGACGCTGTTCGAGCAGGTCGGCCGCGAGCAGGGGCGCCTCGACCTGCTGGTCAACAACGCCACCTTTCTCCACGAGAACCTCATCGATCCCGGCCCGTTCTGGGAGAAGCCGCTGGAGCTGGTCGGCATCCTCGACGTCGGCCTGCGCTCGGCCTACGTCGCCAGCTACTACGCCGCGCCGCTGCTGGTGGCCGGCGGGCGCGGGCTGATCGCCTTCGTCTCCTCCTATGGCGCCGGCTGCTACATGCACGGCCCGGCCTACGGCGCGCAGAAGGCCGGCTGCGACAAGCTGGCCGCGGACATGGCGGTGGATCTGGAGGGCAGCGGCGTCGCCGCGCTGTCGCTGTGGCTCGGTCCGCAGCGCACCGAACGCACCGCCATCGCCGGCGAGGAGCGCGCCGATCAGTACGAGGCCTTCCTCGCCCAGGCGGAAACCCCCGAGTTCAACGGCCGGGTGATCCGCGCCCTGCTCGACGACCCGGCGCTGGCCAGCCTCAGCGGGCAGACCCTGGTGACCGCCGAGCTGGCGCCGGGCTACGGCATCAGCGAGGAGGGCGGCCGCCTGCCGCCGTCCTACCGCGAGCAGCTGGGCGCGCCGCGCGTGCCGCATCCGGCGCGGGTGATCTGACAGGGCAAACTTCCCGCTCTGTAGGGGCGAATTCATTCGCCCGAACACCCCGCCAAGGCGAATGAATTCGCCCCTGCGACGGATACCCAGCGCCCGCACCGCCGGTGCGGACGCACTCCATCCCTTGAAAGGCAGCGCTTCCATGGAAAAAGTCGTCTACGTCGTCTGGCGCGAGCGCCAGACCAGTCCCGAAGAATTCGCCAGCCGCCTGCGCGGCGAGGTTGCCGAACAGCTGCTGGCGCTCGGCGCCCGCGGCCTGCAGGTGAACGTCGCCGACGCCGCCGTCGAACCCGCCGCCGGCCTGCGCCAGGCCAACCTGCAGCCGCTGATGGACGGCAGCGTGTCGCTGTGGCTGGACAGCGCCATCGCCCAGTTCCGCCGCCCGTTCGACGGGGTGATCGCCGGTGCGGTGGAGCGCCTGGCCGCCTACCTGGTCACCGAGTCGGTGCCGATCCGCAACACCCGCTTCCCGGCCGTCCCCGGCGAGCGCACCCACGGCTTCGCCCAGCTGGCCTTCCTCACCCGCCCGCCGCGCCTCACCCACGAGGGCTGGCTG
The DNA here is from genome assembly GCF_024451105.1 of Stutzerimonas stutzeri. Classification (GTDB taxonomy): domain Bacteria; phylum Pseudomonadota; class Gammaproteobacteria; order Pseudomonadales; family Pseudomonadaceae; genus Geopseudomonas; species Geopseudomonas stutzeri_A. Next base: position 112,622 of record NZ_JANGEY010000003.1, read on the forward strand.
GACATCTGGCACAACCGCCATACCCAGGTGGCCATCGACACCCAGGACAACTTCCAGTACGTGCAGAACATGGTGGTGCGGCCGCTGACCCGCGGCGCTCCGGCCATCGACGCCATCGTCGAGGAGTGCTTCCCGCCGGCGGCGATGAGCGACCCGCAGAGCTTCTTCGACGCCCCGGGCGACGAGGAGAAGTTCCGCCGCAACCTGGCGGCGATGATGGAGAGCTGCAAGCGCTTCATCGACTACGACAAGATCGACGTGCTGCCGACCAGCCAGTACCTGATCAGCAGACCTGCCGCGGTCTGACCGCGGCGCGTGCCGGCAACCGGACCCGGAGTCCGCCATTGGCGGGCGCCGGGTTCGGTTTTTTGGGTATACGAATTTTATCGTTGATGGGCGCTCTCAGCCCTTCAGCCTCTCTATGGGGTTGATTGGGTGGCCAGTTTGTCGGAGAGAAACTCGATCAGCACCCGGACGCGGTGAGGCATGTAGCGGTTGCTGGGCAGCACCGCGTAGATGCCGAGCTCCGGCGGCGCGAAGGCGTCCAGCAGGGGCTCCAGCTGGCCGGCCGCGAGATAGTCGGCGGCGATGAAGTCCGGTAGCACGGTGATGCCCAGTCCCTGCGCGGCGGCGGCGGCCAGCGCGTCGCCGTTGTTGGCCTGGAGGCGGTAGGGCAGGTAGAAGGACTCCAGATGGCCGTCCACCTGGAAGGTCCAGGGGCGGTTGTTCGCCTGTGGCGAGTAGCCAAGGCAGGCATGGCTGGTGAGTTCGGCGGGCTGCTGTGGGCGTCCATACTGGGCCAGGTAGTCCGGAGCAGCGACAATCAGCAGCCGGCTGCTGCCGAGCTTGCGGACGATTTCCCCCGGATCGAGTTGGCCGGTGATACGAATCGACAGATCGATGCCTTCTTCGATCAGGTTCTGTTGCCGGTCGCTGAAGTCCATCGCCAGGCTGATCTTGGGGTAGGCCTGTGAGAACTCCAGAAGCAGCGGCACCAGCCGGCGCAAGCCGAAGCTGAGCGGCAGACTGATGCGCAGTTGCCCGCTGGGGGTCCGCCGCTCCTCCATCACACCGGCTTCGGCCTCTTCGACCAGTGCGAGAATCACCCGGCACTTTTCCAGGTAGGCGCTGCCCGCCGAGGTTAGGGACAGGCTCCGGGTGCTGCGCACCATGAGCTTGATGCCCAGGTGCTCTTCCAGTGCCGCGATCTGCCGGGTAACCACCGAGCGGGCCACGCCGAGCTGGCAGGCGGCGGCCGAGAAGCTGCCCAGTTCGGCCACCCGCACGAACAGGTTCATCGCATCGAGACGGTTCATTGTTGATTATCATGTCAACAGAGTGTTCTTGATTGTCTTCTATCTGGCATCAGTTCGCACGAGTAAAGTTCTCCCATCGCCGATGCCCACAACGCATCGCCGCACCGAGGCCGATGAACGTGAGCCGCCAATACACCGGAACCGCCAAGACCCTGCACTGGGTGATCGCGATCCTGATCCTGGGGCTGCTGGGTCTGGGCTGCTACATGCAGGGTCTGCCGCTGTCGCCGAGCAAGCTGAAGCTGTACTCCTGGCAAGTCCAGCAAGGTGCGCTTCGAGGGTGACAAGCCGGTGGCCCTGGACGGCGAGCTGACCATCAAGGGGGGCACCAAGCCGGTGACCCTGACCATCAGCGTCGCCCTCGAAGCGATCAAGAACTGAGGTACTGCGGGGCGCTGACCCGACCGAACCCGGCGCCCCGCAGGCCGCACGCAGGAGAACGACATGCTGGAAATCAGACCTGCCGCCGAACGCGGTCTCGCCAATTTCGGCTGGCTGTACTCGCAGCACAGCTTTTCCTTTGGCAGCTACTACGACCCGCAGCACATGGGGTTTTCCGATCTGCTGGTGATCAACGACGACCAAGTGCGCCAGGGCCGCGGCTTCGACACCCACCCGCACCGCGACATGGAAATCTTCTCCTACGTGCTGGAGGGCGCCCTGGAGCACAAGGACTCGATGGGCAGCGGCTCGGTGATCCGTCCCGGCGACGTGCAGATGATGAGCGCCGGCACCGGCATCCGCCACAGTGAGTACAACGCCTCGCGCAAGGAGCCGGTGCACTTCCTGCAGATCTGGATCGTGCCGAACCGCAAGGGCGTCGAGCCGCGCTACCAGCAGCGCCACTTCAGCGCTGCCGAGAAGCGTGGAAAGCTGCGTCTGATCATTTCTCCGGACGGTGCCGACGGCTCGCTGTCGGTCTACCAGGACGCCCGCGTCTACGCCGGGCTGTTCGACGGTGCCGAGCAGCAGCGCTTCGAGCTGCCGGAAAACCGCTTCGCCTACATCCAGGTGGCGCGTGGCGCACTGACGGTGAACGGTCAGCGCCTGGTCGCAGGTGACGGCGCCCGTCTGCGCGATGTTCGCGAAATCGACTTCAGCGCCGGCGAAAATGCCGAGGTGCTGTTGTTCGACCTGCGCCCCACCGAATTGCCGCTGTATTGAATCTTTCCACCATCACTCCGAGGAATCGACCATGAAAATCCTGCAGATCAACGCCAGCGCCCGCTCCAGCGGTGCCAACTCCACCCGCCTGGCCGATGCCATCACCGCCCGCCTCAAGGCGCTGAACCCGGGCGCCGTGGTCGAGCTGCGCGACCTGGCCAGCCACCCGCATCCGGTGCTGGACGAGGCCACCCTCGGCGCGCTGTTCACCCCGGCCGAGCAGCGCAGCGCCGAGCAGGCGGCCCGCGTGGCCCTGGATGACGCGCTGATCGCTCAGGTGCAGTCGGTCGACGTCATTGTCCTCGGCGTGCCGATGTACAACTTCGGCGTACCGGTGCAGCTGAAGACCTGGCTGGACGCCATCGCCCGCGCCGGCGTGACCTTCCGCTACACCGAGAACGGCCCGGAAGGCCTGCTCAAGGGCAAGAAGGTCTATGTGGCCCTGGCACGCGGCGGCATGTACCGCGACACCCCGGCCGACTCGCAGGTGCCCTACCTGAAGACCATCCTCGGTTTCCTCGGCCTGACCGACGTCGATTTCGTCTACGCCGAAGGGCTGGCAATGGGCGCTGAAGGCGCTGACAAGGCCTTCTCTGCCGCCGATGCCCGCATCGCCGAACTGATCGCCTGATGCAGGATGCCGGGAGGCATGGACAACGCCGCCTCCCGGCAAGCCGCTGTAGAGGGGCAGGTCTGCCGCTCGCTGCCTCAAGCACAGGAGCATGCTCATGGCGAATCCACACCTCAAGACACCCTGCGTTGGACGGTGTTCCACCGTGTATGACAGACCTGGTCTGCCGGGTTGCAAGCGCTTCGATCACGAGGTCGTGGATTGGAGTCGCTATGACGAGCAAGCGAAGAAAGCCGTCCTGGGCTACTTGGCCCAGGCCCCCCGTCTGCGCTCACATGACCTGCGACCGATCACCTGGCAGAGACGAGAATGAAGTTACGGAGTGAAAGCTGCGTCAGCGAAGGCTGCAAGTACGGGATATCCCCCAGCGACAAAGGATTTCCCCAAGGCATCGCCAGGGCATTGCTGGCAGGCCTGCTGTGCCTGCTGGGCAGCGCGGAGGGCATTGCAGCGCCCGTGCCGCTGCAGGTGCCTGGTCACCTGAAGCTGATCGACCCGTTGGATCGCCCTGCGGACGGCTACTGTCTCGACATCGTCGGCTCCGGCCAGTACATCCGCTTCGACATGCCGCTGACTGCCCACAACTGCAAGCCGGGGCTGTACCACGACGAGGCGGTCGTCCTCGAGGCGAACGGCTACATCCGCTTTCCGGCGTACAACCGCTGCTTGACCGCCGCCGGCCTCAATGGCCGCGCCTTGCCGGGCGCCGCGCTGATTCCGCGTGGCTGCGGCGAGCGCAGTCCATTCCTCGAAGCCGAGCGCCTGCAGATCTTCCGCCTGCACGACAACGGTCAGGTCGAACTCGAAGGCTCGGGACTCTGCCTGACGGCGGGGCACAAGTCCGACTCGACCTTTGCCAGCGACCACCGCTGGCGAGCCCTGTTCCTGGAGGAGTGCGCTTCCGCCGAGCCGAGCCGATCGCGCTGGCAGTTCAGCGTTCCGCAGAACCTTTGACCCTGCGCCGAGGCAGGCATGCTTGAAATCCGCAAGGCCGGCGAGCGGGGCACCACCAGCCTCGGCTGGCTCAAATCCCGTCACAGCTTCTCGTTCGATGCCTACCGGAATCCCGACGAGAACGGTTTTTCCGATCTGAAGGTGATCAATGACGATCGCGTGGCGGGTGGCAAAGGCTTCCCCCAGCATCCGCATCGCGACATGGAGATCCTCTCGTATGTCCTGCAAGGCGCCTTGAAGCACAGGGACACACTGGACCATGGATCACCGCTGGGCCTGAACGGCATGATCAAGATTTATAACCTGGCGGGCGAGCAGCTCCGACAGGACTCAAGGCGTTCGGCCTTCAGCAGGCTGCCGTCACAACTATCGGCAAGCGGGAAGAGGTCAGTATGGGGTTGCTCGTAGACGGCCAGTGGGTCGACCAGTGGTATGACACCGAGTCCACCGGTGGCAAGTTCGTCCGTAGCACGGCGCAGTTTCGCAACTGGATCACGTTCGACGGACGCCCCGGGCCGAGCGGCGAGGGCGGTTTCGCGGCACAGCCCGGGCGCTATCACCTGTATGTATCACTGGCCTGCCCCTGGGCTCATCGCACGTTGATCTTCCGGGTACTGAAAGGGCTCGAAAACCTGATCAGCGTGTCCATCGTCAATCCGTACATGGCCGAACACGGTTGGACCTTCATGCCGGGGCCGGGTGTCGTCGCCGATCCGGTCGGGCAGGCACGCTACCTCCATGAGGTTTACCTCCGTGCTTGCGCCGACTACAGCGGTCGGGTGACTGTCCCGGTACTGTGGGACCTGCAGCGCAACACCATTGTCAGCAACGAATCGTCGGAAATCATCCGGATGCTGAATTCGGCCTTCGACGGGGTTGGTGCTTGTCCCGGCGATTACGCGCCGGTCGACTTGTTGCCGCAGATTGACGAGCTCAACGCCCACATCTACGACACCATCAACAATGGCGTCTACAAGGTCGGCTTCGCCACCGACCAGCAGGTGTACGAGCGGGAGGTGGTAGCGCTATTTGCGTCGCTCGATGCCCTTGAGGCACGGCTATCCGCGCAGCGCTACTTGCTGGGTGCGCGTATCACCGAGGCCGACTGGCGCCTGTTCACCACCCTGTTGCGCTTTGACGCGGTCTATCACGGTCATTTCAAGTGCAATCTGCGGCGTTTGAGCGACTATCCGAACCTATGGGCCTACACCCGCGAGCTCTATCAATGGCCCGGTGTGTCCGCTACGGTGAACTTGCAGCACATCAAGGAACACTATTACCGCAGCCACGGCACCATCAATCCGAATGGAATCGTCCCGCTGGGACCTGTCCTGGATCTGGCGCGGCCCCATGGGCGTGACTTGCTGGGCTGACGCGATTGCCAGCACCTTTCTGCGAACAGATAGCTAGATCAGCGGATCCGCGCTGCGACCAGCCACTCCGCCAAATGGGATTAGTCTCCCCAGACGATGTAGCCCCTCCCACCCGTTGCAACAATCGAATCCAGTCGATTGCGCGCTCGATCCGCGCTGATCCAGCAACGGGAGAACAACAATGAAACGAGTCGAAGGCAAGGTGTGCATCGTGACCGGCGCCGCCAGTGGCATCGGTCTGGAGGACGCCAGATTGCTGGCCCGCGAGGGGGCTAGGGTGGTGCTCACCGACCTCAACCAGGAGGCCGGCCAGCGTGCGGCCGCCGAGATCGGCGGCGACGCCCTGTTCATCCGCCACGACATCGCCAGCGAGGCCGACTGGCAGCGGGTGATCGACACCACCCTGGAAACCTTCGGCCGCCTCGACGTGCTGGTCAACAACGCCGCCATCCTCGCCGTCGGCACCATCGAGGACACCTCGCTGGAGCTGTTCCAGAAGGTGCAAGGCATCAACAGCGCCGGCTACTTCCTCGGCTGCAAGTACGCGGTGCTGGCGATGAAGGAAACCGGCGGCGGCTCGATCGTCAACATGTCGTCGATGGCGGCGCTGGGCGGCATGCCGGCGTTCTGCGCCTACTCGGCGTCCAAGGGCGCGGTGGCGGCGATGACCCGCTCGATCGCCCTGCACTGCAAGCAGCAGGGCTACCGCATCCGCTGCAACAGCGTGCATCCGGACGGCGTCAACACGCCGATGACCAGCGCCCTGCACGGCGGCCAGCCGATTCCCCAGGCCGAGCTGGAGAAAGACCCGAAGAACCGCATGTGCGCGCCGCTGGACATCGCCAACGTGGTGCTGTTCCTCGCCTCGGACGAGTCGCGCTTCATCAACGGCGCGGAGATCCGCGTCGACAATGCCCAACTGATCGGTGGTTCCGCCTGATTCGGCGCAGCGACTGCAAACCCAGTGCGTGCTGACAGGTCTGTCGCTCTGTCACCCTTTCCCCGGCCGCTGGCCGGGTTTTTTTGCTTTCCGCCAGGCTAGCCCGGTGAGGGCGTTGCCCGCCACGAGGGAATCCCATGCAGGCTGCCGCTGACTTCGAACGCCCGCTCGCGCCATCCGCGGCCACCGGCGTCGCCGAGCTGCCCGAGCTGATCGGCCTGGTCTACGAGGGCCTGAACGAAGCCCGGCCCTGGGCCGCGCTGGCCGAACGCCTGCGCCAGGTGCTGGCGGCGCGGAATGTCACGGTCACCCTGCTGCACGCCGAGGACCGGCCGACCGACATCCAGGTGATGGCGCTCGAGGAGGGCGACGACACCGACTGGCTGCAGGCGGAGCAGGTCTATCGCGAGCGTTTCGCGCATATCGAGATGGTCGACCCGAAGTCGCTGAACCCGGGCGATGTGCTCGTCTTCGGCCCGCGCGACGTGGAGCCGGAGTGCGCCGCGCACATGGTCTTCCTCAACCTCGCCAGCTGCCTGCGCACCTGCTTCGCCGAGCCCGGCGGCATGCGCTGCTGGATCGACGCGATCCGCGGAAGGAGCGAGCCGGAGCAGCCCTTTGCGGCCGGCGAGCTGGCGCTGATCCGGGCGCTGCTGCCCCATCTCACCCGCGCCCTCGGCCTCTACGCCAGGCACAAGCGCCAGGAGGCGGAACGGGCGATCTACGAGGGCTGCCTGGATCATCTGCTGCTCGGCTGCCTGCTGCTCGATGGCGATGGCCGGCTGCTCTGCGCGAACCGGGCCGCCCGGGCCATCGTCGACAGGCACCGCGGCATCGAGTTCAGCCACGGGCGGCTGCAGCTGCAGGACCGCGCGGCCCAGCAGGCGCTGGAGCGGGCGATAGCCCAGGCCGTCGCGGCCGGCGCGCGCGAGGGCGGGCAGTGTCGCGGCGAACTGGTGCGCCTGCCGGCCCGCGACGGCGTGCTGCTGGGCATGCTGGCGACCCCGGCGCCGCTGCTGGACTACTACTACCAGGGCCGGCACGTGCCGAGCGCGATCATCTACCTCTCGGAGCTGACCGAGAGCCTGGCCATGCGGCCGCTCGCCGGCGGCTCCGCGGCGGAGCCGATTGCCCGGCTGCTCGACCTGACCCGCCAGGAAGCCCGGCTGGCCGCGTTGCTGGCCGGCGGCCAGAGCATCAGCGAGGCGGCCGCGCAGATGGGCATCGCGGTCACCGCCGCGCGCAACTACTCGAAGAACATCTACGCCAAGCTCGGCATCAAGGGCCAGACCGACCTGGTGCGCATCCTGCTCAAGAGCTTCGCCCTGTTGCGCTGAGCCGCGCTGCCGGCAGTACCAGCTGGTACTGGAGCGCCGCTTCCCCTCCTCACTAGCATCGAAACCGCTGCGCCAGGCCGTGCCGGGCGCAGTCCGCAGCGTGTGCTGCGCAGCGAATTCGAGGAGGCGGCAGTGAGCTGGAGAGGGTATCGAAGTGCGGCGGTGGGGCAGGTGGCGGTGTTTCCGGCCGCGGACGCCTACGAGTCGGGGGTAGTGCCGATCCGCTTCAGCGGCTGGCTGCTGCCGGGGGAAATGCCGGCCTATCCGGCCCTGGATCGGGACATCGAGGCCGACGTGGTGGTGGTCGGCGCCGGGCTGGCCGGCGCTGCGCTGGCCCTGCGCCTGGCCGAGCAGGGTGTCGCCGTCGTGGTGCTGGAGGCCGAGCAGCCGGGCAGCGGCGCCTCCGGGCGCAACGCCGGGCACGTGCAGCCCTATCTGGGCTCGTTCGAGCCGCTGCGCGCCCATGCCGACGGTGGGCGGCGCTTCATCGACTACTTCATCGAGCACCGCAATGTGGTCTTCGAGCTGTGCGGCAAGCATGGGCTGCGGGCCGATGCGGCCCGGTGCGGCATGGTCGATGCGGCCAGCCGCCGGCACGCCGCGCTCGAGGCCAAGGTGAAGAAGTGGCAGGCCTTCGGTTACGAGGTGGAGACGGTCGGCGCCGCGCGCCTCAAGGAGCTGCTCGGCACCGACGCCTACAGCCATGGCATCCACTGGCGCGAAGGCGGACGGGTCAATCCGTTCCTGTTCACCAACGGCATGATCGCCGCCGCCGTGGGCCTCGGCGCCCGGGTCTACGGCAACTCCGGCGTGGTGGGCTGCGAGCGCAGCGGCGCGGCCTGGCGGGTGCGCACCGCCGTCGGCAGCGTGCGTACCCAGCAGGTGGTGCTGTGCACCAATGGCCACGTCGGCAACGGTTTCTTCCCGGAGCTGGCGCGTACCCAGTTCCCGCTGGTGGCCTGCGGCCTGGCGACCCGGCCGCTGCCCCAGGCGGCGCTGGAGATCATCAATCCGGCGCGGGTCGCGCTCATGCAGTATCCGGCCGGCCTGTATCCCTTGGTCATCGACGGGCGCAACCGCCTGATCACCGCGACCATCCCGGCCGCCGGCCGCGCGCAGCGGGCGGCGGAGCACTTCGCCTACTTCCTGCGCTACCTGCGGCGCACCTACCCGCAGCTCGGCGGCACGCGCATCGAGCTGGAGTCCTACTGGACGGGGATGACCGCCAATTCGTCCTCGGTCTACGACGCCTGCTACCCGAAGCTGTACCGGGTCGCCGATGGCGTGCTGGCGCTGAACAACTTCGGCTCCTGGGGCAACGTCCTCGGCCCGCTGCTGGGCGTCAACCTGGCCGATGCACTGGTCGGCGGCTGCCTGGCCAACTGCCTGCTGCCGCTGGAAACCCCCAGGGCCGTGCAGTTTCCCGGCCTGTTCGAAACCAAGATCCGCCGCGTGCTGATCCCGGCGGCGCGCTGGGCCGACCGCTTCAACCTCGTCTGAGCCGGTGCCCGCGCAGCCAATGCCTGGCTGCAGGGCAGGTAATCCGTTGTAGGGGCGAATTCATTCGCCAAAGCGCGCCGTCAAGGCGAATGAATTCGCCCCTGCGGACCGGGCAATGGGCGTCATGCAATTGCCCTGCGCCTTGCAGAAGAACAACAACCAGAGAAGAAGGAAACAAGCATGAAAGTCCTGCTATTGGGCTGCGGCAACGTGGGCGCCAACGTGGCGCGCCAGCTGGTGCCGCGCCACCCCGAGCTGGAATGCGTGGTCGGCGACCTCGACCTCGCCGTCGCCGAGCAGCTCGCCGCCGAGCTGGGCCCGCGGGTGCGCGGCGTGCGCGCCGACGTGCGCGACCCCGCCCGCCTGGACGAGCTGCTCGACGGGGTGGACCTGGTGTTCAACGCCGTGGGGCCGTTCTACCGCAGCGCCGTGCCGGTCATCGAGGCCGCGTTGCGCGCGCGGGTCGACTACCTCGACATCAACGACGACCACGACGTGGCCGAGCAGCTGTTCCTCGAGCCGTCCTGGCATCTGCGCGCGCTGCAGGCCGGGATCAAGCTGGTCATCGGCTGCGGCTCGACGCCGGGGCTGACCAACGTGATGGCCCGGCTGCTCGCCGACCGCCTGGACAGGGTGCGCGAGATCCACCTGGCCACCGCCGTGCCCTTCGTGCCGGGCCTGCTGTCGCCGGCGGTGGTCGACCACATGATGCACATCACCGCCGGCGAGGTGGTGCAGTTCGTCGACGGCGCGTACCGCAAGATGCCGGGCTGGGGCGGCCGGCTGGAGGTGCCCTATGCCGCGCCGTTCAAGGCCTATCCGTCGTTCTTCATCGGCCACGGCGAAACCGTCACCCTGCCGCACTTCATCAGGGGCCTGGAGCAGGTGACCAACCGCATCGCCTTCTTCCCCGAGGCCGGCGCGCAGATCTGGCGCTCGCTGATCGACCTGGGGCTGGGCAATCCCGAGGTGATCGAGGGCCTCGGCATCTCGCCGCTGAAGTTCCTCACCCGGCACCTGGCCAGCGAGGCCGGCGCCAGGAGCGTGAGCGTCGACCTCTCCGACGAGCCCTGGGCGGTCGCCTCGCGGGTCGAGGTGGTCGGCGAGCGCGCCGGCGCCGAGGTGCGCTGCGTGCTCGAGCACCACCTGGACCTGCCCACCGAGCAGGCCGCGGACAGCACCGCCGACCCGACGCCGACCTGCGCGCGCCTGGCCATCGAGGCCTGGCTGGCCGGTGGCGTCACCGGGCAGGGCCTGCTGGCGCCCGAGGTCTGCCTGGATGCCGAGGCCTACGTGCGCGCCTTCGCCGGCGAAACCGGCGGCCGGCTGATCGAGAGCGAAACGGCGCTCAGGCGCGACCGCTACGCCTGAGGGACGTCCCGCCCGCCTGCGTGTCGGGCAGCGACGAATGGAAACGGCCCGCTCCCCATCGGGAGCGGCCTGGTGCACAACAAGAACAAGAGGCAAGCCATGCATATCCCGTTTCGTAGAACCCTGCCGCTGGCGGCGCTGCTGATGCTGGTCGCCCAGGGCGGCTTGGCCAAGGTCTCCGGCGAGGAGGTGCAGAAACTCGGCAAGGAACTGACCTGCTTCGGCGCCGAACAGGCCGGCAACGCCGACGGCTCCATCCCGGCCTTCGCCGGCAAATGGCTGGGCACCCCGCCCGGCATCCGGTTCGCCGGCGTGGGCGCGCGCCACCCGGACCCCTACGCCGACGAGAAGCCGCTGTTCACCATCACCGCGCAGAACATGGCGCAGTACGCCGCGCGCCTGTCCGACGGGCAGCAGGCGCTGCTGCGCAAGTATCCGCAGAGCTTCGCCATCCCCGTCTACCCCAGCCACCGCGACTTCCGCCTCGACGACCTGCGCTGCGAGATCACCCGCAAGAACGCCCTGGTTGCCGAGCTGGAGGACGGCAACATGGGCGTGAAGGCCCTCAAGGGCGGCACGCCGTTCCCGATCCCGCAGAACGGCGACGAACTGCTGCGCAACATGCTGCTGCCGGCCTACGTCCTCGAGGAGGATGCGGTGTACGACCAGGCGGTGGTCTATCCGGACGGCAAGGCGGCCTGGGGCCAGATGCGCTACGAGATCCTCGACAAGACCGGCGGTCCGGAGGATCTCGGCCAGCCGACCACGGGGGTGTTCGCCTACTCGCGGGCAACCGTGCTCAAGCCCGAACGGCAGAAGGGCGAGGCGTCGATGACCTACACCTACTTCAACGAGCTGACCAACCCGCAGACCAGCTGGCAGTACAACCCCGGCGCCCGGCGCGTACGCCAGTCCCCCGGCTTCGGCTTCGACATGCCGCTGGGCGTCGGCGGTTTCCGCACCATCGACGACGACCGCCTGTTCAACGGCTCGCCCGAGCGCTACGACTGGAAGCTGGTCGGCAAGCGCGAGCTGTACATCCCCTACAACGGCTACCGGCTGGAAGGCGCGGACGTGAAGTACGCCGACCTGCTCAAGGCCGGCAGCATCGACCCGCGCTTCATGCGCTACGAACCGCACCGCGTCTGGGTGCTGGAGGCCACCCTCAAGGAAGGCTATCGCCACCGCTACGCCAAGCGCGTGCTGTACATCGAGGAGGACAGCTGGCAGGCGGTGATGGCCGACAACTACGACGCGCGCGGCCAGCTGTGGCGCACCAACTTCATGAACACCTTCTACGCCTACGACGCCCGGGTGTTCCACGCCGGGGTCACGGTCTACCACGACCTGATGTCCGGGGCCTACCTCGCCGACCGCCTGACCAACGAGGGCGCGGCGCCGCGGCTCAACGGCGACCGGCTGAAGCCGTTCATGTACACCACCGACATGCTGCGCCAGGCGGGCCGCTGAGCGGACGGCGAAACGGGATTTCCTCACATATGGCTCGGTGACGACGGCCTGCCGCCGTCACCGCGACCTGCCGCGCCCCGAAGATCCGCGCGGCAGGCAATCGGGAGACAGAAGATGAAGCATTTTGCAGACAGGACGATGGTGAACGGCCGGCTGGGGCCATGGCTGCTCGGCGCCTGGTTGCTGCCCCTTGGCGCGCCGGCAGCGGCCGGGTCCTTCAGCCTGGGCGACGAAGTCAGCGCCGACTACACGCTGAACCTCTCCTACGGCGCAGCCTGGCGGCAGCACGACGCGGCGCGCGCCCTGGTGGACGGGCCGATCGACCCGCAGAGCGGCCTGCCGACCACGGTCAACGCCGACGACGGCAACCGCAACTTCAAGGGCGGGGCGCTGATCAACAACCGGGTGGCGCTGCTCGGCGAACTCGACCTGAAGTACCGCAACTACGGCGGCTTCGTGCGCGCCAGCACCTTCTACGACGACGTGTACTATCACGCCAACGACAACGACTCGCCGGAGACCATCAACAAGCGCGGGATGCACGACCACTTCAGCTCGCAGGCCAGGAACCGCGCCGGCAGCCGCAGCCGCATCCTCGACGCCTATCTGTACGGCAACCTGCAGACCGGCGAGCAGTCGATGCTCAACCTGCGTGCCGGTCGCCAGGTGGTGCAGTGGGGGGAGAGCCTGTTCTTCCCCAACATCGCCGGCGCCCAGTCGCCCGCCGATGCCACCAAGGCCAACGTGCCGGCCGTCGAGGTGAAGGACATCCTGCTGCCGGTCGGCCAGTTGTTCGCCCAGTGGCAGCTCAACCCGGCGTTCGGCCTGGCGGCCTACTACCAGTACGAGTACAAGGCCACCGAGCTGGACCCGGTCGGCAGCTACTTCTCCTACGCCGACATGATCGGCCCGGGCGCCCAGTTCATCCATGCGGCGCCGGGCTTCACGATTCCCAAGGGCCCGGACATTGATCCGCGCGACAGCGGCCAGTGGGGGGTGAGCGCCCGTTTCGCCCTCGGCGCCGAGAGCGAGGCGAGCCTCTACTACCTGCGCTACCACGACAAGAACCCCAACGTGGTGATGAATTTCGAGGACGGTTTCCCGACCTCGTACAGCGTGGTGAATTTCGACGACATCAAGCTGAGCGGGGCGAGCTTCTCGACCCGCCTGGGCGACGTCAACCTGGCCGGCGAGGTCAGCTACAAGGAAGATGTCCCGGTGCTGGTCGACTCGCTGATCGGCCCGTCCGCCTCCCGCGCGAAGGCCACCCAGGCGCAGCTCTCGGCGATCTACCTGACTGGCCCGATGCCGCTGTCGGACCAGACCACCTTCATCGCCGAGGTCGCCTACCTGCACGTCAACGACGTCGATGCCTTCGAGTTCGCCGGCACGCGCTCCGACCAGCTCACCTACGACCGCAATGCCTGGGCCTACCAGCTGCTGATGACGCCGTCGTGGAACAACGTCGTCGACGGCTGGGACCTGAACATGCCGATCTCGTTCGCCCACCAGGCCCGCGGCACCGCCGCGGTGGCGGGGGCCTTCGGCAGCCTGGTCGGCGAGGGCGACAAGCGCGTGAGCGTCGGCCTCAACGGCAAGTACCTCAACAACCTCGAGCTGGGCATCGCCTACAACGGCTTCCTCGGCGACGCCGATCTGGACAAGCGTCCGCTGGCCGACCGCGACTACTTCGCGTTCAGCGCCAAGTACAGCTTCTGAGGTTTGCGGCGCCGCCCTTGCGCGGCGCCGTCCTGTAGGGGCGAATTCATTCGCCCAATATCTCGCCAAGGCGAATGAATTCGCCCCTACAGGGGATCGACTCGTGGCCGCCAGGCAGCCTTCGGGATCGTCCGCTCGGACGATTCCGCGCCGCGCCCCGGTCGCCAGACTCGGGGCCATCCTGCCAAGCCGACCACGAGGGAAACGCCATGAACCTGGAAGCCCGCATCGCCCGCCTGGAGGCGCTGGAAGATATCCGGCGGCTCAAGCATCGCTATCTCAACGCCTGCGACCTGAAGGAAGTCGAGGTGATCCGCGACTGCTTCGCTGCGGGGGAGATCCTCATCGACTACGGCCCGATCGGCACCTTCCGCGAGCGCGACAGCTTCGTCGCGGTCTACCGGGAACTGGCCTGCCAGCCGCGGGTGATCGACCTGCACCACGGCGCCAACCCGGAGATCGACCTGCTCGGCGAGGACGAGGCGGTTGGCCGCTGGGCGCTGTGCTACTGCAACCTCGACGCCGAGACCGGCGCCACCCGAAAGCTGGGCGGCTTCTACCAGGACCGCTACCGGCGCGTCGACGGCCAGTGGCGCATCGTCGCAACCGCGTTCCGCGGCCACTTCGAGACCAGCGGTGCCAGCCTGGCGCACACGAGCTGAAGATAGGGAAGGAGAGGGCAGGCTAACGGGGATCCATCAGGATCCCCGTTTTGCGTTTGCCGGTTCAGCCGGCGTTGGCGGCGGCCAGGAAGGCCGGGCTTTCCCCGCCGCCATGCACGCAGATGTCCACCCCGCTGACGTAGCTGGCCAGCGGCGAGGCCAGGTACAGGCAGGCGTTGGCGATGTCCTGCGGGCTGGCCATGCGCTGCAGCGGGATGCTGGCCGCGACCCGCGCGACACCCTCGGCATCGCCGTAGTGCAGCTCGGCCTGCTCGGTGAGGGTCAGGCCGGCAGTCACCGCATTCACCCGCACCCGTGGCGCCCACTCCACCGCCAGCGAGCGGGTCAGGTTGAGCAGGCCGGCCTTGGCCGCGCCGTAGGCGGCGGTGCCGGGCGAGGGACGGATGGCGCTGACGCTGCAGATGTTGATGATCGCGCCGCCGCCGGCCTGCGCCTGCATCACCCGGTTGGCCAGCTGGCACAGGTTGAGCGGCGCCAGCAGGTTGAGACGGATGATCGACTCCGAGAAGCGCGGCGAGGCGGTCGCCGCGTCGGCATGCGGGGCGCCGCCGGCGTTGTTGACCAGCACGTCGAGGCGGCCGTGACGCTCGACCACCGCCTCGACCAGGCGCTGGGCCTGCTCGACGTCGCGCACGTCGCAGGGCACGAACAGCGCCTGCCGCCCGCCATGGGCCGGCAGGCTGTCCGGCGCGTTGCGCCCGCAGATCACCACCTCGGCGCCGCGTTCGAGAAAGCTCTGGCTGATGCCGCGGCCCACCCCCTTGCCGCCGCCGGTGATCAGGACCACCTTGCCGCTGAAATCGATCGGATCGTGCATGCCTCACCTCGTTGGCCAGTCGCTGATGCCGCCAAGGCTAGCGGGGCAGGGCGCCGGCGCCTTCGTCCGGGCGGACTCGTCGCCGCGGGTTAGTCTGCTCGGACGATTCCGCCGCCGATACCCCTTCTGACAATGCCTTTTCCGACAACGAGACGGGGAGGGCCGCCATGGGCGCGCTACCGCAAGGGCGATTCGTGACGCTGAACGATGGGCTGCAGCTGCATTATCTGGAGGCCGGCTTTCCGGAGGCCGGCTTTCCGGAGGCCGGCTTTCCGGAGGCCGGCTACCCGGAGGCCGGCTGTCCGGATATCGGCTCCGGCGAGCCGGTGGTGTTCATCCACGGCAGCGGGCCGGGCGCCAGCGGCCACAGCAACTTCAAGCAGAACTACCCGGTGTTCGCCGCCGCCGGCCACCGGGTGATCGTGCCCGACCTGCCGGGCTACGGCGCCTCGGACAAGCCGGAAACCACCTACGACCTGGACTTCTTCGTCAATGCCCTGAGCGGCCTGCTCGATGCGCTGGACATCCCGCGCTGCGTGCTGGTCGGCAACTCGCTGGGCGGCGCCATCGCCCTCAAGCTGGCGCTGGACCGGCCGCAGCGGGTCAGCAGGCTGATCCTCATGGCCCCCGGCGGGCTGATGGAGAAGGAGCAGTACTACCAGCAGATGGAAGGCATCCAGAAGATGGGCGCCGCCTTCGCCAACGGCGAGCTGAACGACGCCGCCGGCATGCGCCGCCTGCTCGGCCTGCAGCTCTACGACGCCAGCGGGATCAGCGGCGAGACCGTCGCCGAGCGGGTCGCCGTGGTCCGGCAGCAGCCGCGTTGCGTGCTCTCCACCATGCAGGTGCCGAACCTGGCGCCGCGCCTGTCCGAGCTGCAGTGCCCGATCCTCGGTTTCTGGGGCGTGAACGACAAGTTCTGCCCGGCCTCCGGCGCGCAGACCCTGATGGACGCCTGCCGCAACATCCGCTTCGTGCTGCTCAGCGAGTGCGGGCACTGGGTGATGGTCGAGCACCGCGAGCTGTTCAACCGCACCTGCCTGGATTTCCTCGCCGAAGGCCGGCAATGAGCAAAGCCTGCAGCGCCAGCGGATCGCTCCGCAGGCGCTGCAGGTGTATTCCGGTCTGTAGGGGCGAATTCATTCGCCTTTGCGGGAATCCCGGCGAATAAATTCGCCCCTACAGCACTCTCAGCCCTGCGCCTGCTGGTTGCGGAAGTAGGGAATCACCTTCTCGCCGATGTTCTTCAGCGTCTCCAGCTGCGCCCACTGCGGCACGGTGCCCATCTGGCAGATGAACAGGATCTCGTCGGCGCCGGCGTCGATCAGGCGCTGCACGTAGCCGATGCAGTCCTCGACGGTGCCGTAGGCGTGGTTGGGGTTCATCATCGCCAGGGTCGGGTCGGAGAAGTCCACGGTCACCTCCTCGGAGGCGAAGCGCGACTTGATCACCGCCTGGCCGTTGCCGTCGACGAAGGTGTCGTCTTTCCACTTCTCCGGGTCCGGGCGCTCGCCGCCGGCGTACCAGTAGGCCAGCGACTCCATGAAGTAGCGCTGGCCACGGATGCCGATGGCACGCGCCTTCTCGTTGTCGTCGAGAACGATGGCCGGGCACAGCGCGGCGATGTGGCGGGTGGGGCGGAAGCCGACCTGGTTCTTCTCGCTGCGGTTGTCCCAGGCCTCGTGGTACACGGCGACCTTCTTGGCGATCTCGTCCGGGCCGCCGAAGCCCAGCACCAGCGCGCCCATGCCGCGGCCGCCGGCGTTCTTCAGCGACTCGGTGTTGGTGCAGGCCAGGTACATCGGCGGGTGCGGGTCCTGGTAGGGCTTGGGATGGATCGGCCGCTTGGGGATCTTGATGAAGTCGCCGTGATGCTCGATCTCGTCCTGCACGAACATCTTCGGGATCAGGTACATCGCCTCGTCGATCTGCGGGTGCAGGGTGGCCAGGTCGTAGCCGAAGGTGCCGGCTTCCTGCTGGGTGCCGCCCTTGCCGACGCCGAAGTGCACGCGGCCCTTGGACAGCAGGTCGAGGGTGGCGATGCGCTCGGCGACCTTGACCGGATGGTTCATCGCCGGCGGCAGGCACACCACGCCGTGGCCGATGCCGATGCGTTCGGTCTTGCCGGCGACGAAGGCCAGCATGGTTTCCGGCGCGGACATGTGCGAGTAGTTGGTCAGGGCGGTGTGCTCGACGCACCAGAAGGTGTCGAAGCCGAGCTGGTCGGCCAGCACGGCCTGCTCGACGGTCTCGTCGAACACGCGGCGGTCGCCCTCGCGGGTGGCGTCGAGGGTCTGTGCTTCGTAGATCAGGGAGAATTTCATGCGCTATCCCTTGTTGTCATCGGGGTGGTCGGTCCGGCGATACCGGCTCTCGGGCGCATGGTCGGAAATGCAGGAAGGGGTAGATACATCCGATCAGACTAGCCAATTCGGCCCGCCGCTCGGGCCGGGATTGGCCCGTCCGCACGGGGCCCGGAGCGGGCGGGAATCGGCTGGCGGAGCACCAATTCTTGCTAGTCCCATGGGACGATGCCGGTGGTTTGACCCAGGTCAAGAATCGGCCCGACACAACCCATGAGGAGGGCCGAACCATGAGCCAGACCGACCTGAAATCCCAGATGCTCCAGGCCATGCGTCGCCTGGCCAAGTCGGTGACCATCATCACCACCAGCAACGGCAGCGAGCGCTTCGCCATGGCCGCCACGGCGGTCGATTCGCTGTCCACCGAGCCGCCGTCGCTGCTGATCTGCGTCAACCAGAGCGCCTCGCTGCACGCCGTGCTGGAGGAGGGCGCCGATTTCTGCGTGAACATCCTCGGCCATCATCAGGAATACCTGTCGCACCTGTGCAGCGGCCCGATCAAGGGCGAGGGGCGCTTCCAGCAGGGCCACTGGCAGACCAGCGCTGCGGGAACCCCTTGGCTGGCCGACGCCCAGGCGGCGATCCTCTGCAAACAGGACGGCAAGTTCCGCTACGGCACCCACACGGTGTTCATCGGCCGCATCGAGCAGATCCACCAGCACGGCGAGATCAGCCCGCTGGTCTACGTGGACGGCAGCTACACCACCACCGCGGCGAGCCTGCCGCTGGCCGCGGCCAGCTGAGGACGCCTCTTCCTGTATCACCGGGCAGAGCCTGGTGGTCGACGGCGGCAAGACCTGCGAGCTGAACGTCGGCGCCACCGACTACACCTCGCAGACCTCCAGCGAACTCAGAGGAGAATAAGAAATGCACAATCTGTTGAACTCGCCGGCCAGCCCGGTACTGGTCACCGGCGGCGCTTCCGGCATCGGTGAGGCCTGCGCCGAGGCCCTGGCCGCGGTGGGGCGCCCGGTGATCATCTGGGACCTGCAGGAGGAGAAGGCCAAGGCCGTCGCCGCGCGCCTGGCCGAGCAGTACGCGGTGGCCTGCCTGGGTATCGGCATCGACCTGTGCGACGCCGAGGCCATCGCCCCGGCGCTGGCGCGCACCCGCGCCGAGCTGGGGGCGCCGGGCGGCCTGGTGCACGCCGCCGGGGTGGTCGACCAGAGCGGCCTGGAAGGGCTCACCGCGGCGCGCTGGGACGCGGTGCTGAACGTCAACCTGCGCGCCATGGCCCTGCTGGTGCAGGCCATGCTGCCGGACCTGCGCGCCAATCCCGGTTCGTCGGTGGTCGGCATCGCCTCGATCAACGCCACCCTGGGCAACGGCCTGATCCCGTCCTACAGCGCCTCCAAGGGCGGCATGCTGTCGATGGTGCGCTCGATGGCCGACGCCCTCGGCGCCGATGGCATCCGCGTCAACTCGGTGTCGCCGGGGCAGATCCTCACGCCGATGGTCGCGCCCATCGCCGAAGCCCATCCGGGCATGTTCGAGCGACGCATCCTGCTCGGACGCCTCGGTCAGCCCGAGGAACTGGGCCGGGTAGTGCGCTTCCTGCTCTCCGACGAGGCCAGCTACATCAACGCCGCGGAAATCGTGGTGGACGGCGGCAACATCTCGTCGCAGCGCTGACCGGCTGAAGCACAACGCCCGCCCTGATCTTCAGGGCGGGCGTTGTGCTTTGTGGCGTCTGTAGGGGCGAATTCATTCGCCTGAAGGCCGCGTAAGGACGAATGAATTCGCCCCTACAGCTTTATGCCAGCGCGTTGCGCAGATCGGCTGCGGCCAGCTCCAGCGCCGCGGCGGCGCCCTGGACCAGCGGGGCGAAGCTGGCGAAGCCGTGGATCATGCCGCTGGCGCGCTCAAGGCGCACCGCCACGCCGGCGGCGCGCAGGCGCTCGGCGAAGGCCTCGCCCTCGTCGCGCAGCGGGTCGAGCTCGGCGCTGAGCAGGGTGGTCGGCGGCAGCCGCGCCAGGTCCTCGGCGAGCAGCGGCGAGGCCAGCGGCTCCGCGGCCTGCTCGGCGCGCTCCAGGTACTGGGCGCGGAACCACTCCATCATCGCCCGGCTGAGGAAGTAGCCGTCGGCGAAGGCCTCATAGGAGGCGCTGGCGCAGCGCAGGTCGGTGACCGGGTAGAACAGGCACTGGTAGGCGACGCGCGGGCCGCCCTGCTGCGCGGCCTGGCGGCAGGCGGCGATGGCCAGGTTGCCGCCGGCGCTGTCGCCGGCCACGGCCAGGCGGGAGGTGTCGAGCTGCAGCTCGGCACCGCGCCCGGCCAGATCGCGCAGGGCGTGGAAGGCGTCCAGCGCGGCGGCCGGATAGCGCGCCTCGGGCGCGCGCCGGTAGTCCACCGACACCACCGCCGCGCCGCTGAGCAGGGCCAGGCGGCGGCACAGCTCGTCGTGGCTGTCGAGGTCGCAGAGCACGAAGCCGCCGCCGTGGAAGAACACCAGCAGCGGCAGGCCGGCCTGCGCCTGCGGCCGGTACAGGCGCGCCGCCAGCGGCCCGGCGGCGCCGGCGACGCTCAGCTCGCGCACCTCGGCCAAGGGCGTCGGCGCGTACAGCGGCGGCATGGTGCTGGCCTGGCGCAGGGTCGCGGCGTCCAGATGGGCGAAGTCGGGGGCCGGCTGGGCGGTCATCTGCGCGAGCAGGGCGGCGATCTGCGGATCAAGCGACATGGGCGTCTCCTTGTGGGTCGAAGGGGGCGAACTGCGGGTTGCGTTCCTCCAGCACCGACTCCAGGCGGGCGCGCAGCGCCGGCTTGAAGCCCTTGTGCGGCAGGATCCAGAAGCGTTTCTCGGCGATGGCGGCGAACACCAGCTCGGCCAGCTCGGCCGTGCTCATGCCCTGGCGGATCTGCCCGTCGAGCAGGCGGTTCAGTTCGCTGGTGGCGCCCAGGCCCTGGTCGGAGGTCATGATCTCGCTGGCCACCGGCCCCGGGCACAGCACCGAGACGCCGACCGGCGCGTTCAGCGCCGCCAGCTCGTAGTGCAGGCTCTCGGAGAGGGCCACCACCGCCTGCTTGCTGACGTTGTAGGCGGCCATGAACGGGCTGTTGAGCAGGCCGGCCAGGGAGGCGGTGTTGACCACGTGGGCCGGCCGGCCCTGGGCCAGCAGCAGCGGCAGGAAGGCGCGGACGCCGTTGATCACGCCGCCCAGGTTGACCGCCAGGGCGCGCTGCCACTGCTCATCGCCGAGTTCCCAGCAGCTGCCGGTCTGCATCACCCCGGCGTTGTTGAACAGCAGGTCGACCGCGCCGAAGCGCGCCACGGCGGCGTCGCGCAGGCGCTCCAGTTGCGCGGCATCGGCCACGTCGGTGACCTGGGTGAGCACCTGCACGCCCTGCTCGCGCAGGCGCGAGGCGAGGCGCTCGAGGGCCTCGCCGTCGCGGTCGGCGAGGACCAGGTGCAGTCGCTCGGGGATGGCCCGTTCGGCCAGGCCGCGGCCGATGCCGCTGGCCGCGCCGGTGATCACCGCGACGCGGTGCTGGGGTGGGTGCATGGCTGTGCGCTCCTCGCTGGTCTGCCAGATGCCCGCCGTTATTTCAGGCGGGCAGGGGCGTCGCTACGTCCGAGCGGACTAAGGCAAAAGCGTGGTACGGGGGGAGAATGGGGGCGCGGGTATCCTGCTCCAGCCGGGGCAGGGCCATCGCTCGAACGTGCAGGAGTGGATTCGTGCACGACCCGCCACGCTACCGCCCGGAATGCGTCAGGAGGGCGGGCGACGGACTGCCCGGCCATGTCGTTGCTCCAGTTCAGAAGGCCGTAATATGCTGCAGATCGTCCAGAACAATTACAAAGTGCCACCCATCATGACTGCTTCTCTCACTCTGGAACGCCTCGGCGACATGCTCGGGCACCTCTATCAGGGCCCGCTGGAGTCCGTGCCCTGGAACACCTTTCTGGACGAGCTCAAGGACCTGCTGGCCTCCAGGTACGCCACCTTCATCCTGCGCCCGCCGAGCCAGCACGTGGACGGCCTGAGCATCTCCACCGCGGGGGCCTCGGAGGAGGTCACCAGCTCCTACCACCAGCACTTCTATCGCCTCGACCCCTTCGTCGACCTGCCGAACCGCCAGGTGGTCTCGCTCACCGAGTTCGTCGCCCTGAACGACTGGCTGAACTCGGACTTCTACAAGAGCTTCATGGAGCCGACCGACGTGTTCCATGTGCTTGGCGCCGACATCAACACCGCCGACGGCGCCCAGTGCCGCATCCGCATCAGCCGCGGGCGCAGCGATCCGCCGTTCAACCAGGCCGACAAGGACCTGCTGACCCTGTTCCTGCCGCACCTGGAGCGGGCGATGATCCTGCACATGCGCCTGAACCGCATCGAGAGCGAGCGCGACCTGTACGCCGGCGCGGTGGACCAGATGGCGGTCGGCACCATCCTGCTCGATTCGGACGGCAAGGTGCTGCAGATGAACCGGGTCGCCGAGCAGCTGGTGCAGGAGAAGGACGGCGTCAAGCTGGTCAGCGACGGGCTGCAGGTCGGCACGCCGCGCGACAGCCAGAAGTTCCGCCAGCTGATCAAGCAGGCGCTGCTGTCGCAGAAGAGCGGCAACCCCTCGGTGGTCGAGGCCATGCGCGTGCAGCGTCCCTCCGGCCGCGCCGACTTCGGCATCGTGGTGCGCTCGGTGCCGCCGGGCGAGTGGAGCGGGGCGAAGCAGTGTCCCGCCGTGGCCATCTTCATCGGCGACCCGGAGCAGGAGTCGCGGCCGCCGCAGGAGATCGTCCGCGCGCTGTTCGACCTGACCCCCTCGGAAGCGCAGATCTCCCTGCTGCTGGCCAACGGCCTGACCCTGGACGAGGCCTCCGACGAGCTGGGCATCAGCCGCAACACCGCCCGCGCGCACCTGCGCTCGACCTTCTCCAAGACCGGCGTGACCCGCCAGACCATGCTGGTGCGCCTGATCCTGCGCAGCGTCGCCACCCTCGGCTGAGGCCGTGCGTACGCGACCGGTCCGTCGCCCGGGCGCGCATGTACGCCCGGGGCGGCTTGCCGCGCAGGCTAGCGCGAGTCCCGCCGCGTGGCATTCCTGGCCAACTGGTCGAGCATCGCCACGCCCTTGCCCAGGTACCGGCTGGCGCTTCGGGAGACTACCGTCTGGCCGTCCGCCTGCAGGCGCTGGCGTACGAAGTTGTAGTTCATCCGCACCTCGTTCAGCGTCGTTCCGAGCTCCGGCGCGCTGTCCAGCAGGGTCTCGAGGCTGGCGCCGATGCGTCGGTCGATGCGCTTGTAGCTGTGTTCGTCCAGCGCCACCGAGTGGATGCCGATATTGCTGAAGCCCTTGCTCTGGTAGAGCAGCAGCATGCGGCTCATGTCCAGGCTGGCCTGATGCAGGTTGGCGACCGCGGGCGTCGGCTCTGCCGTCTCGAGATAGGCGGCTGCGGCGGCCCTGTCCAGGTCGCCCTGGGCGTGCAGCACCGGGTTGAGCGCCGAGGTGTAGAGCACGCTGGGGCTTTCCGGCTGGCGCTCGAGTTCGCCGATGCTGGCCTGCAGGCGGTGCACGGCTTCGGCGATCTCCGGCCTGGCCGCCACGGCGGCCGCCAGGCTGTCGAGCTCGCGCAGATTACGTCGGTAAGCCTCGCGCACCTGCGGATCGAACGCCGCTGCCGGGTCCTGGTTGTTGAAGTAGACGAGCAGGCTCGCGCACAGCAGGAAGCCATGGGTGCGGATCTCGTGCAGCTGCTGCGCGACGGACGACTCGGCTCTTGCCGTGAGCGACAGGAGCAGCAAAGCGAAGGCGAGGATGACTCCGTGCATGTTTTTATCCTTGGCGATGGTCCGGTATCGATGCCGGCGGCCTGGGGAGGGCGGCCGCTGTCCGCACGGAGCCTGTCTCCGCGCGACGACAGCTCGGCGTACCTCCCGCCGGAGCGGCGGCCCCGCCGCGCATTAGATCCCCGGGCGACTGCCCTGCCTATCGTCTGGCCGGACGATGTCGGAGCGTTGCGCTTGCGCATGTCCCGTCGACCGGCTCCCGAGGCTCGGCGCAGGCCGAGCGCGTAGCTGAACGCCAGCGCCGACTTTCGCGTGGCGCGCCGGCGGTCTATACCAGCATCGAGGGATGCTTCTGGAGCACAGGCGGGCGTTGTTCTGCGCGGGGGCAGCGGCCTGCAGGGCGGTTCCGGCCCGAACCGATTCCGCGCCTGCGGCTGGCTCGAGAGAGGCGCTCATGAGCCCGCAATCCCACTCCCCGGCGCAGGCCGTCTGCCCGAGCTGCGGACCGGCAGCGTCGAGTACGGCGTCGGCTACCGTCCGTCCCTGCCCGATGCCAAGCCGGTGATCGACCGCTCGCGGCGTCTCGCCAACGTGTACCTGGCCTTCGGCCACGGCCAGCTCGGCCTGATCCTCGCCGCCGGCACCGGGCGGCTGATCGCCGACCTGGTCGCCGGCCGCCCGCCCGGGCAGGACCCGAGGCCCTTCAGGGCCAACCGCTTCGCGCTGCTCGGCGCTGCGGAACGACCCTGAGGGCCTGTCGGCGGGTCGATCACATGTTGGGGTAGTTCGGCCCGCCGGTGCCTTCCGGGGCCACCCAGGTGATGTTCTGCGCCGGGTCCTTGATGTCGCAGGTCTTGCAGTGCACGCAGTTCTGCGCGTTGATCTGGAACTTCTGCTCGCCGTTTTCCTGGGTGACCACCTCGTACACCCCGGCCGGGCAGTAGCGCTGCGCCGGTTCGTCGTAGAGCGGCAGGTTCCTGGCCAGCGGGATCGACGCGTCGGCCAGCTTCAGGTGGCAGGGCTGGTCTTCCTCGTGGTTGGTGTTGGAGAGGAACACCGAGGACAGCTTGTCGAAGCTGAGCTTGCCGTCCGGCTTGGGATAGTCGATGCGCTGGGAGTCGGCGGCCGGCTTCAGGGTGGCATGGTCCGGCGTGTTGTCGTGCAGGGTCAGCGGGATCTTGCCGCCGAACAGGTTCTGGTCGACGAAGTTGAACGCGCCGCCGAGGATCGCGCCGAACTTGTGGATCGCCGCGCCGAAGTTGCGGCTGCGGTACAGCTCGTCGTACAGCCAGCTGTCCTCGAAGGCCTTGACGTAGTTGTTCAGCTCGTCGCCGCCCTCGCGGCCGGCGGCCAGCGCCTCGACGATCGCCTCGGCGGCGAGCATGCCGGACTTCATCGCGGTGTGGCTGCCCTTGATCTTGGCGAAGTTGAGGGTGCCGGCGTCGCAGCCGATCAGCGCACCGCCGGGGAAGACCATCTTCGGCAGCGAGTTGAGGCCGCCCTTGCAGATGGCGCGGGCGCCGTAGGCGATGCGCTTGCCGCCTTCCAGGTACTGCCTGATCACCGGGTGGTGCTTGTAGCGCTGGAACTCGTCGAACGGCGACAGGTAGGGGTTGCTGTAGGACAGGTCGACGATCAGGCCGACCACCACCTGGTGGTTCTCCAGGTGATAGAGGAAGGAGCCGCCCGGGTTGTCGTCGTTCAGCGGCCAGCCGGCGGTGTGCACCACCAGGCCCTGCTCGTGCTTGCTCGGGTCGATCTCCCACAGCTCCTTGATGCCGATGCCGTAGTGCTGGGCGTCGGCCTGGGCGTCGAGCTTGTACCTGGCGATCAGCTGCTTGCCGATGTGGCCGCGGCAGCCTTCGGCGAACAGGGTGTACCTGGCGCGCAGCTCCATGCCCGGGGTGTACAGGCCGTCCTTGGGCTTGCCCTCGTGGTCGACGCCCAGGTCGCCGGTGACGATGCCGCGCACCACGCCGTGCGCGTCGATCAGCGCTTCCTGGGCGGCGAAGCCCGGGTAGATCTCGACGCCGAGGTTCTCGGCCTGCTGGGCCAGCCAGCGGCACAGGTTGCCGAGGGAGACGATGTAGTTGCCCTCGTTGTGCATGGTCCTGGGCACGGCGAAGTCGGGGATCCTGCGCGCGGCCTCGGCGTCCTTGAGCAGGTAGATGTCGTCGCGCTTGACCGGGGTGTTCAGCGGGGCGCCGAGGCTCTTCCAGTCGGGGAACAGCTCGGCCAGCGCGCGCGGCTCGAACACCGCGCCGGAGAGGATGTGGGCGCCGACTTCGGAGCCTTTCTCCACCACGCAGACGCTGAGCTCCTGGCCGGCTTCGGCGGCCTTCTGCTTCAGGCGGCAGGCGGCGGAGAGACCGGCGGGGCCGGCGCCGACCACCACCACGTCGAATTCCATGTATTCGCGTTGCATGTGTCGTTTCCTCGCCAACTAGCCGATGCGCTCGAAGATCGCCGCGATGCCCTGGCCGCCGCCGATGCACATGGTCACCAGCGCGTAGCGGCCGCCGATGCGCTGCAGTTCGTAGAGCGCCTTGACGGTGATGATCGCGCCGGTGGCGCCGATCGGGTGGCCGAGGGAGATGCCCGAGCCGTTGGGGTTGACCCTGGCCGGGTCGAGGCCGAGTTCGCGGGTCACCGCGCAGGCCTGGGCGGCGAACGCCTCGTTGGCCTCGATCACGTCCAGGTCGGCGACGGCGAGGCCGGCGCGCTGCAGGGCCAGCTTCGAGGCCGGCACCGGGCCGATGCCCATGTGCATGGGGTCGACGCCGGCCAGGGCGTAGGAGACCAGCCGGGCCAGCGGCTGGAGTCCGCGGCGCTCGGCGGCGCCGCGCTCCATCAGCAGCAGCGCGGCGGCGCCGTCGTTGAGGCTGGAGGCGTTGCCGGCGGTGACGGTGCCGCCCTCGCGCTCGAAGGCCGGCCTGAGCTTGCCCAGCTCCTCGAGGGTCACGTCGCCGCGCACGTGCTCGTCGGTGTCGAACAGCACTTCGCCGCGGCGGGTCTTCAGGGTGACCGGCAGGATCTGTTCCCTGAAGCGGCCTTCGGCGATGGCGCGGGCGGCGCGGCGGTGCGATTCCACCGCCAGCTCGTCCTGATCCTTGCGGGAGATGTCGTAGGTGCGCCGTACGTTCTCGGCGGTGATGCCCATGTGCACCTTGTGCAGCGGGTCGGTGAGCGCGCCGACCATCATGTCGACCATCCCGGTGTCGCCCATCCGTGCACCGAAGCGCATCGCCGGGGCGGCGTAGGGGGCGCGGCTCATGCTTTCCGCGCCGCCGGCCAGGGCGATCTCGGCGTCGCCGAGGAGGATGTTCTGCGCTGCGCTGACGATGGCCTGCAGGCCCGAGCCGCACAGGCGGTTGAGGGTCAGGGCGGTGGAGCGTTCGCTGACGCCGCTGTTCAGGGCGACCAGCCGCGACAGGTACATGTCGACGGCCTCGGTGTGGATGACGTTGCCGAACACCACCTGGTCGACCTCGTCGCCGCCGACCCCGGCGCGCTGCAGGGCCTCACGGGCCACCCGGGCGCCCAGTTCGGTGGGGGCGAGATCCTTGAGGCTGCCGCCGAAGTCGCCGATGGCGGTACGCACGCCGCTGACGATCACTACTTCACGCTGATTCATCGCTGTTTCCTTGTTCTTGTCTGCAAAGTTCTGGTGAGCAAAGTCGCTGGTCATTGGCCGATGCGGGTCTGGCCGGCGGCGACCAGCCGCTCGAGCAGCGGCGCGGGCCTGAACCACAGTTCGCCGTAGGCGCCGAGCTGCTCGCGGTAGTGGCGCAGGCCGGCCAGCACGTGGTCGAGGCCGAGCTGCTCGGCGTAGTGCAGCGGGCCGCCCAGCCAGGTGGGGAAGCCGTAGCCGCAGGTCCACACCAGGTCGATGTCGCCGGCGCGCAGGGCGATGCCCTCGTCGAGGATCCGGATGCCTTCGTTGATCAGCATGAACAGGCAGCGATCGTGGATTTCCCGGTCGCCGATCTCGCGGCGCGGGATGCCCAGCTCGGTGGCCAGGCGCTCGGCCATCGCCAGCACCTCCGGGTCGTCGCGGCGCTCGCGGCCCTCGTAGAGGTACATGCCGCGACCGCTCTTCTGGCCGTAGCGGCCGAGGGCGTACAGCTCGTCGGCCAGCCGGCAGTAGCTGGGGTCCTGCTCGAGCACGGCGCGCATCGGCGTGCGGATCAGGTAGCCGACGTCGATGCCGACCAGGTCGTACATGCTCAGCACGCCCATGTTCAGGCCGAGGTCGGTGAGCACGCGGTCGACCTGCGCCGGGCTGGCGCCCTCCAGCAGCAGGCGGTAGGCCTCGCGGGAGTAGGGTTCGAGCATGCGGTTGCCGATGAAGCCGTAGCATACCCCGGAAACCACCGGCAGCTTGCCGATCCGCTTGCCGAGCTTCAGCGCGGTGGCCAGCACGTCCGGCGCGGTGGCCTTGCCGCGCACCACCTCGAGCAGGCGCATGACGTTGGCCGGGCTGAAGAAATGCAGGCCGATCACGTCCTGCGGACGGCGGGTGCCGGCGGCGATCTGGTCGATGTCCAGGGTCGAGGTGTTGCTGGCGAGGATCGCGCCGGGCTTGCACACCTCGTCGAGGGTGGCGAACACCTGGCGCTTGACCTCCATGCTCTCGAACACCGCCTCGATCACCAGGTCGGCGTCGGCCAGGTCGGCGTAGTCGAGGGTGCCCTGCAGCAGGGCCATGCGCTGCTCGAGCTGCGCCTGGGTCAGCTTGCCGCGCTTGGCGCTGATCTCGTAGTTCTTGCGGATCTGCGCCAGGCCGCGGTCCAGCGCCTCGCGCTTCTGCTCGAGCAGCACCACCGGCACGCCGATGTTGGCGAAGTTCATCGCGATGCCGCCGCCCATGGTGCCGGCGCCGATCACCGCGACCCTGGCGATCTCGCGCAGCGGCAGGGCGGCGTCGATGCCGGGCACCTTGCCGGCTTCGCGCTCGGCGAAGAACAGGTGGCGCAGGGCCACCGACTGCGGCGAGTCCATGGCCTCGACGAACAGCTCCGCCTCGCGGGCCAGGCCCTCGGCCAGCGGCTGCTCGCAGGCGATGCGCACCGCCTCGAGGGCCAGGTGCGGGGCGAGCTGGCCCTGCCACTGGGCGCTGCGCGCCGCGCTGTAGTCGACGAAGAAGTTGGCCGGCAGCGCGGCGCCGGCATCGTCATGCGGGTAGGCGGGGAAGGCCGGGGCGTCGGCGGCGAGCAGTTCGCGGGCGTAGGCGCGGGCCTCGTCGAGCAGCGTCGCGGCGCAGGCGGCCAGGCGGTCGAGCAGGCCCAGCTCGAGGGCGCGCGCGGCGTTCATCGGCTGGCCGGAGAGGATGGTTTCCAGCGCGGTCTCGGCGCCGATCAGCCGCGGCAGGCGCTGGGTGCCGCCGGCGCCGGGCAGCAGGCCGAGGGTGATTTCCGGCAGGCCCAGGCGCGCCTTCGGCTCGCCGATGCGGTAGCCGCAGGCCAGCGCCAGCTCCAGGCCGCCGCCGAGGGCCAGGCCGCCGATCGCGGCGACCATCGGCTTGGCGCCGGCGGCCAGTTCGACGAGCAGCTCGGGCAGGCAGGGGCTGGCGCTGAACTCGGCGCTGCCGAACTCGGCGATGTCGGCGCCGGCGCTGAACGGCAGGCCGCGGCCGTGGATCACCACTGCCCTGACCGCCGGATCGGCGCCGGCCTGGCGGCAGGCGGCCTGCAGCTCGCGGCGCAGGGTGTGGCCGAGGGCGTTGACCGGGGCGCGGCCCAGGCCGATCAGGGCCAGTTCGGCGTCCACGGAATAGTCGATCAGGCTGTACATGGCGGTTCCCTTGATTGTTGTTGTGCAGGGAGATGGGGTGTCGGAGTTGTAGCAGGCCGGCCAGGCGGCGCGCTTCGAACCGCGGGTGGAATTGCGGGTGGAGGCGGGTGGACAGGAGGGTGGAGGCGGGCGCGCCTGCTCAGTCGAGCAGGCGCAGTTCGCGGGCGGCGCGCAGGGCGGCGTCGCGGTCGCCGACTTCCAGCTTGCGGAACAGGTTGTTGATGTGGGTCTTCACCGTGCTCAGGCTGACGAACAGACCCTCGGCGAGCTGCTGGTTGGTCTGCCCGCGGGCCATGCGCCGCAGCACGTCCAGCTCGCGGCGGGTGAGCGGCTCGAGCAGCGCATGGGCGTTGCCGTCGGCGCCGATGCCGCCGAGCAGCGCAGTCAGGCGTTCGCGCGGCGGCAGCGGCCGCTCCAGGCCGGCCTGGCGGCGCGCCGGCGGTTGCAGCAGTTGGCGGAACAGTTCGACCAGCTCGCGGCCCTCGTGCTGCAGCAGCTGGGCGAAGCCGTGCTCGGCGGCCAGCTGCAGGGCCTCGTCCAGGCAGGCGAGCGCGGCGCTCTGCTCGCCGCGGTCGCGCTGCAGGGCGGCGTCGAGCAGCCACAGGTCGAGCTGCAGGCGCCGGTTGCGCTCGGCCTCGGCCTGCTCGCGCAGGTCGGCGAGGATCTGCCGGGCCACCGCCGGCTGGCCGAGGTGGCGCTGCAGCCAGGCGTAGGCCAGCCACTCGTCCGGCATCAGGTCCTCGCCGTAGTGGCGCTGGCACCAGTGCCATTCCTCCAGCCAGGCGAGCAGGAAGTCCTCGTCGCGCTCGCGCACCGCCAGCCGCGCGCGCCAGGCGCCGGCCAGCCGGTACAGGCCGAACTGGCGGAACTGGCGGGCCAGGCGGCGCGCCTCGTCCCAGCGCGCCTGCGCCTTGTCCGGCTCGCCCAGCGCGTCGTGCAGACAGGCCTTGTGGTGCAGCACCCGGGCCAGGGCGGCGGAGTGGGGGAAGCCGAGCGCCAGGGTTTCCGCCTTGGCCAGGCGCTGGCGGGCCTGCTCCAGATGGCCCTGCTGGGCGAAGGCGAGGCCGAGGCCGAGGTGGTGGAACAGCTCGTAGAAGTTGCGCGAGGCGGTGGCCGGCGACTGCCGCTCCAGGGCGAGGAAGCGGCGCATGGCCGCCACGCTGTCGCCCTCGGCCAGTTCGATCTGGCCGAGCAGCAGGTGGGGAATGCTGGCGAAGCCGCTGAAGCCGAACTCGTCGAGTTCCTCCAGCGCCTGCTCGACGTCCCGGCGGGCGGCGCCCAGCTGGCCGAGCCCGAACAGGCAGCGGGCGCGGTTGAAGCGCAGCACCGAGCCGGCGGAGTTGCGCTGCGGATGGCGCTGCAGCGTCTGGCCGGCCAGCACCAGGCCGTGGCGCAGGTTGCCGCCGAGAAAGGCCAGCAGGGTGCGCAGGTAGGCGATGGTCTGCTGCACCCGCTCGGGGTTGCGCGCCACGCCCTGGCGCTGCAGCTGGCGCAGGCGCTGGATGCAGGCCTGGGTGCGGGCGATGCCGTTGGTGACCATGACGATGGAGGCCTCGCTGATCGCCAGGGTGAAGTGGTCGCTGCCGTTTTCCCCGGAAACCTGGCTGAGCAGGTCGACCAGCGCGTTGACCTGGCCGTCGCGCAGCAGGTCGAAGGTATGCCGCTCGGCGGTGGCCAGCACCGCGTTGAAGTCGCGGGCGCGGCCGTACTGGTGGATGGCTTCCGAATAGCGGCGGCGCTCGAGCAGCCAGGCCGCGGCGTCCCGGTGCAGCTGCTGGAGCAGCTGCGGGTCGCGGCGCTGCAGGCGCTCGTAGAGCACCTCGCGCAGCACCCGGTGGTAGCGGTACTCGGCGCGCTCGCCCGGGCGCTGCTCGATGAACAGGTCGCGGCGCAGCAACTGGTCGATCGGCGGCCGGGCGTCGGCCAGGCCGCCGAGCAGGCAGGCCAGCGCCGGATCGAAGCTCTGCACCACCGCGGTCCGCTCGAGGAATTCCAGCAGCTCGCCGGGCAGGTCGGCGAGCAGTTCCTCGCCGAGATAGTCGGCCACATGGCCGTAGGCCTGGCGGCTCACCTCGCGCAGCAGCTCGCGCTGCGGGCTGGCGGGGGCGTGCTCGCGCCAGGCGGCGAACCAGAACAGCAGGCCGCTGATCCAGCCCTCGCTGGCGGCGCGCAGCTGGTAGAGGGCGTCGGAGTCCAGGCGCGCGCCGCGGCTGTCGGCCAACTGGCGGATCTCCTCGCTGTCCACCCCCAGCTCGCGGGCGTCGACCAGCGCCAGGCGCTCGTCGCGGCGCAGGTGGTTGATCGCCAGCGGCGCGGCGCCCTCGCAGGCCGCGACCAGCGTGAAGCCCGGCGGGCCGAAGCGCAGCAGTTGCTCGAGGTAGCGGCGGGCGCGCTCGGCGCGCAGCAGCTGCAGGTCGTCGAGGATCAGGGTGAAGCCTTCGCCGTGCTGCTCCAGGCGCTGCAGTATGGCGCCCCACAGGCGGGGCTCGTCGGCGGGCGTCAGGGCGTGCTCGGCGGCGTCCAGGCCGAGGGCGGCGCCCAGGTGCAGCAGCAGGCGCAGCGGCTGGTTGTCGGCGCTCTCCAGGCGATACCAGGCCCGCGGCGTCCGCAGGTCGGCGGCGTACTGGGCGAGCAGGGTGGTCTTGCCGTAGCCCAGCGGCGCGCTGAGCAGGATCAGCCGGCAGCCGCGGCCGGCGGCGTCGCGCAGCAGGCGGAGCAGGCGCGGGCGGGGCAGGACGGTCTCGGCCAGCGGCGGCAGGCGGAGCTGGCTGGGATTGACGAGGGGCGAGGCCATCGGAGTTCTTCTGTCGGGGTTCACGGCGGGTTGGCCGAGAAGGTAACAGATCCGCGGCGGGCGAGGCCGGGGATCGTCCGGGGACGAGGCGCCGGGCGGCTCAGCATCGCGTCCGCTCCGGTCGCCACCAGCCCGGCAGCAGCTCGCCGACCCTGGCCTGGGCGAAGCGGTCGTCGAGCAGGTACACCACGCCCCGGTCCGCGGGGCTGCGGATCACCCGCCCGGCGGCCTGCACCACCTTCTGCAGTCCGGGGTACAGGTAGGCGTAGTCGTGGCCGTTGGCCTGGCCGAACAGCTGCGCCATGCGCGCCATCACCTCCTCGTTGCGCGGATTGACCTGCGGCAGGCCGAGGGTGGCGATGAAGGCGCCGATCAGCCGCTCGCCGGGCAGGTCGATGCCCTCGCCGAAGGCGCCGCCGAGCACGGCGAAGCCGATGCCGCGCGAGTGCTCGGTGAAGCCGTCGAGGAACGCCTGGCGCTCGTCCTCGGCCATGCTGCGGGACTGCGCCGTGGTCGGGATGTCCGGATGCAGCGCGGCGAACAGTTCCAGCACCTGCTGCAGGTAGGCGTAGCTGCCGAAGAACGCCAGGTAGTTGCCCGGCCGCGCGCGGTACTGCTCGGCGACGATCCGGCAGATCGGCGCCAGGCTGGCCGCCCGGTGCCGGTAGCGGGTGGAGAGGTTGCGCACGATGCGCACCTCCAGCTGCTCGGCGGAAAACGGCGACTCCACTTCCAGCCAGCGGGTGGCCTGCGGCAGGCCGAGCAGGTCGCGGTAGTAGTCGGCCGGGCGCAGGGTGGCGGAGAACAGCGTGGTGCTGCGGGCGGCGGCGAAACGCTCGGCGAGGAAAGGCGCCGGCACCACGTTGCGCAGGCCAAGGGTCGAGCGGGCGCGGCTGCCGGCGCCGGGATGCCGGCCGAGGTCGACCAGCGAGTGCGGCCCGTAGCTCTCGGCGAGGCGACAGAACAGCAGGGCGTCGAGGTAGAACTCCAGCAGGGCGCGCGGGTGGCCGTCGGGCTGCTCGGCCAGGTGGTCGGCGATGGCGGAGGCGGCCTTCTGCAGCGCGGCGACGAACGGCTCCGGCACCTCCGGCAGGATCCGGTATTCGCCGTCGTGCTCGCGGTTGAGCCGGTTCCACTGGCGGCCGAGCCGCTCCAGCGGGCCCTTCAGCGCCGCCGGGGCCGAGCGGCGCATCGCCAGGAACGCCGTCTGGTCCAGCTCGGCCGTGTACATGCCGCGCGCCCGCTCGACCAGGTTGTGCGCCTCGTCGACCAGCACGCTCACCCGCCAGCCGTTGAGCACGGTCAGGCCGTGGAGCAGGGCGCTGAGGTCGAAGTAGTAGTTGTAGTCGCCGACCACCACGTCGGCCCAGCGGCACAGTTCCTGGCCCAGGTAGTAGGGGCAGACCTGGTGGGCGAGCGCGACCTCGCGCAGCTCGTCCTGGCTCAGCCAGCGCCGTTCGAGCGCCGCCTGCCGCGCCGCCGGCAGGCGGTCGTAGAAGCCTTGGGCCAGCGGGCAGGACTCGCCGTGGCAGCTGCGCTGCGGATGCTCGCAGGCCTTGTCGCGCGCCACGTGCTCGAGCACCCGCAGCGGCAGGTCGTCTTCCTGCTCGCGCAGGCTGGCCAGCGCATCCAGGGCCAGGCGCCGGCCGGGGCTCTTGGCGGTGAGGAAGAACAGGCGGTCGAGCTTTTGTCCGGGGAAGGCCTTGAGCTGGGGGAACAGGGTGGCGAGGGTCTTGCCGATGCCGGTGGTGGCCTGGGCCAGCAGGGTGTCGCCGTCGCGGGCGGCGCGGTACACCGCTTCGGCGAGCTGGCGCTGGCCGCGGCGGAACTCGGGATACGGAAAGCGCAGGCGGGTGAGACCGGCGTCGCGCGCCACGCGGTGCGCCTGCTCCTGCTCCGCCCAGGCGATGAAGCGTTGGCACTGCAGGGCGAAGAAGGCTTCCAGCGTGCTTGCGGCGAAGCGTTCGCGCAGCACGGTTTCCTGCTGGGTCAGCACGTTGAAGTAGACGACCGCCAGGTCGATCTCGTCGAGGCCCTCGCTCCGGCACAGCAGCCAGCCGTACACCTTGGCCTGCGCCCAGTGCAGCTGGCGGTGGTTGTCGGGGATGCGCGCCACGTCGCCGCGGTGGGTCTTGATCTCCTCCAGGAGGTTCTCGACCGGGTCGTAGCCGTCGGCACGGCCGCTGACGGTGAGGCCCTGCCAGCTGCCGGTCAGCGGCAGCTCGGCCCGGTAGTGCGGGCCGCGCCGCGCCACCACCGTGCGGTGGCCGGCGATGCCCTCCAGGGCGCTGGGCGCGGGGGTGAAGCGCAGGTCGAGGTCGCCGGCCTTGGCGGTGAACTCGCACAGCGCGCGCACGGCGACCGAATAGCTCATGCCGCGGCCCAGCTCACGTAGCAGACCTCGACCGGGATGCCGTGCAGGGCGGCGAAGGCCAGCCAGCGCCTCTGGTTGTCCTGCAGGCTGTCGCCCGGCCCCTTCACCTCGATCAGCCGGTAGCGCCGCTCGGCCGGGTGGAACTGGATCAGGTCGGGCATGCCGGCGCGGTTGGCCCTGAGGTCGCCCAGCAGGCGCTCGCAGCAGGCGCGCAGGTGCGCGGCGGGGATGCACTCCAGCGCCAGCTCGAGCAGTTCCTCGTCGAGCAGACCCCAGAACACGAAGGGCGACTGGGTGG
The DNA here is from genome assembly GCF_024451105.1 of Stutzerimonas stutzeri. Taxonomy (GTDB): domain Bacteria; phylum Pseudomonadota; class Gammaproteobacteria; order Pseudomonadales; family Pseudomonadaceae; genus Geopseudomonas; species Geopseudomonas stutzeri_A. The sequence goes on from NZ_JANGEY010000003.1 coordinate 147,242, forward strand.
CGAACTTGGCGCGATACAGCTGGCGGACATGCTCGATGTAGCTGCCGTCCTCCAGGCGCGCCAGGCAGGCGTCGAACAGCGGCTTGCGCCGGGCGTGGAAGTCGCTGCTGTACAGGTCGACCGGGCCGCTGTGGAACGGATGGAAGAAGGCCCCCGGCAGCGGCGCGAAGATCGCCTCCCAGCAGAGCAGGCCGAACAGGCTGCACAGCAGGCTGTTCTCCACGTAGTGCACCGGCGCCTCCGCGCGGTGCAGGTGCTCGCGCACCGCGTGCTCGACGCTGCCGTGCGCCGGTCGCGGCAGCACCAGCTCGCTGCGGCTCTCGGCGACCGCGGCGCGGCGCTTGGGCGCCGGCAGGCCGAGCCGGCGCGCCAGGCGCGGCAGCGCGCGCTCAAGGCGCTGGGCCTCCTCGTCGCTGGCGGGGCTGGCGCTCAGCTGCACGGCCAGGGCGTGCGCCTCGGCGTGGCGTTCGAGCTTTTCCAGCACGCGGATCTGCCGCCAGCGCGCCTCGCCGTGGGCGCAGCGCCGGTACAGCGCCAGCGCCGCCTCGGCCGCGCCGTCCTTCTCCAGCTGCTGGGCCAGCCTGAGCAGCAGGCGGGCGTGGCGCGACTGCAGGTAGGGGTTGGCGCTGGCGAAGTCGAGCAGCCCGTCCAGCACCGACTCGACCGCCTCGCCGGCCTCGAAGCGCTCGCGCCGCGCGCGCAGGAACAGGTAGTCGTCGACGTCCGCGCGGCAGCGGAAACCGCGCGATTCCGGGCTGATCGGTACCGCTTCGTAGCGGTAGATGCCCAGATCGGCGAGGACGAACTCCGACCAGTCCTGGCTCAGGTTGCCGAAGAACAGCAGGCGCAGGCGGTCGCACAGGGCGCCGACCAGCAGGCTGTACAGGCGCTCGCCGAGACCCGGGCACCAGGCGGCGAACGGCTGCGCCGGCAACTCCAGTGCCAGCAACTGCGCCTCCAGCTCGGCCTTCTTCCGGCTGGCGCGGCGGTCGGCCGGCGGCAGTTGGGCGAGCAGCTCGTCCTTGCGCAGCAGCGCGGCGACTTCGGCGGCCGCGAGCGGCGCGCAGTCGCTCAGCCAGCCCAGCTCGAGCAGCGGCCGGGCGGCGGCCGCGAGGTCGCCGATTTCGGCGTACTGCAGCTTGCTGGCGCGGAAGTGGCAGCCCTTGCGCATCGCCATGCGCACCAGCAGCGCCTGGGCGGGCACCGGCAGTTCGGCGAAGCGGACGACGAAGGAGGACTCTTCGTCGTTCAGCAGATCGGCGTAGCGCGCGCCGATCCAGGCGAGCGCGCTGCGGAAGTTGCCGAGGTAATAGAGTTCGGGAGGCAGGGAGGCGGACATGGCGCGATGATCTGTACGGACATCCAGCCTGTCAACGCTGGGCGTCGGATCGTGGCGCTGCGCCGGAGCGCCCGGAGCATCCCGCACCGGCGCCCCCGCGGAGCGGGGCGGCTCAGGGGCGCGTGCCGCTCAGCGGCCGGCCTCCCGTTCGAGCAGGGCGCGCTTGCGTTCCACTCCCCAGCGGTAGCCGGACAGTCCGCCGTCGCTGCGTAGCACCCGATGGCAGGGAATGGCGACGGCCAGCAGGTTGGCCGCGCAGGCCCCGGCCACCGCGCGCACCGCCCTGGGCGCGCCGATCCGCGCGGCGATCTGCGCGTAGCTGGCGGTCGTGCCGGGCGGGATCTCGCGCAGCGCCTGCCAGACGCGCTGCTGGAACGCACTGCCGCGCACGTCGAGGGCCGGCTCGAGCGCGCGCCCGGGCGTTTCCACGCAGCCGACCACCTCGGCCAGCAGCCGCTCGAAGCCGGCGTCGCCGCGGATCGGCTCGGCCTCGGCGAAGCGGCCGTGTAGCTCGCGGCGCAAGGCGTCGGGCTCGTCGCCGAGGAGGATGGCGCAGACGCCCCGCTCGCTGGCGGCGACCAGGATCGCGCCCAGCGAGCACTGGCCGACGGCGTAGCGAATCGCCGCCCGGTCGTCGTCGGGCAGCCGTCGCGCCGGCGTGCCCGTCGGCGGAGTCTGCCGGGATGTTTCGCTACGCTGTTCGCTGAGCCTGGACATGGGCGGATCGTCTCTCGGGTTCGATGCTCTCCACTGTAAACGACGCCGGGCGTAGAGGCACTCCGGCTGTCGCTTGCAGGCGACACCACTCGTTGCGCTTCGGTGCACTGCGTGGTCTTGCGACACGCTTCCTGTCATGGCTCAGCTTAGCCCGCACCCGGCGGTGGTTGTATTCAGGAAAACCGAATGATCCGTTCGCTTTATCCGGATCGTGGCCGGCCATGCCGCCTGGTATCTGCGCCAGTCTCCCGGGACACATGGCGGGAGTCCGGCAAGGAAGGCGGCAGCCGCCATCTTGCAACTTAACTGAACAACCCCTTCGCCCCGGCTGCCTGTCATCCCCGCCGTCGCCTGCAAATAATCCGGCCCAACAGGTCAGCGGATGCGAGGAAGGGGACCATGCAGGATTTCGACGTCATAGTGATCGGCGGGGGCAATGCGGGGCTGTGCGCGGCGCTGTCGGCCCGCGAGCAGGGCGCGCGGGTGGCATTGCTGGAGCGCGCCCCCGAGGAGCTGCGCGGCGGCAACTCGGCGCATACCGGCGGCGCCTTCCGCGTCGCCTATCGCGGGGTGGACGACCTGCGCCAGCTGATGCCCGACCTGCTCGACAGCGAGATCGAGAGCAGCGACTTCGGCAGCTACAGCCAGGACGACTTCTACGGCGAGCTGGCCGCGCAGAGCCAGTACCGCGCCGACCCGGAGGTGCTCGACACCGTGGTCAGCCAGAGCCTCGACACCCTGGGCTGGATGACCCGCCAGGGCGTGCGCTTCATGCCGATCTACGGTCGCCAGGCGCTCAAGGTCGACGGCAAGTACAGGTTCTGGGGCGGCCTCACCGTCGAGGTGTCCGGCGGCGGCCTCGGCCTGGTCGAGGCGCTGATGCGCCGCGCCGAGCGCAGCGGCGTCGAGCTGCACTACGCCTGCCGCGCGCAGCGGATCGGCCGCGCCGACGGCCGCTGGCAGGTCGAGTGCGCCGATGGCCGGCGCTTTTCCGCCGCCGGGCTGATCCTCGCCACCGGCGGCTTCCACGCCAACCTCGAATGGCGCGCCAAGTACCTGGGACCGGGCTGGGACCTGGCCAAGGTGCGCGGCTCGCGCTTCAACACCGGCGACGGCATCCGCATGGCCATGGACGTCGGCGCGGTGGCCCACGGCAACTGGTCGGGCTGCCACGCGGTGTTCTACGACGTCAACGCCCCCCGAGCTGGGCGACCTCGACCTGCTCAACATGCAGAAGAACTACTTCCACCTCGGCGTGGTGGTGAACGCCGAGGGCAAGCGCTTCGTCGACGAGGGCCTGGATTTTCGCAACTACACCTACTCGGGGATGGGCGCCAAGGTGTTGCAGCAGCCGGGCGGCGTCGCCTGGCAGCTGTTCGACCAGCACAGCGAGCACCTGCTGCCCGACGAATACCGCGTGCGCCACGCCACCCGCATCCAGGCCGACAGCCTGGAACAGCTGGCCAGGCTGCTGGAGCTGCCGGTCGACGACTTCCTCGCCGAAGTGGCGGCCTACAACGCCGCGGTCAGCCAGGGCGAGCCGCCGGCGTTCGGCCGCCACCACCTGGTCCACCAGCACGGCGCGCTGCGCAGCATCGCCCGCCCGCCGTTCTACGCCTATCCGTCCACCGCCGCGGTGTTCGGCACCTACTGCGGCGTCAAGGTGGACGCGCAGATGCGCGTGTACGACGTGTTCGGCGCGCCCATCGACGGCCTGCTGGCCGCCGGCGAGATGGTCGGCGGGCTGCACGGCGCCGCCTACATGACCGGCTCGGCGCTGGGCAAGGCGGCGATCTTCGGCCGCCTGGCCGCCGCCACCGCCTGCCACGGCTGAAGGAGGAAGGGCCGATGAACATCCTGGTACTGCTGGCCGGCGTGGCCGACGTCCGTTACCCGCTGCACGACATCCACATCGACGCCGCCGGGCTGATTGAGGAGAGCGGCCTGTCGCGCCGCCAGCTCGGCCCGTTCGACGAGGGCGCCCTGGAGCTGGCGCTCAAGCTGCGCGATGCCCGCGAGGACTGCCGCATCGAGGTGCTGGTGCTCGGCGGCAGCAACAACGACAACCTGCTGCGCAGCGTCGCCGCCTTCAAGCCCGACCGCCTGCGCCTGCTCGACCTGCAGCCGTGCCGGCCCTGGGACGCGCGTCTGAGCGCGGCGCAGATCGCCGGGCTGGTCGAGGCGGAAGGCACTCCCGACCTGCTGCTGATCGGCCGCGAATTCGGCGACCTCGACGAGGGCAGCCTGCCGGTGCTGCTCGCCGCGCGCCTGGGCCTGCCGCTGTTCGCCCTGGCCCAGTACGCCGAATGGCAGGACGGCCGCGTGCGCCTGCTGCGCGAGCGCGGCATCCGCCAGCAGTGGCATAGCGTCGCTGGCCCGCTGCTGGCCACGGTGACCAACGACCGGCGCAACAAGCTGCGCCACCCGCTGATGAAGAACGTGATGCTGGCCAAGAAGATGACCTTCGACAGCGTGACCGCCAGCGCGGCGGCGGACAGCGGCGTGCGCCTCGCCGACCTGGCCCCGGCCCGCGAGGTGCAGCGCGGCGGCGAGTGCGGCGGCCAGTGCCGGCTGCTGGACGGCGACGTGCCGAGCCAGGCCCGCGCGCTGGCCAACTACCTGCGTGGCGAAGCAGAGGAGAACGCGGCATGAGCGCACCACGTGAGACCCGCAGATTCTGGCCCTGATCCCCCTGGCCTGGGGCGACGACGCCCTCGACATGACCCTAGGCGCCACCCAGCGGGTAGCCGCCGACGCCGGCCTCGGCTTCGCCGCGCTGCTGCTCGGCAACGCCGGCGCCGAGGAGGGCGCCCGCCGCGCAGCCGCCGCCGGGGCCACGCGCATCTGCCTGGCCGCACACGGCGGACTGGCTCTTGAGGCCGAACCCGCCGCCCTGGCGCTGGCTGGCGCCGACGCCGTGCGCCGCCAGCCCGAGTCCGACCAGCGCCTGCTGCTGGTGCCGCCGGGCGCCGACGGCGAGGAACTGGCCGCGCACCTGGCAGCGGCGCTGGACGCCCAGCCCCTCGGCCGCTGCAGCGCGCTGCGCTGGACCGAGGCGGGTCTGGAGGCTGAGCGCGCCACCTGGGGCGGCCGCCTGCGCTTGGGCATGACTCAGGCTAGCGGCAGCGCCGTCGCCTGCCTGCGCCTGGGCAAGGCCGAGCTGTGCAGCGCCGCCGAGCCGCCGTGCGAGCGCCTGGAGCTGGACAGCGCGCTGCCCGCACCGCTGGCGGTGGAGGAGAGCACCAGCGGCCAGCGCCTGCCGCCGGTGGAGAGCGCGCGCATCGTGGTTTCCGGCGGTCGCGGGGTCAACGAACAGGGCTTCGCCCTGCTCGAGGAACTGGCCGAACGCCTGGACGGCAGCCTCGGCGGCAGCCTGCCGGCGGTCGACGCCGGCATGGTGCCGGTGGTGCGCCAGGTCGGCGTGTCCGGCAAGTTCGTCAGCCCGGACATCTACCTCGCCGTCGGCATCTCCGGCACCCCGCAGCACCTGGCCGGCATCAGCCCGGACACCCGCATCGTCGCCATCAACAAGGACCCGGCGGCGGACATCTTCAAGGTCGCCAGCGTCGGCGTGGTGGGGGATTGGGAGCAGGTGCTGCCGGAGTTGTTGAGGGGGGTGGGGGAGGGAAGGGTCGCGTCCTGAGGCTTAGGAAGTTGGTGGGGACGCTGAGGGCATCTCCACCAAACTTGCTTCTGAGGTACCCTCCCAATATATATGGTCAACAAAATTCTACGGTTACCCGGCAGCGCTCACCATTCCAATAAGCCCCAAAAGCCATAAGCGCATCCGTTATAAGAGATCGCACCTGCTCCTCACTAATCCCTTCAGGAATATCAACACCATAGACTCTCCAGGAAACAAAATTACCTGTGTCTATCTTGCTCATGCTATCTTTCTTAGCCCAAAACCTAATCCTAAAAGCCTTGCAGGCCAGAATAAATCTAAATTCCTGGTCAGTATCTGCATGCGGTCCCCCCTCAATATCAGCAAGAACCAAAAAGGCATTGCGCTCTGCATCCACCGTCCACTTATAAAGAGTTGGTCGGCGCCCGTCCTTTTCGGTATATACTGGAAAATCAATTTTTCCTTTATCCTCATCCGGCATAAGGCAATTAACAAAACTCATAGCACCTCTCGCGCATTAAAGAATCAGATAAACAACAAAGGCGATCTCAAAAACTGAGCAAAACACCTTTCCGAAAATATCAGATGTTGCGCTCAGATTTTTCGGCCACCCGGCCTGTCTGCTTGCGTGGCAAATATCGGCCCTGTCGCCTGATCCTCACCCCCGCCCCCGTCGCCCCACATGCAACCCCACACTCGCCCCCGGCGCCGGGCGGCGCTGGGCGTCCAGGCTTGCCAGCAGGAACTCGATGAAGGCGCGGGTGCGCGGGGCGACGAAGCGGGATTTGGGGGTGACGGTGAAGAAGGTGCGGCCGTAGGTCTGCCAGCCGGGGAACAGTTCTACCAGCTTGCCCTGGGAGATCAGCCGGTTGACGAACGCGTCCAGCACGGGGGTGCTGCCCAGCTCGGCCTCGATCAGGGCGTTGGTGCTGTAGCAGCGAGGTAACGTATTGGGCCTGGTCAAGCGGGCGGGGAGCTGTCTGACTATGTGACTGCATTGCGGCAAGCCTCGATCACCTTGGCCATTTGCACCACCGTATCGCACCGGATCGGGTGTCCGCTCGCCCGCTGGCGGAATTGCCCGGCCTGTTCGAGGATGCGCTCGATGATCGCGTTGGCTGTGGCGGATTCCACCCCGCCCTGGCTGGCCAGGGTGAGCAGGTGGGTGCGGGTGATGCGGCGTCCTTCGCCGCAGATGTCGGTCTGGTGTTCGCCGCCCGGTCCCTGGCTGAAGGTCAGGTCGTAGGCCGGGGCGAGTCGCCAGCGGCGGTCGCTGTCCAGCCGGTAGGCGAAGTTCTTCGCGTGGTCGTCGCGGTTGTGAAACACCACGTTGAATACCGCATGGGCGAAGGCCTGTTCCACTTCGCGCTGGTCCCTGGTCATCAGGCGGGTGGCACGCAGGAAGGTGGTGTAGTCCAGCGAGGGCAGGCGGAAGTCGGCATGCAGCAGCCCGGCCAGGCTGTGCACCGGCACGCGCAGCTCGCCTGCGCGGTCGAAGCGGGCGATGCCGAAGCCGGCCAGCTTGGGCGACAGGTCGAAGTAGGTGGTGGCGGGCATGCGTAGCCCGCAGGCGCGAGCCAGTTCGGCGTACAGGTTCTCGATGGCGCACACCTCCTTGTGCTCGCCCTGGGCCTGGAACTTCACCAGCCAGGGTTCGCCGGGGGCGCCGGGCAGGGTGCTGACCTGCTGCGCCTGCGGGTCATACTGCACCAGTGCCTTGGGTCTGGCGCCCTGCGGCGATCCGCCGGTGAGCACCAGTTCCATCAGGACGGCGGACTCCTCGCCGGCGAGCACCTGCTGCGATTCCTGCGCCAGTGCCAGCAGCTGCAGGTCGGTTTCCGGAAGCGGCGTGTCTGCGGCGGGCACGAAGCTCAGTGCCCCCAGCGCACGGTCGCCGATGAAGGCCAGGCGGTCGAGCGGGCCGGGGCTGATGCCCTGCCTGCGGAACAGCCGATCCATCAGCAGCAAGCCCCAGCCATCGGGGAGGGCGTCCGCCACCAGGCCCGGCAGCCGATGCTGGTAGGCAGGAAAGCCGCCGTAGGCCTGGGCGCGCAATTTGAGGTGGCGTGGCGACAGCTCCAGCTTCTGGGCCAGTGCCTCGGGGGAGTACTCGAACAGCAGGCTGGCGCCGTTGTCGGCCAGGGTGCCCAGCCGCCAGTGCTCGCCCCAGCCGCAGTAGTACACGTCGAGTTTTTTCATGAGCGCTTTCTCCGCGGCGCGCGTACCCGCTGTATCTGCCGTGCCTGTTCGGCCTGTTCCATCTGGGCGATGGATTGGCTGGGCAGCACGAACAGTGCTTGCAGCTCATCGGTCAGTCCGAGGGCTTGCACCACGCGCACCACGGTTTCCAGTGAGGAGGTGCCGTTGCTCTCCAGCTTCTTGATGGTGCCGGGAGCGACACCGGCCATGCCGGCCAGCTCTTGCTGGGTAAGCTCCTGAGCCAGTCGCTGGAGGCGCAGGCGCTGCCCCAGCTCCTGCAGGATTTCGCTACGGTCTGCGAGTGAGAAGTCCACTATATTGACCCTTGGTAGGTGAATATCCGGTTAAAGGATATCATAGTGGCTCTAGTCTCACCTCCGCCCCCGTCTCCTCACATGCAACCCCACACTCGCCCCCGGCGCCGGACGGCGCTGGGCGTCCAGGCTTGCCAGCAGGAATTCGATGAAGGCGCGGGTGCGCGGGGCGACGAAGCGGGACTTGGGGGTGACGGTGAAGAAGGTGCGGCCGTAGGTCTGCCAGCCGGGGAACAGTTCCACCAGCTTGCCCTGGGAGAGCAGCCGGTTGACGAACACGTCCAGCACGTAGATGAAGCCCTGGTCGGCCAGTGCGGCGTCGATCAGGGCGTCGGTGCTGTTGAAGTGCAGCTTGCCCACCGGCTGCAGGTCGTGGGCTTCCTCGCCGAGGGTGAAGGACCAGCGCGCCGGGGTGTAGCTGCTCTTGGGGAACAGGCCCAGGCACTGCGCGGGGTCGAGCTGGGCGGGGTGGTCGGGGGTGCCGAGCTTCTCCAGCAGCGCAGGGGTGGCGCAGGCGACGTAGTGGGCCTGGTACAGCGGGCGGGCGACCAGGTCGGCGTCGTTGACCGAGTCGATGCGGATCGCCATGTCGGTGCCGCTCTCGATCAGCCCCTCGGGGTGGTCGGTCAGGCGCAGGGCGATGCGCAGGTCCGGGTGGCGGGCGCCGAATTCGGCGAGCAGCGGGGCCATCACGTCCTTGCCGAAGGCGGCCGGCGACTCGATGCACAGCTGGCCCTGGACGCTGGCGGTCTGCTCCATGACCTCGGATTCGGCCTGCTCGACCTGGCGCAGCAGCTCGACGCAGTGCTTGAAGTAGCGCTCGCCGGCGTCGGTCAGGCGCAGGGTACGGGTGTTGCGGCTGAGCAGGGTGACGCCCAGGTGGGTCTCCAGGTTGCGCACGCTGGCGGTCACCGTGGCGTTGGCGATGTCCAGCGATTCGGCGGCGCGGTTGAAGCTGGCGCATTCCACCACGCGGGTGAACACCTGCATGGCCCAGAGTTTGTCGATCCGGCTCTTCATTATTTTCTAATGCCCCATTAGCTCGGCCGGCCTCGTTCCGTGGGTGGCGCCTTCCTATCGTAACAACCACCAGAGGGAGGCTCAAAAATGACCGATCTGAATTTCGATTTGATTGTGGTGGGTTGCGGCGCCGCGGGGCTGTCCACGGCGGTGTCGGCGGCGGAGAGCGGCCTGCGCGTGGCGGTGCTGGAGCGGGCGAAGAAGGAGGCGCGCGGCGGACAGACGCGCTTCACCGAGGCCTACTTCCGCATGAAGAGCCACGAGGAGGTGACCGACGACTTCGACGCCTTCCTGGCGGAGAACTCCGGCTTCTACCAGGACCCGGACTTCGTCGCCGAGAGCCTCAGCGAGCGCAGCGCCTGGTCGGTGCAGACCCGCGCGCTGGCGGCCATCGACGCCGACGTGATCGGCACCTTCGCCGCCGAGGTGCCGGGCACCGTGCAGTGGCTGAAGGACAACGGCGTGAAGTTCGACTTCCTGCCCACCCAGTTCCTCACCAGCACCCAGCCGCGCCTGCTGCCGGTGGGCGGCGGCGAGGCCATCGTCGAGGCGCTGGCGGCGCGCGCCGAGGCGCTCGGCGCCGAGTTCTTCTACGAGACCACCGCACGCGGCCTGCTCACCGCCGGCTGCAACGAGGTGGTCGGCCTGCGCGCGTATTCGCCGGCACGCGGCGAGATCCGCTTCGGCGGCGCGGTGATGCTGGCCTGCGGCGGTTTCGAGGGCAACCTGGAGATGCTCAGCCGCTACGTCGGCCCGCGCGCTTCCTTCATGCGCCTGGTGTGCAAGGGCGGCTACTACAACCGCGGCGAGGGCATCCAGATGGCGCTGGAGGTCGGCGCCGCCGCCGCCGGCGAGTACGGCAGCTACCACGCCGAGCCGGTCGACCCGCGCTCGGGCATCTCCGAGCCGTCGATCTTCATCTTTCCCTACGGCGTGCTGGTCAACAAGGAAGGCCTGCGCTTCACCGACGAGGCGCCGGGCACCGTGGATGCCTGGTACGAGCGCGTCACCCGCAAGATCTTCGCCCAGACCGACGGGATCGCCTGGGTGATCCTCGACCAGAAGGTCAAGGACATCCCCAACTATCGCCTGGGCATCCGCACCGACCAGCCGGCCATCGAGGGCGCGAGCCTGGCCGAACTGGCGAGCAAGCTCGGCCTGCCGGTGGCGGCGCTGGACCTGAGCGAGCCGGCGACCCTGCCGGCCGGCGCCTGGTTCCGCGCCTGCGACGTGTCCTCGCGCGCCGCCGTGGCGGCGGTGGTGGAGGAGGTGGAGCGCGAGCTGGGCGAGATCGACGCGCTGGTCAACGTGGCCGGCGTGGTCTCCAAAGGCAGCGCGCTGGATCTCGACGAGGCCGAGCTGCAGCGGGTGCTGCGCATCAACGTGCAGGGCACGCTGATCGTCGAGCTGGCTCGCGGCTGCAGCCACGTGCTGGCGCCGGCCACCAGCAACGGCAAGAACTACCTGCCGCGCGTCGCCGCGCTGCTCGACGTCGAGCAGATCTCCGAGATCGTCAAGGTAGTCAGTGCCGACACCTTCCAGCGGCCGATCTACGCCGGCAACGCCATCGCCACCGTGCAGTCTTCGGCTGCGGTCAAGGTCATCACCGTGCGCGGCACCGGCTTCGTGCCCAACGACCTGCAGGTGGGGCAGACCGGCAAGATCGTCGCGCCGCAGCTGTACGTCGCCGTGGGCATCTCCGGCGCGATCCAGCACCTGGCCGGCATGAAGGACTCCAGGGTGATCGTGGCGATCAACAAGGACGAGGAGGCGCCGATCTTCCAGGTCGCCGACTACGGCCTGGTCGCCGACCTGTTCGAGGCGGTGCCCGAGCTGGAACGCGCGCTCGCCGGGTAGGGCACCGAGAGGTCAGCCATTGGCCCTCTGCTGGTCTGCGCCTCGCGGGCGCTGATGCCGGGCTCCGGCAGCGGACGCCGGGCCAGCTCGCGGACGAAGTAGCCCGAGCGCGCCCGCGCGACGATCAGCCCGCGGCTCTCCAGCAGGTAGTAGGCCTGGAACACCGTCGACGGGCTGACCCCGTAGGTGCGGCTGGCGTGGCGCACCGAGGGCACCCGTTGCCCGGGGGCGAGGATGCCGGAGCGGATCAGCTCGGCGATTTCGTCGGCGAATTTCTCGTAGCGTTTCATCTTCTCCGGGCTCAGCGGCCTGCGGATGGGCGTCGGGTAGCCTAACGGCGTGCCACTGCGCATGGCTCGGCTCCGGGGGGTGGGCTGGTACCTGGCTTGTAGGGGCGAATTCATTCGCCTTGCTGCGGTCGTTGGCGAATGAATTCGCCCCTACGGGGAGCATCAGCGATGGCGCGGCGACACGAAGGTGCTGGCGGTGACTACCCGCACCTCGGGATCGTCCAGATCCGCCACCGCGAAGCGCAGCGGCGTGGCGCTGTCGGCCGTGTGCCCGGCTAAAAAGCGGATCAGATTGCAGAGCAGCCCGCTTTCGCGGGCTGTGTCGCTTTGCCGAACGGGCGAGCCGATCTACTTCAGCATGAACCCGGCAAAGAACCGGCTCAGCTCGGCATGCGCACCCAGCGACAGGATGGTCGCAACGTGCTGGTCCGGGCGTACCACCACCATGCAGCCCTTGGCACGGTCGATGCCGCGCTGGGCGAAGACGTCGTGTTGCCTTGGCGGCGCGCCTGGCTGAAGGCGCAGGGGCCCGCTGATCCGCCCCGGACAAGTGGAAGGTCCTGCGCATGCTGCCGGTGGTGAGCCAGGATCTGGGCGTCAGCGATAGCCAGTTCGCCGTCTTCGTCGCCGGTCACCGCACCTTCGCCAACATCCTCTGCGGAAGACAACCGGGACATGCGCGGGTCCTGCCTGATGGTTGATCCCTACGGGCGCTTCCTCCAGAACAGCCCGCTGATCGCCGGGCAGGGCTATGCCTACAGTCGACCGATCCTCAAGGCTGGCCGCCGAGGCGGCCTTTGCCCAGATGGCCTTCGACTCGGAGCGATTCAGCGCCCGCTACAGTCCGGCGCTGGCAGGAGAGATGGCACCAGACGTTGTTGCCGATCATCTGGCCGGGATTCGGCACGGTACTGTCAGTGCTCGAAGGCTTCGGCTTTCCTGATAGACTCGCCAGCCATTATCCATGACCCGAGCCGGTGCAGCCGTCACGCCTGCGGCATACCTGGTGCCACTGCATCTCCCTGAAGCTACGCTGCGGCCGCTCCAGATGTGCATGTCACGCCGCAACAGGCTGCAATGCTACCCGATCAGATTCTCGAAGATGTCTACGAAATCAGCTGTTGACCCTGCAGAAAGTCGCCCCGAACCCTCCCGCCGCTTCTCCGTCGCGCCGATGATGGATTGGACCGACCGTCATTGTCGCTACTTCCTGCGCCTGCTCTCCCGCGAGGCCCTGCTGTATACCGAGATGGTCACCACCGGCGCGCTGCTGCATGGTGATCGGCAGCGCTTTCTTCACTACGATGCCAGCGAGCATCCGCTGGCGCTGCAGCTCGGCGGCAGTGTGCCGGCGGAGCTGGCGGCGTGCGCGAGGCTGGCCGAGGAGTGGGGCTACGACGAGGTCAACCTCAATGTCGGTTGCCCGAGCGATCGGGTACAGCACAACATGATCGGCGCCTGCCTGATGGGCCATCCGGCGCTGGTGGCCGACTGCGTGAAGGCGATGCGCGATGCGGTGGCGATTCCGGTGACGGTCAAGCATCGCATCGGCATCAACGGTCGCGACAGCTACGCCGAGCTGTGCGATTTCGTCGGCCAGGTGGCGGCGGCGGGCTGCCGCAGCTTCACCGTGCATGCGCGCATCGCCATCCTCGAGGGGCTGTCGCCCAAGGAAAACCGCGAGGTGCCGCCGCTGTGCTACGCGGTGGCGGCGCAGCTCAAGCGCGACTTCCCGGAACTGGAGTTCGTCCTCAACGGCGGGATCAAGACCCTGGACGAGTGCCGGGTGCATCTCGAGACCTTCGACGGGGTGATGCTCGGCCGCGAGGCCTACCACAACCCCTACCTGCTGGCGCAGGTCGATCAGCAGCTGTTCGGGGTCAAGCGAGCGGTGCCGACGCGTGGCGAGGTGCTGCGTCAGTTGCGCCCGTACATCGAGCGGCATCTGGTTGGCGGCGGAGCGGTCCATCACGTCACCCGCCACGTGCTGGGTCTGGCCCAGGGCTTTCCGGGGGCGCGCCGCTTCCGTCAGGTGCTGTCGGTGGACGTGCACAAGAGCGACGATCCGCTCGGCGTCTACGACCGCGCCGTCGAGCTGCTGGGCGAGCACTGAGCGTCCGGTCTCCTCGTCGCGACGCGGGAGACGGCCGGTCGCGGTCCTCCTGACGGAGAGGCGGGGCGGAAGACGCGAAGGCCGGCGGGGTCGCCCCGGCCGGCCTTCGCGGAACGCTCACGCGCCGTAGCGGATCAGTTGGCGGCGGAGCTCAGCTTGCGCACGCCCTCGACCAGCGCCTTGCCGTCGATGCCGCTGGCGTCCTTGATCCAGGCATCGGCCACGCCGGCGGTGGCGTCCTGCATGGCCTTGTAGGCGGCCGGATCGATGGCGACCAGGCCTTCGGCCGGGGTGGCGTCGCGGGCGGCGTCCATGGCCTTGTCCCAAGCGGTGGCGAAGCGGTCGCTCAGGGCCTTGCCGCTGTTGCGGTCGATGATTTCCTGCAGGTCCTTGGGCAGGCTGTCGAACTTCTTCTGGTTCATCAGCATGGTCAGCACGGTGTAGCCGAAGGCGGTTTCGCCGGCCGGAGTCACGCTGTGGTACTGGGTCACCTCGTCCAGCTTGGTGGCCGGGACGACTTCCCAGGAGGCCAGGGCGCCGTCGACCACGCCCTTGGAGATGGCTTCGGTCATCTGCGCCGGCGGCATGCTCACCGGGGTGGCGCCGAGCGCCTCGAGGGTCTTGGCGGCGGTCCGGCTGGAGGCGCGCAGCTTCAGGCCTTTGAGATCTTCCAGGGTCTTCACGGCCTTGCCACGGGTGTGCAGGTTCATGCCGCCGTCGCCGAACACCGAGAGCACCTTGTAGCCCTTGAAGTCGTCCTTGGCGTACTGCTCGTAGAAGCTCCAGATGATGTCGTTGCCGGTCTTGCCGCCGTAGGGCAGCACGAAGGGCAGTTCGAGGGCCTCGACGCGCGGGAACTTGCCGGCGGAGTAGGCCGGGGCGGTCCAGACGATGTCGGCCACGCCGGTGCGCGCCATGTCGGCGAGCTTGGCCGGGGTGCCGCCCAGCTGCATCGACGGGTAGAGCTGGCACTTGATGCGGTCGTTGGAGTCCTGACGCAGCTGTTCGCACCAGGGCTCGATGATGTTGACCTGGGCGTTGGAGGTGGACGGCAGGAAGTGGGCGACTTTCAGGGTGTAGCTGTCGGCGGCCTGGGCAGCGGTGGCGGCGCCGATGGACAGGGCGAGGGCGGCGAACTTCAGGGTTTTCATCGAGGGGGATCTCCCGGTTTTTGTTATGGCGCGACTGATAACATGTTAATCGAAGGCTTGCACGTCTTTTTTGCAGCCGACGGTGATCGGACGCATCCGTGGCTGCAAGGCTTGCACGGAAAACCGTCCTTTCCTAGGGGGGCAGGCGTGCCATTGGTAGTGTTGCAGCGGATCGCCTTTCATGCCTGTGATGCGCATTCCAGAGATGCTGGCGGGATCCCGGCAGCCGGTCGGGACGCGCCGCTGGCCAGGCGCTGCGAATGGCCGGAGAATGGCGGCTCATGCGGGCGTTCGCGGCGGGCCCGCGCTCATTCTTCACAGGCAAGCGGAAGTAAGACATGAACAGGATCTGGCTACAGATGTGCGAGGCGGCGGGCATCGACCCGCAGCGGCGGCTGGAGACGCGGCAGGCGCTGCTCGGCCATGCCGAGGCGCTGGAGTGCACGCTCTACCGTCCGGACGAGAACGATCCCGATGCCGAGGAGGCGGATCTGGGCGAGGCGCGGGTGCTGTTCGCCGGGCCCTTCGAGGCCCCGGCAGAGTGGAGCGCCGAGGAGCGCGAGGCGTTCTTCGGCGACGAGGATCCGGCGCTGTTCGTCACCGCGCTGGTCGAGTGCGAGGCCGCCCCGGATTCGGCGGCCTTCTTCCTCGCCGAGGAAGGCGACTATCTGGCGGCCCTGCCGGGACAGGGCGAGGTGGCCATGTACTACGTGCACGATTGCCGCGAGGACGAGCAGGGGCGCCGCTGCGTGCTGATCCGCGACGACCAGCTGGACTGACGGCTGCGCCTCAGTGGCGCAGCAGGAAGGTCTCGTCGTCGGCCTGTACCTGCTCGAACACCCACTGCCAGTAGCCCAGCTGGCTGTTGCCGCAGACGATCTCGTCCAGCCAGCGGGCGCGGGTGAAGTGCGGGTGCTCGGCACGGCGGATGCCGCTCTCGTACTTGTCCTGCAGTTCGGCGGGCGAGCAGCGGAAGTCGCTGAGATCGTAGGGGGAGGCCTTGCGCAGGGCGATGCTGCGACCAGTGAGCGAGAGGAACATGGCTGGGCTCCTTGTGGCGGGCTTGATGGGCTGTCGCCCCTTCGGGGCTGAGCGTGGACAGGTTCTCCGTCTGTCTTATACTGTAAATCCATACAGTAAAAAATCAAGATGCTGGGCGCAGAAACGCCAGACCCCGGCGTGGCCGGGGTCTGGGTGCGTTCATCTGGAGGGTGGGCGGCAGAGCGGGGTCAGTGCACGAGCTGCTCGAACAGGTAGTCGGGCAGCGGGTCGATCACGATGCTGGTGCCCTCGTACCTGGCTTGCAGCCGGTCCTTGGCGATCACGCCATGCGGCAGGCGTTCGTCGTCGCCAAGCAGGCGGCAGGCGCGGTAGTCGATCAGGCAGCCATCGGCTTCGACCCAGAAGTGAGGATAGATCCGCTTGCCGTCCAGTTCGACGGTTCCCAGCATGGCCCGATATGGAATCCGCTTCTCGGCCAGTCTGGTCACCACCAGGCGGCTCAGGCCGTCGGCAGCGGCGTTGGCGGAGTCCAGGTCGTCGAGCAGGCTTTTTAGCTGGGGTTCGTTCATGAGGGGAGTCCTCTGCTTGTCAAGGAGCTCCAATTTTAGACCAAGGTCTAATGTTCTTGAATAGGTTAATCGTTTTTGGCGGTTTTTTTCTTGCGCCGCACAATTCGATGGCCGAATTCTGCGGAGGCAGGATCCGGAGCGTCGTTCGCCCCGCTTGCGCGGAGCGAACGACGGACGGAGTCAGTGGGCTCTGCCGCGCGCCGTCTTGCGCTGCGCCCGGCCGGCCTGCGGAGCGAGCAGGTGCAGGTAGTCCTGCAGGTAGTCCTGCAGGGTGGTACTGATCGGCATGGCTCCGGTGGTCTCCTTGAGGGCGCCGGCGGCCTGTTTCTGCCAGGCCGACACCGTCTCCTGGGTGGCCGCCGACAGCGCGTTGTGGTTGGCCAGGGTGGTTTCCGCCAGTTGCTGCGCCGCGCGGGTCTGCAGCTGCAGGGCCTTCCAGTAGAGGTCGCTGGAGACGAAGGCCAGACTGCTCCAGTCGCTGGCGTCGAGCATGCGCGTGGTCGCGTTTTCCAGCTCGCTGGCGCAGGCGTCGATGGCGCGGCTGCCGGCCTCGCTCCAGCGCAGGGCGTTCTCTCGCAGCAGGTCGCAGAGGCGGAAGGAGAACTGCAGGTTGACCTTGTAGAGCGTCAAGGCGGATTGGGCGTCGAGATACATGGCAACTTCCCTCGGGGTGGGAGCGGACTACTGGGTTCGGACGTATTCGCCCGGCGCATCGTCGAGCGGCGGGTAGCCGCGGGCGGCGGCGCCGAGTTCGGGGGGCGGCAGCGGCGCGCCGGAACGGGCCGCGAGCCAGGTCTGCCACTGCGGCCACCAGGAGCCCTCGTGGCGCGGCGCGCTGGCCAGCCAGGCGTCCGGGGCCACGTAGGTCGCGCCGGCCGGCCGGTCCATCACCTGGTAGTGGCGGCGTGCGCGACCCGGTTCGCTGACGATGCCGGCATTGTGCCCGCCGCTGGTGAGCAGGAAGGTGATCGGCGCCGGGGTCAGGTAGTGCAGCTTGAACACCGAGCGCCAGGGGGCGACGTGGTCCTGGGTGGTGGCCACGCAGAAGATCGGCGTGTCGATGTCGCTCAGCGACACCGGGCGGCCGCCGACCGGGTAGCGGCCCTCGCTGAGGTCGTCGTTGAGGAACAGGCGGCGCAGGTACTGGGCGTGCATGCGCGCCGGCATGCGCGTGGCGTCGGCGTTCCAGGCCATCAGGTCGTTCATCGTGCCGCGCTCGCCCATCAGGTATTCGCCGACCATCCGCGACCACAGCAGGTCGTTGGAGCGCAGCAGCTGGAAGGCGCCGACCATTTGTCCGGCGGTCAGGTAGCCGGTTTCGCGCATCTGCGCCTCGAGCAGGCTGACCTGGCTTTCGTCGATGAACAGCGCCAGCTCGCCGGGCTCGGTGAAGTCGGTCTGCGCGGTGAACAGGCTGAGCGAGGCCAGCCGCCGGTCGTCGTCGCGGGCCATGGCGGCGGCGGCGATCGACAGCAGGGTGCCGCCCAGGCAGTAGCCGGTGGCGTGCACCCGGCGTCCGGGGACTATGGCGTCGATCGCCTGCAGGGCGGCGAAGAAGCCGAGCTCGAGGTATTCGTCCATGCCCAGGTCGCCGTCCTCGGCGCCGGGGTTCTTCCAGGAGATGCAGAACACCGTGTGGCCCTGCTCGACCAGGTAGCGGACCAGCGAGTTGTGCGGCGACAGGTCGAGGATGTAGTACTTCATGATCCACGCCGGGACGATCAGGATCGGCTCGGGGTGCACCGTCTCGGTGGTCGGGCTGTACTGGATCAGCTCGATCAGGCGATTGCGCAGCACCACCTTGCCCGGCGTCGTCGCCACGTCGCGGCCGACCAGGAAGTTCTCGGTGCCGGCTGGCGGTCGGCCGGCGGTCATTCGTTCGAGGTCTTCCAGCCAGTGGATCATGCCCTGCACCAGGTTGGTGCCGCCGCTCTCCAGGGTGCGCTTGAGGACCACCGGGTTGCTCGGCAGGTAGTTGCCGGGGGAGAAGACGTCGAGCAACTGGCGGGCGGCGAAGGCCACCACCTCCTCGTGGTGGCGCGACACGCCGCGCACGCCGTGGGTGGCGGCCTGCCACCAGTCCTGAGCGAGCAGGAAGGACTGGTGCATCAGGTTGAACGGCCACTGGTGCCACTCGCTCGCAGCGAAGCGCCGGTCGCGCCGTGGCGGTTCGACGCACTCGTGGGCCGGGCATTCCGGAGTGGCCAGGGCGATCTCGCGCAGGTACTGGTTGATCCGCCGGGTCTGTTCGAGCGCCAGATTGGCCAGCTCCAGCTGCTTGCCGGGCGAGCCGGCCAGATGGGCGGACCAGTCGATCAGGGCCAGCAGCAGGGCGGTCGGCGACAGCGAGGAGGTGGCCCGGGCGAGTGCGGCGTGGACCTTGAGATCGAGGGGGTTGGGCACGCTGTCCGGTTCGGCCGGAGACGACGGCGAGATGGCCGGGGGGGTAGAGGGCATGTTCATCCTGTATTCCTCGATGAGCGGACCGTTGAGGAACCCGTGGCCGCCGGTGCATATCCCTGATGCGGCGCAGAAACTGGAGTCGGGTGTCCGGGAGGAGCGGGGCAGCGTTCGTCGGGACCGCTGCCCCAGGAAAGGATAGCCGTCCTTGTTGCGCTGCAACAAGGACTATTCCCGGGGCTCAGCTGCGCTGTTCGAGGTCGCTCGGCGCCGGCGGCGGCAGGAAGTCGCGGTCCGGATCGTAGTCGGGCTTGAGCCAGGGCGACAGCGCCTGCAGGTCGGCCGGGCTGAGCAGGCCGGCGGCCAGCTTGAGGCGCAGCTGGTTGAGGATGTAGTCGTAGCGCGCATCGTTGTAGCTGCGCACCGCAGCGTACAGCTGGCGCTGGGCGTCGAGCACGTCGACGATGTTGCGCGTGCCGACCTCGTAGCCAAGTTCGGTGGCCTCCAGGGCGCTCTGGCTGGAGCGGATCGCCAGACGCCGCGCCTGCACCTGGGCCACGTCGCTGTGCACCGCGCGGTGGAAGTTGCGGGTGTCCTGCACCACCTGGCGGCGCAGCGCCTCGCGCTGCTGCTCGCTCTGGCTCAGGCGCTGGTAGGCCTCGCGCACCTGCGAGCTGGTCAGGCCGCCGCTGTACAGCGGGATGTTCAGTTCGACGCCGATGCTGCGCTGCTCGACGTCGCCGGAGATGGCGCTGCCGGTCCGCCCGGGCAGGGCGCTGTTGGCGAAGCCCAGGCGGTCGTTGTCGCCGCGTTGATACTGGGCGACCAGATCGAGGCTCGGCGCGTGGCCGGCCTTGCGCTGGCGCAGGCTCTGCTCGGCGCCGCTCACCGCATACTGGCTGGCCTGCAGTTCGAGGTTGTGGCGGGCGGCGGTATCGACCCAGGCGCCGGCGTCGTCCGGCGTCGGCGCGCTTACCGGCAGGCTGTGGCGGATGCCCTCGACGAAGCGGTAGTCGCGGTCGGTGAGGGTGGCCAGGGCCTGGAAGGCATCCTCCACCTGGCGCTCGGCGGCGATGCGGTTGGCCCGCGCGGTGTCCTGGGCGGCCTGGGCCTCGAGCACCTCGGTGCGGTCGGAGAGGCCGACCTCGAAGCGCGCGCTGGCCTGCTCGAGATGGCGGCCGAGCGCGGTCTCCTCGGCGCGCGCCGCGGCCAGCGCGTCCTGGGCGCGGAGCACGGCGAAGTAGCCCTCGGCGCTCTGCAGGATCAGACGCTGCTCGACCGCCGCCAGCTGCAGCGCCGCCTGCTCGCTGCCGGCGCGAGCGGCCTGCAGCTGGAACCAGCGGTCGGCGCGCAGCAGCGCCTGGCTGAGGTTGAGCTGGTAGAGCAGGCCGCTGCGCTGTGTGTCGAGCGCCGGGCGGTCCAGCTCGGTACGGCTGTCGCTCAGGCTGGCGGCGCCGCCGAGTTGCGGCAGCAGGCTGGCGCGTGCCTGCGGCACCGCCTCCCGGCGCGCCAGGTAGTCGGCGCGGGCGGCGGCGAGGTCGGCGTTGTTGGCGAGCGCCTGCTGGTAGACGCCGATCAGGTCGACGCGGGTCGAGGGTGCCGGCTGCTCGGCGAGCAGCAGGGTCGGAGCCGTGCCGAGGGCCAGCGCCAAGGCCAGTCGGGACAGGAGGCCGGGAGTCCGTTTCAAGGGCAGGTTCCTCATGGAGTGGGCCGCGTGCTGGGAGTATCCATCACTGCAGCGATTTGCGCAGCCGCGCCAGGGCGCCGGCGAAGAAGGTCGCGCCGATCGCCGCCAGGGTCAGCAGCTGCGGCCAGACGATGTCCGGGCCGGCGCCGCGGAACAGCACCGCCTGGGCCAGCTGGATGAAGTGGGTGGTGGGTGCGATCAGCATCACCTGCTGGACCGCCTCGGGCATGCTCTCGCGCGGGGTGACCCCGCCGGAGAGGATCTGCAGCGGGATCAGCACGAGGATCACCAGCAGGCCGAGCTGTGGCATCGAGCGCGCCAGGGTGCCGAAGAAGATGCCCATCGAGGTGACCGCGAACAGGTGCAGCGCGGCGCCGCCGACGAACAGCGCCAGCGAGCCCTGCAGCGGGATGTCCAGCCAGCCGCGCACCACCGTCAGCAGCGAGAAGGTGGCGGCGACCAGCACCACCAGGCCCATGGCCCAGACCTTGCCCAGCATGATCTCCACGGGGGTGACCGGCATCACCAGCAGGTGCTCGATGGTACCGTGCTCGCGCTCGCGGATCAGCGCCGCGCCGGTGAGGATGATCGCCAGCATGGTGATCTGGTTGGCCACCTCGTTGACCGCGCCGAACCAGGCGCGCACCAGGTTGGGGTTGAAGGCCATGCGCACCACCGCTTCCACCGGCTGGGCGTCGACGCTGCGGTAGCGGCGGACGAACTCGGCGACTTCGCTGGCGACGATCTGCTGGATGTGCCCGGCGCCGGTGAACGCCTGGCTGACCTGGGTGGCGTCGACGTTGAGCTGTACGGTCGGCCGGCGCCCGGCCAGCAGGTCCGCCTGGAAGCCCGGCGGAATGTCCAGGGTGAAGGTATAGCGGCCGGCGTCCATGCCGCTGTCCATCTGCGCCAGGTCGATGGGTTCGGGCGGTACGAAGTAGGGCAGCTGGAAGGCGTCGATCAGCCGCTGCGAGGCCGGCGAGCGGTCCTCGTCGACCACCGCGATGGTGGCGCGATGCGGCGCCTCGGGCAGCGCGGTGGCGCTGGAGTAGATGGCCAGGGTGAAGGAGTAGACGATCAGCGCCACCAGCGCCGGGTCGCGGTACAGGCTGCGCAACTCCTTGAGGCCGAGCTGGAGGATGTTGCCGAGTGCGCGCATCTCACCTCTCCTGCTTGCGCAGGCCGGCGACGCTGAGCAGGGTCAGCAGCGGGATGGCCAGCAGCATGGGAACGAAGTAGGGCCACAGTTCGGCCAGGCCGAGCGCCTTGGAGAACACGCCGCGGGTCACGACCAGGAAATGGCTGGTCGGATACAGCTGGCCGACCACGGCGCTGGCGCCTTCCAGCGCCGAGACCGGGTGGGTGAGGCCGGAGAACTGGATGGCCGGCAGCAGGGTGGCGATGGCGGTGCCGAAGATCGCCGCGATCTGGCTGTTCAGCACCGCCGACATCAGCAGGCCCAGACCGGTGGCGCAGGCGACGTAGAGCAGGCCGCCGATGCCCAAGGCGAGCAGGCTGCCCTTGATGGGGATGCCGAAGACGAATACCGCGAGCAGCACCAGGGTGAGGAAGTTGATCATTCCGAGGGCGATGTAGGGCAACTGCTTGCCGAGCAGGAACTCCAGGCGGGTCACCGGGGTGACGTAGAAGTTGGTGATCGAGCCGAGCTCCTTCTCGCGTACCACGCCCAGGGCGGTGAGCATCGCCGGAATCATCATCAGCAGGATCGGGATCATCGCCGGAACCATGGCCGGCAGGCTCTGCACGTCGGGGTTGTAGCGGTAGCGGATGGCGATCTCGACCGGCTGGTCGGTCTCGACGCCGGAGCGGCGGGCCAGTTCCTGCAGGTAGCCGGCGTGCAGGCCCTGCACGTAGCCCTTGATGGTGTCGGCGCGCATCGGCATGGCGCCGTCGATCCAGAAGGCGATCTGCGGGCGGGCGCCGCGCTTGAGGTCGCGGCCGAAGCCTGGCGGGATCTCGATGGCCAGGCCGATCTCGCCGCTGCGCAGGCGCCGGTCCAGTTCGGCATGGCTGGCCAGCGGCGCCCGCTCGGTGAAGTAGCGCGAGCCGGCGATCTCCAGCAGGTAGCCCTGGCTTGCGGTGCTGCGGTCACGGTCGAGCACCGCGTAGCTGAGGTTCTCGACGTCGTAGCTGACCCCGTAGCCCATGATGAACATCAGCAGCACGGTGCCGAGCAGCGCCAGGGTGGCGCGCACCGGATCGCGGCGTAGCTCCATGGACTCGCGGCGACTGTAGCCGAGCAGCCGGCGCAGGCTGAAGCGCCCGCCCTGCGCGCTGCCGGCGGTGCCTGCGGCCGGTGTGGCCGCCGGCGCGGCGTTCGCCGGCACAGCCTGCCCGCTCTCGCTCACGGCGTCCTCCAGGTAGGCGATGAAGGTCTCCTCCAGGCTCGCCAGGCCGCGCTTGTCCATCAGCGCCTGCGGGGTGTCGCTGTCGAGCACCCGGCCGGCGTGCATCAGCGAGATGCGGTCGCAGCGCAGTGCCTCGTTCATGAAGTGGGTGGAGATGAAGATGGTCACCCCGTCCTCGCGCGACAGTTGCACCAGCAGCTCCCAGAAGCCGTCGCGGGCCACCGGGTCGACCCCCGAGGTGGGCTCGTCGAGAATCAGGATCTCCGGCGCGTGGATCACCGCCACCGCCAGCGAGAGACGCTGGCGCACGCCCAGCGGCAGACGCTCGGGCAGGCTGTCGACCTCGTCCTGCAGCTCGAAGCGCTCGAGCATCTCGCCGATGCGCGCGGCGCGCCGCTCGGCCGGGATGTGGAACAGCCGGGCGTGCAGCTCGAGGTTCTGCAGCACGCTCAGCTCGCTGTACAGCGAGAACGCCTGCGACATGTAGCCGACCCGCTGGCGGGTCTCCAGATCGTGCGGATCCACCGGCCGACCGAACAGCAGCGCCCGGCCCTCGCTGGCCGGCAGGAGGCCGGTGAGCATCTTCATGGTGGTGGTCTTGCCGCAGCCGTTGGAGCCGAGGAAGCCGAATATTTCCCCGCGTTCGATGCGGAAGTCCACGTGGTCGACCGCGACGAAGTCGCCGAAGCGCATGGTCAGGCCGTGCGCCTCGATGGCCACGCCCTCGCTGGTCGAGCGTGGCGGGATCGTCAGGGGCCGGTGGCGCTGGCGGCGCTCCTCCGGCAGCAGGCGGATGAAGGCCTGTTCCAGGCTGTCGCTGGCGGTGTCCTGCAGCAACGCCTGCGGCGAGCCGCTGGCGAGGATGCGCCCGCCGTCCATCGCCAGCAGGTGGTCGAAGCGCTGCGCCTCGTCCATGTAGGCGGTGGCCACCAGCACGCTCATCTGCGGACGTTCGGCGCGGATGCGCTCGATCAGCGCCCAGAACTGGTTGCGCGACAGCGGATCGACGCCGGTGGTCGGTTCGTCGAGGATCAGCAGGTCGGGGTCGTGGATCAGTGCACAGCACAGCCCGAGCTTCTGCTTCATGCCGCCGGAGAGCTTGCCGGCCGGGCGCTCGAGGAACGGGTGCAGGCCGGTGCTGCGGGTCAGTTCGTCGATCCGCCAGCGGCGCTCGTCGCGGGCCTGGCCGAACAGGCGGGCGAAGAACTCGAGGTTCTCCAGCACGCTCAGGGTGGGGTAGAGGTTGCGCCCCAGGCCCTGCGGCATGTAGGCGATGCGCGGGCAGACCGCGCGGCGGTGGCGACTGTCGGCCATGTCGCCGCCGAGCGCCTCGACCGTGCCGCGCTGGATTTGCCGCGCGCCGGCGATCAGCGCCAGCAGGCTGGACTTGCCGACCCCGTCCGGGCCGATCAGGCCGACCATGCGCCGGGCGGGGATTTCCAGAGTCACGTCGTCCAGCGCGCGGACGCGTCCGTAGTCGAGGCCGACCCGGCGCAGCCGGGCGATGCTCGCGTCGCTCATGGGCCGACGTTCACCTGCAGGTGGGCCGGCCATTCGGCGGCGGCGTCGAGCTTGAGCCAGGCTACGCCGGGCAGGCCGGTCTTGACCTGCTCGCGATGGCGACGCAGCAGCTCGGGGTCGATGCGCGCGCGGACCCGGAACATCATTTTCTCGCGCTCGCTGGCGGTCTCCACCGTCTTGGGCGTGAACTGGGCGACGCTGGCCACGTAGCTGATCCGGGCCGGGATCACGTACTGCGGCGCGGCGTCGAGCACCAGCCGCGCCTCGCTGCCGATGGCCACCCGTCCGGCCAGGCGCTCGGGAAGGAAGAAGGTCATGTAGACGTCGGTCAGGTCGACCAGGTTGAGCAGCTTGCCGCCGGCGCCGAGCACTTCGCCCGGCTGCGCCACCCGGTACTGCACGCGGGCGGCGCGGTCGGTCCTGAGCAGGCTGTCGTCGATCTCCACCTGCAGCCGCGCCACCGTGGCGCGGGCCGCCTCGACCGCCGACTCGGCCTCGATCGTCTGCGAGCGGGCGGCCTCGATGGCCGCCTGGTCGGCGAGCACCTGGGCGCGTGCGGCGGTCAGCGCGGCTTGGGCACTCTGCAGGGCGGCCAGATCGTCGTCGAGCTGCTGGCGGGCCATGGCGTTGCGCTGCACCAGGGCGGCGGTGCGCTGGTGGCGCTTCTCGGCGGCGGTCAGTTCGGCGCGGCGCTGCAGGACCACCGCCTCGGCGGTGGCCTTCTGGCTCTCGCGCTGGGCGACCAGCGCGCGCGCGGTGAGTATGGCGTTCTGCGCCTGGCGGGTCTGCGCCTCGGCCTGGCGCAACTGGGCCTGGAGGGACTCGGTGTCCATCCGCGCCAGCACCTGGCCGGGTTCGACGAAATCGCCTTCGTCGACCTCGATGGCGGCGATGCGCCCGGCCAGCTTGGTGGCCACGTCGATCTCGGTGGCCTCGATGCGTCCGTTGCCGGCGACGAAGCCGTCGCCGGGGCCGTCGTGGCGCAGCTCGTGCCAGGCGAGCCAGCCGCCCAGCAGCAACGCAACCAGGAAAACCCCGCGGGCGACCCACTTCTGTTGCTGTTTCATTCCCTTCTTCCCTAACAGGACAGCCAGACGACGAGTGCGCCAGGCGGCCGGAGCACGTCGAACGCGATGGCCGCGCCCCGGCGCTCCGGCGGTCTGGACTCCCGATGGTGCAGCGAATCCCTAGCATATGAGGATTGCGCGCGCGCGTCAGTGCCCAGCGCGACAGGCTTTTGTTGCAGTGCGACAGATCGCTGCGGTCGGCCGGTGGCTCAGCGGCGACGCCGCCAGAGCTGCCAGCCCAGGCGTAGGTCGTCGAACACCGGCACCAGCGCCAGGATCAGCAGCAGCGCGGCCAGCGGCACGGTGGAGAGGAAGCCGAGGTGCTGGAAGCCGAAGGCGCCGCCGACCCCGCCGGCGAAGAAGCTGCCGACCAGCAGGCAGTTGATCCGCAGGCGTTCGCGGTTGGCGCGCACCGGCGGCTGGTCCGGGCGCGCGCTGCGATTGACGTAGAGCAGCCTGCCCAGCTCGATGCCGATGTCGGTGATCATCCCGGTGACATGGGTGGTGCGGATCTCGGCGTTGGAGAGCTTGGTGATGATGGCGTTCTGCAGGCCCATGATGAAGCACAGCAGCATCACGGTGAGCGGCACGAAGAACCCCGGAATCGCCATCAGCCGCGTGCCGAGCACACCGAAGCAGAGCAGCAGGAGCGCCTCAAGCAGCAGCGGCAGGGCGAACTGGCCGTGCAGGCGCCGGCGTCGCGAGAAATTGATCAGCAGGGTGGAGACGATGGCGCCGGCGACGAACGACAGCAGGCCGCCGATGCCGCCGAGGGCCAGGTCGGTGGCGCCGAGCACCAGGTGGTCGGCCACCGAGGAAAGGATGCCGGTCATGTGCGAGGTGTACTGCTGCACGGCGAGAAAGCCGCCAGCGTTGGCGGCGCCGGCGACGAACGCCAGACACAGGCCGAGCTGACGGTTGCTCTGCCGGGAGCGGCGGCGGTCGGTGAGGCGACGCGCGTACTTGATCGGCATGGCTCTCCGTCCGGGCTGCAGGATGAGGGGCGGATTATACAGGCCGGGAGCCGCGCGGGACGCATCGCGCATAAAATTATTCTTTTTTTAACATAATCAATTTTTGGAAAGCCACTGCCTGCATCACCGTGCATTCGCCGGGTCGACAGGCTGGTGGGTCAATCGAGCCGTAACCGTCGCTCGCAGCGTAGCGGACCGCTGAGGTCGGTTGCGGCGTAGCTGCTGAGGTGCAGCTCGCGCACCGGCAGGCGCAGCGGTTCGCGCTCGGCAAAGGCCGCCAGCTGTCGAGCCAGCTGTGCGCGCGGTATGGCGCGGGCGTACAGGCCGACGGTGAGGTGCGCCCGGTAGGGCGCCTGGCGGATCTCCGGACCGCACGCGGCGAGCGCCGCGCGCAGTCCCGCCAGCCGCTCGTGCGGATCGGCGACCGCCAGGAAGGGCGCACTGGCGAAGCTGCGCAGGCCGCCGATGTGCAGCTCGAAGGGCCCGGCGGCGAGCCGGCGCAGGGCGTCGAGCTGGGCGTCGAGGCGTGCGGCGGGGAAGTCGTCGTCGAAGTGCGGCGCCGCGCTCGGAAAGCCGCAGACGAACAGGCTGACGTGCGCCTGGCGCCGACCGGCGCCGTGCAACCAGGCGCCGAGGTGGGCGCGGGCGCGTTCGAGGCGGGCGAGGATCTGCGGGCAGTCCACCGGCAGGGTCCACACCGCGTAGCGGTTGCGGCCGCGGTGCCACTCCGGGTAGTCGCGCCACTCGCAGGGCAGGCTGTGCGCCTCGGGGAAGGGCACGGCTTCAGGCCAGCGGCGCCAGCAGGGCATCGAGGTCGGCTTCGCTCAGCGTCCAGTCGCCCTGGCCGCCGCCCTCCAGCACGCTGCGGGCCAGGCTGGCCTTGCTCTGCTGCAGCTGCTGGATCTTCTCCTCGACGCTGCCGCGAGCGATCAGCCGGTAGACGAACACCGGCTTGTCCTGGCCGATGCGG
Source organism: Stutzerimonas stutzeri (assembly GCF_024451105.1). GTDB lineage: Bacteria > Pseudomonadota > Gammaproteobacteria > Pseudomonadales > Pseudomonadaceae > Geopseudomonas > Geopseudomonas stutzeri_A. The sequence continues at coordinate 174,426 of NZ_JANGEY010000003.1, forward strand.
TAGGCGCGGTCGCTGGCCTGGGCCTCGGCGGCCGGGTTCCACCAGGGGTCGAAGTGGATCACCGTGTCGGCGGCGGTGAGGTTGAGGCCGGCGCCGCCGGCCTTGAGGCTGATCAGGAACACCGGCACCTTGCCGCCCTGGAAGGCTTCCACCGGCGCGCGGCGGTCCTGGGTGGCACCGGTCAGCTTGGCGTAGGCGATCCTGCGTGCCTTCAGCTCGGCCTCGATCAGTTCCAGCATGCTGGTGAACTGCGAGAACAGCAGCACCCGGCGGCCTTCGCTGATCAGTTCTTCGAGCATCTCCAGCAGGGCGGCGAGCTTGCCGGAGTCGGCGGCGGCCAGATCGGCGCCCGCGTCGCCGAGCAGGCGCAGGTCGCAGCAGGCCTGGCGCAGGCGCAGCAGCGCCTCGAGGATCACCAGCTGGCTGCGGCCGATGCCCAGACGCTGGATCTCGGCGCGCACCTTCTGGTCCATGGCCAGGCGCAGGGTCTCGTAGCGGTCGCGCTGCACGTCGGTCAGCTCGATGCGCTGGGTGATCTCGGTCTTCGGCGGCAGCTCGCGGGCCACCTGTTCCTTGGTGCGGCGCAGCAGGAAGGGCTTGACCCGCGCCACCAGGTGGGCGAGGCGCTGGGCGTCGCCACGCTTCTCGATCGGCGTGCGGTAGAGGCGGGTGAAGCTCTTGGCATCGCCCAGCCAGCCGGGCATCAGGAAGTCGAACAGCGACCACAGCTCGCCGAGATGGTTCTCCAGCGGCGTGCCGGTCAGGCACAGGCGCTGGCCGGCGGCGAGCTGGCCGGCCGCCTGGGCGGCGCGGCTGCGCGGGTTCTTGATGTTCTGCGCCTCGTCGAGGATCGCCAGGTGCCAGTGGCGGGGAGCCAGCTGCTTGAGGTCGCGCGGCAGCAGGGCGTAGGTGGTCAGCACCAGGTCGCTCTGCTCGATCTGCGCGAACAGGCCCTTGCGCCGCGGGCCGTGCAGGGCCAGCACGCGCAGCTCGGGGGCGAAGCGCGCCGCCTCGTCCTGCCAGTTGGGAATCAGGCTGGTGGGCATGACGATCAGCGCCGGGCTGGTCAGCCGGCCGGCCTGTTTCTCGACGAGGATGTGCGCCAGGGTCTGCAGGGTCTTGCCCAGGCCCATGTCGTCGGCGAGGATGCCGCCGACCTTGAGCTCGCGCAGGGCCTGCAGCCAGGCCAGGCTCTGCTGCTGGTAGTCGCGCAGTTCGGCGCGCAGACCGGCCGGGGTGGCCACCGGCTGCTGCGGCAGCTCCTGCAGGCGGCGGGCGAACTCGCGCAGGCGCTCGCCGCCCAGCCAGTGCAACGCCGGCACCTGTTCCAGGGCGGCCAGGCGCGCGGCGTCGGCGCGGCCCAGGCGCAGGCGCTCGCTCCAGGCGGCTTCCTCGCCGAGGTCCTCGCGGAAGTACAGCTCGCCGAGGCTGGCCAGCAGCGGCTTGAGGCGGCCGAAGGGCAGGGCGACGCGGCGCCCGCCGCTGCGCGGCAGCGGTACCAGCAGCTCCTCGTCGTCGCCGCGGCGGGCCAGCGCCTCGCCGGTCAGCAGCCAGGGCGAGTGGCGGATGGCGTGCAGCAGGATCGGCAGCAGGCTGACCCGCTCGCCGTCCACCTCGATGCCCATCTCCAGGTCGAACCAGTCGCCGTCCTCCGCTTCGTTGATGCCGAGGTGCCAGGCGCCGAGGGTCGCCAGGTTGAACTGGAAGTCCGGCTGCATGCGCACCTGCCAGCCCTGCTCGCGCAGCGACGGCAGCTGCTCGCGGACGAAGTGCAGCCAGGCGGCGTCGTCGGCCAGCTCGAAGGGTTCGCCGGCGCTTTCCGGCAGCGCCTCGCTGCGCCGCAGGGCGACGGCGAAGCCGAGGGCGAGCAGTTGCTGGCGCAGCGCGGCCTCGGCCTCCAGCTGGCGGACGATGCGCAGCTGGCGCTGGCCGTCGAGGCTGACCAGCCACTCGCGCTGTGCGACCCGACCGAAGGCGAGGTGGCCCTGGTAGTCGAAGGCCAGCGCCGCGCGGTGCTGGGTCTGCTCGATCATCCGGCCCTTGCGCGCGTCGTAGTGCACACGCACGTGGCTGCCGAGGATCAGCCGCGGCTGCGGCGCCTGGGCGGGCAGCTCGACGTTTTCCGGCGGCGCGTCGCGGTCGGTCAGGGCCTGGCCCTGCAGTTGCAGGCGCTCGAGGGTGAGCAGGGCAGCGACCACGTGCTTGCAGTTGTAGCCGACCGGGCAGTTGCAGCGGCCGTCGACGTCCCAGCGGTTGCCGCGGTCGATCAGGCGGATGCGCTGGCGGTAGCGCTGGCGGCCCGAGCCGCGGCACTCGGCGAGCAGTACGCCCTTCTCGAGGCCGTCGATGTGCGAGCGGTTGTCGAGGAAATAGTCGCGGCCGCGGCTGTAGTCGCCGCCGCCGAAGGCCTGGCGCCAGTCCTGGACGCGCAGCTGGTGGATGCTCAGGGTCATGGCGGAAGCGACCGGCAAGCCTGGGGCGGCTCCCGGTCCGGCAGCCCGCCCGCCTGGCTCAGCCCAGTCGGCGCTCCCAGAGCTCGGCGGCGCGCTTGAAGGCCGCTTCGCGCTCCAGGCCCAGGCCGCGCAGGGCGAGGGCCATGGTGCCGAGCACGGCCAGACGGCCGTAGGCGTCCTCGCTCTTGCCCTGCCAGAAGGCGAGCAGCTGCGCCGGGTCGAGCTCGGCCGGCTTGACGTGGCGCTGCGCCGCCAGCGCCGGCCACTGCTCGTCCCAGGCCTGGCCGGCGCTGGCGCCGAACAGCTGGGTGTCGACGTCGGGATTGACCTCGATCTCGCCGCCGTCGCCCTTGATCACGATGGCATGGTCGCCGAGCAGTACGCAGGCGTCGCGGTGGATCGCCTGGTAGCCCGGGTGGAAGATGCTCTGCAGCACGCAGCGCGCGCCCAGCGGGTTGAGCACGCGGGCCAGCGAGTGGATCGGCGAGCGCAGACCGAGGGTGTTGCGCAGGTCGATCATCTGCTGCAGGCGCGGCATCCAGGCGCCCAGCGGAATGAAGGCGAGGTTGCCCTGGTCGAGCGCCCGGCCCACCTTGTCCCAGTCGCTGCAGCAGGGGATTTCCAGCTGGTCGAGCAACTGTTCGGTATACAGGCGCCCGGCGGTGTGTGCACCGCCGCCGTGCAGCAGGATGCGCACGCCGCTGGCGGCCAGCGCCTTGGCGGCCAGCAGGTACCAGGGCAGGTGGCGTTTCTTGCCGGCGTAGCTCGGCCAGTCGAGATCGACCAGGGTGGGCGGTGCATTGAGGCGCTCGCGCACCGCCTCGGTGAAGCCGGCCAGTTCCTCGGCGCTTTCCTCCTTGTGGCGCAGCAGCATCAGGAAGGCGCCCAGTTGCACCTCCTCGACCTTGCCGTCGAGCAGCATGCCCATGGCCTCGCGGGCTTCCTCGCGGGTCAGGCTGCGCGCGCCACGCTTGCCCTTGCCGAGGATGCGCACGAACTGGGCGAAGGGATGTTCTGCAGGAGTCACCAGGGTCGGAGTCATAGGCAATTGGTCGGTTTGGGCAGTCCGGCCAGCTTGGCGGCCAGTTTGGCGGGGGTGCCGTGGAACAGTTTGTTCAGGTGCAGGCTGTTGCCCTTTTCCGCGCCGAGCTGCTGCGCGGCGTAGCGGATCAGCGGGCGGGTGGCCGGCGACAGCTGGAATTCGGCATAGAAGCGCCGCAGCAGTTCGAGGATCTCCCAGTGCGCCTCGCCGAGGACGAGCTGCTCGCGTGCGGCCAGCGCCTCGGCGACCGCCGGACTCCAGTCATCCAGCTCGACCAGGTAGCCGTCCTTGTCCAGGGCGATGTCCTTGCCGTCTATCTTGAGGGTGCTCATAGCCAGCTGTTGACCCGTTCGAAACGCAGGGTGAGTTCGACGAAGCCGGGGTAGTCGAGCGCCTGGATGAAGTCCGGCGCGGCGATGCCGCGCGCCTCGAGGTCCTCGGCGAGAGCGAACAGCGGGCGGTCGGCCGGCAGCGCGCGCAGCATCGCGCAGGGGGCGGAGCCGGGTTGCAGGGCGTAGACAGCGTCGCCGCAGAGCAGCAGGCCGTCGCCGGCGCCGAGCAGGCGCAGGCAGCTGGCGCCGCTGGTGTCGGCGAAGGGCGAACGGGAAAGCAGGTGCAGGGTGGCCATCAGAGGGTGATCACCAGATCGTAGCGGTTGAGCAGGGCGGGCAGTCCGGCGTCCTCCACCGGCGTGGCCGGCAGGTTCAGGCGTTCGGCGCTCAGGCCGCGCCGCGCCAGGTCGGCGGCGGCGACGTAGAGCTCCTCGACGCCGAACAGCGGCAGCGCCTGCAGGTTGGCGGTCAGGTCCTTCTGCTGCACGATGGCGGGATGCTGGGCGGGCTTGAGCTGGAACACGCCGTCGTCGAGGAACAGCAGGCCGATCGGCAGATCGAAGGCGCCGCCGGCCAGGGCGACGTCCAGCGCCTCGCGGGCGGCCGGGCCGTTCCACGGTGCGCGGCGGCAGATCAGCAGCAGCGATTTGGCCATCTCAGTCGCCTCCGAAGCAGATCAGGCGGTCGGCCTGCTGGGCCGCCTCGTGCAGCTGGCCGAGGCCGGACAGCTCCCAGGGCGCTTCCAGGTTGTGGCTGGCGCGGCCGTAGCGCTGCGCTTCCTCCGCGTTCAGCACGCCGCGGCGCAGCGCGGCGGCGATGCACACCACGCCGTCCAGGCCGTGGTCGCGCACGAAACCGCGCCACGCTGCCGGCAGGTCCGGCTCGTCCTGGGCGTTGACCGCCAGCGAGGAGGCCAGGTGCACGGCGTCCTGATAGAAGAACAGCCGGACGATCTCGTGACCGCCGGCCAGGGCCGCCTCGGCAAAGCGCAGGGCGCGGCGGCTGGAGGGCGCATGGGCGGGAGCGAACAGGGCGATGGCGAATTTCATGGTCGTCGCGGGCAGCCGTTGGCGGTTTTCAAGACCGCTGCCTTGCAGGTATCCGTAGCTGGAAAGGCGCACATGATAAACGCAAACGAAAGAGCCCGCCAAAGCGGCGGGCTCCCTTGAGGCTGGGCTGGCGGTCAGTCGTTGCTGCTGGCGAAGCCGAGCAGCTGCAGCAGGCTGAGGAACAGGTTGTAGATCGACACGTACAGGCTGATGGTCGCCATGATGTAGTTGCGCTCGCCGCCGTGGATGATCTCGCTGGTCTGCCAGAGGATCGCCGCCGAGGAGAACAGCACGAAGCCGGCGCTGATCGCCAGCTGCAAGCCGCTGATCTCGAACAGCCAGGCCGCCAGCATGCCGCCGAGCAGCACGAAGAAGCCGACGGTGATGAAGCCCGACAGGAAGCTCATGTTCTTGCGGGTGGTCAGCACGTAGGCGGACAGACCACCGAACACGATGGCGGTCATGGCGAAGGCGCTGACGATCAGGTCGGCGCCGTTGGCCAGGCCCAGGTAGCGGTTGAGGATCGGCCCCAGGGTGTAGCCCATGAAGCCGGTCAGGGCGAAGGTGCTGGCCAGGCCCCAGGCGGAGTTGCGCAGTTTCATGGTCAGGAAGAACAGACCGTAGAAACCGACCAGGGTGATCAGGATTCCCGGATGCGGCACGCCGGCCTGCTGCGCGGCGAAAGCCACCAGGCCGCTGAAGCCGAGGGTCAGCGCCAGCAGGGCGTAGGTGTTGCGCAGGACCTTGCTGGTCTCGAGCTGGTCGACCTGCGTGCTCTGCAGGACATAGGGTTGTTCGCGCATTGTGCTTTCCTCCTGGACATGCAACGTCCGCCGGAAGCGGCGGTTTGCCCGAATCTTAGCAAAGCCCCGCGCCGCGCCAAGAAACAGAGTTTGACAGTCTGTTTCGATCCGGTAGTATTGCCGCCCGTTGTGGAAGCGTGGCCGAGTGGTTTAAGGCAGCGGTCTTGAAAACCGCCGACGGGCAACTGTCCTAGAGTTCGAATCTCTACGCTTCCGCCATCCATACACCTCAAAGCCCCGGAATCCGGGGCTTTGGCGTTTCTGTGCTGGGTAAAAGGCGGGTGTGTGCGTTCCCATCTTGCTCCCATGAGCGAGTGGCCTGCGGGAGGTGGCATTCGCCTCGGGCGTCCCGCAGAGCCTTTTCTAAAGCCTGCAGCCGCGCATGCCACGGCTGGAGCATGCCGATCCACGGCGGCTCGCCCGAGACTCGCGGAAGATGCATACCTGCACGGGCGATCGGCGACCGTCCAGCGCTCGCAGGCAGGGTTTGGCGTTACCGCCAGGAGGAGGCTTTAGCCTTGGGTCCGCGAACTGGGGCGGCGCGACGGGCTCTGGGTCGTGCCAGCTGCGGCGCAGGAGAGCGGCCGACAGGGAGCTCTGCAGCCAGCCGGACACCTGCATGCCAGCGCCCTGGCGGCCGTCACCCCCAGAAGTTGTTGCAGATCCTCCGAACGGCTGCGTCGGCGGCGCGGCGGTCGAACAGCTCGGCATCGAACGGGCCGCCGGCCCATGCCAGGGCCTCATGTCCTGCGTCGGCGAGCGGCCGAGTCTGGATGGCATCGAGAAACTGCAGGTAACCCGCTACGCCGCCGACGTCCTCGGGCGGACAGGCCCGAGCACCATCGAGCACTTCGCACCAACTGCCGCCGGCCTCGCACGCTTCCACCTGTTCGACGGCGATCACATGTTCCCAGGCGTCGCCGAAGTCGTAGACGTAGCGCAGCCGGTCTCCGGCCTGGAGCAACCGGCGCAGCGTGTGCTTGCGGTCGTCCAGTGCCTCAGGGGCGGGGAAGTCGGCGTCCGGTGGCAGGTAGCGATGGAGGCCGTCGGTGAACTCGTGGAGGTGGCAGCTGTGCCAGCCCATGGCGGCCTGGATGAAGTGATGCAGCCGGCGCAGCGAGCAGTCGCCGCCGACCATCAGGCGGCGCCAGATCGGCGGGTTGAGGTGCAGGGGTTCCAGTTGAACGTGCAGGAGGAAGCGGACGGGGTGGTTGGCCATGGATACTCCGGCGGTCGAGTCCGATCGGCACGGACGAGAATATCCTGCCTCTTCTGTCACGTCCGACGGAAGAGCGGGGGCAGCGGTACCATCCTGCGCCGTTGTCCCCCGTACGCTGCGGATGCGCGTTCCTACAGCGAGTAGCTCCCCAGCTCGCGGGCGATCAACATCCGCTGTATCTCGCTGGTCCCCTCGTAGATCTGCGTGATCCGCGCATCCCGATAGTAGCGCTCCACGGGGTAGTCTTCCAGGTAACCGTAGCCGCCGTGGATCTGGATGGCGCTGGAGCAGACCTGTTCGGCCATTTCCGAGGCGAACAGCTTGGCCTGGGAGGCTTCGGACAGGCAGGGCAGGCCGGCGCTGCGCAGGCGGGCGGCGTGGTGGGTGAGCAGGCGGGCGGCGTTGATGCGGGTGTGCATGTCGGCCAGCAGGTTGGCGATGCTCTGGTGCTCGATGATCGGCTTGCCGAACTGTATGCGCTCGCGGGCGTAGCGCAGGGCGGCCTCGAAGGCGGCGCGGGCGATGCCGAGGGCCTGGGCGGCGATGCCGATGCGCCCGCCTTCCAGGTTGGACAGGGCGATGGCCAGGCCCTTGCCGCGCTCGCCGAGCAGGTTCTGCTGCGGGATGCGGCAGTCGTCGAGGGCGATGGCGCAGGTGTCGGAGGCGCGCAGGCCCATCTTGTGTTCGGCGCGCTCGACCACGAAGCCGGGGGTGTCGGTGGGCACCAGGAAGGCCGACAGGCCCTTCTTGCCCAGCTCCGGGTCGGTGACGGCGAAGACGATGGCCAGTTTGGCGCGCTTGCCGTTGCTGACGAACTGCTTGGCGCCGTTGAGCACCCACTGGCCGTCCTTCAGTTCGGCGCGGGTGCGCAGGTTGTGCGCTTCGGAGCCGGCCTGCGGCTCGGTCAGGCAGAAGCAGCCGATGGCCTGGCCGCTGGCCAGAGCGGGCAGCCAGGCTTCCTTCTGCGCCTGGCTGCCGTAGTTGAGCAGCGGGCCGCAGCCCACCGAGTTGTGCACGCTCATCAGCGCGCCGAGGGCGCCGTCGCCGGCGGAGATTTCCTCCACGGCCAGGGCGTAGGCCACGTAGTCGATGTAGCTGCCGCCCCATTCCTCGGGCACCACCATGCCGAGCAGGCCCAGTTCGCCCATCTGGGCGACCAGGCGGTCGTCGATCCAGCAGGCTTTTTCCCACGCGGCGGCGTGCGGGGCGATCTCGCGCTGGGCGAATTCGCGGGCCATGTCGCGGATCATGCGTTGTTCTTCGGTGAATTCCAGGTCGTTCATCGGCGTTCTCTCTTGTTCTTGTCTACTCGCCGGGCGTTCAGACTGCCTGGCGGGCCCTGCCGGCAGTCTGGCTGCTCGGGAAGAAGCTGGCTACCCGCTCCATGCTCACGCCAGCGAGGCTGGGCGGGTTCCAGCGCGGGTTCTTGTCCTTGTCGACGATCAGCGCGCGCACGCCTTCCATGATCTCGCCGCGCTCGAACCACTGGCGGTCCAGGTGCAGTTCGAGGGCGAAGCACTCGGCCAGCGACAGTTCGCGGCCGCGGCGCAGCAGTTCGCGGGTGACTTCCATGGCCAGCGGCGAGCGGCCGTCCAGCAGTTTGACGGTTTCCTCGGCCCAGTGCTGGAACTCGGCGCGCGTCTCGCCCTGCAGCGAGGCGCGGATCGTCGCCACGCTGTCCAGGGCGAAGTGCTGCTCGATGGCCGGGTGAAGGGCCTTGAGTTCGGCGCCGGGCAGTTTGCGCGAGGCGAGGGTGGCGAGCAGGGTGCGCAGGGCCTCCTGCGGGTGCACCGTCCAGCTCAGGTTGTCGAGGCAGCGGTCCAGCTCGGCGAGTTGCTCGCTGGGCAGGCACCAGTCGGCGAGGCCGGCGTAGAGGGCGTCGGCGGCGCGGATCTGCACGCCGGTGACGCCGAGATAGGTGCCCAGCTCGCCGGGCAGGCGGGAGAGGAAATGGCTGGCGCCGACGTCGGGGAAATAGCCGATGGCGGTTTCCGGCATGCCCATCCGGGTCCGCTCGGTGATCACCCGCAGCGCTGCGCCCTGCACCAGGCCCATGCCGCCGCCGAGCACGAAGCCGTCCATCAGGGCGAGGATCGGCTTGCGGTAGGCGTGGATGTACTGGTCGAGGGCGTATTCCTCCTCGAAGAAGCGCTGCCACTGGTCGTCGCCGGCCCGGAAGCTGTCGTACAGGGCGCGGATGTCGCCGCCGGCGCAGAAGGCCTTCTCGCCGCTGGCGCGCAGCACCACGGCGAGGATCTGCGGATCGTCCGCCCACTCCTGCAACTGACGGTGCAGCAGGCGCACCATCTCCAGGTTGACGGCGTTGAGGCCGGCCGGGCGGTTGAGGGTCAGGTGGCCGATGCGGTTGCGCACCGTGGCCAGCACGGGGGCTTCGCTCATGCTCAGGCGTCCTTGCGGTACAGGTTGATGATCGCCGAGAAGTCCAGCTGGCCGTTGCCCTGGGCGCTGAAGGCCTGGTAGAGCTGCTGGGCGAGGGCGCCGAGCAGCACCGGCTGGCGCACCTGTTTGGCCGCTTCGCTGGCCAGGCCGAGGTCCTTGAGCATCAGGTCGGTGCCGAAGCCGCCTTCGTAGCCGCGCGAGGCCGGCACGTTGTCCATCACGCCGGGGAAGGGGTTGTAGGTGTCCGAACTCCAGCAGCGACCGCTGGAGGTGTTGATGATGCCGGCCAGCACCTTGGGATCGACGCCGAGGGCCACGCCGAGGCTCATCGCCTCGGATACGCCGATCATCGAGATGCCCAGCAGCAGGTTGTTGGCCACCTTGGCCGCCTGGCCGTTGCCGTGGCCGCCGCAGTGGACGATGTTCTTGCCCATGGCGGCGAGCACCGCCCGGGCGCGGTCGAAGTCGGCATCGCTGCCGCCGACCATGAAGGTCAGGGTGCCGGCCGCGGCGCCGCCGGTGCCACCGGAGACCGGCGCGTCGAGCATCGGGTTGCCGTGCTGCTCCGCGGCGGCGGCCACTTCGCGGGCGCTGTGCGGGTCGATGGTCGAGGAGTCGATCAGCAGCACGCCGGGGCGCACGTTGGCGAGCAGGCCGTCGTCGCCGAGGTAGACCGCCTTCACGTGGGCCGCGGCCGGGAGCATGGTGACGATCAGCTCGACGTCCGCACGGGCCACGCCGCCCGCCGAGTCGGCGGCCTGGGCGCCGGCCTCGACCAGCGCGGCGACCGCCGCCGGCACCGGGTCGAAGACGGTCAGTTGGTGGCCGGCCTTGAGCAGGTTGCGCGCCATCGGGGCGCCCATGTGGCCGAGTCCGAGAAAGCCGATATGCATGGTGAGTCCTCTTCTTGTCGTTCTGGCGGGGCGGCCGGCGCACGCGGCGCCGGCCGTCGCGGCTCACTTCAGGGTGATGGTGGTGTTGACGTGGCCGACTTCGTCCTCGTCGAACCAGCGCGCGGTGACCGTCTTGGTCTGGGTGTAGAACTGCACCACCTGCTTGCCGTAGGGGCCGAGGTCGCCGAGCTTGGAGCCGCGCGAGCCGGTGAAGGAGAACAGCGGCACCGGCACCGGGATCGGCACGTTGATGCCGACCTGGCCGACGTCGATCTCTTCCTGGAAGTGGCGGGCGGCGGCGCCGGAGCGGGTGAAGATGGCGGTGCCGTTGCCGTTGGGGTTGGCGTTGATGATCTCGATGGCCTCGTCCATGGTCGCCGCCTGCATCACGCAGAGCACCGGGCCGAAGATCTCTTCCCGGTAGATGGTCATCTCGGGGGTGACGCCGGAGAACACCGTCGGGGCGACGAAGTTGCCGTCGGCGTAGCCCGGTACCTGCGGGTTGCGGCCGTCGAGCAGCAGCTCGGCGCCTTCCTCGACACCGCGGGCGATCAGGCCGTTGATGCGCTCCAGGGCGGCGCGCGAGATCACCGGGCCGACGTCGGTGCCCGGCTCGGTGCCGCCGCTGACCTTGAGGGTCTTGACCTTCTCGACCAGCTCCGGCAGCCAGGCCTGCGCCTCGCCGACCAGGATCACCACCGACAGCGCCATGCAGCGCTGGCCGGCCGCGCCGAAGCAGGCGCCGACCAGGTTGGCCAGGGTCTGCTGCTTGTGGGCGTCGGGCAGGACGATGGCGTGGTTCTTGGCGCCCATCATGCACTGCGCGCGCTTGCCGCTGAGCGAGGCGCGGTTGTAGACGTGGGTGCCGACCTTGGTGGAGCCGACGAAGGACACCGCCTTGATGTCCGGGTGGTCGCAGAGCAGGTTCACCGCGTCGGCGCCGCCGTGGATGACGTTGAGCACGCCCGCCGGGATGCCGGCCTGCAGCGCCAGCTCGACCAGGCGCATGGTGACCATCGGGTCCTGCTCGGAGGGCTTGAGGACGAAGGTGTTGCCGGTGGCGATGGCCATCGGGAACATCCACAGCGGGATCATCGCCGGGAAGTTGAACGGGGTGATGCCGGCGCACACGCCCAGCGGCTGGTTGAGGGTGTAGGTGTCGACGCCGCCGGCGACGTTGTTGGCCAGTTCGCCGAGCTGCAGGCTGCCGATGTTGGCGGCGTGCTCGACCACCTCCAGGCCGCGGAACACGTCGCCCTCGGCGTCCGGCAGGGTCTTGCCCTGTTCGGCGGTGAGGATCGCCGCCAGCTCCTTCATGTTCTCGCGGATCAGCTGCTGGTACTTGAGGAAGATGCGCGCGCGGGCGCCGATCGGGGTCTTGCGCCAGGTCTTGAAGGCGGCCTTGGCGCTGGCCACGGCGGCGTTCATCTCGTCCTGGGTGGCGAAGGGTACGCGGGCCAGCACTTCCTGGGTGGCCGGGTTGACGACGTCGCGCCACTCGGTGGTTTGCGATTCGACGAACTCGCCATTGATCAGCAGCTTGACGGTGGGGATGGAGGGGGTAGCGGTCATGGTCACCTCGCCTGGAAAGGCTTGCTTGTCGTTGTTATGCCGGTGGTGCCGGGCTCTGGAAACCAAGCTAGCAGTGGAAAATTGCCGGCGGTAGTCGGGTGATTTGCACAGTTGGTCTGCAAATGTGCACAATGGCGGTGAAATGCCCGTGCCTGGGCACTCCGGGAGCCGCCGATGGACTGGGACAACCTGCGCTATTTCCTCGAACTGTCGCGCGCCGGCACGCTGACCGCGGCGGCGCGGCGCCTGGAGGTGGATCACACCACGGTGGCGCGGCGGGTGCAGGCGCTGGAGAAGCAGTTCGGCCAGCCGCTGTTCATCCGCGGCGGCGCCGGCTACACGCTGGCCGAGGCCGGGCGGCGCCTGCTGGCGCAGGCCGAGGCGATGGAGAGCGCCTTCCTCGCGATCGAGCAGCCGGGGGAGGGCGGCCCGGACACCCTGTCCGGTTCGGTGCGCATCGGCGCCACCGAGGGCTACGGCGTCGCCCTGCTGGCCGGGCAGTTGGCCGGCCTCGGCCAGCGCTATCCGCACCTGGGCATCGACCTCCTGGCGGTACCGCGCACCGTGCACCTGGCGCGCCACGAGGCGGACATCGTCATCACCCTGGAGCGCCCGCAGCGCGGCCCGTACATCATCACCCGCCTCACCGACTACGTGCTGCGCCTGTACGGCTCGCGTGACTATCTGGCCCGCCACCCGCCGATCCGCCGCCGCGAGGACCTGCGCCAGCATCGCTTCGTCAGCTACATCGAGGACCTGCTGTACAGCAAGGAGCTCTACTATCTGGACGAGATCGGCCGCCCCGGCCAGGTCGCCCTGCGCAGCACCAGCATCCTCGCCCAGCAGAACGCCGTGCTGGCCGGCGCCGGGCTGGCGATCCTGCCGAGCTTCAGCGCGCGCCGCGAGCCGGAGCTGGTCGAGGTGCTGGCCGGCGACATCGAGTTCGTGCGCACCTTCTGGATGCTGATGCCGGCGGAGAACAAGGACCTGGCGCGCATGCGCGTGTGCTGGGACTTCCTGCGCGAGATGGCGGCGGACAACCTCGAGCTGATGATGGGGCGCGGATCTCCAGCGCTGTAGGGGCGCATTCACTCGCCTGCGCGGCCCGGTCAGGCGAATGAATTCGCCCCTTGTATCGCCGTGCGCCGGGTGTCGGCGAGGATTCAGCTTCAATTAAGTGGCGCTGACTAGAGTGAACCCATCGAAAGCCACTCACTCCCCAGGAGATCGAAGATGAAAAAACTCACTGCCCTGCTTGCCGCCGCCCTGATCGCCGCCACCGCCGGTATCGCCCAGGCCCGCGACCTCGGCCCGGACGAGGCGCTGAAACTGCGCGATGCAGGTACCATCCTGTCCTTCGAGAAGCTCAACGCCGCGGCCATCGCCAAGCACCCAGGCTCCACCGTCGAGGAAACCGAGCTGGAAGAGGAATACGGCCGCTACGTCTATCAGGTCGAGCTGCGCGACGCCCAGGGTGTGCGCTGGGACCTGGAGCTGGATGCCGCCACCGGCGAGATCCTCAAGAATCACAAGGACGACTGATGCAACGGCCGCCACTCCTGCTCCTGCTCGCCCTGCTGTCGCTCGCGCCGGCCCAGGCTCGCGACCTCGATCAGGACGAGGCCCTGCGCCTGCGCCGGGAAGGTGTGATCCTGCCGCTCGACCAACTGCTGCAGCAGGCCATCGAGCGCTATCCCGGCGCGCGTCTGCTGGAGGCCGAGCTGGAGGAGGAAGACGGCCTGTACGTCTACGAGGTCGAACTGCTGACCGCGGGCGGCCAGGTGCGCGAGCTGGAGTTCGATGCCGGCACGGGCCGTCTGCTGAAGGACGAGGAGGACGACTGATGCGCCTGCTGCTGGTGGAAGACAACGTCGCCCTCGCCGACGAACTGCTCGCCGATCTCGGCCGCCAGGGCTACGCGGTGGACTGGCTGGCCGACGGCCGCGATGCCCTGGTGCAGGGCGCCACCGAACCCTACGACCTGGTGGTCCTCGACCTCGGCCTGCCCGGCCTGCCCGGGCTCGAGGTATTGCGCCGCTGGCGCGCCGACGGTGTGGCCACCCCGGTGCTGATCCTCACCGCGCGCGGCAGCTGGGCCGAGCGCATCGACGGCCTCAAGGCCGGTGCCGACGACTACCTGAGCAAGCCGTTCCATCCCGAGGAGCTGGCCCTGCGCATCCAGGCGCTGCTGCGCCGCGCCCACGGGGTGGCCAACCAGCGCGAGCTGAAGGCCGCGGGCCTCGCCCTCGACGAGACGTGCCAGTGCGTGCGCCGCGGCGCCGAGGAGATCGCCCTGAGCGGCGCCGAGTTCCGTCTGCTGCGCTACTTCATGCTGCATCCCGGGCAGGTACTCTCCAAGTCGCAGCTCAACGACCATCTCTACGACGGCGAGAGCGAGCGCGAGTCCAACGTCATCGAGGTGCACGTCAATCACCTGCGCCGCAAGCTCGGCCGCGGCGTGATCGAGACGCGGCGCGGCCAGGGCTACCGCTACGCCGGCGATGCGGAGCCGGGCGCTTGAGGTCGATCCAGAGTCGCCTCGGACTCGGTCTCGCCGCCACCCTGGTGGTGGTCGTGCTGGCTCTGCTGCAGGGCAGTCTGTGGCTGCTCGACAACGGTCTGCGCCGCTACCACCGGAGCAACCTGCAGGACGAGGCGGAGACCCTGCTCGCCGCCCTGGTACGCGGCGAGCAGGGCGTGCAGCTCGATCTGCGCCGTTTGCACCCTGCCTACCAGCGGGCCTATTCCGGGCGCTATTTCCGCATCGATTTCGCCGCCGACAGCTGGCGTTCGCGCTCGCTGTGGGACAGCGAGCTGGAGCGTCCGCCGCGCGACGGGCTGGCCGCCGATCTGGCGCGCGGAGTGCACGGGCAGCGCCTGTTGGTCTATCGTGGCGATTACCGTCGCTTCGGACAGAACTTCAGCATCAGCGTGGCGCAGGACTACACCCCGGTGCTCGACAGTCTCGCGCGCATCCGCTGGCTGGGCCTCGGCCTCGGCGTCGGCGGCCTGCTGTTGGCGCTGCTGCTGCAGTGGCTGACCGTGCGTCGCGCACTGGCGCCGCTGGAGCGGGTGCGCGCGCAGATCGCCGAACTGCAGGCCGGTCGCCTCGGCGCGCTGGACAGTCGCGTGCCGGCCGAGCTGGAGCCTCTGGTCGGGCAGGTCAACCGCCTGCTGCGCCACACCGAGGACACCCTCAGGCGCTCACGCCATGCCCTCGGCAACCTCGGCCATGCGCTGAAGACGCCGCTGGCGGTGCTGGTCAGCCTGGCCAATCGCGACGAGCTGCGTGCCCACCCGGAACTGTGCGCCACTCTGCGCGAGCAGCTCGAGCAGATCGAGCAGCGCCTGGCCCGCGAGCTGGGTCGCGCGCGCCTGGCCGGCGAGGCGCTGCCCGGCGCGTACTTCGACTGCGGCGTCGAGTTGCCGGCGCTGTGCGCGACCCTGCGGCAGATCCACCCGCACGTCGACATCGACTGGCAGGCACCGGACGGCCTGCGCCTGCCGTGGGACCGCGAGGACCTGCTGGAGGCGCTCGGCAACCTGCTCGACAACGCCTGCAAGTGGGCCGACAGCACCGTGCAGGTCAGCGCCGGCGCGGACGGCTCAGGCTACTGGCTGTGCGTCGAGGACGACGGCCCGGGCATTGCCCCGGAGCAGCGCGAGTCGGTGGTCGCCCGCGGCAGCCGCCTCGACGAGCAGGTCGCCGGCCACGGCCTCGGCCTGGCCATCGTCCGCGACATCGCCCAGGCCTGCGGCGGCAGCCTGAGCCTGGAGGACAGCGCGGCGCTGGGCGGGCTGTGCGCGCGGCTGCGTTTGCCAGTCCGCGGATAGCGGCGCAGACGGGCCGCCACTGCGACCAAGTGTCTCGCTCGGTCTTTTGTCATACCTGGGGGAGTATGATGGCTGCAGCCCGCACGCCAACGGTGTTCCGCACAGCGACTAGAGTGGTCCATTGGTCGCCGCCGGATCGCCGGATCGCCGGATCGCCGGAGTGGCGAACACAGGCTGAGGAGCTGTCGTCATGCCGCAAGTCCCCCCGCAGTCCCCCTGGCGCATCCCCTTGGTGCGCGAGATCGGTCTCATCCTGCTGGTCAAGTTGGCCATCCTGCTGACCATCAGGGCGGTCTGGTTCACCGAACCCGTCGTGCCGGAGAACGGCACCGCACGGGTCAGCGAGCGTCTGCTTGGCACCCCGCAAACCGCTCCCGCATCACCTGCATCCCTGAACGAGGAGGAGCCGAGATGATCTCGGAAGCCGTCGTCGACCTGTCGCGTCTGCAATTCGCCATGACCGCGATGTATCACTTTCTGTTCGTGCCATTGACGCTCGGGCTGGCCTTCCTGCTGGCGATCATGGAGTCGGTCTACGTGATGACCGGCAAACAGGTCTACCAGGACATGGTCAAGTTCTGGGGCAAGCTGTTCGGCATCAACTTCGCCCTCGGCGTCACCACCGGGCTGACCATGGAGTTCCAGTTTGGCACCAACTGGGCCTACTACAGCCACTACGTCGGCGACATCTTCGGCGCGCCGCTGGCCATCGAGGGCCTGATGGCGTTCTTCCTCGAATCGACCTTCATCGGCCTGTTCTTCTTCGGCTGGGATCGTTTGTCCAAGGTGCAGCACCTGGTGGTCACCTGGCTGGTGGCGCTGGGTTCCAACCTGTCGGCGCTGTGGATCCTGATCGCCAACGGCTGGATGCAGAACCCGGTCGGCGCCGAGTTCAACTACCAGACCATGCGCATGGAGCTGGTCGACTTCGGCGCGCTGATCTTCAACCCGGTGGCGCAGGTCAAGTTCGTGCACACCGTGGCGGCCGGCTACGTCACCGGGGCGATCTTCGTGCTGGCGATCTCCAGCTACTACCTGCTGAAGAAGCGCGATCTGGGCTTCGCCCGCCGCTCCTTCGCCATCGCCTCGGCCTTCGGCCTGGCCTCGATCCTCTCGGTGATCGTGCTCGGCGACGAGTCTGGTTACGAGATCGGCGACGTGCAGAAGACCAAGCTGGCGGCCATCGAGGCCGAGTGGGAGACCCACCCGGCGCCGGCCGGCTTCACCCTGTTCGGCCTGCCCAACCAGGAGGAAATGCGCACCGACTACGCGGTGAAGATCCCCTGGGCGCTGGGCCTGATCGCCACCCGCTCGCTGGACGAGGAGGTCAAGGGCATCAAGGACCTGATCGCCGAGCACGAGCTGCGCATCCGCAACGGCATGGGCGCTTACGCGCTGCTCGAACGGCTGCGCGGCGGCGACCAGAGCGCGGAAATCATAGCTGCCTTCGAAGCGGTCAAGCACGATCTGGGCTACGGCCTGCTGCTGAAGAAGTACACGCCGAACGTGGTCGATGCCAGCGAGGAGCAGATCCGGCTGGCCGCCAGGGACACCATTCCCCACGTGTTCAGCCTGTTCTGGAGCTTCCGCGCCATGGTCGCCTCGGGCTTCCTGATGCTGGCGCTGTTCGCCTGCGCCTTCTGGGCGTCGGCGAAGAAGAACGAGGAGAGCAAGCCCTGGCTGCTCAAGTGGGCGCTGCTCAGCCTGCCGCTGCCGTGGATCGCCGCGCAGACCGGCTGGTACGTGGCCGAGCATGGCCGCCAGCCGTGGTCGATCGGCGAGGTGCTGCCGACCCACCTGTCGGCTTCCAGCCTGAGTACCGGCGACGTGTGGGGCTCGCTGATCGCGCTGATCGCCTTCTACAGCCTGCTGCTGGTGATCGAGATGTACCTGATGATCAAGTTCGCCCGTCTCGGCCCGTCCAGCCTGCACAGCGGACGCTACCACTTCGAGCGCCTGGCCGGCGCGCCAGCGGCCAGGGCCTGAGGAGAGATCGCCATGTTCGATTACGAAACCCTGAAACTCATCTGGTGGGTGCTGATCGGCGTGCTGCTGATCGGCTTCGCCCTCACCGACGGCTTCGACATGGGCGCCATGGCGCTGATGCCCTTCGTCGGCAAGACCGACAACGAGCGCCGGGTGGCGATCAACACCATCGCCCCGCACTGGGACGGCAACCAGGTGTGGTTCATCACCGCCGGCGGCGCGTTGTTCGCCGCCTGGCCGATGGTCTACGCGGTGGCCTTCTCCGGGCTGTACTGGGCGATGCTGCTGGTGCTGTTCGCGCTGTTCTGCCGCCCGGTGGGCTTCGACTACCGCAGCAAGCTGGAGAACCAGAAGTGGCGCGGCGCCTGGGACTGGGCGTTGTTCGTCGGCGGCGCGGCCCCGGCGCTGCTGTTCGGCGTGGCCTTCGGCAACCTGTTCCTTGGCCTGCCGTTCCGCCTCGACGAGCTGATGCGCTCGACCTACGAGGGTTCGTTCTTCGGTCTGCTGCATCCGTTCGCCCTGCTCGCCGGGGTGGTCAGCCTGAGCATGCTCTGCGCCCACGGCGGCGCCTGGCTGATGCTGCGTACCGACGCCGACCTGCACCAGCGCTCGCGCCAGGCCACCCAGCTGTGCGCGCTGGTGTACCTGCTGACCTTCGCGGCGGCCGGCACCTGGCTGGTGATGGGCATCCGGGGCTTCAGCCTGGTCGGCGGCTTCAGTGATCTGGGCGCGGCGCTCAACCCGCTGCACAAGCAGGTGAGCCTCGACAACAGCGGCTGGCTGGCCAACTACGCCCAGTACCCGCTGACCCGCCTCGCCCCGCTGGTGGGCCTGGCCGGCGGCGTGCTGGCGCTGCTCGGCGCGCTGTTCAACCGCGGCGGCGTGGCCTTCCTCGGCAGCAGCCTGGCCATCGTCGGCACCATCTGCACCGCGGGCTTTGCGCTGTTTCCCTTCGTGTTCCCTTCGAGCATCGACCCGGCGTCGAGCCTGACCGTATGGGACGCGGTGTCCAGCCACAAGACCCTGGGCATCATGCTGGTGGTAGCGGGCATCTTCGTGCCGCTGATCCTGCTCTACACCCTGTGGTGCTACACCCGCATGTGGGGCCGGCTGACCGACCAGACCATCGAGAGCAACCCGCACGGGCTGTACTGAGGCCGTGCCCACAGGAGCCCCGATGGGGCCAAGGAGAACGACAGATGTGGTACTTCACCTGGATTCTCGGCGTGCTGCTGGCCTGCAGCTTCGGCATCATCAATGCCCTGTGGCTGGAAACCACCCAGAACCTCGACGAGGGCGATGCGGGTGACCGCTGAGTCCCGTCCCTGGCTGCAGCGCGGCATCAGCCGCGCTGTCTCCCTGCTGCTCGCCGCGCCGCTGGCGCTGGTGCTGCTGATCCATCCCGCCGCAATGCTCGACGCCGAAGGCCGCTACAGCCACGGCCTGCTGATGCTGGTGATGTGGGGCATCTCCAGCGGCTTCATCCACGGTGTCGGCTTCGATCCGTACAGCCGGCTGTGGCGCAGCGTCTTCCATCCACTGGGCGGCTGGCTGCTGATGGGGCTGGGCTACGCGATGCTCTGGCAGGCGTCCTTTCAATAGGAATGCTCAATCGAATGGCTTGAATCAATCAAATGGGATTGACGGACAGGCGGTCGTAGGATGTTTGCCAAGCCGCTCGCCAAGCCAGCCCCGCAGTGATCTGTACACTGACCACGGGCAATCCCAACGGCGGGTATCTCCCCTAATCTGAAACAGATCCACTCCGATTTGCAGAGGAATATTGCCAGCATGCTCGACGCCAACCTGAAAGCCCAGTTGAAGGCCTACCTCGAGAAGGTCACCGAGCCCTACGAGATCGTCGCGTCCCTGGACGATGGCGCCAAATCCCAGGAAATGCTCGCCCTGCTCGAGGACATCAACGCCCTGAGCGACAGCATCTCCCTGAATACCGCAGGCCAGGACGCCCGCAAGCCCTCGTTCGGCTTCCGCCGCAACGGCGCGGAGGTCGGCCCGCGCTTCGCCGGCCTGCCCATGGGCCACGAGTTCACCTCGCTGGTGCTGGCCCTGCTGCAGGTGGGCGGCTACCCGCCGAAGGTCTCCGACGAGGTGATCGCGCAGATCAAGGCGCTCGACGGCGACTACCAGTTCGAGACCTACTTCTCGCTGTCCTGCCACAACTGCCCGGACGTGGTGCAGGCGCTCAACCTGATGGCGGTGCTCAACCCGCGCATCAAGCACGTGGCCATCGACGGTGCGCTGTTCCAGGCCGAGGTCGAGCAGCGCCAGATCATGGCGGTGCCGAGCATCTACCTCAACGGCGAGCCGTTCGGCAACGGCCGCATGGGCGTCGAGGAGATCCTCGCCAAGCTGGACACCGGCGCCGGCGCCCGCGACGCCGAGAAGCTCAACGCCAGGACCGCCTTCGACGTGCTGGTGGTCGGCGGCGGCCCGGCTGGCGCCTCGGCGGCCATCTACGCCGCGCGCAAGGGCATCCGCACCGGCGTTGCCGCCGAGCGCTTCGGCGGCCAGGTGCTCGACACCATGGCCATCGAGAACTTCATCTCGGTGCCGGAGACCGAAGGCCCGAAACTGGCCCGCGCGCTGGAAGAGCACGTGCGCCAGTACGAAGTCGACATCATCAACCTGCAGCGCGCCAGCAAGCTGATCCCGGCCGAGACCGAGGACGGCCTGCACACCGTGCAGTTCGACAACGGCGGCGAGCTGAAGGCGAAGACCGTGATCCTCGCCACCGGCGCGCGCTGGCGCGAGATGAACGTGCCGGGCGAGCAGGAGTACCGCGGCCGCGGCGTGGCCTACTGCCCGCACTGCGACGGCCCGCTGTTCAAGGGCAAGCGGGTGGCGGTGATCGGCGGCGGCAACTCCGGCGTCGAGGCGGCCATCGACCTGGCCGGCATCGTCGCCCACGTCACCCTGCTGGAGTTCGGCGAGCACATGCGCGCCGACGCGGTGCTGCAGAACAAGTTGCGCAGCCTGGCCAACGTCACCGTGATCACCATGGCGCAGACCACCGAGGTCAAGGGCGACGGCCAGAAGGTCACCGGCCTGGTCTACAAGGACCGCCACAATGACCAGGTGCACGAGCTCGAGCTGGAAGGCGTCTTCGTGCAGATCGGCCTGCTGCCGAACAGCGACTGGCTGAAGGACACCCTGGAGCTGACCCGCTTCGGCGAGATCGTGGTCGACGCCCGGGGCCAGACCAGCATCCCCGGCGTGTTCGCCGCCGGCGACGTGACCACCGTGCCGTACAAGCAGATCGTCATCGCCGTCGGCGAGGGGGCCAAGGCGTCGCTGTCCGCCTTCGACCACCTGATCCGCCAGGGCTGATCGACCGGCCCGCCAGGAAGCCCGCCCCGTGAAACCGAGGCGGGCTTTTTCATGGGCGACCGTTGCAGGCTATTGTCTGAGTCTTATGTAAGAATTATTCTCAAGTAAGATCTCATCACAGGAGTGCTGCCATGACCTTTCTGATCGATGCCTGGCTGGACCGTCCGCAACCCTGGCTGCGCATCCTCGACCGCGACAGCGGCCGGGTCTGCGCCCAGTTCGACTCGCAGGCCATCGCTGCGCTGCAGGAGCAGGGCGACCTGGACCTGGCCAGCCTGAGCAGCAGCGAGCCTTCGGTGCTCAAGGAGCTGCTGCAGAACCTGTTCCTGTTCCACTACGCCCGCGCGCTGCAGCCGACCCCAGCCTGAGCGTCGCGTCCGGCCTGCGGCGAGTCCCCGCGCCGACGGATGAGAGGGCTGCTGTTGTGCGGTGCCGATGTTCTGCGTGCAGGCGAGAGGCGAGCTTCGCTTGCCAACGGGCGACTGCCAACGATGGGGGGCGGATGCCGCGCCTGGTGCGGGCTGCGCTGCAGCTCGCATGTGCGCGTGCGGGGAGGGGATGGATCGTGGCGCGTGCGCCGGGATAGGGGAGCGCCACGAAAAATCCCCACGCAGCGCGGGCGCTGCGTGGGGATCCGTGGTGGAGACGTCAGGCCAGATCGAAGCGATCGGCGTTCATCACCTTGGTCCAGGCGGCGACGAAGTCCCTGACGAACTTCTCCTGGTTGTCGTCCTGGGCATACACCTCGGCATAGGCGCGCAGCACCGAGTTGGAGCCGAACACCAGGTCGACGCGGGTGGCCGTCCACTTGACCTTGTCGGTCTTGCGGTCGCGGACTTCGTAGAGGTTGTTGCCGACCGGCTTCCAGGTGTTGGCCATGTCGGTCAGGTTGACGAAGAAGTCGTTGCTCAACACGCCGACCCGGTCGGTGAACACGCCATGCCGGCTGCCACCATGGTTGGTGCCCAGCACGCGCATGCCGCCGACCAGCACGGTCATCTCCGGCGCGGTCAGGCCCATCAGCTGGGTGCGGTCGAGCATCAGCTCCTCGGGGCTGACGGCATAGTCCTTCTTCAACCAGTTGCGGTAGCCATCGTGCAGCGGCTCCAGCACCTCGAAGGATTCCACGTCGGTCTGCTCCTGAGCGGCATCGCCGCGGCCCGCTGCGAACGGCACGCTGACCTCGACTCCGGCCGCCTTGGCGGCCTGCTCGACGCCCAGGTTGCCGCCCAGCACGATCACGTCGGCCACGCTGGCGCCGGTCTCGGCGGCGATCTTCTCGTACACGGCGAGCACCTTGGCCAGCCGCGCCGGCTCGTTGCCTGCCCAGTCCTTCTGCGGGGCCAGGCGGATGCGCGCGCCGTTGGCGCCGCCGCGGTTGTCCGAGCCGCGGAAGGTCCGCGCGCTGTCCCAGGCGGTGCCGACCAGTTCGCTGACCGACAGGCCGCTGGCGGCGATCTTCGCCTTGACCGCGGCGACGTCGTAGTCGCTGCGCCCGACCGGCACCGGGTCCTGCCAGATCAGGTCTTCGGCCGGCACTTCCGGGCCGATGTAGCGGGCCTTCGGTCCCATGTCGCGGTGGGTCAGCTTGAACCAGGCGCGGGCGAAGACTTCCGAGAAGTAGGCGGGATCCTTATGGAAACGCTCGGCGATCTTGCGGTACTCCGGGTCCATCTTCATCGCCATGTCGGCGTCGGTCATCATCGGGTTGTAGCGGATCGACGGGTCCTCGACATCGACCGGCTTGTCCTCTTCCCTGATGGCGACCGGCTCCCACTGCCAGGCGCCGGCCGGGCTCTTCTTCAGCTCCCACTCGTGGTTGAGCAGCATGTCGAAGTAGCCGTTGTCCCAGGTGGTCGGATGGGTGGTCCAGGCCCCCTCCAGGCCGCTGGTCACGGTGTCGCGACCGACGCCGCGCTTGGTCTTGTTGTTCCAGCCCAGGCCCTGTTCCTCGACGTCCGCCGCCTCCGGCTCCGGGCCGAGCAGTGCGGCGTCACCGTTGCCGTGCGCCTTGCCCACGGTGTGGCCGCCGGCGGTCAAGGCGACGGTTTCCTCGTCGTTCATCGCCATGCGCTTGAAGGTCTCGCGCACGTCGCGGGCGGTCTTCAGCGGGTCGGGCTGGCCGTCGACGCCCTGCGGGTTGACGTAGATCAGGCCCATCATCACCGCAGCCAGCGGGTTCTCCAGCTCGCGCTCGCCGGAGTAGCGGCTGTTGGGGTTGTTGGTGGGCGCCAGCCATTCCTTCTCGGAACCCCAGTAGATGTCCTTCTCCGGGTGCCAGATGTCGGCGCGGCCGAAGCCGAAGCCGAAGGTCTTCAGGCCCATCGACTCGTAGGCCACGTTGCCGGCCAGCACGATCAGGTCGGCCCAGCTGAGCTTGTTGCCGTACTTCTTCTTGATCGGCCAGAGCAGGCGACGGGCCTTGTCGAGGTTGGCGTTGTCCGGCCAGGAGTTCAGCGGCGCGAAGCGCTGGTTGCCGGTGCCGGCGCCACCGCGGCCGTCGGCCACGCGGTAGGAGCCGGCGGCGTGCCAGGCCATACGGATCATCAGGCCGCCGTAGTGGCCCCAGTCGGCCGGCCACCAGTCCTGGCTGTCGGTCATCAGCGCGGTGAGGTCGCGCTTGAGCGCGGCGAAGTCGAGCTTCTTGACTTCCTCGCGGTAGTCGAAGTCGCCGAGCGGGTTGGTCTTGGTGTCGTGCTGGTGGAGGATGTCGAGGTTGAGGGCGTTCGGCCACCAGTCCATGGTCGCGGTGCTGCTGCTCGTGTTGGCTCCGTGCATCACCGGGCACTTGCCCGCGGTGTTCGTCTTGTTCTCGCGCATATCCATCTCCGTGTCATGGCTGTGTTGCCTGTAACTGGCGCTCGTAGGCGGCATACCCGGGGTGCGGTCGGCACTTGTGCCGCTGCCGCCGCCTTGAAAGGAACCAATCCTTTATAGCCCGAGTATGGAGGGAACATAATCAAAAAAGGCATACATTAAATTTATATGCCCGATAGGGAATATTGCCGATCGGCCGGCGTTCGACGGGCAGGAGGCCCCGGCTCCAGCAAGTGCTGTGGAGCCGGGGAGGGCATCACTCGAACGGCTTGGGCTGCGGAGTGTCGTTGGTCGACGGCGGCAGGATCGGCAGGGTGAAGCTCGGCTGCTCGCCGGTCAGGGTCTTGAGGAAGGCGGTGATCTTGCCGGTGTCTTCCTTGCTCAGCTGGCGACCCAGCTGCAGTCGGGCCATCACGTCGACGGCGTCCTCCAGCTTCCAGTAGGCGCCGTCGTGGAAGTAGGGGTAGGTGAGCTCGACGTTGCGCAGGGTCGGCACCTTGAACTTGAAGCGGTCGGCGTCCTGGCCGGTCAGCGCGGCGACGCCTTCGGCCGGGTTGTCAGTCTTGTAGGGCTCGACCAGACCCATCTTCTGGAACGAGTTGCCGCCGGCCGCCGGGCCGTTGTGGCAGGCAGTGCAGCCGATGTCCTTGAACAGCTTGTAGCCTTCCAGCTCGACCTTGCTCAGCGCCTCCTGATCGCCGAGCAGCCAGCGGTCGAAGCGCGAGTGCGGGGTGACCAGGGTTTCCTCGAAGGCGGCGATGGCGTCGGTCACCTCGTCGATGGTGATCTTGTCGACCTTGTAGACCGCCTTGAAGGCCTCGCGGTACTGCGGAATCGAGCGCAGGGTATCCACCGCCAGGTTGTGGGTGAAGGCCATCTCGCCCGGGTTGGCGATGGGGCCTGCGGCCTGCTCCTTGAGGTCGGCGGCGCGGCCGTCCCAGAACTGCGCGAGGTTCATGCTCGAGTTGAGCACGGTCGGCGAGTTGATCGGGCCCTTCTGCCAGTTGTGGCCGATGGAGGTCTGCAGGTTATCGCTGCCGCCCATGCTCAGGTTGTGGCAGGAGTTGCAGGAGATGAACCCCGAGCGCGACAGGCGCGGATCGAAGAACAGCTGCTTGCCCAGCGCCACCTTGGCCGGGTCGGTGATCTTGGCCGGCAGGATCGGCTGGATCGGTTCGTTGCTCGGGGTCATGGCCCAGGCATTGAGGCTGCAGAGCAGGCTGGCGGTCAGTGTCAGCGTCTTTTTCATGGTACTTCCCTGGTTTTCTCTCGTTGCTCGCCCCGATTATCCCGTGCGCATCGTCACATTCCGTTGCCTTGGGTCAGGCGCGTGGGGATTGACGCCGGACCTCTGCGGTGCAGGTACGCCACAACGCCGCTGTCGAGATGCCGCTGAGAGCATGCATCTCGACTGTGCCATGCTTGCAGTGACGTTCGATCCGCGCGCCGCCTCGGCGGCGCTCGAAGACAGGTGAAGTCAGAGAGGAGAACGACGATGAAGAAGCATCTTTTCTGCGTCGGGGCAGAGGTCGCCCCGGCCGCCGGCGGTCGTTTGGCCGAGACCTTCGTCAGTGCCCAGTTGAATGTCTACGTCGCTGCCAACGAGCTGCGCGATGCACTGACGCGGGCCGAGGTGGCCCTGCGCCGGGATGGCTACGAGGTGACCTTCGTGCGCGGTTGCTGGGTGGTGGATGCCGCCTGCAACGACGGCTTCTGCCCGGCCGACGCACTGCCCTCGGAGGTCAGCGGTGGCCTGCTGTTCAGCGACGAGGTCCATTACGGCGAGCTGCGCGAGCTGACCACGGCCAACGACTACGCCTACTGATCTTCGCCGTGCGCATCGCACGCCCCGGCCGCCGGGGCTGCGACGCTCAGCCGTCCTCGCCGTCGCCCAGCGCGGTCAGCCGGCTCTCGTAGGCCGGTGCCACGTAGAGGCCCAGTTCCATGGCCAGTTCGAGCACGCGCGGCAGGTCGCGGGTGTAGATCAGCACCATCTGCAGCTCGGTCTCCAGTGGCTCGCCGAAGTCGAGCAGTTCGTAGCCCTCGGTCTGCGGATAGAGCTCGCTCAGCTGAATCTGCATACGCCGCAGCGCATCGAGCAGCTCGACGCCGGCCAGCGCCTCGACCTTGAGGGGGAGTTCGGTCGGCGCGCCGAACGAGTCGAGCACCTGCTGGAACAGTTCGTCGGCCTGGTTGGCCTGGAACAGCACGTTGTCCGGCAGGTTGCCGAGCAGCACCGATTGCCAGAGCGGCAGCGGGCCGCCATCCTCGTAGCCGCCGTCCGGATTGGCGGCCAGGTAGGCCTGCGGGTCGGCAGCGGCGTGCGCCGCTTCGTCGGCGATGCGCCGGATGTCCGTGTCGTCCAGGCTGCCCGAGCTGATCAGGCCGACCAGTTCCACCAGTTGCGCTCTCATTCGACATTCCCTCCCGGAGTCGGTCGCCAGCTTCTCAGCTGCAACCATAGTCCATCCGCGCCCGGCTCTCGCGGCTGTGATGCTGCGCCGCTCGAGCCGGCGGTGCGACTACTTCTTCAGCGGGCAGGTCCTGATGCCGAGCAGGGTATAGGCCGGGCACCAGCCGAGCAGGCCGGTGGCCAGCGGCAGGACACCGATCCACGCCCAGACCGGGCCACCGGCGAGGGCCCAGACGATCAGGGCGATGCCGACCAGGATGCGGGCGATCTTGTCGATGCCGCCAACGTTCTTCTGCATGATGTTGCTCCTCTGCGGTTGTCTGCGGGCCGCGCTTTCGGGCAGCAGCCCTGGCGAATCCATGGGCTTGCGAAGGTCAGTCGAAGGGCGGCAGGCTCGGTGTCGCCACCGCCTTGCCGGCGGCGCTCCAGGCGTCGAAGCCGCCGGCGATCGACTGCACGTTCAGGTAGCCCATGTCCTGCAGGGCGCAGGCGGCCAGCGCGGCGCGGCCGCTCGTCTTGCAGTACAGCACGATATTCAGGTCGCGGGATGACAGTTCCGGGCTGGCGCTGAGCCTGAACTCCAGCAGGCCGCGGGGGATGTTCAGCGCGCCGGAGATGTGTCCGGCGTGGAATTCGTCGGCCTCGCGCACGTCGAGCAGCACGTCGGCGGCGCGGATCGCCGCCTCGGCGGTGTCGAGGTCGATTTCGCGGATGCGGGCCTTGGCTTCGGTCACCAGGTCATGGGCGCTTTTCACTGTTGCTTTCCTGCATGGTGGGTTGACGGGGGAGTGGGCCACCGGCGATGCCGTTGCGGCGCATGCCGATGGCGTGCCGGGTGGTCTGCGGGTCGAGCTCGGCGAGGGCCTCGAACTGGCTGATGAACACCTGGCCGCCGAAATGCTCGAGGAAATCGGTCTGCTTCAGACGGTCCATCACCGGCCCCTTGACCTCGGAGAGATGCAGCTGGATGCCAGCGGCATGCAGGCGCACGCTGATCGCCTCGAGGCTTTCCAGGGCGCTGGCATCGATCAGGTTGACCCCGGGGCACATCAGCACCAGGTGTTCGGCCTGCGGATGGCGGGCGACCAGCGCGGCGATGCGGTCCTCGAGATAGCGGGCGTTGGGGAAGTACAGGCTCTCGTCGACGCGCACCGACAGCACCTTCGGGCTTTCCACCACGGCGAAGCGCTCGACGTTGCGGAAGTGCTCGCTGCCCGGCAACTGGCCGACCACCGCGATGTGCGGCTTGCTGGTGCGCCAGAGGAACAGCAGCAGCGACAGGCCGACGCCGAGCAGGATGCCGGCCTCGACGCCGAGCAGCAGCACGCCGAGCATGGTCGCGGCCATGGCGGCGCCGTCCTGCCGCGAATAGCGCCAGGTGCGCCGGAGGGCGCCGAGATCCACCAGACTGAGCACCGCGACGATGATGGTGGCGGCCAGCACGGCCTGGGGCAGGTTGTGGAACAGCGGGGTGAAGAACAGCACGGTGACGGCGATGCCGACGGCGGTCAGCGCGCCGGCCAGCGGGGTCTGTGCGCCGGCGTCGAAGTTGACCACCGAGCGGGCGAAGCCGCCGGTCACCGGGAAGCCGCCGCTGAGCGCCGCGGCCACGTTGGCGCCGCCGAGGGCGACCAGCTCCTGGTTCGGTTCGATACGCTGGCGGCGCTTGGCCGCCAGGGTCTGCGCCACCGATACCGACTCGACGAAGCCGACCAGGCTGATCAGCACGGCGGCCGGCAGCAGCTGGGCGGCCAGCGCCAGGTCCAGGGTCGGCAGGCTGAGGACCGGCAGGCCGCTGGGCACGGCGCCGACCACGCGCACGCCGGCCGCGGCCAGGTCGAGCAGGCTGACGGCCAGTATCGAGGCGAGCAGGGCGATCACCGGTCCGGTCTTGGCCAGGCTGCCGGCCACCCGCGGGGTGAAGCCGAGCGCCTGCAGCCAGGGGCTGAGCTTGCTGCGTACCAGGAACAGGAACAGCAGCGAGGAGCCGCCGACCGCCAGGGTCGGCAGGTGGGTGTCCGGCAGGCCGGCGAACAGGCCGAGCAGCAGTTGCGGGGCGTGCTCGCCGGCGGCCTGGATGCCGAGGATGTGCTTGAGCTGGCCGAGGGCGATCAGCAGCCCCGATGCGCTGATGAAGCCGGAGATCACCGGGTGGCTGAGGAAGTTGGCGAGAAAGCCCAGGCGCAGCAGCGCCATGGCCAGCAGGATCAGGCCGGAGAGCAGGGCGAGCAGCAGGGCGGCACCGGCGTATTCGGCGCTGCCGGCGGGCAGCAGCGGGCCGAGGGCGGCGGCGGTCATCAGCGAGACCACCGCCACCGGACCGACCGCCAGGGTGCGGCTGGTGCCGAACAGGGTGTAGGCGATCAGCGGCAGGATGCTGGCGTACAGGCCGTTGATCGGCGGCAGGCCGGCGAGCATGGCGTAGGCCAGGCTCTGCGGGATCAGCATCAGGGTGACGATCGCCGCGGCCAGGGCATCCTTGCCCGCGGCGTCGCGGTCGTACTGCCGTGCCCACTCCAGGCACGGCAGGTAGCGGGCGAGCCGCTGTTTCATCATTTCTTCTCCTGGGTGAAGTCGCAGGCCGCCGGCGACTCCACCGGGCGCGGCTCGAAGTCCAGGTGTTTCGGCTCGGCCAGCCACTCATGGCCCTTGAGCATCAGGTCGAAGTAGATGCCCGGCATCCACTTGGTCTTCAGGTCCCAGGCCAGGCGGCGCGGCACCCGCGGGTCGAGCGGGAAGGTCGGCAGCAGTTTGCCGCCGTAGCCGAACTCGGCGAGGATCACCTTGCCGCGCTCGACGGTCAGCGGGCAGGAGCCGTAGCCGTCGTAGACCGCGCGCGGGCCGCGGCCGGCGAGCACGCTGAGGACGTTCTCGGCGACCACCGGGGCCTGCTTGCGCACCGCTGCGGCGGTCTTGGCGTTGGGCGCGGCGCACACGTCGCCGAGGCTGAAGATGTTGCCGTAGCGCGGGTGGCGCAGGGTCTCGTGGTCGACCTCGACCCAGCCCTCGGCATTGGCCAGCGGGCTCTGGCGGACGAACTCCGGGGCGCGCTGCGGCGGAACCATGTGCAGGAAGTCGAACTCGCGTTCGACCAGCGCGCTGCCGCCGTCGGCGCCCGCCTTGCGGAACCAGGCCTTGCGTGCCTCGCCGTCGACCTTGACCAGCGTCTCGCCGAAGTTGAGGTGGGCGCCGTAGCGCTCGACGTACTTCATCAAGGGCGGCACGAAGTCGGCGACGCCGAACAGCACGGCGCCGGCCGAGCAGAAGTCGACCTGGATGTCGGACAGCACGCCCTGCCGCTGCCAGTGGTCGCAGGACAGGTACATGGCCTTCTGCGGCGCGCCGGCGCACTTGATCGGCATCGGCGGCTGGGTGAACAGTGCACGGCCGCCGCGCAGCGCCTGCACCTGCTGCCAGGTGTAGGGCGCCAGCTCGAACACGTAGTTGCTGGACACACCGTTCCTGCCGAGGGTTTCGCGGGCGCCCTCGATGGCGTCCCAGTTCAGGCTCAGGCCCGGGCAGACGATCAGCGCGCGGTAGCCCAGGCGGCTGCCGTCCTCCAGCACCACCTGCTGCTGTTCCGGCTCGAAGGCCGCCGCGGCGGCGCGGATCCACTGCGCCCTGGCGGGGATGCAACGGGCCATGGCGCGTTCGGTGCGGGCGCGGTCGAACACCCCGGCGCCGACCAGCGTCCAGCCCGGCTGGTAGTAGTGCTGCTCGCGCGGCTCGACGATGGCGATGCGCAGGCCGGGATCGCGCTTGAGCAGGCTGGCGGTGACCGCGCAGCCGGCGGCGCCGCCGCCGATCACCAGCACGTCGTAGCGCGGCGTGTGGGCGAGCAGGGCCGGGGCGACGGGCTGGTTGGGCAGGGTCTGCCAGCGCTGTGCCAGACGCGGCTGCAGGGCGGCGAGGTCGTAGCCGGCCTCTTTCGCGGTGGCCAGCAGGGCCTCGGGGTCGAGGTGGTGGGCCTCGGCCAGTGCCCACAGGCTGGTCGAGCGGGTGCCGGTGCGGCAGAAGGCCAGCACCGGGCCCTTGACTCGGTCGAGCAGCTCGCGGAAGGCGGCGACGTCCTCGTCGCCGATCCTGCCGGAGACCACCGGCAGGTGGTGGTACTCGAGGCCCGAGGCTTCGGCCGCGGTGCGCAGCGCGGCGCTGGACGGCTGGCCCTCGCCCTCGTTGTCCGGGCGGTTGTTGATCACGCAGCGGTAGCCGCTGGCGGCCAGGGTGCCCATGTCGGCAGGTTCGAGCTGGCCTGCCACGGCGATGAACGGGGTCAGGCGCTTGATCGGTTGCATCTTGTCGTTCTCCAGTCTGCGTTGGAGTTCGGCGCGCGGCGGCGCGGGCTCAGAGCACGTCGAGGGGGATCTTCAGGTAGCGGCTGCCGTTGTCTTCGGCCGGGGGCAGTTCGCCGGCGCGCATGTTGATCTGCACCGAGGGCAGGATCAGCACCGGCATGCCCAGGGTGGCGTCGCGGGCTTGGCGCATGGCGACGAAGTCCTCCTCGCCGACGCCCTGGTGGATGTGCACGTTGTGCGCGCGTTCGGCGCCGATGGTCGTCTCGTAGAGGTATTCGTCGCGGCCCGGCGCCTTGTAGTCGTGGCACATGAACACCCGGGTCGCGTCCGGCAGGGCGAACAGCTTGTCGTGGATCGAGCGGTACAGGGTACGCGCGTCGCCGCCGGGGAAGTCGCAGCGGGCGGTGCCGTAGTCGGGCATGAACAGGGTATCGCCGACGAAGGCGGCGTCGCCGATCAGGTAGGTCATGCAGGCCGGGGTGTGGCCGGGGGTGTGGATGGCGCGCGCTTCGACGTTGCCGACCCGGAAGGTCTCGCCGTCGGCGAACAGGTGGTCGAACTGGCGGCCGTCGGTGGCGAACTCCGGCTCGGCGTTGAACAGCTTGCCGAAGGTGTTCTGCACCACGGTGATGCGGTCGCCGATGGCCAGGCTGCCGCCGAGCTGCTCCTTGAGGTAGTGGCCGGCGCTGAGGTGGTCGGCGTGCACGTGGGTCTCGAGGATCCATTGCACGCTCAGGCCCTTTTCGCGCACGTGGGCGATCAGGCGGTCGGCGCTGGTGTGCGAGGTGCGCCCGGCGGCGGGGTCGTAGTCCAGCACGGGGTCGACCAGTGCGCACTGGCCGGTTTGCGGATCGCTCACCACGTAGCTGTAGGTGAAGGTGGCGGGATCGAAGAAGGCTTCGACATGGGCATTCATGGTGCGGTCCTCCGTGGTTGGCTGGATACCCTTGGGGGTATTTTACGGATGCAGACTACTGCGGTTTTTGGTTCTATGCATAGATCTTATTTTTATAAGAGGAAAAGGCGATGATCCGGCCAGTCAGTGTGGACCACGACCGTCGGGCGTATGCGGTATTACGGCGGGCGGGCGCCGCCGGGCATGAGCTTTTGACAGGCCGTCGGGCTTTGGGCAGAGTGCGCGCCTTTCGCCTGCGGGCGATCCCGAAATCTGGAGTGAAGACATGAATGCGGTACTCATCGCCGTTGGCCTGATGCTGGTGCTCAGCCTGTGCCGGGTGCATGTGGTGGTCGCGCTGATCCTCGGCGCGCTGGCCGGCGGCCTGGTCGGCGGCCTGGGCATCGAGGGCAGCCTGGCGGCCTTCAACAAGGGGCTCGGCGGCGGCGCCACCGTGGCGCTGTCCTATGCGCTGCTCGGCGCCTTCGCTGTGGCCATCGCCCGCTCCGGGCTGGCCCACGCCCTGGCGGACAAGGCGCTGGCGCTGGTCGGCCGCCAGGAGGCCGACGGTGGCGGTGCTGCCGTGAAATGGCTGGTGCTCGGCCTGCTGCTGGCGGTGGCGGTGTCCTCGCAGAACCTGCTGCCGATCCACATCGCCTTCATCCCGCTGCTGGTGCCGCCGCTGCTCTACGTGCTCGGCCGCCTGCAGCTGGATCGTCGGCTGATCGCCTGCGTGCTGACCTTCGGCCTGATCACCCCCTACATGTTCCTGCCGGTGGGCTTCGGCGGCATCTTCCTCAACGACATCCTGCTCGCCAACGTGGCGCGCAGCGGCGTCGAGGTGGCCGGGGTGAGTGTCACCCAGGCGATGGCGATCCCGGCGCTGGGCATGCTGTTCGGCCTGCTGGTGGCGGTGTTCGTCAGCTACCGCAAGCCGCGCCGGTACGACCTGGCCGCCATCGAGCAGGCCGAGCAGGTCGAGCGCAGCTACAGCCCGCTGACCCTCGCCGTGGCCGGCGTGGCGGTGGCGGTGGCCTTCGCCGTGCAGCTGTGGCTGGACTCGATGATCATCGGCGCACTGGCCGGATTCGTGGTGTTCTCCGCCTCCGGGGTGGTGCGCTGGAAAGAGGCCGACGGCCTGTTCACCGAGGGCATGAAGATGATGGCGATGATCGGCTTCATCATGATCGCCGCCGCCGGCTTCGCCGAGGTGATGCGCGAGACCGGCCACGTCAAGGCGCTGGTCGACGCCGCCGCCGGGGCGATCGGCAACAGCAAGGCGCTCGGCGCGCTGCTGATGCTGCTGGTCGGCCTGCTGGTGACCATGGGCATCGGCTCGTCGTTCTCCACCGTGCCGATCATCGCGGCGATCTTCGTGCCGCTGGGCGTGGAGCTGGGCTTCAGCCCGCTGGCCATCGTCAGCCTGGTGGGCACCGCCGGCGCCCTGGGCGACGCCGGCTCGCCGGCCTCCGACTCGACCCTCGGCCCGACCGCCGGCCTCAACGTCGACGGCCAGCACAACCACATCTGGGACAGCGTGGTGCCGACCTTCCTGCACTACAACCTGCCGCTGCTGGCCTTCGGCTGGCTGGCGGCGATGGTGCTGTAACGGTCGCCGAAACGCAAAAGCCGGAGCAGTTGCTCCGGCTTTTTTCTGTCCGCGCGCGGGATCAGGACGGGAACAGCTCGCCCAGCTTGAGGGCCAGCATCATGTCGCCCTCGGTACGCAGCTTGCCGGTCATGAACGCCTCCATGCCGCCGATCTCGCCCTTGATGATGCCCTTGAGGGTGGCGCTGTCCATGATCAGCGAGACGTCGGGCGCCTCGGCATCGCCTTCGGTGAGGCTGCAGGTGCCGTTCCGGATGCTCAGATAGTAGTTCTCCGCGTCCTTGATGTTGAACTGGAACACCAGGTCGAGACCGGCGGCGGCGGCGGCGTTGAAGCGGGCCTGCATGGTTTCGATGACTTTGGTGATGCTGCTCATGAAGGAATCCTTTGCTGGGCGTGAAGTGTCGCCCCCAGGCGGGCGACCGTTTGAGGCGAGGGTAGGGGGCGCCCTGCGGGCTGTCAACGCGACCATACGCACGTTTGAAACGGCTCCGCCCCCCCGTGCCGGTGGCCGCCGCCGGTCGGCGCCGGTATGCTTTGCGCATCGCCGTATGCCATCAAGGAGAGCCCGTGGAGTTTCTTGCCGATTACGCCGGTTTCCTGGCCAGGACAGTGACCGTGCTGGTGGCCGTCCTCGTCGTCCTGGCCGCCGTCGCGCTACTGCGCAGTCGCGAACGCCGCGCCGGCGGACACCTCGAGGTGCACAAGCTGAACGACTTCTACAAGGCCCTGCGCGAGCGCCTGCAGGACAGCGTGCTGGACAGGGAGCAGCTCAAGGCGCTGCGCAAGGAAGAGGCCCGCGCGGAGAAGGCCGAGAAG
Source organism: Stutzerimonas stutzeri (assembly GCF_024451105.1). Classification (GTDB taxonomy): domain Bacteria; phylum Pseudomonadota; class Gammaproteobacteria; order Pseudomonadales; family Pseudomonadaceae; genus Geopseudomonas; species Geopseudomonas stutzeri_A. The sequence continues at coordinate 208,205 of NZ_JANGEY010000003.1, forward strand.
AAGGCCGGCGGCCAGAAGCCGCGGGTCTACGTGCTGGACTTCCACGGCGACATCAAGGCCTCGGCCGGCGAGCACCTGCGCCACGAGGTCACCGCGCTGCTGAGCCTGGCCAGCCCGCAGGACGAGGTAGTGGTGCGCCTGGAGAGCGGCGGCGGCATGGTGCACGGCTACGGGCTGGCTTCCTCGCAGCTGGCGCGCATCCGCCAGGCCGGCGTGCCGCTGACGGTGTGCGTGGACAAGGTGGCCGCCAGCGGCGGCTACATGATGGCCTGCATCGGCGAGAAGATTCTCGCCGCGCCCTTCGCCATCCTCGGCTCGATCGGCGTGGTGGCGCAGCTGCCCAACTTCCATCGCCTGTTGAAGAGGCACGCCATCGACTTCGAGGTGCTCACCGCCGGCGAGTACAAGCGCACCCTCACGGTGTTCGGCGAGAACACCGACAAGGGGCGGGAGAAGTTCCAGGAGGATCTGGAGACGACCCACGAGCTGTTCAAGAACTTCGTCGCCCGCTACCGCCCGCAGCTGTCCATCGACGAGATCGCCACCGGCGAGGTCTGGCTCGGCCAGGCGGCGCTGGGCAAGCAACTGGTCGACGAACTGAAGACCAGCGACGAGTATCTGGCCGAGCGCGCCCGCCACGCCGACCTCTACCAGTTGCACTACCACGAGAAGAAGAGCCTGCAGGAGCGTGTCGGCCTGGCCACCGCGCAGGCGCTCGACGGCGTGCTGCTGCGCTGGTGGAGCCGGCTGTCGCAACCCCGTTTCTGGCAGTAGCCGGTCGCCGCCCCGGCATTCAGCGGCGGCACAGGAGGACAGATGAGCAGTTTCAAGGCCCTGTGGGTGACCGAAAGCAGCCCGGGGGTGTTCGACCAGGCAGTGGTCGAGCGGCGGATCGAGGATCTGCCACCCGGCGAGGTGCTGATCCGCGTGCGCTGGTCCTCGCTCAACTACAAGGATGCGCTGTCCGCCAGCGGCAATCGCGCGGTGACCCGCGAGTACCCGCACACTCCCGGCATCGACGCCGCCGGCGAGGTGGTCGAGTGCGCCAGCGGCGAGTTCCGCCCGGGCGAGGAGGTGATCGTCACCGGCTACGACCTGGGCGCCAACCGCGCCGGCGGCCTCGCCCAGTACGTGCGCGTGCCGGCCGCCTGGGTGTTGCGCCGCCCGGCGGGACTCACCCTGCGCGAAAGCATGCTGCTGGGCACCGCCGGGCTGACCGCCGGGCTGTGCATCGACAAGCTGCAGCGCATGGGGCTGGATGCCGAGGCCGGCCCGGTGCTGGTCACTGGTGCCTGCGGTGGGGTGGGTAGCGTCGCCGTGTTGCTGCTGACCCGCCTCGGTTACACGGTGGCCGCTTCCACCGGCAAGCTCGAGCAGGCCGAGTTCCTGCACCGCCTCGGCGCCCAGCAGATCATCGACCGCACCCTGCTGCGCGACGGCACCGACAAGCCGCTGCTGAAGATGCGCTGGGCCGGCGCGGTGGACACCGTCGGCGGCGACATCCTGTTCAACGTGGTCAAGTCGCTGCAGTACGGCGCCAGCGTGACCTGCTGCGGGCTGACCGCCAGCGCGGCGATGAGCCGCGCCTCGGTGCTGCCGTTCATCCTGCGCGGGGTCAACCTGCTCGGCGTCGATTCGGTGGAGCTGCCGCTGGCGAGCAAGGCGGCGATGTGGGCGAACCTGGCCGGGCCGTGGCGGCTCGACAACCTCGAGCTGGTGGCGCACGAGATCGCCCTGGAGGAGGTGCCCGAGGCGATCTACCGCATCCTCGCCGGGCGCATGGTGGGACGCATGCTGGTACGCATCGACTGAGAGCCGAGCAGGGGCCCGCCGCAAAACGAAAGCCCCGCAGTGCGGGGCTTCCTGTTTTCAGTGCGACGCGACTCAGCGGCGGCGGAACAGCGGCAGCGGCTGGTCGACGCCGGTCTGGTAGGTCACCGAGAAGTCCGACAGGCCCTTGAGCGCGTCGTACGGGTCGCGGTCCGGGCGCACGGCGAAGGCGTCGAAGCCGCAGCGCTGCATGAAGAACAGCTGGTCGCGCAGCACGTCGCCGATGGCGCGGATCTCGCCGGTGTAGCCGTAGCGCTCGCGCAGCAGGCGGGCGCTGGAGAAGTGCCGGCCGTCGGTGAACGCCGGGAAGTCCAGGGCGATGACCTGGAAGTATTGCAGGTCGTCGACGATCTCCTCGATCTGCTCGTGGCTCTGCAGCCACACGCCGAGGCCGCCGTCGCGCACCTTGAGGGCGTGGCTGGACTCCAGCCACAGGCGCAGCGGCACGATCAGGTCGTCGCTGTTGGAGATGCCGTCGAGGCTGGCGTCGAGCGGCAGCAGGTGCCAGCGCTCGTCGATGACTTCGCCGTTCTTAATGATTCTTTGCATAGACGCGCTCCTTGAAGGGATCGATGCCGATACGGCGGAAGGTATCGATGAAGCGCTCGTCTTCCGTGCGCTGTTCGACGTACACCTTGATGATCTTCTCGATCACGTCGGCCATGTCGTCCTGGGCGAAGGACGGGCCGAGGATCTGGCCGAGGCTGGCGTTGCGGCCGGCTTCGCCGCCCATCGACACCTGGTAGAACTCCTCGCCCTTCTTGTCGACGCCGAGGATGCCGATGTTGCCGATGTGGTGGTGGCCGCAGGCGTTCATGCAGCCGGAGATGTTCAGGTCGATCTCGCCGAGATCGAACAGGTAGTCGAGGTCGTCGAAGCGGCGCTGGATGGCCTCGGCGATCGGGATCGACTTGGCGTTGGCCAGCGAGCAGAAGTCGCCGCCCGGGCAGCAGATGATGTCGGTCAGCAGGCCGATGTTCGGCGTGGCCAGGCCCAGTTCGCGCAGCTCGCTCCACAGGGTGAACAGCTGCGCCTGCTCGACGTCGGCGAGGATGATGTTCTGCTCGTGGCTGGTGCGCGCCTCGCCGAAGCTGTAGCGCTCGGCCAGATCGGCGATGGCGTCGAACTGCTTGTCGGTGACGTCGCCGGGCGCGATGCCGGTGACCTTCAGCGACAGGGTGACCGCGGCGTAGCCCGGCTTCTTGTGGGCCACCACGTTGCGCGCGCGCCAGCGGGCGAAGCCCGGGTGCTCGGCATCCAGCGCGGCCAGCGCGGCGCTCTGGTCCTGCAGGTCCTGGTAGGCCGGGTCGACGAAGTGGGCGGCGACGCGCTCCAGCTCTGCGTCGGTCAGGGTGGCCGGACCGTCCTTGAGGTGCGCCCACTCGGCGGCGACGCGCTCGGCGAACACTTCCGGGGTCAGCGCCTTGACCAGGATCTTGATCCGCGCCTTGTACTTGTTGTCACGGCGGCCGTAACGGTTGTACACGCGCAGCACGGCTTCCAGATAGGTCAGCAGGTGCTGCCAGGGCAGGAATTCGTTGATGAAGCTGCCGACGATCGGGGTGCGGCCCAGGCCGCCGCCGACCAGCACGCGGAAGCCCAGCTCGCCGGCGGCGTTGCGCACCGGCTCCAGGCCCACGTCGTGCACCTCGATGGCGGCGCGGTCGGCGGCCGAGCCGTTCACGGCGATCTTGAACTTGCGCGGCAGGTGGGCGAATTCCGGATGGAAGGTGGCCCACTGGCGGACGATCTCGCACCACGGACGCGGGTCGATCAGCTCGTCGGCGGCGACGCCGGCGAACTGGTCGGTGGTCACGTTGCGGATGCAGTTGCCGCTGGTCTGGATCGCGTGCATCTGCACGCTGGCCAGTTCGGCGAGCATGTCCGGCACGTCTTCCAGCTTCGGCCAGTTGTACTGCACGTTCTGACGGGTGCTGATGTGCGCGTAGCCCCTGTCGTAGTCGCGGGCCAGCTTGGCCAGCATGCGCAGCTGCGGCGCGGAGAGCAGGCCGTAGGGCACGCAGACGCGCAGCATGGGCGCGTGGCGCTGCACATACAGGCCGTTCTGCAGGCGCAGCGGGCGGAATTCCTCCTCGCCCAGTTCGCCGGCCAGGTAGCGGGCGGTCTGGCCGCGGAACTGCGCGACCCGCTCCTCGATGATCCTTTGATCGTACTCGTCGTATACGTACATGTAATGGTCTGCTCTCAGGCTGTCAGCGGTGGCCGTTGCCCTCTGCGGGGCATCCGGCGCCCCGCGTGGGGCATCGGCCGCGCGCACGGCGGCGCACTCCGAGGGAGTGGCGGCACGATAGCAGCTCGCCTTTATGCATTAAAGTGAAGAATAACTATATGTACATAACTGTAATAGATAAGCGGCCCGCCCGGGAGCGGGCCTGTGTCAGCCTGCCGTGGTGGCCGGCGTGGCGCTGACCACGCGGTTGCGCCCCTCGCGCTTGGCACGGTACAGCGCCTGGTCGGCCAGCTGCAGGACGGCCTCCGGCTCCGCGGCGCTGCCCGGCCAGTGGGCCACGCCGGCCGACAGGGTGAAGCTGATGCCGCCTGGGGCCTCGCTGGCCTCGGTGCGCAGGCGCAGGCGCTCGGCGACCTGGGCGGCCGGCTCCGGCCCGGTGCCCGGCAGCAGCATGATGAACTCCTCGCCGCCCGAGCGACACAGCACGTCGTCCTTGCGCGAGCAGTCGCGCATCAGCTCGGCGAGATGGCGGATCGCCCGGTCGCCGACCTCGTGGCCGTGGTTGTCGTTGATCTGCTTGAAGTGGTCGATGTCGATCGCCAGCACGGCGAAGGGCTGCTCGCCGAGCCGCCACTGTTCCAGGGTGACCTGCAGACCGCGGCGGTTGAGCAGCCCGCTCAGGGGGTCGGTGAGGCTGTCGAGGTTGAGCTTGCCGATCTTCTGCTGCAGCAGGGCGAGGCCGGCGAGCAGAGCGTGCTTGAGCTGGGCTGCCTCGTAGTACCAGGAGCGCACCTGGCGGATCTCCTCGCTGGCCGCCTGCGAGTCGAGACGCTGCGCGGTGTTGGCCAGTTGCGAGAGCGGCTGGGAGATCAGCCGCGCCAGGCCCCAGATGGCCAGCAGGCTGAGCAACGAGAAGGGCACGGCGTTGCGCAGTACGCCGAGCATCTGCTCGCGCAGCTTGGCCATCACCGTGCTGGTCGGCCGCTGGGCGACGATGCCCCAGCCGGTGCTGGGCACCGGCGCATAGCCGGCCAGCATGTCGACGCCGCGCGAGTTGATCAGCCGGCTGCTGCCGCTGCGGCCCTGGGTGACCGCTTCGATCACCGGGTTGCCGCGCACCTGCTCGCCGACCCGTTCCGGCTCCGGGTGATAGAGCAGGTGGCCCTCGCGGTCCACCACGTACAGGTAGGAGCCGTCCTCGTCCTTGTAGTGGTGCTCGCCGAGCAGGCTGTACAGGGCATTGCGCTGGCGCAGGTAGATGGTCCCGCCGACATAGCCGAGATAGTGGCCGTCGGCGGCATGGATCGGGTGGGAGATGAACACCACCAGGTTGCCGATGGAGGATACGTAGGGTGCGCTGATCAGCGGGCGGCGCTCGTGCAGCGCCTGCAGGGCGCCCGGGCTGCTCGAGGTCTTGCCGACCAGTTGCAGGCTCTGCGGCGAGGTGGCCAGCGCGGTGCCGCCGGCGTTGACCACCAGCACCGAGTTGAAGTTGGCTGTCTGCAGGCGCAGGCGCTCGACCTCCTCGACCAGATGCGCGCTGTCGTCCAGCCGTTCGGCCAGCCGAGTGGCACTGTAGGCCAGCTGCTGGCGGCTGCCGGCCAGGAAGTGCTCGGTGCTCTCGGCCAGCTTGAGGGCATAGACGCGGTTGGACTCCAGGGTTTCCTGGATCAGCAGGTCCTGCTGTACCCGGTAGCTGGCATAGAAGGTGTTGGCGAGGGTGAGCAGGGCCGTGGCGACGGTGAGCAGCAGGATCAGGCGGCGCAGGTCGAGGCGCAGCAGGGAACGGAGGGAGGGCATTGCGGCGCCGGCAGGTTCAATCCATGAGATTTGCCAACTGTAACACATTAACGGTCGCGTTCCCCAGCCCGGATCGGGCGGCTCAGACCGTGCCGGCGATGACCACGCGATTGCGGCCCTGGTTCTTGGCAGCGTGCAGCGCCTGGTCGGCCCGCATCAGCACGCCGTCGGCATCGTTGCGGCTGTCCGGGCAGTAGGCGACGCCGAGCGAGATGGTCACCGCGGTGCCGTCCGGGCTGGGGCTGTCCGCCACGCACTGGCGCAGGCGCTCGGCCACGCCGCAGGCGTCCACCAGCGTGGTTCTGGGCAGCAGCATGACGAACTCCTCGCCGTCCCGCCGGCACAGCACATCGGCCTGGCGGGCGATCTGCTGCATGAGCTGGGCCAGATGCCGCAGCAACTGGTCGCCGACATCGTGACCGAAGCGGTCGTTGACCAGCTTGAAGTGGTCGATGTCGATGGCGATCACCGCGTAGGGCTGCTCGCTCTGCTGCCACTGCCGGAGTGCCAGTTGCAGGCCGTGGCGGTTGAGCAGCCCGGTCAGCGGGTCGACGGTCGCGTCGAGGTCGAGCCGGCCGAGCTTGAGGTTGAGCTGAGCCTGCCCGATGAGCAGGGCATGCCTGATCTCCTGCGCCTCGAAGTACCAGGCATGGATCTGACGCAGGCGCTCGCCGCCCGCCGGGGAGTCGAGCTGGCGGGCGCTGTCGGCCAGTTGCCGGAGCGGCTGGGCGATCCGCCGCGACAGCCAGCACAGCCCCAGCAGGGTCAGTAGCGAAAGTGGCGCAGCGTTGGCCAGAAGGCCGAGCATCAGGGCGTGCAGCTCCATCAGGGTCGTCTCCTGGGGGCGCAGTGCAACGATGCCCCAGCCGGTGCTGGGAACCGGGGCATAACCGGCCAGCATGCTGTCGCCGTTGCCGTCGTGCAGCGCCTGACTGCCGTGCTCGCCGCGCACGACGGCGGCCGTGGCCGGGTTGGCCGCCATGTATTCGCCGATCCGCTCCGGCTCCGGGTGATAGAGGATCTGCCCGTGCTGGTCGATCACGTACAGGTAGGCGCCGTCGTGCTCGTCGAGCAGACCGGCCAGCGCGTTCGGCTCGCGCAGATGAATGGTGCCGCCGACGAAACCGAGATGGCGGCCGTCGCCGGCGTGGAAGGGATGGGTGATGACGACCGCCAGGCGCTCGCTGCTCGTGACGAACGTCCGGCTGACCTGCGGCTGGAACGGGTCCAGCGACAGGTGCGCATCCGGGCTGTCGATGCGCTGCCCCATGGCGGCGCGGCTGGACGGCGAGAGGGCGATGGGGATTCGATCCGTGTCGACCACGAAGGTGGCGTTGAAACTGTCGGTCTGCAGACGCAGGCGCTCGGTTTCGGCGGCCAGCAGGCGAGGCTGGCCGAGCAGCGGAGCGAGACGACTGGCGCTGTAGGCCAGTTGCTGGCGTGCCGAGGCGAGCAGGCCCTCGGTGCTTTCCGCCAGCTTGGCTGCGTGGATGCGGTTGACCTCGAGGGTCTGGCGGGTCAGCAGATCGCGCTGGATCCGGTAGCTGGCATAGACGGTGTTGAGCAACGTCAGCACTGCTGTCGTCACGGCCAGGAGCAGAATCAGGCGGCGCAGATCCATCCTGGACTCGGTGAAGAGGTGCATGTGGTGACGCCGGCAGGTTGTCTTGTGATCTTCGTCACAAAGCCTAGCATGCACTCCGGGCGCGAGCCGGGAAATGCCGGCCGGCCATCGGCCGTCAGTCGCCTTGAGCGGCGTCGTACTCTGGTCTTGACTCAGGGGGAGCACACTCATGGAGGGCCGCGACGATGAACGAGCACGACAGCCAAGACCGCGCCGACAGCCGGGCGGACGCCCGGGCTGCACTGGCCCTGATCCTGATCGCGGTGAGCACTGCGCTGGTCTGGGTCAGCCAGCAGTAGCCGGCGCGCGGGCGGGGCCGCCTCCCGCGCGGCTCCCCCCTAGGCGGCTCCTGCGAGGTGCAGCACCAGGCGGACCAGGCCGAACAGCAGCAACACGAACAGCAGGGTGAACAGCACGCCGAGCAGGATGAAGTGGCTGGGCTTGCCGTGGCTGAAGTCGCGCAGGCGGTTCCTGTCGCTCTGCACGCCGAAGGCGGCGGCCAGTACGCTGTGCAGCATCTGGCGCAGGCCGAGCGGCCGCTCCTGACGTTCTTCGCTAGGCTTGTCGGGCTGGTTCATGGCCGCCTCCCTCGCGATGCCTGCAGCAAGCTTCGGCCGCTGCCGCGCCCTGCGCAAGTCGTCCTACAGCTCGATGCGTGCCCAGGCGCGGCGTTGCCACATCAGCGCGAACACCGCCGACACCAGGCCGCGCTGGAGGATGTACAGGCTCCAGATCGCCAGCAGGCCGTAGCCGAGCACCGGGCCGAGCAGGTAGGTCAGCGGCAGCAGCACCAGCCACTGGTTGCCCAGGCTGATCGCCATCACCGTACGGCTGGCACCGGCGCCGAGCAGCGCCTGGGTCAGCACCAGAGTGCCGGCGTCGAGCACCATGCCCAGTCCGGTCAGGCGCAGCGGCAGGGTGCCCAGCTCGATCAGCGCCGGGTCGTTGACGAACAGGCCGAGGATCGCCTCGGGGAACAGCCAGAACGGCATGCCCAGCACCGCCAGGCCGACGGCGGCGATGCGCACCACCTCCCAGCCCCAGCGGTGCGCCGCCTCCACGTCGCCCGCGCCGAGACTGTGGCTGACCAGGGTGGTCGCCGCCATGCCCAGGCCGATGGCCGGCAGGATCAGCAGCAGGGTCAGGTTGATCAGTACGTGGGCCACCGCCAGCTCGGCGGTGCCGATCTGGGCGATGATCCAGAACAGGAGGGTGATGCCGGCGGCGAACAGGAACTGGTGCAGCGAGTTGGGCAGCGCCAGGCGCAGCAGCACGCGCAGCTCGATGGCCTGCGGGCGCTGGCTCAGGAAACCGCCGTCGCGGGCCACCCGCCAGGTCTGCACCGCGTAGACCAGCGAGCCGAGCCAGAGGGCGATGCAGGTGCCCAGCCCCGAGCCCTCGGCGCCGAGGGCCGGCAGGCCGAGCAGGCCGTGGATCAGGCAGTAGCTGAGCGCGGCGTTGAACAGGTGCATGCCGATCAGGATGCGCATGTACATGCCCGAGCGGTGGCTGCCGTTCCAGAAGCCGCGGAAGGCGAAGTTCAGGCCGACCGCGGCGACCGCCAGCACCCGCCACTGGAAGTAGTCCTGGCCGATGGCGTTCACCGCCGGATCGTCGGCCAGCAGGTCGATGATCCACGGCGCCGCCCACCAGCAGCCGAGGCCGAGCGGCAGGCCGACCAGCAGGGCCAGCAGCAGGCCGGCGTTGAGCGGGGTGGCCACTTCGGCCAGGCGGCCCTCGCCGCGGCGCCGCGCGACCAGCGCCTGCACGCCGGAGCCGAGGCCCATGACCAGGGCGATCGCCATGAAGTTGGCGTAGCTGCCGATGCCGACCCCGGCCAGCGCGGCCTCGCCCAGATGCCCGACCATCGCCGCATCGACCAGGTTGATCAGGCTCTGGCTGAGCATGCCGCCGATGATCGGCAGGCCGAGGACGAGGATCTGGCGCAGGCGCTGGCGCTCGAGCATGAAGGCGGGGTTCTCGCAGGGAAAGGCGGGCATTCTAACCCGGAATGCCTTCTCTGCAGGGGCGTGTGCCTGCGCCCCGTCGTCCCGCCCGGTTGCCCGCTCCATGGCCGCGGTCCGCGGCTCAGCCCTTGTGATGCCCTTCGGCGTGCTGCGCGGCCTGGTCGGTGCGTGCGGCCATGATGAAGTCGTTGCGGTGCAGGCCGCCGATCTTGTGGGTCCACCAGGTCACGGTGACCTTGCCCCACTCGGTGAGCAGCGCCGGGTGGTGGCCTTCCATCTCGGCGAGGGCGCCGACCGCGTTGGTGAAGTTCAGCGCACGCTGGAAGTCGGGGAAGGCGAACACCTTCTCCAGCTGCATGACGCCGTCGCGCACCTCGATGTTCCAGTCGGGGATCTCATGGATCAGTTCGGCCAGTTCGCGCTCGGAAACCTGCGGGGCATCGGCGCGGCAGGCTTCGCAGTGGGCGTGGGACAGCGTGGTCATGGCGGGCACCTCTGCGCGGGGACGGGGGACAGCGTCCGGTATTCGGCCAGTATAGTCCGCCGGCTCCTGCCATCTCCCTGCGCAGGCGCTAAACTGCGCGGCTTTCCGTCTGACTGCCGTGGATTTTCCGATGTCCTGGACCGACTTCCTGCTCTTCGGCCTGCCCGCCGTGCTGCTCACCGGCCTGTCCAAGGGCGGCTTCGGCGGCGCCCTCGGCGGCATCGCCGTGCCGCTGCTGGCGCTGGGGCTGGCGCCGACCCAGGCCGCGGCGGTGATGTTGCCGATCCTCTGCGTCGCCGATCTGGTCGGCCTGCGCGCCTACTACGGCAAGTGGGACGTGGCCAACCTGAAGATCATGTTGCCGGGGGCGCTGGTCGGCGTGCTGATCGGCTCGCTGACCTTCGAGCTGATGAACGAGCGGGTGATCGGCCTGCTGATCGGCGGCATCGCCGTGGCCTTCGTGCTGGCCAACCTGCTCCGGCCGGCGGCGCCGCGCCCCGGGCTGCCGCCGCCGAAGGGCAAGGGTACCCTGCTGTCGACCCTGGCCGGCTTCACCAGCTTCGTCGCCCACGCCGGCGGTCCGCCGATCATGATGCACCTGCTGCCGCAGCAGCTCGACAAGGTGCGCTACGTGGCGACCATCAACGCCTTCTTCCTGCTCACCAACGCGGTCAAGCTGGTGCCCTACGCCTGGCTCGGCCAGTTCAGCCAGGAGAACCTGCTGATCAGCCTGACCCTGGCGCCCTTCGTGCCGCTGGGCGTGTGGGCCGGGTTGTGGCTGCAGGACAAGGTCAACCACCAGTGGTTCTACCGCATCGCCCGCGCCGGCATGCTGCTGGCCGGCATCCAGCTGCTGATCAGGAACTGGTGACCGGCCGGCCGTCCCGGAGGGCCGCGAGGGTGGCGACAAGCGTGGCGAAGTCGGGGCGCTCGCGGAGGTCCGTGCTCAGGCAGCGCTCGCTCAGTTCGGCCAGGGCGAACTGGCGCTGGGGCTGCTGCCCCTCGGGACAGCGCTGCAGCAGTTCCTCAAGCAGGCAGCCGAAGGCGCGCGCCTCGACGCGCTGCAGGGCCCGGCCCGGCGCGCTGGCGGGATCGAAGAAGGAGGCGGCGCCGAAGTCGCCGAGCAGGCAGTCGCCGACCGGGTTCGTCAGCAGGTTGTGGGCGTACAGGTCGCCGTGCAGGATGCCGCGCCCGTGCAGGTGGGCCACCGCCGCGGCCGCGCCGTGGGCGATGTGCAGCGCCTCGTCGACGCCGAAGCGGCGTTCGCTCGGGTAGCAGTCGCGGGTGCAGCTGGCCAGCGACGGCGGCCCGGCCAGCGGCTGGAAGCTCGGCTCGATCAGTTCCAGCAGCAGTCCGGGGGCGGCACCGGGGCGTTCGGCCAGCGGGCCGGCGACGCGGATCAGATTGGGATGGCTGCCGGCGGCGAGGCAAGCGGCCATCTCGCTGCGCGGCAGGCCGTCGCTGGTCACGTGGCCCTTGAACAGCTTGGCGGCCATCGGCTGCGTGGCTTCGCCGTCCAGGCGCCATTCGGCGCGCCGGACGATCCCCGAGGCGCCCTCGCCGAGTGCTTCGCCCAACGCAACGCTGGCGTGCGCCACCGGCGGCAGCGGCTGGCTGGCCAGCACGCGGGCCTCGCGGGCGTCGCTGCAGGGGTTGCCGGCGAAGGCCAGCCAGGCCAGGCGCGGCAGCTCCAGTAGCCAGCCGGGCAGGGCCTCCAGGCGGTTGGCGGCGAGGCGCAGCAGCTCCAGGCGCTGCAGGCCGGCCAGGCTCTGCGGCAGCGCGGCGAGGCGGTTGCCGGCCAGCATCAGTTTCTGCAGGCGCTCGCAGCGGGCGAGCTCGGCGGGCAGGCTCTCGAGCCGGTTGTCGGTGAGGATCAGCCAGCGCAGCCGCGCCGGCAGCGCGGCCGCCGGCAACTGGCGGATCCGGCAGGCCTTGAAGCCGACCATCTCCAGCTTCTCGCAGTCGCCGAGCACTTCCGGCACGCTCTCGAAGGCGTTGTCCGAGCAGAACAGGATGCGCAGCCGGTGCAGGCGCGGCAGCCAGTCGGGCAGGTTGCGCAGGCGGTTGCCGGAGAGGTTGAGCACCTCCAGGCTGTCGGCCAGGCCGAGGATTTCCCGGGGCAGTTCGTCGAGGTCGGCGGCCAGGTCCAGACGGCGGATGCCGGCCAGTTCGCCGCGCTGCAGTTGTTCGAGGCTGTGCATGGAGAGCGGGTATCGGGGAAGGGCCGGGCATGATGCCGGGAAAGGCTGCATCCGGCCACGGCATTCGTCGCCGCGGCCGGGTCGTTCAGATCGCCCGGTCGAAATAGGTGGCGGTTGCGGTGAGGCGGGCCACCTCGTCGACGTAGGCGCGCACCGCCGGCGGGAAGGCGAGTCCCTCGACCATGCTCAGATTGCGCAGGCCGGGGTAGAGCAGCACGTCGTCCCAGCCGAGGCTGTCGCCGTGCTCGCTGGGCAGAGGCAGCGCCGGCAGGCTGGCCAGCATCGCCTCGACGGCGGCCTTGTGCTCGGCGGTCTGCGCCAGCGCCTGCGCGAAGCTGCGCTGGATGATCTGCTCCTTCTTGGCCCGGAAGTAGTCGCGCGCCGCCGCCGTGGCGAACTCCGGCAGGTCCAGGGCGATGTCGCGGGGGAACAGCAGGCACCAGACGGCCAGGCGCACCTGGTTCATGTGCTCCTGGATCGGCAGGTAGTCGCCGTGCGGACGGATCGCTCGCGCCGGATTGCCGATCTCGTCCAGCTTGCGGGCGATGTCCAGGCTCTCGCCCATGGCGCGGCCGTCGTCGAACTGCAGGATCGGCACCTGCTTGGCGCCGATCAGCGCGAAGCAGCTCGCCTCGTCGTCGTTGAGCAGATAGACCTGCTCGACCGGTACCTGCTTGTAATGGGCGACCATCTCGGCGCGCACGCAGAACGGGCAGTGGTCGTAGAGATAGAGCTTCATGCAGCCTCCGTGGTCTGGACAGTGCGGCGAGTTTAACCGCCCGGCCGCTCCCGGCACACCCGGCGCCCGGCCGCGCCTCCACCAGCCACTACACTTGTTCATGCAGCGTACCGGCTGGTGGTGCTCGGGCTTGGAATGGGAGATCGGCACAAACACAAAGGACTTGTGGGCGAGGGGGCGGAGCGTCCAGTCACTGAGTTGGGCTCTCGACGAGATGCTTGTGGCCCTGTGTTCTCACGCTTGGCAGGAACCCGGCGTCCGCTGCGGCGATGCCGGCCCGTTGCGGTGCTTGCTCCAGGGATGCCGATCATGTCCATCCAGAAAACCTTGTTTCCGCTGCTGGGCAGTGTCTTCTGCCTGGCTGCGGCCGGCGCGGCCAGCGCCGGAGAAATAGCCCTTCACGACCACGCCAGCGCCAGCCTCGGCCCGCTCGATGCCGGCAGTCGGCCCGGATTCGCGGGGTTTTCCGATGCCCTGCAGCAGACCGACGCGGCGGCGCGCGGCGCTGCACCGGCGCAGACCTTCACCATCAGCCTGCAGCGGCCGCTCGACGATCAGTGGGCGCTGACCGCCAGCGCGGGCTGGCAGGAGTGGTCGAAGCTGCGCGGCGCCAGCGGCGGCCTGCAGACCGGCAACCCGCTGCACGTCGCCAACGGTGGCAACTATCGCGACACTTGGCATCTGGCGCTCGGCACCCGCTACCGGGCCTCGGACGAACTGCTCTGGGAGGCCGGGGTGGCCTACGACAGCTCGGCGATCGTCCACCGCGAGCGGGCTTTCGAACTGCCGACCGCCGCCACCTGGAGACTGGCTGCCGGCCTGAGCTATGCCTTCGAGAAGGACGCCGAACTCAACTTCAATTATGCCTATGTCAGGCTGGGCGACCTGCCTGAGCGGCAGGTCATGGGTGCGGGAGAGGGGATGGGCGATGCGAACGAGTTCTCCAACGCCGGCATCCATGTGGTGAGCTTTTCCCTGGTCTGGTGGTTCTGATGCGAGCGCACGTTCTTCCCACGGCTGCCGGCGTGCGAGGCTGCGGTGTTTTCTGCCGCGGCGTCACGAAATCTTCACGCGCCACCGCGTACGCTGGAACCACTGAGAGTTACCCCTGTTTGCCCCGCCACCGTGCGGGGCTTTTTGTGTGCGCCCAGCATGGGCGCACGCCTGGAGGCGCGAGTCCTCCCGTAAGCGAGCCACAGTGAACGAAGCCGTGCATCGGGCGGCGCGTCCGTGACGAGGGAAGGCGAGTTTAAGCGCAGTGGCGCTGGCGCGACGCCGATAAGCGGGATTTCGGTCTGCGGAGAGACGGTGCGTCTTGCGGAGAAAAAGACCGCCGCAGTGGGGCTGCGGCGGTTCCAGGGGAAATTGACGAAGGGCTCCTTGCTGCAACCTCAAGGGAAAGGGGGGAGAGGGAAGTTGCGCTGCGGAAGTCCGCTCCAATCGAACTGTAATGCTAATCTCGAATATCGAGTTGGCCGGTTCCTCCGATCTGAATTATCCAGTTTCCGAGTCACGTGGCGACAGTCCGCTCCGGGATTACAGCGGCTAGACGGATTTCGAGTGCGCGAGACTCTCGCTCCGCTGGTTTTCCGCTGCAACCCGTATTCGGAATACGATATGGCTCGAGGATCAGTTGATGCCGGCGGCGCGCAGGGGTTCGGAGTAGGCGCGGTCGACGACGGGGATGTGGCCGGTCAGCCAGTTCTTGATGAACTCGGTGGTTTCCGCGGTGATTTCGAGTTCGCCAGCCTTGAACTTCTTCTGCAGCAGGATGCAGTTGTCGAGGAGCTCGTCGTGAGCGGCCTTGTGGGCGGCGAAGTCGGCATAGTCGACCTTGCGCAGGTTTTCCTCTTCTGCAGCGAAATGCGACTGCACGGTCGCCAGCAACTGGTTGGTGGCTGCCTCGACCGCCGCACGGTCTCCGCTGTCCACGGCGCTGTGCAGGGCATTGAGGTTGGCGAAAATTTCCTGGTGCTCTTGGTCGTGAGCGCTGACGTTGGTACCGAACTCTTCCTGTGTCCAGGTAATGAACGACATGTTGCAGTATCTCCTGATCTTTATCTGCCGAAATGGCTATTGGATGGAAACTTGCAGTTGCGGAGCCATGTCCGTGGCTCGAAGCGGATTCGAACATGTCGTGTGCAGGGTATTTATTGATCCTGCTCAATTTTCGGTGAGATGGCGAATTGGTTTTTTTCAATGATGGCAAGGGTTCTGCAACGAAATGCAGGCGCCAAATATCTACCGCTGATTCTTTTTTTGATTGGCTGGCCGCACAGGCGATGGCAGATTGCCTGTTCCTGTTTCCGGATTGATTGCGGCGGGCCGAAGTGCGCGAGTTGGAGAGAGCGCTTCGTTGCCGGGTGGCGGTGCGAGCAGTCGGCTACGGCTTGCATGATCCAGCCGCGCGGAGCGCCGAGGAGGCCGCTCCGCGAGCCGTCCGCCGCCCGCTCTGCGTGAAATGTGCTTCAGGAGGTCGTCCGTGGCGGGCAGGGCGCAGCGAGAGGCGGCCGCTTCATGCTATGTTCCGCGCCTTGCAACGTGCTCTGGAATCACCATGAAATTCATCCATCAACGCGAGCAGCTCAACGAGGACGACCTGGTCATCATCGAAAGCTCGCAGCCCTGCAACATCCGCCTGATGAACGACGCCAACTTCCGCGCCTTCAAGAACGGCGCCCGGCACAACTACATCGGCGGGCATTTCGACCGTTTCCCGGCGAAGATCCGCGTGCCGAGCAACGGCTTCTGGAACATCACCCTCGACACCGTCACCCGCCGCCCGATCAGCGTGACGCGCAAGCCGAAGCTGGAGTATTCGATCAGGATTCGGCGGGCGAAGCAGGAATACTGAGTTACGTGCTGTAGCTCGATCTGACCAGTCCAGACACAACGAGGCCCGCAGATGCGGGCCTCGTTGTGTCTGCGCGGTGATCCGTCAGGCGTCGTAGCCCAGGTTCGGTGCCAGCCAGCGCTCGGTCACCGCCAGCTCCTGGCCCTTGCGCTTGCTGTAGCTCGCCACCTGGTCCCTGTCGACCTTGCCGACCGCGAAGTACTGCGCCTGCGGGTGGGCGAAGTACCAGCCGGAGACGGCGGCGGCGGGGAACATGGCGTAGTGCTCGGTGAGGAACACGCCGCTCTGGCCCGGCTTGCCCTGCTCGGCCTGCGGGTCGAGCAGGGCGAACAGGGTGCCCTTCTCGGTGTGGTCCGGGCAGGCCGGGTAGCCGGGGGCCGGACGGATGCCCTGGTACTGCTCCTTGATCAGCGCCTCGTTGTCGAGGGTCTCGTCCTTGGCGTAGCCCCAGTAGTTCTTGCGCACCTGCTCGTGCAGCCACTCGGCGCAGGCTTCGGCGAGGCGGTCGGCCAGTGCCTTGACCATGATGCTGTTGTAGTCGTCGCCCTTGGCCTCGTAGGCCTTGGCCAGCTCCTCGGCGCCGATGCCGGCGGTGACGATGAAGCCGCCGACGTAGTCGGTGACGCCCGAGTCCTTCGGCGCGACGAAATCGGCCAGCGACAGGTTGGGCTTGCCGTCCGGCTTGATGGTCTGCTGGCGCAGGTGGTGCAGGGTGGCCAGCGTCTCGCCGCTCGAGCCGTAGACTTCCAGGTCGTCGCCGGCGACCTGGTTGGCCGGCCAGAAGCCGAGCACGGCGCGGGCCTTGATCAGCTTCTCGTCGATCAGCTTCCTGAGCATGGCCTGGGCATCGTTGTACAGGTTGGTCGCCGCCTCGCCGACCACCTCGTCGGTCAGGATGCGCGGGAACTTGCCGGCCAGATCCCAGGAGATGAAGAACGGCGTCCAGTCGATGTACTGGCTGAGTACCTCGAGGTCGATGTCTTCCAGCACCTTGACGCCGGTGAAGGAGGGGACCGGCGGCTGGTAGCCAGCCCAGTCGAACTGCGGGCGGTTGGCCAGCGCGGCCTCGTAGCTCAGGCGCTCAATGCGCGCACTGCGGTTGGCGGTGCGCTCGCGGACCTCGGCGTATTCCTCGCGCAGTTTGGCGACGTAGTCGCTCTTCAGTTCCTTCGACAGCAGGGTGGTGGCCACGCCGACCGCGCGCGAGGCGTCGGTGACGTAGACCACCGCATCGTTGCGGTACTGCGGCTCGATCTTCACCGCGGTGTGCGCCTTGGAGGTGGTGGCGCCGCCGATCATCAGCGGCAGGCTGAAGCCCTGGCGCTGCATCTCCTTGGCGACGTGGACCATCTCGTCCAGCGACGGGGTGATCAGTCCGGACAGACCGATGATGTCGCACTTCTCGGCGATGGCGGTCTGCAGGATCTTCTCCGCCGGCACCATGACGCCGAGGTCGACGATGTCGTAGCCGTTGCAGCCGAGCACCACGCCGACGATGTTCTTGCCGATGTCGTGGACGTCGCCCTTCACCGTGGCCATCAGGATCTTGCCCTTGGCCTCCGGCTTGTCGCCCTTCTCGGCCTCGATGAAGGGGATCAGGTGGGCCACCGCCTGCTTCATCACGCGGGCGGACTTGACCACCTGGGGCAGGAACATCTTGCCGGCGCCGAACAGGTCGCCGACCACGTTCATGCCGGCCATCAGCGGGCCTTCGATCACCTCGATGGGGCGGGCGCACTGCTGGCGGGCCTCCTCGGTGTCCTCGACGATGAAGGTGGTGATGCCCTTGACCAGCGCGTGCTCCAGACGCTTGTTGACGTCGTAGCTGCGCCATTCCTCGGTCTCGGCTTCCTTGACGCTGCCGTCGCCCTTGTACTGGTCGGCGATGCCCAGCAGCGCCTCGGTGCTGCCTTCGTGGCGGTTGAGCACCACGTCCTCGACCTTGTCGCGCAGCTCGGCGGGGATCTCGTCGTAGATCTCCAGCTGGCCGGCGTTGACGATGCCCATGGTCAGGCCGTTCTTGATCGCGTGGTAGAGGAATACCGAGTGGATCGCCTCGCGCACCGGGTTGTTGCCGCGGAACGAGAAGGACACGTTGGACACGCCGCCGGAGGACAGCGCGTAGGGCAGCTGGTCGCGGATGTAGGCGCAGGCCTCGATGAAGTCGACCGCGTAGTTGTTGTGCTCCTCGATGCCGGTGGCCACGGCGAAGATGTTCGGGTCGAAGATGATGTCTTCCGGGGGGAAGCCGACCTCGTTGACCAGGATGTCGTAGCTGCGCTGGCAGATTTCCTTCTTGCGCGCGGCGGTGTCGGCCTGGCCGACCTCGTCGAAGGCCATCACCACCACCGCGGCGCCGTAGCGCTTGCACAGGTGGGCGTGGTGCTTGAACTGCTCGACGCCTTCCTTCATGGAGATCGAGTTGACGATGCCCTTGCCCTGGATGCACTTGAGGCCGGCCTCGATCACCTCCCACTTGGAGGAGTCGATCATGATCGGCACGCGGGAGATGTCCGGCTCGGAGGCGATCAGGTTGAGGAAGGTGACCATCGCCGCCTTCGAATCCAGCATGCCCTCGTCCATGTTGATGTCGATCACCTGGGCGCCGGCTTCCACCTGCTGGCGGGCGACGTCCAGCGCCTCGGCGTAGTTCTCCTCGCGGATCAGGCGGGCGAACTTGGCCGAACCGGTGATGTTGGTGCGCTCGCCGACGTTGACGAACAGCGAGTTGCGGTCGATGGTGAACGGCTCGAGGCCGGACAGGCGGCAGGCCTTGGGGATGTCCGGGATGGCGCGCGGCGGGTACTTGGCGACCGCCTCGGCGATGGCCCGGATGTGCGGCGGGGTGGTGCCGCAGCAGCCGCCGACGATGTTGAGGAAGCCCGAGGCGGCGAATTCCTCGACCACCGCGGCCATCTCCGCCGGGGTTTCGTCGTACTCGCCGAAGGCGTTGGGCAGGCCGGCGTTGGGGTGGGCGGAGACGTGGGTCTCGGCCTTGGTGGCCAGCTCTTCTAGGTACGGGCGCAGGTCCTTGGCGCCGAGGGCGCAGTTCAGGCCCACGGAGATCGGCTGGGCGTGGCGCACCGAGTTCCAGAACGCCTCGGTGGTCTGCCCGGACAGCGTGCGGCCGGAGGCGTCGGTGATGGTGCCGGAGATCATGATCGGCAATTCGACGCCGTCCTCCTCGAACACCTGCTGCACGGCGAAGATCGCCGCCTTGGCGTTGAGGGTGTCGAAGATGGTCTCGATCAGGATCAGGTCGGCGCCGCCCTCGATCAGGCCGCGAGTCGCCTCGGTGTAGTTCTCCACCAGTTCGTCGAAGGTGACGTTGCGGTAGCCGGGGTTGTTGACGTCCGGGGAGATCGAGCAGGTGCGGCTGGTCGGGCCGATCACGCCGGCGACGAAGCGCGGCTTGTGCGGGGTCTCGGCGGTCTTGGCATCGCATACCTGGCGGGCCAGGCGCGCGCCGGCGACGTTCAGCTCGTAGACCAGCTCCTCCATGCCGTAGTCGGCCATGGAGATGCGCGTGGCGTTGAAGGTGTTGGTCTCCAGGATGTCGGCGCCGGCATCCAGATAGGCGCGCTCGATCTCGGCGATGACCTCGGGCTTGGTCAACAGCAGCAGGTCGTTGTTGCCCTTGACGTCCTGCGGCCAGTCGGCGAAGCGCTCGCCACGGTAGTCGGACTCCTCCAGCTTGTAGCTCTGGATCATGGTGCCCATGCCGCCGTCGAGGATCAGGATGCGTTCCTTGAGGGCTTGCTGGAGGGCCTGGAGGCGGGCGGCGCGGTCGGACATGGGGACTACCTGGAGAGGGTGGATCATGAAGGCGGGCATGATAGCAAAGCTGCATGGTTCTGGAGCGGGGAGGGGGTGCGCATGAATTTCGTTCATGTTGCCTGGTGCTGCTGGACTGGTAGGCAATCGCTGCGCGAGTTGCCTACCCTACGGTGCGTGGCGCCAGGGTGTGGGCAAACGGCTAGAATCCCCCGAATTCCGCCACGGACAGCGCCATGCCCCTCCTTTTCCTGCTGCTGGTCGGCCTGCTGTGCAGCCTGCCGCTGTCCGCCGCGCCGGTGTCCTTCTCCCGCGACGTGCAGCCGATCCTCACCCGGAAGTGCGTGGTCTGCCATGCCTGCTACGACGCGCCCTGCCAGCTCAACCTCGGCAGCGCTGCCGGCATCCAGCGCGGTGCCTCGCCGATTGCCGTCTACAACGGCACGCGCACCGAGGCGCAGGCCACTACCCGGCTGTTCGTCGATGCGCAGAGCGAGCCGGGCTGGCGCGCGCGCGGCTTCCATTCGGTGCTCGGCGGAGGCGATGCGGCGCTGGTGGCGCGCATGCTGGAGCTGGGGCGTAGCCATTCGCCCTTGCCCGGAGCCAGGTTGCCCGACGATCTGGACATCAGCATCCGCCGCGAGAACCAGTGCCCGCGCCCCGAGCAGTTCGACGAGTTCGCCCGCAAGAATCCCGCGGCCGGCATGCCCTTCGCGGTCAGCGGACTCACCGATACCGAGTACGTCACCCTGCGCCAGTGGCTGGCCGAGGGCGCGGCCCTGGATGGCGAGCCGCTGACCGCCAATGCTTCCGAGGCGGCGCAGATCGAGGAATGGGAGGCGTTGCTCAACCGTCCCGGCGCCCGCGAGCAACTGGTGGCGCGCTGGCTGTACGAGCACCTGTTCCTCGCCCACCTGCACTTCGACCGGGGGAAAAGCGGCCACTTCTTCGAGCTGGTGCGCTCGCGTACGCCGAGCGGCGAGGCGGTGGACGCGATCGCCACCCGGCGGCCCAACGACGATCCCGGCACGCGCTTCTTCTACCGGTTGCGGCCGATCCAGGGGGTGATCGTGCACAAGACCCACATCACCTATGCGCTGGACGCCCGCAAGCTGGCGCGCATCGCGGAGCTGTTCTTCGCCGGCGACTGGCAGGCCGAGGCGCTGCCCGGCTACGGCCCGCAGCGCCGCGCCAATCCGTTCGAGACCTTCGCCGCGATCCCGGCCCGTGCCCGCTACCAGTTCATGCTCGACGACGCCGAATACTTCGTGCGCACCTTCATCCGCGGCCCGGTGTGCCGCGGGCAGATCGCCACCGACGTGATCCGCGACCACTTCTGGACGCTGTTCCAGAACCCGTCCCACGATCTCTATCTGCAGGATGCCGAGTACCGCGACAAGGTCACCCCGCTGCTGGCGCTGCCCGGCCAGGAGGACGACCTGGCCCGGCTGCCGCTGGTCTGGCGCGACTACCGGCGCAAGCAGGCGGCCTACGAACGGGCGCGCCGCGAGGCCTATTCCCACCAGCCGTACCCGAGCTGGTCGCACGTCTGGGCCGGCAACGACAATGCGCTGCTGAGCATCTTCCGCCAGCACGACAGCGCCTCGGTGCGCAAGGGCCTGATCGGCGCGCTGCCGCAGACCCTCTGGTGGCTGGACTTTCCGCTGCTGGAGCGCACCTACTACCAACTGGTGGTCAACTTCGACGTGTTCGGCAACGTCTCCCACCAGGCGCAGACCCGCCTGTACTTCGACCTGATCCGCAACGGCGCCGAGCAGAACTTCCTGCGCCTGATGCCGCCGGCGACGCGCCAGGCGATCCTCCACGACTGGTACCGGAACAGCGGCCTGCTCAAGCTGTGGCTGAACTACGAGCGCATCGACAGCACCACGCCCAGCGGCCTGATCCTGCCGGCGGACGACCCCAAGGGGGTGTTCGCCGCGCGCTTGCTGGAGCGCTACGGCACCCTCAACGCGCGCCCCGACCCGCTCAACCGTTGCAGCGACGGGCGCTGCTACCGGCCCGCGGTCAGCCTGGCGTTGCAGCGTGTCGACCAGCGGCTGAGCCGGCTGGCGGCACGGCCGCTGGCGCAGCTGCCGGTCATCGAGTTCTTCCCCGAGGCGACCCTGCTGCGCGTCGAACTGCAGGGCGGCGGCCGCGAGGTGTACAGCCTGCTGCGCAACCGCGCGCACAGCAACGTGGCGTTCATGCTCGGCGAGTCGCTGCGCTACCAGCCCGAGCAGGACACCCTGACCCTCTGGCCGGAGGTGCTGAGCAGCTACCCGAACTTCCTGTTCAGCCTGCGCGAGGGCGAGGTTGGCGCCTTCGTCGCCGCGCTGGAGCAGACGCGCAGCGCGGCGGATTTCGAGCGCATCGTGCAGCGCTGGGGCGTGCGGCGCAGCGAGCCGCGCTTCTGGGGGCTGTTCCACGACCTGAGCGAGCACATCCGCGAGCACGAGCCGGTGGAGGCGGGCGTGCTGGACATGAACCGCTACCAGAACCTCTGACGCGCTATTCCTACCAAAACGCTGGGACTTTATCCGCGCTTCGGCATGGCGTACACTGCGCGCATACTTGCAAGGAGTTCCCATGAGCGCCATCACCTTCACCGAATCCGCCCAGGCCTACCTGGCCGAGCTGCTGGCCAAGCAGAACACCCCGGGCATCGGCATCCGCGTGTTCATCACCCAGCCGGGCACCCAGTACGCCGAGACCTGCATCGCCTACTGCAAGCCCCACGAGCAGAAGTCCGAAGACGAGGCGCTGGCGCTCAAGGACTTCACCGCCTACCTGGACTCGGTCAGCATCCCGTTCCTCGAGGATGCGGTGGTCGACTACGCCACCGACCGCATGGGCGGCCAGTTGACCATCAAGGCGCCGAACGCCAAGGTGCCGATGATCAAGGAAGACAGTCCGCTGCCCGAGCGGATCAACTACTACCTGCAGACCGAGGTCAACCCCGGCCTGGCCAGCCATGGCGGCAACGTCAGCCTGGTCGACATCGACGACGAGGGCGTCGCCATCCTGCGCTTCGGCGGCGGCTGCCAGGGCTGCGGCATGGTCGACATGACCCTCAAGGACGGCGTCGAGAAGACCCTGATGGAGCGTATCCCCGAGCTCAAGGGCGTGCGCGACGTAACCGACCATAGCAACAAGGAAAACGCCTACTACTGAGTCGATATCCTCGATAATTCGCTTGGATAATTACAGGGGCGGGCGGCCGCCCCCGGTTATTTGGCTTATCCCGAAAGCATCTAATATCCCGTCGACTTCTTTGCTAGTTTCACTCCTGTAACGCCGATGTCTCTGCGGAGACTGCTAGCGATAACCAGGATGGATCATGCACTGTCAGATGCTGCGCAGACTGTTGCTCGTCGACCTTTCTTCCGAGTTCGATTACCTCGCTTCCGCTCTTCGACTTGCCGGCTGGGAAGTCCATGTCTGCTCGCTGGATGATGCCTTCGAGCAGCACGCCGAAGTCGGTCTTGTCCGTCTCGGTTGCCCGCAGGACGATCTCGATGGAGTGCGCGACCTGATCAGCCACAATCCCGCTCAGTGGGTCGCGCTGGTTGCCCCGGGAGTGTTGGCGGACGGCAGTCTGTCCGCACTGATCGGCGAGTGGTTCTTCGACTACCACACCCTGCCGCTCGACTTCGAGCGCCTGCACATCACCTTGGGGCATGCGCTGGGGATGGCCAGGTTGCGCCGTCCGGAACGGTTGCACAACGAGGATGAGCGGCTGCTGGGCAATACGGCGGTCATGCGGGAGCTGCGCACGCTGCTGTCCAAGCTGGGGCCCGCCGACTCGCCGGTGCTGATCCGCGGCGAGAGTGGTACCGGCAAGGAACTTGTGGCTCACGCCCTGCATCGTCTGTCGCGGCGCGCCGGCGCAGCTTTCGTGGCGATCAACTGCGGAGCGATTCCCGAGCAGTTGATCCAGTCCGAGTTGTTCGGGCACGAGAAGGGCGCCTTCACCGGCGCCCACCAGCGCAAGATCGGTCGGCTCGAGTCGGCGCACGGAGGTACCCTGTTCCTCGACGAAATCGGTGACCTGCCGCTGGAGTTGCAGGCCAACCTGCTGCGCTTCCTCCAGGAGGGGCAGATCCAGAGGGTCGGTGGCAGCCAGCCGATCGGGGTGAACGTTCGGGTGCTGGCCGCCACCCACGTCGATCTCGAACAGGCGGTGGAACACGGCCGTTTCCGCGAGGACCTCTACTACCGGCTGAATGTTCTGCAGGTGCGTACCTGTCCGCTGCGCGAGCGCCTGGAGGATGTGCCGGCCCTGGCCCGCCACTTCGCGCGACTGTATGCCGCGGAGGTTGGTCGGCGCCCACGTCCGTTCAGTTCCGCGGCGCTCAAGGCGATGTGCAGCTACGCCTGGCCCGGCAACGTGCGCGAGTTGGCCAACCGGGTGCGGCGCGGTCTGGTGCTGGCTGATGGCTACCTGATCGAGGCAGCGGATCTGGGCTTCCAGGTGCCGGACGGCGAGGATAAGGCCGAGCTGAACTTGGAAGAGTACAAGCGGCAGGCGGAGCGGCAGGCACTCAGCGACGTGCTGGTACTGCACTCGCAGAACCTCAGTCGGGCTGCCAGGGCCCTGGGTATTTCGAGACCCACCTTCTACCGGCTGCTGAACAAGCACGGGCTACGCTGAACAGCGAGAGCGCGGCAATGCCGCTGACGGACCATTCCCGTCGGGGCATTGCCGCGGACTCAGAAATAGTAGGGGAACTTCAAGCTGAAGGTGAAGTCCGGCGCATCCGGTGTCAGTCCGATCGACAGGTTGGGCACCATGGTCAGTCGGTCGCCGAGCGCGTAGGTCATGCCGACGTTGAAGTAGGCCGCATTGGCGTCGCTGCTGGCGACCGTCTGCCAGGGACTGCCGTCGGGCTTGATGCGGCTCTTCTGACTGACCAGTTGCGAATAGGAGAACGACAGGCTCATGCGTTCGTTGAGAGCGAAGGCCATGCCTAGGCCGTACTGGAACCAGTCGCCCAGCTTGACCTTGCCGGGCACCTTCTGATTTCGGATGGGACTGATGTCGTCGAAGGCCTCTTCGAAGTTGTAGGTGTAGGATAGGTTGGCGAACAGCACGGCGGGGTCCACGGTTTTGACCATGGAGATGCCGGGGGTCAGCGACCAGACGCCGTTGCCGGTGGGCAGATCCTCCGGGGCGGAGAGGTTGTCGTTTTCCGCCGTGGTGACCAGCTTGATGCCATAGGGGGCTTCGCCGGTCGGCGCCTTGAGGCGCAGGCTGAACACTGCGTCGGGACGTCCCGGGCCCTCGTCCAGGAACTTGTAGGCCATCCCGATGCTGATGTCGCCGATCCGCGGGTCGCTGCTAACGCCGACCGAGGAGACTTGCTGGGTGGAGCCTCCGGCTCCGGCCGACTCGTAGGTCGACTCGCGATAGACCAGCGGCACGTTGAGGTCGAACTGCCAGCGCTTGCCGGAGTTGTAGCGGCCGGTGAAGTCCAGGGTGAAGTTGTCGGACTTGATCTGGTCGACGTTGATGTTGCCGAGAAAGATGGTGTCCAGCAGCAGCAGGCCGTTGAGTCCCAACTGGCGCGTGTCGTAGTGACTGTAGGTCAGCCCGGTTTCCAGACTGAAGCGTCCTTCGCCGAAGAAGCCGCTGGCCTCGTCGTAGATGTTCTCCACGCTGCGCGGCGGAGCACTGTCCCCGCGCAGGCTTTCGCCGTAGCTGCGGGAGGGCTCGGGCGAGCGGGCCAGGCGTTGCGGCTGGGGCACGCTCGATTGCGCCTGCACGTCGCGAACTCGCTGCTCCAGTACCATCAGGGCCCTCTGCTGCGTCTCGTAGCGCTGACGCAGCTCGATCAGTTGCTGTTGCAGGGCCGCCAGCTCGGCATCCGTTGCAGCATGAAGGAGGGGGGCGGGCAGGAGGGCGGCTACCGCCAGAGCCGTGCGTAGCGAATATGACCGAGACATGGGCGAAGTCCCTATCTGTGTCCGTTCAGGATGTGTGAAGGCTAGTTCAATAACCGGTCGGCCGCAGGGTCAGCTGATTCCAGGCGGACCGCAGCTGCTCGGCGCCCAGAGGGGCGTCACGCAGGATCAGGTCGATACTGGTCAGGTTGGTTACCGCGTTGTTCGAGCCGACGATGGTCGTGTGCTGCTGCAGGCCGCCATGACCCAGTTGCTGCAGGCTGGAGCCCTGGCCCGCGGCCTGTATGGCAATCTGGAAACCACCGGCGGTCGGCGCGACCTGCACGCTGCCGGCATTGCTGGCGCTCGCCGCGGCGAGCGGCGCTTCGTTCGGGGCGACGGTCGGAGCCGGTGCCCCCCGACTAACCACGATGCGGAGATCGTTTTGGGCGCTGTTGAAGTCGCCGGCCGAACGCACGCTCTGGCTGATGCCGTCGACCTTGCCCAGTCCCGCGCCGCCCTGGACCAGGCCGCTCCCTGCTGGCGGGGCGGCTTCTTCGGATCCGCCGGCCAGCGTGTAGACGTGGAACTGCGGCTGGAACATGCCCTCGCTCATGTGCATCTCGACCCGCCCGCCGAGCACCTGGTCGTTGGCGTTCACCCAGACGCTGCTCATGGCGATGCCGAAGTGGACGATTCCGCCAGGCAATACATAGCGACCGCGCAGTTGCGCGAGTTCACTGTCGGACAGCTCCAGTGGCTGCAGCGGGCTGCTGGCCTGGGCCCAGACGCTGACGCTCAGGCAGCCGAGCAGCAGGTATGCATGCGCTTTCATGACGACCTCCCGGGACGTGGATTCCCGAATGGGCGGAGTTCAGAAGAAGTCGCTCTGGATGAAGCCGTGCTCCATCAGTTCGGCATCCTTGACTGGATAGAATCGGTTGAGGCGATCCCTGGCCGTGAGGGGCTCGGGAGGCGTGAGCAGGGCGTTGTTCCGGTCGTACTCGGGACCGATCACGGCGAACACTATGCCGTTCCAGCCCTTGACGAAGTCGTCGATGGGGTAGCGCTTGTGACCGAGCACCGGATCGCCGATGTAGACATGCCCGCCCTCGGTCCGCTGGAGGACGACGAAATGCTTGTAGCCGCGTACCTCCTGCAGGACGATGACCGGTACCTTGAGCTGCTGCAGGCCGGCCGGCGGGATGCGGTAGCCGCGGGCGCGCATGCCGAGGCTCTCGATGTAGCGTTTCATGTCCAGCATGGAGAAGCCCAGGGTACGCACCAGCTCGTGATCGGCGCCGATCAGCATGCCGTTGATCACGAAGGTTTCGTCGACGTCGAAGCGATAGGCCTGGCGCAGGATGGTGGCCAGTGCGGCGGCGCCGCAGCTGAAGTCGGTCTTCTGCTCCACCAGGTTGCTGAAACGATGCTCGCGCATACTGCGCACTTCCTTGAAGGCCAGCGCGCCGCCGGGCAGGACCGCGAAGGGAAGCTGTGCAGCCTGCACGGCGACGCTCAGGCTGCACAGCAGGAAGAGGGCTAGCGGGCGCATGAGTCGGGGCTCCTTGTATGTCGGCCCAGGGAGGCAGCCCTGCATGGGCAGGGCCACCTCTCGGCCGGGGCTACTGCTGGGCGCAGGCGTTGCAGCCGACGGCCACCGTCATGGTGTTCATCTGCTGGTTACTGCTGCCGGCGGCGACGTTGACGCCCAGGTTACCGCTGGCGCCGTTGAGCGAATTGCTCAGGTCTACCGTGTTGGTAGCCGGGTCTATGAAGGTGCGACTGTCGGTGTAGGTGACGGACGCGGCCAGGCTGCTGCTGCCGACCTCCTCGTACATGTTGCTGGCCTGTTCGCTGGCGCTGGCCTGCGAGCTGGACGAGCTGCTGTAGCTTTCCGAGGCGCTGAAGTCGGATTGGAAGCCTTTGCTCCACTGACTGCTCTTGTCGCTGGTGTAGCTGGAGCTGGCGTCGACCTGCTTGCTCAGGTTGGCCGAAGCGGCGGACTGCTGGGTCATGCTCTCGGACATCTCGGCATCGACGTCGACATTGAGGGTGCCTTGGGCGGAGAAACCTCTCCAGCGCGAAACGTTGGCGCTGGCACTGGCGCTGGCGTCGATCCTCAGCTCCTTGTCCCAGGTCGAGGAGGCGCTGGACGACTGGCTGGCGTCCAGGGTGGCATCCAGCGAGGCGCTGTAGGTCTTGCTGGTGCTCGACGAGGCATCGTGATAGCCGCTGGCCGAGGCGGTCATGTTGCGGGTCGTGCTGCTCTGGGCATCCGATGAGCTCTGGGCGTCGCTGGACCAGTCGCTGGCCGAGGTCGAGCTGTAGGAGCGGCTGAAGTCCTTGCTGGCCACCAGGCTCTTCTCGTGGACGACGCCGCCGGCTTCGTTGGCCACCTTGCTGCCGGTCAGGTCCTGTACGCCGTCGACGCGGGCGTTGGCGTCCCAGCCGCGGGCCGTGGCGATGGTCAGGGCATTGGCCTGCTGGTTGAGGTCGCCGGCGGCCACGTTGATGCCCACGTTGCCCGAAGCGTTGTTGCCGAAGTTGTCCGCCACCACGCCATTGGCGCCAGTCATCGTCACCTTGCTGGCGCGGTTGTCCTGGTGGATGTCGGTGGTGGCGCGGGCCGAGCCGAAGACAAAGGCTTCGTCGGCGGTGGCGATCACCGCGTCGTTGATCTGCTGGTTCATGCTGCCCGAGGCGACGTTGGCACCGACGTTGCCGGTATTGTCGTTGAGCGTGTCGGTGAGCGTGGCGGTGTTGACCGTACCCTCGTTGGTCACCCAGGTATCGCCGCCGATGTACTGGTCGCGCTTGACCATGGCGGTGGCGTCGCCGGCATTGCGATCGAGCAGTGGATCGTTGCCGTGGCGCCCGCCCTGCTGGTTGGCCTGCGCGGCCATCGCCATGGCGGCGGCCATCGCGAACACCAGCGGCTTCAGGGTCATCGATGCTTTCATGGTGGTTCTCCTTGCAGTTCTGCATGCAACACGAGTAGGTTTTGCGTTCCGTTAGGGTCGGTCCATGACCCTGATGCTGATGGTGTTGGCCATGCGGTTGCCCACCCCAGCGCTCTGGTTCAGCTGAACTACACCACTGCTTCCGGCGAAGGCCCGGTTGTCGGTATCGACGCTCCGGACGCCCGTTCTCGACTCAGCCGTTCCCGAGTCCTGCGCAAGCACCACGCTCTGCTGAGCGAGGATGCTGTCGTCCACGCTTTCCACGAGAGCGCCGACGCTCGCGCGAAGCGCATTGATCTGCTGGCTGCCGTGGCCGCTCGCCTGGTTGACGCCCAGCACGCCGCTGCCATGGGCGAAGGCTGCGCCCCGGATGCTCGCCTGCGCGGCGACGGAGAGGTCGACCGACGCCAGCGCCTGGCGCTGGCGGAACTCGATCCCCGCTGCGCCGTCGCCGATGGCCAGGATCCTGCCGTTGATCTGTTGGTGTCGCTGGCCGGCCGCCTGGTTGACCGAAAGCGCGCCGCGGTAGGCCGCGCCGCTATCCTCGATGAGCGCCAGGTCGCCGGGGCCGGAATCGGCCAGGGCGAGAGCTGACAGGGAAAGGCTGGCCAGCAGGCAGAACGGGCGCATGTCAGTGATCTCCGGTGAGCTTGTGCAGAGGGGCCAGGCCGCGCTGCAGAGTACGATTGACCTGGTCGGCGATTCCGGAGCCGCCGGAGCGAGCGGCGGCCATGCCGGGAAGTCCGCGTGCTGCGCCGGTGTGGTCGAGTACGGGGGCTGAGTGGAGCAGAGCGGCCTGGGGAGCCAGGCCGATCCCGCTGGTGACGCTGGCGAAATCTCCATCGCCCAGTTCGTAGGCGCTGAGGGCCCGTTCGCCATGGGGCGCGCTGTTGGCATTGACGGAGAGCGGGTCGGGGTCGGGCGCCAGGCTCGGGCGGGTAGCCACGCGTGGCTGCACGTCGCGGCGGATGACAATCTCCCCTTCGCCGGCGAGTGTCGATGGGCTGCTGCCGAGGCCCGGCAATGCCAGTAGGGCCAGCAGAGCCAGGGGGGCGATCCTTGAAGCGTTTCGATCCATGGCAGCAATTCCTGCGCAGTTCGGAAACCGTTGCGTGGACAGGTCGCAGCAGGTGTCGTGCCAGATGGAGGATCTTCAATCAAATCAGCCGCTTGGTTGCGAGGCGGGCGGCGCGGTGCACGAGACTGTAACGCCGCTGACGCAGCTGCGCCGGCTCAGCAGGGCAGAAGGCCAGCCAGTCCGCGCCCTGCGGCGCGTTCTTGCCCTGTTGCTGGCTTGATACACTGCGCGGCAGAGCGTAGCGCGAGGGCCGCGGTGCGGCGCACTGGCAGGCGGCGAGCTGTATCATGCGCAAAACACCGGCCAGTTGCCCGAGGGGCCTGCCGGATCAGTCATCAGGGTCTCAAGGAGAACGCATGCATCCTTTCACCGCCACCCGTCCGCCCCATCTGGCCTGGCTGCTCGGCCTGGCCGGGCTGATCCCCTTCCTCAGCGGCGCGCTGGGCATCTGGGTCACCCCGGTCGGCTGGCGTCCCTTCGTGCTGGAGGCGCTGCTCGACTATGCGGCGGTGATCCTCGCCTTCATGGGGGCGATCCACTGGGGGCTGGCGATGCGCGCCGAGGAGGACAGCCTGAATGCGCAGATGCAGCTCGGACTGTCGGTGATTCCGCCGCTGGTGGGCTGGGCCGCGGTGTCCTTCGGCCTGCCGGTGGCGCTGGCGATTCCGCTGTTCATCCTGGCCTTCGTCGCCCTGTACCTGGCCGACCTGCGGGCGGTGCGCCTGGGGCTGGCGCCGATCTGGTACCGTCCGTTGCGCAAGCCGCTGACCATCGCGGTCTGTCTCTCGCTGCTGGTGGCCTGGGCCGGCGTCCTGCTGGTCTGAGGCGGTGCGGGACGGGGTTCAGCAAGTCAACTGGTCGGCCTGGCGGTAGAGCAGCAGCAGCTTGCGGGTCACGGTCTGCTGCAGGTCGTTGCGCTCGAAGGCCGACAGATGCGGCAGCTGGGCCAGCTGCAGGCGGTGCAGGTGCAGGTAGGGCATGCGCTGGTCGAACTCGCGCAGGTCGCCCTTGACCAGTACCGGCAGGAACACGTCGCCGTGCTGCTTGAGCTTGCTGATGATCTGCGCCAGGGCGTTCTTGAACGGACGCGCTTGGAGCAGCTCGCCCTGCGGGCCGAGACGGGCGAGCAGCAGGCCGGTGTGGTTCTGGAAGTGGCCGGGCAGCACGCACAGTCCGGTCTTGCGCACCGCCAGCGGCGAGATGTGGTTGAGGGTGTCGTGGAAGGCGTAAGGGTTGGGCAGCACCACCATCTTGCGGCCGATCTCGCTGGGGAAGTGCAGCCCGTAGTTGGTGTACAGCTGACTCACCGATTCGGAGTAGACGCACAGGCGGTTCTCGAACAGACGGATGAAGCGCTCCGCCAGGTCCCGCTTCTGCACCTGATCCAGGTCCCAGATCAGGTCCGGGTTCGATTTCTTGCTCAGGTCGATTTCCTGAAAATTCATGAATGTGCTCGCTGCAATGACGCCATGACGGTGGAGCGGCCCGCGCGGCCGGCTGGCAAGCTCCGCGGGCGCAGTATGCGCAGAGGCGTCGCGCAGCTGCCAGCAGCCGTGCGCGGATTTGCGAGCGAAGTCGGCCATCTGCCATCACGGCTTGCCGGGAACGGCTACTTCTGATCCCGCTCGGACAGCCCGTCCGACCTGCGTCCGCGGCGATGCTCTGGTAGGATGCCGCGGCCGCCGGAGCCGCAGAGGCTCTGCAAGGGCCTTTCTCAATCACCGACAAGGGCGCGCCGGAGCGCGCGACGGGAGTTTTTGCATGGAATTGTGGACCGCCATCCAGGCGCTGATCCTGGGGATCGTCGAGGGACTGACGGAGTTCCTGCCGGTATCCAGTACCGGCCACCAGATCATCGTCGCCGACCTGATCGGCTTCGGCGGCGACCGCTTCAAGGCGTTCAACATCATCATCCAGCTCGGTGCCATCCTCGCAGTGATGTGGGAGTTTCGCGCGCGCATCATCAGCGTGGTGGTCGGCCTGCCTAGCGAGCGCCAGGCGCAGCGTTTCACCGTCAACCTGCTGGTCGCCTTCTTCCCGGCGGTGATCCTCGGCCTGGCCTTCGCCGACCTGATCGAGCACTGGCTGTTCAACCCGGTCACCGTGGCCAGCGCCCTGGTGCTCGGCGGCGTGGCCATGCTCTGGGCCGAGAAGCGCCAGCACAGCATCAGCGCGCCCAGCGTCGACGACATGACCTGGAAGCACGCCCTCAAGGTCGGCTGCGCCCAGTGCCTGGCGCTGATTCCCGGCACCTCGCGCTCGGCCTCGACGATCATCGGCGGCCTGTTCTTCGGCCTGTCGCGCAAGGCGGCGACCGAGTTCTCCTTCTTCCTCGCCATGCCGACCATGGTCGGCGCTGCGGTGTATTCGGGCTACAAGCACCGCGCACTGTTCGAGAACGGCGCCGACATCCCGGTATTCGTCATCGGCTTCGTCGCCTCGTTCGTCTGCGCCTTCTTCACCGTGCGCGCGCTGCTCAAGTTCATCGCCACGCACAGCTATGCGGTGTTCGCCTGGTACCGAATCGGCTTCGGTCTGCTGATCCTCGCGACCTGGCAACTGGGCGTGATCGACTGGTCCACGGCGCAGGGCTGAGTCGGCGCCTGGAATGAAAACGCCCCGCGGATGCGGGGCGTTTTCATTCCGGGGCCGAATCAGGCGGCGATGCCCTGACTGCGCAGGTAGTCGTCGTAGCTGCCGCTGAAGTCGGTCACGCCGTTCTCCGACAGTTCGATGATCCGGGTGGCCAGCGAGCTGACGAACTCGCGGTCGTGGCTGACGAAGATCAGCGTGCCAGGGTAGTTCTCCAGCGCCAGGTTGAGCGCCTCGATGGATTCCATGTCGAGGTGGTTGGTCGGCTCGTCCATCACCAGCACGTTGGGCTTCTTGAGGATCAGCTTGCCGAACAGCATGCGGCCCTGCTCGCCACCGGAGATGACCTTCACCGACTTCCTGATCTCGTCGTTGGAGAACAGCATGCGGCCGAGGGTACCGCGCACCAGTTGCTCGCCGCCCTGGGTCCACTGGGCCATCCAGTCGAACAGGCTGACGTCGTCGGCGAAATCGTCGGCGTGGTCCTGGGCGAAGTAGCCCACGTCGGCGCTTTCGGTCCACTTCACCTCGCCGCTCAGCGGCGCCATCTCGCCGACCAGGGTGCGCAGCAGGGTGGTCTTGCCGATGCCGTTCGGGCCGATGATCGCCACCCGCTCGCCGGCCTCGATCTGCATGGACAGGTTCTGGAACAGCGGCACGCCGTCGAAGCCCTGGCCGACCTTGTCGAGGGTCACCGCCTGGCGGTGCAGCTTCTTGGTCTGCTCGAAGCGGATGAACGGGCTGACCCGGCTCGACGGCTTGACCTCCTCGAGCTGGATCTTGTCGATCTGCCGGGCGCGGCTGGTAGCCTGTTTGGCCTTGGAGGCGTTGGCCGAGAAGCGGCTGACGAACTGCTGCAGCTCGGCGATCTGCGCCTTCTTCTTGGCATTGTCGGCCAGCAGGCGCTCGCGGGCCTGGGTCGCAGCGGTCATGTACTCGTCGTAGTTGCCGGGGAACAGGCGCAGCTCGCCGTAGTCCAGGTCGGCCATGTGGGTGCAGACCGAGTTCAGGAAGTGCCGGTCGTGGGAGATGATGATCATGGTCGAGTTGCGCGCGGTGAGCACGCCTTCCAGCCAGCGGATGGTGTTGATGTCCAGGTGGTTGGTCGGCTCGTCGAGCAGCAGCACGTCCGGGTCGGAGAACAGCGCCTGGGCCAGCAGTACGCGCAGCTTCCAGCCCGGCGCCACCGCGCTCATCGGACCGAAGTGCTGCTCCAGCGGGATGCCCAGGCCGAGCAGCAGCTCGCCGGCGCGCGATTCGGCGGTGTAGCCGTCCAGCTCGGCGAACTGCACCTCGAGGTCGGCGACCTTCATGCCGTCCTCCTCGCTCATCTCCGGCAGGGCGTAGATGCGGTCGCGTTCGGCCTTGACCTGCCACAGCTCCTCGTGGCCCATGATCACGGTGTCGATCACCGTGCAGCTCTCGTAGGCGAACTGGTCCTGGCGCAGTTTGCCGAGACGCGTGTTGGGCTCGAGCATCACCTGACCGGCGGACGGCTCCAGCTCGCCGCCGAGGATCTTCATGAAGGTCGACTTGCCGCAGCCGTTGGCGCCGATCAGGCCGTAGCGGTTGCCGTTGCCGAACTTGACGGAAACGTTCTCGAACAGCGGCTTGGCGCCGAACTGCATGGTGATGTTGGCGGTGGAAATCAAGGGACTCTATCTCGCGGGTTCTAGCGGGGTGGGTTCAAGCTTGGGGCATTGTTGGGGCAAGTTTCAGTTTTCGGGCTGCCCCCAGGCGCTGTCACTGTCGAGCCGGTGGGCGTAGGTGGTGAGCAGTATCTGAAATGCCCCAACTGCTGAGCAATGAAGGTCGGGCTCATCCCGGCCATTGGGCAGATTGTGGCATATGTGTGCCTCGCGTTATACGGCGGACGGTATCCGATGCCCAATGCCTTGACGGCCGGTCCCCAGGAGCCGCCTGACATTGCGAGGCGATGGCAGGGGAAGGGGCGGGATGTCGCAAGCCGAGATGCCAGGCCCTTGGCATGGAAAGCCAAGCCCCGCCGGAGCGGGGCTTGGGTCGGACGCGGTTGGTGGCCGTCTCATGGACCTCATCACATCGCGACGAGCGTCCGTGCGGGGCTCAGTAGGAGATGACCCGGTGGACGATCTCGGCGAGCAGCCGATAGCCGGGCGAATCGCTCTCGTACATGTCGATCAGCCGTTCGCCCTCCGGGCTCAGGATCTGCCCTTCGGCGTCGATCAGCACCTCGCAGGCGAGGAGCCGCGGCTTGCCGGCATGGTCGTGGAGGTTGGCGGTAACCCGGCCGTAGAGTTCGCCGTCGAGCACCCGGGAGGTGAGCGCGATGGTGAACTCCTTGTTGCCGAGGGTGGTGGCGCACAGGCGAGTCTCGCCGGGCTTGGCCGGGGCCATGGCGAGAATCCCCGCGAAGTGCTGCGGCGCCAGGTTGTGCCAGAGTTCGGCATTCTCCTGGAAGATCTGCGTGATGCGATTCCATTTTCTCTTGAACAGATCCAGCTCTTTGGCAATTTCGATGGCCGATGAGTGCCTGAGTGATTGCATAAATGAATAGTCCCTTTCGCCTGTCTTGTTGGAGTGTCGTGGCGCCGACGCACGGCGCGGGCAAACTCTTAGCATGGATCGGAGAGGGGTCGATATTGACCTGGGTCAGGGGCGCTGGACTTAGCCTGGGCGACGCGCTGCGGCCGGCGGTCGGATCCGCGAAGCGCGCTGGCTGGGACGGGCCGAGACCAACGGCGGCGGTCGTTGTCTCGCAAAGGATCGACGACTTCTCACTCCTGCACGTCGTGATGGGCGTCACGCGGCGCATGATGCAGAATGATGGCCTTTTCGGATCAATCGGTTACGGCGGTTATCTCGATGGATATCACGGCAATGCTGCGCATCCTGGCCAGCCAGGATGGATCGGACCTCTACCTGTCGACCGGCGCTCCGCCTTGCGCCAAGTTCAACGGCGTGCTGCGCGCCCTGAGCAAGGACGTGCTGGCGCCGGGCGACGTGGCGAAGATCGCCCACGAGCTGATGGACGCCGAGCAGCGGGCCGACTTCGAGCGCGAGCTGGAGATGAACCTGGCGATCTCGCTGCCCAACATCGGCCGCTTCCGGGTCAACATCTTCAAGCAGCGCAACGAGGTCTCCATCGTCGCGCGCAACATCAAGCTGGACATCCCGCGCTTCGAGGACCTCAAGCTGCCGCCGGTGCTGCTCGACGTGATTCTCGAGAAGCGCGGCCTGGTGCTGTTCGTCGGCGGCACCGGGTCGGGCAAGTCGACTTCGCTGGCGGCGCTGATCGACCATCGCAACCGCAACCACAGCGGCCACATCATCACCATCGAGGATCCGGTGGAGTACGTGCACCGGCACAAGAAGTCGATCATCAACCAGCGCGAGGTCGGCGTGGACACCCGCAGCTTCCAGGCTGCACTGAAGAACACCCTGCGTCAGGCGCCGGACGTCATCCTGATCGGCGAGATCCGCGACCGCGAGACGATGGAGCACGCGCTGGCCTTCGCCGAGACCGGCCACCTGGCGATCTCCACCTTGCACGCCAACAACGCCAACCAGGCGCTGGACCGGATCATCAACTTCTTCCCCGAGGAGCGTCGGCCGCAGTTGCTCAACGACCTGGGCAACAACATCAAGGCCTTCGTCTCCCAGCGCCTGGTCAAGACCGTCGACGGCAAGCGTCGCGCCGCCGTCGAGGTGCTGCTGGGGACCGCCACCGTGCGCGATCTGGTCAAGCGCGGCGAGTTCAGCCTGATCAAGGAAGTGATGGAAAAGTCGCGCCCGCTGGGCATGCAGACCTTCGACCAGGCGCTGATCGACCTGGTCAACGAGGGCGCGATCGGCGAGGAGGAGGCGGTGAAGAACGCCGACTCGGCGAACAACGTGCGCCTCAAGCTCAAGCTGCACCGCGAAGGCGAGGGCAGCCAGGTGCGGGTCGACGACACCTCGACCTGGAGCCTGGCGCCGACCGCCGACGAAGAGGAGGAGACGCCGGCGTTCTGAGCCGACGCGCGGCCGGCCCGGCGCCGGCCTCCCGCATCAGTTGCGGAAGTAGACCAGCACCAGGTGCCAGCCGAACTGGGTGCGCAGCGGCCCCTGCACCTGGTGCAGCGGCTTGCGGAACACCACGTTCTCGAACGGTTTGACCATCTGCCCGGGGCGGATCTCGCCCAGGTCGCCGCCGCGTTTGCGCGAGGGGCAGAACGAGTGGCGACGGGCCAGGGTGGCGAAGTCCTCGCCGCGGCTCAGGCGCTGCTTGAGCTGCTCGGCTTCGCCGGCGGTCTTGACCAGGATGTGACGGGCCATGGCGACGGCCATCGGGGCGCTCCTCGGGGGGCTGGCGGGGCGCGCAGTTTAGCGCGTCGGCGTGCGGCCGGCACCCACCAGGCGCCGTGCGGCGTTCAGTACACCCAGACCTCGACGCGGCGGTTCTTGCGCCGGCCGTCCTCGCTGTCGTTGGGCGCCACCGGCAGGGCATCGCCCATGCCCTCGATGGCGCGGACCAGCACGCCGCCCTTGACCAGCTCGCGCTGCACGGCCATGGCGCGCAGCTTGGACAGCAGCAGGGCGCGCTCGCGGTCGCGGTGCTTGGGGTCGCCGAAGCCGACCAGCACCACCTGGCTCATCAGCTTGTCGTTGTCCTTCAGGTAGCGCAGAACCCGACGCAGGTCGCGCAGGGCCTTGTTGTCCAGTTCGGCGCTGCCTTCGGCGAAGCGGAAGTTGACCGCCAGGCGCTGGGCATGGCTGGCCAGCTCGCGGTAGCTGTCCGGCATCCCGTCGTGGGCCTCGACCTGCATGGCGCGTACGCTCTGGGCGACGAAGCCGCTCTGCGCGACGATCTGCTGGCCGCGCGGGCTGTGGGCGAAGCGCACCAGCTCCTGGGCCCAGGGGTTGCCTTCGCCGGGCTTCATGTAGAGGAACAGGCGGCGCGACAGCGGATAGTCTTCGGTGGCCACCAGCTCGGCGCTCGGCAGCATCGGCTGCGAGTCGCCGGCGCTGATCGCCAGGGCCTTGGCCTGACGGACGTAGGGCAGGCCGATGAAGCCGATGCCTTGCGGGTCCTGACTGACCGAGTCGGACAGCCGGGTGCTGGACTCGAAGCGGCGGGCGTCGGCGGCGAGGGTCTTGCCCTGGCTGGTCAGCACCAGCTCCTTGAAGGTGTCCCAGGTTCCCGACTTCTCGTCGCGCGCGTAGAGGCGGATCGCTCCGCCGCGGCCGCCGAGCTCCTCCCAGGTTCTTATCTCGCCGGCGAACACCCGGGCCAGTTGCGCCACCGACAGGGCGGCGAGCGGGTTGGTCGGGTGCAGGATCACCGCCAGACCGTCGATGGCGATCACCTGCTCGCCCTCCGGGCTGCGCAGATCGCCCAGGCGGGCCAGCGCGGCGGCCTCGCTGTCCTTGATCGGGCGCGACGAGGCGGCCAGTTCGGCGTCGTGCTCGGCCAGTGCGGCGAAGCCGGTGCCCGAGCCGTGGGCGGCCACCTCGATGCTGACCAGGCGTCCACCGGCATCGAAGCCGGTGACCCGCTGCTCGTTCTCGCGGCTGTCCTCGATGCGTACCCGGGTGAAGCCCTCCTTCTCCAGCAGCCCGCCGATCAGCGCCGGGCCCAGCTTGGCGCCGATGGTGTTGGAGCCCTGGACGCGCAGGGCCGGCCTGCCGTCGGCGGGCAACGGCAGGGCGGCGAGACTGGCAACCGGGAGCAGGGCCAGCAGTCCGCCGAGCAGCAGGCGGGCGGTGGTGGCGGAGGAGCGGTGAAGGCACGGCATGGCGGCGGACAACCTTGTGGGTCAGGCTTGAAGTGCCGCGCAGATTAAGTCAGTTCGATGACGCTTCCGTTACGCGGCGGCATGTCGGACGTGAACTGCGTCACGCCAGCTCGAGCCAGACCGGTGCGTGGTCGGACGGCTTGTCCATGCCGCGGACTTGGTAGTCGATGCCGGCGTCGCGCAGGCGCGGGGTCAGTCCCGCCGAGGCCATGATCAGGTCGATGCGCAGGCCGCGCCTGGGCTGGTCCTCGAAACCGCGGCTGCGGTAGTCGAACCAGCTGAAGCGGTCGTCCACCGTCGGGTGCAGATGGCGGAAGCTGTCCACCAGTCCCCAGGCGTACAGGCGCTCCATCCACTCGCGCTCCTCCGGCAGGAAGCTGCACTTGCCGGTACGCAACCAGCGTCTGGCGTTCTCGGCGCCGATGCCGATGTCCCGGTCGCGCGGCGAGATGTTGAAGTCGCCCATCACCAGCAGCGCCTGCTCGGGGCTGAAGCGTTCCTCCAGCAGGCGCTGCAGGTCGGCGTAGAACTGCGTCTTGGCCGGGAACTTGGTGGCGTGGCTGCGGTTCTCGCCCTGCGGGAAGTAGCCGTTGAACACGTGCAGCGGCTGGCCGTGCGCGTCGAGGAAGGTGGCGCCGATGAAGCGTCGCTGCGAGTCCTCGCCGTCCCAGGGGAAACCCTTGAGCAGGTTCAGCGGCGCCTGACGCGACAGCAGCGCCACGCCGTAGTGGCCCTTCTGGCCGTGGTATTCGACGTGGTAGCCGAGCGCCTCGACCTCGGCGCGCGGGAACTGCTCGTCCGCCACCTTGGTTTCCTGCAGGCCGATGACGTCCGGGTCGTGGCGGGCGACGATTTCGGCCAGTTGATGAGGTCTGGCTCGCAACCCGTTGATATTGAAGGAGACGATTTTCATGAGAGGCGTGGTTCCTGACGGTCGGTGCGGGCGCGATCCTAGCCGATCCGCCGCCGCAGCGGCCACCGCCAGTACCTGCGCGAACTGCATGGATTTGCCCGGGCGGCTGCGTGCTAGGCTTTTCCGGCACAGCTCCGGCAGGCCGGCGGCAGTGCGCGGATTCTCCTGCGGAACTTCGGGTTCCGCATCCAACTCCCTGAACAAGAAGGATGAAGCGATGTCCCAAGTGACCCTCAAAGGCAACCCGGTACGCGTCGATGGCAACCTGCCGCAGTCCGGCGCCCAGGCACCGGCGTTCAGCCTGGTGGCCGGCGACCTGTCCGACAAGACCCTGGCCGACTTCGCCGGCAAGCGCAAGGTGCTGAACATCTTCCCCAGCGTCGACACCCCGACCTGCGCCACCTCGGTGCGCACCTTCAACGCCGAGGCCGGCAAGCTGGCCAATACCGTGGTGCTGTGCATCTCCGCCGACCTGCCGTTCGCTCAGAAACGCTTCTGTGCCAGCGAGGGGCTGGACAGCGTGGTCAACCTGTCGCTGCTGCGCGGTCGCGAGTTCCTGCAGGACTACGGCGTGGCCATCGCCGAAGGCCCGCTGCGCGGCCTGGCCGCCCGCGCCGTGGTGGTGCTCGACGAGCACGACAAGGTGCTGCACAGCGAACTGGTGGCTGAGATCGCCGACGAACCGAACTACGCGGCGGCGCTCGCCGCCCTCGGCTGAGCGTCGCGCCATCGGCGTCGTGCGGCCTCAGCCGGGGCCGGCAGCGTGCCAGTCGGACTCGCCGCAGTGCGCGAGGATCGCCTCGCGGGTCCGATCGCGCAGCGCCAGGGCGGCGTGCCAGTCGTCGCCCTCGGGAGCCAACGGGGCACACAGGGTCACCGTCAGCGGGCCGCGCCGCGGTCGCCAGGAGCCGTCCGGCAGCACCTGGCGGCTGCCGGCCAGCGCCACCGGCAGCACCGGCAGTTGCTGGCGCACGGCGATCAGGAAGGCGCCGAGGCGGAACGGGCGCAGCCCCGGCTGCGGTCCGAAGGTACCTTCGGCGAAGAACAGCAACGCCGACTCGCCCTCGGCGAGCTCGGCCAGGTTGCGCACGTCCTCCACGCCACGCACGGCATCGTTGCGCTCGACGAAGTGGGCGCCCATCCGTCCTAGCAGGCTGCGCAGCAGCGGCCGCTGCGCCAGTTCGGCCTTGGCGACGAAACCGGCCGGGCGGGGCAGGGCGGCGGTGAGCAGCAGGACGTCGAGATAGCTGGCGTGGTTGGCGACCAGCAGGCAGGGGCGTGGCGGCCACTGTTCGAGGCCGCCGACGTGCAGCGGACAGGCGCACAGCCGGGCGAGCAGCCGGCTCAGCAGGTGCGCCGCCGCCCAGCGCTGCTGCAGGCTCGGCAGCAGGAACACGGCCAGCAGAGCGAACGGCAGGAGCAGGGCGAAGCAGCTCCACGCCCAGGCGGCGTAGAGCCCGGCGGGCAGGCTGCGCCCGGCGCCGCGCAGCCGGCCGGGCAGACTGGCGCCGGCCAGGTGCAGCAGCTGCAGCCAGGGCGGTCGGCTCGACACTCCGAGCGTGCCTCGCTCGAAGGCCTCGCGGATCGCCGCGCGGCGGATCTTGCCGCTGGAGGTCTTCAGCACGCTGTGCGGCGGCGTCAGAACCACCACGTCCGGCGGCAGGCCGAGCTGTTCGGCGGCCAGCGCGACGATGCGCCGCTCCAGCTCGCGGCGGGCGCCGGGGTCGCGCTCGCGGGTCTCGGCGACCACCACCAGGCGCTCGCCGCCGCCGGCCGGGGCCGGGCTGCCGAATACCGCCACGCAGCCGCGGCGCGCTCCGGGCAGTTCGCCGACCGCCCGCTCCAGGTCGTAGGGATAGAAGTTGCGCCCGCCGCGGATGATCAGGTCCTTGCTGCGCCCGGTGATGTGCAGTTCGCCGTCGGCCAGGTAGGCGTAGTCGCCGGTCACCAGCCAGTCGCCGTCGAACAGCGTGGCGCTGGCCGCTGCGTTGCGGTAGTAGCCGGCGGTGGCCGAGGGACCGCGGAACTCCAGGTGCCCTACCTGCCGCTCGGGCAGCGGCCGACCGCTGTCGTCGACGATGCGCAGCGCATGGCCCGGCAGCGGCGGCCCGCAGGAGGGGAAGCCGAGCGCCTGCGGATCGCCGATGGCCGCCGGCTCGGCCGCTCCGCGGCTCAGGAACGGCTCGCGGGCGATGCGGTCGACCCGCATGCCGCGCCCTGGCGGCGGTACCGCCAGGCCAACGGTGGCTTCGGCGAGACCGTAGGCCGGGGTGAGGATCTCGCGGCGCAGGCCGTAGCGGGCGAAGCAGGCTGCGAAGCGCTCCAGGGTGTCCGGGCAGACCGGCTCGGCGCCGTTGGCCGCCAGCCGCCAGGAGGACAGGTCGAGGCCGGGCAGCGGGCGTCCCTCGAGGCGGCGCACGCAGAGGTCGTAGGCGAAGTTGGGGGCCGCGGCGACCGTGCCGCGATGGCGGTGGATGGCCCACAGCCAGGACTCCGGGCGAGCGAGGAAGTCCAGCGGCGACAGCAGCACCAGCAGGCAGGCGTGATACAGGCTGCCCAGCCAGGCGACGATCAGCCCCATGTCGTGGTACAGCGGCAGCCAGCTGACGCAGACGTCGGTCGACGACAGGCCGATGGCTCCGCCCCAGGCACGGATGTTGGCCAGCACGTTGCGGTGGGCGAGGGCGACGCCCTTGGGGTCGCCGGTGGAGCCGGAGGTGTACTGGATCAGCGCCAGATCCTCCGCGCCGACCGCCTGCGGCGCCTGCGGCGCGGCGCCGTGCAGTTGCTCGGGCAGCAGCACCTGACGCAGTTCGGGGGCCAGGCCGCCGAGCAGGCGGGTCAGCGGGCGCACCTGCGCGCAGGTGATCAGCAGCGGCGCCTGGCAGCTGCGCAGGATGCCGGCCTGG
Organism: Stutzerimonas stutzeri; assembly: GCF_024451105.1. Taxonomy (GTDB): domain Bacteria; phylum Pseudomonadota; class Gammaproteobacteria; order Pseudomonadales; family Pseudomonadaceae; genus Geopseudomonas; species Geopseudomonas stutzeri_A. The sequence continues at coordinate 249,763 of NZ_JANGEY010000003.1, forward strand.
CGGCGCAGATGGTCCTCGATCTGCGCCGGGCGGGCCGGCGGATACATGGGCACGGGGATACCGCCGGCGAAGAGGATGCCGAAGAAGCAGCGGAAGAAGTCCAGCCCCGACGGCAGCATCAGCGCCACGCACTGGCCCGGCCGCAGGCCGTGGGCGGCCAGCGCGGCGGCGATCTGTCCGGCGGCTTCGGCGAGCTGGCCGTAGGTCAGGGTCTCGGTGTTGCGCTCGTCGCGGTAGAAGACCACGTGGGGTCGCTCGGGGTGGCGCTCGACGTGCCACTGCAGCACCTCGAGCAGCGTCGCCTGGCTGTCGGGCTGGCCCTCGGCCTGCATCGGCGCGGCTTCGCGCCGCGGCAGCCGCTCGGCGGGGGCGGGGGAGAGGCCGGCGCTCTCCAGCTCGGCGAGCAACTGGCGCGGGGTGAGCGCGCTGGCCAGCACGGCGCTGGGCAGGCGCAGGCCGAACTCGCCCTCGACGCGGGCCAGCAACTCGACGCGGGCCAGACTGTCGAGGCCCAGGTCGCGGTCCAGCACGCTGTCCAGTGTGGCGCGCAGCGGGTTGCCGGGCTGTACCTCCTGGATCAGTCGATCGACCAGCGCCAGCAACCGGGCGGCCTCGGCAGGGGAAGCGATGGGGCGAGGCATGTCTCGCAGTGTGGGGAGCGGCCGTTGGCTTGACAAGGGGGCGGCCGTCGAAATCGGACGCAAGGCGTGCCCGGCCTTTCCGGCACTCTCGGGCCGCTGGCAGGTAAAGTGCAGGTAAAGAACCTTTGCGCACCAACTGAGAAGCCTTATCGTTCAGACTCCCAAGGAAAGTGATCCGCACCATGTCCGAAATCGACCTACCGACCCGTTCTTCCCGTAACCGCTGGCTGGCCGGCGGTGTTGTCGTTGTGCTGGCCGCCGCGCTGGCCTGGTGGCTGTGGCCGCAGTCCGGGCCGTCGTCGGCGGGCGCACGCGGGCCGGGGGGCGGCAGCCTGAGCGCACCGCCGGGCCGGCCGCGCTTTCGCGACATGGCCGGGGCTGGCGTGCCGGTGCGCCTGGCCGAGGCGAAGCTCGGCGATTTCCCGGTGGAACTCAAGGCTCTCGGTACCGTCACCGCCTACAACACGGTGAACTTGCTGCCGCGGGTCGACGGTCAGTTGATCGAGGTGCTGTTCGAGGAAGGTCAGCAGGTCGAGGCCGGCCAGGTGCTGGCGCGGATCGACCCGCGGCCTTACCGTGCCGCGCTGGACAGGGCCGAGGGTGACCTTGCCGAGCGGCGCGCCGAGCTGAAGAACGCCGAGCTGGATCTGGCCCGCTACGCCGGGCTGTTCGCCGAGGACTCCATCGCCCGCCAGACCCTGGACAGCCAGCGCGCCAAGGTCGAGCAACTGCGCGGCAGTCTGAAGAGCCTGGAGGCGACGGTCGCCGATGCGCGTCTGAACCTCGAGTTCACCGCGGTCAGGGCGCCCATCGCCGGGCGTCTGGGCCTGCGCCAGGTCGACGTCGGCAACCTGGTGAGCTCCGGTAGCGCCACGCCGCTGGTGACCATCGCTCAGATCGCGCCGATCGTCGTCAGCTTCACCCTGCCCGAGGCCGAGCTGCCGGCGCTGCTCGAACGCCATCGCGCCGGCGCGACGCTGCGCGTCGAGGCCTGGGACCGCGGCGAGCGAACCCGCCTGGCCGAGGGCGTGCTGGCCAGCCTGGACAACCAGATCGACACCGCCACCGGCACCGTGCGCCTGAAGGCGCGCTTCGCGAACGCCGACGAGCGATTGTTCCCCAACCAGTTCGTCAACGTCCGCCTGTTGCTGGACACCCGTCGCGACGCTCTGCTGGTGCCGGCGGCCGCGGTGCAGTTCGGCTCCAGTGGAACCTTCGTCTACGTGGTGGGAGAGGACCGCAAGGTACAGATGCGCCCGATCAGGGTCGCCGCCGGCAACGGCGAACAGAGCCTGATCGCCGAGGGGCTGGCCGCCGGCGAGCGGGTGGTGCTGGAGGGGACCGACCGCCTGCGCGACGGCAGCAGCGTCGAGGTGGTGGAGGGCGACTTCAAGGAGTCCGCGCCGCCGGTGGCGCCCGGTCAGGGCGGCCCGGAGGGGCGCGGCCCGCGTGGCGAGCGGCCGCTGCCGGCTGACGGTTCCCCGCAGCGGAAGCCCGCGGCATGAATCTGTCGCGTCCGTTCATCCTGCGCCCGGTGGCCACCACCCTGCTGATGGTGGCGATCTTCCTCGCCGGGGTCATCGCCTACCGGCTGCTGCCGGTGGCGGCGCTGCCGCAGGTCGACTATCCGACCATCCGCGTGCTGACCCTGTATCCCGGCGCCAGCCCGCAGGTGATGGGCAGCGCGGTGACCGCGCCGCTGGAGCGCCAGTTCGGGCAGATGCCGGGGCTGGCGCAGATGTCCTCGACCAGCTCGGGCGGCGCTTCGGTGATCACCCTGCGCTTCGGCCTGGACGTGCGTCTGGATGTGGCCGAGCAGGAGGTGCAGGCGGCGATCAACGCGGCCAGCAACCTGCTGCCGGGCGACCTGCCGGCGCCGCCGGTGTACAACAAGGTCAACCCGGCCGACACCCCGGTGCTGACCCTCGCGGTCACCTCGAGCACCCTGCCGCTGCCCGCGGTCAACGACCTGGTCGACACGCGCATGGCGCAGAAGCTGGCGCAGATCGGTGGCGTCGGCCTGGTCAGCCTGGCCGGCGGCCAGCGCCCGGCGGTGCGCATCCGCGTCAACCCGCAGGCGCTGGCCGCCTACGGCCTGAACCTGTCCGACGTGCGCAGCCTGATCAACGCCGCCAACGTCAACCAGCCCAAGGGCAACTTCGACGGTCCGACCCGCGTCTCCCAGCTGGACGCCAACGACCAGCTGAAGTCCGCCGCCGAGTACCGCGACCTGGTGCTGACCTACCGCGGCGGCGCCACCCTGCATCTGGGCGACATCGCCGAGGTGGTCGACGGCGCCGAGAACGAGCGTCTGGCCGCCTGGGCCGACCGCAGCGCCGCGGTGCTGGTCAACGTGCAGCGCCAGCCGGGCGCCAACGTCATCGAGGTGGTCGACCGCATCCAGGCGCTGCTGCCGCAGATCGCCGCCAGCCTGCCGGCCGGGGTCGAGGTCGCGGTGCTCAGCGACCGTACCCAGATCATCCGCGCCGCGGTGCGCGACGTGCAGTTCGAACTGCTGCTCGCCGTGTGCCTGGTGGTGCTGGTGACCTTCCTGTTCCTGCGCCGCCTGGCCGCGACGATCATTCCCTCGATCGCCGTGCCGCTGTCCTTGATTGGCACCTTCGCGGTGATGTACCTGGCCGGCTTCTCGATCAACAACCTGACCCTGATGGCGCTGGTGATCGCCTCCGGCTTCGTGGTCGACGACGCCATCGTCATGCTGGAGAACGTCGCCCGCCACCTGGAGGCCGGCGAGACGCCGCTCGACGCCGCGCTCAAGGGCGCCAGGCAGATCGGCTTCACCCTGGTGTCGCTGACCTTCTCGCTGATCGCCGTGCTGATCCCGCTGCTGTTCATGGCCGACGTGGTCGGCCGGCTGTTCCGCGAGTTCGCCATCACCCTGGCGGTGGCCATCCTGATCTCGCTGGTGGTGTCGCTGACCCTCACGCCGATGATGTGCGCGCGCCTGCTGCGCCACGACCCCGCGGCCGAGCAGGGCCGCTTCTACCGGGCCAGTGGCGCCTGGATCGACTGGCTGATCGCTCGCTACGACTCGGGGCTTGCCTGGGTGCTGCGCCATCAGGGACTGACCCTGCTGGTCGCGGTAGGCACCCTGGCGCTCACCGTGCTGCTCTATCTGGCCGTGCCCAAGGGCTTCTTCCCGGTGCAGGACGTCGGCGCCATCCAGGGCATCAGCCAGGCGCCGCAGAGCATCTCCTTCGCCGCGATGAGCGAGCGCCAGCAGCGCCTGGCCGAGGTGATCCTCGAGGACCCGGCGGTGGCCAGCCTGTCCTCCTACATCGGCGTCGACGGCGACAACGCCACCCTCAACAGCGGGCGCATGCAGATCAACCTGGTGCCGCACGGCGAACGCGATGTCAGCGCCGCCGAGCTGATCGAGCGGCTGCGTCCCCGGCTGGCGCGGGTGCCGGGCATCGAGCTGTTCCTCCAGCCGGTGCAGGAACTGACCATCGAGGACCGGGTCAGCCGCACCCAGTACCAGTTCAGCCTGGAGTCGCCGGACGCCGTGCTGCTCGAGGCGTGGACGCCGCGCCTGGTCGAGGCGCTGGAGCCGCTGGCCGAGCTTGCCGACGTGACCAGCGACCTGCAGAGCCGCGGCCTGCAGGCCTGGCTGGCCGTCGACCGCGACCTGGCCGGGCGCCTCGGGGTGACCATGAGCGCCATCGACGGCGCGCTGTACGACGCCTTCGGCCAGCGGCAGATCTCCACCATCTTCACCCAGACCAGCCAGTACCGGGTCGTGCTGGAGAGCCAGGGCGCCCGCGACCGCGGGCTGGATGCGCTGCGCGAGATCCACGTGGCCGGCACGGACGGCGTGCAGGTGCCGCTGGCCAGCCTGGTGCGCGTCGAGGAGCGCGCCACCGCGTTGCAGATCAACCGCATCGGCCAGTTCCCGGCGGTCACCGTGTCCTTCAACCTGGCGCCCGGGGTGGCGCTCGGCGAGGCGGTGGCGCGCATCGAGCAGGTCAAGGCCGAGATCGGCCTGCCGGAGGGCGTGCAGACCCGTTTCCAGGGCGCCGCCGAGGCATTCCGCGCCTCGCTGTCCAGCACCCTGTGGCTGATCCTCGCCGCCATCGTCACCATGTACATCGTGCTCGGCGTGCTCTACGAGAGCTACATCCACCCGATCACCATCCTCTCCACCCTGCCCTCGGCCGGCGTCGGCGCGCTGCTGGCGCTGCTCATCTCCGGCAACGACCTGGGGCTGATCGCGGTGATCGGCATCATCCTCTTGATCGGCATCGTCAAGAAGAACGCGATCATGATGATCGACTTCGCCCTCGAGGCCGAGCGCCAGCAGGGCATGCAGCCGCAGGCGGCGATCCACCAGGCGGCGCTGCTGCGCTTCCGGCCGATCCTGATGACCACCCTGGCCGCGCTGTTCGGCGCCATCCCGCTGATGCTCGCCTCGGGCTCCGGCGCCGAGCTGCGCCAGCCGCTCGGCCTGGTGATGGTCGGCGGTCTGCTGGTCAGCCAGGTGCTGACCCTGTTCACCACCCCGGTGATCTACCTGTGGTTCGACCGCCTCAGCCGGCGCCTCACCGGGCGCAGTGCGGCGGGGGTGGCGGTCGAGGCGATACCCGAGGGCGGTCGATGAACCTCTCCGCCCCCTTCATCGTCCGCCCGGTCGCCACCCTGCTGCTGAGCCTGGCGATCCTGCTGGCCGGCGCCTTGAGCTTCGGCCTGCTGCCGGTGTCGCCGCTGCCGCAGATGGACTTCCCGGTGATCACCGTGCAGGCCAGTCTGCCCGGCGCCAGCCCGCAGGTGATGGCCTCCAGCGTGGCCACTCCGCTGGAGCGTTCGCTCGGCAGCATCGCCGGCATCAGCCAGATGAACAGCCGCAGCAGTCAGGGCTCGACGCGGATCATCCTGCAGTTCGAGCTGGGCCGCGACATCAACGCCGCCGCCCGCGAGGTGCAGGCGGCGATCAACGCCTCGCGCAACCTGCTGCCCAGCGCCATGCGCAGCATGCCGACCTACCGCAAGGTCAACCCGACCCAGGCGCCGATCATGCTGCTGTCGCTGACCTCGAAGGTCCTCGACAAGGGCCAGCTTTACGACTTCGCCGCCACCATCGTCGCGCAGAAGTTGTCCCAGGTGAGCGGCGTCGGCGAGGTGCAGGTCGGCGGCAGTTCGCTGCCGGCGGTACGCGTGGAGCTGTCACCGCGCCTGCTCGAGCAGTACGGCATCGCCCTGGACGAGGTGCGCCAGGCGCTGGGCGAGGCCAACGTGCGCGGCCCCAAGGGCGCGCTGGAGGCCGGCGATCGGCACTGGCAGATCGCCAGCAACGACCAGCTGGACAAGGCCGCCGACTACCTCCCGCTGATCATCCGCCACCGGGACGGCGCGGCGATCCGTCTCGGCGACGTCGCCGAGGTCCGCGACGGCGTGGAGAACCGCTACAACAGCGGCTTCTACAACGACGAGCAGGCGGTGCTGCTGGTGATCAACCGCCAGGCCGACGCCAACATCATCAAGACCATCGAAGGCATCCGCGCCGAGTTGCCGGCGCTGCGCGCGGTGCTGCCGGCCGGCGCCGAGCTGGCGGTGGCCATGGACCGCTCGCCGACCATCCGCGCCACCCTGCACGAGGCCGAGCGTACCCTGCTGATCGCCGTCGGCCTGGTGATCCTGGTGGTGCTGGCCTTCCTCGGCCACTGGCGCGCGGCGCTGATCCCGGCGCTGGCGGTGCCGGTGTCGCTGGTCGGCAGCTTCGCGTTGATGTACCTGTGGGGCTTCTCGCTGAACAACCTGTCGCTGATGGCGCTGATCATCGCCACCGGCCTGGTGGTCGACGACGCCATCGTGGTGCTGGAGAACATCGCCCGGCACATCGAGAAGGGCGAGAGGCCGCTGGCCGCGGCGCTCAAGGGCTCCCGCGAGGTGGGCTTCACCCTGCTGTCGATGAACGTCTCGCTGGTCGCGGTGTTCCTTTCCATCCTGTTCATGGGCGGTATCGTCGAGCGGCTGTTCCGCGAGTTCGCCATCACCCTGACGGTGGCCATCGTCATCTCCCTGCTGGTCTCGCTGACTCTCACCCCGATGCTTTGCGCGCGCTGGCTGCGCGCGGAGGGCGAGGCGCGCGCACCCAACCGCCTGCAGCGGCTGGGCAACCGGGTGCAGGAGCGCGTGCTGGCCTTCTACCGGGTGAGCCTGGAGTGGGCGCTGCGCCATTCGCTGCTGACCCTGCTCAGCCTGCTGGCGACCATCGCGCTGAACGTCTGGCTGTTCGTCAGCGTACCGAAGACCTTCATGCCGCAGCAGGACACCGGCCAACTGGTCGGCATGGTGCGCGGCGACGACGGCCTGTCGTTCCAGGTGATGCAGCCGAAGATGGAGATCTTCCGTCGCGCGGTGCTCGTGGACCCGGCGGTGGAGAGCGTGGCCGGCTTCATCGGCGGCGACGGCGGCATCAACAATGCCTTCATGATCGTGCGCCTCAAGCCGGCCGCCGAGCGCGACGCCAGCGCCCAGCAGGTGGCCGACCGCCTGCGCCGCAGCCTGCCCCAGGTGCCGGGCGCGCGGCTGTTCCTGATGCCCGACCAGGATCTGCGCTTCGGTGGCCGCGAGGGCGGCAGCTCGCAGTACGAGTACGTGCTGCTGGCCAGCGAGCTGGACGACCTGCGCACCTGGCTGCCGAAGGTGCGCGATGCGCTCAAGGCGCTGCCGGAGCTGACCGACATCGACGCCAAGGAGGGCGAGGGCGCCCAGCAGATCACCCTGGTGGTCGACCGCGAGGCGGCCAAGCGCCTGGGGGTGGACATGAGCATGGTCACCGCGCTGCTCAACAACGCCTTCAGCCAGCGCCAGGTGTCGACCGTCTACCAGAGCCTCAACCAGTACAGCGTGGTGATGGAGATCGACCCGCGCTACGCCCAGCATCCCGAGGTGCTCGACCAGATCCGCCTGATCGGCGCGGACGGCGCGCAGCTGCCGCTGTCGACCTTCGCCCGCTGGGAGCGCAGCGTCGAGCAGGACCGCGTCCACCACGACGGCGCCTTCGCCGCGGAGAGCATCAACTTCGCACTGGCCGAAGGGGTGAGCCTGGACCAGGCCAGCGCGGCCATCGAGCGCGCGGTGGCGCTGATCGGTCTGCCCACCGAGGTGCAGGGCCGGCTGGGCGGCACCGGCGGGGTGTTCCAGCAGAGCCAGCAGTCGCAACCCCTGATGATCCTCGGCGCGCTGCTCTTGGTGTACATCGTGCTCGGCATCCTCTACGAGAGCTACATCCACCCGCTGACCATCCTCTCCACCCTGCCGTCGGCCGGCGTCGGCGCGCTGCTGGCGATCCAGCTGACCGGCGGGCAGTTCAGCCTGATCTCGCTGCTCGGCCTGTTCCTGCTGATCGGCGTGGTGAAGAAGAACGCCATCCTGATGATCGACCTGGCCCTGCAACTGGAGCGCAGCGAACGCCTGACGCCGGCGGAGTCGATCCGCCGCGCCTGCCTGCTGCGTTTCCGGCCGATCCTGATGACCACCCTGTCGGCGATCCTCGGCGCGTTGCCGCTGCTGCTCGGCAGCGCCGAGGGCGCCGAGATGCGCCAGCCGCTGGGCCTGACCATCGTCGGCGGGCTGATCCTCAGCCAGTTGCTCACCCTCTACACCACCCCGGTGGTCTACCTGTACCTCGACCGCCTGCGCCACCGCGTCAACCGCTGGCGCGGCCGGCCCAGCGATGCCGCATTGGAAGCTCCGCTATGACAGCCCCCGTCTCCAAACCCGTAGGGGCGAATTCGCTCGCCCGCCTGCTCTGCGTGGCAACGTGCAGGGCGCATAAATTCGCCCCTGCACTCGCCTTGACCCTGGCCCTGGCCGGCTGCGCCATCGGCCCCGACTACCAGCGTCCCGAGCTGAATACACCGGCGGCGTTCAAGCAGGCCGAGGGCTGGAAGGCCGCCGAGCCGGCCGATGCCCTCGAGCGCGGTGCCTGGTGGCAGCTGTACGGCGACGCCACCCTCGACGAACTGCAACGGCGCCTGGAGGTATCCAACCAGAATCTCGCCCAGGCGCTGGCCCAGTACCGCGAGGCGCAGGCGCTGGTCCGCGGCACCCGCGCGGCGTTCTTCCCGACGCTTTCCGGGGATGCCGGCAAGACCCGCTCGGGCAGCGCCGAGGGGGTCGCCAGCAGCTACGAGCTGGGCCTCGGGGTCAACTGGGAGCCGGACCTGTGGGGCCGGCTGCGGCGCCAGCTGGAGGCCGAGCGGGCCAGCCTGGCGGCCAGCGCCGCCGAGCTGGCTGCGGTGCGCCTGAGCCTGCAATCGGCGCTGGCGCAGAACTACCTGCAGCTGCGCGTGCTCGACGAGCAGCAGCGTCTGCTCGACGCCACGGTGGCGGCCTACGCGCGTTCGCTCAGGCTCACCGAGAACCAGTACCGGGCCGGCCTGGTGCCCAAGTCCGACGTCACCCAGGCGCTCACCCAGCTCAGGAGCACCGAGGCCCAGGCCATCGACCTCCGCTACCGGCGCGCCCAGCTCGAGCACGCCATCGCGGTGCTGCTCGGCGTCCCCCCGGCCGAGTTCGCCCTGGCGCCGGTCGACGGCGTGCCGGCGCTGCCCGAGATCCCGCTCAGCCTGCCTTCCGCGCTGCTCGAGCGTCGCCCGGACGTGGCCGGCGCCGAACGTGCAGTGATCGCGGCCAACGCCGAGATCGGCGTAGCCAGCACGGCGTACTTCCCCAGCCTGAGCCTGAGCGCCGCCGGCGGCTATCGCAGCGGCGCGCTCGACGACTGGATCGGCCTGCCCAACCGCTTCTGGTCGATCGGCCCGCAGTTCGCGATGCGCCTGTTCGACGGCGGGCTGATCCGTGCGCAGGTCGAGCAGGCCGAGGCGCGCTACGACCGGACCGTGGCCGCCTACCGGCAGACCGTGCTGGACAGCTTCCGCGAGGTCGAGGACTACCTGGTGCAGCTGCGCGTGCAGGAGGAGGAGAGTGTGGTGCAGCAACAGGCCCTGGAGGCCGCCCGCGAGTCGCTGCGGCTGGTGGAGAACCAGTATCGCGCCGGTACCGTCGACTACAACAGCGTGGTTGGCGTGCAGACCGCCGCGCTGTCCAACGAGCGCACCCAGCTCGACCTGCTCGGCAGCCGGCTGACCGCCAGCGTGCAGCTGATCGCCGCCCTCGGTGGCGGCTGGCAGGGCGTCGAGGCGGAGCAGGACGCCCGCCGCGACTGAGCGAGGCCTGCAGGCCCGGCCGCTCCCGGGCGGCACTCGCCCGGGTTCTGCGCTAGTTTTCAGAGACAGTCGGCGGTGCGGGGCACCGCCGCTCCGTCGATGGCTTGCAGTGGCGAGCGACCATGAAAGAGAAAGAGCTGCGCCTGGCCCTGGTGTTCTTCGGCGGCGTCTCCCTCGCCGTCTACCAGCACGGCATCAACCGCGAAATCCTCAACCTGGTGCGCGCCTCGAAGATCTACCACGCCGGCCGCGCCGGGGAGGACGAGATCGGCGGCGGCAGCTTCCACGAGCACTACCCCGACGAGCCGGAGCGCTCCACCGGCGACATCTACGTCGAGTTCCTGCAGCTGCTGGGCAGAGACGTCGCCCTGCGGGTGATCGTCGACGTGGTCGCCGGCTCCTCGGCCGGCGGCATCAACGGCATCACCCTGTCCGCCGCGCTGGCCCACGACCGCTCGCTGATGCCGATCACCCGGATGTGGCTGGAGCAGGCCGACATGCTCAACCTGCTGGCGCCGGAGGCCAAGGCGCGGATGTGGAGCAAGTGGTACTTCTCGCCGCTGATGCGCCCGCTGCTGGCGCGTCTGGGCCGCGAGGGGCTGTTGCCGGGCCAGGCCCAGGCCGACGCCGAGATGGCCAAGCGCATCTCGGTGTTCCTGCGCTCGCGCTGGTTCAAGCCGCCGCTCGACGGCCGGCGTCTGAGCACCCTGATGCTCGACGGGCTGGCCGCGATGCAGGCGGCCGGCTCGGCTTCCGAGTCGCTGCTGCCCAAGGGGGAGCGGCTCGACCTGCTGGTCACGGTGACCGACTTCCGCGGTCTGGATCGGCCGATCTTCATCCACGATCCGCCGGTGGCCTACGAGCGCGAGCATCGCCACCTGCTGCGCTTCGGTCTCGAGCATCGCAAGACCGGCCACCTGCAGAGCGACTTCGATGCCGACAGCTTCCCCTCGCTGGCCTTCGCCGGACGCGCCTCGGCGTCCTATCCGGGGGCCTTCCCGCCCGCTCAGCTGCGCGAGCTCGACGATCTGCTTGCCGAGCGGCACATGCCCTGGCCGGCCCGCTCGCGCTTCGTCGAGGGCAACTTCCGCAACTACCGCGAGCGCGGCGAGAACCCCGAGGAGGCGGTGCTGGTCGACGGCAGCGTGCTGGACAACAAGCCGATCATGGCCTGCGTGGAGGCGATCCATACCCATGGCGCGCTGCGCGAGGTGGATCGTCGGCTGGTCTACATCGACCCCCATCCCAAGGGCACCCGGCGGCAGCTCGGCAGCGGGGTGCCGGGCTTCTTCGCCACCCTGCGCGGCGCGCTCAGCGATCTGCCGCGCCAGGACCCGGTGTACAACGAACTGACGGTGGTCAGCCGCTACAACGTGCAGGCCCGGCGGCTCAAGGCGGCCATCCTGCACGCCCGGCCGCAGATCGCCCGGCTGATCGAGGCGGAGACCGCAGGCAAGCTCAGCGCCGGCTTCACCGTCGACGATCTGCGCCACTGGCGGCTGTTCTCGATCACCCTGCTGTCCGGCACGGCCATCGTCTACGACGCCTGGATGCGCGCGCTGATCTTCGAGGCGCTGGACTTCGTGGTACGCATCGTCGCCGCCGCCTGCCGGTTCACCGCCGATTCGCCCGAGGCGCGCCGCGTCCAGCAGGCGATCGAGACCTGGGCGCGGCGGCAGGGGATCGTCGCCGAGACGTACAAGATGCCGGAGCACCTGTACAGCAACGCCGACCTGCCGCTGTTCGCGCGGATGATCCTCGACTTCGGGCTGATCTACAAAAAGCGCCGGCTGAATTTCGTCCTGCACGAGATCAACGAACGCTATCCTGACCTGTCCGGCGAAGGCGGCGTCGAATCCGAGGACCTCGACCTGCTGAAGATCAAGATCCACAAGTGCGTCGGCGACCTGGCGGTGTACGACGACCTCGACTTTCTCAGCCGCTACGCGGTCAATCAGTGCCGCGAGCTGTTCGCGGACGAGGAGGGCCTCGCCGCGGAGCGGCTGGAGAACGATGCCGAGGCGCTCGCCGAGGTTTCCCGACTGGTCGAGCGGCTGGCCCAGGAGTGCGACATGGCGCGCACGGTCGACAACGTCGACGCGGTGCTCGCCTCGCCGCTGGTGCAGAATCTCCCCAGGGAGAGTCGCATCGCGATCCTCACCGCCTACCTCGGCTACTTCTTCTGGGACATCATCCTGCGGCCGACCGCCAGCGCCCTGTCGCTGGAGGCCGGCCCCATCGAGGAGATCCTGGTGGACCGCATCAGCCCCGAGGACGCCGACAGCCTGACCTTCGACGACGGCAAGCCGGTATTGCTCGGCAGCTCCTTCGCCGGCTTCGGCGGCTTTCTCGGTCGCGCGGTGCGCGAGAACGACTACCTGTGGGGGCGCCTGCATGCGGTGGATCGACTGTTCGACATCCTGCTCGGCACGGTGCCGGCCAACCTGCGCGAGGGGCTGGCGGTCGAGGCGCTGAAGAAGCGCGCCTTCGCGCGGGTGCTCGACGAGGAGCGGCAGCGCCTGACGCTGGTCGGCGACCTGATCGCCCGGCTCGACGAGGCGGTCGGCCGCCTCTAGCGCCGCGGCCGCTGGGCCACCTGCACGGCGGCAAATCGACGACAGGAATAGCCGACGGGCGTGCTAGGATCGAGCCCATGACGAAACGCACCCTCTCTCCATGGATCGGCCCGCTGCTGGCCTTCGTTCTGGCCGACACGGCCGCCGCGGCCGCGCTCGAGGTCAGGCTGTCGCCGGCGCGCAAGGCCCTGCGCGAGAACATCGAGGCGCACGTCGGCGAGCTGGGCGAGCGCGACGCCCGCCAGCTGCGCCGTTTCGCCCGGCACGCGGAGCGCGAGGCGGCCAGGGCGCTGCAGGCGCTCGGCTACTACCGGCCGAGCATCGCCAGCGAGGTGCTCGAGGACGGCGACGAGCCGGTGCTGCGCCTGACCATCGCGCAGGGCGAGCCGGTGCGCCTGCGCCTGGTGGAGATCCGCGTGGAAGGCGAGGCCGCGCAGCTCGCCCGTTTCCGCGTGCCGCGCAGCGACAAGCTGGTGGCCGGCGCGGTGCTCGATCACGGCGCCTACGAGGACGCCAAGCGACTGATCCGCAACCGGGCGCTGCGCTTCGGTTTCTTCGATGGGGCGTTCGTCGAGCAGAGCCTCACGGTCGACCCCGAGGCCGGTCTGGCCGACATCCGCCTGGTGTATGCCAGCGGGCCGCGCTACGCCTTGGGGGCGGTGCAGTTCGAGGGCGAAACGCCCCTGGCCGACGACCTGCTGGCGCGCATGGTGCCCTTCCGGCCCGGGACGCCCTACGATTCCGATCTGATCGGCGAGCTGAACCGCGCCCTGGTGTCGAGCAACTACTTCGAGGACGTGCGGGTCGACGCCGCTCCCGAGAACGCCAGCGCGCAGCGGGCGATCCCGGTGCAGGTGCGCCTGCAGGCCCGCAAGCCGCGCACGCTGGCCGCCGGCGTCGGCTATTCGACCGACGTGGGACCGCGGCTGCGCGGCACCTGGACGCGCCACTGGCGCGGCGAGCAGGGCCACCGGCTGGGTGCCGACTTCGAGTTCTCCGCGCCGCGGCAGAACCTCGGCACCTGGTACGAGATCCCCCTCGACCCGCCGCTGACCGACAGCCTGCGCTTCACCACCGGCTACCAGCGCGAGGATCTGGTCGACACCGAGAGCGAGCGTCTGACCCTCGGCGTGCAGTGGCAGCACCTGCCGGAGCGCGACTGGCAGCGCATCCTCTCGCTGCGCTGGGAGCAGGAGCGGTTCCGGGTCGGCGAGGACGAGGGGCGCAGCAGCCTGCTGCTGCCGGGGATCGGCTTCGCCCGCACGGTCAGCGACCACAAGGTCGACCCCAGTCGCGGCTGGCGCCTGCAGGCCGACCTGACCGGCGCCCAGCGCAGCCTGCTGTCGGACGTCGATCTGCTGCACGTCAACCTGCAGGCCAGGGGCCTGACCACCCTGGAGGGCGGCCACCGCCTGCTCGGCCGCGTCCAGCTGGGCGGCATCGCCAGCAACGACTTCTCCGCCGTGCCGCCGTCGCTGCGTTTCTTCGCCGGCGGCGACCAGAGCGTGCGCGGCTACGACTACCAGACCCTGTCGCCGCGCGACGGCTCCGGCAAGCGGGTCGGTGGCCGCTACCTGGCGGTCGCCAGTGCCGAGTACCAGTATCCCATCGCCGAACGCTGGCGGCTGGCGACCTTCGTCGACCACGGCAACGCCATCGACGGACTGAGCGATCCGCTCAAGACCGGCGTCGGCATCGGCGTGCGCTGGGTCTCGCCGGTCGGTCCGCTGCGCCTCGATCTCGCCCGAGCCCTCGACCGCGACGAGGGCTCGGGCTTTCGCATCCACTTCTCCATGGGACCGGAGCTGTGAGGACATTCCTGCGCCGGCTCGGCCTTGCCGGGCTGCTCCTGCTGCTGGCGCTGGCCGGCCTGATCGCCCTGCCGGCCAGCGAGCCTGGCAGCCGCTGGTTGCTCGGCCGGGTACCGGGGCTGACGGTCGAGGCGTTCGAGGGACGCCTGCTCGGCGACTGGCGGGCCGCGGCGCTGCGCTGGCAGTCCGGCGCCACCCGCCTGGCACTCGAGCAGCCGCGCATGGCCCTGCGCCCGGCTTGCCTGGTCGAGGCCCTGCTGTGCCTCGACGAACTGGGCGCCGTGCGTCTGCAGCTGGAGCTGCCGCCGTCCGGCGAGGAGCCGTCCGGCGAGCCGCTGAGCCTGCCGGATCTGCGCCTGCCGCTGGGCATCGAGATCGGCCGCCTGCAGCTCGGCAGCCTGGAGGTCAACGGCGTCCAGCAGCTCAGCGAGCTGGCCCTGGCGGCCCGCCTGGATCGCCAAGGCCTGCAGCTCTCGAGCCTCGATCTGCAGCGCCAGCCGCTGCGCCTGACCCTCAGCAGCCTCGCGCTGCAGCCCCATGGCGACTGGCCGCTGCGGGCCCGCGCGCGCCTCGAACTGCCGCCGGTGGACGAGCGCGCCTGGCAGCTCGATCTCGAACTGGACGGCCGTCTGCTGCAGCGCCTGGAGCTGCAGGCCGTCAGCCGGGGCTACCTGGACGGCGAGCTGTCCGGCTGGCTGCAGCCGCTGGGCGAGGGCCTGCCGCTCGCGCTGCAGCTGGTCGCCCGTGACTTCCGGGCGCTCGCGCAACTGCCGCCGACGCTGCGCTTCGCGAGCCTCGACCTGCAGGCCAGCGGCACCCTGAGCGATGGCTACGCGCTGACCGGCAGCGCCACCCTGGCCGGCGCGCAGACGGCGGTAGCCGTGAGCCTGGACGGACGCGTGGATGCCGACGGGGCGCACATCGCACGGCTGCGCCTGGAGGACGGCGGCGGCGAGCATCTGCAGCTTGCCGGCAACCTCGACTGGCGCGCGGCGTTCGCCGCCGAGCTGGCGCTGGATGCCAGCGCCTTCGACTGGCAGCAGTTGTACCCGCAGGAGGGCGTCGAGATGCGTCTCGAGCGGTTGCAGGCGGCGCTGGGCTACGGCGCCGACGGCTACCGGGGCGACTTCGACCTCCGCCTGCAGAGTCCGGCCGGCCCGCTGCGTCTGCGCAGTCCGCTGCTGGGCGACGCCGCCGGCCTGCAGTTGCCCGCGCTGCGCCTGGACGCCGGCAGGGGCCGGGCCGAGGGCGAGCTGGCCGTCGGCTTCGGCGAGGCGCCGAACTGGCGGACCCGCCTGCAACTGCGCGACCTCGATCCGGCCTACTGGCTCGCGCAACTGCCCGGGCGCATCGGCGGGAGCCTGGCCAGCAGCGGCGAGCTGCAGGACGGTCGTCTGAAGCTCGAGGCCGACTGGGCGCTGGACGGCCGTCTGCGCGAGCAGCCGCTGCTGCTCAAGGGCCGTCTGCAGGGCGACGGCCCGCGCTGGCTGTTGCCCGAGCTCGAGCTGCGCCTGGGCGACAACCGCATCGACGGGCGCGGCGCCTGGAGCGAGCGCCTGGATGGCCAGTTCAGGCTGGCGCTGGCGCGCCTCGACCAGCTGTGGCCGGAGCTGGCCGGCCGGCTCGACGGCGAGCTGGCCCTGGCCGGTAGCGCGGCGGCTCCGCAGGGCAGCCTGACGCTGCGTGGCCAGGCGCTCGGCTTTCAGCAGCAGCGCCTGCGCGAGCTGAGCCTCGATGCGCGTCTCGACGCCCGCCAGCAGGCCCGCGTGTCGCTCGAGGCCGGCGGCCTGCGCAGCGGCGACAGCGACTTCGGCCAGTTGGCGCTGCGCGGCAGCGGCAGTCTGCAGCGGCACAGCGTCGAGCTGAACCTCGACGGCGCGCCGCTGCGTCTGGCCCTGGCCGTGGCCGGCGGTCTGAACGCGGCGCAGGACTGGCGCGGCGAGCTGCACGGCGGCAGCCTGAGCGCCGCCGGCTTCGACTGGCAGCTGCAGCGGCCGGCCAGCCTCGAACGCACGGCGGCCGGGCGCATCGTCCTGGGGGCGCACTGCTGGCGCTCGGAGCAGGCCAGCCTGTGCGCCGACGGCCAGCGCCTGCACCCCGAGCCGCAGCTGCGCCTGCGCCTGCGCGACTTCGAGCTGGCGCGCCTGCGCGGCGCGCTGCCGCGCGGTCTGCGCCTGGAGGGCCGCCTGAGCGGCGACGTGCACCTCGACCTGCCGGCCGCCGGTCCCAGCGGCGAGATCCGCCTGGACGCCGGCAGCGGCCGGCTGCGCTTGCGCGGCGGCGGCGAGCGGCTGGAGATTCCCTACCAGACCCTGAGTCTGAGCGGCCGCCTGCGTCCGGAGCGCGTCGACAGTCGGCTGCGCCTGGCCGGACCGACCCTGGGCAGCGTCGAGCTGGACGCCAGCATCGACCCGCGCCCCCAGGACAAGCCGTTGAGCGGTCGCTTTCGCCTCGACGGCCTCGACGTGGCCCTGGCGCGCCCCTTCGCGCCCCAAGTGGAGCGCATCGAGGGGCGCATCGACGGCAGCGGCCGACTGTCCGGCAGCCTGCTGGCGCCGGTGGTCGACGGCCGCGTACAGCTGCGCGACGGGCATGTCGGTGGCGGCGAGCTGCCGCTGAACTTCGAGCAACTGCAGCTGGGCTTGGACATCGGCGGCCAGCGGGCGCGTATCGACGGCAGTTGGCGCAGCGGCGCGCAGGGGCAGGGCAGCATCGCCGGCAATCTGAACTGGGAAGCGGCGCCGCAGATGGAGCTGCAGATCCGTGGCAGCCGCCTGCCGGCGGTGGTCGAACCCTACGCCGAGCTGGAGGTCGAGCCCGATCTGCAGCTGTCCTTCGCGGACAACCGCCTCGCTCTCGGCGGCCGGGTGGCCATCCCGCGCGGCACCATCAGCGTGCGCGAGCTGCCGGCCCAGGCGGTGCGGGTTTCCGAGGACACCCGGATCGTCGGCGAGGCGCCGGCCGAGGAGGCCGCGCCGCGGCTGCAGATGGACCTGCGCCTGGCCCTCGGCGAGGATCGTCTGCAGTTCTCCGGCTTCGGCCTGACCGCCGACCTCAAGGGCAACCTGCGCATTCGCGACAACCTCGACAGCCGCGGCACCCTGCGCCTTGAGAACGGCCGCTACCGTGCCTACGGCCAGCGCCTGACCCTCAGGCGCGCGCGACTGATCTTCGCCGGTCCCATCGACCAGCCGCTGCTGGACATCGAGGCGATCCGCGAGGTGGACGACGTCACCGCCGGTCTGCGCATCAGCGGGCGCGCCGATGCGCCGGTCAGCGAGGTGTTCTCGCAGCCGTCGATGAGCCAGGAGCAGGCACTGTCCTACCTGATCCTCGGCCGGCCGCTGGGCGGCGGCGCCGATGGCAACGTGGTCAGCCAGGCGGCCCTGGCGCTGGGCATGGCCGGCGGTGCGCCGGTGGCCGGGGCGATCGCCGAGCGCCTGGGGGTGCGCGACTTCCAGCTGGAGAGCGAAGGCTCCGGGCTGACCAGCAGCGTGGTGGCCACCGGCTACCTGTCCGAGCGGCTCAGCCTGCGCTACGGCGTCGGCGTGTTCGAGCCGGTCAACACCTTCGCGCTGCGCTACGAACTGAGCCGCAAGCTCTACCTGGAGGCGGCCAGCGGCCTGGCCAGCTCGCTGGACCTGTTCTACAAGCGCGACTATTGAGGCCTGACGGCGCGCTGCGGCGCCGTCAGGCGGAGCGGCCCGGCTGCCGCTCCTGCAGGTAGCGCTGCAGGTCGTCGAACGGCATCGGCCGTGCGTACAGGTAACCCTGGAAGGCGTCGCAGCGGTTGCGGGCGAGGAACTCGGCCTGTGCGGCGGTCTCCACGCCCTCGGCGACCACCCTGAGGTCGAGGTGATGGGCCATGGAGATGATGCCCTGGGTGATCGCCGCGTCGCGCTCGTCGCTGATCAGCTCGTGGACGAAGGAGCGGTCGATCTTCACCTTGTCGATCGGCAGGTCCTTGAGGTAGCTGAGGCTCGAATAGCCGGTGCCGAAGTCGTCGAGGGCGATGCCGACGCCCAGGGCCTTCAGCTCGTGGAGCAGCTGGATGGCCCGCTCGGCGTCCTTGAGCAGCACGCTCTCGGTGATCTCCAGTTCCAGCAGGTGCGCCGGCAGGCCGCTGTGCTCCAGGGCGCGCCGCACGGTGGCGATGAAGTTGTGGCGCAGGAAGTGCACCGCCGAGATGTTCACCGAAACCAGGCCGGCCGCCAGGCCGCTGTCGAGCAGCTGCCGCTGCTGGCGGCAGGCGGTGGCCAGCACCCACTGGCTGATCGGGATGATCTGCCCGGTGTCCTCGGCCACCGGGATGAAGCGCATCGGCGAGATCGTCCCGCGTTCTTCGTGGGGCCAGCGCAGCAGGGCCTCGCAGCCGAGCAGCGCGCCGCTGCGGGCGTCGATCTGCGGCTGGTAGTGCAGCTCGAAGCTCATGCCCTCGATGGCCTTCTGCAGCTCGTTGCGCAGGGTCATGCGCTCGCTGACCTCCTGGTTGAGGTGCTCGGTGTACCACTGGTAGTTGTTGCGGCCGAGCTGCTTGGCCTGGTACATGGCCAGGTCGGCCTCCTGGATCAGCTTCATCGGCTGCTCGATCTCGCCGTCGCTGAGGGTGATGCCGATGCTGGCGGTGACGTGCAGTTCCAGCTCGTTGAACTGGTAGGGGCGGGCGATGCTGTGGATCAGCCGCTCGGCGACCAGCAGGGCATCCTCGCCGTGAGCGAGGTCGGGCAGCACCACCACGAACTCGTCGCCACCGAGGCGGGCGAGGGTGTCGCCGGGGCGGATCTGCTCGGCCATGCGCTGCGCCACTTCGACCAGGATACGGTCGCCGACGGCATGGCCGAGGGTGTCGTTGATCGGCTTGAAACCGTCGAGGTCGATCAGCATCACCGCCAGTTCGCGGCCGTAGCGCCGGGCGATCTGGCAGCCCTGCAGCAGACGGTCCTCGAGCAGCGAGCGGTTGGGCAGGCCGGTCAGCACGTCGTGGCTGGCGTTGTAGGCCAGCTCCGACTCGAAGCGCTTGCGCTCGGAAATGTCGTTCTGCACGCCGATGAAGTGGGTGACCACGCCGCGCTCGTCGGGTACCGGGGCGATGTACAGGTCGTTCCAGAAGGCGCTGCCGTCCTTGCGGAAGTTGCGCAGCACCACGTGCACCTCACGCTGTTCGGCCAGGCAACGGCGGATCTCGGCGATGGCCGGCTGCTGGGTCTGGCTGCCCTGCAGGAAGCGGCAATTGCGCCCGAGTGCCTCCTCCTGCGAATAGCCGGTGATGCGCTCGAAGGCCGGATTGACGTAGATGATCGGCTGCTCGGGGGCCAGCGCGTCGACGATGAGCACGCCGTTGTAGCTGGCCTCCAGGCAGCGCTGCAGCAGCGCGGCGCGGGCGGCGCTGTGGTTCAGGCGCGCGCGCGAGCCGGCGCGCTCGAGGGCATAGCGGATGCTGCGGCCGAGCAGGCGGCCGTCGAACTGTCCCTTGACCAGATAGTCGGCGGCGCCCAGCTCGAGCGCGCGGGCGTCCAGGTCGCTGTCGTCCTGGCCGGTGAGCAGGATCAGCGGCTGCGGCATGCCCCGCTCGCAGGCATGGCGCACCAGCTCCAGTCCCGAGTCGGCGCCCAGCCGGTAGTCGATCAGGTAGAGGTCGTGCGCGCCGCTGTCCAGGGCGCTCAGGCCGCGCTCGAAGCTGTCCACCCAGTCGAGCAGGTAGTGCAGGCCGCCGGCCTGGCGCAGCAGGTCGCGGATGATCAGGAAGTCGTCCTCGTCGTCCTCGATCAGCAGCAGGCGCAGCGGGCGTTCGGGCGTGCTCATCAAGGGTGCGGCTCCGGGGGCAGGGGGGCGGTATCCAGCCAATGGTCGCCGAGTCGACGCACCACGTCGAGCAGGGCGCTGTAGCTGCTGGGCTTGCTGATGAAGTCCTCGGCGCCTTCGGAGCGGCAGCGCTGTATCTCTTCTTCGCAGGAGGCGGTGCTGAAGACCACCACCGGAATCCGCCGCAGCAGCGGGTCGGCCTTGAGCGCCTGGAGGGTCTCGCGGCCGTTCAGCCGCGGCATGTTCAGGTCGAGGAGGATCAGGCCGGGCAGCGGCCGGTCGGCGTTCGCCTGCAGGTAGTCGAGCAGTTGCCGGCCGTCCTCGGCGAACTGCAGGGCATTGGGCAGGCGGCTGTCGCGGAACGCATCGCGCAGCAGCAGACGGTCGTCGGGGTCGTCCTCGGCGATCAGCACGAAGGCGGGTTGGATGCTGGGCATGGTCGCATCACTCCTTGGCGGACCGGTGGAAGGTGACGCAGAAGGTGGCGCCCTGGCCCGGCTGGCTGCGGGCGCCGATGCGGCCACCGTGGCGTTCGGCGATCTTCTTGACGATCGCCAGGCCGATCCCGGTGCCGGGGTAGGCCTGGCGACCGTGCAGGCGCTGGAACGGCTGGAAGATGCGCTCCAGGTACTTCTCCTCGAAACCGATGCCCCGGTCGCCGACGCACAGGCTCCACTCGTCCGCACCCTGCTGTTCAGCATAGATGCGGATCTGCGGCGCCTCGCCGGGCTTGTGGAACTTGATGGCGTTGCTCAGCAGGTTCTGCAGCAACTGGCGCAGCAGCAGGGGATCGCCCTGGATGGCCGGCAGCGGCTGACGCTCCAGCACCGCACCGCTGTCCTCCAGTGCGCCCTCCAGGTTCTGGAGCACCTCGTCGAGCAGGCGGTCGAGCTCGATGTGCACGAAGGGCTGGCGGCGGGTGCCGACCCGCGAGTAGGCCAGCAGGTCGCGGATCAGCGCCTGCATGCGCGCCGCGGCCGAACTCATCCGCTGCAGGTAGTCGCGGCCCTGCTCGTCCAGTCCGCCGGCGCGGTTGCCCAACTGCTCGGCGAAGGTCTGGATCTTGCGCAGCGGCTCCTGCAGGTCGTGGGAGGCGACGAAGGCGAACTCCTGCAGCTCGCGATTGCTGCGCTCGAGTTCATCGAGGGTGTTGCGATGTTCGATGGCCACCGCCGCCAGTTGGCTGACGGTGGCCACCAGCGCCTTGAGCTCGGCGTCCACCACCATCGGCCGCCGCTGGTAGATGGCGAAGGTGCCGAGCAGTTCGCCGTTGCCGGCCAGCAGCGGCGTCGACCAGCAGCTGTGCAGCCCCTCGCCGGCGGCCAGGTGATGGTAGCCCCTCCAGCGCGGGTCGTGGGGGATGTCCTCGACCAGCACCGGAGCCCGCCGGAAGGCGGCGGTACCGCAGGCGCCGATGCCTTCGCCGATGGGGAGATTCTCGATCGCCCGGCTGTAGGCCTCGCCCAGGCTGGGCGAGGCGCGCAGGGCGAGTCGACGCCCGCTGGCGTCGACCTGGTAGACCGAGCTCAGCACCTGCGGCGCCTGGTGTTCGATCAGCAGGCAGATCTCGCGCAGGATGTCGCCGAGCGGCTGCAGGGTCGAGATCATGCCGAGGATGCGCCGCTGCCCTTCGGTGTACTGCTGCTGTTCCGCGAGGCGCCGGGCCTGCGCCTGGGCGAGCCAGGCCAGGCGCAGGCTGAACATCAGCAGACAGCTGAGCAGCAGGCCGCCGAGCAGGACCAGCAGGGCCAGGTAGTGGCTGTCGTTCTGGGTCCGCGCGTGGTCGAGATGGCTGGAGAGGGTCCAGGTCGGACTCTGCGCCAGGCCGACCTGCCGGTTGCCCAGTCGGGTCAGCGCCTGCGCCTGGCCGGCGTCGCTGCTGTACAGCAGGCGGTCGCCTTCGTGGATCTGCACGACGAAGTCGCCGAGGCCGTGGTCGAGCAACTGGCCGAGGACGATCCGCAGGTCGATGCTGGCGACCACCAGTTGCGGTTGCTCGCCCGGCAGGTGCAGGGGCACGGCGATCAGCGCCGTCGGCGGCGAGCCGGGCTGCTGCAGCGTTCTGCTCAGCCGAGGGCTGCGGCCGAGGCGTACCTGCTCCAGCCAGGCCACCTGGTGCGGGTCGGCGAGAAAGCCGAGCAGCCAGTGGCGCGCGGCGAGGTTGCGCACCCGACTGCGGCGCAGCTGCAGCCGGCTGTCGAGGATGGCGATCAGGCAGAAGCTCGGCAGGTCGCGCAGGTAGCTGCCGGTCTCCTGATTCCAGAACGCCTGATCCGGCATGCCGCCGAGGGTTTCCCAGCGCTCGCCCATCCGCCCCATCAGCGCCAGGCGATGGGCGAGGGCTTCGTGGCTGGCTTCCTGCAGGCGCGCCAGCAGCAGCTCGTTCTGCTCGGTCAGGGCACGGCTGTTCTGCAGGCTGAGCAGGTACCAGCTGCCGGTCGACAGCAGCACTCCGCAGCAGCCGGCCAGCAGGGTGCGGCGGTCGAGGCGCAGGCACTCGCTGCCTGCGGCAGGCCGGCAACGCAGCACCACGAGGCTGGCGATCAGCCCACCGAGCAGGAGCAGGCCCAGCGCGAGCAGCGGAGTGCCACGCGGCAACAGCAGGTGATGCAGATCGGGCCGCTGGCCGAGGAGGGCATCGAGCAGGCAGACGCCGCCCATGGCCAGCAGGGCGAAGGCGAGGGTGTACAGGTAGGCCTGGGCGATCAGGTGGCGATTGAGCATCTACGGAGGAAGCGGTCCCTGGGTTGCTGCGCCGTCCTGCCGGCGCGACGCCGGGGGCAGCGCGGCGGTCGACGGCGCCTGCCAGGTAGGTGCGTTTTTTGGCTGCGATTATGTCCGGCTTTGTCGCGGGTGACTACTCCACCAGGGGCCGATGCTCGTGCGGATGCAGCGCCGGGAAGTCCTCCGGGGTGATGGTCTCGCGCTCGAGCAGCAGGCGAGCGCCTTCGTCCAGTTCGGCGCGACGCTCCTGAAGGATCTCGCCGGCGCGCCGGTAGGCCTTGTCGATCAGTTGGCGCACGGCCAGGTCGATTTCCCGGGCGGTCTGTTCGGAATAGTCCTTCTCGCGCATGGCGATCACGTTTTCGCCGAGGAAGCTGTTGCTCTGCCGTTCCAGCACGGCCTGGCCCAGATCGGCGCTCATGCCGAAGCGGGTGACGATCTGCCGGGCGATGTCGGTGACCTTGGCCAGGTCGTCGGCGGCGCCGGTGGAGATCTCGCCGAACACCAGCTGCTCCGAGGCGCGTCCGGCCAGCAGCACCACCATCCGGTTCTTCAGTTCGCCGGTGGTAATCAGGAAGCGGTCGTCGGTGGGCCGCTGCAGGGTATAGCCGAGCGCACCGATCGAGCGGGGGATGATCGACACCTTGTGCACCGGGTCCATGCCCGGCAGCGCGCTGGCGGCCAGCGCGTGGCCCATCTCGTGGTAGGCGACCACCTCGCGCTCGTGGGGTTGCAGCAGTCGGCCGCGACGCTCGGCGCCGGCGACGATGCGCTCCACGGCGCGGGTGAAGTCGTCCATGCTCACCCGCTCGGCGTCGCGCCGGGTGGCGAGGATGGCCGCTTCGTTGATCAGGTTGGCCAGGTCGGCGCCGGTGAAGCCCGGGGTGATGCCGGCGACCTGGTCGAGGTCGACGTCGGGCGCGACCTGGATGCGCTTGACGTGGACCCTGAGGATCGCCACCCGGCCCTTGCGGTCGGGACGGTCGACGACGATCTGGCGGTCGAAGCGCCCGGCGCGCATCAGCGCCGGGTCGAGGATCTCCGGGCGGTTGGTGGCGGCCAGCAGCACCACGCCCTCGCGCGGGTCGAAGCCGTCCAGTTCGGCGAGCAGCTGGTTGAGGGTCTGCTCCTTCTCGTCGTTGCCGCCGAAGGCGCCGACGCCGCGCGCCTTGCCGAGGGCATCCAGCTCGTCGATGAAGATGATGCAGGGCGCCGCCTTGCGGGCCTGCTCGAACAGGTCGCGCACTCGCGCAGCGCCGACGCCGACGAACATCTCGACGAATTCCGAGCCGGAGATGGAGAAGAACGGCACCCCGGCTTCGCCGGCCACCGCCTTGGCCACCAGGGTCTTGCCGGTGCCGGGCGGGCCGACCAGCAGGATGCCCTTGGGAATGCGCGCGCCGAGGCGGCTGTAGCGCGGCTGGTCCCTGAGGAAGGAGACGATCTCTTCCAGTTCAGCCTTGGCCTCGTCGATGCCGGCCACATCGTCGAAGGTCACCCCGGTGTCCCGTTCCACGTAGACCTTGGCCTTGGACTTGCCGACGCTGACCAGCCCGCCGAGTCCCTGCCGGTCGGTCAGGCGGCGGAACAGGAAGCTCCAGAAGGCGAAGATCAGCACCAGCGGCAGCAGCCAGGAGAGCAGGGCGGAGAGGGCGGTGTTCTCCTTGACCGCGCTGAACTGCGCTCCGGAGCGGGCCAGCTCCTCGGCGAGCGCAGGGTCGACCCGGTTGGTCACGAAGCCGGTGCGGTTGTTGATCGGCTCCAGCAGCTTGCCGCTGATCTGCTGGTTGGCGATGCGGATATCCGCCAGCTTGCCCTGCTCGAGCAGTCTGAGGAACTCGCTGTAGGCGATCGGTTCGACCGCCTGCCGCTCGGCCCACCAGCCCTGGAACATCAGCAGGAAGCTGAAGGCCAGCAGGAAGTACCAGGCGTTCCACTGAAACTTCTTGTCCATGCGCCACTCCGCTCGGATCACGTCGCTTGTGCAGGATAGCCCCTGTGCCACCGGAACAGGGGGTTTCGGCAGATGGGGACGGCCCGGAGAACAGCTATCCCGGTTTCTATATTTAACATAATGAAAGTACCAGATGGCCATCCTCCACCACGTGCACTGCGCGTAATCAGGTTGGCGGGCAGGGATCAGGGCATCCAGTCCAGCCTGAAGCTGCCGTCGCCTTCGACGTGCACGCTACTGCCAAAATGGCCGCACTCTCGAACCAGGGTATCGTACAGCCAGCGGCGGTCGAGGCCCTCGGCGCGCTCGATGCGCAGACGGTGCAAGCGCGTCGGCACCATCTCCAGGGCCTGCAGGCGCCCGTCTTCATGCAGCCGCGGGAAGTAGAGCAGCCCCAGCTCGCCGCGGAAGGCGGCGTGACCCTCGATGCCCTCGTAGTCGTTGAGGCGATCGCCGCAGCCGTAGAGGATCAGCCGGCCGCGATGCACTTCGATGCCCTTGATGTGGTGCGAGGAATGGCCGTGGATCAGATCGACGCCGGCTTGCTCGATCAACCCGTGGGCGAAGGCGCGCTGCTCGTCCGGCACGGCAAAGCTCCAGTTGTCGCCCCAGTGCAGCGAGACCAGCACGCGGTCGCCGTCCCGACGCGTCGCGCGGATCTGCCCGACCACCCGGGCCAGGCTGCGCGGCGACAGGTCGTCGAGCCGCGCGACGCCCGGCTGGTGCGGTCCGGCGGCCCACCAGGCGGGAATGCCGCTGTCCGGCAGCCCGAAGGCGAACACCAGCAGGCGCCGCTCGCCGGGCAACGCCAGCACGGCCGGAGCCTCGGCGCCGGCGCGGTCGAGGCCGGCGCCGGCCCAGGGCATGTCGTGGGCGGTCAGCGTGTCGAGGGTGTCGCGCAGACCGATCTCGCCCCAGTCGAGCACATGGTTGTTGGCCAGGATGCAGCAGTTGATGCCGGCAGCGCGCAGCAAGGGAAAGTTCTCCGGACTCATGCGGTAGTTGATGCCCTTGGGCTCGGGCCGGCCGTGCCGGGTCACCGCGGTCTCCAGGTTGACCAGCCGCACCTGCGGCCGGCGCCGACGCAGTTCGCCGAGGGCGTCGCCCCACACGTAGGCGAAGTCCACCGGCCGCACGATGGTGCCGCAGTGTCGCTCGGCCAGCGTCACGTAGTCGCGAGCGTCGTGCACGTAGTCCTCGTAGAGCCGCGGATCGCCGGGGTGGGGGAGGATCTGGTCGATGCCGCGGCCGGACATGACATCGCCGAGAAGGAACAGACCGAGCGTGTCCATGACTGCCTACCTCGCGGCGCCGACGGCACCGCCTGGACGGTTCAGGGTGGTTCGCTCCTGCGGTTCATTTTGCGGCCTGCCCATTGCCGGCAGGTCCGTTCCGTTCGGGATGGGCGAAGCGCTGACGCAGCTCGCTCAGTTCGCGCAGGCTGCTCTGCACCGCGCCGTTGATCGTGCCGGGCGGAAATTCGCCCTCGGCGTCGGCTGCCCCGACCGGCAAGCCGGCGAGCAGCTCCATCGCCTGCTCGGCATGCGCCACCGCGTGCACGTGGAAACGACCGGCCGCCACCGCCTCGACCACCTCGCGGCGCAGCATCAGGTGCCCGACGTTGCCCAGGGGGATGATCACCCCCTGGCTGCCGGTCAGGCCGCGCGCCGCGCACAGCTCGAAGAACCCCTCGATCTTCTCGTTGACGGCGCCGATCACCTGCATGCGCCCGTGCTGGTCCACCGACCCGGTGATCGCCAGGTCCTGGCGCAGCGGCAGGCCGGCCAGCGCCGACTGCAGCACACACAGCTCGGCGGCCGAGGCACTGTCGCCGTCGACGCCGCCGTAGGACTGCTCGAACACCAGGGTGGCGGCGAACGACAGCGGCAGGCGTCCGCCGAAGCGGCTGGCCAGATAGGCGGAGAGGATCAGCACGCCCTTGGAGTGCAGGGCGCCGCCCAGCTCCACCTCGCGCTCGATGTCGATCAGCTTGCCGTCGCCGAGGCGCGCCGTGGCGCTGATCCGCGCCGGGTGGCCGAAGGCGTGGGCACCGAGCTGCATGACTGCCAGACCGTTGACCTGTGCCACGCACTGGCCCGCGGTCTCGATGTGGCGCAGATCGCGCAGCGCCGCCTCGAGCAACCGCTCGCGGATCTGGTCGGCGCGGTACAGGCGCTCGCGTACGGCGCGCTCGACGTCCTCGCCGCGCACCTGCGGGCGCTGCCGCTCGCCGGCCCAGTAGTCTGCCTCGCGCATCAGATCGAGCAGGTCCTGAAGGCGCAGCGACAGTTTCTCGCCGTCGGCCGCCTCGCGGGCGGCCTGTTCGATCAGCCGTGCCAGGGCGGCGCGATCCAGCGGGCGCAGCCGCTCGCGACGCTGCAGGGTAGCGATCAGCCGGGCGTACAGACGAGTGTTCTCGGCGTTGCGCGGCAGGTCCTCGGCGAAGTCGGCCTCGACCTTGAACAGCAGGGGGAATTCCGGATCGTACTGGGTCAGCAGGTGGTAGAGCAGGCGGTCGCCGACCAGCACCACCTTGACGTCCAGCGGGATGGGGTCGGGCTCCAGGGAGATGGTGCTGGCCAGGCTGAGGATCTGCTCCAGCGACTGGATGCGCAGCTCGCGCGCCTGCAGCGCGCGCTTGAGCGCCTCCCAGGCGAACGGCTGGGTGAGCAGCTTGCGCGCGTCGAGCAGCAGGTAGCCACCGTTGGCGCGGTGCAGGGCACCGCCCTTGATCAGGGTGAAGTCGGTGTGCAGGGCGCCCATCTGCGCCTGGTGCTCGATACGCCCGAGCAGATTCTGGTAGCTGGGATGATCCTCGTAGACCAGCGGGGCGCCCTGGCAACCGCCGTTGTCGACCAGCACGTTGACGAAGTAGCGGTTGAAGGGCGTCAGCCGCTGACGGTCGAGCAGCTTCTCGGCCGGCGCCGAGCCGAAGATCTCCAGGCCCTTCTCGATGATGTCGCGCTTGATCTCGTCGAGAAACGCCGGCACCCCCTCCAGCCGGGAGTAGCGCGCCTCGAGGTCGGTGAACTGGCGCTCAACCGTCGCCCGGGTCACCGCCTCGTTGAGCTGCTCCACCTGCTGCTCGTGTTCGCGGGTGGCCGCGGCGGCCTGCTGCAGGGCCTGGCGCAACAGCTGGCGGATGCGCTCGGTGCGCTCCTCGATCTGCTGTTTCTCCTCGGCCGGCAGCTTGTCGAAGGCCTCGGCGTCGAGCACCTCGCCGTCCTTGAGCGGCGCCAGGGTGAAGCCGGCCGGAGTACGCAGCAGGATGATCCCGGCGCTGCGCGCCTGGCCGTCGACGTTGCCGAACAGTTCCTCCTCGCGGGCCTTGTAGCGGTCCTTGAGGCCCTGCATGGCGTTGCGGTACTCGTCGCTGTCGAAGGCCGCCGGCAGGGCACCGAGCAGACTGCGCACCAGCGCACGCAGATCGCCCTGCAGGCCGCAGCCGGTGCCGGCCGGCAGGCGCAGCACGCGCGGCTTGTGCGGGGCGCGGAAATTGTTGGTGTAGCACCAGTCGCTGGGCGGCGCCTGCTGCGCGGCCCGCTGGCCGAGCAGCTCGCGGACGATGGTGTGCTTGCCCAGGCCCGGCGAGCCCATCACGTAGAGGTTGTAGCCCTCGTGACGGATGCCCACGCCGAAGTGCAGCGCACCCATCGCCCGCTCCTGGCCGAGGCAGGCCTGCAGGTCGGGCAGGTCGGCGCTGCTGTCGCAGTCCAGGTCGGCGCCGTCGCAGGAGTGGTAGAGCTGCTCGGCGCTGAGTTCGTGCGGATTCGGCACGTGAGGCCTCCTGTACCCGGGATGCGCCCGGATCGTCTCCTCTGATTAAAGAACACCCGCGGTGCCGCCGCCTGTGCAGCTCAGCGCCGAGGGTGCAACGGCTGGCCACGCTGGCGGTGGGCGTGGCCGGAGGGATGGCGGTGATGGCGATAGAACTCCCGCTTGAACAGCTCGGAGGCGGCGGCGTACAGCAGCGTGATGGCGACGACGGCCAGCAGCACGGGTGCCGGCAGCGGTACCAGGCCCAGGCCCGGCGCCAGCGGGCTGTAGGGCAGGGCGAGGGCGACGCCGACCACCGTCAGCGCGCAGCCCAGCAGCAGACGACCGGGGCGACTGCGCCAGCAGGGTTTCCAGGTGCGCACCACGAAGACGATCAGGACTTCAGTGAGCAGCGACTCGACGAACCAGCCGGTGCGGAACAGCTCGACGGCCTCGCCGGCCAGCCACAGCAGCACGCCGAAGGTGATCAGGTCGAACAGCGTGCTGACCAGGCCGAAGCCGACCATGAAGTTGCGCACCATGCGCAGGTCCCAGCGGTGGGGCGTGCGCTCCCACTCGCCATCCACCCGATCGCCGGCAATGCCGATGGCGGGAATATCGGAGAGGAAGTTGTTGAGCAGGATCTGCTTGGCCAGCAGCGGCAGGAAGGGCAGGAACAGCGAGGCCAGCGCCATGCTGAGCATGTTGCCGAAATTGGCGCTGGTGGTGACGAAGATGTACTTGAGGGTGTTGGCGAAGGTGCGCCGGCCCTCGTCGATGCCCTGGCGCAGCAGGTCGAGATCGTGGCGCAGCAGCACGAAGTCGGCGGCCTCCTTCGCCACGTCCACCGCGTTGTCCACCGAGATGCCGACGTCGGCGCTGTGCAGGGCGGGAGCGTCGTTGATGCCGTCGCCGAGGAAGCCGACCACATGGCCGTTCTTCTGCAAGGCGAGGATGATGCGCTCCTTCTGGTTGGGGTCGACCTCGGCGAACAGCGTTACCCGCGGCGCCAGATTGAGCAGTGCCTCGTCCTTCATCCGGTTCAGCTCGGCGCCGGTGAGAATGTTCTCGACCGGCAGCCCCACCGCTTCGGCGACGTGCCGGGCCACCAGGCGGTTGTCGCCGGTGATCACCTTGACCCCGACGCCCAACCGCTGCAGGGCGGCCAGGGTCCGGATCGCGCCGGGCTCCGGCGGATCGAAGAACAGCAGAAAACCCACGAAGGTCAACCCGCGCTCCTCGGCTGCGGCGTCGGCGTCGGCCATCCGCCGACTGGCCAGACCGAGCACCCGGTAGCCGGCGGCGCTCCATTGCGCGAAGCGCGCGCGGATCGCGGCCAGGCGCTCCTCGTCCAAGGCGACCTCCGAACTGCCGTCGAGCACCTGGCTGCAGACCTCCAGCACCTGATCCAGGGCCCCCTTGGTGACGGTCCGCCGTGCGCCGTTCGGCTCGCGGACCAGCACGCTGAGACGCTTGCGCACGAAGTCGTAGGGCAGCTCGTCGAGCTTCTCGGCGCCACCTCCGGAGAGTCCGGCCGCTCCGCCCGCGGCGACTATCGCCTCGTCGAGCGGGTTGGGCAGGCCGTTCTGCAGGCTGGCGTTGAGCCAGGCCAGTTGCAGCACCGCGCGCGAAGGCGCACCGGCGGGGTCGACGGCGCCGTCGAGCTGCACCACACCGCGCGTCAGGGTGCCGGTCTTGTCGGTGCACAGCAGATCCATCGAACCGAGATTCTCGATGGCATTGAGATGGCGCACGATCACCCCGGCAGCGGCCATGCGCTGGGCGCCCTTGGCCAGGGTGATGCTGAGGATCGCCGGCAGCAGTTCGGGCGACATGCCCACCGCCAGGGCGATGGCGAACAGCAGGGTGTCGATGGTCGGCCGCTGCAGCAGGATGTTGGCCCCCAGGACCACCAGCATGATCACCAGCATCACCCGCAGCAGCAGGCTGCCGAAGTGGCGCAGGCCGCGCTCGAATTCGGTTTCCGGCGGTCGCAGGCTGAGTCGGCTGGCCAGCCGGCCGAACTCGCTGGCCGCGCCGCAGCGCACCGCCAGCAGCGTCGCGCTGCCGCTGCGCAGCGAGGTGCCCATGAACAGGCAGTTGTCGCGCGCGGCCAAGGCGGCTGCGGCCGGCGCCAGGCCGGGCAGTTTCTCCACCGGGAAGGTCTCCCCGGTCAGCAACCCCTGGCTGGCGAAACAGTGGTGTGCCGCGAGCAGCACGCCGTCGGCGGGGATCAGGCTGCCGGCGGCCAGTTCGACCACGTCGCCCGGCACCACCTCGTCGGCAGGTATCTCGCGCAGGCGTCCGTTACGGCGCACCGATACCCGCACGGCGATACGCCGGCGCAACTGCTCGATGGCCCGCGAAGCGCGGTGCTCGTGCCAGGCACCGAGCAACGAACTGCACAACACTATGGCCAGAATGATCAGCGCCTCCAGCCAGTCCTGCACCAGCAGGGCGACGGTCGCCGCGAAGATCAGGATCAGCACCAGCGGGCTGCGCAGTTGCGCGACCAGCAGGCGGGGAAAGCCCGCTGTCCGGCGCGGCAGGGTGCGGCGAACGCGAGCCAGGCGCTCGGCCGCGGCTCCGTCGTCGAGTCCGTCGCGCGAGCTGCGCAGTGCGGCAAGCAGTTGCGCGGCCGGCAGACTCCAGTATCCGGGTATCTCCGGCGAGCTATCGTCCGCCGTGCCGGGCGGGTCGGGGGCGTTCATGGCGGGATCGGCCCTGCGGGGAGGGCAGGGCCGCAACCTTGGTCAACCGGTCTTGATGTCGATGGTCTTCTCGGCCTGCCTGGCCTCGGGCTTCTTCGGCAGCTTCAGGGTCAGCACGCCCTTGGCGAAGCGCGCCTCGATCTTCTCGGCGTCGACACCGTCGGGCAGGCCGAAGGTGCGCTGGAAGGAGCCGTAGTGGCGCTCGGCAAGGTAGTAGTCCTTCTTCTTCTCCTCGCGCTCGTCCTTCTTCTCGCCCTTGATGGTCAGGGTGCCGTTGCTCAGCTTGACCTGCACGTTCTTCTCGTCCATGCCCGGCAGCTCGGCGGTGATCTCGAAGGCATCGTCGCGCTCGACGATGTCGACCGCCGGCATGCCGGAAAAGCTCAGCTCGCGCCGCCAGAACGGTTCGGTCTCGAAGCCGCTGCGCGAGAACGGCAGGTGCCAGCCGCGATCGAAGTCCTCGAACAGCCGGTCGACCTGGCGGCGCAGGCTCTCCAGCGGGCGCATCGCCGTGGACAGCGGGCCCTGCCGGGCGCTTTTGTCCTCGGTTTCCAGCGCAACCTTCTTCTCGTTTTCGGCCATCGTGGAGTGCTCCTCTGTGGGGGGAGTGGGGTTGAATCTCGGGCGACGCCTGGCCGCGCACTCGACCGTTATCGAACGCGGACGCCCCTCACGGCGCGGCTGGCGTGCTGAAAAGCAGTCTAGGCGATCTGCAGAATTTGCAAGTTTCCGACCGGAGTCGGGCAGGCGCGCGCCGCGGCGGCTAGCCTTCAGGTAGAGCGAGCGGGGGAGCGTCGTCGATGCAGGTGATTCCGAGCGTTTGCACCTTCTGCGGCGTGGGCTGCGGCATCGGCCTGCGCGTCGAACAAGGCAGGGTGATCGGCGTCGAGCCGCAGCCCGGCCATCCGGTCAGCCAGGGCCAGCTGTGCAGCAAGGGCTGGTCGACCAGCTTCGCCGTCGACCCGGCCGAGCGCCTGACCCGACCGCTGATCCGCGAGGCCGATGGCTTCCGTCCGGCCAGCTGGGACGAGGCGCTGAACCGGGTGGCCGGCGCCTTCCGCGAGGCACTGGACGCCGGCGGGTCGCAGGCAGTCGGGGTGATCAGCTGCGCGCGGGCGAGCAACGAGGACAACTACGCCGCGCAGAAATTCGCCCGCGCGGTGCTCGGCACCCACAACGTCGACCACTGCGCGCGCATCTGCCACAGCCCGTCGGTGGCCGGGCTGTCGCTGACCCTGGGCTCGGGGGCGATGACCGGCTGCCTGGCCGACGCCGACTGCGCCGACCTGATCCTGCTGATCGGCGCCGACGCCAGCGAGAACCACGCCATGCTCGGCGCGCGCATCCTCCGCGCCCAGGCCCGCGGCGCGCGGCTGGTGGTGGTCGACCCGCGCAGGACGCGCCTGGCGCGGCTGGCCGACCAGCACGTGCAGCTGCGCCTGGGCAGCAACATCGCCCTGCTCAATGGCCTGCTGCACATCATCTTCGCCAACGGCTGGGAGAACCGCGCCTTCCTCGAGGCACGCTGCGAGAACCTCGAGGTCCTGCGCCAGCATGTCGCACCGCTGACCCCGGAGCTGACCAGCGCGCAGACCGGTGTCCCGGTCGCCGAGCTGGAGCGTCTCGCCCACGCCGTCAGCCACGCCAGGGCGGCCTTCATCGCCTACGGCATGGGCATCACCCAGTTCCAGAGCGGCACCAACAACGTCGTCGCCGTCTCCAACCTGGCCCTGGTCTGCGGCCAGGTCGGCCGGCCCGGCGCCGGCATCTATCCGCTGCGCGGGCAGAACAACGTGCAGGGCGCCTGCGACATGGGCTGCCTGCCCAACGTCTACCCCGGCTACCAGAGCGCGGCCAGCGCCGAGGTGCAGGCCAAGTTCGCCGGGGCCTGGGGCGTGCCGATGCCCGGTGCGGCGGGCCTGACCTCGCTGGGCATGACCGAGGCGGCACTGGCCGGCCAGTTCCGCGCGCTGATGATCATGGGCGAGGAGCCGGTGGTCACCGACCCCGACCAGCACCGGGTCGAGCGCGCCCTGCGCGCGCTGGACTTTCTGGTGGTGGTCGAGCTGACCCTGACCGAGACGGCGAAGCTGGCCGACGTGGTGCTGCCGGCGGCGTCCTTCGCCGAGAAGGACGGCACCTTCACCAACTGCGAACGCCGCGTGCAGCGCATCCGCCGCGCAGTGGCGCCGCCCGGCGAGGCCTGGAGCGACTGGCAGATCCTCGCCGCCCTGGCCGCGCGCATGGGCTACCTGGGCATGCTCTGGCCCGATGCCGAGGCGGTGTTCGACGAGATGGCGTCGCTTGCGCCGATCTTCTCCGCCATGAGCTACCCGGCGCTGGACGCCCGGCACGGCCTGCACTGGCCCTGCGACGCCGCCCGTCCGCAGGGCTCGCCGCGGCTGCATGCCGAAGGCTTCCCGCGCGGCCGCGGCCGCTTGCTGCCGGTGAGCCAGGTCGAGCCCGACGAGACGCCGGACGCCGACTATCCGTTCGCCTTCACCACCCAGCGCCTGCACTTCCACTACGGCGGCGGCTCGATGACCCGCAGGTCGCCGCTGCTGGAGCGCGAGACGCCGGCCGGGCTGCTGTTCATCCACCCGCAGGATGCCGCCCGGCTAGGCCTGCAGGACGGCCAGGGGGTGCGCCTGCGCTCGCGGCGCGGCCGCCTGGAGACCCGCGCCAGCGTCACCGACGACGTGCCGCCGGGCACCCTGTCGATGCCGTATCACTTCCGCGAGGCGCCCTGCAACCTGCTCACCAACAGCGCCCAGGACCCACAGAGCCGGATGCCCGAACTCAAGGCCTGCGCGGTGGCCGTCGAGGCGCTGCCGCCCGGCGTGGCGCCGCAACCGGCCAGCGCCCTGGAGGTGGACGATGACCTTTGAGGACACCTGTTACCGGCTCGACAGCGTCGAGCGCCTGCGCGCGCACCTGGCCGGCGCTCGGGTGCTTTACGAGGTGCGCGACGACGGCCGTGGCGGTCGCCACTGGCAGCCGGTGTCCGCCGCCGACGCCACGCCTTTCGTGGCCTGGCCCGAACCGCCGGCGTTCTCTGCCAAGGCGTTCTTCTTCGCCGAGCGCGAGACGCTGTTCCGCGTCGAGGGCGAGCGCTTCGTCGCCTGCCTGCCCGAGGTACCCGAGCAGGTGCTGTTCGGCCTGCACGCCTGCGACCTGGTGGCGGTGAGTTACCAGGACCGGTTCTTCGCCGCCGATCCCCACTACCGGCGGCGCCGCGCGGCGACCCTGCTGGTCGGCATCGACTGCCGGCACAGCTGCGCCCAGGGCTTCTGCAGCCTGGTCGACAGCGGCCCGACGGTGCGCACGGGCAGCGCCGACCTGGTGCTGCTCCCGCAGGCCGACGGCAGCTGGCGGCTGCTCGCCGCCTCGCCGGCCGGCAGCGCCGCGGTGGCCGGCCTGGCGTTGCCGCCCGCCACCGACGACTGGCCCGCCGAGCGCGCCGCCAGCCGGCGGCG
Organism: Stutzerimonas stutzeri; assembly: GCF_024451105.1. Classification (GTDB taxonomy): domain Bacteria; phylum Pseudomonadota; class Gammaproteobacteria; order Pseudomonadales; family Pseudomonadaceae; genus Geopseudomonas; species Geopseudomonas stutzeri_A. The sequence goes on from NZ_JANGEY010000003.1 coordinate 284,405, forward strand.
GGTGGCCGCCGAGCAGGGCGACGGCACCTGGCTGGCCGCCGGCATCGCCGCCATCGAGTCCGGGCAGGTCGACCGGGCGACCTGGGACAGCCTCGGCCTGCGCTGCCTGGTCTGCTCCGGCTGCACCACCGTATGCCCGACCTGCTCCTGCTTCGCCCCGCTCGAGCAGCCAGTGCCGGGCGGGGCCATGCGGCACGAGCGGGTCTGGGATTCCTGCCTGTACGAGGGCTTCCAGAAGGAAGCCAGCGGCCACAACCCCAGCGCCGCGCCGGGGCAGCGCGTACAGCGATTCTGGCAGCACAAGTTCGGCGAAGGCTTCCGCCGCCAGTTCGGCCGCTACGGCTGCGTCGGCTGCGGACGCTGCGACCGGGTCTGCCCCGGCGGCATAGGCGCGCATGCGGTAATGGAGAAGGTGGGCAAGCCATGCTCGAACTGACCCCCAGGCCGCTGCGCCTGCTCGACAGCTATGCCGACGGTCGCGACGCCCGGCACTTCCGCCTGCGCATCGCGCAGCCGCTGGCGAGCGACCGGGCGGCGCTGCCCGGACAGTTCTTCATGCTCGGCGTGCCGGGCCTCGGCGAGGCCCCGTTCACCTACGTCAGCGCGCCGGACGCGGCCGGCGAGTTCGATGCGCTGATCCGCCGCAGCGGCCGGCTGACCGCTCGGCTGTTCGAGCTGCCGGACGGGGCGCTGCTCGGCTATCGCGGCCCGTTCGGCCTCGGCTGGCCGGAGCCGGAAGCGCTACGGGAAGTGCTGGCGGTGGCCGGCGGCTGCGGCCTGGCACCGCTGGCCGGCTGGATCGAAACGGCTCGCCTGCGTCCGGAGTCGGGCGTGCGCGTGCTCTACGGCGCGCGCAGTGCCGAGCACCAGGTGCTCGGCCGCGAGCGGGCGCGCTGGCGGGCGGCTCTGCCGCTGGTCGAGACCCTCGACGAGGGCGGGCCGGGTGGGTTGCGCGGCTCGCCGCTCGGCCAGCTCGACCGATTGTGCGCCGAGGCGCTGCCGCAGGCCGTGCTGTGCTGCGGCCCGGAGGCCTTCATGCTGGCCATCGCCAAGGCCTGCGTGCGGCGCGGCGTGGCGGCCGAGCGCATCTGGCTGTCGGTGGAGCGGCGCATGCACTGCGCAGTGGGGCTCTGCGGCCACTGCTACGTCGCCGACAGCTACGCCTGCGTCGACGGGCCGACCTACCGCTACGACCGCTATCGGGCGCTGCTGGCCCGCTCGAATGTGCGCGACCTGCTCGGCGAGGCGGACGTCGGCCCCTGCTGAGCCGGCGGACGGTGAGCCTGCCGCCGTCTCCGGGCGGCAGGCCGGGACGTTACCTCCCCAGGTCGTCCATCACCGCCGGCAGGCTCGGCGAGGTGATCTCGTTGAAGGCCTCCAGCGCCTCGCGCCAGTCTTCGGGAGCGTTGCGCACGCTGCCGCCGTGCAGGGTCAGGCGGTGGAGGATGTCGGACATGGCGACCATGCCGTGCAGCTCGCCGTCGGCGCCCACCACCGGCAGGCGCCGCACCTTCTTCTCCGCCATCATGTGCAGGGCCTCGTGCACATCGGTGTCGTCGTGGCAGGTGTACAGCAGGTGGCGACCGGCGATCTCGCCGGCCTTGAGCTCCCATAGCGGCTTGTGGCGCTCGGCGGCCGCCAGAGCGATGTCGCGGTCGGTGACGATGCCGATCGCATGGTTGGCCTGGTCAACCACCGCGATGGCGCCGCAGTCGCTCCTGGCCATCATTTCCGCCGCCTGTTCCAGGCTGTCGCCGGGGTGGCAGCAGTAGGCCGGTTTGTGCATCACTTCGCTGACGTTCATGATCCCGCTCCTCGGAGGGGCGGCCCGCGTCGTGGCTGCCGTGCCGCGCCGACCGCATGGACCGACGGCCCACCCTCCGGATGGGCACGGATACAGAAGGTCATTAGACGCCCTGCGGGCCGCCGCGACAACGACCGTCAGGCAGCCCGCTAGACTGACAGGACGGATCCGCGGAGGTGCACCATGAGCGACATGCGCGAGGCTCCGCAGCGCGGCCTGCGGCTCGACCTGCAGGAGGGCACGCTGTTCGGCGAGCTGGCCGTGCCGGACGGTACCGAGGGGCTGGTGGTGTTCGCCCACGGCAGCGGCAGCGGCCGTTTCAGCCCGCGCAACCGTCAGGTGGCGCGCTACTTCAACGACCTCGGCCTGGGCACCCTGCTGTTCGACCTGCTCACCCTCGAGGAGCAGGAGGTCGACGAGATCACCCGCGAGTACCGCTTCGACATCCCTTTGCTGGCCGAACGCCTGGTCGCAGCGGTCGACTGGCTGCAGCAGGACGACGCCCTCCGGGAGCTGAACGTCGGCCTGTTCGGCGCCAGCACCGGCGCAGCCGCCGCGCTGATCTGCGCCGCCCGGCGCCATGGCGCGGTGGCTGCGGTGGTGTCCCGCGGCGGGCGCACCGATCTGGCCGGCGACGCACTGGAGCAGGTCCGCGCGCCCAGCCTGCTGATCGTCGGGGGCGAGGATGACGCGGTACTGGCCCTCAATCGCGAGAGCCTGCTGCGCCTGCCGGGAGTCAAGCAGCTGGAGGTGGTGCCCGGTGCGTCCCATCTGTTCGAGGAGCCGGGCAAGCTGCTGAAGGTGGCCGAACTGGCCGGGGAATGGTTCCTGCGCTACCTGCGCCGGATCTGAAGCCCCGGCCCGCACGGGCCGGGGTGAGCGGGTCAGTCGCGCTTGAGCACGTACTGGCCGGGCGCGGCCTCGAGCGGCGGATAGTCGGCCGAGCCGAGGCTGGCCGACGCCGGCCCCTGCTCGCCGGCGTGCTGGGCGAGCCAGGCGTACCAGTCGCCCCACCAGCTACCGGGGTGCTCCTCGGCGGCCGCCAGCCAGGCATCCGGGTCGATCGGCAGCGCCTCGCCGGTCCAGTAGCTGCGCTTGTGCTTCGCCGGCGGATTGATGATCCCGGCGATGTGCCCGGAGGCACCGAGCACGAAGCGGGTCGGCCCCTTGAGCAGGCGGGTGCTGGCAAAGGCGCTGCGCCAGGGCACGATGTGGTCCTCGCGGGTGCCGACCAGGTAGGTCGGCATGTCCAGCCGGGCGAGGTCGAGCGTCTCGCCGCAGACCTGCAGTCGGCCGGTCTTCAGGTCGTTCTGCAGGTAGGCATGGCGCAGGTACCAGCAGTACATCGGGCCGGGCAGGTGGGTGTGGTCGTTGTTCCAGTACAGCAGGTCCAGGGCGCGCGGCTTCTGACCCTTGAGGTACTTCTCGACGCCGTAGTTCCACCACAGCTCGTTGGGGCGCAGCAGCGAGAAGGTGTTGCCCATGTCCTCGCCGCGGTACAGGCCGTAATGGCCGCCGACGCCACCGATGGTGCGCTCGCGGTAGCGGACGATCTCCTCGTCGACGAACACGTCGAGCACCCCGGTGTCCTCGAAGTCGAGCAGGGTGACCAGCAGGGTCAGGCTGGCCGCCGGCTTCTGCCCGCGCGCGGCGAGCACGCCGAGGCCGCAGGCGAGCAGGGTGCCGCCGACGCAGTAGCCGAGCAGGTTGAGCTGCTCCTGGCCGCCGATCGCCTGGGTGACGCGGATCGCCTCGAGGATGCCCTGCTCGACGTAGTCGTCCCAGCTGGCGGTGGCGATGCTCTCGTCGGCGTTGCGCCAGGACATCAGGAACACCGGATGCCCCTGCGCCAGCGCATGGCGGACGAAGGAGCTCTCGGCCTGCAGGTCGAGGATGTAGTACTTGTTGATCGCCGGCGGCACGACCAGCAGCGGGCGCCGGAACTGGGTCTCGCTCTGCGGGGCGTACTGGATCAGCTGGAAGAACGGATTCTGGTAGACCACCTGGCCGGGCGTGGTGGCCAGGTTGACGCCGACCTGGAAGGCGTCGCTGTCGCACTGGCGCAGCTTGCCTTCCTGCATGTCGCTGGCCAGGTGCAGCATGCCGCTGAACAGGCTGGCTCCCTGGGTCTGCACCAGGCGCTCCAGCGCCTCGGGGTTGCTGTTGAGGTAGTTGCTCGGCGCGCCGGCGGCGACCAGCTGTTCGACCAGGAAGGTGAGCCGCTGACGCATCTTGCCGGACTCGATCGGCAGCTCGTCGAGCAGGCGCATCAGAAAGCGCGAATTGAGCAGGTAGAGCGCGGCCAGCGAGCCGAACAGCGGCTGGCTCCAGGCATTGCCGGCGAAGCGCGGATCGCTGAAGGAGAACGGCTGCTGGGTGAGCATCTGCATGCCGAGCTGCGCCCACTCGCCGGCGTACTCCGTCTGCAGGCGGTCGAGGATGGCACCCTCCACCTGGAACCAGGCGTCGGTGTTCTTGCCCTGGAACCACGGGTTGTGCCGTGCCCAGATGCGCAGCTGCTCGAGCGCGGCACGCGCGACGAAGGGCATGTTGGCCGAGAAGAAGGCCGAGAAGGGCGGGGAGGTATCCATCTCTTGTGTCCGCTGTCTGTTCAGGAAGGGCAGATATCCATCTGGCGACGCCCGCGCACCGCCGGGGGCGCGGGCGTCCAGACCATATCAGCGTTCGACCGCCAGGGCCACGCCCTGGCCGCCGCCGATGCACAGGGTGGCCAGGCCCTTGCTCAGGTTGCTGCGCTGCAGCTCGTGGAGCAGGGTGACCAGGATGCGGCAGCCGGAGGCGCCGATCGGGTGGCCGAGGGCGATGGCGCCGCCGTTGACGTTGACCTTGGCGGCATCCCAGCCCAGCTCCTTGTTGACGCTCAGCGCCTGCACGGCGAAGGCCTCGTTGGCCTCGACGCGTTCCAGCTCGTCCAGGCTCCAGCCGGCCTTCTCCAGGCACAGGCGGGTGGCCGACACCGGGCCGATGCCCATGATCGCCGGGTCGACGCCGGAGCTGGCGTAGGCCTTGACCCTGGCCAGCACCGGCAGGCCCAGTTCGGCGGCCTTCTTCGCACTGGCCAGCAGCACCACGGCGGCGCCGTCGTTGATGCTGGAGGCGTTGCCGGCGGTGACGCTGCCGTCCTTGCTGAACGCCGGCTTGAGCTTGGCCAGGCTGTCCGCGCTGGTGTCGCCGCGCGGCTGCTCGTCGGTGTCGAACACCAGCGGGTCGCCCTTGCGCTGCGGAATCAGGATCGGGGTGATCTCGTCCTTGAACAGGCCGGCCTCGATGGCAGCGGCGGCCTTCTGCTGCGAAGCGGCGGCGAAGGCGTCCTGCTCCTCGCGCGTGATCCCGAAGCGCTTGGCCAGGTTCTCGGCGGTGATGCCCATGTGGTAGTCGTTGAAGGCATCCCACAGGCCGTCCTGGATCATGCTGTCCTGCAGCTGGGCGTGGCCCATGCGCAGGCCGGTACGCGCCTTGGGCAGCACGTAGGGAGCCAGGCTCATGTTCTCCATGCCGCCGGCGATCACCAGCTCGGCGTCACCGCAGCGGATCGCCTGCACGCCCAGCTGCACGGCCTTGAGGCCGGAACCGCAGACCTTGTTGAGGGTCAGCGCCGGCACCTCGTGGGGCAGCCCGGCCTTGATCGCCGCCTGGCGCGCCGGATTCTGCCCGGAGCCCGCAGCGAGCACCTGGCCGAGGATCACCTCGTCGATCTCCTGCGGCTGGACACCGCTCAGCTCGAGCACCTGGCGGATCACCGCGGCGCCCAGCTCGGGAGCGGGAATGGCGCTCAGCGCGCCCTGGAAGCTGCCGATGGCGGTGCGGGTGGCGGCGACAATGACAACGTCGTTCATGGGATAGCCTCGTTGCGGAAAACTGGGGAAGGGCGCCTGCCCGGCCGAGTACGGCAGGGCAGGCGCAAAAGGTCGGCGGGGGGCCGACTCAGGCCATGTTCAGGCCGCCGTTGACCGAGAAGTCGGCGCCGGTGGCGTAGGCACCTTCGTCGGAGGCCAGCCAGGCGACCATCGAGGCGATTTCCTCCGGCTGGCCCATGCGGCCGACCGGGATGCCGGAAACGATCTTCTCCAGCACGTCCTCGCGAATCGCCGCGGTCATCTCGGTGCGGATGTACCCGGGGGAGATGGTGTTGACGGTGATGCCCTTGCTGGCCACTTCGCGGGCCAGGGCCATGGTGAAGCCGTGGATGCCGGCCTTGGCCGCGGAGTAGTTGGTCTGCCCGAACTGGCCGCGCTGGCCGTTCACCGAGGAAATGTTGATGATGCGTCCCCAGCCGCGCTCGAGCATCGGGTCGATGACCTGCTTGGTGGTGTTGAACAGACCGTTGAGGTTGGTGGAGATCACCGCGCCCCAGTCCTGCGGGGTCATCTTCCGGAAGGTGGTGTCGCGGGTGATGCCGGCGTTGTTGACCAGCACGTCGACCGTGCCGATCTCTTCGCGAACCTCGGCGAAGGCACGCGCCACGTCGTCCCAATCGGTGATGTCGCAGGCCATGCTGTGGAATTCGTAGCCTTCCTGGCGCTGCTGCTCCAGCCAGGACTCGCGACGGGTGGACTGCGCGCTGCAGCCGACCACCACGATGAAACCGTCACGGTACAGGCGCTGGCTGATCGCCGTGCCGATACCACCCATGCCGCCAGTCACGAGTGCAATGCGCTTGTTGTCGTTGGTCATGTTGCAGTCACTCCATTCGAGAAAAATGATGGTGAAGCGGAACGACACTTGCCGGGGGAGGGCCATGCTCGGCCGCTCGACTTGCCGGCAACCGGGCTGCGGTATTCCTGCCCGATGTAACTACCTTGCTAGCGGATGATTGCGTTTTCTTGACGGGAATCTGCGCGATTCCCTCGATACTGCCGGTCGCCTCCTGCTGCTCTGCACAAATATCCCTGTGGGTTTTCGGTCGCCTGACACATTTCTGCAGCATGATAGTCATGTCGCCGTGTCATGTGTAGCGTTCTGCGCCTTGTGTTTCGTGTGCCGTTTGCTCCTCCTGTAAAGAATCGCGCTGCTCAGATTTTTTTGTGCACCGCACAAAAAAGTGCTTGCAAGGGACGGCGCAATCGCCAAGAATGAAATCGCGGTCGAGTGCAGCAGTGGCACCACCGGTACAGGTTTTCAGCCTTTCTCATCCTCGGGAGACTCACCCATGTCCTTCTTCGATTCGGAAAAACTGCAGGCTGCCCAGAAGTCCAACCTCGAGCTGCTGCAGCAGATGAACACCAAGTTCCTCAAGGGCCTCGAGCAGCTCAGCCATCTGCAGCTCGCCACCCTGCGCTCGGCCAGCGAGGAAACCTTCGAGACCGCAAGCAAACTCCTTGCCGCTCGTGACCCGCAGAGCTTCAGCGCCGTGCTCGGCTCCCTGACCCATCCGGCCCACCAGGCCGAACGCCTGATGGAGTTCAACCGCCAGGTGTACGACCTGATCTCCAGCACCCAGGCCGACCTCGCCAAGCTCGGCGAGCGTCAGGCTGCCCGCAACGCCCAGCAGGTGCAGGAACTGGTAGACGAAATTGCAAAGAATGCGCCAGCCGGCTCCGAGCCCGCCGTGGCGGTGCTGAAGTCGGCCGTCGAGACCGCCGGCAACGTGCTGGAAAGCGCGCAGAAGACCGCCAAGCAGGCCGCCGAGATCGCCGAGAACGGCATCGCCGCCGCCGCCCAGGCCGCCGGCCAGGCCACCCGCGAAGCCACCAAGGCCGCCGGCGGCGCACGCAAGTAACGGCGCCCGAGGGGGAGACGGGGCTGGGAAGTCATGGATGGCGCTGCCATCCCGATGCGCAACCCCATGTGCCCACCGATGTGCAAAGGCCCGCAGACTGCGGGCCTTTGCACGATGCTGGTGCGCGATGCCTCAGGACGAGTCAGCCCGCGTCGCCGTTGTCGTCCTTCTTGCCATCCTTGTCGCCGCGGCCGGCGGGACCCGGGAAGCCGGGGAACATGCCGAACAGGTTCTGCGTGCTCAGGTACAGCTGCTTGGTCTGCTCGACGTACTGGCCCATCAGGTTCTGCATCACCGGCAACTGACTGCGCATGAAGTCGCTCCAGGCCTCGGAGGACTGCTGGCCGGTCTTGGCCTGCACGTCGATCACCGCCTGGATGCTCTTTTCCAGGTAGTTGCCGAGCATGCCCTGGAAGGGGCCGTAGAAGCGGATGATGCCCTTGAGCATCTCGCTGGTGAAGATCGGCTCGCCGCCGCTCTCGGCCTCCTGGATGATCTGCAGCAGGATGCTGCGGGTCAGGTCCTCGCCGGTCTTGGCGTCGACCACCTGGAAAGACTCCTCGCGGATCACCAGCTGACGGATGTCCTGCAACGTGATGTGCGTGCTGGTCTTGGTATCGTAGAGACGGCGGTTGGCGTACTTCTTGATCAGGCGGACATGGTTCCGATCAGACATGCTGCGGACTCTCGCGGACTGTGATGTACCGTCATGTTACCGCAAACCGCAGCGGCGGTTGCTGACGGAGCGGGCCGCCTCGCCGGACCGGGACGGGCACGCGCGGCGCCACGGGCTATGCTCGATAGAGCCAGCGCCATCCTGTGCTGGCCTTCGGACCGGAAACGAGGAGAACCCCATGTTCAAGAGCGCGTTTTCGCGGCGACTGGCCCTGGTGCTGGCGGCCTCGCAGCTGATGCTGACCGTCCAGATGCCCGTGGCGCAGGCGTCGATGATCGGCACCGCGGAGGTAGTGCAGACCCAGCCGCAGGTCGAGCGTCAGCACCTGCTGGCGATGCTGGACGATCAGGCCGTCAAGGAGCGGCTGGCGGCGCTGGGCGTCGAGCGCGACCAGGTCGAGCGGCGCATCAACAGCCTGAGCAACGCCGAACTGGCGTACTTCAACCAGCAGTTGAGCGAGGCGCCGGCCGGCGCCGGAGCCGGCAGCGTGCTCGGCATCATCGTGCTGTTCCTGGTGATCTTCATCATCACCGACATGCTGTGCGCCACCAACGTGTTCCGGTTCGTCAACTGCATCAATCGCTGAGACCGGCGGCGAATGCCGAAGAGGAGGGCGGTCGTGCTGCGACTTGCCGAAGCGGCGAGCATCTGCCCTGGACGTCATCCCGGCGTCGAGGGCAGACGGCGACAGGCGTCACTTGCCATACAGCTGCCGGTCGCGCTGGATGGGCGACTTGTGCATGGGCTCGGGTCTGTCCATTCTGTCCTGCGGGGCTAGCTCCTCGGGCATGTCGCCCGCCGCAGTCGGTTGTTCCTTGATCATCCGGATGTAGCGCTCGGCGAACTCCTCCTGGCCTGGACGATCGCTCTGCGATCTGCGCTGGGTGTGGTAATCGATCAGCCGGTCGCTGCCGCTTTCGACCAGCAGCAGCTGCGTGCCGTCCGGCGCCGTACCGGCCTGGACCGTGGTCAGGCTCAAGCCGACCACCAGGACCGTCAGCGCGAATGTGCCTGGAACGGTTTTCATGGTGTCATCCTCCGCAACGAGTCGACGTCTACAGCCTAGTTCCTGCGAAGCGGCCGCGAACCTGCCCGGCGCGCACGAACCGACGAACGCAGCTTGCCGCTGACCGGCTCTTGGGCTACAGAGCCCATGTCTGCTGGCTTGTGGGCCGGCAACCGTTCGTCACCCGATTCGCCGAGGAATGCCGCATGAGGAAGTCGACCCTGCTGGGCTCGCTGCTGCAGAGCCGCCGGAGCCACGTGCTGGCCGGGCTGCTGTTCGGCAGCGGGCTGCTCCTGGGGCCGGCCAAGGCCGCCGCGCAGATCGGTCAGACGCATCGCCACGAAGCCGCCACGCCTCAGTTGCAGGCCTGGCGCGATATGCTGGCCCGCGCCAGGCCGCTGAGCGAGGAAGAGCAGCTCGAGCTGGTCAACCGGTTCTTCAACAGCGAGGTACGCTTCGCCGAGGATCATCAGCTGTGGGGGCAGTTCGACTACTGGGCCACGCCCCTGGAACTGCTCCAGCTGGGCGCCGGCGACTGCGAGGACTTCGCGCTGGCCAAGTACTTCACGCTACGCGTGCTCGGCGTGCCCGAGCAGCGCCTGCGGATCGCTTACACGACACAGGCCTCGACCGGGCAGGCACACATGGTGCTCGGCTACTGGCCCGACAACGGCGAGCTGCCGCTGCTGCTCGACAACCTGCGGGCGGAAATCCTGCCGCTGACCCGGCGCCGCGACCTCGAGCTGCAGTTCGCCTTCGATGCCGAGCACCTGTACCGGTTCGCCGACAATCGACTGACCGCCGCGGGGGACGCCAGACTGCTGCCGCACTGGGAGGCGCTGCAGACGCGGGTGAGCCGCGAGCTGAGGCACATCCTCGGCGACGGCCAGATGCTGGCCGCCGCGCCGCCGAGCCGACCGGCCAGCTGATCGCCAGGGCAGCGCCCGGGATGAGATCGTCGCGGCGGGAGACCGCAGCCGGCTGCAGATACGCATGCAATATCCGATAACGCCCAGACCCGGAAATTGCATATAATGCCTGCAGGCCGGCTCTCCGGCCGTACCGCCCACCGTCTCAGGGATGGAAAATCCGCATGACGCCCAACGCCCCGCAGCCCTTGTTCGAAACCTACGACCGCTTCCTGGAGCTGAACTTCCTGCAAGTCAGCGAGGAACTGCCCGCCGTGCGCGCCTATCTCGGCGGCTTTCCCGCCGACCTGCAGGCCGTCGAGGGTTACCTCGCGGTACGCGGCTTCCTCAAGTCCTACGCCGGCAACGAGCCAACCTTCAACTCCTACCGCACCCATGTCGAACGTCTGCTGCTGTGGGCCTTGCTGGTCGCCCGCAAGCCGCTGCTCGAGCTGCGCCGCCGCGACGCCGAGGCCTTCATGGAGTTCTGCCTCAGGCCGCCCAGGGACTGGGTCGGCCCCATGGTCCGCTCGCGGTTCGTGCGCCTGGGCGGTCGCCGCAAGCTGGAGTCGGACAGCTACGCGGTCAACGAGGACTGGCGGCCGTTCAGCATCCGCACACCCAAGCGCAACCGCGCGGCGAACGCCGCCGACGCCGGCGGCGGCGAAACCCTCGAGGCGCGACCCTATCGCATGTCCCAAGGCTCGGTCGCCCAGGTATTCGCCGTCTGCGGCAGCTTCTTCCAGCACGCCATCGACGAGGGCCTGACCGAAGTCAATCCGTTCCGAGCGGTCAAGCAGAAATCCGTCTACAAGCAGCGCAACACCCTGGACGTATCCGGACGCTCGCTCACCCAGCTGCAATGGAGCTACGTGCTGGAAACCGCAGAACGGATGGCCGACGAGGAGCCCGAGGTCCACGAGCGCACGCTGTTCATCCTCGCCACCCTGTTCGCCATGTACCTGCGGGTCTCCGACCTGGTCGGCCGCGACAACTGGGAGCCGACCATGGGCGACTTCCGCCGCGACAGCACCGGCAACTGGTGGTTCCACGTGGTCGGCAAGGGCAACAAGGCCGCCAAGATCAGCGTGCGCGACGACTACATCCAGACCTACCTGAGCCGCTACCGCCGCCACCTGGGTCTGCCGTCCCTGCCATCGCCGCACGAGACGCACCCGCTGATCGCCACCCTCAAGGGCCGCGCCGGGCTGTCCGACCGCCACCTGCGCCTGCTCCTGCAGGCGGTGTTCGACCGCGCGCTGGAGCGCATGGTGAGCGAAGGCTGGAGCAACGACGAGGTCGACCATCTGCGCTCGGCCTCGCTGCACTGGCTGCGGCACACCTCGGCCACCTTCGATGCCCCGCACCGTGACATGAAGGATCTGCAGGCCGATCTGCGCCACAACAGCCTGAGCACCACGCAGAACACCTACTACAACTCCCTCGACGAGCAGCGCGCGCACTCGATCAAGCACTTGCCGCTCAAGCGTTGACGCTCACCAGGATCGCGTCGATGCGCCCCAGCTGGGCCAGCTCGCGACCGACCCGCGGCGCACCGAGGACCGGGTTCTTCAGGCTCCGCCGGTCGCTGAGCTGCACCTGGGCCACCGCGCCGTGGCGGTCCAGGCGTTGCACCCAGCCCAGCGCACCCTCGGCGAAGTGCACCAGCGAGCCGATGGGGATCACCCCGAAGCGCCGCACGTAGCGCTGGCACCAGCGCCGGTCGAGCTGCCCCTGGTTGCCGATCAGACTGCGGTAGATGCCCGAGATCGGATAGCCCGGCCGGTCCGGGCGCGCCCGGCTCATGGCGTCCACCACATCCACCACCGCCGCGGCGCGGGCCAGCTCGCCCAGCGGCGCGCCGCCGTCGTCGAGGCGACGATGGATGCCCTCGACCACCTCGACGACTAGCGCCTCGGGCAACCAGTCGCACTCGCTCAGGCGTGCGCGCAGCAGCTGCACGTGCCCGGCGAAGGCCGACCGCTGCGCCTCGTCCAGCTGTCCAGCCTCGCGCAGGCTGGCCGGCAGCAGCGCCTTGCCCAGATCGTGGACCAGCGCGCAACCGACGATGGCCTTCAGCGAGCCGGCCGGCAGCGCAGCCTCGCTCATCAGGTCGGCCAGGCGCACGGCCACGGCGACCACGTGCTGGACCAGTGGCTCGTCGTCCACCAGGCAATGGCAGGCGAACAGCAGCGCCTCGCGGTCCTCCGCGAGCAGGTCGAGCAGGAAGGCGCTGTATCGCTCGAGCTGCTGGGAGTCGACCTGCGCGCCCTCCTCCAGCCGGCGCAGCTGCCAGCTGAGCCAGGCCGCCAGCTGGGCCAGTCGACGCGCCATCGGCGTCACATAGTCGCGCCCATGCGGGCGTTCGTCGTCGCCCGGCGAGCGGCCCGCCGGCTCGGTGCGCACGAACAGCGGCGACGGCGCCTGGCGCGCGTCGCGCCCCCCTTCCCGGTCGATCTCGCGCACACAGAAGGCCAGGCGCTCCGCCAGGGTCTCGTCGAGCGCCGCGAAGACGTGGCCGCAGCGCACCCCACGGCCGTCGCCGAGCGGCTGCACATGGCGCAGGTGCGCCTCGACGACGAGACTCTGGCCGCTGGGGAAGCACAGCTCGAGCGATTCGAGCGCCTGCCCGGCCTGCAGCCGCTCCGGTGCCAGGCCGGGATACTCGACCAGGCAGCCGCCCACCGAGAGATTGAGCAGCCGCCCGCGCAACGGCGCCGCCGTGGGCTCCGTGCGCGTCTCCACGCGCACGTCCATCAGGGCATCCAGCTCGGCCCGCGCGTCCCGCCGGCGGTGGACGACGTCCAGCCAGCGCGGCCAGCGGCAGACGATCAGCACGCCCTGCTCCGCCGCCTCGCTCTGCAGGACGTGCAGCGGCGCGCTCTGCAGGATGGTGCCGGCCACCCGCCCCTCGAGGATCGGGGCGCCCGGCATCGGGGCGCCCGGCGGCGGGACCTCCAGTTCGAGGAGCAGGCGCCGCTCGTCCGGCAGGCCGATTCGGCGCACGGCAATCGGCACGCCGGGCTGCTCCGGGTGGATCAGGCGGGCATGCCCGCTCCGGCCCAGGGCTTCGAGCAGCCCCCGGCACTTGTCGGACTGCTCGATACGCTCGAATGCATCGCTGGCGGACATCATGGAATCGTGGATCTGCAACGGGACCGATGAGACGGGCGGGGATGGCCCGCCCGGAAGGGCGCACACACTACAGGCGCAGCTTCGCGCAGGACAAGATGCCCGGGAGGCGGGGCTCGCCCCCTGCCCCGCGCCAGCGGCGCCGGCAGATCGCCCGACGGACGACCGGAAAGCCCATTCCAGAGAGCCTGCGGCAGGATTGCGGGGCGACCGGTCGGCGGCGCTCGATGCGGTCGCGCGGAGAAACCGCCCATCCGGCGCTCTTTATTCGGCGAATTGAAAGTCCTCGGCGGCGGAGCGCGCGTGGATCGCCATGAAGGCCGCCACGACCCGCCGGGCATGCTGGACGCACTCGTCCTCTCCGGACCGCGCGAGCGGCACGCGGTACAGTCCGCGCAACAGGTCGAGTCCCATCGTCATGCCCAGCAGCAGCTCCGCGCTGGCCATCGGCTCCGCGCAGCGGATCAGCCCGGCCCGATCCGCCGCCTGCAGGTAGTCGGCCAGCACCCGCTGGGTATCGGCCGGGCCGTTGCGATACACCTCGCCCAGGTCCTGGCTGCTCTGCGCAATCGAGCCCAGCGCCTGCATCAGGCGCCGGTGGTGGTCGCTGGCGATGAAACGGGTCAGCGCCCGGACCAGCGCGCCGAGATCGGCGCACAGCGCTTCCCGACTGGCGGGGCTGCGCCCGAGCGCCTGGTGGATGGCGAACGCCTCGCCGCACACCACCGCCTGCAGCAGCTCGTGGCGATTGGCGTAACGGGCGTACAGGGTCGCCTTGGAGATCCCGGCAAGGCCGGCGACCCGGTCCATGGTGAGGGCCTGCGGCCCTTCGGCGAACACCAGCTCGCGGGCGGCGTGGAGGATGTCGCGGTCCTTCTGCGGGTCGGCGGGACGTCCGGTTCTGGTTGACATGTCGAGGGCCTGCGCTGGCTGCTGGCTGGGCAAGAACGATTTCTGTACATTACCGTACACTAAGTCAGGGAAGCCACCGCCCATGCGTCTTTCGTCGCTGCTGCTCGCTCCGTTCCTGCTGTTTCTCGTCGCCTGCGGCGATAGCCCCGAGCCGCAGGCGGCGAAGGATCTGCCACCGCTGGTGAGAACCGTGGCGGTACGCAGCGGCGCTGCCGCCCCCCTCGGCCTGTCCGGCACGGTGCGGGCGCGGGTCGAGACGCCCCTGGCCTTCCAGGTCGGCGGGCGCATCGCCCGGCGCCTGAGCGATGCCGGCCAGCCGGTGCGCGCCGGCCAGGCGCTGTTCGAGCTGGACGCCCGCGACCTCGAACCGGAGGTCGGCGCAGCGGCGGCGGATCTGGCGGCTGCCGAGGCCGCACTGGCCAGCGCCGCGTCCGACCTGCGCCGCCATCGCGAACTGCGCACGAAGAACTTCGTCAGCGCCCAGGCCCTGGAGCGCGCCGAACTGGCCAGCCGCGAGGCACGCACCCGCCGCGACGCGGCCATGGCGCGCCTGGCCCAGGCCCGCAACGCGCTCGGCTACGCCCGCCTGCAGGCGCCGGCGGACGGCGTGCTGATCGACGTCACCGGCGAGGCCGGTCAGGTGGTTGCCGCCGGCGAGCCGGTCGCCCTGCTCGCCCAGGCCGGCGAGCGCGAGATCGAGGTGCACTTTGCCGAAGGCGTGACGCCGCCGCCGCACGGCGAACTGCTCGCCGCGGACGGCGCGCGCCTGCCGCTGCGCCTGCGCGAGACGGCCGGCGCGGTCGACGCCCTGGGCCGCACCCTGCGCGCCCGCTACACGGTGCTGGAGCGGGCGGACGACCTGCGGCTCGGCGCGGTGCTGCGCACCCGCTTCGCCGCGGACAGCGACGGCGCAGCCTTCGCGGTACCCATCGGCGCGCTCGACGAGCGCGGCCGGGGGCCGCGGGTCTGGCGTCTGCGCGACGGCCGCGTGACGGCCGTGGCGGTCGTCGTGCTGAGCGTGGACGGCGATACCGCGCGCATCCGCGGGCCGCTGGCGGTCGGCGAACGGCTGGTCGCCCTCGGCACCCACCTGCTCGGCGACGACATGGCGGTGCGGGAGCTGGCCCGATGAGCTTTCCCAACCTGTCCGCGCTCGCCGTGCGCGAGCGTGCGCTGACCCTGTTCCTGCTGGTCCTGGCGATGCTCGCCGGCGTCCAGTCCTTCCTCGCCCTCGGCCGCGCCGAGGACCCCGCCTTCACCGTGCGGGCCATGCTGGTCAGCGTGCTGTGGCCGGGCGCCACGCCCGCGGAGCTGCAGGCCCAGGTGGTCGACCGTCTGGAGAAGCGCATCCAGGAGGTCGAGAACCTCTACCGGATCGAGACCAGCATCCGCGCCGGCCAGGCCACCCTGCAGATCGAGTTCCACGACCACACGCCGCAGGCGCAGGTCCCCGCGCTGTTCTACGAGGTGCGCAAGCGCATGCAGGACGAGGCCGCCAGCCTGCCGCCCGGCGTGCTCGGACCGATCGTCCGGGACGACTTCTCCGACGTCTACTTCAGCCTGATCGCCCTCACCGCCCCCGGCCTGCCGATGCACGCGCTGACCCGCGACGCCGAGGCGATCCGCGACCGCCTGCAACGGGTTCCCGGCGTGCACAAGGCCATGCTGCTGGGCGAGCGCAGCGAGCGGGTGTATCTCGAGTTCGACAATGCGCGGCTGAGCAACCTGGGCATCGACCCACAGGCGGTCTTCGCCGCCATCGACGCCAGCAACCGCCTGCTGCCGGCCGGCCGCCTGGAGACCGACGGCCCGCGCCTGCACCTGCGCCTGGACGCCGACCTGTCCGATCCCGAGCAACTG
Organism: Stutzerimonas stutzeri; assembly: GCF_024451105.1. Classification (GTDB taxonomy): domain Bacteria; phylum Pseudomonadota; class Gammaproteobacteria; order Pseudomonadales; family Pseudomonadaceae; genus Geopseudomonas; species Geopseudomonas stutzeri_A. The sequence continues at coordinate 300,443 of NZ_JANGEY010000003.1, forward strand.
GCCGGGGTGCCGGTACGGGTCGGCAACCGCGTGCTCCGCCTCGCCGACCTCGCCGACATCCGCCGCGGCTACGAGGACCCGCCCAGCTACCTGGTGCGCTCGCGCGGGGAGGATGCGCTGCTGCTCGGCGTGGTCATGAACAAGGGCGAGAACGGCCTGGAACTGGGCGCACGACTGGCCGAGTTCCTCGCCGCCGAGCGCCGGCAACTGCCGCTGGGCATGACGCTCGAGGTGCTGACCAACCAGGCCGACGCCATCGACCAGGCGGTCAGCCTGTTCCAGCTCAAGTTCCTGGTCGCGGTGGCCGTGGTGGTGGCGGTCAGCGTGCTGGCCATCGGCCTGCGCGCCGGGCTGATCGTCGGCATCGCCGTGCCGCTGACCCTGGGCCTGACCTTCCTGGTGATGCTGCTCGAGGGCATCGACCTCGACCGCGTCACCCTCGGCGCGCTGATCATCGCCCTGGGCCTGCTGGTCGACGACGCCATCATCGCCGTAGAGATGATGCTGGTGAAGATGGAGGAAGGCTGGGACCGCGTGCGCGCCGCCGCCCACGCCTGGACCGTCACCGCCGCGCCCATGCTCTACGGCACCCTGGTGACCGTGGCCGGTTTCTTCCCCATCGGCTTCGCCCGTTCGGGGGTCGGCGAGTACGCCGGCAACATCTTCTGGGTGCTGGCCATCGCCCTGCTGGTGTCCTGGCTGGTCGCGGTGGTGTTCGTCCCCTACCTGGGGGTGAAGATGCTGCCGTCCTTCGCCGCCAGGAGCGGCCATGACCACGCCGGGCTCTACCACACCCCGGCCTACCGCCGCCTGCGCGCGCTGATCGGCTGGTGCGTGACCTGGCGCAAGACGGTGGTCGGCGCCACCGTGGCGCTGCTCGGGCTGTCGGTGGCCGGCATGGTCCTGCTGGTGGAGAAGCAGTTCTTCCCCAGCTCGGACCGTCCGGAGGTGCTGGTCGCCGTCTACCTGCCGCAGGGCGGCAGCGTCGCCGCCACGGACGCCACGGTGCGCAAGCTCGAGGCCATCCTCGCCCCGCTGCCGGAGGTGCGCAGCCTGTCCGCCTACGTCGGCGCCGGCGCGCCGCGCTTCTTCCTCGGCGCCAACCCCGAGCCGCCCTCGCCCGCCTTCGCCAAGGTCCTCGCCGTGGCGCAGGACGTGGCAGCGCGCGAGACGCTCATGGCCACCCTGCAGCGGCACATCGACCGGGGCGACTTCCCCGAGGCGCGGGTGCGGGTCTACCGGCTGCTCTACGGCCCGCCGGTGGTCTGGCCGGTCGCCTTCCGGGTCTTCGGCCCCGACCCGCTGGTGCTGCGCGACGTCGCCCAGCGGGTGCGCGCGGTGATGGCGGACGATCCGCACGTGGTCGACCCGCACCTGGAATGGGACGAGCGCGCCCCGGTGCTGCACCTGGCCATGGACGCCGAGCGCCTGCGCCTGCTCGGCCTCACCCCGCAGGAGGTAGCCCGCCAGCTGCAGTTCCAGCTCGACGGCGTGGCGGTCACCCAGCTGCGCCAGGACATCCGCAGCGTCGAGGTGATCGCTCGCGGCAGCAGCGGCGGCCGGCGCCTCGACGCCGACGGCCTGGCCAGCCTGGAAGTGCTCGGCGGCGACGGTCGCAAGCTGCCGTTCGGCCAGCTCGGCCGGCTCGAGGTGCGCTTCGAGGACCCGCTGATCAAGCGCTACAACCGCGAGCCGGTGCTGACCGTGCAGGCCGACGTGCGCGGCGCCCAGCCCAACGACGTCACCGCCGACCTCTGGCGGGCGCTGGCCGAGCTGCGCGGCCAGCTGCCGGCGGGCTACCGCATCGACATCGCCGGCGCGGTCGAGGAGTCGGGCAAGGCCGACGCCTCGATCCAGAAACTGCAGCCGGCGATGGTCGCCTTCATGCTGATCCTCATCATGCTGCAGATGCGCTCCTTCTCCGGCACCTTCATCGTGCTGGCCACCGCCCCGCTGGGGCTGATCGGCGCGGTGCTCGCCCTGCGGCTGTTCGACCAGCCGTTCGGCTTCGTCGCCCTGCTCGGCCTGACCGGCCTGGCCGGCATCCTGATGCGCAACACACTGATCCTCACCCAGCAGGTGGCCGACAACCTGGCGGCCGGCATGCCGGCCTTCGCGGCCGTGGTGGAGGCGGCGGTGCAGCGCGCCCGTCCGGTGCTGCTGACCGCGCTGGCTGCCGCCCTCGCCTTCGTGCCGCTGACCCTGGACGGCTTCTGGGGGCCGCTGGCCTACGTGCTGATCGGCGGCGTGGCGGTCGGCACGGCGATCACCCTGCTGTTCGTCCCGGCGCTCTATGCGCTGTGGTTCCGCCTGGCGCCGGCTGCCGGTTAACCCCTGGCGGCGGCGGCGCCGGCCGACGCCGCCACGGACCTGGCCGCTCGGCGAGCTGGCCAGGCGGCCTTCGGTTCCGTAACATCCCGCCCCCTTTTTTCGCCAAACCCCGCAGCCGGCTGCGCCGGCCTCCACCCCAGGTAAGCCATGAAACCCACACGTCTGCGCGCCGATGTCCTCGCCGGACTCACCACCTCCTTCGCCCTGGTGCCCGAGTGCATCGCCTTCGCCCTGGTCGCCCAGCTCAACCCGCTGATGGGCCTCTACGGCGCCTTCATCATCTGCACCCTCACCGCGCTGTTCGGCGGCCGGCCGGGCATGGTCTCCGGCGCCGCCGGCTCGATGGCGGTGGTCATCGTCGCCCTGGTGGTGCAGCACGGCGCGCAGTACCTGCTGGCCACCGTGCTGCTCGGCGGCCTGCTGATGGTCGCCTTCGGCCTGCTGCGCCTCGGCAAGCTGATCCGCATGGTGCCGCACCCGGTGATGATCGGTTTCGTCAACGGCCTGGCGATCATCATCGCCCTGTCCCAGCTCGAGCACTTCCAGCACGACGAAACCTGGCTGAGCGGCACGCCGCTGTACCTGATGCTCGGACTGGTGGTGGTGACCATGGCGATCGTCTACCTGCTGCCGCGGCTGACCCGCGCGGTGCCGGCGGCGCTGGTGGCGATCCTCGGCGTCGGCCTGGCGGTCTGGCTGCTCGAGCTGCCGACCCACACCCTCGGCGACATGGCCAACATCGCCGGCGGCCTGCCCGCCTTCGCCCTGCCGGCCATCCCCTGGAACCTGGAGACCCTGGCGATCATCGCCCCCTACGCGGTGCTGATGGCGCTGGTCGGCCTGCTGGAAACCCTGCTGACCCTCAACCTCACCGACGAGATCACCGAGAGCCGCGGCTATCCGGACCGCGAGTGCACCGCGCTGGGCGCGGCCAACATCGCCTCCGGGCTGTTCGGCGGCATGGGCGGCTGCGCGATGATCGGCCAGACCATGATCAACCTCAGCTCCGGCGGCCGCGGCCGGCTGTCCGGGGTGGTTGCCGGGGTGATGATCCTGCTGTTCGTGCTGTTCCTCGCCCCGCTGATCGAGCGCATCCCGCTCGCCGCGCTGGTCGGGGTGATGTTCGTGGTGGCCCAGCAGACCTTCGCCTGGGCCTCGCTGCGGGTGTTCGGCAAGGTGCCGCTCAACGATGCGCTGGTGATCGTCGCGGTGACGGTGATCACCGTGTTCACCGACCTGGCCACCGCGGTGCTGTGCGGCATCGTCATCGCCGCGCTGAACTTCGCCTGGCAGCAGGCCCGCGAGCTGTACGCCGACAGCGATCTGCAGGCCGACGGCAGCAAGCTGTATCGGCTGCACGGCACACTGTTCTTCGCCTCGACCACGCCGTTCCTCAACCACTTCGACGTGGCCGGCGACCCGGCCCAGGTGACCCTCGACTGCCGCCACCTGAGCTTCGTCGACTACTCGGCGATCGCCGCGCTGAAGACCCTGCGCGAGCGCTACGCCCGCGCCGGCAAGCACCTGCGCGTGCTACACCTGTCCGAGCGCTGCAAGCAGCTGCTCAAGCGCGCCGGCGTGCAGCACGACTGAGGCAGGCCTGCAGGCAGCCTGCCTCCCCTCTCCCGCCAGCGGGAGAGGGGGCGTTCGCTGCATAGCTCTGCAGCTCAGCCCGCCGCGGATCAGGATCAGGCAATGCTCTCGACGATCCCGCCATCGACCCGCAGCGCTGCGCCGGTGGTGGCGCTGGCCTGCGGCGAGGCGGCGTAGACGCACAGGCTGGCCACCTCCTCCGGGCTGGCGAAGCGACGGATCAGCGTCGAGGGGCGGTTCTCCCTGAGGAACAGCGCCTCCATCTCCTCCAGCGACACACCGCGCTCCCTGGCCATCTGCGTGAAGAAGGTGGTCACCCCCTCGGTGCGGGTCGGTCCGGGCAGGATGCTGTTGACGGTCACCCCGCTGCCGGCCAGCACCTTGGCCAGGCCGCGCGACACGCCCTGCAGCGCCGCCTTGCTGACGCCGTAGTGGACCATCTCGGCGGGGATGTTCAATGCCGACTCGCTGGAGATGAACTGGATGCGTCCCCAGCCGCGCGCCTGCATGCCGCGGGCGTAATGGCGCGCCAGGCGCACGCCGCTCATCACGTTGACCTGGAAGATCGCCTCCCAGTCGGCATCCTCGATGGCGAAGAACTCCTTGGCGCCGTAGACGCCGAGGTTGTTGACCAGGATGTCGGCCTCGGGCTCGGCGGCGATCAGTGTCCGACAGCCTTCGGCAGTGCCGGCGTCGGCCACCACGCCACGTGCCAGCTCGCCGGCGCGGGTGTCGCGCAGGCTGGCCAGCGCGGCGTCGACCCGCCCCGCCTCGCGGCCACAGACCACCACGCTCGCCCCGGCATCGGCCAGGCCCCTGGCGATGGCCAGGCCGATACCGCCGGTGGAGCCGGTGACGATGGCAGTCTTGCCGGAAAGGTCGATGATCATGCAGTAACTCCTGTAATGGATGGGTAATGGAGGGTTTCAGCGCGGCAGCAGCCGGTCGTCATAGTCGGCGAGACTGGGGAAGCGCAGCGGTTCCAGGCTGTCCAGCGCGCCCAGGTGGTGCCGGTAGTCGGCGAGGATCTGCCCCCGCGCCGCGTCGTCGACGTAGGGCACGTGGTAGCCGATGAAGGGCGGCAGCACCGTGAAGCCGCAGTAGGCCAGGCTGCCCTGCAGCAGCGGGCGCAGCAGGGTGTGGAGCTCGCCGTGGATGCCCGCGGCACCGAACATCTGTTCGCGCCCGCCGAGGGTGATGGTCGCGGTGGCGCGCTTGCCGCCCATGCCGCCACGGTCGTAGATGCGCCGACCGCCGTAGAACACCCCGGAAATCATCACCCGGTCGATCCAGCCCTTGAGGATCGCCGGCATCGAGAACCAGTACAGCGGGAAGTTGAAGATCAGCAGGTCGCACCACTGCACCTTGGCGATCTCGGCGGCGATGTCCGGCGCCAGGGTGCCGGCCGCGTAGTTGTGGCGCTGCTCGAGGGCGTAGACCAGGTAGTCCGGGTTGGCCCGGCTGCCGAAGTCGGCGGCGCTGGCCACCGGGTTCCAGTCCATCGCATGCAGGTCGGAGACCTGCACCGCGTGGCCGGCGGCGCTCAGCTGCTCGACGGCGCAATCCTTCAGCGCGCTGTTGAACGAGCGCGGCTCGTGGTGGGCGTGGACGATCAGTACGTTCATGAGGGCGTTGTCCAATCCTGTAGGGGCGAATTCATTCGCCAACGGGGCTCCGGTCAGGCGAATGAATTCGCCCCTACAGGGGCAGGTGATTCCCCGGCGCGTTGGCCGGCGCCAGCGGCATCAGCCCTCGACACACCGCCTTGTGCAGCTTGCCGACCACCTTGAGGCTCAGGTCGCTCTGCGCCTGGATGCAGCAGGCCAGCACGGTGCCGTGCTCTTCTTCGTCGACGCTGACATGCCCGCGGCTCATGGTGCGGGTGGTGCGGTAGTCGCCGCGGGTGACCTGCACCTTGCACACCCCGCAGCCGCCGCCGCGGCAGCCGACCGGGATGCCCTTGCGGCCGAGCCTGGCCATGCCGTTGAGCACGGTTTCCTGCTCGTCGCAGGCGTAGCGCTCGCCGGTATCCTCGATATGGATCTCGTGTTTCATGCGACACCCTCCCCGGCTGCGGCGCGGGCCGCGACCTCATCGGCGCGCAGCACGCTGGCCGGCGCGCCGCCGATGGACCAGTCCTCCGGCGCCACCCGCCGGCACAGGCCGCGCACCAGCTCGCGGCGCACGTCGAGCACCTCCACCAGCAGCTCGGTGAAACCCTGGTGCAGACGCTGGCGCTCCTCCAGCGCACGGCCGTCGAGGACGATGAATTCGAAATAGGGGGCGTGCAGGCCGTTGCTGCTGCACGGCGCGCCGGCGACCGCGCACTGGCTGGCCGGATAGGTGGTGATGAAGGCCCGCACCCGCGCCATGGGCGCCTTGAGCACGTCGCTGTAGAGGCGCGAAGCCTCGACCAGCAGGCGTTCGTCCTGCTCCGCGGAGCTATGCCCCGCCAGCAGGTGGAAGTTCACGACAGGCATGGCGCATCTCCGATTATTTTTATCTGTGCATTCAATCCGCAGCCTGCACAGGATGCACTGCGCCCGGCAAGGCTTCGGCATGGATTCGGTGCGAACAGCGCACCATAGATGCAGGCTGCGCGAGGCGCCCGCCTACGGCAGCCCCCGACGTCGCCCCGAATCCAGCATCAGCGTCGAGCCGGTCATGGCATCGGCTTCCGGCGCCAGCAGCAGCGACACCGCCCAGGCCACCTGCTGCGGGGTGGTCAGCGCGCCGAGGGACGACTCGGCGCACATCTCGGCCAGCACCGCCTCGGTGCTGATCCCGCGCAGTGCCGCGCGGTCGGCGGCGACGCGGTGCAGGCGTTCGGTGTCGGCCGGACCGGGGGCGATCAGGTGCGCGGTGATCCCGCGCGCGCCGTAGGCCAGGCTGAGCTGGCGGCTGGCGTTGGCCAGCGCGGCGTTGGCCACCCCGGCCGCCGCCGCGTAGGCGGTCGGCTCGAAGCCGTAGTGGCCGCCGATGGCCACCAGGCGCGAGCCCCTCAGCAGGCGCGAGTCCACCGCGCGCACCAGGCGCAGCAGGCCGCCGACCTTGATGTTCACCGCATCCACCAGCGCCGAAGTCGGCGCCTCCAGCACCCCGCCAGCCACCGCCACGCCCGGCCCGTGCACGACCATGCGCACCGGGCGGTCGACAGCGGCGGCAATCGCCACGATGGCTTCGTCGCTGGCGATATCGGCCACGCAACCGCTCACGCCGGGGTGGCGGCTGGCCAGTGCATCGATGCTCGCCGCGCTGCGCGCCACCGCCAGCACGTCCAGGCCTGCGGCGCACAGCCGCGCGACTATCGCCTGGCCGAAGGCGCCGGTGGCACCGACCACCACGGCCAGTTCCTTGTTCGCACTCATGTTCACCTCCCGGGGCAAACGCATGGAGCCGATTTCCCGATCCGTGGGGGCGAATTCATTCGCCTGGGTACCCCGGCAAGGCGAATGAATTCGCCCCTACAGGGGCCTCCATAAACGGCAACGCCGGACAGGTCACCCTGCCCGGCGCTCGCCTCAGGCCGACTTCAGCAGCCCGCGCTCCTTGGCCATGGTCATCGCGGTGTCGAGGATCATGTCCTCCTGGCCGCCGATCATCTTCCTGCGGCCCAGCTCGACCAGGATGTCGCGCGCGGGCACGCCGAAGCGCTCGGAAGCGCGCTTGGAGTGCAGCAGGAAGGTCGAGTAGACGCCGGCGTAGCCGAGGGTCAGCGACTCGCGGTCGACGCGCACCACGTGCTCCATCATCGGCACGATGATGTCCTCGGCGACGTCCATCAGCTTGAACAGGTCGACGCCGGTATCGATGCCCATGCGCTCGCACACCGCGGCGAACACCTCCAGCGGGGTGTTGCCGGCGCCGGCGCCGAGGCCCGCCGCCGAGCCGTCGATGCGGCTGGCACCAGCCTCGATGGCAGCGATGGAGTTGGCGATGCCCATGCCCAGGTTGTGGTGGCCGTGGAAGCCGATCTCGGTTTCCGGGTTGAGCACCTCGCGCAGGGCACCGATGCGTGCCTTGACGTCCTCCGGCAGCATGTAGCCGGCCGAGTCGGTGACGTACACGGTCTGCGCGCCGTAGGACTCCATCAGCTTGCCCTGCCTGGCGATGCCGGCGGCATCGTTGAGGTGGGCCATCATCAGGAAGCCGGTGGTGTCCATGCCCAGCTTGCGGGCGAAGGCGATGTGCTGCGGCGAGGTGTCCGCCTCGGTGCAGTGGGTGGCGACGTGCACGCTGCGCGCACCGCAGTCGTAGGCCGACTGCAGCTCCTTCATGGTGCCCAGGCCCGGAATCAGCAGCACCGAGACCTTGGCCTGCTTCATCTTGGCGGCGACGGCGCTGATGTACTCCTCGTTGCTGTGCGGGGCGAAGCCGTGCTGCAGCGAGTTGCCGCCCAGGCCCGCGCCGTGGGTGACCTGGATGTAGGGCACCCCGGCATCGTCGAGGGCGGTGGCGACCTTGACCATCTGCTCGATGCTGATCTGCTCGCGCTTGGCGTGCATGCCGTCGCGCAGGCACATGTCGTGGAGGATGACCTTGCGGCCCTTGAGACTGTTGGACTGGCTCATCACGCAACCTCCGGGGTGGGCAGCTGGATCTTTCCGGCAAGGATCTCCTCGGCGAACATCTCGGCGGTACGGGTGGCCGCCGCGGTCATGATGTCGAGGTTGCCGGCGTAGGTCGGCAGGTAGTCGCCGAGACCGGCCACTTCCATGAACACCGCCACCTTGTTGCCGTCGAACAGCGGGCCGTTGACCAGCCGGTAGCCCGGCACGTACTTCTGCACCTCGCTGATCATCTCGAGGATCGAGGCGCTGATGCGCTCCTGGTCCGGCTCGTCGTCGGTCAGGCAGGAGATGGTGTTGCGCATGATCATCGGCGGCTCGGCCGGGTTGATGATCGCCAGGGCCTTGCCCTTGCGCGCGCCGCCGACCTTCTCCAGCGCGTTGGAGGTGGTGTAGGTGAACTCGTCGAGGTTGGCGCGGGTGCCCGGGCCGATCGATTTCGACGCCAGGCTGGCGACGATCTCGGCGTAGCCGACGCTCTGGATGCGCGACACCGCGTGGACGATCGGGATGGTCGCCTGGCCGGCGCAGGAGATCATGTTGACGTTCATCTCCAGCTTGTCGGCGTGCTCGCGCAGGTTGACCGGCGGCACGCACAGCGGGCCGATGGCCGCCGGGGTCAGGTCGATCATCAGCACGCCCAGTTCGTTGAGCTTGCGGCTGTTCTCGGCGTGCACGTAGGCGCTGGTGGCGTCGAAGGCGATCTGGATGTTGTCCTCCAGCACGTGCTTGAGCAGGCCGTCCACGCCATCGGCGGTGGTCTTCAGGCCCATCTCGCGGGCGCGCGCCAGTCCTTCGGACTCGGGGTCGATGCCGACCATCCATACCGGCTCCAGCACGGCGCTGCGCTGGATCTTGTAGATCAGGTCGGTGCCGATATTGCCCGAGCCGATCAGTGCGCAACGGATCTTCTTCATTGCCCCTGCTCCTGCAGCGCGGCGCGCTGCGGCTTGCTCAGGCCGGCGACGTAGAACTCGTGTTCGCGGTGTTCGGTGATCAGGATGCGCACGGTTTCCGGGCTGCAATCCAGGCTGTCGGCGACCGCGGCGGTAACGGCGGCAGCGACGCGCTGCTTCTGTTCCACGGTGCGGCCTTCGATCATGTGCATTTCGATGATGGGCATGGCTGTATTCCTGATTGTTGTTATTCGGTGAAGCGCATGGAAACCGAACCGAGTTCCTGGAAGCGCGCGACCACGCTGTCGCCCGGCTTGACCGGCACGGCCTCGGTGATCCCGCCGCTCATCACGAAGCTGCCGGCCGGCAGGTTCTCGCCCAGTTCGGCGAGGATGTTCACCAGCATCGCCACCGCCTCGGCCGGGTGGCCGAGCACCGCGGCGCTGGCGCCCATGCCGACGATCTCGCCGTTTTTCTCCATCACCACGCCGAGGGTGCGCAGGTCGAGGTCCTCGACGTAGCGCGGCCGGCCGCCGCCGACGAAGCGCGCCGAGGAGCCGTTGTCGGCGATCACGCTGGCCAGGTCGAACTTGAAGCCGGAGAAGCGCGAGTCGATGATCTCCACCGCCGGCAGCACGTAGTCGGTGGCGGCCAGCACGTCGGCCGCGGTGCAGCCCGGCCCCTGCAGGGTTTCCTTCATCACGAAGGCCACTTCGCACTCGACGCGCGGGTGCACCAGGTCGCCGGTGGAGATCGCCGAGTTCTCCGGGCGCGCCATGCGGTCGGTGAGGAAGCCGATGGACGGTACGCTGACGCCCATCTGCTGCATCTTCGCCTTGGAGGTCAGTCCGGCCTTCCAGCCGACCAGCTTGTGGCCCTGGGCGATGAAGCGCCGGCGCAGCTCGCTCTGCACGGCGTAGCCGTCGGCGATGGTCATGTCCGGGTATTCGTCGGTGAGCTTGGGGATCGCGTAGGCGCGGGTCTGCGCCCCTTCGACGCGCTCGCACAGGCGCACGATGTCCTCGCGGGACAGGGTCAGGTTGCTGCTCATGCTGCGCTCCTCCCGGAGAATTTCACCCGGCAGCTGCCGAGGCCGCCGACCGTGCACACCAGTTCGTCGCCATCGACGACCGGCACCAGCGCCGACTGCGAGCCGGAAAGGATCACCTCGCCGGCCTTGAAGGGGATGCCCAGCTCGCCGAGGGTGTTGGCCAGCCAGGCCACCGCGTTGGCCGGCGAGCCCTGCACCGCGGCGCCGACGCCGGTGGAGAAGATCTCGCCGTTCTTCTCCAGCACCATGCCGGCCAGGGTCAGGTCGAGCTTGCGCGGGTCGCCCTTGGTCTTGCCCAGCACGTACACGCCGCAGGAGGCGTTGTCGGCCACGGTGTCCTGGATCTTGATCTGCCAGTTGGTGATGCGCGAATCGACGATCTCGAAGCACGGCAGCACGTAGTCGGTGGCGCGGATCACGTCCATCGCGGTGATGCCCGGGCCCTTGAGGTCGTGCTTGAGCACGAAGGCCAGCTCCGCCTCGGCCTTGGGCTGGATCAGCGCACCGAGGTCGATGGTGTCGCCCTCCTGGTAGACCATGCCCGAGGTGAGGATGCCGAAGTCCGGCTGGTAGACGCCGAGGAAATCCTGCACCGGCTTGCTGGTGGCGCCGATCTTCTTGCCGACCACCGTCTCCCCGGCCTCAAGGCGGCGGGCGACGAAGCGCTGCTGGATGCGGTAGGCGTCCTCGATGCTGATGTCCGGCTCGCGGCTCAGCAGCGGCGGCACCGCACGGCGGGCGACGAAGGCCTCGTACAGCTCGTCGCCGTATTGCTCGATCTTGTTGTTGTCCATGTCGTTCTCACAGGCTTCGACGGGATTACCCCCTCTCCCGCTGGCGGGAGAGGGCTGGGGACAGGGCTGCCGGTTTCCCTCACCCCTGGCCCCTCTCCCACACGTGGGCGAGGGGCGGCAGATTCACAGCTTCACGCAGACGTTGCGCGTCTCGGTGTAGAACTCCAGCGAATGCACCCCGCCCTCGCGGCCGATGCCGGACTGCTTGGAGCCGCCGAACGGGGTGCGCAGGTCACGCAGGAACCAGCTGTTGATCCAGGTGATGCCCACCTCGACGCGCGCCGCCATGCGGTGGGCGCGGGCCAGGTCGTTGGTCCAGATGGTGGTGGACAGGCCGTAGACGTTGTCGTTGGCCAGCGCGACCACTTCGTTCTCGCTATCGAACGGACGGATGTGGCAACACGGACCGAAGATTTCCTCGCGCACCACCGCCGCGTCGTCGGAGAGGCCGGTCCAGATGGTCGGCTGCACCCAGGAACCCTCGGCCAGCTCGCCGGGCATGTCCGGCACGCCGCCGCCGGTGACCACGGTGGCGCCCTCTTCCACCGCCTTGCGGTAGTAGGACAGCACCTTGTCGCGGTGCTCCTGGCTGATCAGCGGGCCGTAGTTGGCGTTGTGGTCGTCCGGGCGGCCGAACTTCACCGCCTCGGCCTTGACCTTCAGCGCCTGCACGAAGCGCTCGAAGATCGGCCGCTCGACGTAGACGCGCTCGGTGCCCAGGCACACCTGCCCGGAGTTGAGGAAGGCGGAGCGGAAGATACCGTCCACCGCCGCGTCGAAATCGGCGTCGGCGAACACGATGCCGGCGTTCTTGCCGCCCAGTTCGAAGGACACGTCACGCATGCCTTCCGAGGCGGCCTTCATGATCGCCGCGCCGGTGCGGGTCTCGCCGGTGAAGGTGATGGCGTTGACGCCCGGATGCTGGGTAAGGAACTCGCCGGCCGAATCCGGCCCGAAGCCGTGCACCACGTTGTAGACGCCCTTGGGGATGCCCACGGCGTTCATCACCTCGCCGAGCAGCGCGGCGGTCTGCGGCGACTCCTCGGACGGCTTGACGATCACGGTGTTGCCACAGGCCAGCGCCGGGCCGACCTTCCAGGTCATTAGCATGAACGGCGCGTTCCACGGGCAGATCACGCCGATCACGCCCTTGGGCACGCGCAGCGAATAGTTGAGCGCGCCGCGACCGTCCGGGGTGGCCATCTGGAAGGATTCGCTGGGCACGTTCTTGATCACGTCGGCGAACACCTTGAAGTTCGCCGCGCCGCGCGGGATGAACACGTGCTTCTGGACGTGCGCAGGCTGGCCGGTGTCGGCCATCTCGGCCTCGACGAAGTCGTCGAAACGGCGGGTGATCTCGTTGGCCACGCCATACAGCAGCTCGACGCGCTGGTCGGTGGTCAGCCCGCCCCACTCGCCGTTGAGCGCGCCACGCGCGGCTTTGACCGCCGCATCCACCTCGGGACGGCCGGCTTCGCTGATCGAAGCGATCACGCGGTTGTCGAGCGGCGAACGCTTGTCGAAACGCTTGCCGCTGGCGGCGGCGACGTACTCGCCGGCGATGAAGTTCTCAATCTTGCGCATGGTCACTCCGCGTTGTTGTTCTAGGGGTGGCCGGCCGCCGCGACCGGGGTGGTGGTCAGGGGGCTGGGCCTTGGGAGTGAGGATAGGGAGAGGGGGTGATACCGGCTAATACTTTGTTTCTTCTTTCTGGATACCCTGTAGGTATCGAGATTTGCGTATCAGCCACTGGTCAAAACGGCCTTGAACCGCTCAAAATCGGGCCTACGCATACGGCACCGGGTTGGTGCTGCCATATTCGAAACAAGGAGTGATTCGCCGTGCCCCTGCAAAACCGTGTTTATCTCTATGTTCATCCCAGCCATGTGCCGTCAAGAGAATGGCCGCTGGATGGGCAATGAGGAGCTTCCGCACATCTTTGGTAAGAAAAAACGAACAAAATTTCCAAAACCTTGTCGCTAATAAGATATTTGCGCAAAAATAACAACCTCAAGCAGAAACCCTTACCCCTACAGCACATAGCTAATCAAATAATCAGACCAAATAATATGGCGATGAATTTTATCAGGACTCCTAGTAATGAGCTTGGCAATTGAGGTTACAGTCTTAGTCGATTGGAAAGCACAAATGCATAACTGCCGCGCAGACAGAATTTCGGATAAAACTGAGCAGGCAGAAAAAACTCTTCAAAAATGCGCCAATGTGCTAGCCAAGGCGTTAAATAAAATTAATAGCAACGCTAGGTACAAGGTGAGCCTCAGGCTATATCATGGCTGGAGCAAAGGGTACGAATGGACGGAAAACAAGAAAGCAATTATTGCGGCAATAGCTAAAACAGATTTTTCAGCCCTATCGATCCGCCCTAATGTTATTATAAATCCAGAAATCGGATATGGTGATCTACTAATAACGGGGCTCCAAAAAAGAATCTCAAAGTCTCGAAACATACATTTGCCCGGAACTCTCAGGGACCGAGGAGACAATGGCTTGGCAGAGAAGATGGTAGACACAGCCTTAGCCTCGGATCTATTAAGCCTTGCCTTCAATCACCCTAAGGATTGGTCTATAGTTTTAGCCGAAGATGATGATCTTGTTCCGCCACTATTCACAGCTGAAGCACTGAAAGATGCTCATGGCGGAAAAGTATATTTGCTGAGAAAAAGAAAAGTCCCTCGAAGCAAAGTTATTTTGGATGACATAATTATAGAGGATGCATGGAATGATTGAAAAAGATACTCTACTGAGCGATCTTGCCTTATTTTCTGACCTTGGCGTTGCCCCCCCAAAAGCGATCGAGGACGGAGAAAATTTTGCCATCCTGATGACCAGGAATGGAAGCAAGACCACATTAACATTTACTCCCGGCGGAATCATATTTGAAAAGTCGGAAGACAATGACGAAATAAGGCACGCCACTTACAAGGCTTTACTTGCATCTGAAAATTTTGGCAGACTCCGTGACTGGGCTAACGTCCAGGCCTGCGTACTAAGCGAAGAAATGAGTTCTAAGCCACAGCCAATACCTGTGACTGGTTTTGTGTACTCTCAAAACAACGTCATGGATATCGACGACGTAGATAACTTGATTGATGCTGAACGCCCAGAGAAAAATGCAAAGCTCTTCCTTATAGACGGTCCTGCTGGCGTAGGAAAAACAGAATTTATTAAGCAGCTTTCCTTGCGGCGAGCAAGAAATTTCATAAAAAACCAAAAGCCTTTGATTCTTCATGTTCAAAGTCGTGGAAGGGTGCTTACATTCCTGCAAGACCTTATTGCATTCAGCTTGCAGACATTAAGACTACGCATTACCTTTGACCAAGTCCCAGTTCTCGTCAGAAATGGGCTTGTTACAATTGCAGTTGACGGATTCGATGAGCTTGGTGACCCTTCTGGATATGAGACTGCATGGGCTCAAGTAGGAGATCTAATCACGCAAGTAAGGGGAGATGGAGCTCTGATTTTGGCTGGAAGAGAAACATTTATCGGCAGGGACAGGCTAATTCGAGATATCAAAGCACTAAACATCTCAGACGATATAGACTCATTAACCCTCCAGCCTCCCACGCCACATGCCGCCAAAATATGGCTCAAGCAGCAAGGGTGGTCGGAAGAGAGGCTTTGCGATGCTCAAGAACTGCTACAGGATGAATCATTTGCATTAAGGCCAATATTCCTTAGCCATCTTGGGAATTATGAGTCAGATGAAAAGCTAGCAGAAACCGGCGCAACAATATCAAGTTTGATTGAGATTATGGTTTCACGGGAAGCAAAGAAATTTGGTGGCGCCGTAGAATCCACTCTATCTGAAGGGCAACGGAAAAATTTTGTATTTGGCTTTCTTGGAGAAATAGCTAGAGACATGGCTGACAACCAAAGCGAGTCAGCTGATGAAATAGTAATAAAGTGGGCAGCTGAGGCAGCTTTGGAGGAGCAGCATCCTGATGCTCCGTCGGAAATCAGCAGAATCCTACAAAACCGAGCTTTAGTCATGGCTTTTCTTGCTCCCGATGAACGCCTTAGACATAGGAAATTCTCTCACTCGCAAATTCAAAACTACTTTCTCGGACTAGAGACGGTCTCCCTGATAAGGAAAAAAGAGATCCCAAAGTTCTTGCGAAGAAACCTTCTCGGCGGAGATTTTCTGGTGACTTTCGCTGACGTCATAGATAGCTATGCATCAGAAAAAAAAGAAGAGCTCCTAGACTTTATGTCCAGCGGCAAAGAGCTACTAAAAAACTACCACGGAACTGATAGAGGTGCACGAAACCTTTCTGCACTACTTATTTGCTGCGCCCCATTTGGCGACATGCTTGACGACTATACACTGGAAAATCAGCAAGTTGATGACGCCTTGATCAGAGGCATTGCAAGCAAATTCAAGCTTCACAGCTGCACAATAAACCAACTGGACATACGCGATTCCGATACGACAAATATAATATTTAATAAGTGCGAAGTTATCGGATTGCTAATAAACTCAAAATCAAAAGTGAGCGCAGGAATTGCCCCATCATACATACAACTTGAAACCGAAAGTGGTGATGGCGTACGCTTGATTTCCGACCAAGAAGAAATACAGAAGACATTAACATCCCTCTCTCCACTAGCCTCATCCAATAGTAGCAGCCATGAATCAGAGCCGCATTTGAATCATGAAATATTCTCGCTTTTGGATAGAGCGGTTCGATACAGGGGATACTGGTTCAGGGATGACACTGACGACGTCCTAGGGAGAAAAATAATAAGCGATGACTTATGGCCGACCCTTTCAGAGCTTCTCTTGAAGCACGATTTCTTACGAAAAGAGGAACGCGCCGCATCAGGCAGACCATCTCTTTTTTACCACATAAAAAGACCGCAAGCACTGCAAAAAATCAACACATGCGAAGAAACTGCAGACCTTTATGTAGACATAATTGCAAGTATTGACAAAATAAAATGTTGAAGTTGAGATCGGCCTAGAGAACACCTTTTCTCTAGGCCTCTTGCCCAGCTACCATTGCAATCCAGTCATGTATACAAGCAGAGGAAAAGGGAACAGATGTATTTTCTAGACTATTGAGTGAGCACACTCCGTCAGGTAAATCACACGCCGCCACTTCCCAACCGGCTAGGTCGCGGCACGGTGAGCCTTGATCAAGGCGACTACCATGATCTTATCCGGCGCTGTGCTGCCCCACGTGTAGCACAGCGCTTGAAAGGTATGACGAGGATCCAGTATGGGCGTCGAAACCCCTTTATCGAACGGGACAGGAGGCACATCGGCCACCGCCCCTCCGCCCTCGTCTTTCCCAAGCCAGTCTCCACGGTCTGCACCAATTTGGAACCTCCGGACGGTGGCCCTCTTCATTGGCGGCGCGGGCGACAAGAAGTCCTATTATCTCGCCGGCCCCTACCGCAACATCACCTACGCGCTGGACGCCTTCGACCAGCGCATCGAGGAGGTCGGGCAGCTGGACGGCTATCAGTCGCTCTACCTCGGCTATCACGAGGTATGGAGCGCGTCGGCCATCGGCCGGCTGCTGGCGGCCGAGGTGCATGACAAGAGCACGCCCATCTATATCGTCGGCCACAGCCTCGGTGCCTGGAGCGGCGCGCATCTGTCGCAGCGGCTAACCGAGTGGGGCTATCGGGTGGAGATGCTGGTGACCCTGGACCCGGTGGGTTCGGGGCTGCTGGTGCGGCTGGGCTCGCGGATTCCCTACCACCGGCCGGCGCCGCACTGCCACTGCTGGATCAACGTGCGCGCCGAGCCGGGGCGGTCGAACGCTTCCGATCTGGTGGCGCAGCTCGGGCGCAAGTGGCATGTCGCCGGCGAGCCGGACATCGACGAAGCGATGGACACCAATCACGCCAATGCCTGGGCGCTGTTCTGCAATCCGCTGCACGATGGCCGCTCGGCCGCCGACTGCATGTTCGAGTCGATTGTCGGCCTGTTGCGCGGCTGATCGCGGCTATACGGTTCACCGGAAAAGCAATTCCCGGCTTCGAACGTGGCTCCACGCACACTTGTGCTAGGGAAAATATTTCCCTAGCATTCAAGGCATGGCCACCATACACAGCGACCGTAACTGGAAGATCAAGATCTACCCGGACGACCACGCGCCGCCGCACTTCCATGTGCAAACGCCCGACGGCGAGTCGCTGGTGGAGATCGACGGGCTCAAGGTGCTCGGCAAAGGCGCCGAGCCCAAGGCCCTCAAGGCAGCCCTGGCGTGGGCGGCGCAGCATACCGCTGAGCTGCAGCAGGTATGGGACGAGCAGAACCGGAGGAACTAGACCATGACCAGCAAAGTCCGCATCCGCAGCGTGGAGCCCGTTGCCGGCCAGCATGCACTGCAGGTCGAGTTCAGCAACGGCAAGCGCTACACCGTCCAGTTGGCCGAGCATATCCGCAGCTTCTCGGTGCTAAAGCCGCTGGAAGATCTGGAGCTGTTCCACAAGGCTCAGGTCGGCGAATGGGGCTTCGATGTGACCTGGGGCGACGACCTCGAGCTGGCTGCCACCACCCTGCACCGCCTGGCGCTGGAGCAGGCCGGAGAGGTGATGCCGACCCAGGCCTTCAAGCGCTGGCTGGCCGCCAACCAGCTCTCGCTGAGCACGGCGGCCGTCGAGCTGGGTTTCAGCCGGCGCACCATCACCGCCTACAGCAGCGGCGCGGCGCTGATCCCCAAGCATGTGGCTCTGGCCTGCAAGGGCTGGGAATACGAGCACAAGGCCATGGCTGCCAAAGGCGAAGGCAAGAAGGCACGTCACGCCGCCGGCTGATGTCTGCGACCGAGTTCTGCTGCGGATCTGTTCATCGATGGCGCCGGTTCGGCGTCACTTCAGACGTGCCACCTGTTCGGCGATCACCACATGGATGATGCTGCGCAGGCAGCGCAGCTCGCCGGCAAAGGTGGCCGCCAGTTCCGGGCGCTGGGCGATCAGTTCGGCATTCTCCCGTTCGACCTGTGTGTAGAGCGCCTGCGCCTCGCTGGCGATCTTGCCCTTCAGGCTGTCCAGCAGGCGCACGACCGTGGCCGGCTTGATGCGCATGGCCTCCCCCGCTTCCAGCAGGCACTGGCGGTCGATCTCGGCGATTCCCGCCCGCCCCTGCAGCGGCCAGGCCATGCTGGTCGCGGCCGGCCAGCGGGACTGGCCGAACGCCGGGGTGTCGTACACGGCGGTGCAGATCAGGTCGTAGAACGGCGCCAGCTGGATGCCGGCGCGGGACACCAGGAAGCTGAGGTTCTTCAGGTGGGCGTCGGTGTTGCCCACCAGCACGTTGAACACCAGCCACTGGAACAGCGCCGTGCGCGCCACCGCCGTGCTGCGGCAGGCGGCGGCCAGTTGATCCAGCCGGCCCACGCTGCCTTCGAGGTACTTGTAGGCTGCGCTCAGCCCCAGCACCTGGCAGGCGTCGATGCTGTGCAGGCGGCGCCAGCCGTCGGTGCCCTGCTGGCGGTCGAAGCGCTCGATCAGGTACACCGGCTGGGGCACGTAGCGGCGCTCCACTCCTGGCACCGCAAGGCCGAGCTGGCGGGCCAGGGTCATGACGAACCACTCGTTGATCACCGAGTGCGCGTAGGACGGATGCGGATGGTCGGGCTTGAGGATATGCGTGGAAGGAGTGCGCCCGGACGGTTCGAACAGCTGGCCGTCCTGCAGCACCACTGCCAGCTTGTGCTGGGCGCCAGCCAGCGACATGCGCTTGAGCGCGCCTTCGACCAGCGGGACGCTGGGCATGGCGGCGATGCGCGCGCTCAGGTCGGCATCGCGCAAGGGCCGCAGGCCGCCCTCGGCCTGTTCGGCTCCCGGCGGCAGCAGGGTCAGCGAGCCGGCGGATTCCGCTCCGTAGTGGCCGAGCAGGCCGAAGGCATCGGCGCCATTCACCCGGGCGGCGTTGGCCAGCAGCACCCGCTGGCCCTCCTCGGGCAGCAGGTTGTCGAAGTACCACTGCACCGGCCGCCGCGTGCTGCCGTCCTGCTGTTCCCCGGCCTGCAGCGGCAGGTCGGGACACAGGGCGAAGCGGCCGGGCGTCTCCAGCCAGGCCGGTGCATAGCGGAACGACCAGATGCCGTCGCGGTCGCTCAGGGTGCCGATCTCCTGGCGGTCGATCCAGGCCAGTAGCGTGCGCTCCATCAGCGATCCCCCTCAGGCCCGGCCTGCCCGGCCGTCTTCGCCTGGCGGGCGACCCTGGCGCGCTGCTTGCGGGCGTGCAGTTGCTGCGCGGCAGCGAGCTGGTCGGCCGCTTCGTCGGGGACATCGAGGATTACCCGCACGCCCAGCCCCTCCAGCACCTGGAACAGCTTGCCCCATTGCACGCTTTCGCCGCCGCTCTCGACCTTGCCCATGAACGACTCGCTGACGCCGATGCTGCCGGCGGCATCGTCCTGGCGGATGGACTGGGCCTTGCGGCTGGCCCGCACTACGGGGCCGATGGCGTCGGCGGAATCGATTTCGATGCGCATGATGGAATCCCTGTGTTCGCAAGGATTTCCGGCAAACGCAGGGGTAGCCTGCGGCCAATCCTTGTGATCGCAAGGATTTCATGTCGAAAACGGCTGGACAAGAGAAAATCCATGCGTTCGAACGGATTTTCTCTATTCAAGCGATGGAGTGCGGCGAATTCCTTGCGATCACAAGGATTATAGATCGGCGCGGGCGGTGGATGGCCCAAGGCGCGCTCATGCGCATCCCTACCGGCCCTGCTCAGCCCGGCATCTTCGCAAAATGCGGCAGGTCGTCCAGCGGCTTGCCCCACGGCTGGGCGCTGTCACAGTAGATGTGCATGGTCGGGCTGACGGTGGCCGGGTCGTCGAGGCTGGCGGCGCGGACGAACTGCAGGTCGGGCAGCACGCTCACGTCGGAGAACAGCGGCGAGCCGCAGTCGGGGCAGAAGTGGCGGACCACTGGGTTGCCGCTGTCGCCGGCGGTGGCGTAGGTGCTGGTCGGCCCCTCGCGGCGGAAGGCCGCGCGGGGCACGGCGAATACGGTGGACATGGCGGCGCCGCTGGCGCGCTGGCAGTCGCGGCAATGGCAGTGCGCGACTATGACCGGCTCGGCTGTGGATTCGTAGCGCACCGCGCCGCAGGCGCAGCCGCCGATCAGTTTGTTTTCACTCATCCAGTCTTTCCTCCCGAAAACGAAGCGACGTTGCGCCGCGAGCCCGCTGTAGGGGCGAATTCATTCGCCTGACCGGGGCCACGTTGGCGAATGAATTCGCCCCTACAGGGGATGCGGTTCCTGCGGTCGGGTCCAAAAAACCGGCCGCCCGTGGGCGGCCGCAAAGGGTGACTCAGATCGCCTTGAACAACGGGCTGCGCACCTGCTGGGCATCGGCCGCGGAGATGAACTTCTCGGTGTAGATGTCGCGCTCGAACAGGCGGCCCTGCATCAGGGTGGTGATGCAGGAGTCGATCATCAGCGGCGGGCCGCACAGGTAGGCCTTATGGCCGCGGAAGTCGTTGGCGAAGTATTCCTTGGCTGCCTCGTGGACGAAGCCGCGGAAGCCCTGCCAGCCACTGCCTTCCGGCTCGTGGGAGAGCGCCGGCACGTACTGGAAGTTGGGGTGCCGTTCGGCCAGGGCGAGGAACTCGTCGTGGTAGTACAGCTCGTCGCGGTTGCGCTGGCCGTAGATCAGGGTGATCGGCTTGGCGAAGCCTTCGGCCAGCAGGTCGAGGATCATCGAGCGCGGGCTGGACAGGCCGGAGCCGCCGGCCATGAAGATCACCGGCACATCGGCGGACTTCTTCACGAAGAAGCGTCCGTAGGGGCCGCTGATGGTCAGGCGGTCGCCGACCTTGAGCTGTTCGTGCACGTAGGTGGTGCCGCTGCCGCCGGGGACGATGCGGATGTTCAGCTCGATCTCGCCGCCCGCTTGCGGCGCGTTGGCGATGGAGAAGGCACGGCTGCCGATGCCGTTGGGCAGCTCCAGATTGACGTACTGGCCGGCCTGGAAGTGCATGCCCTCCGGGGCGTCGAGCTTGAGCCAGATACCCTTGATGGTCGGCGTCAGGCTCTCGATGCGGCTGACGATACCGGGGAAGTCGCGCACCGGCAGGTTCTCGGCGTCCGGATCTTCCTCGATCTCGGCCTCGATGGTGACGTCGCTCTGCACGGTGGCGCAGCAGGCCAGGCACTTCTGCTCCTCGCGCTCGAAGTCCATCAGGGCGAAGCTGGAGGCTTCGCCGTGGTCGATCTCGCCGTCGGTGACCTGCACCTTGCAGGTGGCACACAGGCCGTGGCAGCAGGCGTGCGGCAGGTAGATGCCGGCGCGCAGCGCGGCGTCGAGGATGGTCTGGCCTTCCTCGATCTCGATGGTCTGGCCCAGCGGCTCGATGGTCAGTTCGTAGCTCATGGCGCGCCCTCCCCTTAGTTCACCGGCACCAGGCTGTTCAGGCCCGGGGTACGCATGCGCAGCTGTTCCTTGTGGCCGATGCCGTTGGCGGCCAGGCTGGCGGCGAAGTCCGGCACCCAGGGCTGGCCTTCCTTGAGCCATTCGACCTTGTTCCAGTCGAGGGCGGCGGCGTCCGGGTCGGCCTGCAGCAGCGGCAGCAGGTGGCTTTCGATCAGTTCGCCGAAGGTGGCCTGCGGCGGCAGGCAGAACATGATGGGGGCACAGATCAGCAGGTGGTGGTCCCAGCTGATGAACACCAGCTGCTTGCCGTGGAAGTTCTCCACGCGGTCGCGGGGGATGCCGACGTATTCTTTGCGGGCGGCTACGGTCATGTGCGTATTCCTTCTTGTTGTTCTGGCTTGAGCTCCCCTCTCCCTGCGGGAGAGGGGCTGGGGGTGAGGGGCAGGCAGCCCCACCCTCTCCCCGGCCCTCTCCCGTCAGGGAGAGGGGGCAAGGCGGTTACTGGTTGGAAGTGGCCTGGGCGCGCCACTGCTCGAAGTTCTGCCGGTCCTGGGAGGTGGCGTAGTCGCCGTTGTCCTGGCCGTCCTTGAGGAACACCCAGTCGACCCAGGCGCCGAGGTCGCCCTTGAGGTCCTGCATCAGCCCCGGCATCGGCAGCCAGGCCTGGATGTACTTCTCCGGCTCGTTGTCGAACACGTCCTTGCAGCCGTCGGAGCAGAAGTGGTAGCGCTCGCCCTGGTACACCGACTCGCGGTGGCAGATCAGGGTCGGGTCGCCCGGCTCGGTGAACAGGGTCGGCAGCTGGCAGCACTGGCACAGCTTGGGCAGGCCGAAGTTGTTGAACGGCGCGCCGGTGGCGGCTTCGTGCTTCTTGATGTGCTCCCAGCGCGGGCGGTAGTACTTGTCGAAGGTGGTCGGGTACTTCTTCGACAGCCAGTCCATGTCCTCGTCGGAGGGGATCCACACGTGGAAGGAGGTGCCGAACTTCCACTGGTAGAGGCCGAGCATCAGCTGGTGGGACATGTGGTCGATGGCCTCTTCGGCCTGGTCCCAGCCCTTGGGCGCACGGATGCCGTAGCGGGCCAGGTCCTTGAACAGCGCGGTGCCGTTCTCGATGCCGTAGATGTTCCAGGCCTCGCGCCAGGACATCACGCGCTTGGGCAGCATGTAGTCCATCATGGTGCTGACCAGGCTCAGCACGCGGATGCCGCGCCAGAACCACTTGTCGATCCAGGCCTGGACGATCGGCAGGTTGTCCGGGTCCTGCTCGAGCATGAACTTGATGCACTCGAGGCCGAGGGTCATGTGCCGCGCCTCGTCGGACTGCGCCGAGAAGCCGAAGGTGACGGTGGCCATGTCGCCGTTGTAGGCGGCGCCGGACATGAACGGCACGAACAGCAGGTTGGTCAGCACGTATTCGAAGCTGAAGCCGATGGCGATCATGAACTCGAACGGGCCGGCGGACATGGCGTCGTCGAAGAACGAGCGGGCCACCGAGGTGTACCAGATGCGGTCGCGCTGTTCGGCGAAGGCGTGGAAGCCGTTGTAGAACTTGTTGTAGTTGGACAGCGCGTGGATCTGCGTCTGCGCGTGGCGGATCTCGTCGATGGCCTGCATCTGGCAGGCGACCTGGGTGCCGACGCCGGGGAACTCGCGGCCGACGCGGGCGAAGCCCTTGTGCGCGGCGTACTCGCCGGGGCTGATGGCCTGCAGGAACACCTTCAGCGCCGACAGGTAGCGGGCGTCGGTGATGTTGAGGTGGCCATTGTTCTGCGCGTGAGCGTCGATGATCGCGTAGAACTTGCGCTCCTTCTCGGCCTGGTACTTCCAGTAGGCGTCCATGGTCAGGCGGAACGGATCTTCCCACTGGTTCCAGTCGTGGATCTTGATGCCTTCGTACTGGACGTAGGGGAACACCTCGTCCTTGCTGCGGTAGGTCGGCTCCCAGCCCAGGTCGCGGGTAAACAGCTTGTACTTGTCCTTCAGGCTGAGCTTCTTGGCGGCGGTTTTCATGTCCATGGCGGGGTCCTCTCTCAGCTGTTCCAGGTCAGGGTCAGGGTGTCTTCGTCTTCGTCGACGTTGCCTGACAGCGTGATCAGGTTGATCTGCAGTTCCTGCAGGTCGAAGCTGCGGCCGAGCTGCTCCTCGATGGTGTCCTTGCGGATCACCAAGCGGTTCGGCGCATCGATCTTGACCATCGCCGGCTCGCGGTTGACCACGGCATTGGGGTTGTCGATCTCGATCGCCTCGATGATCGGGCGGGTGTCTTCGTTGGCTTGCAGGGCAATGAATACGGTGGACATGGGTGAGCCTCTCAGAGCGCGATGCCGGTTTTTTCGATGCGCGCCTTGAAGGCGGCCACTTGTTCGCTGACCAGGTCGTCGGCTTCGGCGCCGAACACCTGCTCGACCACCGGCAGCAGTGCCGAGGCGGCGCGGCACTGCCAGGCGTTGATCCACTCCTGCAGCTGGGCGCGGTTGTGCTCGGACTCGCCGGCGGCGACCTTGAGCACCGCATCCACCCACTTCTTGGTCTCGTCGAACCAGTCGGTCATGAACTGGGTGAGCATGGCCACGGTGGAGGCGCCACGGCTCGACAGGTAGTCGTCGACGATGCGCTCGTAGACCAGCGGATAGAGCAGTCCGTCGAGGGCGACGTTCTGGGCGACGAACAGCTCGAACGGGTCGCGCAGCGCCAGGCAGTCCTCGACGTAGCGGCGCAGCGGCTGCCAGGCCTCGCCGTCCAGCCAGGCGGCCTTGCCGGCGTCCAGCGCCTCGGTGCCGCCGAGCAGCAGGCCCAGGCGCGACAGGTACTGGGCGATGCCCAGGTTGTCCATGGCGTGGTAGATGCACGGCTGGGTGAAGGTGGTGCCGTAGCCGTAGCCGCAGATGAAGGTGTTGTTCTGGTTGGCGCCCCAGGCAGCGTGGCGCAGCGGCACCAGCAGGTCGAGGGCGATCTGGCGCAGCTCGGCCGGCAGCAGGTCGGTCAGGCCGCGGCTTTCGACGAAGCTGAAGTTGGCCTCCATGCTGTCCTGCTGGCGGGCGCGGGCCAGGGTGTAGGTGCTGTAGTAGAACTGGCGCGGGTCCTTGAGGGCGTACCAGTCCTGCATGACGATCCTGGTGATGCCGGTGTCGTACAGCGCCTGCTCCGGGTCCCAGGTCGGCCGGTAGTGCAGGTTCTCGGCGGCCTGGATGTCGTAGCTGCCTTCCTGGTAGCGCGAGGCGGGCTTGTCGCCGAAGCGGCGGGCCAGGTGGTCGAAGGTCTGGCGCAGCGGCTGGATGCTCACCGTGCGAAGGTCGATTTGCATGTGCACTCTCCTGCTGGCGCTGCGCGGTACGCAGCGCCGTTCTTGTTGTTCTTGTCGCTGATCAGGCTTTGAAGCGGGTCTGGGTGGCGTCGGCGAGACTCCAGTGCCAGTCGCTGGGCTCCTCGTCCCCGGCGGCCGGCGACCCGGCGTCCGGGTCGCGCGGCTCCAGCATCTGCACCCGGTTGGCCGCGCAGAACTCGGCGAAGGCCTCGGGGCTGAGGATCATCTCCACGCAGAGGTCGGGCTCGCCGATGGCGAAGTCGAACTCGATGAAGCCGCCGGCGCGCTCGCCGGTGACGCGGACCCAGCGCTGCCGGGTGTCGAGGTTGGCCGGGACCATTTCCACCAGTTGCTCGGGACGGTTCATGGCCGCGCGCCTCAGGTCACTACGGTGAGGAAGGTTTCGTGCAGCTTGCGCTGCGGGTAGTCGAGACCCTGGCCGAAATTGTCGAAGGTCCAGGTGATCGGCTCGTAGTCCGGATACGGCTGGTAGCCGCCCATGAAGGTCTCGAAGCGGTTGCCGGAGGGATCCCAGGCGTAGATGGTGCAGCCGCGGGTGACGCCGTGGCGGGTCGGCCCGATGTCGACGTTGACCGCGTTCATCGACATGATGTCGCCGGCGCGCAGCACCTGCTCCCAGCTCTCCATCAGGAACGAGCAGTGGTGCAGCTTGCCCGGCTCGGGGTATTCGGCGAAGGCGATGTCGTGGACCTTGTGCGAGCAGGACAGCCAGATCGCCGCGTTGCCCTGGCCATCGGGGGTGAGCACCCGCTCGACCAGGTAGAAGCCCAGCACCTCGGTGAAGATCTTCTGCACTTCGGCGACGTTCGGCCCGTACAGCAGGGTGTGGTCGAGGCGCACCGGGCCGATGCCGTGCTCGCGCGCCTGGGTCCAGGGTGCCGGGTTGACCAGGCCGGCGCCGTTGCCGATGGAGGTCTTCTCGGCGTACAGCTCGATCAGGTGGCCGGAGGGCAGCTCGAAGCGCACGCGCTCGCCGGTTTCCAGCAGATCGCCTGCCGGGATGCGGGTGGTGGTCAGGCCGTAGGCCTGCAGGTCGGCGTCGAGCTGCTCGAGGGTGGCCTTGTCGAGCACCTTGAAACCGAAGAAGTCGATCCCGGCGCTGTCGGCCTCGCGGATCACGTAGCTGTGGTGGTCGCGCTCGTCCCAGCACTTGAAGTAGACGCGACCCTGCGCGTCGCGGCCGGTTTCCACCAGGCCCAGCACGTCGCGGTAGAAGTGGACGCTTTCCTCGAGATTCAGCACGCGCACCTGGGCATGGCCCGGTCGCAGCACACCTGTCATCGCCATTTGTTGTCTCCGTTATTTGGCTTGATGCGGTTGGGTTGCCTGTCCGGTTCATGTGGCAGTCCGGGCGGGCGGTCTTGCTATCGACGCCAGAGACATTGCAGGGGCGATGCCAGCTTTTTTAAGTGATTGATTTGAAAGGATTTGACTGCGAATCCGGGGGTCCGGAGCGAACGGCTGGCCTGACGCTTTTGTCCTGCGGGCCGTTTCGCCTGACAAAAACGTAAAGGTGCAGCGCACAAAAGAACGGGCGGCAGCACGCGGTTGATGGGGCGTGGAGAGCGCAAAGAAGCGGAGTGCGTGGAGCAGATGCGAACCGGATGCTGGCAGGCCGGCAGTCGATCCCGAGAAAGGCCGCCGGCCGCGGGTTCCGGACGCCTGTACCGGGCCGGGGCGGCGTGCGCTGTACGTTTTGGTCACCCCGGTAGGGGCGAATTCATTCGCCAGCGTGGCCCTGTCAGGCGAATGAATTCGCCCCTACAGGGATGACCCACCGTGGGCGGGCGCTGGCCGCGCCTGCCACCCTGTAGTAGCTTCGGTTGCCAACCATTTCCCAGGGAGGACCGTCATGGCCAGCAAAGAAGAAATCGCCGCATTCATCGCCAGCGAGTTCCCGCAGACCAAGTGCATGGTAGAGGCGGTCGGCAACGGCGGCGCCACGGTCTGGCACCCGGTCGGGCATGACGAGCTGCGCCCCGGTGGCACGGTGTCCGGGCCGGTGCTGATGAGCATCGCCGACGTCGCCCTGTACGTGGCGATCCTCGGCGAGATCGGCATGGTGCCGATGGCGGTGACCACCAGCCTGACCGCCAACTTCCTGCGCAAGCCGTCGGGCGAGAAGAACATCGTCGGCGTGTGCAAGCTGATCAAGGTCGGCAAAATGCTGGTGGTCGGCGAGGTCTCCCTGTATTCGGAAGGTTCGGAGGACGCGGTGGCGCACGTGGTCGGCACCTATGCGCTGCCGCCGCGCCGGGCGTGATGGTCCGGCGCCTTCCCGGGGCCGGGAAGGCGCGCCCTGCTCCTGTCAGCCGCCGGCCTCCTGCGTGCAGGCCCCGGCTTCGCCGTTGGCCTGCTTGAGCCGGTAGGCCAGTTGCCGGCGGGTGATGCCGAGCAGCCGCGCGGCGTGGGTCAGGTTGCCGTTGGAGCGGCGCACCGCCAGTTCGAGCAGGCGGTGCTCGTGGGCCTGCAGGTCGAAGTGCTCGTCCAGCAGGCTCTCGTAGAGCTGCTCGCGGCGCAGCTCCTCGGCGTTGCCGACCTGGCCCCGGCCATCGACGGGAACCCCCTGCGGCGCCGCCGGCGCGCTGCCGGCGAACAGGTGCTCCAGCTCGATCTGCCCGCCGCTGGGGGCCAGCAGCACGGCGCGCTCGACCAGGTTCTCCAACTCGCGCACGTTGCCCGGCCAGTCGTAGGCCATCAGCGCCTGCATGGCGCGATCGGTGAGGCCGAGCAGGGTCTTGTGGTAGGCCGGCGCGTACTTCTCCAACAGCGCATTGACCAGGATCGGGATGTCCGGCTTGCGCTCGCGCAGCGGCGGAATTGCCACCGGGTAGGTGGCCAGACGGTAGTAGAGGTCGGCGCGGAAGCGCCCCTCGGTGATGGCCTTCTGCAGGTCGACGTTGGTGGCTGCGACCAGGCGCACGTTGACCTTGCGGCTCCTGTCGTCGCCGAGGCGCTCCACCTCGCCGGTCTGCAGCACGCGCAGCAGTTTCACTTGGGCGGAAGGTGACAGATCGCCCAGCTCGTCGAGGAACAGGGTGCCGCCGTCGGCGCGCTCGAAGCGCCCGGGGCGCGACTGCTGGGCGCCGGTGAAGGCGCCCTTCTGCACGCCGAACAGCTCGGACTCGATCAGGTCGTTGGGAATCGCCGCGCAGTTGACCGCCACGAACGGCTGGTCGGCGCGGTCGCTGTTCTCGTGCAGCCACTGGGCGAAGACTTCCTTGCCGACCCCGGTCTCGCCGAGCAGCAGCACGGTGATCGGGCTTCTGGCCGCCTTGCTCAGCAGGTCGAAGGCGGTGCGGAACGCCGGTGAGCCGCCGACCAGCTTGCCGCTCGGCAACTGCTCGCGCTGGCGGCCGCGCAGTTGCCAGAGTTCCTGAGCCAGCTCCTGGTAGACGGTGTCCGCCTCCGCCGGGCGGCAGTATTCCAGGTAGGCGTCGTCGCCCCAGGCCTCCACCGGCTTGCCGACCATCATGCACTGGTGGTCGCCGCGGCAGGTGCACTGGGTCTCGCGGAACACGATGAAACGGCGGAAGAAGCGCGTCACGTAGCCCGAGGCATAGCCGGACAGCGTCCAGCAGGCGGTGTCCTCGCCAATGCCGTACTGCTGCAGGTGGGACTCGGCCTCCCAGGAATTCTCGCAGACCACCTCGCCGAAGAAGGTGCCCTGCTCCCAGTCGATCTGCGCCTCGGTGATGGTCGACTTGACCAGGCCCTCGAAGGCGTGCAGCTCCGGGCCGATCTGGAACACGTCGTAGTTTTCGCCCGCGCCGAGCAGCTTGGAGGCGCGCTCGGCATCCTCCTGGCCGGCGGCGAAGCCCATGCGGAACAGCAGGCCGTGGGCGCGCTTGGCGCCGAGCGAGTCGATCAGCTCGCGGCGCAGGGCGCCGAGCGCCTTGGCGTGGAGCAGCAGCATGCGGCTCTCGTCCAGCCAGATCTGCCCGGCGTCGATGTTGAAGCGCAGCCGCGAGCGCAGGTTGAAGCGCTCGAGCGAGCGTTGTACTGCCATGTCGATTGTCCCCCGACCGGCTCGCGAACGGGCAAGGCGTGGACCGGCAGTCCCCTGCCCGGCTCTTGGCCGGCTTTGTCTTGATGATCCCGTCCGGAAAAGGGACAGGCGGCCGACAACTTAAGTCATCGGCCGCCCGGATGCCACTGTCGACCCGCCCTGCAGGGGCGAATTCATTCGCCTTGACGCGGCATTTTGGCGAATGAATTCGCCGCT
Organism: Stutzerimonas stutzeri; assembly: GCF_024451105.1. Classification (GTDB taxonomy): domain Bacteria; phylum Pseudomonadota; class Gammaproteobacteria; order Pseudomonadales; family Pseudomonadaceae; genus Geopseudomonas; species Geopseudomonas stutzeri_A. The sequence continues at coordinate 329,592 of NZ_JANGEY010000003.1, forward strand.
ACAGGCACTTTGCAGTGACCGGCGCCGCGGCTCAGGCAGCCTGCGCCTGGCGGGGTTGAAGCAGGAAGTGCGCCAGCGCCGGCAGCAGGAACAGCGCGCCGAGCATGTTCCAGACGAACATGAAGGCCAGCAGGATGCCCATGTCGGCCTGGAACTTGATCGGCGACCAGGCCCAGGTGGCCACCGCCAGGCCCAGGGTGATGCCGGTCAGCACCACCACCTTGCCGGTGGAGACCAGCGCCCGGTAGTAGGCCTCGGACAGGCTCATGCCCTCGCGCAGGCGCGTCAGGGTCACGCTGAGGATGTACAGCGCGTAGTCCACGCCGATACCGACGCCGAGGGCGATCACCGGCAGGGTGGCGACCTTGACGCCGATGTTCAGCCAGACCATCAACGCCTGGCAGAGCAGCGAGGTGATCATCAGCGGCACCACCGCGCAGACCACCGCCTGCCAGGAGCGGAAGGTGAGGTAGGCGAGAACGATCACCGCGGCGTACACCAGGATCAGCATGTCGCGGTTGGCCTTCTCCACCACGATGTTGGTGGCCGCCTCGATGCCGGCGTTGCCGGCGGCATTCAGGAAGCGGATCTCCGCACTGCCGTACTGGGCGTCGAAGCGCTCCACGGTGCCGACCACGCTGGCCAGGGTGTCGGCCTTGTGGTCCTTGAGGTAGGCGTAGATGGTCAGCAGGTCGCAGTTCTGGTTGAACATCTCGCGCGGCGCGCGGGTGATGATGGCGTTGAGCATGTCCTGCGAGCGCGGCATCTCGAACCACTTGAGGCTGCCCTCGTTCATCCCGGCGTTGGCCACCTTGGCCAGCCCGGCCAGCGAACTGGTGCCCTCCACCCCCGGCAGCTGCTGCAGCTCGCGCTCCAGGGCGTCCACCGCACGCAGGGTGCTGTAGTGGGCGCAGGCGTACTGCGGGGTCTTGACCATGACGATGAACACGTCGCTGCTGGCCGCGTAGTTGGCGCCCATGAAGGCGTTGTCGAGGTTGTAGCGCGAGTCGGCGCGCAGTTCCGGCGCGCCCGGGTCGGTGTCGCCGACGCGCAGCTGGGAGCCCACGGTGAGGCCGAGCACGGCCAGGCCGGCGCCGACCAGCAAGCCGATGCTGGCCCACTTGCGCTGGGTGAACAGGTCGAGGAACGCCCAGAACGGATGGCGCCGGTGGCCGGAGTCGGCCGCCTCCAGCTGCTCGATGCGCTGGCTGCGCGCGGCGGCGGAAGCGCTGACGCCGAGGTAGGAGAGCAGGATCGGCAGGAGGATCAGGTTGGTGACGATCAGCGTCGCCACGCCGAGGCTGGCAGTTACCGCCAGGTCCTGGATCACCGGGATGTCGATCACCATCAGCACGGCGAAGCCGATGGCGTCGGTGATCAGCGCGACCATGCCGGTGACGAACAGGCGACGGAAGGTGAAGCGCGCCGCCACCAGCTTGTGGGTGCCACGGCCGATCGCCTGCATGATGCCGTTCATCTTCTGCGCGCCGTGGCTCATGCCGATGGCGAACACCACGAAGGGCACCAGGATCGAGTACGGGTCCAGCTCGTAGCCGAGGGTCGGCAGCAGGCCGAACAGCCAGATCACCGCGACCAGCGAGCAGAGCATCACCAGCAGGGTGCTGCGCAGGCAGCGGGTGTACCAGTACAGCAGGGTGGTGCAGATGGCGATGGCCGCGGCGAAGAACACCAGCACCTGCTGCAGGCCGTCGATCAGGTCACCGACCACCTTGGCGAAGCCGGTGACGTGGATGTCGATCTGCTCCGACTGGTACTTGGCGCGCAGTGCCTCGATGCGCTGCGACAGCGCGTGGTAGTCGATGCGCTCGCCGGTCTCGGCGATGCGCTCCTGCAGCGGCACCAGGATGATGCTGGAGCGGTAGTTCTCCGCGACCAGTTGGCCGATCTCGCCGGAGCGCTCGACGTTGATGCGCACCTGCTCGAGGCTCTGCGCCGAGCCGTCGTAGTCGTCGGGGATCACCGGGCCGCCGTCCAGGCCGTCCTCGGTGACGCCGGTCCAGCGCACCGCCGGCGCCCACAGCGATTTCATGTACGGGCGGTCGACGCCGGGCAGCAGGAACAGCTCGTCGCTGAGCTGGCGCACGGTGTCGAGGTACTCGGCGTCGAAGATGTCGCCCTCCTTCGCCGCCACCGCGATGCGCAGGCTGTTGCCGCCGCCGGCCAACTGCTTGCGGTTGTCGAAGAAGTTGACGATGTACGGATGGCTGGTGGGGATCATCTTGTCGAACGCCGCGTTGAGCGACAGTCCGAGCGCCTGGTAGCCGAGCACCAGGGTGGTGAGCAGGCAGAGCAGCAGCACCGCGGGGCGGTTGTTGAACAGCAGCCGTTCGAGCAGCGAACCGGAGCGGCGGTCGAACGCCTGCACGTCGCGGATCACCGCTTCGTGGCCAATGGACTGGACGTGGCTCATCTCATTTGACTCCCGCAACAATGGCATCCGGCTCGACGCGGCTCAGCCCGCGCGCGCTGGAAATGATCAGGGCGCCGTCGGCCGCCTCGGCGATGCCGGTCAGGCCGGTGCCCGGCTGCAGCGCCAGGGCATTGAAGTTGCGGCCATCGTCGGTGCTGCGCAGCAGGCGGCCGCTTTCGTCGGCGAGCAGCAGCGAGCCGTCGCGCAGCCGGTGACCGGCGCTGACGGTGACCGGCTGGCCGAGCTCCACCTGCTGCCAGCTGGCGCCGCCATCGGCGCTGCGCCAGGCGTTGCCGCGCAGGCCGTAGGCCAGCAGCGCCTCGCCGCGCAGCTCGAGGGCGCCGAAGAAGGTGCCGGCGTAGGGGGTGGTGATTTCGGCGAAGCTGGCGCCGCTGTCGCCGGAGCGGAACAGTGCGCCCTGTTCGCCGGCGATCAGCAGCGAACGACCGTCGATCTGCAGCTGGTAGAGGTGCTTGCCGCGCGGGTTGGGGATGGCTCCGACCAGCGACTGCCAGCTCTTGCCGCCATCGACGGTCTTGAGGGCGATGCCGTAGGCGCCGACCACGTAGCCGCGCAGCTCGTCGCGAAAGCGCACGCCGAGGAACGGCTTGTCCGGGCCGTCGCTGACCAGGTATTCGGCGCTGCGCAGCGCCGCGGCGGCGCCCTCCTCGCCGGCTTCGGCACGGCGCCTGGCGTCGTCGCGGATCGCCAGCGCCGCCTGGCTGCCGTCGAGCTGACGCACCCAGGTCTCGCCGCCGTCGGCGCTGTGCAGGATCACGCCGCTGTGGCCCACCGCCCAGCCGTGGCTGGCGGAGACGAAGTGCACGTCGGTCAGCGCCACGCTGACCGGTACGCTGGCGGCCTGGCGCCAGCTGCGCCCGGCGTCGTCGGAGAGCAGCACGGCGCCGCGCTCGCCGACCGCCACCAGGCGGTTGCCGGCGCGGGTCACCGCCAGTTGCAGGCTGTGCAGGGCGCGGGCGCTTTCCCGGGCGGGCAGGTCGAGCGGATCGGGCACCGTGGCCGCTGCGGCGGCCTGGGCAGTGCCGGTCAGGCAACTGAGGGAGAGAATGGCGGCGGCCAGGGCCGACCGCCGGCGGAGCGGATTGGGCGCTTGCATGGTGCGTACTCGAATCCGACCCCCTCCTCCGCTGCGCCGCCAAGCGGCCGCCTGCGGGGAGGGAGAGTCATGAGAGGGAACTCCGGCGCCGCGCCGCGGGCGACGGCGCCGGAACTGCTGGCGCAGCTGGAGCCTCAGCGCACGCCTTCGGCGGCGACCGCGTCACCGGTCCAGTGGGTCTCGGGCTTGCGCGCGACAACCTTGAAGGTGGCCTCGTTGAGCGACTGGGTGGTGCTCATGGTATTGGCCTGCAGGTTGAAGATGTGCGCCGGCTTGAGTGCCAGCATCGGCGTCGACGGCAGCACGAACGGGGTGATCTGGGTGGTGCGCCACAGCTTGCCCTCGCTGTCGTAGCCGTCGATCAGCAGGACCATCCAGGAGTCCTCGTCGAAGTAGTACTTGCGCTTGGGTACCGCGTGGCGCTTGCCGGCGGCCACGGTCGCCTCCACTTCCCAGACGCGGTGCAGTTCCCAGCGCACCTTGTCGGGGTTGAGGTGGTGCTTGGCGTAGGCCTCGTCCAGCGAGGCGGTGACCACCTCGTTGGCGTTGTAGGGCACGTACATCTCCTTCTTGCCGACCAGCTTCCAGTCGAAGCGGTCGATATGGCCCATCAGGCCCTGCACCTCGTCGAAGTAGTTGGCGCCGGAGGCGACGAAGTCCGGGGTGTCGTAGGCTACGGTCGGCGCGCGGCGCACGCGGCGCTGGCCGACCAGGTACTGCCAGGCCTGGCGCGACTGCTTGACGTCGATGCTGTCGCGGAACACCAGCGACTCGCCGGCCTTGAACGGCGGGGCGATGGTGGCGAAGCGCTGCAGCCAGTACTCGCCGCTCCATTTGTCCGCACTGCCGTCCTTGTAGTAGTACGGGTACTGGTTGTACTGGTCGTTCATGGTCGCCAGGGTGCGCGAGCCATCGGCGGTCAGCACGATGTTCTTGAAGTTGGCCACCTCGGTGGACTCGTTCTCGACGCGCAGCAGATGGTTCCAGGCCACCTCGACGCCGGTCTTGGGAATCGGGAACGGGATGCCGCCGTAGCAGCCCTGCAGCGACTTGCCGTCGTCCTTGGTCTGGCAGTTGACGGCGTTCTTCGCGGTGTTGTCGTACACGTGCTGCGGCGCGGCAGCGGTGCGGTGGGTCGGATAGACGTCGATACGGAAGCTGTCCGGGTACTTCTTCAGCAGCGCCTGGGTGCCCTCGGACAGCTTGCCTTCGTACTGCGCCATGTTCTGCGCGGTGATCTGCAGCAGCGGCTTCTCGTCCGGGAAGGGCTTGACCGGAATGTCGCCGATCTTGGCGCCGGAAGTGGGGATGTCCTTGGCGCCGCTCCAGGCCGGGATGCTGCCGTCGGCGTTGCCGGCCAGCTCGCCGCCCAGCGGGTTGAGAGTCTTGCCCAGCGCGGCGGCCTCCTCGGGACTCACCGCGGCCTGCACGCCCTGTGCGCCCATCAGCACGGCAGCCAGCGCTGCCCACAAAGCCGTTTTCTTGTGCATTTTTTATTCCTCGACTCGGGGGAGAAGAACTCAGAAGGTGCGCTGCACGGAGAACGACACGAAGTCGCGGTCGCCGTGGAAGTTGTTGTAGGAGAGCTCGGGCACCGCGGTGTCGTACTTGATCACCGAGCCGTCCGGGCCGTAGTAGTGGGTGTAACCCAGGCTGGCCTGCCAGGTCTTCTGGTACTCGGCCTTGAGGCCGATGCTGACGTTGCCGCCGTGGTTGGCCGGGAACAGCGCGCCGTTCACCGAGGAGCGGCCGAACAGGCCGTAGCTCAGGCCGATCGGCACCTGCAGGTCGAGGCCCGGGGCCACCTGGAAGTACTCGGGGGTGAACACGAACTGCAGCGCGCCGGCATCGCGGGTGGCTCGCGGATCGAGCTGGTCCTTGTTGTCGGTGACGCTCAGGCGGCGGTTGAAGGCGAACTCGCCGATGAACGAGGCGCCGTCCCACAGCGGGGTGGCGGCCAGCACGCTGATCGCCGAGAGGTTGGCGTGCAGGGTGCGGCCTTTCGGGAAGGCGGCATCGTCGCCGCCGTCGGCACCGAGGCTGGCCGGCAGGATCACGGTGTTGCCGCTGGCCACCAGCGGCATGTTGTCGCGGAAGGAGATCTCGCCGGCGACGTTGGTCTCGCCGACCAGGGTGCTGAAGCTGAAGCCGACGGTGCGGATGTCCTCGGCATAGACCATCTCGTAGATGCCGGTATCCGGATACACGTAGAACTGCGGCATCTTGTCGTGGAACTGCGCGGCGTAAATGCCGTACTCGGTATCGCCGGAGCGGAACTTCAGCTGCACCCCGCCCTGCCCCGAGTCGCGGGCCTCGATATCGTCGCCGCGGAACACCGACAGCCCCGGCCCGAGGATCAGCGACTCGCCGCCCTCGTCGACGAAGTCGGCGAAGCTGAAGTAGCTGCCGGCGGCCGGCAGGCGGCTCTTGCGCCATTCCAGCTGGTAGTAGGCGCCGATGGAGACGTCGGAGTTGATCTGCAGCTGGCCGGACACCTGGCCGACCGGGCGGAGGATCTCCTTGAACTGCGAGTTGGGCACCGACAGCGCCTTGATCAGGTCCAGCGAGGTCTGCGCCGCGGCGATGCCGTTGGAGCCGAAGAACAGGCTCTCGCCGTACAGCTGGGTGAAGCGGCCGGCCTTGGCGTTGAGGTTCATGTCGCCGGGGGCGAAGCTGCCGTAGACGAAGGCGTCCAGCAGCTCGGCCTTGCGCCCGTGGAGCTTCTCGGTGTCGTCGGTGAACTTGTCGTAGGCGACGCTGCGCGAGTTGACCAGGGCTCCGCCCAGCGCCCCGGGGTTGTCGTTGGACTTGTTGTAGACGTCGTCGTACCAGGCCGCGCCGCTCAGGCGCAGGCCGTACTTGCGCTGGTAGCGCAGGTCGAACTCGGAGAGCAGGTCGAGACGGTTGGAGATCAGACCCTTGTCGAAGTTGAGGTCGCCGTCGTTGGTGTTGGCCTGCGGGCCGATGGAATTGTCGGCGATGTCGGAGTCGGCATCCTTGACCCGCCAGGCGGCGCTGTACTTGACGGTGTTGTCCCACGACATGCGCAGGTCCGGGTTGCCGCTGTCGATCTGGAAGGCCAGGGCCGGAGCCCCCGCCGACAGGCCGGCGACGGCGCCGGCGACCGCAAAGAACAGTTTCTTCAGGTGGAACTTCGGCAGACTGGCGCTGTTGCCCATGTCTTCATCCTCGAAATCGTTTTTTGTTCTTGTGAATTTCATTCGGGTCTTGCGGGCGCCGCATTGCTGCGACGCCCGCACCGCTGCCAGCGGAGACGATTGACAAGCTATTGCCGCCGCGAATTACCGTCCAATACCATAAGGATGCCTACGCAATACCTAAAGGGTATTACACATCACGATCACGGGTATCCGCCATGGAACTACGCCATCTGCGCTACTTCATCGCCGTCGCCGAAGAGCAGAACATCGGCCGGGCCGCCGCCCGGCTGCACATCTCGCAGCCGCCGCTGACCCGGCAGATCCAGCAGCTCGAGGAGGAGCTGGGGGTGCGGCTGTTCATCCGCACGCCGCGCGGCATGGAGCTGACCGGTGCCGGCGAGCAGTTGCTGGAGGAGGCGCGCAATATCCGCGCGGTGGTCGAGCAGGCCACCGAGCGCACCCAGCGCGCCGGCCAGGGCAAGCTCGGCCGGCTCGACGTCGGCATCTTCGGCTCGGCGATTCTCGACATCATCCCCAAGGTGCTGGCCGAGTTCCGCGCGGCCTACCCGGAGGTGAAGATCGTCCTGCACAGCATGGACAAGAACGAGCAGATCGAGGCGCTGCGCCAGCGGCGCATCAACGTCGGCTTCAACCGCATCATCACCCCGCTGCCGGACATCGCCGCCGAGCTGGTCACCACCGAGCCGCTGCTGCTGGCGGTCCACGCCAGCCATCCGCTCGCCGCCAGGCCGGTGGTGCCCTTCGCCGCCCTGGCCGAGCATCCGCTGGTGCTGTTCCCCACCGGCAGCCGGCCGAGCTTCATCGACCGGGTCATCGGCCTCTGCCAGCAGGGCGGCTTCGTCCCCCAGGTCGCCCAGGAGGTCGGCGACGTGGTCTCGGCCATCGCCCTGGTAGCCAACGGCTTCGGCGCCTGCCTGGTTTCCGCGTCCACCTCGGTGCTGGCGCTGCCGGGGGTGGTGTACCGCCCGCTCAGCGGCCTGCCGGACGGCGCGCGGATCGACCTGAGCTGCATCTTCCGCGGCGAAGACCACTCGCCGATCCTCAAGGCCTTCCTCGAGGTGGTCCGCGCCTATCGCGCCCAGCGCGTCGAAGGCGCCGCGAGCGCGACCTGACCAGGCTTCAGCCCGCCTCGCCCAGCCGGTGCCGGCACACGAAGCGCCGGTCCAGCCAGTCCTTCCACAGCCCGCACCAGCGCCCCTCGGCGCTCCAGCCGGCCCAGCTCAGCAGCGCGCCGCCCTGGCCGTCGGCGAGCAGCGCCAGGCTGTGTCGCTGCGCCCGGTAGTCCGCCAGCGGCAGGCCGCCGAGCGCCCGGGCCAGGTTGTCGGCCAGCAGCGGCCCCTGGCGCACCGCGTGCACGCCGTTGTGCGGCACGCCGGCGAGGCCGGCGCAATCGCCGCTGGCGAACACCTGCGGATGCGACAGGCTCCGCAGGCTGGGCGCGACGGCGACGAAGCCGTCGCGGTCGCCGGCCAGCGCGGAGCGGCGCAGCCAGGGTAGCGGGCGGGCACCGCTGGCGACCAGCAGCCGCGGCCCCTGCCAGGCCGGGCGGCCGTCGGGGTCGAGCAGCGTCGTGCCGCGGATCCGCGCCACGGGGCAATGCTCGCGCAGCTCGACGCCCGCCGCCCGCAGGTGGCGCAGCGCCCGGCGGCGCAACCCCGGCGGATGACCGCCGAGCAGTTCGCCGGCGGCCAGCAAGGTCAGGGCCGGTACCCGGCGGGCCAGCGCCAGGGCCAGCTCGACCCCCGCGGCGCCGCCGCCGAGGATCGCCAGCGGCGCCGGTGCATCCTGCCAGGCCCGCCAGCGGGCCACGAAGGCCGGGAACGGCTTGACCGCCAGCAGCTCCATGCCGGCGCCGTCCTGCTCCGGCAGACGCGGCGGCGCACCGACGTCCAGCGACAGCCAGCGCGCCGCCAGCCGCTCGCCGCCGTCCAGCTGCAGCGTGCCGGCGTCGGCCTCCAGGGCCGTCGCCGCGGCCTGCCGCCAGTCGACGCCGGCCGCGGCGCACAGCGGCGCCAGGGGGATGCGGCACTCGGCGAGCGCGTAGCGCCCGGCCAGCAGCCCCGGCAGCATGCCGGAGTACCAGGCGGCGTCCTCGGGACTGAGCAGGACGATGCGCCCGGGCGGGCGGCCCCCGGCGGCCCACAGGCGCAGCACGCCCAGGTGCACATGGCCGGCGCCGACCAGCAGCAGGTCGGGCTCGCCGCTCACCGCCCGGTCCCGCGCCGCCAGCGCTGGAAACCCGCCAGCAGGCGCAGCATGAAGCCCGGCGCATGGGCCTGGCGCCACGCGCCGGCGGCGTACTTGTTGGCCTCGGCCAGGGTCGGGTAGCTGTGCACGGTGGCGAGGATCTTGTTCAGGCCGAGGTCGTGGCGCATGGCCAGGGCGAACTCGGCGAGCAGCTCGCCGGCCTGCTCGCCGACGATGGTCGCGCCGAGGATGCGGTCGCTGCCGGGCGCGGTGAGCACCTTGACGAAGCCTTCCGCGGCCTCCTCGACGATGGCGCGGTCCAGCTCGGCCAGCTCGTAGCGGGTCAGCTCGAAGGCGACGCCCCGCTCGCGCGCCTCCGCCTCGGACAGGCCGACCCGCGCCACCTCCGGGTCGGTGAAGGTGACCCGCGGAATCACCCGGTAGTCGGCGCGGAAGCGCCGAAGGTCGCCGAACAGCGCGTTGACCGCGGCGTACCAGGCCTGATGGGCGGCGAAGTGGGTGAACTGGTAGGGACCGGCGACGTCGCCCACGGCGAAGACGTTCGGGAAGCGCGTGGCGAGGAATTCGTCGGTCTCCAGGGTGCCCTCGGGACGCAGCGCCAGGCCCAGCTCCTCGACGCCGTAGCCCTCGACGTTGGCCACCCGGCCGAGGGCAACCAGCACCCGGTCGAAGTCGATGCCCACTTCCCTGCCGCTGGCCAGCTCGCGGGCGACCATGCGACGCTGGCCGTCGACGGCCTCGAAACGTTCGGCGCGCTGCCCCAGGCGCAGCTCGACGCCCTCGGCGCGCAGGCTGGCGGCGACCGCGGCGCTCACCTCCGGGTCCTCGCGGCCGAGCAGCCGCTCGCCCTGCTCGACCAGGATCACCCGGCAGCCCAGGCGCTGGAAGGCCTGGCCCAGTTCGCAGCCGATCGGCCCGCCGCCGAGCACCAGCAGCCGCCGCGGTCGCTCGCGCAGCGCCCAGATGCTGTCGGAGGTGTACGGCTGCATCTCCGCCAGGCCGGGGATCGCCGGCAGCAGCGGCCGCGCCCCGGCGGCGATGACGATGGCGCGGGTGGTCAGGCTGCGGCCGTCGGCCTCCACCGTCCACGGCGAGGTGATGCGCGCCTCGCCCTCGATCACCTCGACGCCCAGCGCGGTGTAGCGTTCGACCGAATCGTGCGGCGCGATGCGCGCGACCACCCGCTGCACCCGCTCCATCACCGCGGCGAAGTCCGCCTCGCCGCTCACCTCGCGAAAGCCCAGTTCCTCGGCGCGGCGCAGCTCGCGGGCCAGGCGCGCCGAACGGAGCAGCGCCTTGGACGGCACGCAGCCGCTGTTCAGGCAGTCGCCGCCCATCCGGGCCTTCTCGATCAGCGTCACCCGCGCCTGCAGCGCCGCGGCCAAGTAGGCGCTGACCAGCCCGCCGGCGCCGGCGCCGATCACCACCAGGTTGCGCTCGAAGCGCCGCGGCCGCGGCCAGCCGGCGTACACCCGGCGCGCCTCGAAGCCGGCCAGCAGGCGGCGGGCCAGCAGCGGGAAGATCCCGAGCAGCACGAAGGCGCCGAGCAGCCCCGGCGAGAGGATGCCGGCCAGCGACTCCAGGCGGCCCAGCTCGCGACCGGCGTTCACGTAGACCAGGGTACCGGGCAGCATGCCGAGCTGGCTGACCCACCAGAAGGTGCGCACCGGCAGGCGGGTCAGGCCCATCGCCAGGTTGACCAGGAAGAACGGGAAGGCCGGCACCAGACGCAGGGCGAACAGGTAGAAGGCGCCCTCCCTGTCCATGCCGCGGTCGATGGCGTCCAGCCGGCTGGCGAAGCGGCCGCGCAGCCAGTCGCGCAGCAGGAAGCGGCCGAGCAGCATGGCCAGGGTGGCGCCGAGGGTCGAGGCCAGCGACACCAGCAGGGTGCCGGCGAGCAGGCCGAACAGCGCGCCGCCGACCAGGGTCAGCAGGGTCGCGCCGGGCAGCGACAGCGCGGCCACCGCCACGTAGACCAGCAGGTACAGCCCGGCGGCCCGCCACGGCTGCGCCGCCACCCCGGCCTGCAGCGCCGCCTGGTGCGCCTTGAGCGCCGCGAGGTCGAAATACTGGCCGAGGTCGAGCCAGAAGAAGGCGACGACCAGGCCGATGAGCAGGCCGAGCAGGGCCAGCCGGCGCGCGCCCATCCTCAGCCCTCGCGCAGGGCGCCGCCGCAACTGGAGCCCTGGCCGGCGGTGCAGGCGAAGCAGTGGTCGCGGGTGACGATGGGGTTGCCGTCCAGTCGGTCGCTCAGCAGGTCGCGCAGGTGGGGGCGCTGGCGGCCGATCAGCTCGAGCGGCAGACCGAGCATCTGGTTGAAGTCGCAGTCGTACAGGTAGCCCTGCCAGTCGACGCTGACCAGCGTGCGGCACATCACCGCCGCGAGGTTCTCGGCGCGGTAGCTGTCGCGCAGCAGCTGCAGGTAGGCGTCGAACTGGCCGCGGCTGACCAGGGTGCTGCCGAAACGGGCGATGGGCTGGTTGGTGATGGTCAGCAGGTGGTCGAAACGGATGCCGAACTCCGCGGCCAGGTGCGCCTTGTAGTCGGCCTCCAACGCCGTCTGTGGCGGCGGCAGGCTCGGCCCCTGCGGGTTGTACACCAGGTTGAGCACCAGCCCTTCGCCGCTCCCGTAGCCGAGGGCGTTGAGCCGGTGCAGGCCGGCGATGCTGCGCTCGAACACCCCCTCGCCGCGCTGGCGGTCGACGTTGTCGCGCGCGTAGCAGGGCAGCGAGGCGGTGACTTCCACGCCCTCGCCGGCGAGGAACTCGGCGAGATCCTCCTGCCCCGGTTCGCCGAGGATGGTCAGGTTGCAGCGGTCGATCACCCTGAGGCCGGCGCGCCGCGCATGGCCGACCAGCTCGCGGAAGCGCGGGTGCAGTTCCGGCGCGCCGCCGGTCAGGTCGAGGCAGTGCAGCGGCCGGGCGTCGAGCACCTCGAGGAGGATCGCCAGGGTGGCGTCGTCCATGCTCTCGGTGCGGGTCGGCCCGGCGTTGACGTGGCAGTGCAGGCAGCGCTGGTTGCAGCGGTAGGTCAGGTTGACCTGCAGGACTTCCAGCCGACCGCGCCGGATGGCCGGGAAGCCGAGGGCATCGAGCAGCGGCAGGATGTCGTGCATGGCGGCGGTTTCTCCTCGGCGCGCCGCCGCGGGTGCGCGGGCGGCCATACTGAACTATAGGTTTCCTTCATCGAACTGCTGCGAGTCGTCGCCATGCCCGAGCGAAGTTGCCCGCCCCCCGCGCTGATCCTGGTGTGCAAGCGCCCCTCCCTCGGACATGGCAAGCAGCGCCTCGCCGCCCTCCTCGGCAAGGCGACGGCGCTTGCGATCGCCGAGCGGCTGCTGGACTGCGCGCTGGAGGACCTGGCCGCCTGGCCGGGCCCCCGGGTGATCGCCCCGGACGCTGCCGAGCACTGCGCCTGGGCCGCCGCCCGGCTGCCCGGCGGCCTGTGCCTGGCACAGACCTCCGGCAACCTCGGCGCTCGGCTCAACGCCCTCGACCGCCGCCTGCGCGCGGCCGGCCACGGCGTGCTGGCGTTCATCGGCAGCGACGCGCCGGCGCTCGGCGAGGAGCACTACCGGCGGGTGCGCGAAGCGCTCGCCGAGGCGGACACGGCGCTGCTCGCCGCGCGCGACGGCGGCGTGGTGCTGATGGCCTCGCGCCGGCCCTGGCCGGCGCTGGCCGGCCTGCCGTGGAGCAGCGCCGGGCTGGGGCAGGCGCTGGCCGAGGCCTGTCGGCGTGCCGGGCACGAGGTGCGGCTCTGCGGCGAGTCCTTCGACGTCGACCGCCCCAGCGACCTGCGGCAGGCGCGGCAGGCGCTGGCGAACGACCCGCGTCCGGCGCGCCGGCGGCTGCTCGCCGCACTGGCCGGACTGGACGAGGTCCGCGCATGAGCGCAGCCGCCGGAATCAGCGTGATCGTTCCCTGCCTGCGCGACGAGAGCGTCCTCGAACAACTGCTCGGCCAGTTGCAGGAAATGGCCGGCCGGGACGGCCAGCCGCTGCAGGTCATCGTCGTCGACGGCGCGGCCGGCAAACGCTGCCGCGCGCTGTGCGAACGCTACGGCGCCCTCTGGGTGGCGGCCGAACCCTGTCGCGGCGAGCAGCTGCGCCAGGGCGCGGCGCTGGCCAGCCACGAGATCCTCTGGTTCCTGCACGCCGACGCCGAGCTCGACGGCCAGCCGCTGGCCGAACTGCGCCGGGCCATCGCCGAGGGGGCGGCCGGCGGCTGGTTCGCCTTCCGCTTCGGCGGAGCGCCGCCCTGGCCGGGACGGCTGATCGAGCGGGCGAGCAACTGGCGCGCGCGCTTCGGCGTGCCCTACGGCGACCAGGGCCTGTTCGTGCGCCGCGACGCCTACTTCGCCGCCGGCCAGCACGCGCCCTGGCCGCTGTTCGAGGAGGTGCCGCTGGTCCGCAGCCTGCGCCGGCACGCCGAGCTGCGCTGCCTGGCATCGGGGCTGCGGGTCAGCTCGCGGCGCTGGCAGCGCGACGGCTGGTGGCGGCGCTCGCTGGGCAATCGCCTGCTGGCGCTGGGCTTCCTGCTCGGCCTCTCGCCGCAGCGTCTGGCTCGCCTGTACGTCGGGAGAGCAGCTTCGGGAAGGTCGGCGGGCAGGCGCAAGAGATCGCCGGACTCGGAGGAGTCGGTCTAGGCCACTCGCCACGGCGATGCGCGCCGAACGGCCGAGCGCCGCCCCCCGTTCGACACGCGGCGCAGGCACGAACTAGGCTGGGGGAACGATCAGGACGGCAGGCCGCCCGGCCCGCCAACGACTCCGCGAGGCCCATCGCCATGACCCTGCCCCACGCCGCAGCCCATCCGCCGGCCAGCGCACCGCGCATGGACGCCCACTGGCTGCCGTTCACCGCCAACCGCAGCTTTCTCAAGGATCCGCGGATCGTCGTCGGCGCGGAGCAACGCTGGCTGATCGACGACCACGGCCGCCGGGTGTTCGACGGCCTGTCCGGGCTGTGGACCTGCGGCGCCGGCCACTGCCGCGGCGAGATCCGCGAGGCGGTGGCCGCCCAGCTCGGCAGCCTCGACTACTCGCCGGGCTTCCAGTACGCCCATCCACTGTCCTTCCGGCTCGCCGAGCGGATCGCCGCCATGCTGCCCGGCCAGCTCGACCACGTGTTCTTCACCGACTCCGGCTCAGAATGCGCCGACACCGCGGTGAAGATGGCCCGCGCCTACTGGCGGGCGAGGGGCCAGCCGGGCAAGACCCGGCTGATCGGCCGCGCGCGTGGCTACCACGGCGTCAACGTGGCCGGCACCAGCCTCGGCGGGATCGGCGGCAACCGCAAGATGTTCGGCCCGCTGCTGGACGTCGACCACCTGCCGCACACCCTGCAGCCGGAACTGGCCTTCAGCCGCGGGATGCCCACCAGCGGCGGCGTGGCGCTAGCCAACGAGCTGCTCAGGCTGATCGAGCTGCACGACGCTTCCAACATCGCCGCGGTGATCGTCGAGCCGATGGCCGGTTCGGCCGGGGTCATAGTCCCGCCCGTTGGCTACCTGCAGCGCCTGCGCGAGATCTGCGACCGGCACGCCATCCTGCTGATCTTCGACGAGGTGATCACCGGCTTCGGCCGCCTGGGCAAGGCCAGCGCCGCCGAATACTTCGGCGTGGTGCCGGACCTGATGAACGTCGCCAAGCAGCTCACCAACGGCGCCATCCCGATGGGCGCGGTGGTCGCCTCGGCGGAGATCTACCGCACCTTCATGCAACAGGACCTGCCCGAGCACGTCATCGAGTTCGGCCACGGCTACACCTACTCGGCGCACCCGGTGGCCTGCGCCGCCGGTCTGGCGACCCTCGAGCTGCTCGAGCGCGAGCAACTGATGGCCCGCGCGGCCGAGCTGGCGCCGCACTTCGAGAACGCCCTGCACGGCCTCCGCGGTGCCCGCCACGTGCTCGACATCCGCAACTGCGGCCTGGCCGGCGCCCTGCAGCTCGCCCCGCGCGCCGGCGACGCCCTGGTGCGACCGTTCGAGGCCGGCATCGCACTGTGGAAGGCCGGCTTCTATGTACGCTTCGGCGGCGACACCCTGCAGTTCGGCCCGCCCTTCACCAGCCGTCCCGAGGAGCTGGACCGCCTGTTCGATGCGGTGGGCGAGGTGCTGCAGCACCTCGACTAGCCGAGCAGCCGGGTCGCCCCCTGCACCCGACGGGTGAACCACAGCACCCGGCTCACCCCGCGGGTGACCGCCACGTAGGCCAGGCGCAGGCTCTCGTCCTGCATGGCCTGGTCGTAGTCGCTGCGGAAGAAGCCCGAGCGGGCGTACAGCGCATTGCGCAGCGGATGCGGCTCGACCGGCAGGCAGTCGTCGAGGATCACCGCCACCTCGGCCTGCAGCCCCTTGGCGCGGTGGATGGTCAGCGCCTCGACCGGCAGCTTGCGGCCCAGTTCGCGCCGGATGCGCTGCAGCGGCTCGTTGCGCCGGCTGAGCAGCAGCACCGCAGTGCGCTCGGCGTCCGGACGGCCGGCGGCATGCTCGCACTGGGCGCGGATCTGCGCGAGCAGCGCGTCCAGCGGGCCGCTCGGGTCGAAGCCGCTCACCACCCTGACGCCGTGGTCGCCCGGCCGGGTCGGACGTACCGCCCGGCTGGCCTTGGCCTGCTTGACCGTCACCTTGGCGAGCAGCTTCTCGCCGTCGCGGATCACCGGTTCGACCGAGCGGTAGTTGGCGGTGAGGTTCAGTACGGCGCTGGCTGCGGCCCGGCCCTTGCCGGGGAAGTGACGGTCGAAGTCCATGAACAGCTCCGGCGAGCTGCCCCGCCAGCCGTAGATCGACTGCCAGTCGTCGCCGATGGCCATCAGGCTGACCGCCTCGCCGGCGCGCGCCAGGCGGCCATGCACGGCCTGCAGCCACTGGACGATCTGTGGCGAGATGTCCTGGAATTCGTCGATCAGCAGATGGCCGAAGGGCGCGAGGTCGGCGGTCGGCGGCTCCGTACCCTCCTCCGCCAGCAGCTCGGCGAGGCGCCGGAAGGCGCCGTTGAAGGTCGTCAGCCCCTGCTCGGCGAGCAGCGCCTCGAAGTGCTTCCAGAAGAGCGCCAGCGCGGCGACGAACTGGCGTTCGCGCTCCGGGCAGTCCAGCGTCTCGGCGTCCAGGCGGTCGATGCGCAGGCCGATGCTCTCGATGAAGCCGGCCTGCTGCCAGAAGGCCTCGTACGGCGGCACGGCGGCGAACTCGCCGGCCAGGCGCAGGGCGTCCTGCGGCGCGCGGCCTCGCCCGCCCTCCGGCGCCGGCTGGTCGAGCAGCGCATGCAGCCGGGCGGCGAACTCCGGCTCCGCGGCGTAGCAGCGCTGGTAGGCCTGCCGCAGCAGGCGCTGCTGGGCCGGGCGCAGGCGGCCGCCCAGGGGATTGTCCGGCTCCTCGGCGGCGGCGCTCTGGTCGTCCAGCTGCTCGAACCAGGCCGGCGCGCCGAGCCGGCTGCGGGCCAGCTGCGCCATGGCCGAGTGGAAGGTGCGCACGCACTGACGCGCCTGCGCCTCGCCGAATGGGTATTGCCAGAAGCCCAGCAGCCGCTGCAGCTGCTCGCGCAGCTCGGCGCAGGAGGCGTTGGTGAAGGAGATCACCGTCAGGCGCTCGGCCGGGATGCCCAGGTGGCAGAGCATGAACACCACGCGCAGCACCAGGGTGGTGGACTTGCCGGAGCCGGCCCCGGCGAAGATCCGCGTGGCCGGCCGGCGGGCGAGGATCATCGCCCACTGCTCTTCGGAAGGCTCGCGCAGCACCCCGGCGGCCACCGCCTGGGCGACCTGCGCGCGCATCGCCGCGACCTGCGCGGCCGCGACCGGCAACGGCCCTGGGCCGTAGATGCCGGCAGGCGGGCGCTCCGCGCCACGCGCGGAGGGCTTGGCGGCCTTCTTCGCCGCCTTGCGCTTGGGCGCCGCGGCACGGCTGGCGGGCTTGGCGGCCGCGCTCTTGCGCTCGGCGCGCGGCGCCGGCGGCTGATGGAACAGCGCGCCGCGGCGCTCGTCGCGCAGGTAGGCGGCGGTACGCGGGAAGCAGCGCGCGAGGGCGCCGGAGAGCAGCTGCCGGTAGTGGCGCACGGCAGCCAGCAGATCGCCGCGGCGCTCGTCGCGCTTCATCGTCCGCCCTCCCCGGCCCGGCTCTCGGCGTCCGCCGTCGGTCGCTCCTCGGCGCCGGCCGCCGGGACGCCGGCCGCTGGATCGCCAGCCGCTGGATCGCCAGCCGCCGTGGCCACGGCGGAGGTCAGCGGGGCGCTCTGCAGGGCGCTGAAGCGCGCGGCCATCTCGCTCAGGCCGACCTGCAGCGCCTGCGTCTGGGCGGACTGCGCGAGCAGCGCCTCGCCGAGCCGCTGCGCTTCGGCCTGCAGGTCGGCGGTGCGCGCCTGCAGCAACTCACGGCCGGCCTCGGCCTGGGCGAGCCGGGCGGTCGACTCGCCCAGCTCCCGTTCCCGGCGCTGCAGGCGGTCGTGCTGCGCGGCCATGTCCCGGCGCATCTGCGCGTTCTCGGTGACGAAGCGTTCGTTGTCGCGGTTCAGCCGGGTCAGCTCGTCCTGGCGGACGATCAGGCTCTGCTGCAGCTGGCGGAGCTCCATCTGCAGCTGCTGGACCTGCGCCTCGTGGCGGCGCTGCTCCTGCTCGCGCTGCTCGCGGCTGGCCGCGCGGTAGTGCTCCAGGGCCTCGCGGGCGTGGCGGTGCTTGTCTTCCAGGGAGTGGATCTGCGCGTCGCGGTCGGCCAGGCGCAGGCAATGGTCTTCGCCGGCCTGGACCAGGCGTGCGACCTCGACCTCGGCCGCCTGGCGCTGCTCCCGCTCCTCGGCATGGGCGCGCTGCGCCTGCTGCAGCTGGGCGTCCAGCGCGGCCTTGTCGGCCTCCAGCTGGCGGATGCGTGCGGCGGCCTGCTCGAGCTGCTGCAGGTAGCCGGCGCGCTCGCCGGCCAGCTCCTCGCGCTCGCCGGCCACCGCCGCCCAGGCTTCCTGCTGCAGGCGCTCGGCCAGCTGCGCGACCAGTGCGACCAGCTCCTCGCCCAGCGGCGGGGCCGCCGTGCCCTGCCCCGCCGCGGCTTCTTCCAGCTCGCGCAGGTAGCGGTGGATGGTGGTTTTCGAACCGGTATTGCCCAGCTCCATGCGCACCGCATCGATGCTCGGATGCTCGCCCCGGGCCAGCAGTGCCTGACGCGCCTTCTGGACCAGTGCCTTGTTGATGCCGCCGCGGGCCATGGATCGCTCCTACGATTTCGTACCGTATTACGTATTATCTTCTTACATGCTATCAAAGCTCTGCTTTCAGTCAATGAAATCGGATGATTTAGGATACGATAATCACGAATTATCCAATCTCATGGCGGCAAGGCGGCGCGAAAGGCCGCTCGAGCGATACGAAACGGTAGGGAGTGGGCGATGAACGAGGTCGAGCGTTATCTGCAGGCGGGCACGCGGGAGAACACCCGGCGCAGCTACCAGGCGGCCATCGAGCATTTCGAGGTGAGCTGGGGCGGCTTCCTGCCGGCGACCAGCGACGGCATCCTCCGCTACCTGGCGGCCTACGCCGGCCAGCTGGCCCTCGCCACGCTCCGCCAGCGCCTGGCCGCCCTGGCCCAGTGGCACGTCAGCCAGGGCTTCCCCGATCCCACCAAGGCGCCGGCGGTACGCCAGATGCTCAAGGGCATCCGCGCCCTGCATCCGCAACAGGCCCGCCAGGCCGCGCCGCTGCAGGTGCAGCATCTGCAGCAGGCCGCCGACTGGCTGGAGCACGCGGCGCAGCAGGCCGCCGAGCGCGGCGAGCTGGCCCGCCTGCGGCGCTGTCGTCGCGATCTGGCGCTGCTGCTGATCGGCTTCTGGCGCGGCTTCCGCAGCGACGAGCTGTGCCGTCTGCGCGTCGAGGACATCCGCGCCGAGGCCGGCGTCGGCATGACCCTCTACCTGCCGTTCGACAAGGGCGACCGCGAGCGCCGCGGCACCCACTACCGGGTGCCGGCGCTGCGCCGGCTGTGTCCGGTGGCGGCCTGCCTGAACTGGATCGAGGTCGCCGGCCTGAGCGAGGGCCCGCTGCTGCGACGCATCGACCGCTGGGGCAACCTGGCGGCGGAAGAGCTCAACCCGGCCGGCCTGAGCCCCTTGCTGCGACGCATCCTCGCGCGTGCCGGGGTGCCGGCCGAGGCCTACAGCAGCCACTCGCTGCGCCGCGGCTTCGCCACCTGGGCGACGCGCAACGGCTGGGATCTCAAGGCGCTGATGAGCTACGTGGGCTGGCGCGACGCCCGCTCGGCGCTGCGCTACATCGACCCGAGCACGTCCTTCGGCGGCCTGGCGCTGGACGGCGGCGAAGCCGGCCGCCCGACGGGGCGCAACGAGCCCTGAGCACTGCGCGTTCCGGTCGCCTGCAGGGCGCGCCGCCGCCGTGTTATGTTGCGCGGCATTCGCCCACCCCGGGCGCCTGCCATCACGAGGAGTCCCGATGCTGATCCGCACCCTGAGCCTGGCCGCCCTGCTCGCCGCTGCCCTGCCGAGCTTCGCCGAAGAGTACAAGGTCGGCGCGCTGACCATCGACCAGCCATGGTCGCGCGAGCTGCCGCCCAACGCGCCGGCCGGCGCCGCCTACTTCACCCTGCACAACCAGGGCGACGCCGACCGCCTGGTCGCCGCCAGCACCCCGCGCGCCGGGCACAGCGAACTGCACGCCCACCTGCATCAGGACGGCCTGATGAAGATGGTGCAGATCCCGGCCGTGGAGATCCCCGCCAAGGGCGCGGTGGCGTTCCAGCCGGGCGGCAATCACGTGATGCTGTTCGGCCTCGCCCAGCCGCTCAAGGCCGGCGAGCGCTTCCCGCTGACCCTAGAGTTCGAGAAGGCCGGCAAGGTCGAGGTGCAGGTGGAGGTTCGCAGCGCCGACGGCCACATGGGCCACGGCATGCCGATGGACCACGGCAAGCATCGGGGCCACTGAGCCGCCCGCCAGGCTCGATGCGACGAGGCCCGCCAGTTCGGCGGGCCTCGTCGTTTCCATCCGTCGCTCAGTCCGCTCGCGGCGTGCGCATGGTGACGAACTCCTCGGCGGCCGTCGGGTGGATGCCGATGGTCTCGTCGAACACCGCCTTGGTGGCGCCGGCCTTGAGCGCCACCGCCAGGCCCTGGACGATCTCGCCGGCGTCCGGGCCGACCATGTGGCAGCCGAGCACCCGGTCGCTGTCGGCGTCGACCACCAGCTTCATCAGAGTGCGTTCCTGGCAGTCGGTCAGGGTCAGCTTCATCGGCCGGAAGCGGCTCTCGAACACCTGGACGCGGTAGCCCTGCTCGACCGCCTGCTGCTCGGTGAGGCCGACGGTGGCGATGTTCGGCAGGCTGAACACCGCGGTGGGAATCAGCGCGTAGTCGACCGGACGGTACTGCTCGGGCCTGAACAGCCGGCGCGCCACCGCCATGCCCTCGGCCAGCGCCACCGGGGTCAGCTGCACTCCGCCGGTGACGTCGCCGATGGCGAGGATCGACGGCACGCTGGTGCGATACTCGTCGTCGACGGCGATGAAGCCGCGCGCGTCCAGCGCCACACCGGCGTTCTCCAGGCCCAGATCGTCGAGCATCGGCCGCCGCCCGGTGGCGTAGAACACGCAGTCGGTCTCCAGCACGCGGCCGTCGCGCAGGCTGGCCAGCAGGCTGCCGTCGGCCTGGCGCTCGATGCTGGCGATGTCGCTGTTGAACTGCAGGTCCAGGCCCTTCTTGCGCAGCTCCTCCTCCAGATGCGTGCGCACCGCTTCGTCGAAACCGCGCAGGAAGCGCTGGCCGCGGTACAGCAGGCTGGTCTGCGCGCCGAGACCGTGGAAGATCGACGCAAATTCGACGGCGATGTAGCCGCCGCCGACCACTAGCACGCGGCGCGGCAGCTGCTCCAGGTAGAAGGCCTCGCTGGAGGTGATCGCCAGCTCCCTGCCGGGGATGTCCGGCACCTGCGGCCAGCCGCCGACAGCGATCAGGATGTGCTCGGCGCTGTAGCGCCGGCCGTTCACCTCGACCTCGTGGGCGCCGACGATGCGCGCATGGCCTTCCAGCAGGGTCACGCCGCTGTTGACCAGCAGGTTGCGGTAGATGCCGTTGAGGCGCTGGATCTCGCGGGTCTTGTTGCCGATCAGGGTCGGCCAGTCGAAGCTCGCGCCCTCCAGCGACCAGCCGTAACCGGCCGCCTGCTCGAACTCCTCGGCCATGTGCGCGCCGTATACCAGCAGCTTCTTCGGCACGCAGCCGACGTTGACGCAGGTGCCGCCCAGGTAGCGGCTTTCGGCCACCGCCACGCGAGCGCCGAAGCCGGCGGCGAAGCGCGCCGCACGCACGCCGCCGGAGCCGGCGCCGATGACGAACAGATCGTAGTCGTAGGACATGCTTTTCCTCCTTGCAGGCCTGGCAGGATACCGGAGAACGCCGCCCCGAGCGTGTATGCTCTGGCAGAGCACGCGGGAGGATCGACGATGGCCACCACCCTCACCCACATCGCCCTGCACGTGCCGGACCTCGACGCCTGCATCGCCTTCTACCGGGAGTTCTGCGGCATGCGGGTGATCCACGAGCGCGCAGGCAAGGGCTCGCGCATCGTCTGGATGGCCGAGCCGGGCCAGGAACACCGCTTCATCTTCGTCATCATGCCCGGCGGCACCCGCCGCGAGCTGGCCGCGGACGACTACAGCCACTTCGGCTTCGCCATGGACAGCCGCGCGGCGGTGGACGCCATCGCCGCGCGCGCCACCGCGGCCGGCTGCCTGATCTGGCCGCCGCGCGACGAGCCTTACCCGGTCGGCTACTACTGCGGCCTGCGCGACCCGGCCGGCAACTACGTGGAGTTCAGCTACGGCCAGCCGCTGGGGCCGGGTTCGGAAGCGATGCCCATCCCCTGAAAACGACGAGGCCGCCCGCAGGCGGCCTCGTGGTTGCGACGCGAACTCAATAGGCCTTGCCGGCCTTGTAGAGGTTCTCGAAGCAGAAGTTGGTGGCCTCGACGTAGCCTTCGGCGCCACCGCAGTCGAAACGCTTGCCCTTGAACTTGTAGGCGATCACGCAGCCGTCCTGGGCCTGCTTCATCAACGCGTCGGTGATCTGGATCTCGCCGCCCTTGCCGGGCGGGGTCTGCTCGATCAGCTCGAAGATGTCCGGGGTCAGGATGTAGCGGCCGATGATCGCCAGGTTGGACGGCGCGTCCTCGGGCTTGGGCTTCTCGACCATGGCGTTCACCCGGAAGATGTCGTCGCGGATCGGCTCGCCGGCGATCACCCCGTACTTGTGAGTCTCCTCGCGCGGCACCTCCTGGATGGCGACGATGGAGCAGCGGAACTGCTTGTACAGCTTGACCATCTGCGCCAGCACGCCGTCGCCTTCGAGGTTCAGGCAGAGATCGTCGGCGAGCACCACGGCGAACGGCTCGTCGCCGATCAGCGGACGACCGCTGAGAATGGCGTGGCCGAGGCCCTTCATCTCGATCTGGCGGGTGTAGGAAAAGCTGCATTCGTCGATCAGGCGGCGGATGCCGACCAGGTACTTCTCCTTGTCGGTGTCGCGGATCTGCTGTTCCAGCTCGTAGCTGATGTCGAAATGGTCTTCCAGCGCGCGCTTGCCGCGACCGGTGACCATGGCGATCTCGTGCAGGCCGGCGTCCAGCGCTTCCTCGACGGCGTACTGGATCAGCGGCTTGTTGACCACCGGCAGCATCTCCTTGGGCATCGCCTTGGTTGCGGGCAGGAACCGGGTGCCGTAGCCGGCGGCCGGGAAGAGACACTTCTTGATCATCGGGAGAGGCCTTGCAAGATGGAAAGGTTCTGATCGGCAAGTCTAATGAGCCCGCTTGCGCCCTTGCAAATCGGCGCCAGCCGGGACCTCCCCCCCTCCTGAACTGATTACACGCGCATGCACGAGGCGGAGGGAATCGCGGCGGACCAGAAATTTCATTATGTTAAATAAAGAATGAAAAAATCTTCTCCCGCCCCGAAAGCGAGTGCCAGCCGACGAGCGGCAAAAGCCGCTGCAAAACCCTTTCCGTTCAGTCTCTTGGCATCACTTACCGGCCCTCGGGGCATGGCAAGGATGTACCGGCGAATTGGCAGCACTGCAGCGCCACAGCTAGCTTTTCCAGCGACAAAGCCACCCCCGCAGCGATGCGGGCTCGGAAAGCCACGGATCTCCTGAAGACAGCCGGGTTGCCATGCAGGTATTCGCAGCGAGCGGAACGGAAATGGCGGTTGTGCGCGGGCGGCGCGCCACCGTCAGCGCGCCAGGGCACAGGAGCAGGAACAAATGGCTGAGATAAATGGCACCGAAAACGGTGAAACGCTGGACGGCACCAACCAGGCCGACACCATCAATGGGCTGGGCGGGGACGATACCCTCAACGGGGGGAACGGAGACGACACCCTCAACGGCGGCGACGGCAACGACACCCTATACGGGGGAAATGGCGCCGACACACTCAACGGCGATGCCGGGAACGACACCCTATACGGCGGTACGGGGAATGACACGCTGAATGGCGGCAGTGGCAACGATACTCTCAGGGGCGAAAACGGCGAAGACGTTCTCACTGGCGGCACCGGCGATGATCAGCTCTACGGCGGCACCGGCGATGACCTGTTCTGCTACAGCTTCAGCGTCTCCGCCGGCAGCGGCGGCAGCTCCAGCTTCACCGGCTGGCTGGTCGCCAACGGACTGGGCAGCCAGGTGGCCTCCGGCGAGCTGGCCGACGGCACCACCCAGAACTTCTTCGCCACCCACTACAGCGCCTGGCTCAACTACCTGGTGAGCGAATACGGCCTGGGCGAGGATCTCGATGGCGACGGCATCGTCGAGATCGGCCTCAACCAGAACGACTCGGGCGCAGATGCCACGCCGTGGATCGAGGGCATCAGCCAGGAGGATCTGGCGGACATGTTCGGCGACCGCGACAGCGTCATGCTGAAGACCGGCAAGGTCAGCCAGGAACGCTGGTACTCCGACAGTTTCGACCTCGGCAATGCCAATACCCAGGTCACCAGCACGGACGGCAAGGACTGGATCCACGACTTCGAATGGAGCAAGGACAGGCTGGAGTTCGCCGGACTCGGCGCCACTCCGGACGATGCCAGGGACATGTTCCTCTCCATGTTCTCCCTCAGCCAGCAGGACGTGAACGGCGACGGCAAGCTCGACAGCGTACTCACCCTCGCCAGCGACTCCAGCTGGAGCCTGACGTTGATCGGCGTCAACGGTTACGACCTGGAGCAGCTCGCCGACAACGCCATCAACTTCGTCTGAACCTTCTGCCCTTCCCGCCACGCCGGCGGGAAGGGCCTCTTCCCCTGCCCCACCCTTCCCGATTCCCGACGGCGGCGGATCGCGACCTCAGCCAGGCGGCACACCCCTGGCGACCGGCGCACTTTCGACTTGACAGCATCCTGCCCAGGCCGCAAATTTCACCCTAAGTAATCGCCTTACGCAAAAAATAATATCAACGAGCGCGCGCCTCATGGACCTCTACACCTACTACCGCTCCACCGCTTCCTACCGCGTGCGCATCGCCCTGGCGCTCAAGGGCCTGGAGGCCCGTCACTTCCCGGTCAACCTGGCGCCGGGGCACGTCGAACAACGGCAGCCGGCCTACCGCGCGATCAACCCGCAGGCCCGCGTGCCGGCCCTGCGCAGCGACGAGGGCGCGCTGCTGATCCAGTCGCCGGCGATCATCGAGTATCTGGAAGAACGCTATCCCGAACCGGCGCTGCTGCCCGCCGCCCCGCTCGAGCGCGCCCGCCAGCGCGGCGTGGCGGCGCTGATCGGCTGCGACATCCACCCGCTGCACAACGTCGCGGTGCTCGAGCGCCTGCGCGGTCTGGGCCTGAGCGAGGAACAGGTGCAGCAGTGGATCGCCCACTGGATCGGCGAGGGCCTGCGCGCCGTCGAGGCGCTGATCGGCGACGACGGCTTCTGCTTCGGCGCGCCGGGCCTGGCCGACGTCTACCTGCTGCCCCAGCTGTACGCCGCGCGCCGCTTCAACGTCGACCTCTCGGCCTACCCGCGCATCGCCCGCGTCGAGCGCCTGGCCCTCGAACACCCGGCCTTCCAGAAGGCCCATCCGGACGCCCAGGCCGACCGGCCGGCCTGAGCCAACGCCCATGAAGATCCTCGGCCTCAAGCTGCTGATCGGCGACTTCCTCGCTCGCAGCGTCCGTGGCGTGTCCTGCGCACCGCCGGTGCCGGCATGCGCCCGCTGACCTGCCAGACTCAAAGACAACGAGATTAGAAAGCGAGATACCGAAATGACCGATCTGTTCGAAAACCCGATGGGCCTGATGGGCTTCGAGTTCATCGAATTCGCCGCGCCGACGCCGAACACCCTGGAACCCATCTTCGCCATGATGGGCTTCACCAAGGTCGCTACCCACCGCTCCAAGGACGTCGACCTGTACCGCCAGGGCGACATCAACCTGATCCTCAACAAGGAGCCGAAGAGCCTGGCCTCCTACTTCGCCGCCGAGCACGGCCCGTCGGCCTGCGGCATGGCCTTCCGGGTGAAGAACGCCCACCAGGCCTACGCTCGCGCGCTGGAGCTGGGCGCCCAGCCGATCGACATCCCCACCGGGCCGATGGAGCTGCGCCTGCCGGCGATCAAGGGCATCGGCGGCGCACCGATCTACCTGATCGACCGTTTCGGCGAAGGCTCGTCCATCTACGACATCGACTTCGAGTTCATCGAGGGCGTCGACCGCCACCCGCAGGGTGCCGGCCTCAAGCTGATCGACCACCTGACCCACAACGTCTACCGCGGACGCATGGCCTACTGGGCGGACTTCTACGAGAAGCTGTTCAACTTCCGCGAGATCCGCTACTTCGACATCAAGGGCGAGTACACCGGCCTGACCTCCAAGGCGATGACCGCGCCGGACGGCCTGATCCGCATCCCGCTCAACGAGGAGTCGTCCAAGGGCAGCGGGCAGATCGAGGAGTTCCTCATGCAGTTCAACGGCGAGGGCATCCAGCACGTGGCCTTCCTCACCGACGACCTGATCAAGACCTGGGACGCCCTCAAGGAGCTGGGCATGCGCTTCATGACCGCGCCGCCGGCCACCTACTACGAGATGCTGGAAAGCCGCCTGCCGGGCCACGGCGAGCCGGTGGCCGAGCTGCAGTCGCGCGGCATCCTGCTCGACGGCGCCGCGGAGAACGGCGAGCAGCGCCTGCTGCTGCAGATCTTCTCGGAGACCCTGATGGGCCCGGTGTTCTTCGAGTTCATACAGCGCAAGGGCGACAGCGGCTTCGGCGAAGGCAACTTCAAGGCGCTTTTCGAGTCTATCGAACGTGACCAGATCCGCCGCGGCGTGCTGGCCACCGAGTAAGCGACACCTTCCCCTCTCCCGTTCGCGGGAGAGGGTTCGGGGATAAGGGCTTTTCACGGCGCCCCACGTTTCTCCCACGGCAACCCGGACGGCCTGGCAGCTTCTAGTCCGGGTTGCCGTTTTTCTTTGTGGCGTGCGCTACTGCGGCGCGTGCCCGCCCATCCGCGCACTGATCTCCCGCGCCACCGCCCGCAGCCGCTCGGCCTGCGGCCCCTCGGGATCGGCGGCGAAGCCCGGCGCGGTGCCGACCACGGTGATCACCCCGACCAGCTTGCCGCCCGCGGCGAACAGCGGCGCCGACAGCGCGTTCACCCCCGACATCAACAGCCCGTGCACGTGGTGCAGGCCGCGGGCGCGGATCTGCGTGCGCAGCGCCTGCAGCTCGGCGGCCGCCGGCGCGCCCGGCTCGGCCAGCGCCGCCGCCTGCAGCGCGGCGCTCTCCACCTCCGGCAGGAAGGCGTCGAACACCAGCCCGGTCGACGAGCCGAGCAGCGGCAGCACCGAGCCCACCTGGGTGACCACGGTCACCGCGCGCACCGCCTGCTCGACGTGCACCACGGTCGGCCCCTTGTTGCCCCACACGGCGAGGAAGCAGGTCTCGTTGAGTGCATCACGCAGCTCGACCAGGCGCGGCAACGCCACCTTGGTGACGTCCAGGCGGCCGATGGCGGCCAGGCCGACGAACAGTGCCTCGCGGCCCAAGCCGTAGTGCCCGGTGCTCTCGTCCTGCTCGGCGAAGCCGCTGGCGATCAGCGCCTGCAGGTAGCGGTGCACCTTGCTCGCCGGCATGCCGACGTGCTCGGCCAGGCGCGACAGCGAGGTGGCCGGCGCCAGTTCGGCCAGGCCCTTGAGGATGTCGGTGCCGACCTCGGCGGACTGCACCTTCTGCCGGCGCGGAGCCTCCGCGCGCGCGGTTTCGCTGGTCATGTTGCTTCCTGTGCGTGGCGATGGAAGGCGGATTCTACGCTTGACGCTCTCCCCTTCGCGAGTTACGTTTTGCGTAAGTTGATTACGAATAACAAAAGCGTGCTCGCCAGCGAATCCCCATCCGCGCCGGCGACCCCGCCCCCGCCCACCGAGCAAGGGACATCCGTCATGAAACCGATCGTGCAGAAAATCCATCACGTCGCCTATCGCTGCAAGGACGCGCTGGAAACCGCCCGCTGGTACGAGCAGCACCTGGGCATGAAGCTGATCCTGTCCATCGCCGAGGACTCCGTGCCCTCCACCGGCGAGTTCGATCCGTACATGCACATCTTCCTCGACGCCGGCATGGGCAACGTGCTGGCGTTCTTCGAGCTGCCGATCCAGCCGCAGATGGGTCGCGACCCCAACACCCCGGTGTGGACCCAGCACCTGGCCCTGCAGGTCGAGTCGATGGACGTGCTGCTGCAGGCCAAGGCCAGCCTGGAGGCCGCCGGCATCGAGGTGCTCGGCCCGACCGACCACGCGCTGTTCCAGTCGATCTACTTCTTCGACCCCAACGGCCACCGCCTGGAGCTGGCCGCCAACACCGGCTCGCCGAAGATGCTCGAAGCCCTCGACCAGGTGAAATGGGCCATGCTCGAGGAGTGGGCGCAGACCAAGCGCGCGCCCAAGCACGCCGCCTGGATGCACGACGGCAGCTACAAAGAAATGTTCCAGTAACCCGGCCCCGACACGGAGAACGCAGTCCATGACCAATGCAGTCAACCCGCTCAGCTGGGTTTCCTCGGCCAACGGCCACCCCGACTTCCCACTGCAGAACCTGCCGCTGGGCGTCTTCAGCCCGCCGGGCCAGGCGCCGCGCGGCGGCGTCGCCATCGGCGAGCGCATCCTCGACCTCAAGGTCGCCTGCGCGGCCGGGCTGTTCGAGGGTGAGGCCAAGGTCGCCGCCGCAGCCGCCAGCGGCGACTGCCTGAACGCCTTCTTCGCTCTCGGCGCCAGCGCCCGCCGCGCCCTGCGCGCCGTGCTCACTGAGCTGCTCGCCGAAGGCTCGCCGGCACGGGCGCAGATGGAGGCCCAGGGCGAGGCCCTGCTGCCGGCCATGGCCGACTGTCAGCTGCAGCTGCCGGCACGGGTCGGCGACTACACCGACTTCTACGTCGGCATCCACCACGCCAACAACGTCGGCCGCCTGTTCCGCCCGGACAACCCGCTGCTGCCCAACTACAAGCACGTGCCGATCGGCTACCACGGCCGCGCCTCCACCGTGTGCGTCTCCGGCACGCCGGTGCGCCGCCCGCAGGGCCAGACCCTGCCGCCGGGCCAGGAAGCGCCGAGCTTCGGGCCGAGCAAGCGCCTGGACTACGAGCTGGAGCTGGGCATCTGGATCGGTCAGGGCAACGCGATGGGCGAGGCCATCGCCATCGGCGCGGCTGGCGAGCACGTCGCCGGCTTCTGCCTGCTCAACGACTGGTCGGCGCGCGACGTGCAGGCCTGGGAATACCAGCCGCTCGGCCCGTTCCTGGCCAAGAACTTCGCCACCAGCGTCTCGCCCTGGGTGGTGATGCCCGAGGCGCTGGAGCCGTTCCGCGCCGCCCAGCCGCCGCGCCCGGCCGGCGACCCGCAGCCGCTGCCCTACCTGCTGGATGCGCAGGACCAGGCCCACGGCGGCCTCGACATCGAGCTGGAAGTGCTGCTGCTCACCGCCGCCATGCGCGAGCAGGGCCTGGCCCCGCAACGCCTGGCGCTGAGCAACACCCGCTACATGTACTGGACGGTGGCGCAGATGGTCGCCCACCACAGCGTCGGCGGCTGCAAGCTGCAACCGGGCGACCTGTTCGGCTCCGGCACCCTTTCCGGCCCGGAACCGACCCAGTTCGGCAGCCTGCTGGAGAGCACCTTCGGCGGCAAGCAGCCGCTGACCCTGGCCAGCGGCGAGACCCGCACCTTCCTCGAGGACGGCGACGAGGTGATCCTGCGCGCCCGCTGCCGCCGCGAGGGCCAGCCCTCGATCGGCTTCGGCGAATGCCGCGGCATGGTGCTGCCGGCGCGCAGCGCCTGACCCTGCCGACCCGACCGCTCCCACGCTGCGCCGTGGGAGCGCCCGCCGGGACGCGACGCGTCCCGGCCCTGCCTCAAGAACGACCAGAGACTGCTCACGATGAACAAGCTCTACCCGAATGCCCACGCAGCCCTCGACGGGCTGGTGGAGGACGGCATGACCATCGCCGTCGGCGGCTTCGGCCTGTGCGGCATCCCCGAGGCGCTGATCGCCGCGCTGCGCGACAGCGGCAGGAACAACCTCACCGCGATCAGCAACAACGCCGGCGTCGACGGCTTCGGCCTCGGCCAGCTGCTCGCCACCCGGCAGATCCGCAAGATGATTTCCTCCTACGTCGGCGAGAACAAGGAGTTCGAGCGCCAGTACCTGGCCGGCGAGCTGGAGCTGGAGTTCACCCCGCAGGGCACCCTGGCCGAGAAGCTGCGCGCCGGCGGCGCCGGCATCCCGGCGTTCTTCACCAAGACCGGCTACGGCACCCTGGTCGCCGAGGGCAAGGAGACCCGCCAGTTCGACGGCGAGTGGTACGTGATGGAGCGTTCGCTGACCGCCGACGTGGCGCTGGTCAAGGCGTGGAAGGCCGACAAGGCCGGCAACCTGCTGTTCCGCAAGACCGCGCGCAACTTCAACCCGCTCGCCGCCATGGCCGGCAAGGTCTGCGTGGTCGAGGTCGAGGAGCTGGTCGAGACCGGCGCGCTGGACGCCGACCAGATCCACCTGCCGGGCATCTACGTGCAGCGCATCGTGGTCAACGCCACGCCCGAGAAACGCATCGAGCAACGTACGCTTTCCAACTCCAAAGCAGGGAGCGCCTGAACATGGCCTGGACCCGCGAACAGATGGCGCAGCGCGCCGCCGCCGAGCTGCAGGACGGCTTCTACGTCAACCTCGGCATCGGCCTGCCGACCCTGGTGGCCAACTACATCCCCGAAGGCATGGACGTCTGGCTGCAGAGCGAGAACGGCCTGCTCGGCATCGGCCCCTTCCCCACCGAGGACGAGGTCGACCCGGACCTGATCAACGCCGGCAAGCAGACCATTACCACCCTGCCCGGCAGCAGCTTCTTCGACAGCGCGGCGAGCTTCGCGATGATCCGCGGCGGCCACATCGACCTGTCGATCCTCGGCGCCATGCAGGTGTCGGCGCACGGCGACCTGGCCAACTGGATGATCCCCGGCAAGATGGTCAAGGGCATGGGCGGCGCCATGGACCTGGTCGCCGGCGTGCGCCGCGTGGTGGTGCTGATGGAGCACTGCGCCAAGGGCGGCGCGTACAAGATCCTCGAACGCTGCGACCTGCCGCTGACCGGCGTCGGCGTGGTCGACCGGATCATCACCGACCTGGCCGTGCTCGACGTCACCGAGCAGGGCCTGACGCTGGTCGAGCTGGCCGAGGGCGTCAGCTTCGACGAGCTGCAGGCCGCCACCGGCTGCCCGATCCAGCGCTGAAGCCCCCGGCGCAGCCTGGTCCACCGCAACCGCAGCGCACGCCTCCCCAGGCGCCAGGGCCTCGCCAGCGGGGCCTTCTCCAAGACGGAGGGACTCCAGTCCTGCCCTTCGTCCCTCGCGTGGCCCTCCCCGGCCACGCCTTTTTACTCCGCCAGCGGACTAGTTGCCGGCCGTGAAGGCCGCATGGCTGTTGATCAGGTTGCGATAGTCCGGGATGTGGTTGGAGAACAGCGCCGCCAGCCCCTCGACGTCGTTGCGCCAGTCGCGGTGCAGCTCGCAGGCCACGCCGAACCAGGTCATCAGCTGCGCACCGGCCGCCGCCATGCGCTGCCAGGCCGCCTGCCGGGTCACCTCGTTGAAGGTGCCGGAGGCATCGGTGACCACGAACACCTCGAAACCTTCCTCGATCGCCGACAGCGCCGGAAAGGCCACGCACACCTCGGTCACCACCCCGGCGAGGATCAGCTGCCGGCGGCCGGTGGCCTTCACCGCCTTGACGAAGTCCTCGTTGTCCCAGGCGTTGATCTGTCCCGGCCGGGCGATGTAGGGCGCATCGGGAAACTGCGCCTTCAGCTCCGGCACCAGCGGGCCGTTGGGGCCGCTCTCGAAGCTGGTGGTGAGCAGGGTCGGCAGCTTGAAGTACTGCGCCAGATCGGCCAGCGCCAGCACGTTGTTCTTGAAGCGGTCCGGATCGTGGTCGCGCACCAGGGACAGCAGGCCGGTCTGGTGGTCGACCAGCAGGACAGCGGCCTGGTTCTTGTCGAGACGCTGATAGGGGGTGTTCATGGAGACCTCCTGGCGATGGCTCGCCGCATGGAGCGGAATTTCCGCGCGACCGGCCCCGGCCCGGCGCACAACTCCACACGTTAGGCCAGCTTGCCCGGCCGCGCAGGCCGGTACGCCGACCGCTCGTCACTCGGGCCGCCGCCGCAGGGCAACCCGGCCCACGAAAACCCTCGTCATTTTGACAACCCCGTTTCCGGTGCAAGACTTGCTGCATTGCTCCGCCTTTCTTTCCCGGGCCGGCAAGACGAGTCGCAACTCCCGCCTCATCGAGGAGAACTGCAATGCATATCGCAAGAACAGCTGTCCCCCTTGTCCTGGCCAGCGGCCTGCTGACCGGCTGCGCCAATCTGGTACAGAGCGACTGGCCGCCCTGCGCAGCGGTCGGCGGTGTCGTCGGCGCCGGTCTCGGCGCCATCGAGAGCGCCACCTGGGCCGCCGGCGGCCTGGGTCTCGGTGCCCTGACCGGCGCGGCCTACTGCTGGGTGCACGGCGACGCCGACGGCGACGGCGTGGTCAACAAGGACGACAAGTGCCCGGATACCCCGCGCGGCACCCCGGTCGACGCCAGCGGCTGTCCGCAGCCGGTGGCCGTCGCCCCGGTGCCCGAACCGATGCCCCCGGCCCCGGCGATGGTGCGCGTGGAACTCGACGTCAAGTTCGACTTCGACAAGGACGTGGTCAAGGAAGGCTACAAGGCCGACATCCGCGCCGTGGCCGACTTCATGCGCGAGTACCCGCAGACCACCACCGTGGTCGAGGGGCACACCGACTCGGTCGGCCCGGACGCCTACAACCAGCGCCTCTCCGAGCGCCGCGCCAATGCCGTGCGCAGCGTGCTGGTCAACGAGTACGGCGTGGCGTCCGAGCGCGTCGATGCGATCGGCTATGGCGAGAGCCGACCGGTGGCCGACAACGCCACCCCGGAAGGACGCGCCATCAACCGTCGCGTGGAAGCGGCGGTCGAGGCACGCCCCTGAGCACGGCCCCGTGCCTACTGCTGGCCGCCCTGCTGCTGACGCTGCTGGGCGGCTGCGCCGTGCGAACACCGCCCCCCGTCCAGCCCCCGACCGCCGCGGAGGTCTCCGCCAGCACCTGGCGACAGGTCGACAGCGACCTGCTCGCCGCCTCCCGGGAGGCCCGCGAGCAGGCCGCGGAGTACGCCGAAGACCTCATGGGGCGCTGGATGCAACTGGTCCGCCAGCGCACCGACGAGCACTTCATTCCCTGGTTCGGCAGTGCCTGGACCCAGCAGTGGCTGGGCATGCGGGTGACCTGGTACCAGCTCGACACCGCGCAGGCGAAACCGCCGGCCGCCGAACGCCTGGCCCTCTACCTGCAGGACCAATACCAGGAGCGCGTGCTGGAACCGGTCGCCCGGCTGATCAGTCCCGACTGGATCACCGCACAGGCGAGCCGACTCTACGTCCAGCAGCTCGGCGCACGATTGCAGGAGCTGCCGCTGCGCTACGGTGTTCCCGCCGAGCACTTCGACGCGCATCTCGAGCACATCCCGGCCATCGCCCTGGCCCCGCCGGCGAGCGCCTCGCTGCGCGAGGTCGTCCGCGCCCCGTCCCTGGAAGGTCTGCCGGCCTACGCCGGGCTCGCCGAGCGGATCCGCAACGGCCGCGACGACTCCGGCGCCTGGACCAGGGACGCCGGCCTTGCCGCGCTGGCCCGCCAGACCAGCACGCGACTGGCGGACGAGCAGAACACCCAGGGTGTGGTCGGCGCCCTCGCCGCGGTGGTCGGCCGAGTCGCCGGCATGGCGATCTCCCTGGGCTCGGCAGCCGTCACGTCGCTGACCCGCGAGGAGCGACGCCCGCAACTGGAGGCACAGCTGCGCCTGAACCTGCAGGCCGCCTTCGAGGCGCAATGGCAGGAACTGCTGCACGATCCCGACAGCGGCGTCCTGGCCGGGGTCCGGCACCTTTCCGGGCAGATCGAGGGCGCACTGGACGAGCGCCTCGCCCGCTCGCTCGAACCCGCCGCGCAGCCCCTCGCCGCGCCGCTGCAGCCCGACACCGATGCCGCGGAGGCCAGCTATCGGCTCTGGTAGCCCGGGCCGGCGCCGGCCTCACAGCGGCAGGCTGACCTCGTCCTTCACCTCGCGCAGCACCACGCTGGTGTGCACGCTGGCCACCCCGGGCAGGCGGAAGATGCGCTGCTGCAGTACCTGGTCGTAGGCCTTGATGTCGCTGGTGACCACCTTGATCAGGTAGTCGGCCTTGCCGGTGGTGGCGTAGCAGGCAACGATCTCCGGGGTAGCCGCCACCGCCGCCTCGAACTCGGCGGTCACATCGCCGGCGTGGCGGCTCAGCGCCACCTCGGCGAACACGCAGTTCTGCAGGCCGACCTTCTCGCGATCCACCAGCACCGTATAGCGGCGGATCACCCCCTCCTCCTCCAGCTCCTTGATGCGCCGCCAGCAGGGCGTGGTCGACAGGCCGACCTTCTCGGCGAGCTGCTGCATGGTCTGCCGGGCGTCGCGCTGCAGTTCGCTGAGCAGCTGGCGGGCGAACTTGTCGAGCATGACATTCTCCTTTTGCCGAAATTGCGATTCATTTTTTCTCGAATCTACCGCCTACCAGGGAAAAAGAGAAACAAAAAACCGCCTGCGCTGGGGAACACTATTCCCCACAGAACAACACCTCTCGCAGGACAACAACAATGACCCATGCGACCGAGCGCGCCAGCACCGTGCAGCTGCGCGACGACTACCGCCTGAGCGACAGCCTCGAAGCCACCCGCGGCCAGATCTTCCTCACCGGCACCCAGGCCCTGGTGCGCCTGCCGCTGATGCAGCGCGCCCTCGACCGCGCGCGCGGCCTGAACAGCGCCGGCTTCATCAGCGGCTATCGCGGCTCGCCCCTGGGCATGGTCGACCAGGCCCTGTGGAAGGCCAAGCGCCTGCTGACCGACAACCAGATCGAGTTCCTCCCCGCGATCAACGAGGAACTGGGCGGCACCGCGGTGCTCGGCACCCAGCAGGTCGAGTCCGACCCCGAGCGCACCGTCGACGGCGTGTTCGCCTACTGGTACGGCAAGGGCCCGGGCGTCGACCGCGCCGGCGATGCCCTCAAGCACGGCCACGCCTACGGCTCCTCGCCCAACGGCGGCGTGCTGATCGTCGCCGGCGACGACCACGGCTGCGTGTCCTCCTCCATGCCGCACCAGAGCGACCTGGCCTTCCAGGCCTGGAGCGTGCCGACCGTTTCCCCGGCGACCATCGCCGAATACCTGGAGTTCGGCCTGTACGGCTGGGCGCTGTCGCGCTTCTCCGGCGCCTGGGTCGGCTTCACCGCCCTGTCCGAGGTGGTGGAAAGCGGCTCGACCGTCGATCTGGACCGCATCCAGACCCGCTTCGACGCCCCGGTGGACTACACCCCGCCGGCCGGCGGCCTGCACTATCGCTGGCCGGACCTTCCCTCGCTGCAGCTGGAAGCCCGCCAGGCCGACAAGCTCGACGCCGTGCGTGCCTTCGCCAAGAGCAACAGCATCGACAAGACCGTCGTCGCCTGCGCGCAGGCGCGCTTCGGCATCGTCACCTGCGGCAAGGCGCACCTCGACTTCCTCGAATGCCTGCGCCGCCTGGACATCTCCCTCGACGACCTGGCCCGCGCCGGCATCCGCGTCTACAAGATCGGCCTGTCCTTCCCCATCGAACCGAACCGCGCCCTCGACTTCGTCAAGGGTCTGGAAGAGGTGCTGGTGATCGAGGAGAAGGCGCCGGTGATTGAGCGCCAGCTGCGCGAGCTGCTCTACAACCAGCCGAGCGAATTGCGCCCGCGCCTGCTCGGCAAGCAGGACGCCGCCGGCAAGCCGCTGCTCTCCGCCCTCGGCGAGCTGCGCCCCTCGCGCATCATGCCGGTGCTGGCCGACTGGCTGGCCCGCCAGACCGCCGATCTCGACCGCCGCCACCTGGTCCGCGACTTCACCGCGCCGCCGCAGCTGAGCAACCTCGCCGACGCCGTGCGCCGCTCGCCGTACTTCTGCTCCGGCTGCCCGCACAACAGCTCGACCAAGGTGCCGGAAGGCTCGCGCGCGCTGGCCGGCATCGGCTGCCACTTCATGGCCAACTGGATGGACCGCGAAACCAGCGGCCTGATCCAGATGGGCGGCGAAGGCGTCGACTGGGCTGCGCACTCGCGCTTCACCCAAGTGCCGCACGTGTTCCAGAACCTCGGCGACGGCACCTACTACCACTCCGGCTACCTGGCGATCCGCCAGTCGATCGCCGCCAAGGCCAACATCACCTACAAGATCCTGTTCAACGACGCGGTGGCCATGACCGGCGGCCAGCCGGTGGACGGCACCATCACCGTCGACGCCATCGCCCAGCAGGTCAGCGCCGAGGGCGCACGCAAGGTGGTGGTGCTCAGCGACGACATCGCCAAGTACGAAAGCCAGCGCAGCCGCTTCCCGGCCAGCACCGCCTTCCACCCGCGCGAGGATCTGGACAAGGTGCAGCGCGAACTGCGCGAGACCGCCGGCGTCACCGTGCTGATCTACGAGCAGACCTGCGCCGCCGAGAAGCGTCGCCGCCGCAAGAAGGGCGAATTCCCCGACCCGGACCGTCGCCTGTTCATCAACCAGGCGGTGTGCGAAGGCTGCGGCGACTGCGGCGTGGTCTCCAACTGCCTGTCGCTGGTGCCGCTGGAAACCGAACTGGGCCGCAAGCGCCAGCTCGACCAGTCGTCGTGCAACAAGGACTACTCCTGCGTCAACGGCTTTTGCCCGAGCTTCGTCTCGGTCAAGGGCGGCCGCGTGCGCAAAGGCGTCGGCGCCCTGCAGGGCGAAGCCGGCCAACGCGCCCTCGCCGAGCTGCTGAACAACCTGCCGCGTCCGGCGGCCCATGTGTGGAACGCGCCCTACGACCTGCTGGTCACCGGCGTCGGCGGCACCGGCGTGGTCACCGTCGGCGCGCTGATCTCCATGGCCGCCCACCTGGAGTTCAAGTCGGCCAGCGTGCTCGACTTCATGGGCTTCGCCCAGAAGGGCGGCGCCGTGCTGTCCTTCGTGCGCCTGGCCGACGTGCCGGAGCGCCTCAACCAGGTGCGCATCGACACCCAGCAGGCCGACGCCCTGCTCGCCTGCGACCTGGTGGTGGCCGCCTCCGCCGACGCCCTGCAGAGCGTCAAGCACGGCCGCACCAAGGTGGTCGCCAACCGCCACGTGCTGCCGACCGCCGAGTTCGTGCGCAACCCGGACGCCAACCTGCAGACCGAAGGCCTGCTGGAAAAGATCCGCCACGCCGTCGGCGAGGCCGGCCTGGAGCTGTGCGACGCGCAGAGCCTGGCCCAGCGCGCCTTGGGCGACAGCATCGGCGCCAACATCCTGCTGATGGGCTACGCCTGGCAGGCCGGGCTGATCCCGCTGAGCCTGGAATCCTTGCAGCGCGCCATCGAGCTGAACGGCGTCGCCGTGCCGATGAACCTGGCCGCCTTCGGGCTCGGCCGCCTGGCCCGCGCCAACCCGCAGGGCCTGCGCCAGCTGCTCAGCCGCAGCGCCGAGATCGACGAGTTCCGCGCCATCGAGGACTTCGACGAGCTGGTCGCCCACCGCGAGCTGCTGCTCACCGACTACCAGAACGCCGCCTACGCCCGCCGCTTCCGCCAACTGGTCGACGAGGTGGCGAAGGCCGAACGCGCCCTGCTCGGCCCGCAGGCCAAGCTGCGCCTGAGCCCGGCGGTGGCGCGCGGTTACGCCAAGCTGATGGCCTACAAGGACGAGTACGAGGTGGCGCGTCTGTACAGCGACCCGCAGTTCCGCGCCCAGCTCGAGGCGCAGTTCGAGGGCGACTTCCGCCTGGAATTCCACATGGCCCCGCCGCTGCTGTCGCGCCCGGGCGCGGACGGCCGTGTGCGCAAGATCACCCTGGGCCCGTGGCTTGCCAAGGTCTTCCCGCTGCTGGCCAAGGCCAAGGCCCTGCGCGGCAGCGCGCTGGACCTGTTCGGCAAGACCGAGGAGCGGCGCATGGAGCGCCGGCTGATCGAGGACTACGCCGCGCGCATCCGCGAGCTGCTGCCGCAGCTGACCGAGGACAACCTCGACGCCGCCGTGCGCATCGCCGCGCTGGCCGAGGAGATCCGCGGCTACGGCCACGTCAAGCTGGCCAGCGTCGAGCGCGTCAGGGCCCGCGAGGCGCAGCTGCTGCACGCCTTCGCGCCGCAGCGCTACGCCAAGCCGCAGCCGAAGGTCGAGGCGGTGCCGGTGCAGGTGGTGCACATCCAGCCGGCCAGGGCCGAACAGAATCCCGCTTGAGGCAAGTGGACCGGGCACGTTGATGGCGTGTGCCCGCTTTGCCGCCCGCATCGCAAGGTGCGGGCGGTTTTTTATGGCTGCGCCGCCTCGGCGGCCTTCAGATCGGCGGCCACCCTGCGCTGCATCTCGTAGCCCGGCGCCTCGACCGACTGGAAGTCACTGGTGTAGCGGCGGGCGAACTCGGCCACGCCCCATTCCAGATACTGCTCGACGTGCTTGAGTTCGTGGGCCCAGAGCGCGACGTCGTCCTCGGCGGCCGCGGCGCTGCGGAACACGATGATGTCCACCAGGGTCACCGCCGCGACATTGGGGTTGTGCAGCATGGCGTTGGCGGCGTCGAGTTCCGCGGCATCGCCGACCCGGTAGCGGACGGTCTCCAGCACCTGGGTGTCGAAGTAGTGCTCGAGCCGGGCGCGGATGTGCAGCGGGATCGGCTGCACCCCAGCGGCGGCCGCCGCGCTGCGCGCCTGCAGCAGCCAGGCCTCCAGCCCCGAGGCGGCCATCCGTCCGACGCTGTCGTAGATCTCGCCCATCTCCTCCCGGCTGCCCGGCGCGCAGAAGCAGGCGAGCACGCACACCCGGTGCTGCCCGGCCGGGCAACTGGCCTGGGCAAGCGCGCCCGACGCGGCGGCGCCCATCGCAGCGGCGAGCGACAGGGCGGCAAGGCACAGACGGCGAAGGAAGGGGATCGGCAAGGCAGACACTCCGGATGGCGGGAGACGACGGTGCAGCGCTCGTGCACCGCCGAATTGGACCATGACCGGCGGTGGCGGTTCGCCAGCATGGCGCGGCTCAGCCCTTCTCCGCCGCGATCCCGTACTGGCGCAGCTTGTTGGCGACGGTGGTGTGCGACACCCCCAGGCGCTTGCCGAGCTGGCGGCTGCTCGGATGGTCGCGGTACAGGCTCTCCAGCACCGCCTTCTCGAAGCGGCCGACGATCGCCTCGAGACCGCCGTCCAGGCTGAAGGCGCCCAGCGGCTGCGGCGCGTCGTAGTCCGGCAGGCGGATGTGCTCGGGCTTGATCAGCTTGCCGTCGGACAGCGACACCGCCTGGAACAGCACGTTCTCCAGCTGGCGCACGTTGCCCGGCCACTGGTAGTGGCGCAGGCGTTCCAGCGCGCGCGGCGCGAGCTGCGGCAGCGGGCAGCCGATCTGTCGGCTGGCCTGGTCGATGAAGTGTGCGACCAGGGCGTCGAGGCCGTCCAGGCACTCGCGCAGCGGCGGAATGTGCAGCGACAGCACGTTGAGGCGGTGGTAGAGGTCGCTGCGGAACTCGCCGCGCGCGCACAGTGCGGAGAGGTCCTGCTGGGTCGAGCAGATCACCCGCACGTCGAGGTACACCTCCTCGTCGCTGCCGACCCGGCGAAAGCCACCGTCCTGCAGGAAGCGCAGCAGCTTGCCCTGCAGGCGCGGGCTCATCTCGCCGACGCCGTCGAGGAACAGGGTGCCGCCGGCGGTCAGCTCCAGCAGGCCCAGCTTGCCCTCCGGGCGGGCGCCCTCGAAGGCGCCGGGGCCGTAGCCGAACAGCTCGGTCTCGGCCATCGACTCGGGCAGGCCGGCGCAGTTGAGCGCCATGAACGGCGCCTTGCCGCGCGGGCTGGCCAGGTGGCAGGCGCGCGCCAGCAGCTCCTTGCCGGTGCCGGTCTCGCCCTCGATCAAGAGCGGCGCGTCCAGCGGCGCCATGCGCCGCGCCTCGCGGACCACCGCGGCGAGCACCTTGGAGCTCTGGAAGATGCTGTCGAAGCCGCGCAGCTCCTGGCGGCGCACGTTGTAGATGTGCTCGCCGATGCGGTCGGCGCGCTGCAGGGTGAGCACCGCGCCGGCCAGCGCCTCGCTGTCCTCGCCTTCCGACTGCAGCGGGGCGATGTCGGCGAGGAACACCTGGCCCCTGACCTTGACCCGCAGGCCGTTGATCCGCGCCTTGCTGGCGCGCACCAGCGCCGGCAGGTCGAAGTCCTCGGTATAGCGCGCCAGGGCGATGCCCGGCACCTCGTCGACACGCACACCGAGCAACTGGGCGGCGGCGCGGTTGGCGGCGACGATCTGCCCGGCCATGTCCACCGACAGCACCGGGAAGTCGAGGGCGCCGAGCAGCGCGTTGAGCTCCAGGGCGCGCCGCTCGCTGGGCATCAGGCCGACCCGCTGGATGGCGAACACCCCGGGAATGGCCTCCAGCTTGGGCCGCAGCGACTGGAACTGCAGGTTGATCAGGTTGGGGCACAGCAGGTAGATGGCGTTGCCCTGTTCGCCGCCGACTTCGCCGCGAGCGACGTTGACGCCGTAGTCGACCAGCAGGTCGAGGATGTCGCGCAGGATGCCTACGCGGTTCTGGCAGTGGACCTTGAGACGCATGGATAAGCCCGGATTGTCCTTGTTGTCGGGTCGGCAGGCACCTGGCGGCGCATTCTTTCGTCAAGAATATGTGACAGAAAGGCCGAATGAAAGTCCCCGAAGACCGCCGCAAACGGGAAATAGCTGCCCATCCGTAACGCCAGCATTACAGACGTGCCAATGACACGCTCGGCCCACACCCCCTGCCCCGGCTGCGGCTGCCCGCTCCTTGCGGTATCCATGCCACACACAAGTCCAAGAAGAGGCCGCACCGCCGGCCCACCGCAGAGGAGCAGCCATGAGTCACTTCCAGTCCGTCGCCCGCGTGCCCGGCGATCCGATCCTCGGCCTGATGGAGGCCTTCCGCGCCGACCCCAGCCCGGCCAAGCTCGACCTCGGCGTCGGCGTCTACAAGGACGCCGCCGGCCGCACGCCGATCATGGCCGCAGTCAAGCAGGCCGAACAGCGCCTGCTGTCCAGCGAGACCACCAAGGGCTACACCGGCGGCCACGGCGACGCCGAGTTCGGCGAGCAGCTGCTGCGCCTGGTGCTCGGCCAGGACTCGCCGCTCTTGGCCGGCCAACGCGCCGGCACCACCCAGACCCCGGGCGGCACCGGCGCCCTGCGCCTGAGCGCAGACTTCCTCGCCCACTGCCTGCCCGGGCGCGGCATCTGGCTGAGCGATCCGACCTGGCCGATCCACGAGACTATCTTCGCCGAGGCCGGCCTCAGGGTCGGCCACTACCCCTACGTCGGCGAAGGCAACCGCCTCGACGTCGCGGCCATGCTCGCCGCCCTGGAGCGCGTGCCGAGCGGCGACGTGGTGCTGCTGCACGCCTGCTGCCACAACCCGACCGGCTTCGACCTGTCGCGCGATGACTGGCGCAAGGTGCTGGAGATCGTGCGCCGCCGTGAGCTGCTGCCGCTGATCGACTTCGCCTACCAGGGCTTCGGCGACGGCCTGGAGGAGGACGCCTGGGCGGTGCGCCTGTTCGCCGCCGAACTGCCGGAACTGCTGATCACCAGCTCCTGCTCGAAGAACTTCGGCCTGTACCGCGAGCGCACCGGCGCGCTGATCGTCTGCGCCGCCGATCACGCCAAGCTGCTCGACGTGCGCAGCCAGCTGGCCTCGCTGGCGCGCAACCTGTGGTCGACCCCGCCGGCCCACGGCGCCGCGGTGGTCGCCACCATCCTCGGCGACCCGCTGCTGTCGGTGCAGTGGCAGAGCGAGCTGGAGGCCATGCGCGAGCGCGTGCTGCGCCTGCGCCACGGCCTGGTCGAGGCGCTGCAGCCGTTCGGCCTGGCCGAACGCTTCGCCCACATCGCCGTGCAGCGCGGCATGTTCTCCTACACCGGCCTCGACCCCGAGCAGGTACGCCGCCTGCGCGCGGAGTCCAGCGTGTACCTGGTCGGCAGCGGCCGCGCCAACGTCGCCGGCCTCGACGAGCAGCGCCTCGGCGAGCTGGCCGCCGCCATCGCCAGGGTCTGCTGAACCAGCAGCCGCACTAAACCAAACGGGGCGCCCTCTGGCGCCCCGTTTGGTTTGTCCCGCCTTCAGCGGCGCGCCAGCGCCAGCTTCAGCCGGTAACCGACCCAGATCAGCAGCAGCCAGCCGGGAATCGCGTAGACCGACAGACTGATCCCCGGGATCTGCAGCATCACCACCAGGATCAGCGCCACGAAGGCCAGGCACAGGTAGTTGGCGAACGGAAACCAGAACGCCGGAAAGCCCGGCTGCACGCCCTCGCGCCGCTTGCAGGCGCGGAACCTGAGGTGCGAGAGGCTGATCATCGCCCAGTTGATCACCAGCGCCGCCACCGCCAGCGCCATCAGCAGCTCCAGCGCCTTGCCGGGCACCAGGTAGTTGAGCAGCACGCACAGCAGGGTGATCAGCGCCGACACGGCGATGCCCAGCACCGGCACGCCGCGCCGGTTCAGACGCAGGAACAGCCTGGGCGCGTCGCCCTGCTCGGCCAGGCCGTAGAGCATGCGGCTGTTGCAGTAGACGCCGCTGTTGTACACCGACAGCGCCGCGGTGAGCACCACGAAATTGAGGACGTTCGCCGCGGCGTCGCTGCCGAGCAGCGCGAAGATCTTCACGAACGGGCTGCTGCTGTAGGGATCGCCGGCGGCGTCCAGGCTGGCCAGCAGGGCGTCCCAGGGATACAGGCAGAGCAGCACGGTCAGCGCGCCGACATAGAAGATCAGGATGCGGTAGACCACCTGGTTGATCGCCCTGGGGATCACCTTGCGCGGCTCGGCCGCCTCGGCGGCGGTGATGCCGACCAGCTCCAGGCCGCCGAACGAGAACATGATGAACGCCAGCGCCATCACCAGCCCGGAGATGCCGTTGGGGAAGAAGCCGCCGTGACGCCACAGGTTGTCGACCCGCGCCTGCTCGCCGCCCGCGCCGCTGGCCAGCAGGTACAGGCCGAGCAGGATCATGCCGACGATGGCCGCCACCTTGACGATGGCCAGCCAGAACTCGGTCTCGCCGAACAGCCGCACGTTGGCCAGGTTGATGGCGTTGATCGCCACGAAGAACGCCGCCGCGGTGGCCCAGGTCGGCACCTCCGGCCACCAGAACTGGATGTACTTGCCCACCGCGGTCAGCTCGGCCATGCCCACCAGGATGTACACCACCCAGTAGTTCCAGCCGGCCAGGAAGCCCGCGTAGCCGCCCCAGTACTTGTGGGCGAAGTGGCTGAACGAGCCGGCCACCGGCTCCTCGACGATCATCTCGCCGAGCTGGCGCATGATCAGGAAGGCGACGAAGCCGGCGATGGCGTAGCCGAGGACCATCGACGGTCCGGCGCTCCTCAGCACCCCGGCCGAGCCGAGGAACAGGCCGGTGCCGATGGCCCCGCCGAGGGCGATCAGCTGGATGTGGCGGTTCTGCAGGCTGCGCCGGAGTTCGCCCGGTTGCAGGTGGGTATCCATGGTCGGTAAGTCCCTCTGGAGGTCTGGGTCGGCGCCGGACGGCCTCGTGAGCCGGCGGCGCGGACGACGGGATGGGGTGGACGGCTTGCCCCGGCCGAGGACAAGCATGGACGAGCGTGACGCCTGCCGCGCGGCGGCTCGGCGCGAGGGGCGCGGAGTATAGCCCCGGCCCCGGACGGACAGAACCCGGCCGAAGCCGGGTTCCGGGTACTGCGCGAGCGGGATTCAGCGCGCGGCGAACTCCAGGCGCACGCGCGGGGCGAACAGCTCGCCGAGCACCGCCAGCAGGCCGATGGCGCCGACGATCCAGTACCAGCCGGCGAACGGGTCGAAGCCCAGCCAGC
This sequence comes from Stutzerimonas stutzeri, assembly GCF_024451105.1. Lineage (GTDB taxonomy): Bacteria > Pseudomonadota > Gammaproteobacteria > Pseudomonadales > Pseudomonadaceae > Geopseudomonas > Geopseudomonas stutzeri_A. The sequence continues at coordinate 372,932 of NZ_JANGEY010000003.1, forward strand.
CGAGGGCGTTGAGGAACACCACGAGGATCAGCACCGGACTGACGTAGCGGACCATGAACAGCCACAGGGCGTAGCCGGCGGTCGGCAGCTTCAGCTCGTCGCGCATGATCTCGCTGCGCAGGCAGTAGCCGACCAGGATCGCCATCAGGATGCCGCCCAGCGGCATCATCCAGCGCGAGGTGACGTAGTCGAGGATGTCGAAGAAGTTCATGCCGAACAGCTTCCACTCGGCGCCGACGTTGAACGACAGCATGGCCAGCATGCTGATGGCGATCAGCACCGCGCCGGAGACGATGGACGCCTTGATGCGGCTGACGCCGTGCTTCTCGTTGAGGTAGGCGACGGTGGCCTCGATCATCGAGATCGCCGAGGTCAGCGCGGCGACCGAGACCATGGCGAAGAACAGCACGCCGAAGACGGTGCCGAACGGCATCTGCTGGAAGGCCAGCGGCAGGCTCATGAAGATCAGCCCCGGACCGGCGCCCGGGCTCATGCCGTTGGCGAAGATCACCGGGAAGATCGCCAGGCCGGCGAGCAGCGCCACGCAGGTGTCGGCGATGGCCACCACGAAGGTGGTACGGGCGATGGACTGGCCGTCCGGCAGGTAGGAGCCGTAGGTGAGGATCGCGCCCGAGGCCAGGCTGAGGGTGAAGAAGGCATGGCCGAGGGCCGCCAGGAAGGCTGCGCCGGTCAGCTTGCTGGCGTCGAAGGTGAACAGGAACTCGAAGCCCTGGCTGAAGCCGCCGCTGGTCAGGGCATAGCCGACCAGGATCAGCAGCATCACTGCCAGGCCCGGCATCATCCAGCGCACCGAACGCTCGACGCCGGCCTGCACGCCCTTGCCGACGATCCACAGGGTCGCCAGGGCGACCACGATGCTCCAGCTGCCGAGCTGCCAGGGGCTGGCGTTGTGCGCCTCGAACACGCCGGCCAGCGCATCGACGCTGGTGGCGGCCAGCGAGCCGTCGAGCATCTTCCACGTGTAGGCGAAGGCCCAGCCGGCCACCACCACGTAGAAGCACAGGATCAGGAAGCCGCAGAGCATGGCCATGCCGCCGACGCCCTTCCACAGCGGGCTGCCGTTGTTCTCCCTGACCACCCGGGCGATGGCGTCCAGCGGACTGCCGCGACCGCGGCGGCCGAGGGCGATCTCGCTCATCATCACCGGGATGCCGATGGCGAGGATGCACGCCAGGTACATCAGCACGAAGGCGCCGCCGCCGTACTCGCCGGTGATATAGGGGAATTTCCAGATATTGCCCAGGCCGACGGCCGAGCCGGTTGCAGCAAGGATGAAGCCCCAGCGGGACTGCCAGAGGTTCTTCGGTTTTTCACGGGTCATACGTCACCTGTTTGTTCTTGTCTGTGACGGAAAGTCACCCGCCACGCTCGTGGCGCGGCGGAATCGGCAAGGCGGGTTACCTTGGGTTCACGGAGCGTCGGGCGGCACCTCCGTACGGCCGGCAGGGGGCCGACAGGCAACGGCAGCGCGCGACGACCGCGAGGGTGCGTGGGTACGCGGGGGAGTCACAGTCGAAGTGCGCACAATTGTACACCCGCGCCCACGCGCAGGCGCGCACCGCCGGCGGGCGGCAGGACTGGCGAGCGGCTTCATGCGGCGCGCGGGACGCGGCCGGAGGATCGGGAAGCGCTCCTCGCGGAGCGCCGGCGTGTCGGCCGGCTGCGTTGCAGGACGGCGGAGCTGCCGAGGGGGCTGGGTCGTTCGGTCGGGGTGAGAGCGTTCATCGCGCCTCCACTTCTTGTTGTTGTGTCTGCCGCACGCGGCGATGGCGGCATATCACCCTGTACGCTGCGCACCGGCAAGAGGCGCCGCCGGCCGCCGCAGGCACGGCCCACCCGGCAAACCGTCAACTTTTCCTTACAGCCCTTCCAGCCTGCGCCGGGCCGCCGCCCTGCGCGACCGTCCGTAATGGATTCGTTACACCATCCCTGCAGCAAACACCTGACAGGCGCGCCGATTCGCGCGAAAGTAGGAAAAAGGCCCTTTCCGGTCGGGACGGACCCGCCCGGACCCGCCAGGAGCCTGGGGAGGCGTCGTTGATCCAGTTCCTGCTCAACCGCGAGCCGTGCCGCATCGAGCGGCTCGACCCGAACCTCACGGTGCTGCGCTGGCTGCGCGAGCAGCGCCGACGCACCGGCAGCAAGGAAGGCTGCGCCGCGGGCGACTGCGGCGCCTGCAGCGTGGTGGTCGGCGAGCGGGTGGTGGACGACACCGGCTTCGAACGCCTGCGCTACCGGGCGATCAACGCCTGCATCACCCTGCTGGCCAGCCTGCACGGCAAGCAACTGCTGACCGTCGAGGACCTGCAGCAGGGCGAGCACCTGCATCCGGTGCAGCGGGCGATGGTCGAGTGCCACGCCTCGCAGTGCGGCTTCTGCACCCCCGGCATCGTCATGTCGCTGTTCGCCCAGTACAAGAACGCCGCCGGCTTCGAGCGCGAGGCGGCCTGCGCGGCGCTGGCCGGCAACCTGTGCCGCTGCACCGGCTACCGGCCGATCCTCGCCGCCGCCGAGCAGGCCCTCGGCCAGGGCGGCGCGGACCAGTTCAGCGCCCGCGAGGCGGACATCCTCGCCCAGCTGGCGGCCATCGCCGCGCAGGACGTGGCCGAACTGGAAGGCGACGACGCGCGCTGCCGGCTGCCGCGCGACCTCGACGAACTGGCCGCGCTGTACGCGGCCAACCCCGAGGCGCGCCTGCTGGCCGGCGGCACCGACCTGGTGCTGGAGATCACCCAGCAGCACCGCCGCCTGCCGCTGCTGATCCAACTCGGCCAGGTCGGGGAGCTGAAGACCGTCGTCGTCGACGAAGCCACCCTCGATATCGGCGCCGGCGTGGCGCTGAGCGACTGCGCGCCGCTGCTGGCCGCCGATTACCCGGACTTCGGCGCCCTGCTCGCCCGCTTCGCCTCCACGCAGATCCGCAACCAGGCGACCTTGGGCGGCAACCTCGGCAACGCCTCGCCGATCGGCGATTGCGCGCCGCTGCTGATCGCCCTCGGCGCCAGCCTGCTGCTGCGCCGGGGCCAGCGGCGGCGGATGCTGGCGCTGGAGGACTTCTTCCTCGACTACCGGGTCACCGCGCTGCAGCCCGGCGAGTTCATCGAGCGCATCCTGCTGCCGCGCCCGCAGGCCGGCCAGCTGTTCCGCGCCTTCAAGGTGTCCAAGCGGCGCGACGACGACATCGCCGCGGTGTGCGCCGCCGTCCACCTGCAGATCGACGACGGTCTGGTGCGCGAGGCGCGCATCGCCTTCGGCGGCATGGCGGCGATCCCCAGGCGCGCGAACCGCTGCGAGCAGGCGCTGCTCGGCCATCCGTGGAGCGAGACGGCGGTGGAGCGTGCCGCGAGCGCGCTGGCGCAGGACTTCGATCCGCTCGACGACCTGCGCGCCAGCCGCGCCTACCGCCTGCGCGTGGCGCAGAACCTGCTGCGCAAGGCCTGGCTGGAGACCAGCCAGCCCGACCTGCCGACCCGGGTGACCGAGCATGTCTGACTTTTCCTCCCGCAGTCCGGAAAACGAGTTCCGCTCCGTCCTGCACACCGGTGTCGGCCAGCCGGTACCCCACGAGAGCGCCGCCCGCCACGTCAGCGGCGCCGCGCAGTACGTCGACGACCACCTGGAGTTCCCCAACCAGCTGCACGTCTATGCGCGCCTCGCCGACCGCCCGCACGCGCGCATCCTGAACATCGATACCGCGCCCTGCTACACGGTGCCCGGCGTAGCCATCGTCATCACCAGTGCCGACGTGCCGGGCGCGCTGGACATCGGCGCGGTGCTGCCGGGCGATCCGCTGCTGGCCGAGGACGTGGTGGAGTACGTCGGCCAGCCGGTGCTGGCGGTGGCCGCCGACAGTCTGGAGGCGGCGCGCGCGGCGGCCGGGCTGGCGCGGATCGACTACGAGGAGCTGGAGCCGCTGCTGGACATCGAGGAGGCGCTGCGCCGCCGGGACTTCGTCGCGCCCAGCCATACCCAGCAGCGCGGCGACGCCGAGGCGGCACTGGCCAACGCCCCGCACCGTCTGGCCGGCCGCCTGCGCAGCGGCGGCCAGGAGCACTTCTACCTGGAGGGCCAGGCCTGCGCGGTGCTGCCGATCGAGGACGGCGGCATGCTGGTCCACAGCTCGACGCAGAATCCCAGCGAGATCCAGAAGCTGGTCGCCCGGGTGCTCGGCGTGGCGCTGCACAAGGTCGAGGTGGACACCCGGCGCATGGGTGGCGGCTTCGGCGGCAAGGAGACCCAGGCCGCCGGCCCGGCCTGCCTGTGCGCGGTGATCGCCCGCCTCAGCGGGCGGCCGGTGAAGATGCGCCTGCCGCGCCGCGAGGACATGCTGAGCACCGGCAAGCGCCACCCGTTCCTCAGCGACTACGCGGTCGGCTTCGACGCCGACGGCCGCCTGCACGGCGTGCGCATCGAGCTGGCCGCCGACTGCGGCTACTCGCCGGACCTGTCCAGCGCCATCGTCGACCGCGCCATGTTCCACGCCGACAACGCTTACTACCTGGGCGATGCCCAGGTGACCGGCCACCGCTGCCGCACCAACCACGCCTCCAACACCGCGTTCCGCGGCTTCGGCGGCCCACAGGGCATGCTGGTCATCGAGGAAGTCATGGAGCGCATCGCCCGCCACCTCGGCCTCGACCCGCTGGAGGTGCGCAAGCGCAACTACTACGGCATCGGCAGCCGCAACGTCACCCACTACCACCAGACCGTCGAGCACAACCTGCTCCATGACATGACCGCCGAGCTGGAGCAGAGCTGCGAGTACGCCCGCCGCCGCGCCGAGATCCGCGCCTTCAACGCGCGCAGTCCGGTACTGAAGAAGGGCCTGGCGCTGACCCCGGTGAAGTTCGGCATCAGCTTCACCAACAGTTTCCTCAACCAGGCCGGCGCGTTGGTGCACGTCTACACCGACGGCAGCATCCACCTCAACCACGGCGGCACCGAGATGGGCCAGGGCCTCAACACCAAGGTCGCCCAGGTGGTCGCCGAGGTGTTCCAGGTCGAGATCGGGCGCATCCGGATCAGCGCCACCAACACCGCCAAGGTGCCCAACACCTCGGCCACCGCCGCCTCCAGCGGCGCCGACCTCAACGGCAAGGCCGCCCAGGCCGCAGCGCTGACCATCCGCCAGCGCCTGGTGGAGTTCGCCGCCAGGCACTGGCAGGTGCCCGAGGAGGCCATCGAGTTCCACGCCGGCCGGGTGCGCGTCGGCGAGCTGGACCTCGACTTCGCCGAACTGGCCAAGGCGGCGCACCAGGGCCAGGTGTCGCTGTCGGCCAGCGGCTTCTACCGCACGCCGAAGATCCACTACGACCGCCAGCAGGCGCGCGGCCGGCCGTTCTACTACTACGCCTTCGGCGTGGCCTGCTCGGAAGTGCTGGTCGACACCCTGACCGGCGAATACCGCCTGCTGCGCGCCGACCTCCTCCACGACGTCGGCGCCTCGCTGAACCCGGCCATCGACATCGGCCAGGTGGAAGGCGGCTTCGTCCAGGGCATGGGCTGGCTGACCTGCGAGGAGCTGGTGTGGGACGCGCGCGGCCGCCTGCTGACCGCCGGCCCGTCCACCTACAAGATCCCCACCGCCGGCGACGTGCCGGCCGATCTGCGGGTGAAACTGCTGGAGCACCGCCGCAACCCGGAGGACACCGTGTTCCACTCCAAGGCGGTCGGCGAGCCGCCGTTCATGCTGGCGATCTCGGTGTGGTGCGCGATCAAGGACGCCATCGCCAGCCTCGCCGACTACCGCCGGCACGCCGAGCTGGACGCCCCGGCCACCCCGGAGCGGGTGCTGTGGGCGGTGGAGCAGATAAAGAAGATGCCGCGGCAATGACCCGCCCCGCAAGGCGAATGAATGCGTCCCGACGTCCCAGCGTACGGGAACCTGTAGGGGCGAATTCATTCGCCCTGGCGCCGGAGAACGAGCGATGAACAACGCCTGGATAGACGCCCTCGCCGAACTGCACCGGCGCGGCGAACCCTGCGTACTGGTGACCGTGGTCGAGGAACGCGGCTCCACCCCGCGCAACGCCGGGGCGAAGATGCTGGTCGGCGCCGAGCGCGCCTGGGACAGCATCGGCGGCGGCCACCTGGAGTTCCGCGCCCTGCAGATCGCCCGCGAGCTGCTGGCGCGCGGCGCGCAGGCGCCGCAACTGGAGCGCTTCGCCCTCGGCGCCAGCCTCGGCCAGTGCTGCGGCGGCGCCGCCGTGCTGCTGTTCGAGCCGCTCGGCCGGCCGCGCGCGCGCATCGCCCTGTTCGGCGCCGGCCACGTCGGCCGCGCCCTCGCCCCGCTGCTCGCCGCGCTGCCCTGCCAGCTGCGCTGGATCGACGCGCGCGAGGGCGAGTTCCCCGCCGACATCCCGCCCGGGGTGGAACGGCTGGTCAACGACGAGCCGCTCGAAGAGGTCGAGCGCATGCCGCCGGGCAGCCACTTCATCGTCATGACCCACGACCACGCGCTCGACCTGCAGCTGACCGAGGCCATCCTGCGCCGCGGCGACTTCGCCTGGTGCGGCCTGATCGGCTCGAAGAGCAAGCGCGCGCGCTTCGAGCATCGCCTGCGCGAGCGCGGCATCCCCGCCGCCCAGCTCGCGCGCCTGCGCTGCCCGATCGGCCTGCCCCAGGTACAGGGCAAGCTGCCGATGGAGATCGCCATCGCCGTGGCCGGCGAGATCGTCGCCAGCTACAACGGCGACCCTCTGGCCCCGGAGAGCGAGGCCGCACGCCAGACGCTGGCCGCGGAACATCCCGCGTAGGGTGCAGCGCAGCACAACGCTGCCGGTGCGCATGGCACCCCTGCGGAGCACGCCCTACAGATCGTCCCAGTGCGGGCTGTCGTAGTCCTCGTCCGACACTTCCTCGTCGTCGGGGTCCAGCTCGTCGCGCTCGCTGCCCACCTCTTCCTCGTCGTCGAACTCGTCCTCCTCGGCGTCCAGCAGCGAGGGCTCCTCGTCGTTGTCGAGGTACTGGTCATGCTCCGGCTCGTAGCCGTCCGCGTCGAAATCGTCCTGCATGATCGCTCCTGTGCATCCCGATGGTGAGGGGCGGCCTGTATACGCAGCGGCCCGGCAGGCGTCAATCCGGGCAACGGGGTTCCCATACGCCGCCCCGGCCACCATCATGAGCGTAGCGCCCACCACCCAGGACAGCCCCATGCACGCCTACCGCGCCGCCCTGCTGCACTGCCTGGCCGACCCGCACGAGGTCGGCAGCGACGCCGCCTGCCAGTACTTCGCCGACGGCCTGCTGGTCGTCGCGGATGGCCAGGTGGCGCAGATCGGCGCTGCGGCCAGCCTGCTGGCGCAGCTCCCGAGCGGCATCGAGGTGGTCGAGTACCGCGACGCGCTGATCGTCCCCGGCTTCGTCGACACCCACATCCACTTCCCGCAGGTCGGGGTGATCGGCTCCTGTGGCACCCAGCTGCTCGACTGGCTCGAGACCTACACCTTCCCCGCCGAGGCGCGCTTCGCCGATCCGGCCCACGCCCGCGAACAGGCGGCGTTCTTCCTCCGGGAGCTGCTGCGCAACGGCACCACCACCGCGCTGGTGTTCTGCAGCGTGCATCCGCAGTCGGTGGACGCCTTCTTCGAGGAAGCCGCGCGACTCGGCCTGCGCATGATCGCCGGCAAAGTGCTGATGGACCGCAACGCGCCGGCCGAACTGAGCGACAGCGCCGCCTCCGGCTACGACGAGAGCCGCGCGCTGATCGAGCGCTGGCACGGCAAGGGGCGTCTGCACTACGCGGTGACGCCGCGCTTCGCCGCCACCAGCACGCCCGAGCAGCTCGATCTGGCGGCGCGCCTGCTGCGCGAGTACCCGGGGCTCTACCTGCACACCCACCTGGCCGAGAGCCATGCCGAGATCGAATGGGTCAGGGAGCTGTTCCCCGAACGCAGCGGCTACCTCGACGTCTACGACCACCACGGACTGCTCGGCGCGCGCTCGGTGTTCGCCCACGCCATCCACCTGGACGACGCCGAATGCCGGCGCCTGGGCGAGAGCGGCTCGGCGGTGGCCTTCTGCCCGACCTCCAACCTGTTCCTCGGCAGCGGCCTGTTCGACCTGGCGAAACTGGACGCCCACGGCGTGCGCGTCGGCCTGGGCACGGACATCGGCGCCGGCACCAGCTTCTCGCAACTGCAGACGCTCAACGAGGCCTACAAGGTGCTGCAGCTGCAGGGCCAGCGGCTCGATCCGTTCCGCGCCCTGTACCTGGCCACCCTCGGCGGCGCCCGCGCGCTCTACCTGGACCAGCGGATCGGCAACCTGCAGCCGGGCAAGGACGCCGACTTCGTGGTCCTCGACCTCAAGGCCACCCCGCTGCTCGAGCACCGCCTGGCGCAGTCGCGCAGCCTGGCGGAAACCCTGTTCGCCCTGACCATCCTCGGCGACGACCGCGCCGTGCGCGAGACCTTCGCCGCCGGGCGTTCGCTGCACCGGCGCTGACGGAGCTCAGCCGGCCTGGCGCTCGGCGGCCTCGACTTCGCCGGCCCGCGAGTACAGTTCGAACTGCATGTTGGCGTAGTTGCTGGCGCCACTCAGGTCGGGGAACAGGGTCAGGTGGTTGATGTTCATCTGCTCGAGACCGCGCAGCACGCTGATGCGCTCGGCATTGGGCAGGTAGATCTTCTTCAGCACCGCCCGCTTCGAGCCGGCGAAGGCCGCGGCGATCAGCGACTCCAGCTCCTCGCCGGATTCCGAGTAGGAGAACAGGCCGTTCTGGCCGATCACCCGGGCGTTCTCGTCGGAGTTGGGCGTGTAGAAGCGCACCGTCTTCGCCAGATCGGCGCAGCCTTCCACCTCGTTCTTGTTCAGCGAGACGACGATGCGCTTGCGGGTGTCGTCCTTGCCGGTATTGGCGAAGGCGAAGAAGGCCGCGGTATAGGGCGAATGGGTCCAGTCCAGCAGCGGGGTCAGCAGCTCGAAGTGCTGGCCGAGCGCCCACCATTCCAGCGGCTCGTCGTACTGCGGCGGGTTGGCGCCGCGCTTGCCGCGGATCGCCATCTTGAAGCGCTCCAGCTGCTGGCGGCGCAGCTCCTCGGTCCGCGACTTGTCGGCGATCTTGCGGTCGATGGTCGACTCGAGCTTGTAGTAGTCCTTGCGATGGCCGCGATGGACCCAGCCGCAACCCGGCGAGAAGGCTTCCTGGATGTAGTCGATGAAGAAGTTCCACTTGCGGATGTGGATTTCCTCGATGCCATCCCTGATCCGGCTCGATGTCCAGCGCGGTTGTTGTCCGTTGCTCATGTCCGAGCCCTACCTGCAAGTGAACCCAAGGCGACCCGGCCGCGGCCTCGCGCACCGGGCGACGCCCGGCCGAGACCTGCCGCCGCGGAGGGGCGCGACGATACACTGCGCGCGGCCGCTCGACAACGGCGCTGCGGCGGCCGCCGCGCCGACGGCCTCAGCCCTGGCTGACGGCGAACTGGCCGACCAGTTGCTGCAGCTTGCCGGTGGTGTGCCGCACGCTCGAGCTGCTGTCTTGCAGAGCGCGCAGGCTCTGGCTCATTTCCTGGGAAACCCGGTCGACGCCGCGCACCGTCTGCCCGTAGTGCTGGCTGCGCTGGTCGAGCTGCTTGATCAGCTCGAACATCCGCTGTACCGACTGCTGCAGGCGCTGGTTCTGCGAGGAGCCCTGCTCGGCCTGGCGCAGGCTGGAGTCGACGTTGGCCACCCCGTGGGTCATGAAGGCCACCGCCTCGCGGGTCTCCTGCTGCAGGCCCTCGATCACCTGCCGGATCTCGCCGGCGGCGCTGGCGGTGCGCGCCGCCAGGGTGCGGATCTCCCCGGCCACCACGGCGAAGCCGCGCCCGTGATGGCCGGCGCGCGCCGCCTCGATGGCCGCGTTGAGCGCCAGCAGGTTGGTCTGGGTGGTGATCGCGCCGATCAGCTCGAGGATGTTGCCGATCTCGCCCATGCGACTGTCCAGCGACTGCACGCTGCCGGCCGAGCGGTCCACCACATCGCGGATCGCCTGGGTGCTCTCGCGGGCGCCGCCGATCACCGCCTCCATGGCATCCTTCATCTCCTCGGCGGTCAGCGACGCCTGCTGGATCTCGGCGAGCTGTTCCTCCACCAGCCGCAGCATGCGGCCCATGGCTTCGGCCACGTCGCTCGCGGTGCTGCAGGCCTCGCTGTTGTGGCCGAGCATCTGCGCGTTGGTCTGCCCGACGCTGTGCGAGGCGCGGATCACCTCGCCGACGATGCCGTCGAGGTTGTCGATGAAGCTGTTGATCCAGCGCCCCATGTCGCCGGTCTCGTCGTTGCCCAGGCGGCCGCGCTCGAGGCGCTGGCTGAGGTTGCCGCCGCCCTCGGCGATGGTGCGGATCACCCCGGTCATCTCGCGCATGCGCCTGGCCAGGCGGCGCGGCCCGAGGGCGGCGAACAGCAGGCCGGCGAGCGCCAGCAGGCCGAGGTCGAGCCACACCAGCAGCGTCTGCGGCAGGCCGCCGAAGTGCTGCAGGGCGGCGCTCGCCGCATACCAGCCGCCCATCGTCAGCAGGAAGCTCTGCAGCAACCCGAAGGTCAGCGAGCGGCGCCGGTAGACCTCCTCGAGGTCGGCCTCGCACATCATCCCCCAGCGGTCCGGCGAGCCGGGCAGCTGGAAGGTCACGCCCTTGCCGACCACCGGGATGTGCCGGTAGTCGGAGTAGCCGGGATAGGTGACGAACAGGTTGCTGCCCTTGGCGATGGTCTCGCGCACCCCGGGATGCAGCTCGCCGGTGGCCGGGTCGACGAAGCGCAGCTCCAGTTCGGTGTGCCGCTGCACCCGCACGGTGCCCCAGCGGGTGCGCACGCCGCTCTTGAGGTTGTCGCCCAGGCTGAAGGTGCTGTCCTCGAAGCGCGAACGCGACAGTGCGGTGCCCGGGCGGATGCGCGGATCGAAGCGCGCCTCGACCATGAACAGGTAGTTGTCGCCGGACTCGGCGTAGACATGCCCCGCCTCGCGCTGGATCAGATCGCCGAGCACGTCGTTGGGCACCCGGGCGCACAGGCAGCCGAGCAGCCGGTCGCCCTGGCGGATCGGCTGGTAGAACATCAGCGTCACCTCGTCGTGGAAGCGCGAGCTGGACGGGCCGATCTCGATGCTCAGCGGGTCGACGTAGGGGCCGTGCAGGAACGGCTGGCGCAGCCCGGCGGCCAGCGCGTCGGGAGCGAGGTCGCGGGCGTTGCAGTGCTGCGGCCAGCTGGAGGCCAGCACCACGCCCTCGGGCGAGACCACGAACAGCTCGGAGCAGTCGGCGACTTCACCCAGCCGTTCCGCCAGCAGGCGGTTGTCCAGCCAGGTGAAGTCGCCGGCCAGCCCCTCGGCCAGCTCGCCCAGCCAGGCCCAGTGGCTGCGCGCCCAGTTGTGCAGCAGCCGCACGCGGGTCTGGGCGATGCCTTCGAAGACCTTCTCCACCTCGGCGTAGCGGTCACGGTTCAGCCAGCACGACCAGCCCATCGCCAGCTTGCCGGTCCGCCCCAGCCAGGGCAGCCAGCGCCGCTCGGCAGAGGACAGCTCCATGCGCTTGCTTTGCAGTGACGACATCTCAAATCTTCCCCGTGACACATTGTTGTGCACGAAAAAGCAAGAAGCATGCCATCAAACCGCCAGCATTTCAGACACTTCCGACCCCGTAGCGCCCCAATGCGGGGCACGGCACCGCAATGGCGCCGAATCGCGCACCATCATGAGCCAGGCGCTTCCATGATCAGCTCCACCCGCCGATTGCTCGCCCGCCCCTCGGCGCTGGCGTTGTCGGCCAGCGGCCGGGTGTCGGCGTAGCCCACCGCACGCAGGCGGCGGCTGTCCACGCCGTTGGCCTCCAGATAGCGCACCACGCTGCCGGCCCGCGAGCCGGACAGCTCCCAGTTGGAGGGATAGCGGGCGCTGCGGATCGGCACCGAGTCGGTATGCCCTTCCACCGCGACGCGCTGCTCGCCGGCATTGAGCACCGGAATCAGCCGCTTGAGCACAGAGAGACCGGCCAGGCTGAGGTCGGCCTGGCCGGAGCTGAACAGGATCTCGCTGCTGATGCGGAAGCTCACGGTGCTCTCGTTGACCACCACGTCGATGTCGTCGCCCAGTTGCTCCAGCGGCAGACCCTTGAGCGGATCGCTCTTGTCGCGGGGCATCGGCAGCGGCGTCGGCACCTGCAGCGCCGACTCGGGCAACAGTCCGTCGCTGGCCGGCAGCATCCCGGACGCCGCGGCCACCTGCTCGCCGACCCGGGTCAGCCCCTGCAGCGCGCCCTTGCCGGCGAAGGCCAGCATCACCACCAGCAGCACCAGCATCAGGGTCATCATGTCCAGGTAGGTCATCAGCCAGGACTCTTCCTCCGGCTCGCCGCTCAGCTCCTCGCCCCCCGCGCCGCGACGCTTGGCGCGCCCGGCCACCTGGCGGACATGGGCCAGCTCCACCTCCAGCTCGCGCTGGCGCTGCAGCAGCGCCTGCCTGGCGGTCAGCCCCGGCGCGGCGGCGGGCGCGCCCTCGGCGCCGAGCTCGGGACTTCCGCCTGCCTGCTCGCTCATCCCCGCACTCCTCAGCCGCGACCGCCGACGGCGCCGCGCGCACCGGCGCCGCCGTCGTTGATCTCGTCCTGGTACTGGGCCATGAACGACTGCAGGGTCTCGCGCATCAGGCCCGGACTGCGCTTGTTGCACATCATCGAGATGCCCTGCAGCACCATGTTCATCACCACCACGCGCTGTTCGGTGCGGCGCTCCAGCTTGACCGCCACCGGCTTGAACACCAGGTTGGCCAGCAGCACGCCATAGAAGGTGGTCATCAGGGCGATCGCCATCTGCCGGCCGATGGCGGTCATGTCGCCGTCGCCGAGCAGGAACATCAGATTGACCAGGCCGACCAGGGTGCCGACCATGCCGAAGGCCGGGGCGAAGCTGGCCATCACCCGGAACAGCTGCGCCTCGGCGTGCTCGCGGGCGCGCAGCCGCGAGATGCGCCATTGCAGCAGCTCGATGATGTCTTCCTCCGGCGTGTTGTCGACCACCAGTTGCACCCCGGTGCGCAGGAAGGGATTGCGCACGTGCTGCAGCGCCTCCTCCACCTGGCGCAGGTTGCCGGACATCCACAAGCGGGAAATCTTCACCAGCTCTTCCATGTCGTCGCGGGTGTAGAGCTTCTCGTTGCGCATCACCGTGGCGAACAGCCCGAACACTCGCAGCACCTCGCCGAGCGGGTAGCTGATGAAGGTCGCCGCCAGGGTGCCGACCAGCACGATGCCGAGGCTCGGCAGGTCGAGGAACAGCGCCGGATCCTCGGCGGAGAACATCAGCACCACCGCCAGCAGGATGATGCTGGCCAGCATGCCGATAAGTGTGGAGGGATTCATGCGGACTCCGTGAACGGATCGATGGACAGGACGCTAAATGCCCAATCCGGGGCATCCTCCCTCCTATCGGCCGCGCTGCGCCTTTCTGTAGGGGGGCTGCGACACGCCGCCGCAGCCCGCGGCAGCGGGGACGAAAAAAGAACCGCTCGCAGCTAAAGTTTTCCCGCTGCAGGCCGTTACAGATCATGGCCAACCCGGCGCTCGAAAGGACACCGATGATCGAAGTTGACGCGCAAGCACGCCCCGAGCAGCGCCCGGCAGCCCACCCGGAACATGCCCAGCAGCGAGCCCTCCGCTCTCCCGCCAGACCGACAGGAGGTCAGATGACGCCATCCTCACCGGTCTACTCGAACGCCTACATCCTGGTGGTCGACGACAGCGCGCTCAACGTCAAGCTGCTGCTGGCCCTGCTGCAGGACTACGGCTACGACAACAGCCGCGGCATCAACGACCCGCGCTGGATCGAGCCGCTGCTCGAGGAGCAGCTCCCCGACCTGATCCTCCTCGACATCAACATGCCGCACCTGAGCGGCCACGACGTGCTGCGCTGGCTCAAGGAACGCTGGGCCGAACAGGCGCCGCCGGTCATCGTCCTCACCGCGCAGACCGACCGCGAGACCCGCATGCAGGCCCTCGACCTCGGCGCCCGCGACTTCCTCACCAAGCCGTTCGACCAGCAGGAAGTGATGCAGCGCATCCGCAACTCCCTCGAGGTGCATTTCCTGCTCAAGGAGCGCAACGACCGCGCCATCCTCCTCGAACACCTGGTGGAGGAGCGCACCGCCGCCATCGAGCGGCTGTCGCGCGAGGATCCGGTCACCGGCCTGCCGAACCGCCGCGCCCTGCTCGCCCTGCTGAGCGACCTGCTCGCCGACGGCCAGCCGACGCTGGTGTACTTCCTCGCCCTGGAGGGCATGGAGGACATCGCCCGCCTGCACGGCTACGCGATGAGCGAAACCCTCGGCCTGCACCTGCGCGACCGCCTGCTCGAGCGCTTCGGCGCGCGCGCCACGGTCGGCGTGTGGAACAGCAGCAAGTGGCTGATGATCACCAGCCAGCCGCTGGTCGAGAGCACCCTGGCCGAACAGGCCCACGCCATCCTGCACTGCATCGGCCAGCCGTTCACCATCGAACAGGCCCGCGTGCGCCTCAGCCCGCGCATCGGCATCAGCCACAGCGACATGCCCCACCAATCCGCCGAGCACCTGCTGCGCCTGGCCGCCCTCGCCCTGCCGGACACCAGTTCGGGCTGGCGCATCTACCAGTCGAGCATCGAGGACGACCTGCAGAAGCGCACCCGCCTGCACGAGGCGCTGCGCGCCGCCCTCGACAACCAGGAGTTCTTCCTCGTCTACCAGCCGAAGATCGAACTGACCAGCGGCCGGGTGATCGGCGCCGAAGCCCTGCTGCGCTGGGTCCACCCACAGCTCGGCTTCGTCTCGCCGGCCGACTTCATCCCCCTGGCCGAAGCCAGCGGCGACATCCTGCGCATCGGCGACTGGGTGCTCGACACCGCCATCCAGCAGATCGAGCAGTGGCAGCCGACCGGCCACCTGCCGAACGACTTCCGCCTGGCCGTCAACGTCTCCCCCGTGCAGCTGACCCGCCCGCGCTTCGCCGGCCAGCTGCTCGCCCGCCTGCTGCGCAGCCGCGTGCCGGTCGGCGCGCTGGAGGTCGAGGTCACCGAATCGGGCCTGATGCAGAACGTCGACATGGCGCGCACCCAGCTGCAGCTGCTCGCCCGCCACCGGGTGCCGGTGGCCATCGACGACTTCGGCACCGGTCACTCCTCGCTGGCCTACCTCAAGACCCTGCCGGTCTCGATACTGAAGATCGACCGCGCCTTCGTCAGCAACATGGACACCCAGCCCCAGGACTGCCGCCTGGCCGAGACCGTCATCGACATGGCGCGCAACTTCGGCTGCACCACCGTCGCCGAAGGCGTGGAAAAGCCCGAGCAGGCGCAGATGCTGCTGGCCATGGGCTGCGAGATGGCCCAGGGCTACTGGTACTCGCCGCCGCTCAAGGCCGAACAGTTCATCGAGTTCTGCGCGAGGCGGCAGGGCGCGACCTGACGCCCCGCGGGGGCCCGGGCCAACGCACCCAGCAGACCCTCCATCCGCATCCGGCGTCGCCGGCTATGGACGCCCACCTCCACCCTCGAACGGACAGACCTGCATGGCCGGCTGCCGGCGAACCCGGCGGCGCCCGCAACCCAGGAAACCCCCGAGCACGCCCCTGCAGCACCTGGCGCGCCGATCCGGCGACGGCCTTTCCCGGGAAGCGCAGCGCGCATGTGGCGACGATGAAACGCCAAGCGCCTCACAAAAAAATCTCGCCCACCCCTAAAGCTTGGCCGCCTGGCGTCGATAACTGAGGTAACGGCCGATGGCGCCGTTGTCGCCAGGCGCGGAGCAGCGCGCAGCACGGCTCGCCACTGGTGCTCAACTCAAGAGAAGGAACAGACCATGTCCACCATCAACACCAACATGTCCTCCCTGATTGCCCAGAAAAACCTGAGCAGCTCGTCCAAGGCCCAGTCCACCGCCATGGAACGCCTGTCCTCCGGCCTGCGCATCAACAGCGCCAAGGACGACGCCGCCGGCCAGGCCATCGCCAACCGCATGACCGCCCAGATCAAGGGCATGGCCCAAGCCCAGCGCAACACCAACGATGGTATCTCTCTTGTCAAGACCATGGAGGGCGGCCTCGAGCAAATCAACAACAACCTGCAGCGTATTCGCGAACTGGCAGTCCAGTCGGCAAGTGACACCAACTCCACTGAGGATCGCGAGTCCATCCAGCTTGAAATTGCCGAGCGACTTGAGGAGATCGAGCGCGTAGCTAATGACACCAAGTTCAACAATACCGCGCTTCTGAGCGGCGAGGCAGACTTGGTAATTCAGGTGGGCGCCAATAACACTGACAATGACAAAATCACTGTCAAAACATTTGACGCAACCACTCTTGGCAGCGGCATCGATGTTAGCGATCTGAGCGGTGCTCAAGATGCGATTGACACCGTAGACGAGGCTCTTAAAAGTCTTGACTCTCAGCGCGCGACTCTCGGTGCAACCCTCAACCGCTTCGAATCCGTCATCGAAAACCTTAACACTGCCGCCACCAACCTCTCGGATGCCCGCTCGCGCATCGAGGACGCCGACTACGCCGTGGAAGTCTCCAACATGACCCGTGCCGGCATCCTGCAGCAGGCCGGCACCTCGGTGCTGGCCCAGGCCAACCAGTCTACCCAGTCCGTCCTGAAGCTGCTGGGCTGATCACGCAGCACCCGGCCGACCCCACTGCGGCCGATGCACCGAACAAGGCGCCCCACGGGCGCCTTGTTTCTTTCGATTTACCCCCAGCGGCAGCGCCAATTCCGGACAAGCCCGCAGCAGAGCTCGTGATATTCTCCGCCCGCTTTTCCATCCACCGCCGTCCCCCGGTCGCAAGCGAGCCGCAGAATATGACCCCCCCCCTCAAGACGGATCTCCAGGCAGCCCTGCACGCCTGCAAGGGCAGCTTCATGGCAACCGGCTTCTTCAGCCTGTTCGTCAACATCCTGATGCTGGTTCCCACCTTCTACATGCTGCAGGTCTACGACCGGGTGATCGCCTCCGGCAGCCACTCGACCCTGCTGATGCTGACGCTGATCCTCACCCTGCTGCTGGCCACCATGGGCTCGCTGGAGTGGGTCCGCTCGCGCATCATGGTGCGCATCAGCACCCGTCTCGACACCCTGCTCGGCGGGCGACTCTACGACGCCAGCTTCAGGCAGGCGCTGCAGTCGGGCGGCATGAACGCTTCGGCGCAACCGCTCAGCGACATGACCGGCCTGCGCCAGTTCCTCACCGGCAACGGCCTGTTCGCCTTCTTCGACGCCCCCTGGCTGCCGGTCTATCTGGCCGTCATGTTCATGTTCCATCCCTGGTTCGGCTGGTTCGCGGTATTCAGCGCCCTGGTGCTGGTCGCCCTGGCCTGGACCAACGAGCGCCTGACCGGCCAGGCGCTCAAGGATGCCAACAAGGAAAGCATCGCCGCCACCGCCTTCACCGCCAAGAACCTGCGCAATGCCGAAGTGGTCGAGTCGATGGGCATGCTGCCGCAGCTGCGCCGACGCTGGCAGGCGCGCAACGACAGCGTCCTCGCCCTGCAGGGCATGGCCAGCGATCGCGCCGGCAGCGTCACAGCCCTGTCCAAGACCTTCCGCATGCTGGTGCAGTCGCTGATCCTCGGCCTTGGCGCCTACCTGGCGCTCGAGCAGGAGATCAGCTCGGGCATGATGATCGCCGGCTCGGTGCTGCTCGGCCGCGCCCTGGCCCCTATCGACCTGATGATCGGCTCCTGGAAGGGCTTCATCAGCGCCCGCGGCCAGTACGAACGCCTCAACGAACTGCTCGGCAAGATCGCCGCCGAGCCCGCACGCATGTCGCTGCCCGCTCCGCAGGGCGCGGTCAGCGCCGAAGCACTGATGGTCACCCCGCCCGGCGCACAGCAGCCGGCCATCCGCGGCCTCAGCTTCAACGTTGCCCCCGGCGAGGCGGTCGGCATCATCGGCCCCAGCGGCGCGGGCAAGTCCAGCCTGGCGCGCGCCCTGCTCGGCATCTGGCCCGCCAGCCATGGCAAGGTGCGCCTGGATGGCGCCGACGTGTTCACCTGGAAGCGCGACGAACTCGGGCCGCACATCGGCTACCTGCCGCAGGACATCGAACTGTTCGAAGGCACCATCGGCGAGAACATCGCCCGCTTCGGCGAGGTCGACGCCGCCGCCGTGGTCGAAGCCGCCCGGCTCGCCGGGGTCCACGAGCTGATCCTGCGCCTGCCGCAGGGCTACGACACCCTGATCGGCGCCAGCGGCGGCGGCCTCTCCGGCGGTCAGCGCCAGCGCATCGGCCTGGCCCGCGCCGTCTACGGCAAACCGAAGCTGGTGGTGCTGGACGAACCCAACTCCAACCTCGACGACCAGGGCGAGCGCGCCCTCGCCCAGGCCATTCAGCAGCTCAAGACCAGCGGCACCACCCTGTTCGTCATCACCCACCGCACCAACGTACTGGCAAACCTGGACAAGCTGATGGTTCTGCGCGACGGCATGCTGGTGACCTTCGGGCCGCTCGGCCAAGTCCTCGCCGACCTGCAGAAAGCCCAGCAGAGCGTCGCCCCAGCCGCCGCCCACGCCTAACGAGTCGCCCGATGAGCACCGAAATGGACAAAACCGCTGCGGCCGAGCCCGCACTTACCGCCCAGCCGCAGATCGACGACCGCCCGATCCGCCGCATCGGCTACCTGATCCTCTTCCTCACCTTCGGCCTGTTCGGCTCCTGGGCGGTCCTCGCCCCCCTCAACAGTGCAGCCCTGGCTCCCGGCGTGGTCACCGTCAAGAGCTACCGCAAGACCGTGCAGCATCTGGAGGGCGGCATCGTCAAGGCCCTGCATGTGCGCGAAGGCGATCTGGTCAAGGCCGGTGACATCCTCATCGAGCTCGACGGCAGCCAGACTCTCGCCGAGCTGGAAATGCTCCGCAGCCAGCTGATCGCTGCGCGCGCCATGGAAAACCGCCTGCTCGCCGAGCGCGACAGCCACGCCAGCGTGACCTTCGCCGCCACCCCCGAGGGCCACGACCCACGGGTACTCGAGGCCCAGGAAAACGAACGGCGCATCTTCAGCGCCCGCCGCAGCGCACGACTCGGCGAAATCGACGTACTGGAAAAGCGCCGCATCCAGCTCGACGAACAGGCCCGCGGCTTCCGGGCAGTGATCGCCAGCAAGCAGGAACTGGCCGATTCCTACCGGGAGGAAATCGCCGACCTGAGCGCCCTGCTCAAGGAGGGATTCGTCGACAAGCAGCGCCTGCGCGAACAGGAGCGCAGCATGGCCCGCCTGCGCGCGGAGATCGCCGAGCACCAGTCGGCCATCGCCCAGACCCGCCTGCAGATCGGCGAAACCGAACTGCAGATCGCCCAGCTGCAGAAGAACTTCGTGGCCGACGTGGTCAACCAGTTGGCCGAAGTACAGACCCAGGTCTTCGACCTTCGCGAACGCTTCGCTGCCGCCCAGGATCGTGCCGAGCGCACCCAGATCCGCGCCCCGGAGTCCGGCATGGTGCTGGGTATGAAAGTGCATACCGTAGGCGGCGTGATCGCCCAGGGCGCCCCCTTGCTCGACATCGTTCCGGCCAGCGAAGACCTGATCGTCGAAGTGCAGATCTCGCCCATCGATATCGACCGCATCGCGCCCGGCAAACTCGCCGACATCCGCTTCAGCGCCTTCAACAACGCCACCACCCCGGTGATCGAGGGACGGCTGATCCACGTTTCCGCCGACCGCCTGACCAACGAGCAGACCGGCCTGGCCTACTACCTGGGCCGCATCGAGCTGACCGAGCGCGGCCGTGCCGACCTCGGCAGTCTGGCGCTGGTACCGGGCATGCCGGCGGAGGTCCTGATCAATACCGGCGCCCGCACCCTGCTCAGCTACCTGGTGCAACCGGCCAGCAACGCCTTCGCCCGCTCGCTGATCGAGGACTGAACCGTGAAACCGCTCCAGGCTATCCTCAGCGCCGCCGGACTGCTGACCGCAGTTGCCGGCGCGCAGGCCCAGGCCGCCACCAGCCACGACCTCTGGCAGCTCTACCAGCAGGCCCAGCACGCCGACCCGCGCATCCTCGCCGCCGAACAGCGCAGCCACGGCGCACGCTTTCGCCAGCGCGAAGCCTTCGGCCAGTTGCTGCCCCAGCTCAACGCCAGCGGCAGCCTCAACCGCAGCCTGCAGGAAGTCCAGGGCGGCAACGGCGCCAACGACAGCCGCGCCCTCTACAACGGCGAGCGCTACGCGCTGACGCTCAGCCAGACGCTCTTCGACCCCAGGGTCTGGCACAACTACCGACGCTTCCGCGCCCTGGCCGGACAGCAGCAGGCCGAATACGCGGCGACCCGCGAGGGCGCCACGGTCGACCTGATCGAGCGCTACTTCACCGCCCTGGGCGCCGAAGACCAGCTGGCCCTGACCGAAGCCGAGCTGCATGCGACTCGCCGCAACCAGCAGCGGGTCGAATCGCTCTACCGGCGACAGCTGGCCATGATCACCGATGTGCTCGAGGTCTCCGCCCGGGTCGACGCCCTCGAGGCCACCCGCATCGAAGCCCGCAACCGGGTCGAGGTCAGTCGCGAGGCACTCGCCGAGCTCGTCGGCCAGCCGCTCGAAGGCCCGCTCAAGCGCATCGGCGAGCAGGCCGCCTTGCACATGCCCGCCCAGGCACGCGAGCATTGGGTCGACCGGGCGCTGGCCGACAATCCGGTGCTGCAGGCTCGCCGTCAGGCGGTCGAAGCCGCCCAGGCCACCGTCAGCCAGGCCCGCGCCGGCCACCTGCCCAGCGTCAACCTCAACCTCAGCGCCCAGCGCAGCGACATCGGCTACGAGAACAGCCTGAGCCCGCGCACCGACACCTACGTCGCCAGCCTCGGCCTGCAGGTTCCGCTGTTCAGCGGCGGTTCGACCAGCGCGCGCAGCGCTTCCAGCCATGCCGACCTGCTCGCTGCCGAGCACGATCTGGAAGCCGCCCGCCGGCAGGTCCTGCGCGAAACCCGCGCCGCCTTCCACAGCATGGAGGCCAGCCTTGGCCGCATCGCCGCCTCGCGCAAGGCGCGCGAATCGGCCCTGCAGTCGCGCATCGCCGCCGAAAAGGCCTTCGCTCTCGGCGTCATGAATGCCGTCGACGTGCTCGACCGGGTCAAGGAGGAGTACGCCAGCCAGCGCGACCTGCTCAAGGCCCAGTACGACTTCATCCTCAACCTGATGGTGCTGCGCCGCTGGAGCGGCACTCTGGTCGAGGAGGACGTGCGTCAGATCAACGCCTGGCTGGTCGAGCCCGACACCCCGCCGCAGCCCTGAGCCTGGGCGGGCCGGCGGACGACGGCCGGCTTTTCCCGCCCCGCCGGCCATGCAGCAACAGCCCGCTGCGCGCCGGCCGGCTGACGCCAATTCTTTCGACGTTCGCCCCCTAAAGATCGCCGACCGACTGCCGATAGCGTTCTGAAGGATGCAGTGTTTCATGAAGGCCGGGCCGCCTCCATGCCCTGCCGAAGGTCGTACACCAAGTACAGCCCCTCGCACTGCTGCAGATCTCCTCGATGGCGGTAGACCTCGGTTGACTCTTCCCCATCTCAAGCAAACTCGATTTCCCTGTTCTTCAAGGAGCGACACAGATGGCGACCATCACAGAAACATCGACAGCCAAGGACATCGCCGCGGCGAGTCTTGCCGAAATCCGGGAGTATGGCCTGGACAAGCTGACCCAGGCACAACTGCAAGGTCTCACTTCGACCCAGATGGGCCAGTTGACCACCAGTGATGTCGCAGCCTTCACCACCGCTCAGATCGGCTGGCTGAGTGCAGCACAGATCCAGGCGCTCACCGTCGCCAACATCGCCGGCCTGACCACCGCCCAGATGGGCGCGCTCAGCGCCGCCCAGGTCAAGAGCATCGAAACCGGCGATCTGGCCGGTCTCAGCACTACCCAGATCGCGGCGCTGACCACTACCAACATCGCCGGCCTCAGCGCCGCGCAGATCGCCGCGCTGAGCAGCGCCCAGATCGCCGCCATCGAGACCGCCGATCTGGCAGTGATGACGGCCGCGCAGCTCAAGGGGATCGCGACGGGCAGCATCGCCGGCCTCACCACCGCCCAGATCGCCGCACTGACTACCGCCAACGTCACCGGCCTCAGCGCCGATCAGGTCGCCGCGCTAAGCAGCACCCAGGTCGCCGCCATCGAGACCGCCGACCTGACCCGCATGACCGCCGCCCAGATCAAGGCGCTCACCACCGCCAACGTCGCCGGCCTGACCACCGCCCAGATGGAGGCGCTGACCGCCGCCCAGGTCAAGGCCATCGAAACCGGCGACCTGGCCCAGCTCACCACCGCGCAGATCGCCGCGCTGGGCACCGCCAACATCGTCGGCCTCGCCCCGGCCCAGATCGCCGCACTGAGCAGCGCCCAGGTCGCCGCCATCGAGACCGCCGACCTGGCCCGCATGACCGCCGCCCAGATCAAGGCGCTCACCACCGACAACATCGCCGGACTGACCACCGCCCAGGTAGCGGCACTGACCTCCGATCAGGTCAAGGCCATCGAAACTGCCGACCTGGCCATACTTACTTCCGGGCAGATCACTGCCCTGACCACCGACAACATCGTCGGCCTCAGCGCAGCCCAGATGAAAGCATTGAGCGGGGGCCAGGTTGCCGCCATCAGTGTCGATTTCCTGGCCAAATTCAGCCCAGCCTTGGTGGGGGCGCTCGATGCGACTGAGCTTACGACGGCCCAGATCGCTGCCTTGAGCACTGCCAATATCACCGGCCTCAGCACGGCACAGATCGACGCGCTGACCAGCGCGCAGATTGCCGCCATCGATGTCGAAGCCCTGGCCCGCATGACCGCCGCCCAGATCAAGGCGCTCAGCACCGCCAACATCGCCGGACTGACCACCGCCCAGATGGCGGCACTGACCACCGCCCAGGTCAAGGCCCTCGAAACTGCCGATCTGGCCGTATTGACCACCACACAAGTCGCCGCACTAAGCACCGCCAATATCGCCAGCCTCACTGCAGCCCAGGTTGGAGCCCTCGACATTTCCGAGTTCGACGTGGATCAGGTCGCCGCGCTGAGCGCCACCAACATCGTCGGCCTGACCAGCGCCCAGATGGAGGCTCTCTCCAGCACCCAGGTCGGCGCCATCGAGAACGTCGACCTGGCCAAGCTCACCACCGCGCAGATCGCCGCGCTGACCACCGCCAACGTCGCCGGCCTCACCAGCAGCCAGATGGGCGCCCTCACCAGCGCCCAGGTCGCCGCCATCGAGACCGCCGATCTGGCACAGCTCACCACCGCGCAGATCGCCGCCCTGAGCACCGCCAACATCGTCGGCCTGACCAGCGC
>NZ_JANGEY010000004.1 GCF_024451105.1 Stutzerimonas stutzeri
CCAGCAGCCAGATGGGCGCCCTCACCAGCGCCCAGGTCGCCGCCATCGAGACCGCCGATCTGGCACAGCTCACCACCGCGCAGATCGCCGCCCTGAGCACCGCCAACATCGTCGGCCTGACCAGCGCCCAGATGGGGGCCCTCACCAGCACCCAGGTTGGCGCCATCGAGAACGTCGACCTGGCCAAGCTCACCGCCGCGCAGATCGTCGCGCTGACCACCGCCAACGTCGCCGGCCTCACCAGCAGCCAGATGGGCGCCCTCACCAGCGCCCAGGTCGCCGCCATCGAGACCGCCGATCTGGCACAGCTCACCACTGCGCAGATCGCCGCTCTGAGCACCGCCAACATCGTCGGCCTGACCAGCGCACAGATTGCCGCTTTCAGTGACAATCAGGTGGCCGCCATCGAAACTGTTGATCTGGCCCGGATGTCGAGCACGCAAATCGCCGCTTTGACTACAGGCAATATCGATGCCCTGACTACGGCACAGATCAACGTGCTGAGCGTCACGCAGCTGGATGGCCTTACCTTCGCCCAACTGGACGCGATGACTGCCTCGCAGCTCAGCGCCTTGAGCGAAACACAGGTCAAGAGCCTGGTGCTCAATCAAGTCGTTAACGGTGATACACTGCTGGACCTCGATGGTGTAACCAACGTTGAGCTGGTCGGCTGGCTCGGCAGCATTTCCAGTCTTTATAACGAAATAGGTTGAAAATCAGTTCCCGGCAGATCAGCTCTGCCGGGAAATTTCACTCCTACGACACCGAGCCTTGGCTCGGTGTTTTTTTAACTGCCCCAGGAACACCAGGAGCAGCACCCAATGCAAACTCATATCAGACAGCTCCAGCGATCAGTAGCCGACTTGTTTGAAGAAGCAGATCGCAAGAGCAAATCTGGCGACAAGGCTGCGGCGATAAAAATTTATCTAGACTGGCTAGCTTTGAATGCTCAATCGCCAATGGCTTATGCAGTTCTATTCAACCTGGGCGTAATGCAGTCGGAAGCCGCCAATCTGACAGACGCAGAGAATAGCTTCCGCACAGCCCTGACACTCAAGCCGGACTTCCTGCAAGCTGCTTTCAACCTCGGTTCAACTCTGGAAAAGCAACAGCGCTTCGACGATGCATTGACGGCTTGGGCAAACCTCTTGGCGCAGCCAGACGAGCTACCTGCCGACAGACTTGAGCTTCTGATCCTCGCCCTGAACAACAGCGGCCGCCTGCTGGAAACCCTCAAGCGCTACCCGCAGGCCGAGGCGGCACTGGAGCGCAGTCTGCGCATCGACCCGGCCCAGCCCAACGTCATCCACCACTGGGCGCACCTGCGCCAGAAGCAGTGCAACTGGCCGGTGCTCGCCGAGCTGCCGGGCCTGCCGGCCGAGCGCAGCCTGCAGGCGGTGTCGGCGCTGTCGATGCTGGACATCTCCGACGACCCGGCGCTGCAGCTGGCCGCGGCGCAGCGCTACGTGGCGGAGAAAGCCCTGCCGGACCTCGAACCGCTGGCCAACCCGGCCGGCTACGGCCACCGCAAGCTGCGCATCGGCTACCTGTCCTCGGACTTCTCCCTGCATCCGGTGTCGATGCTCACCGTCGAGCTGCTGGAGCTGCACGACCGCGAGCAGTTCGAGGTGTACGGCTTCTGCTGGAGCCCCAACGACGGCTCGGCGCTGCGCCAGCGGATGATCGACGCGCTCGACGTCTACGTGCCGATCGGCGCACTGAGCGACGAGGAAGCGGCGCGGCGCATCCGTGCGGCGGAGATCGACATCCTCGTCGACCTGCAGGGCCTGACCGCCGGCGCACGGATCAACATCCTCGCCCGCCGCCCGGCGCCGGTGCAGGTGGCCTACCTGGGCTTCCCCGGCACCAGCGGCATGCCGTTCGTCGATTACGTGCTGTGCGACCGCTACGTGCTGCCCGAGGCCGCGCTGGCCCATTTCACCGAGCGGCCGCTGTACCTGCCCGAGGTGTTCCAGGTCTGCGACCGCCAGCGCCCGGTCGGGCCGACGCCGACCCGCGCGTCCTGCGGCCTGCCCGACGACGCCTTCGTGTTCTGCGCCTTCAACAACAACCACAAGTACACCCCGGAGCTGTTCGCGGTATGGCTGGACATCCTCGAGCAGGTGCCCGAGGGCGTGCTCTGGCTGCTCGCCGACAATCCCTCGGTGCAGCCCAACCTGCTGGCGCTGTGCGCCGAGCGCGGCATCGCCGCCGAGCGGCTGATCTTCGCCCCGCGCGCGCTGCCGCCGGACTACCTGGCGCGCTATCGCATCGCCGACCTGTTCCTCGACTGCTTCCCCTTCAACGGCGGCACCACCGCCAACGATGCGCTGTGGATGGGCCTGCCGCTGCTGACCTGCTCGGGGCGCAGCTTCGCTTCGCGGATGGCCGGCAGCCTGCTGCACAGCCTGGGCCTCGACGAGCTGGTCACCGACAACTTCGCCGACTACCGGCGCCTGGCGGTGGAGCTGGCCCACGACCGCGCGCGGCTGGCCGCGCTGCGCGCCCGCCTGGCGGCCAGCCGCGACAGCGCGGCGCTGTTCGACACCCCGAGCCAGGTACGCAAGATCGAGCAGTTGCTGCGCGAGGCTGCAACACTTGCCACCCCAGCCAATCAACCAGAGCAAGATGTGCCGAAGAACACAACTAGCTCGGACGCTCCAAAGCGTGCCCACCACCCGA
The DNA here is from genome assembly GCF_024451105.1 of Stutzerimonas stutzeri. Classification (GTDB taxonomy): domain Bacteria; phylum Pseudomonadota; class Gammaproteobacteria; order Pseudomonadales; family Pseudomonadaceae; genus Geopseudomonas; species Geopseudomonas stutzeri_A. The sequence continues at coordinate 2,683 of NZ_JANGEY010000004.1, forward strand.
CGACTAAACCGTCGCCACAGTCAGAAATGAACATCATGACCAAGACCTTCCTTCATGTTGGCTGCGGCCGCCTGCGCAAGGAGTCCACTACACGAGGCTTTAACGACAGCAGCTGGCGTGAGTTGCGCCTCGATATCGATGAGGCGGTCCGGCCGGATATTGTCGGCACCATGACCGATATGTCGCGGGTACCGAGCGCCTCTGTGGACGCTATCTACTCCAGCCACAACATCGAGCACCTCTATCCGCATGAGGTACCGTTGGCATTGGCCGAGTTCATGCGAGTACTTAAATCAGATGGCTTTGCGGTGATCACCTGTCCCGACCTGAAGTCTGTATGCGCACTGGTGGCCGAAGACAGACTGACCGATCCGGCCTATCAATCACCCGCCGGCCCCATCGCACCGATCGATATCCTCTACGGCCATCGCCCTGAACTGGCCATGGGCAATCACTACATGGCGCATCGCTGCGGCTTTACCGAGAAAGTGCTGATTGGCACCCTTCAGGCAGCTGGGTTCGCTTCCGTGATCTCTCTTGCTCGTCCAGCATCCTTCGACTTGTGGGCCCTGGCCAGTAAGTCCGTACGCAGTGATGAGGAGCTGCGTGCGCTGGCGGCTATCCACTTCGTCAAGTAGGCCTTCCCGGTGCGGCCGGACTCACGCTCGGCCGCAGCGCACGGCCTCAAGTTACCGCGGGTATTGTCGATAAGACGTACTGGTCATTGTACTCCGGCAGCTCCCGTGAACTGCCGGATCACCATGGCCTCTGGATATTGTCTTTGCACCCATTCGCTTCGAGCCTGACATGGAACTCAATGCCACCACGGAAATCGCCGTCATCCTGTTCGCCGCCCTGGCGCTGAGCAGCCTGGTCACCCTCCTGCTCGCCGGCTGGATCGGTCGCGGCTGGGCGGCGCGGCTGCGGCGCGAGCACGACCACGACCAGGCGCGGCGACTGCACCGCAGCGCGCTGCTGCTGGACAAGGAGTTCGAGGCCGCCTCGGCACTGGTGGCGCTGCTGCGCCAGTTCCTGCCCACCTTCCACTTCCCCGGCATGGCCTGGGAAACGGCCTGCAACGAGATCGCCTACGACTTCGCCAAGATCGACACGGCGCTCGGCGACTACCTGGCCCGCCACGGCGCGGTGCTGCCGCTGGAAGTGAGCGCACTGCTCGGCGAGGCCATCGGCCTGACCCGCGAGCACCGCTTCAAGATCACCAGCGAGGTACCGCCGGCCGCCAGCAAGGCCGCCGCCACGCTGTACGACAAGCTGTGGAAGGCCGAGGCCGAGATGCTCAGGCTGCTGCGCCAGTAATCTCGTCGCCGACGAACGGCGGGACTCAAGATTTCCCGCGGACTGCCGATAGGCGGGCATAGCGCCTGCGCAGAGCTGCCCGGAGTGGAATCGCCATGAGTATCACGAACCTGGATGTCACCGCCCTGTTCCCCTTCCCCGGGGAGCTGGCTTCCCGCCCCCTGGAGGGCGTGCGCGCCGCCGGCGCCATGGCGAGCGTCGGCGCCGCGGGCGGCGCCGAGAAGGCCGCCGAGCAGGCGCCGGCGCCCGAGGCGGCGAACGCCGCGAGCCTGGCGGCAAGCGTGCAGCAGCTGAATGCCGAGCTGCAGAGCTTCGGCATCGAGTTCGAATTCAGCGACAGCGACCATCGCCTGATCACCCGCGTGGTCGACAGCGAGACCGGCGAGCTGATCCGCCAGATCCCCAGCGAAGAGGTGCTGCGCATGGCGCGCAGCCTGGCGGAAACCAGCGGGCGGCTGCTGCAGACCAGCGCCTGAGCGCGGCGGCTCAGTCTCCCGGTACCAGCACGGCGTCCACCCGTCCCAGCGCGGCCAGGTCGGCGTCGGCGAGCAGCGGAGCGCCGGCCTGCGGGCCGAACAGCGAAGTAGCGGTCGGCTGCACCTGGGCGATGCGTCCCTCGCGGTCCAGGCGACGCACCCAGGCGAGCTGGCCGCCGACGAAGCGCACCAGACTGCCGACCGGAATGGCGCCGAAGTGACGGATGTAGCGCTGGCTCCACTGCGGGTCGAACTGTTCGCCGCTGGCGAGCAGGTGACGGTAGATGGCGTCGATCGGCTGTGCCGGACGATCCGCCCGCGGCCGCGCCATGGCGTCCACCACGTCGGTCACCGCGGCCATCCGCGCCAGCTCACCGAGCCGCTCCGCCGCCGCGGCATGCGGGTAGCCGCTGCCGTCGAGCCGCTCGTTGATCGCACCGACCACCGCATCCACCACCGGCCCGGCCAGCCAGCGGCAGCTCTCCAGACGCTCGCGCAGCAGGCCGACGTGGGCGGCGAAGCGCTGCCGCTGACCGGCGTCGAGATGCCGGCTGCGCTGCAGTTCGCCGCTGAGCAGAGCCTTGCCGAAGTCGTGGACCAGCGCCGCGGCGACTATCGCCTTGGTCGCCTGGCGCGGCAGGTTGCGGGCCTGGGCCAGGTCCGCCAGGCGGGCGGCCAGGGCCATGCCGTGCTGCACCAGCAGCGGCTCGTCGGGCTGATGCTGGACGGCGAACAGCAGCGCGTCGCGATCCTCGGCGAGCAGGTCGAGCAGCAGCTCGCTGTGCCGCGACAGCTGCCGGGAGTCGATCGCCGCGCCCTGGCGCAGCTTGATCAGCTGGGTATCGAGATAGCCGGCCACCCGCCCCAGGCGCCGGCCGATGCTGCTGCCCGGCAACGGGTTGCCGGCCGTCGGCAGCTGCAGCGGCGTGCGCTGGGCGAACAGCGCCGAGGGGCGCAGCGCGCGGCTGCTGTCATGGCTGGCGCGCGCCTTCTCGCGCTCGATCTCGCGCACGCTCAGCCACAGGCGCCGCTCCTGGTCGCCGCTGACGGCGAGGAACTGGCAGCCGAAACGCACGTTCTGCCAGTCCAGCTCGCTGTGCAGGTGACGGATCTGCGCGCTCAGCGCCAGGCGCTGACCGCCGGGGAAGCGCAGCTCGAGGCTGTCGAGCTCCTGCGGCCCCTCGATGCGCACCGCCTCGACGGCCGGCAGCTCGAGCAGACAGCCGCCCAGCGACAGGTTGAGCAGACGCCCGTGCAGCGCCCGCTCGACGCCCTGCAGACGCAGCTCGGCCTGCACCGGCATGTCGTCGCGCAGCTCGGCGCGGTAGGAGCTGCGCCTGTGCAGCAGGTCCAGCCAGGCGGGGTAGTCGCACAGGTACTGTAGCCGCGGCGTGCCCTCCAGGCGCTGGCGGGCGCTCAGCTCCGGGGTGCGCAGCATGGCGCCGTCCACCTGACCGCAGAGCTGGAAAGGTTCGCCGCGCTCGATCCGCGGCGCCAGCTCGGGGACGGCGCTGACGTCGATCACCAGCCCCTCGTCCGGGTCCAGCTCCATGAGTACCACCGGGTGCGACTGGCCCGGCTCCGCCGGGAACAGCAGCGAGGCCCCGCCGGGCTGACACAGCCCCTCCAGCAGGGACAGGCACTCGCCGGGGTGCTCGATCCGCGTGGGGGCGTCGATATGCTCTTCCATCCATGCCTCTTCTGGCCAGGGGCGCGACATTGCACAACCCTTCACTATCGGCCCGGCCGGGCGGATTCTTTAGCGCCCGGTCAGTCGGCCAGGGCGCTGCGCAGGCGGGCCACGGCCTGGCTGTGCAGCTGGCAGACGCGCGACTCGCTGACGCCGAGCACGGCGCCGATCTCCTTGAGGTTGAGGTCTTCCTGGTAGTAGAGCGCCAGCAGGAGACGCTCGCGCTCGGGCAGGCGCTCGATGGCCTTGACCAGGTCGGCGCGGCGCCGCCCCTCGAGCAGCTCCGCCAGCGGCGTGGCATGCGGCTCGCCGCAGAGGCTGTCGCCCTCCTCGTCGGGCAGTTCGTCGAGGGCGACCAGCTGGCTGCCGTTGGCGTCCATCAGCAGCTGGCGATACTCCTCGAGACCGACGCCCAAGGCGGCGGCGATCTCGCGATCCTCCGGCGGACGACCCAGGCGCTGTTCGAGACGGCGGATCGTCTCGTCGAGGGCACGGGTGTTGCGGCGCACGCTGCGCGGCACCCAGTCGCGGCTGCGCAGCTCGTCGAGCATGGCGCCGCGAATGCGCTGGCTGGCGAAGGTGGCGAAGCTGGCGCCCTGGCCGGCGTCGTAGCGGTTGACCGCATCGAGCAGGCCGATCATCCCGGCCTGGAGCAGATCGTCCAGCTCGACGCTGGCCGGCAGGCGCACCTGCAGGTTCAGCGCCTGACGGCGCACCAGCGGCAGGTGCTCGTCGAACAGGTCGCGCTGTCTGATCTTGCCTTGTGCGGTGTACATGGGTCTGCCTCTGCGCCGGTTCGAGCAAGGCGACCTGCCGTCCCGCAGGGGAAACGGAAACAGGGCGCCGGCCCGCGATTCGCCGCCCTGGCGGAATCGGCGGGCCATGCCGGCATTGTTACCCCGGGCGCGGCGGCGCCAAGCGCGGAATAGTCGGCGTCCGCATGGACTATTCCGCGCTTTGCATGGGGAGATGGCGGAACCCGGCGCCGGACGCGGCGGCGCCGGAAAACTTGAACCCGAACAAGCGCGATTTCGCATTCCTCTTCGTCCGATGAAATGTCCGTGCTCTGGTTCACACTACAAGGAGCATTCGCTCTTGCGCATCGGACGGCTCGCCGACGCTTGCGCCGGCGACATCGGACAGCCAGACAAGAACCGCTGCAGATATGACCGAGATTCACCAGCTAGGCATTCCCGTGCATGTGGGCAACTACCGGATCGATCTGCTGCATCGACGCATCCGCAGCCTGGACGACCGCGAGGTGGTCCTCACCCCCGGCGAATTCTCCCTGCTGATGGGCCTGCTGGAGCGCCGCGGCGAGGTGGTGGCACGGCTCAGCCTGCTGGCCGCCCTGCATCCCGGCCAGGTCGGCGATCTCGGCGACCAGCGCACCGTCGACACCCTGGTGGTGCGCCTGCGCCGCAAGCTGGAGTGCGACCCCGGCCAGCCGCGGCTGATCCAGACCGTCTACGGCAAGGGCTATCGGCTGGCCGCGGAAAGCGAGCTGAACGCCACCGGCAACGGCCAGCCGTCGCTGGCCGGCTGAGCGACTCAGCGGTACTCCGCCAGCACCTGTAGCCCGCCCACTCGCAGCGGACGAGCGCCCTCCTCCAGACGGAAACACAACTGCAGCGGCGCGCCGGCATCCAGCCCGGCCAGCGCCCGGCTGCGCCCGCGCGCGCCCGGCAGCGCCGTGCAGCGCTGCGGGTGGCACAGCCAGGCCCGCAGCGGCGCGCCGGCCGGCGCGGCGAACTGCCAGGCGATGCCGGCCAACTGCCGGCCGCGGGCCAGCGCCGGCGGCCGCAGCGCCGCCGAGCAGCTGCGCAGGTCGCTGCGCGCCACCTGGAATGCCGGCGCGCGACCCTCCCAGCTGCCCGGCGCGGCCGGCTGCTCCGCGGCGTGGGCCGAGAGGCTCCAGAACAGTAGCGCCGACAGTGCGCAGCGCCTCAGCATGCCGCCCCCGACCGTTCGGGCAACAGCAGCAGCTCGGTATCCAGCCAGGCCGCCGCAGCCTCGCGCAGGTTGCCGAGCAGGCCGGCAGGCCCGGGGATGCCGGGGTGCAACGCCAGCAGGCGGCGCGGCCCGCCCGCCTCATGCAGCTGGCGCAGGATGCGCCAGGCGCGACGGAAGCCGTCGCCGTCGTCCTCCACCCACAGCGCCCAGCGCGACTGCTGCTCGGCCAGCACCGCCAGGTGCGGGCTGTCGGCCTCCAGCGCCACCAGCTTCCAGCGCGCCGGATCGCCCACCCAACGGTGGCCGCCGGCCTGCCAGCGCGCCAGACAGGCGCGCGCCGGCGTGCTGCGCAGCCCCGGCAGACCGACCACCATGAGGGTCAGCGGCTCGACGGCGGGCGGCACGGCGTCCCTGCCCGGTTCGGCCGCGACCGTCGCCGGCTGGCCGAACTGCTCGGCCCAGCGGCGCAGACCGGCGGCCTGATCGCCCGCGCCCATCAGTGCGCTCCGGCGTTGCCGGCCACCTGGCGCAGACTGTCGCGGGCGGCGAGCAGGTGCAGCAGGGCATCCAGCTGCTGCTGGGCGCTGCGCTGGCGGCGGCCGCCGGCCAGGCTGAGCAGCTGGGCGCGCACGTCCATCGCCCAGTCGGCCTCGGCCTGCTCGAGATGGCTGGCGGTGGCCGCCAGCGCGGCGGCGACGAACAGCCGCAGCTCGGCCTGCAACGGGCCGAACAGGCCGTCCAGGCTCAGCCAGGCGCGGCCGGTCAGGCTCGGCAGGTCGTCGCTCTGCAACTGGCGCAGCAACAGCCCCTGCTGCTGCAGGAGACCCTCCTCGCCGGGGCAGGCGCTGCTGGCCAGCCAGAAGCGCTGCAGCGGCGGGCGGGCGCCGTCGGGATCGTGCAGCTGGCCGAACCAGGCCTGCAGCGGCCAGGCGCCGCTGTGCTGGCCGCGCTCGCGGCCGGCGTCGAGGCCGACGTCGAGCAGCGCCAGATCGAGCTGCAGCGCATGGCCGCGGTAGCGACAGGCCAGGCTGGCCTGCGGCATGGCGATCTCGGCCAGGGTCTGCAGCGCATAGCGCTCGCCGAGGTAGTCGACCCGGGCGTTGCCCTTGGCCGCCGCCGCCCAGGCGCTGCCCTGCGCCGCCAGGGCGCGCAGGGTGGCGGCGTCGGGCGGCGCGGCGAGCAGATGGTCGGCCTGCGGCCACTGCTGCGCCGCCCACTCCAGGCGCGCCGCGGCGCCGGCCGGCAGCTGGTGGGCCAGCCACGGCCGGGCCTGCAGGCGGCCGTCGGCGGCGAAACTCAGCAGCGGCATCTGCCAGGTCTGCCCGGGCAGCGCGCCGGGGCGCCCCCAGAGCAGCAGGCCGGCGGCGGCGGCGGGACTGGCGGCGAGCAACTGGGCAAGACGCTCGCCCTGCAGGCTGCGCGGCAGCGCGGCGAGCTGCCAGGCGGCCTCGAGCAGGGCGAAGCCGTCCACCTCGCGGCGCAGGCCGTCGAGCGCCGCGGCCATCGCCCGGCCGTGGCCGAGCAGGCCGCGCGCCAGGGCCTCCAGGCGCTGGCCGGGCGCCGCCGGCGCGCCGGCCGGAGCGACGAAGGCCGAGCCCTGGCTGGCCGCCAGCGCCTGGCGGACCAGCGCCGGGGCATCGGCCGGATGCAGGTCCTCGGGCACCTGCTGGCCGCTGGACAGGTAGTGCAGGCGCAGGTTGTGGCGGATCAGGATGTCCAGCACCGGCCCCAGGCGCGCGGCCTCGTCGCTCTTGGTGACGACGCAGTCGTCGAGGCGCGAGCCGGCGGCGCGGGCGGCGCGCTGGTAGGTGGCGACCACCTCCTCGAGGGTGTCGCCGTGGCTGGCGGCGTTGAGCAGCAGCAGCAGCCGCACCGCATGGCCGGCGCCGCCGAGCTGGGCGATCTGACCGATCAGCCGCTGATCGCGCTGGCTCATGCCGATGGTGTCGATGATCACCAGGCGCTTGTCGGCCAGCTGTGCCAGCACGCCGTCCAGCGCCGCCTCGGCGGGCAGCGCCTGCACCTCGACGCCGAGCAGCCGGCCGTAGATGCGCAGCTGCTCGTGGGCGCCGATCCGGTAGCTGTCGGTGCTGAGCAGGGCGACCTGGCCGCTGCCGTGGCGCATCACGTAGCGCGCCGCCAGCTTGGCGGTGGTGGTGGTCTTGCCGACCCCGGTGGGACCGACCAGCGCCAGCACGCCGCCGGCGTCGAGCAGGTCGCCCTCGTCGGCCGGCACCGGCAGGCGCGCGGCCAGCTGGCGTTCCAGCCAGGCGCGCGCAGCCGGATCGTCGGCGCCGGCGCCCTGCAGCTCGGCGGGCAGCGCGGCGAGGATCTCGTCGCACAGCCGGACGCCGAAGCCGGCCAGCAGCATCAGCTGGCGCAGCCGTCCGGCGCCGCTGTCGGGACTGGCGGCCGGACCGATCTGCCGGTTGAGCAGCTCGCGCATGCCCTGCATCTCGCCGAGCAGCAGCTCGCCGAGGGCGGCGAAATCCGCCGCGGCGGACGGCGGCGCGGCGGCGCGGTCGATCGACGGCGGCGCACCTTCCTCCTGGGTACGCTGGTAGGCGGCGGCGTGGCGCGCGGCGAAGCCGGCGGGCACGGTCGCCGGCCGGGCGCCCGGCTGGGACGCGGCAGCCGGGCCCTGCTGCAGCTCGGCGGCCGCGACCGCCGGACGGACGGGCGGCGTCGGCCGCGGGGCGGCAGCGGGCTGCGGCGGCGCCTCGGGCACCAGGCGCTGGTGCTCGTCGTCGGCCATGGCGAGGATCTCCACGCCCTCGGCGGTGGTGCGGTTGGAGAGGATCAGGGCATCCTCGCCGAGCGCCGCGCGCACCTGGCGCATCGCCTCCCGGCTGTTGGCTCCGACAAAACGTCTGACACTCATCAGTTGTTGCCTCCGATCAGGCTGGTCACGCGCAGCATGCGGTCATCGGGAATCTCGGCCAGCGACATCACCACCAGGTGGCGCAGACGCCGGCGCAGGAAGCGCGCCAGCAGGGCGCGCAGGCGGTGCTGGACGACCAGCACCGGAGCGTCGCCGTTGGCTTCCTGACGGTTGAGGGCGGTTTCGGCCAGTTGCATCAGGTTGCCGGCCAGGCCCGGCTCCAGCGCGCCGCCGTTGCTCATGGCCTGGGCCAGCACCTGCTCGAGGCCGGCGTCGAGGCCGATCACCCGCAGCTCGCCCTCGCTGCCGAACCACTGCTGGGTGATCGCCCGGCCGAGCGCCACGCGCACCACGCCGACCAGCTCCTGGGCGTCGCTCTGCGCGCCGGCGTGTTCGGCCAGGGTGTCGAGGATGGTGCGCAGGTCGCGGATCGACACCTCCTCCTCCAGCAGGCTCTGCAGGATGCGTTGCAGGGTGGTGAGGCCGACCGCCTTGGGCACCACCTCCTCGACCAGCGTCTTGTTGTCCTCGCCGAGCTTGTCGAGCAACTGCTGCACTTCCTGGCGGCCGAGCAGATCGCTGGCGTGGCGGTGCAGCAGGTGGTTGAGATGGGTGGCCGCCACGGTGCTGGCGTCCACCACCGTGTAGCCGTAGACCTGCGCCAGCTCGCGCTGCGCCAGGTCGATCCACACCGCCGGCAGGCCGAACGCCGGGTCGCTGGTGGCCTGCCCTTCCAGCCGACCGCTCACCTGGCCGGGGTCGATGGCCAGCCACTTGCCCGGCTGCAGCTCGGCGCGGCCGATCTCCACGCCCTTGAGGCGGATCACGTAGGTGTTCGGTCCCAGTTCCAGGTTGTCGCGGATGTGCACCACCGGCGGCAGGAAGCCGACCTCCTGGGCGAACTTCTTGCGCACGCCCTTGATCCGGCCGAGCAGCTCGCCCTGCTGGCGGTGGTCGACCAGCGGGATCAGCCGGTGGCCGACCTCCAGACCGAGGGTGTCGACCAACTGCACGTCGTCCCAGCTGGCTTCGGGCGCTTCGGCCGGCGGCGGCGGCTCGGGATTCAGCGCCTTCTCGACCTGCTGTCGCTCGTCGCGGCGCATCAGCCACCAGGCCAGCGCGGACAGCAGCGCGGTGAACAGCAGGAACACCAGGTTGGGCATGCCCGGCACCAGGCCGAGCAGGCCCATCACCCCGGCGGCCAGCCAGAGCACCTTGGGATTGGCGAACAGCTGGCCGAGCATCTGCTGGCCGACGTCCTGGTCGGTGTTGACCCGCGAGACGGTGACGCCGGCGGCGGTGGAGATCACCAGCGCGGGGATCTGCGCCACCAGGCCGTCGCCGATGGTCAGCAGCACGTAGGTCTGCGCCGCGGCGCCGAAGGCCATGTCGTGCTGCAGCATGCCGATCAGCAGGCCGCCGACGATGTTCACCACCATGATCACCAGGCCGGCCACCGCGTCGCCGCGGACGAACTTGCTGGCGCCGTCCATCGAGCCGTAGAAGTCGGCCTCCTGGGACACCTCGCGGCGCCGCTGGCGCGCCTCGTCCTCGCCGATCAGCCCGGCGTTGAGGTCGGCGTCGATGGCCATCTGCTTGCCGGGCATCGAATCGAGGGTGAAGCGCGCGCCGACCTCGGCGATGCGCCCGGCGCCCTTGGTGATGACCATGAAGTTGATGATCACCAGGATCAGGAACACCGCCAGACCCACGGCGAAGTTGCCGCCGACCAGGAACTGGCCGAATGCCTCGATCACCTTGCCGGCGGCGTCGCCGCCCTGGTGACCCTCCATCAGCACCACCCGGGTCGAGGCGACGTTCAGCGACAGGCGCAGCAGGGTGGTGAACAGCAGGATCGCCGGGAAGGCGGCGAAGTCCAGCGGCCGCTTGGTGAACATGCTGACCAGCAGCACCATGATCGACAGGGCGATGTTGAAGGTGAAGAACAGGTCGAGGGCGAACGGCGGCAGCGGCAGGATCATCATCGACAGGATGAGGAGGATCAGCAGCGGGCCGGCGAACAGCTTCATGTCGCCGTTGCCGCCCAGGCCGCTGCGCCCCAGCCAGGCGCTCAGTGCATTCATCGGTTTTCCTCGGGCGCCCTGCGCCGCTTGGGTTCATCGAGTCCGGCCGGCACCGGCAGGTCGCGCGGGGTCGGCGGTCGCTCGCCGCCCTCCTCGCGCACGCGGCGGAGCCGGTAGGCCCAGGCCAGCACCTCGGCCACCGCGGTGTAGAGTTCGGCCGGGATCTCCTTGTCGAGATCCACGTGGTGATACAACGCGCGCGCCAGCGGCGGCGCCTCGAGCAGCGGCACGCCGTGCTCGGCGCCCAGCTCGCGGATCCGCGCGGCGACCAGCTCGGCGCCCTTGGCCACCACCTTCGGCGCGCCCATGCTGCCTTCCTCGTAGCTCAGCGCCACCGCGTAGTGGGTCGGGTTGGTGACGATCACGTCGGCGCCCGGCACCTTGCTCATCATCCGCCGCCGCGCCACCGCCTGCTGCTGGGCGCGGATGCGGCCCTTGACATGCGGATCGCCCTCCGCCTCCTTGTGCTCCTTGCGCAAGTCTTCCTTGCTCATGCGCAGCTTCCTGGCATGGCTCCACAACTGGTAGGGCACGTCGATGCCGACCACCACGATCAGGGTCAGCACGATCAGCGCGCAGGCCAGTGCCGCCAGGCCGAGGGCGCTGGCCAGCGCCTGGTGCAGCGGCTGGGTCATCAGCGCCATCATCTCGCCGACGTGGCTGGAGATGAACTGCACCGCCACCGTGCCGACCAGCAGCGACTTGGCGATCGCCTTGCCCAGCTCCGCCAGCGCGTGGCTGGAGAACAGCCGCTTGAGCCCCTTGAGCGGATTGAGCCGGGAGAACTGCGGGACCAGCGACTTGGCCGACAGCAGCCAGCCGCCGAGCAGCATGGGACCGATCAGGGCGATCAGCAGCAACAGCACGAACAGCGGCAGCAGGGCCAGCAGGCTGCGCTGGGCGAGGCTCCAGAAGTGCGTCAGCATCACCGCCGGATCGAAGGCCACGGCGCGCTCGAACAGGAACGACTGCTCGACCACCAGGCCGAGCTGGGCGTACAGCACGCCGCCCATCGCCCACAGCCCGCCGACCCCGCCGACCAGCAGCAGGAAGGTGCTCAACTCGCGGGAACGGGCGATCTGCCCCTCTTCGCGCGCCTTCTCCAGGCGCCGGGGTGTCGCCGCTTCTGTCTTGTCGTCCTGATCGCTCTCGTCAGCCATGGCCTTGTCCGCGCCTGCCGGCCCGTGCGGTCGGTTGGTCAGCTCAAGTTCGGATGACCATGGTTTCGAGACCGGGCGCCGCGACGAGTCATAGCAGGGCTATGGCGAGGAGCGGCAACGCAGTATCGGGGCCATGGGCGCCGAAATTGACGGATCGAACCGACCGGACAGGCCGCAGGGCGACTCAATACGGGCAAAACGGCATTGTGCCGCCAGGCGTACGCGGGCAATCGGCGAAACAGCGCGGCGATTAGCCTGCTTATCGGGCCGCGGGCCGGGCGGCGGCGCGACGCCCCCGAGCGGAACGCCACAGTCGAAAATCCGTCGCAACAACAAGCACTTGGACGAGCGGATGGCCGAATGCCATAATTTCAACTCGACTTGCACTCGGCAGCGCGCCGGATGCCGCCCCTCGGCGGCGACCGGCGACGCGCGCCCAGCCCGGAAAGGACGCCCGAAGATTGACGGCCAGCAACGATAACGACAACGCCACCCTCCCCGCCCGCCCCCGCCTCGCCCCCGCCCTGTCGGTCCTGCTGCTGGCCCTGGTCTGCCTTGGCCTGATCCTCAACCAGCTGCAGGTGCGTCACCGCGAGGCCCTGCACGAGCACTTCCTGGCCGACAGCGAGCACCTGACCACCAGCATCGGCTGGCACCTGAGCGCCTACGCGCAGATCCTCCACGGCGCCGCCGGGCTGTTCTCGGCGTCCGGCCAGGTCAGCCGCGATGGCTGGCGGCGCTATGTCGAGCAGCTCGACCTCGACCGCGTCTACGGCGGCATCCTCGGGGTCGGCTACAGCCAGTTCATCCCCGCCGGGCAACTGGCCGAGCACGAGCGGACGATCCGCGCCCAGGGCTTTGCCGACTACCGGGTCAACCCGCCGGGCGAGCGCGCGGCCTACAGCAGCATCGTCTACCTCGAGCCGTTCGCCGACCGCAACCTGCGCGCCTTCGGCTACGACATGTTCTCCGAGCCAGTGCGCCGCGCGGCCATGGAACAGGCCCGCGACAGCGGCGCGCTGGCCTTCTCCGGCAAGGTCACGCTGGTGCAGGAGACCGACCGCAACGTCCAGGCCGGCATCCTCGCCTACTACCCGGTGTATGCCCAGGGCACCTTCCCGACCAGCCCCGAGCAGCGCCGCGCCGCGCTGCTCGGCTGGACCTACAGCCCCTACCGGATGAACGACCTGATCGAGGCGATGCTCAAGGGCGCGCCGACCGACATCCGCCTGGAGATCTTCGACAGCGCCGCCCAGCTCGACGCGACGACGCTGCTCTACGACAGCCGGCCCGGCGCAGCCCGCGGCGACGAGCCGCTGCGCTTCGAGCGCCTGGCCAGCCTGCAGCTCGACGGCGGCAGGACCTGGACGCTGCGCTACAGCACCCTGCCCGGCTTCTTCGCCGGCGCCCGGGTGACCCCGCCGTGGGCGGAGTACGCCGCCGCCGCGCTGATCGGCCTGCTGCTCTGCGGCCTCGGCTGGGCGCTGCTCAACACCCGACGCCGGGCCGAGCGCATCGCCACGCAGATGACCGCCTCGCTGCGCGACAGCCAGCGCGAGTTCCGCGCCCTGAGCGAGCGCCTGGGCGAGGTGATCTGGGCCACCAACATCGGCACCTGGGAGTGGAACCTCGCCGACGGCACCATCCTCCTCAACGAACGCTGGACGGAGATCGTCGGCTACCGCCTCGACGAGCTGGCGCCGACCGGCATCGACGCCTGGCGCCGGCTCGCCCACCCCGACGACCTGCGGCGCTCCGACGCCGAACTGGCGCGCTGCTTCAACCGCGAGTGCGAGCTCTACGAGTGCGAGGTGCGCATGCGCCACCGGGACGGTCACTGGGTCTGGGTGCAGGACCGCGGCCGGGTCGTCGAGTGGCGCGCGGACGGCCGGCCGCTGCGGGTTTCCGGCACCCACCAGGACATCACCGCGCGCAAGGCGGCGGAGCACCGCCTGCAACTGGCCGCCAGCGTGTTCGACCACGCCCGCGAGGGCATCGTCGTCACCGACGCCGACGGCCTGATCCTCGAGGCCAACCGGCCGTTCAGCGAGATCGGCGGCTACACCCGCGAGGAGAGCCGGGGCCGGCCGGTCTGGCTGTTGCTGGCCGGCCGCCATCCCGAGCGCTTCTTCCAGTCGATGCGCCAGGCCGGCGCCGCCGCCGACCACTGGTCCGGCGAAGTCTGGTGCCGGCGCAAGGGCGGCGAGCTGTACGCCGCGCAACTGACCATCAGCGCCGTGCGCGACGCCGCCGGGGCGATCGGCAACTGGGTGGTGCTGTTCAACGACATCACCTCGAGCAAGGCGCAGCAGCGGCAGCTCGAGCAGATGGCCTACCACGACGCCCTGACCGGCCTGCCCAACCGCACCCTGCTCGCCGACCGCCTGCAGCAGGCGATGGCGCAGGCCGACCGCAACCGCCAGCACCTGGCGGTGGTCTATCTCGATCTGGACGGTTTCAAGGCGGTCAACGACCGCTACGGCCACGATACCGGCGACGAGCTGCTGATCGCCCTGGCCAGACGCATGAAGGCGACCCTGCGCGAGGTCGACACCCTGGCACGGATCGGCGGCGACGAGTTCGTCGCCGTGCTCGCCGGCCTCGAACGCCCCGGGGACTGCGAGCGGGTACTGCAGCGCCTGCTGCGCGCGGCCGCCGAGCCGGTGGCGCTGGAAGCGGCGACCCTGCAGGTTTCCGCCAGCGTCGGCGCGACCTGCTATCCGCAGCCCGGCGCCGGCGCCGAGCTGCTCCTGCAGCAGGCCGACCAGGCCATGTACCGCGCCAAGCACGCCGGGAAGAACCGCTTCGAGCTGTTCCGTCCCGGCGGCCTGGCCTGCAGCGCCTGCCAGCTCGGCTGAGGGACGCGCCGCGAAGGGCCGGAAGGCCCGGGCGCCGGCGCGCGACTTCGGGAACGGCGCGGGCTCAGAAGCCCAGCTGGTCGAGCAGGTCGTCGACCTGGTCCTGGCTGACCACCGCATCGCCGGCGGTCGGCTTGATCTGCGGGCCGTTGAGCAGGCTCTTGGGCTTCTCCGGCTCCCACTCGCTCTCGGCCAGGCGCTTGAGGATGACCGCCTCGCTGCCGTCCGGCACGCTCTCGATCAGCACCTGGATCAGCTGGTGCTCGATCTCGCGGATCACCTCGTTCATCTTCTTGATGACCTGGCCGGTGAGGTCCTGGAAGTCCTGGGCCATGAGGATCTCCATCAGCTCGCGCTGGGTCGCCTGGGTCTGGCGCGGCACCTCGGCCAGGTAGCTGCGGGTGTCCCTGACCAGTTCGCGGGCCTCTTCCAGCTCGACCGGGTTGGCGAACCAGGCCTCCCAGCGGCGGTCCAGATCGTCGGCGCCCTTGGCCAGTTCGTCCTGCAGCGGCTGAGCACGGTCGATGGCGTTGAGCGCCCGCTCGGCGGCCTGCTCGGTCATGGTCGCCACGTAGGTCAGACGGTCGCGGGCATCGGGAATGGCCTCGGCGGCCTTCTCGATCTCCTTGTCCAGACCGAGCTCGCGCATGCTGTCGCGCAGCATCCGGGTCAGTTGGCCGATGCGCTGGATCAGTTCATCGGGGGCAACGTCCCAGCTGCCCGCTGCTTGCTGTGCGTCAACGCTCATAAGCTGTCTCCTCGGGGGCGCTTCTTATTTGCCCAACTTCTCGAAAATCTTGTTCAGCTTTTCTTCCAGGGTCGCCGCCGTGAAGGGCTTGACCACGTAGCCGTTGGCACCGGCCTGGGCGGCCGCGATGATGTTCTCCTTCTTCGCCTCGGCGGTCACCATCAGCACCGGCAGGTGCTTGAGGCTGTCGTCGGCGCGGATCTGCTTGAGCATGTCCAGACCGTCGAGGTTGGGCATGTTCCAGTCGGAGACGACGAAATCGAACTTGCCGGCCCGCAGCTTGTTCAGGGCATCCTGGCCGTCCTCGGCTTCCTCCACGTTGGTGAAGCCCAGTTCCTTGAGCAGACTCCGCACGATCCGGCGCATGGTCGGAAAGTCGTCCACAACCAGCATGCTCATGTTCTTGTCGGCCATTTGTATCCTCTCGATCTCGATGGCTGTTGGATGATCGACCGCCCCGCGGGGCGGTCGCGGGGCGCGATCTGCGCCCCGGCTGTTCGGCGGTTGCCCGCGCGGCTCAGAAGGTCTCCCAGTCGCCCTCGGCGGCGACCGCGGTGCGCCGCGCCGGCTCGGCCGCGAAAGCGGCCGGGGCCTGGCTGCGTGCGGCCGGCGGCGCAGGACGCGCGAGGCTCCGGCGCGCCTGCTCGCCGGACAGGCGGAACACCTCCACCGCCTGCTCCAGGTTGTGCGCCTGGTCGGCCAGCGAGGCGGAGGCGGCGGAGGCCTCCTGCACCAGGGAAGCGTTCTGCTGGGTGACCTCGTCCATCTGCGCGATGGCGGTGTTGATCTGGCCGATCCCGGCGCTCTGCTCCTGGGAGGCGGCGGAAATCTCGTCGATGATGTCGGTGACCCGGCGGACCGCGGCCACCACCTCGCCGATGGTCTTGCCGGCCTGGTCGACCAGCTCCGAGCCGTCGCGCACGCGGCGCGTGGAGTCCTCGATCAGCGCCTTGATCTCGCGCGCCGCATCGGCGCAGCGCCCGGCCAGGTTGCGCACCTCGCCGGCCACCACGGCGAAGCCGCGGCCCTGCTCGCCGGCCCGCGCCGCCTCCACCGAAGCGTTCAGCGCCAGGATGTTGGTCTGGAAAGCGATCGAGTCGATGACCCCGATGATGTTGGCGATCTGCCGCGAGCTCTCGTTGATCTCCTGCATGGTCTCGACGACCCGACCGACCACCTCGCGCCCCTGGCCGGCAGCGCTGGAGGCATCGCTGGCCAGGGTGCTGGCCTGCCGGGCGTTGTCGGCGTTCTGCTTCACCGTCGCGGTGAGCTGGTCCATGCTGGCGGCGGTCTCCTCAAGCGAGGCGGCCTGCTGCTCGGTACGCGAGGACAGGTCGGCGTTGCCGGTGGCGATCTGCTGGGCGCCGACCAAGATCGAGCCGCTGGCGTCGCGCACGCTGGCGACGATCCGCGCCAGGCTGTCCTGCATCTCGCGCATCGCCGCCAGCAGCTGGCCCACCTCGTTCTGCGAGCTGACCTCGATCGGCTGCGACAGGTCGGCCTTGGCCAGCCGCTGCAGGTGGCCGACCGCCTCGTTGACCGGCCGCACCACCAGGGCGATCAGCGCGAAACGGATGGCCAGCAGCAGGATCAGCGCGAAGGCCAGCGCCAGGGCGCCGACCGCGGCGAAGGTCGAGACGCTCGACTGGTAGGCTTCCTGGCGGCCCTTGTAGTGCTTCTCGGCGGTCAGGTAGAAGGCGTCCAGCGCCTTGTTGGTGGCCGGACTGTGCTGGGTCAGCAGGACTTCCTTCTGCTCGGCGAAGCGCTGCATGTCGCCGGCGCGCAGCGCCTCGATCAGCGACAGCTGGGCGGCCAGCGCCGGCTCGAAGACGGCCTCGAACTCGCCGGCCAGCCGCTCGAGCTCGGCATCCTCGATGGCCGGCGCCGACTTGAAGAGGTTGAAGCGATCCTGCGAGCGGCGGATGAAGTCCTCGGCCTCGACCAGCAGCGCCTGGTGCTTGTCGCCCTCGCCCCTGGCGCGGAACTCGACGTAGCGCTCGATGCGCAGGAAGGCGTTGAGACGCAGGATGTAGGCGCGATTCATCGCGTCGACCATCTGGATGTCGAGGCCTTCCGTGCGCCTGATTTCCTGGTTGGCCATGCGCGTGCTGGCCAGCCCCAGGGCGGCGATCATCACGATCAGCACGGCGAAACACACCAGCGTCGCGTTCAGGATCGCCCGAATGCTCAGCCTGCGCAGTAGTTGTTGCATATACCTCTCCCGATCAGACGCGCTGTGCCCGCCCGGAGGCGGCCACCTGCTTGAGAATCCGCTCGGCCATCTGGTCGAGGGACACCACCTCGCACGCCCCGCCGAGGGCGATGCCCTCGCGCGGCATGCCGAATACCACGCAGCTTGCCTCGTCCTGGGCGAAGGTGAAGGCGCCGGCCTGGCGCATCTCCAGCAGGCCACGGGCACCGTCCTTGCCCATGCCGGTAAGCAGTACGCCGATGGCGTTGCGGCCGGCGCTCTGCGCCGCCGACGAGAACAGCACGTCCACCGAGGGGCGGTGGCGGTTGACCGGCGGACCGTCGTCGAGCCGCGCCACGTAGTTGGCGCCGCTGCGCACCACCTTGAGGTGCGCGGTGCCCGGCGCGATGTAGGCGTGACCGGGAATGATCCGCTCGCCGTCCTCGGCCTCCTTGACCTCGATGTTGCACAGGCGGTTGAGGCGCTCGGCGAACGAGCGGGTGAAGCCGCCGGGCATGTGCTGGGCGATCAGGATCGCCGGGCTGTTGGCCGGCAGCGGCTGCAGCACCTCGCGGATCGCCTCGGTGCCGCCGGTGGACGCACCGATGATCACCAGCTTCTCGCTGGAGATCAGCGGCGCCTTGAGCTCCGCCGGGCGCGGCGCGCCGGCGACCGCCTGGCGCGGCCGCGAGCGTGCGGCGGCGCGGATCTTCTCGGCGATCAGCTCGCTGTATTCGAGCATGCCGTGGCGGATGCCCATCTGCGGCTTGGCGATGAAGTCCAGCGCGCCCAGCTCCAGCGCGCGCAGGGTGACTTCCGAGCCGGCCTGGGTCAGCGAGGAGACCATCAGCACCGGCATCGGCCGCAGGCGCATCAGGCGCTCGAGGAAGTCGAGGCCGTCCATGCGCGGCATCTCGACGTCCAGGGTCAGCACGTCGGGGTTGTGCAACTTGATCAGATCGCGGGCCATCAGCGGATCGGCGGCCACCGCCACCACCTCCATGTCCGGCTGCGAGTTGATGATCTCGCGCAGCAGGTCGCGGATCAGCGCCGAGTCGTCGACGCAAAGAACCTTGATCTTGGGAACACTCAAGCCACTCTCCTCGTGCTCGAACCGCCGGCTGCGGCGGCCATGGCATGCTTCATATCGACATTTCGCCAACTGATATCGGCCGCCGGCCCTCAGACTTTAGGCTGGCCGGCCGAACGCAGCGTGTAGACGGTCTGTCCGCGCAGGACGAAGTCGTCGTTGATGAAGGTGAAGTTCTCCGAATGGCCGGTGATCAGCAGCCCGTCCGGCTTCAGGTAGGGCACGAAGTGCTTGAGAATCTTCGCCTGGCTGGGTTTGTCGAAGTAGATCATGATGTTGCGGCAGAAGATCGCGTCGAACGGCCCGCTGAGGTTCCACTGCGCATCGTGCAGGTTGAGCTGGCGGAACTCGATCATGTCCATCAGCTCCTGGCGCACCCGCGCCAGCCCCAGGCGCTCGCCGCTGCCGCGCAGGAAGTAGCGCCGCGCCCGCTCCTCGCCCATCTCCAGCACCTGCTTGAGCGGATAGACGCCGGTACGCGCCTTGGCCAGCGCATCGGTGTCGATGTCGGTGGCGACGATCCGCGACTGGCTGGCCAGCTGCGGGCCGAGCGCCTCGATCAGGGTGATGGCGATGGAGTACGGCTCCTCGCCGGTGGAGGCCGCCGCACACCAGATGCGCGCCGGCTCGCGGCGGCCGGCCAGATGGGCGGCCAGCAGCGGGAAGTGGTGCGCCTCGCGGAAGAACGCGGTGAGGTTGGTGGTCAGCGCGTTGGTGAACGCCTCCCACTCCCGCGCGCCCGGCTGGCGGGCAAGGCGGTCGAGATACTCGCCGAAGCTGGTCATCCCGTGCAGGCGCAGCCGCTTGGCCAGGCGGCTGTAGACCATCTCGCGCTTGTTGTCGGCCAGGACGATGCCGGCGCGCTCGTAGATCAGCTGGCAGATGCGCCGGAAGTCCGCATCGGTCAGCGTCAGATCGTGCCCAAAGACGGATCCGGCAGAGAGCTCGGCATTCATCGGTATGCTCAAGACCTATTTCCTGTGGCTGGTCAAAATTCGCTCCACTCCTCGACGGCGCGACTCTCGCGACGCGCCGCGGCGGCGGGAACGGGGCTGGGCGGCGGCGCCAGGCGCTCCGCCGGGGCACGACGCCGGCCGGCGCCCTGCAGGCTGCGCAGGCGGAACACCCCCATGGTGCGCAGCGCGTCGGTCAGGTTGCCCTCGAGGGCCTGCGAAGCGCGCGCGGCGGTCTCCACCAGGCCGGCGTTGCGCTGGGTGACGTCGTCCATCTGCGCCACCGCCTGGTTGACCTGGGCGATGCCGGCGCTCTGCTCGTCCGAGGCCGCGGCGATCTCGCCCATGATGTCGTTGACCTTGGTCACCGCGCTCACCACGCTGTCGATGCTCTCTTCGGCGCGCTGCACCAGCTGGGCGCCCTCGTCGATCTGCCGCGAGGAGCTGACGATCAGCGCGCGGATCTCCTTCGAGGCGTCCGCCGAGCGGCTGGCCAGGTTGCGCACCTCGCTGGCCACCACGGCGAAGCCGCGGCCCTGCTCGCCGGCCCGCGCCGCCTCCACCGAAGCGTTCAGCGCCAGGATGTTGGTCTGGAAGGCGATCGAGTCGATGGTGTTGATGATCTCGGTCATCTTCCGCGAGGTCGCGGTGATCTGCTCCATGGTGCCGACCACCTGGCCCATCACCTCGCCGCTCTCGCGCACCGTGACGGAGGCGTCGCCGGCCAGCTGGCTGGCCTGGCGGGCGTTGCCGGCGTTCTGCTGCACGGTGGCGGTCAGCTCCTCCATGCTCGCCGCAGTCTGCTGCAGCGAGGCCGCCTGCTGCTCGGTGCGCGCCGACAGCTCGCCGTTGCCGTGGGCGATTTCCTCGGTGGCCCGCGACAGCGAGTCGACGCTGCGGTTCACGTCGCGGGCGATGCTCGCCACGCTGTTGCGCAGGGAGGCCTGGAAGCGGATCAGTTCGGCCATTTCGGTGAGATGGCCGCGGGCCGGCTGGGCGTCGAGGTTGCCGGCGGCCAGCTGCGCCATGTAGTCGACCGAGCCACGCAGCGAACGCAGCAGGCTGGTGCAGGTGCGCAGCAGCAGGGCGATCATCGCCAGGCCGATCAGCGCCGTCGCCCCGGTCTGCAGGATAGTGCCGAGCTCGGCGCCGCCGAGCAGCGCGCGGGCCAGCTCGAGGCCGTTGTCGAGCAGCAGCAACGAGGCGAGCACCAGCAGCCACACCCGGGCGCGCAGGGAGTCCGGCCGCAGGCGGGTCAGCCAGCCGCGCGGGCCGCGGCGGACCAGGCGGCCGCGATCCAGGCCCAGATGGCCGCCGCGCCCCTCGCGGATCAGCCGGTAGGCCTCGCTGGCGGCATCGACCTCGCTGCGGCACGGCCGCGAGCGGATCGAGGTGTAACCGACCACCTTGCCGTCCTCGACGGTGGGGGTGACGTTGGCGCGTACCCAGTAGTGGTCGCCGTTCTTGCGGCGGTTCATCACCAGGCCGTTCCAGGCGTGCCCCTGCTGGATGGTCTGCCAGAGGTTGGCGAAGGCCACCGGCGGCATGTCCGGGTGGCGCACCAGGTTATGGTCGGCGCCGTGCAGTTCTTCCCAGCTGTAGCCGCTGACGGCGATGAACGCGGGGTTGGCGTAGAGGATCCGACCCTTGAGGTCGGTACGCGAAATCAGGAAGTCGTCCTCCTTCAGCTCGTACTCACGATGGGTGACCGGCAGGTTGTTACGCATACGGAACTTGCTCTACTGATATGGCTGGCCGGTACTGCCGGCGTGCCTTCTTGTCATTGTCGAGGGGCCGCCGGGAAGATCCGCGGCAGCCCGGGTGTATCGCGTCCGAGGACGCTCCAGGCGACGACTTCCCTGTCGTCGGCCATGCTCAGAACTCGCTCCACTCGCCGACCGGCTCGGCGCGGCTGCCCTGCCGGCCCGTGCGCGGCTCGGACCGGGCGGCCGGCGCGAGCGCAGCCGCGCCGGCGACCGAGCGCACCTGCGCCCGCTGCGGTCGTCCCTCCATCTTGAACACGCCCATGGTGCGCAGCGCGTCCTCCAGATGCCCCTCCAGCGCCACCGCGGCGTTCGCCGCGGTCTGCACCAGGCCGGCGTTGCGCTGGGTGACGTCGTCCATCTGCGCCACCGCCTGGTTGACCTGGGCGATGCCGGCGCTCTGCTCGTCCGAGGCCGCGGCGATCTCGCCCATGATGTCGTTGACCTTGGTCACCGCGCTCACCACGCTGTCGATGCTCTCTTCGGCGCGCTGCACCAGCTGGGCGCCCTCGTCGATCTGCCGCGAGGAGCTGACGATCAGCGCGCGGATCTCCTTCGAGGCGTCCGCCGAGCGGCTGGCTAGGTTGCGCACCTCGCTGGCCACCACGGCGAAGCCGCGGCCCTGCTCGCCGGCCCGCGCCGCCTCCACCGAAGCGTTCAGCGCCAGGATGTTGGTCTGGAAGGCGATCGAGTCGATGGTGTTGATGATCTCGGTCATCTTCCGCGAGGTCGCGGTGATCTGCCCCATGGTGCCGACCACCTGGCCCATCACCTCGCCGCTCTCGCGCACCGTGGCGGAGGCGTCACCGGCCAGCTGGCTGGCGTGGCGGGCGTTGCCGGCGTTCTGCTGCACGGTGGCGGTCAGCTCCTCCATGCTCGCCGCGGTCTGCTGCAGCGAGGCCGCCTGCTGCTCGGTGCGCGAGGACAGCTCCTCGTTGCCGCGCACGATCTCTTCGGTGGCCCGCGCCAGGGCTTCGACGCTGTGGTCGACGTCGCGGGAGATGCCGCGCACGCTCTTGCGCAGGAAGTCCTGGAAGCGCGCCAGCATGGCCAGCTCGGTGATCCGGCTGCCGCGCAGGCGCACGTCGAGGTTGCCGGCCGCCAGCTGGGCCATGCCGTCCACCGCCGCCTCGAGGCTCTCGTCGAGGGCACGCGCGGTGCGCAGGGTCATGATCAGGAGGAGCACGCCGAGGGTGGCCATGATGCCTTCGGCGACCATCTCCAGCCCGATGTCTTCCTCCAGGTACTTGGTGACCCCGGAGATGCTGTTGCCGAGCACCATCAGCACCGTGATCAAGCGGATCAGGCCCAGCCGGAAGCCCAGCGAGGCGGTCTGCAGGTGCGCCCGCCAGCCGGCCAGGCCGCGGCGCACCAGGGCGCCGCGCTGCAGGCCGAGATGGCCGCCGCGGCCCTCGCGGATCAGCCGGTAGGCCTCGCTGGCCTTCTCCACCTCGTTGCGCGGCGGCTTGCAGCGGATCGAGGTATAGCCGACCACCTTGCCGTCCTCGATGGTCGGGGTGACGTTGGCCATGACCCAGTAGTGGTCGCCGTTCTTGCGGCGGTTCATCACCAGGCCGTTCCAGGCGTGGCCGTCCTGGATGGTCTGCCAGAGGTTGGCGAAGGCCTCCGGCGGCATGTCCGGGTGGCGCATCAGGTTGTGGTCGGCGCCGTACAGCTCGTCCCAGCAATAGCCGCTGACGCGGATGAAGGTCGGATTGGCGTAGGTGATGCGACCCTTGAGGTCGGTGCGCGAGATCAGGAAGTCGTCTTCCTTCAGTTCGTACTCGCGGTGCGTGACCGGCTGGTTGTTGCGCATGTTGACTGCTCCGAAGCTCTCGAGATTTCCGTTGTCGCGCCGCGGCCGGACACCGCTCACCCGCCGCCGTGTCCGCCGATCGTTAGAAGGTCTGCCAGTCGTCCTCGGCATCCTGGGTGCGCTTCGCGCCCGGCTGGGCGGCGCCGCGATCCTGCTCGGCGAGCTGGCGCTGCGCGCTCTCGTACTGCCGGCGCGCCCACGAGCCTTCGCTCCTCGGGCTGCGCGGCGCTTCGCCGGCGATGCGGAACACCTCCACCGCCTCGCGCAGACGCTGCGCCTCGGCGACCAGTTCGCTGGCCGAGCGGGCCGAGTCCTGCACCAGGCTGGCGTTCTGCTGGGTGACCTGGTCCATCTGGGTGACCGCCTGGTTGACCAGGCCGATGCCGTTGCTCTGCTCGGCCGAGGCGGCGGCGATCTCGTCCATGATGTCGGCGACCTTCTGCACCGCCTCGACGATTTCCTGCATCGCGCTGCCGGCCTGGCCGACCAGGCTGCTGCCGGTCTCGACCCGCGCCACCGACTCGCCGATCAGGGTGCGGATGTCCTTGGCCGCATCGGCGCTGCGGCTGGCCAGGCTGCGCACCTCGCCGGCCACCACGGCGAAGCCGCGGCCCTGCTCGCCGGCCCGCGCCGCCTCCACCGAGGCGTTCAGCGCCAGGATGTTGGTCTGGAAGGCGATCGAGTCGATCAGCTTGATGATCTCGGCGACCTTGTGCGAGCTGCTGCTGATCTCGCCCATGGTGCTGACCACCTCGTTGACCACCTCGCCGCCGCGCTGGGCGGCGCGCGCCGCGGTGGCCGCCAGCTGGCTGGCCTGGCGGGCGTTGTCGGCGTTCTGGCCGACCGTGGAGGTCAGCTCCTCCATGCTCGAGGCGGTGTTCTCCAGCGAGGCGGCCTGGTCGATGGTCCGCGTGGACAGGTTGCGGTTGCCCTCGGCGATCTCGTCGGCGCCGTCGCGGATCAGTTCGCTGCTGTGGCGCACGGTGCCGACGGTGGCGGTCAGGCGCTGCTGGATGTGCGCCAGCGAAGCGAACAGCTGGCCGATCTCGTTGCGGCTGGCGTGCTCGATGGACTCGGCCAGGTTGCCGGCGGCGATCTGCTCGCAGTGCGCCACCACTCGCTGCAGCGGGCGGATCACGTTGCGGTTCACCCCCCACACCACCGCCACGATGCTGGTGGCCGAAACCAGCAGGATCAGGGCGATGGCCGAGCGCATCAGCAGGGCGAAACCGGCGAAGGCCTCGGGCGCCTGACCGCCCTGGGCGGCGATCACTTCCTCGGCGAAGCCGAGGCCGTAGAGCCCCAGCGCGCTGAGCACGCAGACCAGGCCGGCGAACAGGCCCAGCACCAGATTCCAGCTCAGCCGCACCGTCATGTCGTTCAGTAGTTTCACCTTGCTCTCCTTAACGCGCTGCTGCGCATCTCGCCCGGGGGGTGCCTCAGGCCCAGGCCGCTTCGGCCGTCTCGCCCGCGGCGGAGGCCGGCGCCGGGCGCTCGCTGCGCGGCGCACGGCTCCGCGCCGCCTGCGCCTCGCCGGCGATGACGAAGCGCACCACGTGCTGGTTGAGGCGCACGCTCTGCTGGCTCAGGCGCTGCGCGGCGTGGGCGCCGTCCTGCACCATGCCGGCGTTGCGCCGGGTCATCTGGTCCATCTGCGCCACCGCCACGCTGACCTGCTCGATGCCGTTGCTCTGCTCGGCCGAGGCCGAGGAGATCTCGCCGATCAGGGTGTTGAGACGCCCCATGTCGGCGACCATGCCGCGGATCACCTCGCCGGTCTGGCGCACCCGCTCGTTGCCGGTGCGCACCTGGCCGCCGGCGCCATCGATCAGCCCCTTGATCTCGTGGGCCGCCTCGGCGCTGCGGCTGGCCAGCTTGCGCACCTCGCCGGCGACCACCGCGAAACCGCGCCCCTGCTCGCCGGCCCGCGCCGCCTCCACCGAGGCGTTCAGCGCCAGGATGTTGGTCTGGAAAGCGATCGAGTCGATGGTGTCGACGATGCTCGACATCTGCCCGGCGCTGGCCTGGATGGCGTTCATCGCCTCGACCACCTGCTCCATGGCGGTGCCGCCCTTGCGCGCGTTGTCGGCGCAGTTGGCGGCCAGGCGACGCGCCTGGTCGGCGTGATCGGCGTTCTGGCGCACGGTGGAGGTCAGCTCCTCCATGGTCGAGGCGGTCTCGGCCAGGGCGGCGGCCTGCTGCTCGGTGCGCGCGGCCAGTTCGGCGTTGCTGGCGCTGATCGCCTGCGCCTCGTCCTGCACCTCGTGGGCGCTCTGGCTGATGTCGCCGATGGTGCGCGCCAGCGACTCGCGCATGCGGTTCATCTCGGCCAGCAGGCTCTCGCTGTCGCCCGGCTGCAGACGCGGCGGCTGGCTGAGGTCGCCCTCGGCGATCTGCCGCACCACGCTCACCGCGTAGCGCGGATCGCCGCCCAGGTTGCGCAGCAGGTCGCGGATCACCCAGCCCATCAGCAGCGACAGCGGCAGGCCGACCAGCAGCAGGGCAAAACCGGACTGGATCAGTCGGCCGAAGAACATCTGGTTGATGTCGGCGATGTAGGTACCGGTGCCGATGTACCAGCCCCAGGGCTCGAAGGCGCGCACGAAGGAGCGCTTGTTCTCCAGTTCGGCGCCGTTGGCGTGCGCCCAGCGGTAGTCGACGAAGGCACGGTCGCCGGCCTTCTTGACCGCCTCGGCCATCTCGACGAACAGGTGGCGCCCGTCGGCGTCCTTGAAGTCCTCGACCGGAGTGCTGGCCGGGATGGTCGGGTGGGCGAGCACGAAACTGTCGTCGAAGATGAAGAAATAGCCGCGCCCGTCGTCGTAGCGCATGCTCTTGATCAGTTCGGAGGCGTACAGCTGGCCGGCATCCAGGCTCATGCCCCCGCGCTGCACCTGGGCCGCCACGTCGCGGATCACCGAGCGGGCGATCTCGATCTGGCTCTCGACCTTGGCCCGCCGCTCGTCGAACAGGACGCTGCGAGCCTGCCAGGCGCTCCAGAACATCAGCACCAGCATGGCCAGCCAGGCAGCGACCAGGGTTGCCCACAGTTTTTGGCTTGTCGTCAGATTGCGCATCCCATGAAACCCCGTAATTTGTAGTTTTCGCTTATGGTTCGCCGACGAACCGGTCCCGAAGCGTCCCGACCGGTACAACTTCTATCGGCAATCCGGGGTTGAACTTTGGCCGCCGTCGCCGCGACGCACGCGCGACGGACGGCAGCCACCTGCGGTTGCCGCGCCCTCAGGCCGCGGTCTTCTCCACCAGCGCCATTTCCTCGCTGGTGAGCATCTTGTCGATGTCGACCAGCACCAGCATGCGGCTGTCCAGGCTGGCCAGCCCGCTGAGGTAGTCGGAGGACAGCGACAGCCCGAACTCCGGTGCCGGCTTGATCTGCTCGGGGGTCAGGCTGAGCACGTCGGAGACGCCGTCGACCACCACGCCGACCACCCGGCCGGAGACGTTGACCACGATCACCACGGTCTGGCCGTCGTACTCGACGCGGTCGAGATTGAACTTGATGCGCAGGTCGACGATGGGCACGATCACCCCGCGCAGGTTGGTCACCCCCTTGATGAACGGCGGCGCGCTGGCGATCCGCGTGACGTTCTCGTAGCCGCGGATTTCCTGGGCCTTGAGGATGTCGATGGCGTACTCCTCGTCGCCGAGGGAGAACACCAGGAATTCGCGGGGCTGGGCCTCGGAGGCCGCGGTATCGGTCGGATGGAAGGACATCAGATAACCTCCAGGAGGGAAGCGCCGGCGCCTCGCGGGTCGCGGGCGGCGGATTGGCTACGGTTGAGACGCTGCAGGTCGCCGACGTCGAGGATCAGCGCGACGCTGCCGTCGCCGAGGATGGTCGCGGCGGAAATGCCGGGAACGCGGCGATAGTTGGTTTCCAGGTTCTTGACCACCACCTGCTGCTGGCCGATCAGATCGTCGACCTGCAGCGCATAGCGGCGCCCCTCGCCCTGGACGATCACGGTGATCGACTCGGTCGGCTCGCGGCGCGCGTCGGCCACGTCCATGACCTGGTGCAGGGCGACCACCGGCAGGTATTCGTCGCGCACCTTGAGCAGCAGGTCGGTGCCGGCCATCGAGTAGAGGTCCTCGCTGCGCGGCTGCAGCGATTCGAGCACCGCGCTGAGCGGCAGGATGAAGATCTCCCGACCGACGCGCACCGACATGCCGTCGAGGATCGCCAGGGTCAGCGGCAGGACGATGCGGATGGTGGTACCCAGGCCCAGACGCGACTCGATCTGCACGTGGCCGCCCATCGACTGGATGTTGCGACGCACCACGTCCATGCCGACGCCGCGCCCGGAGACGTCGCTGACCTGCTCGGCGGTGGAGAAGCCGGGGGCGAAGATCAGTTGCCAGACCTCGTCGTCGGGCATGCCGTCGCTCACCGCCAGCCCCTGGCTGCGCGCCTTGGCCAGCAGCTTGTCGCGGTTCAGGCCGGCGCCGTCGTCGCGCACCTCGATGAGGATGTTGCCGCCCTGGTGCTGGGCGGACAGGGTCAGCCGGCCGACCGGCGACTTGCCGGCGGCCGCGCGCTTCTCCGGCGACTCGATGCCATGGTCGAGGCTGTTGCGCACCAGATGGGTCAGCGGGTCGATGATCCGCTCGACCAGGCTCTTGTCCAGCTCGGTGGACTTGCCCTCGGTGATCAGCTCGACCTGCTTGCCGAGCTTGGCGGCCAGGTCGCGCACCTGGCGCGGGAAGCGACTGAACACGTAGTCCATCGGCACCATGCGGATCGACATCACCGCTTCCTGCAGGTCGCGGGCGTTGCGCTTGAGCAGGCCCATGCTGTTGAGCAGCTCGCTGTGCAGGCCGCTGTCGAGCTGGCTGGCGGTCTGCTCGAGCATCGACTGGGTGATCACCAGCTCGCCGACCAGGTTGATGATCTGGTCGACCTTGTCGACCGGCACGCGCAGGCTGCTGGACTCTGCGCTGGCCGCCGGCGCGGCGGGACGCGGCGCGGCGGCGGCCGGCCTGGCGGCGAGCGGCGCGGCCGCAGCGGCGGCGGCGGCGGCGGGCGGGGCAGGTTCCGGCGCAGGAGGCGCCGCAGCGATCGCCGGCGCTGCGGGCTCGGGTTCGGGCTCGGACTCGGGTTCGGCGAGCGGCGGTGCGAAGGCGGCGACCAGTTGGGCGATGGGCTCGGGCTTGACGGCCGGCGCAGCGTCGGCGATCCCCAGCACGCAGATCTCCAGCTGCTCGGGCTCGGCGATGAAGCACATCACCGCCTCGATGTCGTCGGCGTCCTCGCCGGTCAGCAGCTCCACCTCGTAGCGCTGCGCGTCGCCGCCCTGGCGGAGGATGCTGCCGAACTGCTTGAGCTCGTCGACCAGCAACTGGCGATCCTTGTCCTTGACGCCGAGCAGGGCCACGCACAGGCGCACCTCGCCGCCGGCCGCCGCCGGCTCGGCCGGCGCCACGGGTTCCGGCTCCGGTTCGGGCTCGGGCACCGCCTGGGCAACCGGCGGTGCCGGCGGCGCGGATGCCGCAGGGGCGCCGGCCGCCGCCTGGCCGATCTCCTCCAGGGCCAGCTGCTGGAGGGTCTGGCAGATGCGCGCGAAGGCCTCCGCATCGGGCTCGGCGCTGTTGCGGTAGGCGTCCAGCTGATCCTGAAGCATGTCCTTGGTTTCCAGAAAGATGTCGACGATGTCGCGGCGCAGCTTCAGTTCGCCGCGGCGCAGGTGATCGAGCAGGTTCTCGAAGATGTGGGTGGTCTTCTGCAGCACGTCGAAGCCGAAGGTGCCCGCGCCGCCCTTGATCGAGTGCGCGGCGCGAAAGATGGCATTGAGCTGCTCGCTATCCGGAGCGTCGAGGTCCAGCTCCAGCAGGTGACGCTCCATGTCGCCCAGCAGTTCTGCGGCCTCCTCGAAGAAGGTGTCGTAGAAATCGGTGATATCCATGGAGAGGCTCACTCAGAGGTCGGGGTGGATACGCCGGAAGCAGGCGGCGCGGTGCCCGCCTCTTCCGGATCGAGGGCGTAGGAACTCTGCTGCAGGATTCCGGCAGCGGTACGCTTGTCGAGGACGATCACCGCGATGCGCCGGTTCATCGGATCGTGCGGATCGCTGTCGTCGTAGGGGATGCGGTCGGCCATGCCGGCCACCCGCAGCAGCTTGCTCAGCGCCAGGCCGCCGGCCACCAGTTCGCGACGGGAGGCATTGGCGCGTTCGCTGGAAAGTTCCCAGTTGCCGTAGCCGGCCTCGCCGCCGGGATAGGGACGGCTGTCGGTATGGCCGGTGATCTGGATGCTGTTCGGCAGCTCGTTGAGCAGCGGCGCGATGGTGCGCAGCAGGTTGCTCAGGTAGGGCGCCACCCGGGCGCTGCCGACCTCGAACATCGGCCGCTGCTCGCTGTCGATCAGCTGGATGCGCAGCCCCTCGGGGGTCAGGTCGGTGCGGATCTGCTCCTTCAGCTCGCGCAGCACCGGGTCGGCCTCGATGGTCGACTCGATGCGCTCCTTGAGGTTCTGCAGGCGCGCCTGCTCGTCGCTGGAGCGGGTGCGCTCGCGGATATCGACGCGCATCCGCTCGCCGTCGGCATGCATGGGGTCAGGCCCGCCGCCGGGAATCGCGCTGTTGCTGGCGGTGGACTTGTTGCCGCCGGCCATGGCCACCAGCAGCGGAGTACTGAAGTACTCGGCGACCGCCTGCTGGGTCTTCTCGTCCGAGGAGGCGAGGATCCACATGACCAGGAAGAACGCCATCATGGCGGTCATGAAGTCGGCGAAGGCGATCTTCCAGGCCCCGCCGTGATGGCCATGGCTGACCTTCTTGCGGCGGACGATGATGATCGGGCGGTCGTGCTCGCTCATGCATTACCCGCCGCCGGTTTGTGGTTGCGCACGTGCTCCTCCAGCTCCGCCGCGGTCGGCCGCTCGACGGTGTCGAGCGCCTTGCGGCCGAACTCCACGGCGATCTGCGGCGCGTAGCCGTTGACGCTGGCCAGCAGGGTCACACGCATGCACTGCATCATCTTCAGCACTTCGGCCACCTGCCGGTTGATGCGGCTGGCCAGCGGGGCGACGAAGCCGTAGGCCAACAGGATGCCGAGGAAGGTGCCGACCAGGGCGTGGGCGATCATCATGCCCATCTGGTCCGGCGGCGCACCGGCGGCGGTGCTCAGGGTCTTCACCACGCCCATCACCGCGGCGACGATACCGAACGCCGGCAGGGCGTCGCTGACCTTGGTCAGCGCATCGGCGGGCAGGTGCGCCTCGTGCTCGAACGACTCGATCTCGTGGAGCATCAGCTCGTCGATCTCGTGGGAGCTCATGTTGCCGCTGACCATCAGGCGCAGGTAGTCGGTGAGGAAGTGCATGATCATGGTGTCCTCGAGCAGCGCCGGATGCTCGGCGAACAGGGCGCTCTCGGCGGGACTCTCGATGTCGCGCTCGATGGCCAGCATGCCGTCGCGGCGCGCCTTGGCCAGCAGCTTGTACTGCAGGGTGAGCACTTCCATGTACATGGCCTTGTCGTACTTCAGGCTGCGCTTGAGGGTCGAGGCGGCCCTGAAGGTGCTCTTGATCGCCTTGCCGTGGTTGGCGGCGAGGAAGGCGCCCAGCGCGGCGGCGCAGATGATCAGCACTTCGGTGGGCTGCCAGAGCGGCCCGAGGCTGCCGCCGGACAGCACGAAACCGCCGAACACGGAGAAGAGGACCACGGCGAATCCGATCACGATGAGCACGACGACGCTTCCTTGGTTCAGACCAGGCAAAGGATGACCTGAGAACTATCGGCAGGCGCGGCGGGAACTTGAGGAGCAAAGCGCCGCGCGCGAGCGCAGGACGGGGAGCGCGGGGCGCCGTCATGCGGCGCCCCGCAACCCGGAAGGGATCAGCCCTGGCCGACCGCCAGGGAGACGTCGGCGAATCCGGAGTCGCCCGCAGCGCCGGCGCTGTCGCCGGCCGCCTCCAGGCCCGCCTCGCGCTGCTTGCGGGTCTTGCCGGCCCGCGACGGCGGCTGGCAGATGCCGCACACGTAGCCGCGCCGCGGCGCATGGGCGTGGGCGACGAAACGGCCGCTGCAGCTGGTGCAGCGCACCAGCTCGAGCATCTCGCTCTCGAAGAAGCGCACCAGGGTCCAGGCACGGGTCAGACCGAGCACCACCTCCTCGCCGTCGACCACCCCGACCTGCTCCAGGTAGAGCCGGTAAGCCTTGACGAAGGCCTCCATGCGCTCGCAACCGTGCGCGTTAACCAGCCGGTCGTAGATGTTGTAGAACAGCGAGGAATGGATGTTCGGCAACCAGGTGACGAACCAGTCGGTGGAGAACGGCAGCATCCCCTTCGGCGGCGATACGCCGCGCACTTCCTTGTACAGACGAATGAGCCGGCCACGACTGAGATCGGTTTCCGTCTCGAGCACCTGCAGCCGCGCACCCAGCTCGATCAGGTCGATCGCCAGCTGCACCTGCTGCATCTCGTTGAGCAAACTCTTTTCGGTCATGGCTCGTCCGTTCACCCCGCCACCGCACCCGCAGGCGCCGCCGAGGCCATCAGCAGCGCCGCATGGATCTGCCCCAGTCCGGACTCGCGCTGTCCCTGGGTGATGCGTGCCAGCTGCCCGGCATCGTCGAGCACCATCCGGCACAGCATCTGCTTGGTGCGCGACAGCTGCATGAGCTGCTTGACCGACAGGCCAGCAATCAGCTCGGCGGTTTCCGGGCTGAGCTTGAGGCGGAACAGCGCCGTCACCGGATCCTCGCGCAGCAGTTTCTGGGCGAGCAGGAGGTAGGCAAGATTGAGCTCCTGGATGTCATCCAGCAGGCTATCAACGGTCATTCAAGAGTCCCTAACAGATTCGAGCGTCATCCCGGCTGCACGCCGCCCAACGACTAAAGTTGTACGTTTTTTTGACAGCGCGGATGCACTGCACGGTGGTTTTTCTTGTTGCAGTCGATATTGCAGGCGGAGCGAAACTCTCTGAGATCGAAAGTTCCGCTCTTGGGGAAAAGATTACCACGCCGAATTGTGAACCAGGTAGCACAAAAAACGGTTATAGCTACCTGAAAAATAGCGATAACGAAGCTAGGCAGGGGTAAAAGCGCCGATCCACCGGAAAAGCCCGGAAAAATGGCGCCAAAAAAATTTCATCGCCGTACAAGCGCTGCAGAACCCGACCGACAGACGGAAAGCCGACACCCTCAGTCTGCCGGCTCGCCCGGCGGCAGACGCCCGACCCAGACCAGCAGCTCGGCCACCACCCGATAGAGCTGCGGCGGAATCCGCGCGTCGAGATCGAGGCGCATCAGCAGCCCGACCAGTTCGGGCGAATCGTGGATCGGCACCCCATGGCGCCGCGCCTCGGCGATGATCCGCTCGGCGACCTCGCCGTAACCCTTGGCCACCAGCCGCGGCGCGCCGTCGGCCTCGCCATAGCTGAGCGCCAGGGCCTGCCGACGCCGCGGCAGCCGCTCGTCGCTCACGCCACCCCCTCCCCGTCCAGCCGCAGCTCGACGCTGTCGAGACCGCAGGCCAGCAGACTCGCCCGCAACTGGTCGCGACCGGCACGGAAGTGCTCGCGCAGCGCCGCGGAGTCGCTGCGCAGGAGCAACTGCAGATTGCCGCCCTGCAGGCGGATGTCGGCGGCCAGCTCGCCATGCCCGGACAGCTGCAAGCCCAGGCGCACCCGCCACTCCGAGGCCGGGCGATCCTCCTCGGCATCCGCCGCCTGGTCGCCACCGGGGCGCTCGCCCTCGGCAGGCAGCTCGATGGCCAGGGCCATGAACAGCCCCGCCCACACCTGCCCCTCCCAGCGCAGCTGCGGAACCGCCAGCAGCTCGAGCTGCTGGCGCACCAGCGAGACCAGGGACTCGCGCGGCTCCGCCGCGCCCTCCTCCGCCGGCAACGGCAGCGCCTCGGAGGGTCGCTCCGGCTCTGCGGCCGCCCGCAACGCGGCAGCCGGCGGCAGCGGACCCGCCGCCGACGGCGCCGACGACTCGCCCGGCACCGCGCGCGCCGCCTCGCCGCCGGAGGCGAGCACGGCCGGCGCCTGGCGCATCTGCGGCTCGTGGCGCAGCGCCTCGAGCGGCAGCTCGCCGCGCACCCAGCGCGCCACATGCGATTCGTAGAACAGCCCGCTGCGCTCGACGCTCTGCTGCAGGCTGGCGGCGACCTGCCCGGCAGGCGCGTCGGCGGCCGACAACAGGGGAGCTGCGGGAGAGATGGCCGCCGGCGGCAGCGGAACGCGCTGCAGGACGTCGGCGATGGCGCGCGCCGCGGCGCTGAAGGTGGTCACGGTCGACCCCTGTGGCTGGGTCGACGGATTCGGCGCATGGCGGGGCGCCTGACCGTCCCGGCCGACGAGCGCCTCGCGCGCGCCCTCGACGACCGCCTGACGCTCGCCGGACGGCGCCTGCGGCAGCGTGCGCGCATCGAGCCGCGAGTCGCTGTGCACGGCTCGCGCGCCTTCCACCGGCATGGGCGCAGCGACCGGCTGATTCAGATCCCGGGGTACGGGAATGTCCACGCGCCTGCCCAGCACCTGATGCAGCAAGGTATCCAGCAGGGGCGTGATGCCACTCACATGCCGCCTCCGTCGAAGCCTCCGGGCAGACCGGGAGCATAGGCGCGGCCGGCTTCGATCTGGCGGCGCGACACCGCGATCAGGCGCCCCAGCTCGTCGCGGCGCGCCAGCAGGCAGCCGCGGATCTCCGCCTCCAGCTCGAGGATCTGCTCGAGCAGACAGGCGCGCCGCAGGCGGTCGCCCCCCTCGATGCCGAGCCGGCGCTCGGACTGCGCGACGTTCTCCAGCTCGACCAGATAGCGCGACTTCTCCAGCACCAGGTTCGCCCAGTCGCCCTGGCGGGCGTACTCGAGCATGCGCTGGGACTGGCGCAGCAACTGCTGATAGGCGTCGATGACCTGCGATTGGGAAGCCATGTCAGTGACCGTCCACCTGAGGACCGATTTCCCGCCACGCCGAGCCGATGTCCTCGAGCAGGCGCTCGGCCTCGTCCAGGCGCTGCGGATCGTTGTGCAGATTGGCCTGCAGCAGCAGGCGCACCACATAGTCATAGAGCTGTTCGAGCCGCTCGGCAAGCTCGCCGCCCTGCTGCGGGTCGAGCGCCGCGATAAGCCCCTGATTGACGATGTCGATGGCCTTGGAAATGGCCTTGCCCTTCTCGGCGACGGCGCCGCTCTGCATGTGCAGGCGAGCCGCGCGGATGGAGGCCAGGGCGCCGTCGAACAGCATGACGATCAGCCGATGGGGAGTGGCGGTCATCACGCTGCTTTCCACACCCACCCGGGCATAGGCAGCCGCACCGCGCATGGCACTGGAAACCATCTTCTTCCTCTCTGCGAGCGTGTCGTTGTCAGCCCTTGAGCTGGGCATTGAGAGCCTCGAACTGCTGGCTCAGGTAACTGGTGGTGGCGTTCATCTGCGAGAGCATCAGGTCGAGCTGGGTGAACTGCTTGCGATAGCGCTCGATGGTGGCGGCGATGCCCTCCTCCATCCGCGCGGAACGCTCGTCCAGGGACTTGATCCGCCCCTCGAGCCCCTTGGTCACCCCGGCCAGAGGACCGTCGTCCTTGAGAAAAGCCTCCAGGGTGGCGTTCAGCTTGCCGGCCAGCCCCGTCCCGGCGCTGGCGCCGGCGAAGAACCCGCCGAGCGCCGGCAGGTCGCTGGCGATCAGCTTGTCCAGCTTGGACTCATCCAGCTTGAGGGTGCCCTTGAGCTCCAGGTCGATGCCGATGTCGGCCAGACGGGCGAGCGCCCCCTCGCCCAGGGTCGAGGTCAGCACGTTGCGCAGCTGGCTCTGCGCGCTGCGCAGGGTGGCGTCGCCGAGCAGGTCGCCGGCCACCTGGGTGTCGGCGTTGTAGGAGGTCAGGCTGGACATGGTGCCCTGCAGCGAGTTCCAGGCCGTCACGAAGCCGTTGACCGCCGACTTGATCGCCGCATTGTCGCGCTCGACGCTCAGCACGTGGCTGCCGCCCTTCTCGCTCAGCGACAGGGTCACCCCCTGCACCGCATCCTCCACCACGTTGGACTGGCTGGCGATGGCGACGCCGTTGACCTCCAGGCTGGCATTGGCGGCCGCCACGGTCTGGGTCATCGGGTTGTCTTCGGCAGGGAGCGCCGCATCGTAGCCGAGCAGGTCGGCCAGTTCGCCGCTGCCGGAGAAGCTCACGGTCATCTGCGCCGCCGTACCGGTGGCCGTCGAGGTCAGCACCAGTCGGTGCGGCGTACCGCTGCCGTCGTTGACGATGCTGGCGCTGACCCCGCCGTTCTGCTTGTTGATCGCATTGCGCACGTCTTCCAGCGAGCTGGCGTTGGCGGCCAGCTCGATGGTCATGGTCTTGGCCGCATCGCCGCTGCCGACGGTGATGCTCAGGGTGCCCTCGCCCAGATCGGCAGTACGGTCGGCGACGCCCGCGCTGGCCAGGCTCTGCGCGCGCGCCAGTTCGTTGACCTTGATCTCGTAGCGACCGGCCACCGCATCGCTCCGCGCCGCGACCGCTACCCCGTTGCCGGTGACGCTGCTGGTCACCGCCTGGAAGGTCTTGCCGTCGTTGAGCGCCTTGGCCGCCGTCTGCAGGCCGGTCAGCGCGCTCTTCAGGCGTCCGTAGGCGGTGATCTTGGCCTGCTGGGCCTTTTTCTGGGTGGCCAGCGGCTGCAGCTTGAGACGCTCGGCCTTGTCGAGCTGGTCGAGCAGGCCGCCGAGGTCGAGGCCGGAACCGACGCCCAGTGAAGTAATGGAGGCCATGGGATTCTCCCTTGCACAGCGCCCGACTCTGCGCCGGCGCGCTGGATCCATCGAAGGTTGTGCCGCGCAGCGGGACCGCACCGGCTATTGCCTCTCTATCGACCGGCGGGCGACTCGACTTTAGACGAAGCAGGCGAAAAAACCTGCCCACCGAGCTCAGACCTGCATGTTCATCACGTCCTTGTAGGCGGTCAGCAGGCGATTGCGCACCTGCACGCCCATCTGGAAGGCGACGCTGGCCTTCTGCATGTCGACCATCACGTCGGCGAGCTCGACGCCCGGCGCCCCGGCCTGCAGGGCGAGCGCCTTGCCGTTGGCGGTCTGCTGCAGACTGTTGATGCGCTGGATCGAGGCGCGCAGCTCGGCGGCGAAGCCGCCCTGGCCGACGAGCTGGGCCGCCTGCTGGGTGCCGCCGGACTGGCCGGCGGCCTGGCTGGCCAGGGTCTGCAACTGCTGCAGGGCGGACTGGATGGCGGGTGCACTCATCGATGGATTCCGAAGGGCAATGGATGGCGATGCTGGCAAGCCTAGCAACCCGGGCTCACCGACCAAGCCCCCAAATGACGGCAAAAGCCTGGGCTTTTCAGGCCTTTAGGGCGGGGCGTCGCCACCATAATGGCAGCCATCACAGGTCCGCCCGGCGCCAACCGGCCAGGCGGGCCATCGCGACAGATTCTGCCAGCGGAAACCGCAATGCCCCTCGTAAAGACCCTGACCAGCCCCCGGAGCTGCGCATGAGCAACGCCAGCCCGGGGACCGTCGGCAGCGCGGCCAGCAGCGCACAGGGCCAGCCCTTCGAGCGCCTGCTGGCCCAGCTGCGCGGCAATCCGCTGCTCCCGCTGCTGATCGCCGGCGCGGCGGCCATCGCCGTGATCGCCGCCCTGCTGCTGTGGGCGCAGAGTCCCGACTACCGGGTGCTGTACTCCAACTTCAGCGAGGCGGACGGCGGGCGCATCATCGCCGAACTCGACAAGCGCGGCGTACCCTACCGTCTCAGCGAGGGCGGCAGCGCCCTGCTGGTGCCTGCCGAACGCATGCACAGCCTGCGCCTGCAGCTGGCCGAGCAGGGCCTGCCGCAGGCCGGCAACGTGGGCTTCGAGCTGATGGACAAGCAGGCCTTCGGGGTCAGCCAGTTCGCCGAACACATCAACTTCCAGCGCGGCCTCGAGGGCGAGCTGGCCCGCTCCATCGAGTCGCTCGGCCCGGTGGCCAAGGCCCGCGTGCACCTGGCGATGGCCAAGCAGTCGATCTTCGTGCGCGACCGCCAGCCGGCGAGCGCCTCGGTGGTGCTCACCCTGCACCCGGGCCGCAGCCTCGGCGAAGGCCAGGTCGACGCCATCGTCCACATGGTCAGCTCCAGCGTACCGCAGCTGGCTGCCGAGGCGGTCACCGTGGTCGACCAGAACGGCCGCCTGCTGTCGATGCCCAGCGGCAGCGCGCGCGACCTCGACGGCAGCCAGCTGAGCTACATCGACGAGGTGGAGAGCGCCTACCAGCGGCGCATCGAACGCATCCTCGCCCCCATCCTCGGCGCCGACAACGTGCGCGCCCAGGTCGCCGCGGAGATCGACTTCGCCAGCCGCGAGCAGACCGCCGAACGCTTCGCACCCAACCAGAACATGGCCGATGCGGCGATCCGCAGCCAGCAGTCCAGCGAGAGCTACAGCGGCGACCGCGACCTGGCCCGCGGCGTGCCCGGCGCGCTGTCCAACACGCCGCCGGCGCCACCCGCACCGCCGCAGACGCCGCCCGACGAACCCGAGGGCGCCGCGCAGACCGGCGAAGGCGTCGCTGGCAGCGGCGGCTCGCTGCGCCGCGACAACCTGATCAACTACGAGGTCGACCGCAGCGTCGAGCACGTGCAGCAGCGTCGCGGCAGCGTCAAGCGACTGACCGCCGCGGTGGTGGTCAACTACCGCAGCGGCCTCGACGAAGACGGCAACCCGACCCGCGAGCCGCTGAGCGACGAGGAACTCGAGCGCATCAATCGCCTGGTCAGGCAGGCCATGGGCTTTTCCGAGAGCCGCGGCGACGCCCTCGAGGTGGTCAACAGCCCGTTCAGCGAGAGCGCGCCGAGCGCCGCCCAGGAAGTCTGGTGGCAGACGCCGGAGTTCTTCGTGATGGCCACCTCGATCGCCCGCTACCTGCTGGTCGCCCTCGCCGCCCTGCTGCTCTGGTTGCTCCTGCTGCGCCCGCTGGTCCGCCGCTACGCGGCGCCGGTGCCGGCACCGGCGAGCGCCGCCGACGGCGACGCAGCCGTCCAGGCGGCCGGCGCCGACGGCGAGACGCCAGCCGGCGCGAGCCAGGCCGGCGTCGCCGTCGACGAGGCGGCCGCCGCACTGGCCAACGGCGAGCTGCAGCGCCGCATGCGCCGCCGCTCTGCCGTCTACGAACACAACCTGGCCACGCTGCGCGAGATGGCCCAGGAAGACCCACGTCTGATCGCCATGATCGTCAGCGGCTGGATGAAGAAGAATGACTGAGATGAGCGGCGTCCGCCGCAGCGCAATCCTGCTCCTCAGCCTCGACGAGGACAGCGCCGCGGAGGTATTCAAGTACCTCTCCACCCAGGACATCGAGGCGGTCAGCCTGGAGATGGCCCGCCTGCAGCAGGTCTCCCACGAGGAGATGCGCCAGGTCCTCGACGAGTTCTTCGACGAGACCGAGCAGTACGCGGCGATCAACCTGCTGTCCAGCGACCACATCCGCGCGGTGCTGACCAAGGCCCTCGGCAGCGAGCGCGCCGAGAGCCTGATCGAGGACATCCTCGACGCCAGCGGCACCAGCTCCGGCATCGAGAAGCTCAACCTGATGGAGCCGGGCATGGTCGCCGAGCTGATCCGCGACGAGCATCCGCAGATCATCGCCACCATCCTCGTCCACCTCGAGCGCGGTCAGGCCGCCGACATCCTGCAGCTGTTCGACGACCGCCTGCGCAACGACATCATCCTGCGCGTGGCCACCTTCAACGGCGTGCAGCCGGCGGCGCTGCAGGAGCTCACCGAGGTGCTCGGCGGCATGCTCGACGGCCAGAACCTCAAGCGCAGCAAGATGGGCGGCGTGCGCACCGCGGCGGAGATCCTCAACCTGCTCAACTCCAACCAGGAGGAGTCGGCCATCGAGACCCTGCGCGCCCACAACGAGGACCTGGCGCAGAAGATCCTCGACGAGATGTTCCTGTTCGAGAACCTGCTCGACGTCGACGACCGCGGCATCCAGCTGATCCTCAAGGAGGTCGACACCAACTCGCTGGTGGTCGCCCTCAAGGGTGCCGAACCGGCGCTGCTCGACAAGTTCCTGCGCAACATGTCGCAGCGTGCCGCGCAGCTGTTCCGCGAGGATCTCGAGGCGCGCGGGCCGATCCGCGTGTCGCAGGTCGAGGCCGAACAGAAGGCGATCCTGCAGATCGTCCGCCGTCTGGCCGACAGCGGCGAGATAGTGCTCGGCGGCGGGGACGACTCGTATGTCTGAGCGCCGTCCGCCGCACGCCGGCGAGCAGTGGCGCCCCTGGCAGATGGACGAGCTGGGCGGCGCCGGCGAGCCGCAGCGCCAGCAGCGCGAGGCGCAGCGCCAGGAAGCGCAGCGCCAGGCCGCCTTCAAGCGCAACGCCGAGCTGCAGGCGTTGCGCGAGCAGGCCCAGCGGCAGGCTCGCGAGCAGGGCTATCAGGAAGGCTTCGCCGAAGGTCGTCAGGCCGGCTACGCCGACGGCCTCGAGCAAGGCCGCCAGGCCGGCGAGCTGGAGCTGCAACAGACCCTGCAGCAGACCCTGCAGCCGCTGCTCGGCATGGCCGAGCAGTTCCGCGCCGCCCTCGCCCTGCTCGACGAGCGGATCGCCGCCGAGCTGGTCGAGCTGGCCATGGTCACCGGCCGGCAACTGGCCGGCGAGGCGCTGGAAGCGCATCCCGAGCAGATCCTCGAGATCGTCCGCGAACTGCTGCACAGCGAACCGGCGCTCGCCGGCCAGCCGCGCCTGTGGCTGCATCCGGCCGACCTGCTGCTGGTCAAGGCGCATCTGGGCGACGAGCTGGAGGCCGCCGGCTGGCGCCTGCAGCCGGACGGCGCGATCAGCCGCGGCGGCTGCCGGGCCGCCGCCGCCAGCGGCGAGCTGGATGCCACCCGCGAGCGGCGCTGGGAGGCACTGATCGCCCAGGTCCGCCAGCGCCAGCAGGCCGAAGGCCGCACCGCCGGCCTGGACATGGGAGCCTGAGCCGATGGCCGCCAACCCGCACCAGCAGCACTGGCAGCAGGCCCTCGGCAGCGTCGCCGCACGCATCGCCGCCGCGCCGCGCTACAGCGCCAGCGGGCGGGTGATCCGCGCCACCGGCATGGTGCTGGAGGCCACCGGCCTGCAGGTGCCGCTCGGCGGGGTGTGCCGCATCGAGCTGGCGCCGCGCGGCGCGGCCAGCCACGGCGGCGCCTGCGCCGAAGCCGAGGTGGTCGGCTTCGCCGGCGAGAAGCTGTTTCTCATGCCGCTGGAGGAGATCGGCGGCCTGCGTCCCGGCGCGCGGGTATTCCCGCTCGGCGACAGCGCCGACGAGCGCGAGAGCGCGCGGCGCTTCCCGCTCGGGGAGGTTCTGCTCGGCCGGGTGCTCGACGGCGGCGGTCGCCCGCTCGACGGCCGCCCGCTGCCGGAGGGCTGCCACTACGCGCCGCTGGCCACCGAGCCGATCAACCCGCTCAGCCGCGCGCCCATCGAGGCGCAGATCGACGTCGGCATCCGCGCCATCAACGGCCTGCTCAGCGTCGGCCGAGGCCAGCGCATGGGCCTGTTCGCCGGCTCCGGGGTCGGCAAGTCGGTACTGCTCGGCATGATGGCGCGCTTCACCCGCGCCGACGTCATCGTCGTCGGCCTGATCGGCGAGCGCGGCCGCGAGGTGCAGGACTTCATCGACAACATCCTCGGCGAGGAGGGCCGCCGACGCGCCGTGGTGGTCGCCGCGCCGGCCGACACCTCGCCGCTCAAGCGCCTGCAGGGCGCCGCCTACGCCACCCGCCTGGCCGAGGACTTCCGCGACCGGGGCCGCGACGTGCTGCTGATCATGGACTCGCTGACCCGCTACGCCATGGCCCAGCGCGAGATCGCCCTGGCGATCGGCGAGCCGCCGGCGACCAAGGGCTATCCGCCGTCGGTGTTCGCCAAGCTGCCCAGGCTGGTGGAGAAGGCCGGCAACGGCCCGCGCGGCGGCGGCTCGATCACCGCCTTCTACACCGTGCTCAGCGAGGGCGACGACCAGCAGGACCCGATCGCCGATTCGGCGCGGGCGATCCTCGACGGCCACGTGGTGCTGTCGCGCCAGCTGGCCGAGAGCGGCCACTACCCGGCCATCGACGTCGAGGCGTCGATCAGCCGGGCGATGACCGCGATCGTCGACGACGGCCAGCGCCGCCGCGCCCAGCAGTTCAAGCAGACGCTGTCGCGCTACCAGCGCAACCGCGACCTGATCAGCGTCGGCGCCTACGTCGCCGGCCACGACCCGCAGCTCGACCACGCCGTGGCGCTCTACCCGCGCCTGGAACGCTTCCTCCAGCAGCGCATCGACGAGCGCGCCGGCATCGAGGAAACCCTGCAGCAACTCTCCGCCCTGGTACCCGGGCTCTGACCATCGAGGTGATCCGGCATGTCACGTTCATCGGCACTCGACACCCTGATCGAGCTGACCCGCGAGGCGCTCGAAAACGCCGGCCGCCTGCTCGCCGGGGCCCGCCGCAGCCAGCAGCAGGCCCAGGCCCAGCTGGATACCCTGCAGCACTACCGCCAAGAGTACGCCCGCGGCCTGCAGCAGGCCATGCTCGAGGGCATGGAGCCGGCCAGCCTGCTCAACTACCAGGCCTTCCTGCGCACCCTGGACGATGCCATCGACCGCGCGCGCCTGAGCGTCGGCGAGCAGCAGCGGCAGGTCGGCCAGCGCCAGCAGCACTGGCAGGAACAGCAGCGCAAGCTCAACTCCTACCACACCCTGATCGAGCGCCGCGCCCAGGCCGCCCTGCTGCAGGACAGCCGCAGCCAGCAGCGCCTGACCGACGAACTGAGCGCGCAGCTGCGCCTGCGCGGTACCCCCTTCAACCCGCCTTCCGGCGGCAGCCTGTGAGCAGCTCCATGGACATCAGCATCATCGCCGCCAGCAGCGCCGCGCCGCCGCGCAGCGCATCCGCCGCCGGCAAGGCCGGCGACGGCAGCTTCGCCAACCAGTTGCAGCAAGCCGGCGCCCGACCCTCGACGACCGCCAGACCGAGCGCGGCAAGCACGCCCGCCGCCAACGCACAGAACGCGCCCGCCGCCCCTGCGGAACGGGCGACGTCCGGCATGCCGGCCGCCGCCCTGCCCGCCGGCATGAACGAAACGCCTCCGCTGCCGCCCTCCGGCGTGCCGGGCGAGCCGGTCGCGCTGCCCGAGCTGGCGGCAGACGGGACCTCGCCTGACGCAGTTGGCGGCGACCCGCTCGAGGAGATCCGCCGGCGCCTGGCGCTGATCGAGCAGGCCGGCCAGTTGCCGACCGACGCGGCCGCGGCAGGCCTCGCCGGTCCGGCCGTTCCGCCCGCCGCGGCCACCCGGCCGACCGCGGCAACGCTGCCGGATGAGGCGTCGGAGGCGAGTGCACCGCGCGAATTCGCGGCCCGCAGCAGCGCCGCAGAGCCGGCGGCGCTCGCCGCGCCGCAGCCCGCCGCCGAGCGCGACGCGCTGCCGCCCGCCCGGAGCGAGCCGGCGGCGAACCGCGCGCCCGCCGTCGATGCCCTCCCCGGCACGCGCGACGACGGCCCCGCGACGACGGCCGTCGACAGCGCGCCGCGCGGCGAACCGCTGCCGCCCCTGCCGAGCGCCGTGAGCGGCGCGACGGCCCAGACGGCCGTCGCGCCGGGCACCGCCCCCGGCGGTCCCGCCCTGACCGCGCCCCTGGCCAGTCCGCAGTGGCAGGCCGGCCTCGGCCAGCAGCTGATCGGTCTGCACCAGCGCGGCGAGCAGCAGGTCGAGCTGCACCTGCATCCGGCCGAGCTGGGCCCGCTGTCGATCAGCCTCAAGGTCAGCGAACTGGGCGCCCAGGCGCAGTTCCTCAGCGCCCATCCGCAGGTCCGCGCCGCGGTCGAACAGGCCATCCCGCAACTGCGCGAAGCACTCGCCGCCCAGGGCATCAGCCTCGGCGAGACCTCGGTCGGCGAGCAGCGCCAGCCGGCGGGCGAGCAACCGGCGGGCGACGGAGGATCGCGCCGCGACACGGCCCGCAGCGAGGCCGGCGAGAACCCGGAGGAGCCCCTCGTCTCCCGGCCGTTGCGCAGCCTGAGCGGCCAGGTCGATCTCTACGCCTGAGCGCCTGGCGGCAAAGCGGCAAGATAGGCTCGATAGGCTGGCTTTTTCGAGCCATCGGGCCGCGACCGCCGTCGCCATACTTGCCCCCCTGTAATCCGTCCATCGAGCACGTACCCCCATGGCCAACCCCGAATCCGCCGGCAAGTCGACTCCCTGGCTGGTGATCGTCCTGCTGCTCCTGCTCTGCTCGGCCGGCAGCGCGGCCGCCGTGTACTTCCTGTTCGGCGGCGCCAAGCTCGGCGCTCTCGGCGGCGAGGCCAGCGCGGCAGCCGCTGCCCCGGCCAAGGCGCCGACCCCGCGCTTCGTGCCGATCAGCCCGTTCACCGTCAACCTGCAGGGCGAACCCGCCGGACAGCGTCTGCTGTACATCGGCCTGTCGCTGAGGGTCGGCGACGCGGCCACCGAGGCGCTGCTCAAGGAGCACATGCCCGAGGTGCGCAGCCGTCTGCTGATGCTGATGGCCAGCCAGAAGGCCAGCGAGCTGATCACCCCGGCCGGCAAGGAGGCGCTGACCGCGCAGATCCTCGCCCTGTTCAACGCCCCCCTGACCAGCCCGCAACCGCCCCTGGCGATCGACGGCGTGCTGTTCTCCGACTTCATCGTCCAGTAGCCTCATGTCCCAGAGCGACCTGCTCTCCCAGGAGGAGATCGACGCCCTGCTCAAGGGCGTGACCGGCGAGGACGAGGCCCAGGCCGGCGACAGCTCCGGCCCCACGCGCGTGCGCCCCTACGACCCGAGCACCCAGCGGCGGGTGATCCGCGGCCGCCTGCCGGCCCTGGAGATCATCAACGAACGCTTCGCCCGACGCTTCCGCATGGGGCTGTTCAACCTGATCCGGCGCAGCGCCGACATCACCGTGGACAGCGTGCGCTACCAGAGCTACAGCGAATTCGCCCGCAACGTGCCGGTGCCGACCAACCTGAACCTGATCGCCATGAAGCCGCTGCGCGGCACGGCGCTGGTGGTGTTCCCGCCGAGCCTGGTGTTCATGGTGGTCGACAACCTGTTCGGCGGCGACGGACGTTTCCTCACCAAGAACGAGGGCCGCGAGTTCACCAACACCGAGCAGCGCATCATCCGCCGTCTGCTGGGACTGGCGCTGGAGGCCTACACCGACTCCTGGCGCGCGGTCTATCCGCTGGAGATCGACTTCCTGCGCTCGGAGATGCAGGTCAAGTTCGCCAACATCACCAGCTCGCCCAACGAGATCGTGGTCAACACCACCTTCCACCTGGAAGTCGGCAACCTGGCCAGCGATTTCAACATCTGCATTCCCTATTCGATGATCGAGCCGCTGCGCGACCTGCTCAACGGCCCGCTGACCGACAACAATCCCGACGAGGATCGGCTGTGGAACCAGCGCATGGCCGGGGAGATCCGCCAGTCGCAGGTCGAGCTGATCGCCGACTTCGTCGAGATCCCCAGCAGCATCGCGCGGATCATGGCGCTCAAGGTCGGCGACGTGCTGCCCATCGAGCTGCCCGAACGGGTCACCGCGCGGGTCGACGACGTGCCGGTGATGCACTGCGAGTACGGCAG
Organism: Stutzerimonas stutzeri; assembly: GCF_024451105.1. Taxonomy (GTDB): domain Bacteria; phylum Pseudomonadota; class Gammaproteobacteria; order Pseudomonadales; family Pseudomonadaceae; genus Geopseudomonas; species Geopseudomonas stutzeri_A. The sequence continues at coordinate 47,232 of NZ_JANGEY010000004.1, forward strand.
CCAGAACGGTCTGCGCGCCCTGCGGGTCCGCCAGTTGGTCGATCACACGCCGTCTTCCGTCAAGGCGACTGCCGATCTGTTCGCCAAGGGCCCGATGCCCGATGCCAAGGAATCCAACCATGACTGATCCCAATTCCCCCGAGCAATCCGGCCTCGACGCCGACTGGGCCAGCGCCATGGCCGAACAGGGCGGGGCCGGACCGGCCGCCGACGACGATCCCTGGGCCGCCGCCTTCGCCGAACAGGCCGCCGCCACGCCGCCGGCCGCACCGGCGAAGAGCGCCGGGGAAAGCGTGTTCAAGCCGCTCGACAAGAGCGCCGGCAGCGCCGGCATGCGCGACCTCGAGATGATCATGGACATCCCGGTCAGGCTCACCGTGGAGCTCGGCCGCACGCGCATCACCATCAAGCAGTTGCTCGAACTGGCCCAGGGCTCGGTGATCGAGCTCGACGGCCTGGCCGGCGAGCCGATGGACATCCTGATCAACGGCTACCTGATCGCCCAGGGCGAGGTGGTGGTGGTGGACGACAAGTACGGCATCCGCATCACCGAGATCATCACGCCCTCCGAACGCGTGCAGAAGCTCAACCGATGAGCGAGACGGCCACCGCGGCCCAGCAGGCCGCCGGCAGCGGCAGCGAGGCCCTGCTCGGCATGGCCGCGCTCGGCAAGACCGGACTCGCCCTGCTGCTGGTGATCGCTCTGATCCTGCTGTGCAGCTGGCTGCTGCGCCGCCTGGCCAGCGGCCAGCGGCTGCCGGGCCAGCCGCTCAGGGTGCTCGGCAGCACCATGCTCGGCCAGCGCGAGCGGGTGGTGATCGTCGAGGTGGCCGGCACCTGGCTGGTGCTCGGCGTCGCCCCCGGCCAGGTCAGCAAGCTGCACGAACTGCCGGCGCCGCCCGCCGCGGCGACAGCGCCGGCCGGCGAGGCGCCGCCCCTCGACGGCGGCTTCGCCGCACGCCTGGCCCAGGCCGTGCGCCACAACCTGCGCCGCACGCCATGAGCGCCGCCCGCCCGCTGCGCTGGCTGGTCCTGCTTGCGCTCGCCCTGCCCGGCCTGGCCCTCGCCGAGATCGGCCTGCCCGGCCTGGTCAGCAAGCCGCTGGCCGACGGCGGCCAGCAATGGTCGCTCAGCCTGCAGACCCTGCTGCTGCTCAGCTCGATGGCCTTCCTGCCGGCCATGCTGCTGATGATGACCTCCTTCACCCGCATCATCATCGTCCTCGGCCTGCTGCGCACCGCCCTCGGCACCCCGTCGACGCCGCCCAACCAGGTGCTGATCGGCCTGGCGCTGTTTCTCAGCTTCTTCGTCATGTCGCCGGTGCTGACCCAGGTGCACCAGCAGGCCTGGCAGCCGTTCTCGCGCGACGAGATCGACTTCGAGCAGTTCATCGCGACCGGCAGTCAGCCGTTCCGCGAGTTCATGCTCGGCCAGACCCGCGAGAGCGACCTGGCGCTGTTCGCCCGCCTCGCCCAGGTCGGCGAGATCGAAGGTCCCGAGCAGGTGCCGATGCGCGTGCTGCTGCCGGCCTTCGTCACCAGCGAGCTGAAGACCGCCTTCCAGATCGGCTTCACCATCTTCATCCCGTTCCTGATCATCGACCTGGTGGTGGCCAGCGTGCTGATGGCGCTGGGCATGATGATGGTGCCGCCGGCGACCATCTCGCTGCCGTTCAAGCTGATGCTGTTCGTGCTGGTCGACGGCTGGCAGTTGCTGATCGGCTCGCTGGCGCAGAGCTTCTACACCTGACCCACTTCCCGGAGCCGCCGCGATGACACCCGAATCGGTCATGGACCTCGCCTACCAGGGCATGCGCGTCACCCTGATGCTGGCCGGCCCGCTGCTGCTCACCGCCCTACTGGTGGGCCTGCTGATCAGCCTGTTCCAGGCAGCCACGCAGATCAACGAGATGACCCTGTCGTTCATCCCCAAGATCCTCGCGGTGTTCACCGTGCTGGTGCTGGCCGGTCCGTGGATGATCCAGCTGATCGTCGACTTCACCCGCCAGCTGCTGAGCAACCTGCCGCTGATGATCGGCTGAGGCCGCGGTGGTCGAGGTCGATTTCGCCCAGCTGCAGCTGTGGCTGACCACCTTCTTCTGGCCGTTCGTGCGCCTGACCGCGTTTCTCGCCGCCTCGCCGCTGTGGGGGCACGACAGTGTGCCGATGCGCGTCAAGATCGGCCTGGCCGCCCTGCTGGCGGTGCTGCTCGGGCCGACCCTGCCGCCGCTGCCGGCGGTGCCGCTGGTGTCCTGGACCAGCCTGGGCATCCTCGTCGAGCAGATGGCGATCGGCATCGCCATCGGCCTGACCATGCGGGTGACCTTCGCCGTGGTGCAGGCCGCCGGCGAGATCGTCGGCCTGCAGATGGGCCTGGGCTTCGCCACTTTCTTCGCCCCGGACACCGGCACCAACACCATGATCCTGTCCAGGCTGCTGTACATGTTCAGCCTGTTGATCTTCCTCGCCCTGAACGGCCACCTGATCGTCCTGGAGATCCTCGCCGCCAGCTTCGCCAGCCTGCCGATCGGCCAGACGCTCGATCCGGGCGCGGGGATCGCCCTGGTCCGCCACGCCGGCATCGTGATCGCCTCGGGCCTGCTGCTGGCGCTGCCGCTGGTGGCGGCGCTGCTGACCATCAACCTGGCGATGGGCATCCTCAACCGCGCCTCGCCGCAGCTGACGGTGTTCGCCGTCGGCTTCCCGCTGACCCTGACCGTCGGCCTGGTGCTGCTGATGGTGCTGATGAACGACCTGGGCCGCTTTCTCGAGGGCCTGTTCGGCGACGCCCTGCTGTTCCTGCGCACCTTCGTCGACAGTCTGGCGGCCGCCGGCTGAGGACCGAGGGGCCACGCGCGATGCGCCGCCCCTCGCCCGGGCACTCAGAGACGGTCGAACAGCGACAGCTTCTGCACCTCGACGAAGGACTTCTGCGCCGCCTGCAGGCCGACCTGGCGCAGGGTGTACTCGGAGATCGCCTTGTTGTAGTCGAGGTCGAGACGGTCGGAGAGCACCTGCTCGTAGTTGAGCAGGCGGCTGCTGCCGACCACGTCGAGCACGTCCAGCTCGTTGAGGCGCGCGCCGACCGAAGCGCGCACGGCGAGCACGTTGTCGAAGCTCTTGTCCAGCGCCGCACCGGCGACGGACAGGGTCGCCTCGAGGTTGGCGCGCCCCTCCGCGCCCTCCACCGGCGCGGACAGCACGTCGATCATGTCCTTGAGGGCGCCGAACAGGTCGGCGTCCTCGGCGCTGGCGAAGATCGCCCGCCCGGTGTCCACCGAGGGCATCATGCGTGCCGAGTCGACGTGCTGGGCCTTGACCCCGTCGTCGCCGACGTAGCCGATCCGCCCCGTCTCGTCGGCGACGAAGGGCGGGGTGCCGTCCTGGTGGCCGCCGAACAGGTAGCGGCCGCTGCCGTCCCGGGAGTTGGCCTGGCCGAGCAGCCCCTGGTAGATGCCGTTGAGCTCCTGGGCGACGGCGTTGCGATCGGCGTCGCTCAGGGTGCCGTTGCGCGCCTGGACCAGCAGGGTGCGCGCGCGGACGATGAAGTCGGAGGCGCTGCCGAGCACGCTCTCCTGCTGGGACAGGCTGTTGCGCGCGCTGACCCGGGCATTGGCGTACTGCTCGTCGACGGCCTTGGCCTGGGCAACGCCCACCGCCAGCGAGGCGGCCTGCGGGTCGTCGGAGGGGTTGACCACCCGCCGGCCGCTGGAGATCTGCAGGCCGGTCTTGAGGAATTCGCCCTGCTGGCGGTTGAGCGAGTTGAGGCTCTGCTCGTACATGGTGATGGTGCTGATGCGCATGACGCGTTACTCCGGTCGATCAGGCACGGATGCCGAGCAGGGTGTCGAGGACCGCCGCGCCGATCTCGATGACCTTGGCGTTGGCCTGGTAGTACTGCTGGTAGCGGATCAGGTTGGCCGCCTCCTCGTCGAGGTTGACCCCCGAGTCGGCCTGCTGCAGGCCGCGCAGCTGTTCGCTGAGCCCCTGCTGGGCGCTCAGGTTGGCGGCGGCGATGTTGGTGCGGTTGCCGACGTCGCTGACGATGGCCGCGTAGCCCTGGCTGAGGGTCGCCTGGCCGCCGACCACGCTGCGGGTCTGCAGCGCCTGCAGGGCCAGCGCATTGCGGTTGTCGCCCGAGCCGCTGCCGCCTTCCGGCTGGCCGGCGGCGATGCGCGCCGGATCGCTCGGAGCGACGGCGAGCTTGGCGGCCGAGCGACGGGTGGGCTGGATCACGAAACGGTCGCCCTCGGCGGGAGTACCACTGAGCTGCACGGTCATCCCGGCGAAGCTCAGGGTGCCGCTGGCGCTGTCGTAGCTGGCGTCCACTGCGGCGCCGATGTCGCGGCGCACCACACTGAAGCCCTGCGCGTCGCTCCAGGTCAGGTCGTAGTCGCTGGCGGTCAGACTGCCCAGCGTCTCCGGGTCGAAGCTGGCGCTCAGCGCCGCATCGCCGCGGTTGCCGGTGTTGCTGAAGCTGACCGGCTGACCGATGGCGAAGAAATCGCCGCCGGCCTCGCCGTACAGGTCGACGCCCTGGGCGTGCTGCTGGTTGAAGGCCACCGCCAGGGATACCGCCAGCTGGCCCAGCTGGTTCTGGGTGCGGTCGAGGGTTTCGCGGCGGAAGGTCATCAGGCCGCCCAGCTCGCCGTCCTTGAAGGTGCTGTCGGAAAACTCGATCAGGTTGCCGCCCGGATCGCGGTAGCCGACCACGAAGCGGCTGGCTTCCTCGGAGGAGCGCATCGCCTCGAGGCTGAAGCTGTTGGCGCCGCTGACCAGGCTCAGGCCGTTGCTCAGGGTCAGGTTGTAGCTGCCGCCGTCCTGGATGGTCAGCCGCGCGTCGATGCGCTGGCTCAGCTCGGCGACCAGCTGGTCGCGCATGTTGAGCAGGCCGTTGGGCGCCTCGCCGGTCTTGGCCTTGGCCATGGCGATCTCGCGGTTGAGCTTGGCCACCTGGCCGGCGGTGTTGTTGATCTGGGTGACCTGGTCCTTGATCTGGCCGTTGATGCTCTCCTGCATGGAGCTCAGGTAGCCGTCGAAGGCGCGGAACTGCCCGGTCAGGGTCTGCGCAGCGCCCAGCACGCCCTGGCGGGCGGCCGGATCGGCCGGCGAGGCCACCACGTCCTCGATGGCGGAGAAGAACGCGCTCATCAGCGGCGCCAGGCCGGCCTCGCGGTCGGCCAGCAAGGTGTCGATCTGGCTGACCTGCGCGTAGTAGCTGCCCAGCGCCCCCGCCGCGCCCTGGCTGCGGTTGAGCTGGGCATTGACGAACTGGTTGAACTGGCGCTCGACGTTCATCACCTCGACGCCGGCCCCGGCGAAACGCTCGCCGACGTGCGCCAGCTGGCGGTTGTAGCCTGGGGTGTAGACGTTGCTGATGTTGTTGCTGGTGGTGGCCAGCACCGTCTGCGCGGTCTGCAGGCCGCTGACGCCGATGGAGAAGATGCTCATGAAGCCGTTCCTGTTGAACCCTGCTCAGCTTATCGGCCGCGCCGGGATAATCTTGATGGCCGTTCGGCCGCGATCACAGCTGCGCCAGGCGCAGCGGCGCAGCGACGGGCCCGATGGTCGCCATCACCGCGATCAGCTTGTCGGCATAGGCCGGATCGGTGGCATAGCCGCCGGCCTGCAGGGCGCGGGCTGCCTGCTGGGCGTCGGGCGCGGCGAGTACCCCGGCGTAGCGCGGGTTGCTGCCGATCAGCCGGGCGTAGTCGGTGAAGGCGGCCTCGAAGGAGTCGTAGACGCGGAAACGCTCGATGCGACTCACCGCCCGGCCGTCCACGTACTCGGTGGTGCGCACTTCGGTGGTCGGCCCCTGCCAGCCGGCGCCGGCCTTGATGCCGAACAGGTTGTGGCTGTTGCCGCCGCTGGCGGTGGCGATCTCGTGGCGACCCCAGCCGGTCTCCAGCGCGGCCTGGGCGAGGATCAGCTCGGCCGGCACGCCGCTGGCGCGGCTGGCGGCGCGCGCCGGCTCCTGCAGGCGGGCGACGAAGGACTCGACATGCCCGCCGCGCGCAGCATCGCCGCCGCGCCCGACGCCGCCTGCGCGTCCGCTCTCGCCGGGCGAGGACGCCGCCGGCTGCGTCTCGCTGCGCCGGGCGCGCGACTCGAGCGGCGCCGGCGCGCCGTCCGGCGCGTCGATCCGCAACGCGCCGTAGAGCGGGCGCGGCGTACCGCGCGGGATGCCGCCGATCAGCCCGTCGGCGCTGGCCGCGCCCGTCGGCGGCGCCGCCGCGCCCGTCTGGCTGGCCAGTTGCAAGGCCAGCCGCTCGGCCAGGCCCAGGCCGTTGCCGGCCAGTTGCTGCGCCCACTGCTGGTCGAGCAGCTCGGTGTAGAAGCGGCTCTGCTGGCTGTCGAGCAGGCCGGACTGCGGGCCGGCCTCGCGCATGCTCTTGAGCATCATCTGCAGGAGCAGCGCCTCGAACTGCCGACTGGCCTCGCCGAGCCCCTGCTGCGGGTCGTGACGGGCGCTCTGCTTGAGACGCTGCAGCCCCTGCAGGTCGAGGGCGAACTGACTGCCCAGGTCGGCGACGCTCATCAGATGATCTCCAGTTCGGCGCGCAGGGCGCCGGCGGCCTTGAGCGCTTCGAGAATCGACATCAGGTCCTGGGGCGTGGCGCCGAGGGCGTTGAGCGCCCTGACCACCTCGAGCAGGCTGGCGCTCGGCGCCACCATGCGCAGCCCGGTACCCTGCTGCTCGACCGAGATCTGCGCATCGGGCACCACCACGGTCTCGCCGCCACCGAACGGCGCCGGCTGGCTGACCCGCGGCTGGTTGTCGATCACCACCGACAGGTTGCCGTGGGCCACCGCGGCGCTCTGCAGGGTGACGCTGCCGTTGAGGACCACGGCGCCGCTGCGCGAGTTGATGATGACCCGGGGCGCCACCTCCGACGGTGCGATGTCCAGGCTCTCCAGGCGCGCCATGAAGTTGACCCGTCCGTTCGGATCGCGCGGCGCGTCGAGCAGGATCAGCCCGCCGTCCTGGGCGCTGGCCACGGTGCGGCCGAAGGCGTGGTTGATGGTCGTGACCATGCGCTGCGCCAGGCCGAAGTCGGGCTGCTTGAGGTGCAGCTCGAGCAGCCCGCGCTCGTTGCCGAGGACCAGCGGCACCTCGCGCTCGACGGTGGCGCCGCGGGCGATCCGTCCGCCGGCTTGCTGGTTGATCTGCACGCTGCTGCCACCGGCCTCGGCGCCGGCGCCGCCGACCAGCAGGTGGCCCTGGGCCAGGGCGTAGGTCTCGCCGTCGGCGCCCTTGAGCGGGGTCATCAGCAGGGTGCCGCCGCGCAGGCTGCGCGCATTGCCCACCGAGGACACCACCACGTCGAGCTGCTGGCCGGGCCGGGTGAAGGCCGGCAGCTCGGCGGTAACCATCACCGCGGCGATGTTGCGCAGCTGCATGTTGGTGCCCGGCGGCACGGTGATGCCCAGCTGCGAGAGCATGTTGGTCAGACTCTGTCCGGTGAAGGGAGCCTGCATGGTCTGGTCGCCGCTGCCGTCGAGTCCCACCACCAGGCCGTAGCCGACCAGCGCGTTGCTGCGCACGCCGGCGAACTCGGCCAGGTCGCGCAGACGCTCGGCCTGGGCCGCGCCGGCAAGGCCTGCGGCGAGCAGCAGGCCGAACAGCTGCAGGGAGAGACGGAGACGGCGGAAAACGGACGATTTCATGGCGGGTCCCGGCGCTCGCCGCTCAGAACGGCGAGATGTTGAGGAAGAAGCGTTGCAGCCAGCCCATGTACTGGGCCTCGTTGATGTAGCCGTCGCCGACGTACTCGATACGCGCGTCGGCCACCTGGGTCGAGGGCACGGTGTTCTGGCCGGTGATGGTGCGCGGATTGACCACCCCCGAGAAGCGGATGAACTCGGTACCCTGGTTGATGGCGATCTGCTTCTCGCCGCGCACCCGCAGGTTGCCGTTGGGCATGACCTCCAGCACCGATACGGTGATGGTGCCGGTGAAGGTGTTGTTGGCGCGCGAGCCGCCGCCGCCGCTGAAGGTGTTGTCGCCTTCCAGCTCGGTCCCCCACTCGGACAGCTTGCGCAGCTTGTCCGGCACGGTGATCGGCGTCAGGCTGGCCGAGCCGCTGCGATTGGCGTTGGAGGCGGCGTTCTTGCTGGCACTGACCTGCTCGTTGAGGACGATGGTGAGGATGTCGCCGACCATCCGCGGGCGGCGGTCCTCGAACAGCGGCTGGAAGCCCTGGCGCGGCTGGTAGATGGCGCCGTTGGCCGGCGCCGGCGCCCGCTCGGGAATCTGCACCCGCTCCTGCTCGCCGACCACCGAGGGCCGCGGCAGCTGGGCGCAGCCGGCGAGCAGCAGCGCGAACAGCAGCGGCAGCGCCCGGCGCGGAGCGAAGCGGAGCATGGCCGGCCCCCCGGTCACAGCTGGGTCAGCCGGGCGAGCATCTCGTCGGAGGTCTGCACGGCCTTGCTGTTGATCTCGTAGGCGCGCTGGGTCTGGATCATGCTGACCATCTCCTCCACCACGTTGACGTTGGAAGTCTCCACGTAGCCCTGCAGCAGCCGGCCGATACCGTTGAGCCCCGGCGTGCTCTCGTTGCGCGGCCCGGAGCTGTCGGTCTCCAGATAGAGGTTCTCGCCGATGCTCTGCAGGCCGGCCGGATTGATGAAGTTGGCCAGGGTGATCTGGCCGACCTCGCGGGTCTGCGTGCTGCCCGGCTCGGTGATCGAGACCACGCCGTCCTGGGCGACGGTCACGCTCAGGGCGTTGTCCGGAATGGTGATCGAGGGCTCCAGCGGATAGCCGCTGGCGGTGACCAGCTGGCCGTTCTGGTCGATCTGGAAGCTGCCGTCGCGGGTGTAGGCGGTGGAGCCGTCGGGCAGCAGCACCTGGAAGAAGCCGTTGCCGTTGATCGCCAGATCGCGCGAATTCTCGGTGTTCTGCAGGTTGCCCTGGGTGTGCAGGCGCTCGGTGGCCACCGGGCGCACGCCGGTGCCGATCTGCAGGCCGGACGGCAGGCTGTTCTCGGTCGAGCTCTTCGCGCCCGGTTGACGCAGGTTCTGGTACAGCAGGTCCTCGAACACCGCGCGCGAGCGCTTGAAGCCGGTGGTGCCGACGTTCGCCAGGTTGTTGGCGATCACGTCCATCTGCACCTGCTGGGATTCCAGGCCGGTCTTCGCCGTCCACAGCGATCTGATCATCTCGTCGTCTCTCCGAATGGGGTGGCGGTACGCGCTCAGCTCAGCGACAGCAGGCTGTTGGCGCGCTGGGCATTCTCGTCGGCACTGCCGAGAACCTTCATCTGCATGTCGTAGCGCCGGGCATTGTCGATCATCGCCACCATCGCGGCGGTCGGGCTGACGTTGCTGCCCTCCAGCGCGCCGGTGGCCACCCGCACGTTCTCGTCGGCCGGCAGGGCGGCGCCCGCGCCGCCGGCATCGGGCTGGAAGCGGAACAGGCCGTCTTCGCCGCGCACCAGGACCCCAGGGGCCGCCGACACCAGCTTGAGACGCCCGACCTCGGCGATGGTATCCGGCGACTGGCCCTCGCCGATGGCGCTCAGCGTGCCGTCGCTGCCGATGCTGACGCTGCTGCCCAGCGGCACGGTCAGCGGACCGCCGTCGCCGATCACCGGGCGCCCCTGCACGCTGAGCATGCCGCTGGCATCCAGCTGCAGGTCGCCGCGACGGGTGTAGGCCTCGCTGCCGTCGGCGGCCTGCACCGCCAGCCAGCCGTCGCCGGCGATGGCCACATCCAGCTCGCGCCCGGTCGCGGTCATCGGTCCGGGACTGAAGTCGGCGCCCGGCGTGGTGGCGACCGCCAGGGTGCGGGTCGCCTGGCCTTCGCCGCCGACCGGCTCGGCGCGCAGCACCGCCAGCTGGGCGCGAAAGCCCGGGGTCGCGGCGTTGGCCAGGTTGTGGCTGACCACCGCCTGCTGCTCGAGGCTGGTACGCGCGCCGCTCATGGCGGTGTAGAGGATGCGATCCATGGTTCAGGGCCCTCAGCGCAGGTTCACGGCCTGCTGCAGCACTTCGTCCTGCAGCTTGATGGTCTGCGCGTTGGCCTGGAAGTTGCGTTGGGCGATGATCAGGTTGACCAGCTCCCTGGTCAGGTCGACGTTGGAGGTCTCGATCACTCCGGCCTCGATGTCGCCGAACAGGCCGGTGCCGGCCTCGCCGATCAGCGCCTGGCCGGAGTCGGCCGTCTCCACCCAGCCGCCGCCCACCGGGGTCAGGCCCTCGGGGTTGCGGAAGTTGGCCATGGCGATGGTGCCCAGCACCTGGGTGCGCTCGTTGGAGTAGTTGCCGATGATCTGGCCCTTCTTGTCCACCGAGATGCCCACCAGGCTGCCGGAGGTGAAACCGTTCTGGTTGAGGCTGCCCAGCTCGAATTCGTTGGCGAACTGGGTGCTGCCGGCCACGTTGAGCTTGAACTGCAGATCGTTGGCGCCGTTGCTCAAGGCGAAGTTGATCTCGCCGGGCTCGTAATCGGTGAGCAGCAGGCCATTGCTGTCGAAGGACAGCTGGATCTCGTCGGAGGAGAACTCCTGGCCCTCGGGGGTGGCGCGCGCCACCTTGACGTCCCAGCTGTTGATGTCGGTCTTGATGAAGTACAGGGTCAGCGTCTGCGGCGTACCCTGGGAGTCGAACACGGTGGCGCCGTTGGCGTAGGAGTAGGTGCTGGCCTTGAGCGGATCGAAGGCGCCCGCATCCAGGCTCGGCAGGGTGGCGTCCAGATTCAGGGTGGCCTTGAGCTCGGTGGTCGCCCGGGCCGGCAGACCCGCCGCGGAGATGTTCAGCTGCTGCAGCTGGCCGCCGTTGCCCGCGGCGCCCAGGTAGCCGGTCAGGCGGCCGCCCTGGGCGTTTTCCAGGAAGCCGTCCGGCGTCATGGTCAGCTGGCCGTTGCGCGCATAGACGATCTGCTCGCCCATGTCGAAACGCAGGAAGCCGCCGCCGCTGATGGCCAGGTCGAGGTTGCGGCCGGTGGCCTCCAGGTTGCCGTCCTTGAAGTTCTGCTGCACGCCAGCGATGCTGACGCCCAGACCGACCTTGGCCCCGGCATACACGTCGGCGAACTGCATGCTGGCGCTCTTGTAGCCGACGGTCTGCGAGTTGGCGATGTTGTTGCCCATCACATCGAGGTTCTTGGCGGCCGCGTTGAGACCGCTGAGTGCCTGTGAAAAGCCCATGCTGACTTGACTCCCCTGCTGCGGCGGGCTACCGCCCTGCCGCGCGATTGCGATGAAAAGGTGGTTAAAGGATCTGGCGGATGTCCTGCAGACCGACGCGCCCCAGGGTGGCGCCGAGGTCGAGCAGCGGCCCGTTGCTGCCGGTGCTGATCGCGCCGACCCGGGCATAGGTCAGCACGGTGGAGGACTGGACGCGGCCGTCGCTGCTGGCCTCCACCCGCACCCGGTAGGCGCCGTCCGGCGCGGTGCTGCCGTCGTCGAGGGTGCCGTCCCAGACGAAGGACTCCACCCCGGCCTGCATGGCGCCGAGATCGAACTGGCGGACCGCCTGGCCCGCGCCGTCGAGAATGGAGACCTTGACCTGGTCGGCGCCCCGGTCCAGTTCGATGCCGAACGGGGTGGCCTCGCCGCTGCCGACCAACACGCGATCGCCGGGCACCAGCACGCTGCGACCGATCAGCGCCGAGGCCTGCAGGGTCTGTCCGGCGTCGATCTGCCCGGTGATGGCCTGCAGGGTCTTGTTCAGCTCCTCCACGCCGCTGAGCGTGTTGATCTGCGCCAGCTGCGAGGTCATCTCGGCGTTTTCCATCGGATTGAGCGGATCCTGGTTCTTCAGCTGGGTGACCAGGAGGGTCATGAAGTTGGTGCGCAACTCGTCGGCCTGGCTGCTCTTGCCGCCGCTCGCCGCCGCAGTGCCGTTGATCGCCGCCAGCGTGGAGGTGTCGATGCCGGTCATGGTCGCCGTCCTCAGCCTTCGCCCAGGGCGAGGGTCTTGAGCATCAGCTGCTTGCTGGTGTTCATCACCTCGACGTTGGCCTGGTAGGAGCGCGAGGCGGAGATCATGTTGACCATCTCGCTGACCGGCTCGACGTTGGGCAGGGTCACGTAGCCGCGCTCGTCGGCCAGCGGGTGGCCCGGACGGTACTCCTGGCGCATCGGCGCCGGATCCTCGATCACCTGCGCCACCTGCACGCCGCCGATGCCCCGGCTGTCGGCACCGCGCGCCTCGAAGACGACCTGCTTGGCACGGTAGGGCTGGCCGTCGGGACCGGTCACGCTGTCGGCGTTGGCCAGGTTGCTGGCGGTGACGTTCATGCGCTGCGACTGCGCGCTCAGCGCGGAACTGGAGATGTTGAAGATGTTGAACATCGACATGGCGGTCACTCGGGCTGCAGGGCGGTCTTGAGGCCCTGGATACGGCTGTTCATCAGCGTCAGGCTGGCCTGGTAGCGCACTGCGTTGTCGGCGAACTCGCCGCGTTCGAGGTCCATGTCCACGGTATTGCCATCCATGCTCGGCTGCGCGGGAATGCGGTAGAGCAGCTCGCGCTCGGCGGCGAGGCTGTCCAGGCGTGCCTCCAGATGGCGCGGATCGGTGGTGCGCAGACGCCCGCCGGCCAGCTGTGCGCCCTGGGCGGCCTTACCCAGCTCGGCGGCGAAGTCGAAGTCGCGCGCCTTGAAGTTGGGCGTATCGGCGTTGGCGATATTGTTGGCCAGCACCTGCTGGCGTTCGGCGCGCAAGCCCAGCGCCAGTTGATGCAGGCGCAGCGCGCCGTCGAGCTTGTCGATCATGCTGGCGACCTCCGCGCCCAGGGCAAGATTGTTCAGGGCACAGGATAGGACCGCCCCCGGCGCTGCAAAGGACTGAACAGGCGGCCATTTACCGGCCAATTTCCGCCTTGGCGGGAGACCGACACCCCTAGAATCCTTGCCGTCATGCCCGCCGAGCCATCGCCATGCCGCTCTACCGCCGCCACCCGCCCCGCCCGCGGCCTCCCCGGCCGCCCCTGTTGCCGACGCTGGCGCTGACCCTGCTGGCGCTGACTCCGGCGAGCCGTGCCGAGCCGCCCGCGGACAGCCTGGAACAGCGGGTGCGCGCACTGCTGATCGACGCGGCCGGCAGCAGCCACGAGGCCCGTGTGGCGATCCAGCCGTTCGCCGCCCAGCTGCCGCCCTGCACGGACCCGCAGCCCTTCCTGCCGCATGGCGCGCCGCGCCTTCCCGGCCGCGTCGCCGTGGGCGTGCGCTGCGGCGACGGGACCACGCGCTACCTGCAGGCCAGCGTGGCGCTCAGCGGCGAATACCCGGTGACCCGCCGCGCCCTGAGCGCCGGCGAGGTGCTGAGCGTCGACCTGCTCGAACTGCGTCGCGGCGACCTCGGCAGCCTGCCACGCAACGCCCTGCTCGATCTCGACCAGGCGCTCGGCAAGGCCCTCACCCGCCCTCTTCCCCAAGGCAGTCCGCTGCCCGGCAACGCTCTGCGCGCCGTGCCGCTGGTCGAGCGCGGCGCACGGGTCAGGGTCGAGGCGCGCGCCGGCGGCTTCGTCGCCAGCCGCGAGGGGACCGCCCTGGACAGCGGCGGCCTGGACGAGGAAGTGCGCGTGCGGACCGAAGGCGGCATCCTGCGCGCACGGGTCAAAGGTCGGAATCTGCTCGCCGTCGATTTCTAGAGCGCCGTCGTACAGGCATAATCTGCGATGCGCCACGCACTTCCAGCGCCGGTCGCGCTCAAGTCCGCCCGTTTGCGGTCGATAATCCAGTCAGAACCCACGCAAGGGAGACCCCCAGTGAAAATCGACAGCTCTTACCAGCCGCCTCGCCCGAGCGCAGCGGAGGGCAAGGAAGCTTCGCCCCGCGTGCAGTCCGGCCAGGTTGCCGCCGCGGGCGCGCCGTCCAGCGTGACCCACCTGAGCGCCGCCGGCAGTCGCAACGCCGCCCAGGACATCGACCCGGCGCGCGTCGCCGAACTGCGCGAGGCGATCCGCGAAGGTCGCTTCGCCATCGACACCGACCGCATCGCCGACGCCCTGATCGACAGCGTGCGCGAGCAGCTCGCCCAGGACTGAACCCAGCCACGGAGTCGCCCATGAGCCTGGCCCAGCACCTTGCCCGTCAGTCCGCCTGCGTCGCGCAGCTCCTCGCCCTGCTTGAGAACGAAGCGCAGCTGCTCGGCAGCGGCCCCGTCGACGGCGAACGCCTGACCGCCCTGGCCGCCGACAAGCAGGCCCTGCTCGTCGGCATCGAGCAGCTGGAGTCCCAGCGCCGCCACGCCCAGCAGCGCCTCGGCTACGGCGACGACCAGGCGGGCGCCGAGCGCGCCGCCGCCGACGCCGGCTGCCGCCCCGCCTGGCTGCAGCTGCTCGCCATGGCGCGCCGTGCGCAACGACTCAACCGCCTCAACGGCGAGCACATCCGCATGCGCCTCGAGCACAACCAGCGCCTGCTCAACTTCCTCCACGAGGCCGCCGGCAAGGGGCTCTACGGCCCCGACGGCCAGTCCCGCCACGGCCGCCTCGGCAACCTCGCCTCGCACGCCTGATCCCTCCTCGAGAGTTCCGGATGCCGCGCTCAAGACAGCCACGCTGTCACAAAAGCGCAACGACTCGGTGATATCAAATCGACATCACTCAGCCATTCTGGAATAACGGATGCTCTCCCGCCTCACCATCGGCACCCGCCTGGGGCTTGCCTTCGGCTGTACCACCCTCCTGCTGATCGCCGCCACCGGCGTCGCCCTGCTCGGCCTTGCCACCCAGAAGCGCTCCGCCGACGAACTGCTGCACGTCGACGTGGCCATCGCCCATAACGCCGCGGAGGTGCGCCGCCTGTCCCTCGAAGGGCGCCGCGCGGAAAAGAACCTCTTCCTCAACGTCAGCAACCCGCAGGCCGTCGACACCTACAAGCGGCAATGGGACGACGCTCATCGGGCACTGGGTGAAATCCTCCAGCAGGGCGCGGCTCTCGCCCCCGACGATGCACTGCGCGAGCCGTACCGCCAGGCCGGCATGATGCTCGACGCCTACCACGCCGGCTTCAGCCGCGTGTACGCCCGCATCGAGGCCGGCGAGATCACCGACCCGGGGATCGCCGACATGGTCTTCGGCCAGTTCAACGACGAGATCCAGCAACTGGACGAGCAGGCCGAACTCATCCAGCAGGGAGCCTCGCGCCTGATGGACGGCGCCAGCAGCCAGATCGCCCGCCAACACCAGCTCGCCCTGAGCGGCCTGCTGCTGTTCGCCGCCCTCGCCCTGGCGATCGCCCTGAGCATGGCCGTCCTCATCACCCGCAGCATCACGAGACCGCTGCAGCACGCCCTGGACGCCACCCGCCGCCTCGCCGAAGGCGACCTCACCCAGGTGGTACACGGCGAGTCGCGCGACGAAACCGGCCAGCTGCTCGATGCCATGGGCGAAACCAACCGCAGACTGTCTGGACTGGTCGGCTCGCTGCACGACAGCAGCGCGCGGGTCTTCAACGGCGCCCACGAGGTCATGGTCGGCAGCCGCGAACTGTCCGCCCGCACCGATGAGCAGGTTGCCGCCCTGCAACAGACCGCCTCCAGCATGGAGCAGATCACCGCCCTGCTGCTGCAGAACAGCGCCTCGACCGAGCAGGCCAGCCGGCTGGCCGCCAGCGCGGCCGACACCGCAGCCAGCGGCGGCCGCGACGTCGAACGAAGCGTCCGCCTGATGCAGGAACTGGCCGCCAGTTCGCAGAAGATCAACGACATCATCCAGGTCATCGACTCGATCGCCTTCCAGACCAACATCCTCGCCCTCAACGCCTCCGTGGAGGCGGCGCGCGCCGGCGAGCAGGGCCGCGGCTTCGCCGTGGTCGCCGCGGAAGTGCGCAATCTGGCCAGCCGCAGCGCCGACTCGGCGAACGAGATCCGCAGCCTGATCGAGGAGATCGCCGGGAAGATCGACCAGGGCGTACGCCAGGCCGAGCACAGCGGCCAGACCATCCGCGAAACCGTCGCCTCGATCGGTCAGCTGTCCGGACTGATGCAGGAAATCGCCGGCGCCACCCGCGAGCAGAACGCCGGCATCGCCCAGATCAACTCGGCTATCGGCCAGTTGGACAGCACCACCCAGCAGAACGCCACCCTGGTCGAACAGTCGCGCGCCGCCGTGGCGAGCCTGGAAAGCCAGGCCGGACGGATGAAGGAACTGGTCGCCCTGTTCATGACCGCCGACCAGGAGGCTCGGCCGGTGACCGAGATCGCACCGCCTGCGGCCCGACAGCCACACCACCGGGACGAGCGCAGCGAGCTGCAGTGGGCGGCATTCTGAACGCCGCCACTTCCCGAACGGCCAAGTCCGGCGCCCGTTAGCGGACGGCACCAGCGGGCGCATCACCCACTCCACCCGCCCTGCCGAAGGACCGCACCGGCAGGAATATCGACCGAGGGACGGCACTCGCAGCCATAGGGTATGCCTCCGTATCGCCCCTCCAGATGCCCTCGAACCGCAAGAGCAACACTCAGCCCCCAGAAACAGAAAAACCGGCACAAGGCCGGTTTCTCTGGGTTTCCGTCTGATCCGGGTGAGTCGGGATCAAGCTGGAAGCATGTCAATGGTGCCCGAACCCGGACTCGAACCGGGATGACCTTGCGGCCGAGAGATTTTAAGTCTCCTGCGTCTACCGATTTCGCCATTCGGGCGGCAGCGCTGTGGTGTGCCAAAAACACGGGGCGGACTATATACAGTCGCTCCCCTCTGCTGCAAGTTTGCGGAAGTTGCTTCTGCAATGAAAAAGCCCTGCAGATCAAGGATCTACAGGGCTTTCAACGATGGAGACCGAGCACGGAATGAACCAGCGCACACGGATTTGCAATCCGCTCCAAAAACCCTTGAACGGCGCGCATTGTAGCCGATTTCCGTGCCAGAACCAAGCGAAGCCGAAACCCCTGAGAGCCGCATGCTAGAGCGGTCGCATTTCGAGTTCTAGCACTCTTTTCACCCCCTCCAGCAGCCTCGAAAGCCCACCACGGCCAGCCCGCCTCTCGACCGTCGCGAACCGCCTGCTGGGTGGAGATCTGCGCGAGATAGTCGTGAGCCTGCCCAGGTCGCATGCCGCTCATGGCTTCATGCGTGCGCCTCCTCGGGCAGCAGGCGGATCTCGACGCGACGTTTCAGCGCGCGGGCGGCGCTGGCGAGGGTGGCCAGCGTCATTCCGGCATCGTCCTCGTCGAGTGCCCGGTCGACCGCGGTACGACTGGTGTGCATGCGCTCGGCGAGGGCTTTCTTGCTGATGTGCTGCTCCTTCATGGCCTCGGCGATCTGCCAGGCGATGACACGCTTGAGCGCGGCGGCGGAGACTTCCTCCGACAGGCCTTGCTCGGCGAGAAAGTCGTCAAAATCGGAGCCAATGTGCGGGTTCATGCGCTGTACCTCACAGTCTGGATTTGCGCTGTTTGGCGGTCTGCAGATCGACCGCCGGGGTTTTCTGGCTCTTCTTGATGAAGCCGTGGAGTAGCACCATCTCGGAGCCGACGACCGTAAAGATGACGCGAGCTATGGTGTCGCCAAGGTCCGTCCGGACCTCCCATAGCCCGGTGTCGAGCTTGCGAACCACCGGCATACCGATGGGCCAGCCGAGCTGCACCGTCTTGATGTCGGTGCCGACCTGCCGGCGCTGCTCCCGGGGCAAATCGGCCAGCCAGTCACGTACAGGCTCGTTTCCCGCTTCGGTGCGGAAGAATTTGACACTGAGGACGGGTGGGATCTCGTTCATGGGACAACAGTGTACCAAAGATAGTGCATGCGAGAAGTGCCGTGCGTCCACCTCACCCAGGTGGCCGAACAGCAACGGGCAGTGCCGAAGCGGCTGGAGAGGCAGTTGCAGGCGGTAGAAAGGGCGGCTTTCGCGCGGCGATTACCTACCGCTGGCATTGGTGGACAAGGCTGCGCCGTTATCTACCGTACGCCCTACCCCGCAGCCAGATGCTCGTCGATCAACCCCGCCACCTCCGCAGCATGGGTAAAGCCCAGGTCGTGGCCAGCGCCGGGGAACACGTGCAGCTCGGCGCGGGGGAGCAACTCGGCGAGGCGCTGGCCGACGCGGACGGGGCTGATCGGGTCGGCGTCGCCCCAGAGCAGCAGCACGGGCATGTGCAGCTCGGCCAGCCGGGCGGTGAGGTCGGTGCGGTCGTCGAGGAACCAGCGCGGCAGGTTCGGGTTGGCAGCGGCGAAGTCCGCGCGCCAGTCCTGCGCGCCCAGGGCGGACATGTCCACCCCGCCCGAGGTGACGGTCAGCACCAGATGGGTGACCCGCTCGGGCCGCTCCAGCGCCGCGCACACCGCAACGATGCCGCCCATGGACTGCGCCACCAGCGCAGTGGGCTGGTCGATCTCCGGCAGCACGCAGGCCACCAGATCGGCCATGCCGGTGACGCTCGGGTCGGGCGGCGTGCTGCCGAAGCCGGGCCAGCCGATATGGGCCTGCAGCGCCGGGTGGGCAAGGCGCTCGGCGGCCGGACGCCAGAACTCGGTGTTGCCGGAGGCGCCGGGGAGGAAGAGGAGTTTGGAGGGGGATGGGGTCAACGGGTCGGTCCTTGACGGTAGCGGGGGCGACTGCGCGCAGTAAGGTGGACATGCAGAGTGCTGGCCACCCTACTCGCTGGCTTGAAAGCTATCATCGCCTGACATGAGCATGAACAGCCACACCAGAGGCCTCCCCCATGGACAGGCTCACCCCTGATCGACGTAGCTGGTTGATGAGCCGGGTCGGCTCGAAGGACACCAAGCCCGAGCTCGTCGTAAGGCGCTTGGTGTTCGCCATGGGTTACCGGTATCGTCTGCACCCCAAGCATCTGCCGGGAAGCCCCGACCTCGTCTTCCCTGGAAGGAAGAAGGTCATCTTCGTGAACGGCTGCTTCTGGCATGGCCACCCCGGCTGCCGCTACGGCCGCCTGCCCAAGTCCCGCGTCGAATTCTGGTCGCTCAAGATCGACCGCAACCGCGAGCGGGACAGGGAAAACATCGCATCGCTCGAAGCCGACGGCTGGCGAGTGCTCACCGTCTGGCAATGCGAGCTGAAAAACATCGAAACGTTGGCGAACAGGTTAAATGAGTTCATCGAAAGCGAGTAACGCACGCCCCATAGGCATCGACCTCTTTGCAGGTGCCGGCGGCCTGTCCCTGGGCTTCGAACAAGCGGGCTTCGACATCGCCGCGGCGGTCGAGATCGACCCCATTCACTGCGCCACGCACGAATACAACTTCCCCCGCTGCGAGACCATCTGTGCCAGCGTGACCGACATTAGCGGCGACGAGATCCGCCGGCGAGCCGGCCTGGGCGACCGCGACATCGACGTGGTCTTCGGCGGCGCCCCCTGCCAGGGCTTCTCCATGATCGGCAAGCGCGCGCTGGACGACCCGCGTAACCAACTCGTCTTCCACTACGTCCGTATCGTCGCCGAACTGCAGCCCAAGTACTGCGTTTTCGAGAACGTCAAAGGGCTCACCCTCGGCAAGCACGCCGAGTTCCTCAAGGAGCTGATCGCTGCCCTCGGCGATGCCGGCTACGACGTCGCGCTGCCCTACAAGGTTCTCAACGCCGCCGACTACGGCGTCCCACAGGACCGCAAGCGCCTGTTCCTGGTCGGCACCCGCCGCGGCCTCACCCCGGCCACCTACCCCGACCCGCTGGCCGAGCGCGTGACCGTTGCCGAAGCCATCGCCGACTTGCCGGACGCCAACGCCTTCGAAGAACTTCGCGACAGCGACGCAGTGAGCACCGCCTGGAACACCGAGGCCAGCTACGCACGCCGCCTGCGTCGCCTCGAAGCCGACCCGCACGACTTCGGCTACGAACGCCACTTCGCGCGCGACCTGCTCACCTCCAGCCTGCGCACCGAACACACCGCCCTTTCGCAAGAGCGCTTCCTCGCCACCGAACCGGGCAAGACCGAGCCGGTCAGCCGCTTCCGAAAGCTGCCGCTCGACGGCCTGTGCAACACCCTGCGGGCCGGCACCGACAGCGCCCGCGGCGCCTTCACCTCGCCGCGCCCGATCCACCCCACCCTGCCCCGCGTCATCACCGTGCGCGAGGCCGCGCGCCTGCACTCGTTCCCCGACTGGTTCCGCTTCCACGCCACCAAGTGGCACGGCTTCCGGCAGATCGGCAACAGCGTGCCGCCGCTGCTCGGCCGTGCCATTGCCGGCTCCGTCGTGCGCGCGCTCGGCATCGCACCGAGCAAACCGGCAGAGACCCTGCAACAGGGCAATGCCGGGCTGCTGAACTTCGACATGAGCAAAGCGGCCCGCTACTTCGAAGTGCCGCACGACACCATCGCCCAGCGCACGCGCAAGACCGCAACCAAAGAACCGCTCACGGAAGACACCAATGCCTGATGCCAAGCCGGCTGGGAAGCCGAACCGCTACGCCGCGATCATCGAGAAAATCTTCTTCTCCCACTACACGCCCGGCGTGCAGGAGTTTCAGTTTGCACGCGAGGAGATCGTCGAGGTCGCGAACGCTCTGGAGATCGCACTGCCGAAGAACCTCGGCGACCTGATCTACTCGTTCCGCTATCGCTACGAACTGCCAAAAAGCATCCTCGACACCGCCGGGGAAGGCATGGAGTGGATCATCGTGGGCGGTGGTCAGGCGCTCTACCGCTTCCGGCTGGCAAAGCTGAACCGCATCCTCCCGAACGAACACCTCATCACCGTCAAGGTGCCGGACTCCACCCCGGAGATCATCGCCGCCTACTCCCTCAGCGACGAGCAAGCCCTGCTTGCCAAGGTGCGCTACAACCGGCTGATCGACATCTTCCTCGGCATCACCGCCTACTCGCTGCAGAACCACCTGCGCACCAACCTCAAGAGCATCGGCCAGCTCGAGATCGACGAAATCTACGTCGGCCTCGATCGCCACGGCCGCCAGTTCGTCGTCCCCGTCCAGGCCAAGGGCGGCTCGGACAAGCACGGCGTCGTCCAGACCCACCAGGACATCGCTTACTGCAAAGCGAAGTTCCCCGATCTGGTCTGCCGCGCCGTATCCGCGCAGTTCATGAGCGACGACCGCATCGCCATGTTCGAGCTCACCCTCCAGGATGGCGAGGTCAAGGTCGTGGAGGAGAAGCACTACCGGCTAGTGGCTGCCAAAGAGATCGGGAGCGAGGACTTGCAGAGGTATAACCAGCGAACCGATTAAGCAGGCAGAAATGCCTCGACGGAAGAATGCCAAAGGCCCGGAATGCGCAAGCACCGGGCCTTTTTGTATGCAGTAGCACAGCATGGCCGCCGCACTCTTTACTCGGCGGCCAGATGCCTATCGATCAACCCCGCCACCTCCGCAGCATGGGTAAAGCCCAGGTCGTGGCCAGCGCCGGGGACACGTGCAGCTCGGCGCGGGGGAGCAACTCGGCGAGGCGCTGGCCGACGCGGACGGGGCTGATCGGGTCGGCGTCGCCCCAGAGCAGCAGCACGGGCATGTGCAGCTCGGCCAGCCGGGCGGTGAGGTCGGTGCGGTCGTCGAGGAACCAGCGCGGCAGGTTCGGGTTGGCGGCGGCGAAGTCTTGGCGCCAGTCCTGCGCGCCCAGGGCGGACATGTCCACCCCGCCCGAGGTGACGGTCAGCACCAGATGGGTGACCCGCTCGGGCCGCTCCAGCGCCGCGCACACAGCGACGATGCCGCCCATGGACTGCGCCACCAGTGCGGTAGGCTGATCGATCTCCGGCAGCACGCGGGCCACCAGATCGGCCATGCCGGTTACGCTCGGGTCGGGCGGCGTGCTGCCGAAGCCGGGCCAGCCGATATAGACCTGTTGCGCCGGGTGGGCAAGGAGCTCGGCGGCCGGGCGCCAGAACTCGGTGTTGCCGGAGGCGCCGGGGAGGAAGGGGAGCTTGGAGGGCAATGGGCTCAACGGGTCAGTCCTTGTAGCCGTCGACGGAAAGGGCGTCCCAGCTTCAAAAGGCAAAAACAGCCTTTCGTCAGCCATTGAATGCACTTAGGCCAATAGGTGCAAACCTGCAACGCTGCTGACTCCGATAGCCCATATAGTTTCAAGCGCAGAGCCCAAAAAAACACGAGCACGAGCAGTTAATGTTTTCACCATAGAAATCTCCTTATCACTGTTTTCGTTGGCCAAAGGAACCAGACGGATACTCACGTAACGCAGCAAAATTAGTAGAAGGACTATGAAGCCAACAATCGCCAAGGGAATCGAACCCCCACCTACCACCCCTATTGGACTAAATGCACTCACCCTCTTACCCAATAAAACCACCACTCGTCCTTGCCAGCCAACTATAAACAGAACTCAAGCTATATGCAACACTCCAGATTAATGTCTGGTAGACAAGGCTAGCGCACAGCACGCCTTCACTTCCTTGGCAAGTTTTTCGCCTTTACTTGGGATCCTACAAATTCAATTCCATTCTGATCAAGCATTCTCATCGCTTTTTCAGTGCTTGCAAAACACACCTTCCCAGAGGCAACCCACAGCCATTTCGACACTTTCGCTCCATCGACAAAGTGCCCCCTCATCTGCGCAATAGCGGATTTCTTCTTCTTAATCACCGAAGAAACTTCATCTTGCTTTACTGGATGCGGCTCAACCGCAACAACCTGACCAGTCGGAGAGTGCCCCAAAAGATAATCCCATCGACTTTCCTTTTCGTTCCCCCGCTGCATTGCCTTATCAAGATCAAGACTATCCCCAAAAGCCCTACGAACATCCTTATCAAAATAATCATGATGACCTGCCTCTACAGCCCCCATACCCGGCCTAACCAGTGGAGACAAAAAAGACTCTTTTTCAATAACATCTTTCAATGGAGAGGAAGCCTTCTCTTTCATCCTTCAGCCTCGTTCACGGCCTTGCGAACTGCGTCTCCAAATCTAGATGAGTACTCCGTCAACCCACCCCAGCCGGACACCCATTCATCATCAGAGCACGGATCCAACTCTGAAATATCTACTGAAACAACCTTTCCAGCATCATTAAACTTGAGCAAATGAGCTCTGTACTCCTTAACAAGAGCTGCCTCAGCAATTACTTGCATACCCCGTTTCTTTGAAACCCCAAACGCCTCGCATATCAATTGCCACCGCCCTTCAAGATTCTTAAGATTTTGTATCATCCACATCATTGTCAAGACGTGCGGAGAGTGGGTCGAAAGAACAACCTTATACCCGCGCCACAACAATTCAAGCGCCAACAACATTACGGCAGTCACCGCCTGAGGATGAAGCCCCATCTCTGGCTCCTCAATAACAACCCACTCTATATCCTCTCTCTTCCGAAGCTTTACCGATGGAAGAAGATGATAAAGCCCCAGCAATAGCGGTGTAAATTCCCGCTGCCCAGCCGTCCAGGTCATATATGGAAGGTGCATATTCCCATGAACCAACCGCAACCTACGCGCATGCTGAGCGTCTTCTTCGATGCCTACTTTTCCCCCATGAAAAACCGCCCCATCAATTTTACCTCTAATCTCCTCCTTAAGCCTCCTCTCTACAGGAAACAAAGTACCCGCATCTTTACTGCTAAATCTATCATATAAATTCTGGCTAAACATACGAGCCACAGCCGGCGTCTCTGACGACAACTTCTGAAAAGGGGATGCCCACCCATCACTAATAAGCATAGATCTGTGCGCCGGGATGAAAAAAAGTCTTTCTGACTCCCCCCCCACACGACTTAGCCTCCCTGGATTTATTGATCTATTATCGAGCCTCACCTCCGTATCGCCCCTCCAAGCCGGAGCCATTCCATTACCAAAAATCAAATCAATCAAAACCTCCGGGCGATCGACTGGGTGCCCAGCAGCTTTCAGAGAATCAACAATATGCCGACCATCAACTCCCACTTTAAGCCATTGAAGCGCCAAGCTCTTTCCAACCCCTTGCGCACCGACGAGCACAGTAAAATCGCCAAACTTAATATCAACATTTTCAAGGTGCGCGAAATTTTTAATAACTAACCTAGACGCACCAGGCTTTTTATTTTCAACCAAAGAAACCCCTCCATCAAAAACAGCCAAAGATTCTTTCTGTACACTAAACTAGATCCATCCGAATCTTAGCATTGCTGCTTGACAATTTACATTCCAGATGATTAATTTACTCCGTCGCTGTCAATCCAGCGACCTGGGATTGGCGTCCCGGATAGCAAAGGCGGTCACGAAACCGCTCATAAGCGGTTTTTTTGTGCCCGCGGCATGGTTGCACCCGTTATGGGCGGGCCGTGCGTGGGGGCCTCACGGCCCGCCGGTTCCTTTGCCCGGTACGCCAACCCGCACGGTTCCGCTCTCCCAAATTGGCGTTTGGGACGCGGTCAACGGACTGCAAAGGGAAATCACCATGTCGACCATCACCAGCCAGCTCGGCACCGTCAGCTTTCAAGGTCACGATCTCACCGTCATCACCTCGCCCACCGGCGAACACCTCGTGGCGATGAAACCCATCTCTGAGGCCATTGGCCTCGACTGGAAGTCGCAGTACAGCCGTATCCAGCGTCACCCCGTACTCTCGATCTGCATGGTCATGATGACCATGCAGATGCCCGGCGACGATCAACACCGCGATCTGGTCTGCCTCCCCCTCGACTACCTAAACGGCTGGCTGTTCGGCGTGGACGCCTCCCGCGTGCGCCCGGAGATCCGCGAGCGGCTGGTGCAGTACCAGCGCGAGTGCTTCGCCGCCCTCGCCGCCTACTGGCAGCAGGGCGAGGCGGTGAATCCGCGCGCGGCGCTGGGCGATGCCGCGGCCGAGCCGGTGGTGCCGATCCGCCTGACCTACAACGACCGCCCCTTCCGCATCGTGCCCGAGGGCGAGTCGCTGTGGTTCGTGGCGGCCGACGTGGCCCACGCGCTGGGTGTGCGCGATGCCTATCGCCTCACCCGCCACCTGCGGCCCGAGCACAAGGCGACCCGCATGGTCGGCCGGCAGGTGCTGAACGTGATCGACCGGCGTGGACTGGATCTGGCCCTACTGCACGGCAGACCGGAGCGCACCGGGCCGCTGCGTCTGTGGCTGGATGCCGCCCTGGAGCAGTTCGTGACCGGTGCGGCGCCGCGTGCGCTGCTGGGTGGCCTCTCCGGCGAGCAGCAGGGCGCGCTCAAGGCGCTGGTGGCGGCGCGCATCGAGGAGCTGCCCGAGGCCGGCCGCGGCAAGGCGGCGACGGTGTGCTGGTCGGCGCTCAAGTCGAAGTTCGGTTGCAGCTACAAGGAGATCGCCCCGGAGCAGTTCACCGAGGCGGTGAGCCTGGTGGCGCGCATCGTGCTGGAGGGCGAGCTGCTGGAGCCGGAGGCGCCGAAGGTGGTCGGCCGGCTGGCGATCGACTTCCCGATCGAGGACTGGAAGGCGCGCAACCCGCACCAGTTCCGCCACGACAACCCGAACAGCGCCGAGCTGACGGTGACCACGGGCGACGTGCTGATGTGCGAGTACTCGCCCACCGAGGCGCTGCTGGGGCAGCTCACCGAGGCCGGCTACCGCGTGGACGGCCCGCTGTACGAGCTGCGCTCCCTGCGCTCGCTGGCCAAGCGCCTGGACATGACGATGCGCTCCATGGCCGGCCACGCCCGGCAGATGGTGGACCATTTCGACCATGACCACCGCTGCATCGAGCGGTTTGCGGGGGCGAAGAAGCCGGGGCGGGGTTGAGTGCGGGCGTGAAAAAAGCGCCCCTGCCGGTGTGGCGGGGGCTTTTTTTGTCTGGACGGGCCAGATCGTCGCTCTTACAGCTCAACCCGGTACTGACCGAACTCCCCCTCAACGGCGCTATAGCGGACGATCCCACGCAGCGAGTGCAGCCGCGCATCGGAAGCGCTCTCACCCAGTAGTAGCGCTTTGACCGGCTCCACGATCATCTCGTGGACGTCCTGAACGCTGTTGATCTCTGCGAGACGGAGGCTGTAGTTCCACTCTTGCATTCCGGTGGCAAGTGCTGGCCACTTGAATAGAACATCTTCATCCAGCTCAGGGACACAACCTTCATCCCCAAGGGGGAATCCCATGTAGAGCTCAGCAAAGTCTATCGGACCTGACCAGAAGCAGACGTGTACCAGAGGTTCGTCGTTGCCGGTGGCTGCGATGGTGTCTCCTGCGAGGCTGATTTGAACGGCAAGATGAGCACCTACCGACCGCTTGGGCTTGATGATGAGAGGCAGGGAGAATGCACTGCCCACATAAACCCAGCCGTTCTCATCTTCGCTGTAGCATTTGATCCAGCCCCCATCGGCCTGGTATCGCTTGCCTAGCTCCCCACCGCTGAACAGGCTGCTCAGCTCTTGCATGAACAGATCGGCAAGAAGATCGCACTCTGCGCCGACCTTGGAAATGAAGGATACGCTCTGGGTAATGGACTTGCCGATGTTAGCCACGGTGGCCTCCTGCCAAAGAAAAGAATACTGGTTGCGAGATGTTCGCCGGAGATGGCTCGGATCTCGTCAGATGAGCGAATCCGTCAAAACCACGCCAGAAGGCAACAGCCTGCTGCGGCGGGACATCCGGCGGGGAAAGGCAACTGAAACCTGAGAAGGGGCGAATCCCGAGCCTAGAGAGGCACGCGCGAACTTCAGATGCCCAGCGCTGCAGCAGATGCGCATGAGGGACGGAGCGCTCGCGCAGCATATTCAGCACGTCGAACCAGGAACGCAGGAGCAGCCTGCCTTTCCATACATCATCGCGACTCAGGGCGTTGCTGCCTTCACTGGTGCCTGGCGCAATGAAAAGGTGCCATGCGCATTCACGCTCCTCCGGCGACAGGTACTCCTGCCACTGCTTGTGGAGCTGATTCTCTCCACTCAAGGTCGCCCGCCATTTGAACTCGACGAGCAGCACGCGCTGTTCCCCGCCCCACGAAAGATCCACGCGCAGATCTGGCTCGATGCTCTTGCTTCTTGGCCAAAATGTCATTTCGGCCTTGGTCACCTCCCCTGTCGGGAACTCGACCTCGGGGTTACCCCACTTTGCGAGGGCCATCCAGAAGGCAGCGATTGCGCTATCCGCTAGGAACGCCAGTGGCCCCATGATGAGGGCGGTGATTTCATCCTCCTCGGCGACCCTTTTTTCACCGTCCTCCCTGTGCCCGAGGTAGCGCAAATGGAGGCGTGTCTTTTTCTGCGTGATTGCGTGCAGCACTCCCTACTCCTTGATTCTTGAACTTACCAGGGCGCGAAGCCCACTCCCTACGCACGCGTAGCCATCCCCCCGTCGCAGGCTGGATGGCGTGTGCACATAGTGGCGGCACAGCGCGTGGGGTCAAGCCTCAGTGAGTGATGTTGCTCGCCGGCAAGCACCTTAATCAGGTGGGGCTACGCTGGACGCTGAATGCGTGTGGAGGTGACCATGTGCGGACGGTTCGTGCAGTCCCTGACTGCAGTCGAGTATCTGGAGGCGCTGCAGATCGAGCTGCCGGTGGTGGGCGGCTTCAACCCGGAGCCGATCGGCCGCTACAACGTGGCGCCGCGCACGCGGGTGCTGCTGATGCATCAGGAGGAGGAAGGGCTGCGGCTGGAGCCGGTGCCGTGGGGCTACGCGCCGCCCTGGGCGAAGGGCCCTCGCCCGCCGGCGATCAACGCGCGGGTGGAGAAGGTGGCGACGGGGGCTTTCTGGCGGGAGGCCTGGAAGGCGGGACGCGCGATTGTGCCGGCGGATGGATGGTACGAGTGGCAGTCGGACCCGGCCGATCCGAAGCACAAGCAGCCGTTCTACTTCCGCCAGCGCAGCGGCGCACCGCTGTTCTTCCCGGCCGTCGGCCACCTGCCCCGGCATGGCCGGGAGCTTCAGGAGGGCGACGGCTTTGCGACCATCACCATGCCGAGCTACGGCGGGATGGCCGAGATCCACGACCGGCGGCCGCTGGTGCTGGGGCCGGACGAGGCCCGACTGTGGCTCGATCCGACGGTGTCGCCGCAAGAGGCGGAGGAGTTCCTGCATCTCGGGCTGCCGGTGGAGGCGTTCGAGTGGTATGCGGTGGGGCGTGAGGTGGGGAACGTGAAGAGCGAGGGGGCCGAGTTGATCGGGCCCCACAGCTGAAGCGCGAGCTGCCATGACGGCGTGCACATAAAAGCGCCTCTGCCGTGATGGCAGAGGCGCTTTCGCTCACGCGGGGACAATCAGTCGGCTCTGTTCAGCCGTTCCTGCTTCCGCGCCCAGTAGCGTGCACGCTGCTCGCCCCACTGCTCTCGCTCGGCAGCCTCGCGAATGGTCTGTGCATGCTCGGGTTCGACGTTGAACTGTTCGATCAGCTCTTCCGGCGTGATGTCGCGGGGGCTGGTTCTGTACAGGCGAGAGTAGAGATCCTGGGACTTGGTAGCGCGCTCGTCGAACTTGAACCCGAAAACGGCGCAGTCGGCGCTGCCGTAGAACCGGCTGACGCCCATGACCCTGATGCTGGACAGGATCTGTGCGGCGTAGCTGAAGGTGGACTTCTGCCCGCCCCGGTAGTTGCCCCCCATCATGCCCGTGTCCGCGCCATCTGCGAACTGGAACGACATGGCATTGACGATATCCCCACTCATCACCTGGACGCCGACGATTGGATTGCTGCTGAGGTCGAAGCTGCCACCATGCGGGCGTTGGTCGCTCCCGCCTCCGGCATTGCCCATGCGCCCGGTGCTGGTCACTCCATCCGGGCCGCCGCCTTCCGGATAATCGACCTTGACGGCATCGATTCGGTCCCAACCCCATACCGTTACATTCCTGATCCGGCCTGTCGGACGGCTCGGGATATAGAACGGGGAGTCGTAGCAAGTGCCCACGGCATCGGAATACACCTCGCGATCCAGATAGACCTTGACCGGCTCCGGATAACGAGAGATGTCGAAGTATTTCCACTGCGCCTGGAAGTCCTTGACCGTGATGGTCATTTCACGCAGGTAGCGATTCACCGTGTTGAACGGCTCCATGCGGCGCTTATCTTCCGGCGCCGTCTTCTTCACGCTTTCATAACCGGCTTCGAATGTCTTGGTGACATAGTCGCTGTAGCTGTCGATGCTTTCGGTGAGCTTCTTGCGGGTATCGGCGACGAGCTCGTCGCTCCAACCCCAGTCACGGCCGAATGCGGCGCCGTCGCGCAGCAGGGCGAGGTGGAGGTTCGCGAACTGGGCGAACAGGGGCAGCAACAGCACCTCGTAGCCACTCGACTGGAAGCGCGGCAGGTCATGCAGGAAGTGTCCGTTGGCGACGTTGAACTTCTCGGAGACGTAGGCCTTGTCCTTCGGGAAGTTCTTGGCCGCATAGGCGTAGTCGTCCGAGACGTTGTGCAGTCCGGTGAGGGCGTCTCGCACATCCTGCATGACCTCGGCGGAGATCTTCTTGTCGATCAGGGCTTCCACGCGGTCGGCAATTTCGCCCCACACATCCTGCTTCTCATCGGGCCAGAAGATGTCTACCAGGGCGCTCAGCAGTTGGCCGGCATAGGGGATCTCCCCAAGCACCACGGACACCACGACACGAGCCGCGTTGTTGTAGTCAAACTCGTATTCCAGTCCGGCGGTCAGCCCCGCGGCCCTGGAAATTTCGGCGCGCAGAACCAGCTCTTGTGGTCTGAGTTCGGCAATGGCTTCGCCGGTGAAAGTATGTTCTATATAGATACGATCATTCATGAGCACGTCCCTTTGCTGGCTGCTATCGGCAGAGTCCTGGCGGGTGCCTTCGTGCACCCGGCCGCTGAAACTACTGCAGCGTCACACCGCAAAGCGTGTGCAAGGTCACGCTTCAAAAAAGAATGATCGAACGACCGGCTCCCGCACTACTCGCGCGCAACGGCCTGCCGCTCGATACAGTCCAGCACCTGCCCGGCACAGCCGAGCAGCTCGCCCTCGATCTCGTCGACCGCCCTCCTCCAGTCGTCATTGGCCACCAGCGGCGGCCGCGCCGGCAGGCGGCACGGGGTCAGCGGGCAGCGGATCGGGACCACGGTAGGCGGCGGGGTCGGTGGTTTCGGGGCGCTGGTACAGGCGGCCGAGAGCAGCAGGCACAGCAGCACGCAGATAGTCGGCAGTCGCTTGGTCATGGCGGATCAGCTCCTCGATGGCGCGGCTCTGCGCCTGTGCGTTACGGGTGACGGTCAGCCCGAGCACGCGCAGCTGCTGCTCGAGGTGGGTGACGGCGCCGATCTGCCGCTGCTGCTCGGCGAGCACGCCGGCCTGCAGGTCGATCAGCTGCTGGCGATCGGCAGCCATCTGCTCCGCCCGATCGGCGCGATCGGACTGGAGATCGATGCGCGGGGCGAGGCCCCACCAGGCGAGCGCGGCGCCAGCGGCGAGCAGCAGCGCGGCCGCCAGCAGGGGGCGCAGTGCGGCGAGGGTCATGCCAGCACCCCCTGCCCGATCCGCCACAGCGCGAGGCGCTCGGCCTGGCCGTGAGTGCCGCCGTTGATCTTGCGGGTGATCGCCTCGAAGCGGCCGGCGTCGGCCAGCTCGCTCAGTTCATGCCGCGACCAGAACCATGCCGCCGACAGCACGGCCCACTCGGGCATCTCCAGCAGTTCGGGGAAGTCCTCCAGGTTCTGGCCGATGCTCTTGGCGCAGGCGCGGTAGTTGTCGCGGCCGGTGAGCTGGATCAGCCCGCGCCCGCGGTACCGCCAGCCGTCATCGCTCGAGGCCGGGCCGTTGCCCATACGATCCGCATAGACCACGTTGGCGATGTCGCGCGGACGCCGGGCGATGCGCGCGGCCAGCTCGTTGGGGCGGCCGTCGCGGCCACGGAAGCGGCTCGGCCAGGTGCCGGCCAGCCCTTCGGCGCTGTAGTTGAGGTTCTCGACCAGCCGGCGCAGATGGCCGGACTCGTGACCGACCTGGGCCAGAAACGCGGCGCGGCGTACCGGGCTGTCGATCTTGAAGCGGGCCATGGAGCGCTG
The DNA here is from genome assembly GCF_024451105.1 of Stutzerimonas stutzeri. Classification (GTDB taxonomy): domain Bacteria; phylum Pseudomonadota; class Gammaproteobacteria; order Pseudomonadales; family Pseudomonadaceae; genus Geopseudomonas; species Geopseudomonas stutzeri_A. The sequence goes on from NZ_JANGEY010000004.1 coordinate 77,986, forward strand.
CCGCCCTGCGGGAACAACGGCAGGGTGCGCGTGACGATCTCCTGGTCGCCGCCCTTGGCGATCTCGGCGATACCGCGCGAGCGGGCGGCGTCGGTGCCGGTGATCAGGTCGTCGAACACGTCCGGCGCCGGGGCGTCGCCCATGGTGCCGGCGCGGCGCACGTCGACGGCCACGCCGTGGGTGGTGCCGCTGACGTAGCAGCTGTTCCACTCCGGTCGCCGCCCCACTGGCCGACGATCTCGGCCGGGATGATGCGGTCCATCACCGAGGTCGCCCAGTTCCACGGCGCTTCGCGGTAGCGCGGCACCACGGCGAGGCCGTCACTGTCACGCGCCGGGCGAACCACGCCGCCGACGGCCTCGGCGACGCGGGCGATCACCTGCAGGGCGGTCTGCTGCTGGTAGCTGAAGGCGCCGGCGGGGATCGTCCAGTCCGGCGGACCCAGCGCGGTGTAGTCCCACGTCAGGCTGAAGCCGGTGTTCTCCAGCTGGTCGGTGGCGGCCTGCACGGCGTTGATGTCCGCCGCGTTGACCGCCGAGCGTTTCGGCGCGTAGGGCTCGGCGAGCAGTTGGGTGCGGCTGACTCCGGTGATGGTGAAGCGCTCGCTGGGGAACTTGCCCTGGGTACTGTAGCGCTCGACCAGGAACAGCCAGATCCAGCCGTTGATGGTCAGCTCGACGGTCTTGGGGCCGCTGGCGTCCGGGCGCACCAGGTTGAGCGAGGTGCGGCCGAACAGCTCGGCGCTGAGCGTCCAGGCGAAGGCGTCGATGTCGCGCGCGACCTTGATGCCGGTGGCGTCCACCGGCTCGCGGCCGGGCAGCACCACCAGCGACACGCTGTTGGCGATCATGTAGGTCTCCAGAATGTCGGGCTCGGCAGCGGGGTCGAGCGGGTAGACGGGACCGTCGTAGTCCGGGTACTCGATGCCGACCGAGGGCGGGTCGCCGGGGCGCCCCCAGCCCCAGCGCAGACGGCGCTGCAGGTCGATCCTGCTCGGCGTACCCCAGACGATGCTGCTGCCCATGTCCTTGGGCTGGGTCGGGCGGGCGCTGAGGTCGCGACCGAGGCCGAACTGCACCAGTGCCGCACGCGGCGACGGGTACGGGATACCGGCGAACGAGAACACCAGCGGCCGGGTGTTAGGGATGTACGGCGGCAGTGCGTCGAGGTAGGTCCACGGGCGGCCGTAGCGGTCGCGTCGCCCTGGTCGGGCCACCACACCGCACCGAGTTCCTGTCCCCGTTCCTGGTGGTCAACCGGAGCGGGAAGCGGGTGTCGTGGCCGATGTTGCGGAACCGCTGGGACGCTGTGCGGGAATCAGCCGCCACCAGGGCCGTCGAGGCCGGCGAGCAGGAGCTGGCGGTGCGGATCAGGCAGTTTCAGTTCAGGGATATCCGGCCGAAGGCGGCCAGCGAGACTCGCGATCTGTCGGATGCGAGCGTGCTGCTCGGGCACTCGACCGAGGGCATTACCGAGCGGGTCTATCGCCGCGTCGGCGCCATCGCCAAGCCGTCGAAATAGCGGAAGTTCTGGGACGCGTTCCAAAACTCGGACCAGTCCGGCTTTTCGAGCGCAAAGTAAAAAGCCCCGTAGATGCTAGATCTACGGGGCTTTCTATAGTGGAGGCCGAGGTCGGAATCGAACCGGCGTACACGGATTTGCAATCCGCTGCATGACCACTCTGCCACCCGGCCTCAAACGAACGCCTGACAACGACATTCATCAGTAAAACTTGGAGCGGGAAACGAGACTCGAACTCGCGACCCCGACCTTGGCAAGGTCGTGCTCTACCAACTGAGCTATTCCCGCGTCTTGGTGACGGGCGCCATTCTATACCAACCCGAACCACTGTCAACCCTTTGATTCAAAAAAGTTATTTCCCATTTGCCCCGCTGCTGAGATGCGGCCAGGCCGCGCGCAGATATTGCAGCATGGACCACAGGGTAAGTACTGCGGCGATGATCAGCAGCGCATATCCGAGCCCGACCCAGAAGTCCAGGCGCGGCGGGTTGCCGAGCAGGATGATCAGCGAGGCCATCTGCGCGGCGGTCTTCCACTTGCCGAGATTGGATACCGCCACCCGGGCGCGGGCACCGAGCTCGGCCATCCATTCGCGCAGCGCCGATACCACGATCTCGCGGCCGATGATGATGGCTGCCGGCAGGCTCAGCCACAGGTTGGCGTGCTCCTCGACCAGCAGCACCAGCGCCACGGCGACCATCAGCTTGTCCGCCACCGGGTCGAGAAAGGCGCCGAACGGCGTGGTCTGCTTCAGGCGACGGGCCAGATAGCCGTCCAGCCAATCGGTCACGCTGGCCAGGGCGAACACGCCACTGGCCGCCCAGTAGCTCCAGCTGAACGGCATGTAGAACAGCGCGATGAAGACCGGTATGAGCAGTACGCGCAGAACGGTCAACAGATTCGGAATATTCATCGGCACGCTTTATATTCGAGTAGTCGCGGCATTCTACTCGCTGTGCAGGGTGGCATAAATCGACTCGGCGAGCTTTTTGCTGATCCCCGGCGCCTTGGCGATCTCCTCGACGCTCGCTCGCGACAGCTCCTGCAGACCGCCGAAATGCTTGAGCAGGTCGCGGCGACGCTTGGGGCCGACGCCAGGCACCTCCTCGAGGCTCGACGTGCGCCGTGCCTTGCCGCGGCGGGCGCGGTGGCCGGTGATCGCGAAACGGTGCGCCTCGTCGCGTATCTGCTGGATCAGGTGCAGCGCAGGCGAGTCGGCCGGCAGGCTGAACTCGTGCTCGGCATCGCCCAGATAGAGGGTTTCCAGTCCCGGCTTGCGGGTTTCGCCCTTGGCCACACCGAGCAGCAGCAGGTCGACCACCGCCAGCTCCTGCAGCACCTGGCGGGCCATGTTGAGTTGCCCCTTGCCGCCATCGACCAGCAGGATGTCGGGCATCCTGCCCTCCCCGTCCTTGAGGCGACGGAAGCGCCGGGTCAGCGCCTGCTGCATCGCGGCATAGTCGTCGCCGGCCGTCACCCCCTCGATATTGAAGCGCCGGTAGTCGGACTTGAGTGGCCCCTCCGGACCGAACACCACGCAGGAGGCGACGGTCGCCTCGCCGCTGGAGTGACTGATGTCGAAGCACTCCAGCCGCTGCGGCGGCTCGTCCATGCCCAGTGCCTCGCCGAGGGCTTCCAGGCGCGCGGCGACGTGCTGGCGGTTGGCCAGGCGCGCGGCCAGTGCCTGCTCGGCGTTGGTCAGCGCCAGTTGCTGCCAGCGCGCGCGGGTTCCGCGCACCCGCTGGCTGATCGTCGGCGCCCGTCCGCGCACCGCGGCGAGCGCCGCAGCGAACGCCGCAAAGTCCTCGTGCACACAGTTGACGATCAGCTCGGCCGGCAGGTCGCGCTCGGCGCCGCCCAGGTAGTACTGGGCGAGGAAGGCGGCCAGTATGCCAGCCGCTTCCTCCTCGATGGCCACCTGCGGAAAGAAGCTCTTGCTGCCCAGCACCCGCCCGCCGCGCACGGTGATCAGGTTGACGCAGGCGCCGCCGGGGCTGACCGCCGCCGCCACCACGTCGACGTCGCCGCTGCCGCCTTCCATGCTCTGCTGGTCCTGCACCCGGCGCAGCAGGGCGATCTGGTCGCGCAGCTCGGCGGCGCGCTCGAAGTCCAGCTCGCTCGCGGCCTTCTCCATCGCCGCGACCAGTTCGTCGGCGAGCTGGCTGCTGCGCCCCTCGAGGAACATCGCCGAACGGCGCACGTCCTCGGCGTACTCCTCGGCGCCGACCAGGCCGACGCAGGGCGCCTTGCAGCGCTTGATCTGGTACTGCAGGCAAGGCCTCGTGCGGTTCCGGAAGTAGCTGTCCTCGCACTGGCGGACCTGGAAGGTCTTCTGCAGCAGGCTGAGGCTCTCGCGGATCGCCAGGGCACTGGGATAGGGACCGAAGTAGCGGCCCTTGTGCTTCTTGGCGCCGCGGTGGATGCCCAGGCGCGGGTACTCGTCCTCGCTGGAGAGGAATACGTAGGGATAGGACTTGTCGTCGCGCAGCAGGATGTTGTAGGGCGGTCGCCACTCCTTGATCAGGGTCTGCTCGAGCAGCAGCGCCTCGGTCTCGTTGGCGGTGATGGTGGTGTCGATCTGCGCGATGCGCGCCACCAGCGCGGCGGTCTTCGGCGCCAGGCCGCTCTTGCGGAAGTAGCTGGACAGGCGCTTCCTGAGATTGCTGGCCTTGCCGACGTAGAGCAGCCGACCTTCGGCGTCGAGCATGCGGTAGACGCCGGGACGGGTGCTGCAGGCGGCGAGGAAGCCGCCGCTGTCGAACGCGGCGGCCATTTCAGGTGGTGACGTCGACCATGCCGTGACGCACCGCCAGCATGGCCAGTTCGACGTCGCTGGTGATCTCGAGCTTCTCGAAGATGCGGTAGCGGTAGGTGTTCACCGTCTTCGGCGACAGGCACAGCTTGTCGGAGATGGTCTGCACCTTCTGGCACTCGGCGATCATCAGGGCGATCTGCATCTCGCGCTCGGAGAGCATCTCGAACGGCGAGGCGTCGGCCTGCGGCTGGTAGGGCTTGAGCGCCAGCTGCTGGGCGATGTCGGCGCTGATGTAGCGATGGCCGGCGAACACCTGGCGTATCGCCTTGATCATCTCCTCCAGCGCGGCGCCTTTGGTCAGGTAGCCGGCGGCCCCGGCCTGCAGCAGGCGCGAGGGGAACGGCTCCTCGTCGCAGGCGGTGACCGCGATCACCTTGACGTCCGGATGGCTGCGGATGATCTTGCGAGTCGCTTCCAGCCCGCCGATGCCGGGCATCTTCACGTCCATCAGCACCAGATCGGGACGCAGCTCGCGGACGCGCAGCAGGGCATCCTCGCCGCAATCGGCCTCGCCGATCACGCTTACCCCTGCCACGTCGGCGAGCATTCGGCGGATGCCGGTGCGCACCAGATCATGGTCATCCACAACGAGCACGTTGATCACGCAGTACCTCGATAACGCCGGATCGGTCTGTCACATGGCCAGAAATTCAGCGCGGACCTTAGCAAATGCCTCGATCAAAGGACAGAGACCAACCACCATGGTCGCATCCGCCGACGGCAAGCCGTCCGCGAAGACAACGAGAATTTGACACGTCACTCCTTACCCGAGCGCTCCGGCAGGCTGTCTCCTGTCTGCCGCGGTCCGCTGACAAGCATGGATCGCATCCCGGATCGAAGCCGCTCCGTCATTGAGTTTTGCAAAACGCATCACATAAAATCGACTGGAACATGACGCCATGGCCCAGTGCACCGCTCCGCCGAGTGCCCCACGGCGCGGCACAGGCTCCCCGATACAGTCGTGCCGTTCACGTGCCATCGCCTGCGGAGTTCCCCCCATGCGCATCGCCTCCTGCAGCAAGCTGATCGCCAGCCTGGTTGCCGCGCTGCTGCTCGCCAGCCTGGGCGCCAGCCTGCTGCACGGCCATCTGCTGCAAGAACGGGACCGCAGCAGGCAGCTCCTGGCCGACTCGCTCTCGGCGACCGACTGGCTGCTGCTGGGCAGCGATCGCTTGACCGCTGCCGCTCGCGCCTACGCCGTCACCGGCACCCCACATCATCGCCAGGCCTTCGAACGCGAACTGACCATCTACCGCCACCGCGAGCAGGCCGGCGAGCGGCTGCTGGCGCTGGGCGCCAGCGCCGAGGAACTGGAGTTGGCGGCAAGCGCCAAGCGCCGCTCGGACGCCCTGCTGGAGGTCGAGCGGCAGGCCTTCGCCGCCATCGACCAGGACCGGCGCCCGCAGGCCCTGGCCCTGCTGTACGGCACCGACTACGAACGGGCCAAGAGCGAGATCGCCGACACCGTCGAGCAGGTGCGTAGCCGGATCGAAACGCGCCTGCGCCAGCACATCGGACAGCTCGGCGAGCGCTCCCGGGTCGCCGAGGCGCTGACCGTCGGCCTGCTCGGTCTCACCATCCTGGTGACCCTCGGGGTCCTGCAGCTGTTCTATCTGCGCCGCCTGATCCACCCCATCGCCTCGATGACCGCCAAGGTGCGCCGCCTGCTGGCGGCCGACGGCGACGGCGTGCGCTTCGACGAAGGCCGCCCCGGCTCGGAGATCGCCGAGCTGGCACAGGCCCTCGAGGAGTCCCGGCAGGCCGGACTGGCGATGCAGGCCCAGACCCGCCAGCTGGCGGAGCAGGCCGCCGCGCTGGCCGCCAGCGAGGAGCGCCGGCGGCAGACCGAGTCCTGGTATCGCGGCATTCTCGAATCGGCGCCGGACGCCATCCTGGTCGCCGACGCGGACGGCCTCATCCGCCTGGCCAACCAGCGCCTCGAGGAGCTGTTCGGCTACCGCAACGACGAGCTGCTCGGCCAGCCGCTGGCCAGCCTGGCGGCGCCGGCTGCCCGCGAGACCTTCGCCCGTCTGCATCGACAGGCCGCCGCCAGCGGGCGGCCGCTGTCCGGCGTGCTGCTGGAGGGCCGACGCCGGGATGGCGGAACCTTCCCTCTGGAGGCGACCCTGGCGCTGCTGCCGAGCCGTGCCGGCGCGCCGCGCGACCTCTGCGCCGTGCTGCGCGACGTGGCCGCCCGCCAGCAGGCCGAGCACGAGATGCGCCAGGCCCGCGAAATGGCCGAGCGGGCCGCCCAGGCCAAGTCCGACTTTCTCGCCAACATCAGCCACGAGGTGCGCACGCCGCTGAACACCATCGTCGGCATGAGCCACCTGCTCGGCCAGACCGCCCTGCACGGCCCGCAGGACGATTACCTGCGGCAGATCCAGCAGGCTGGCGAACAGCTGCGCGCGCTGGTCGACGACATTCTCGACTTCTCGCGGATAGAGCGCGGCCAGCTGGAGCTGCAGCAGACCGCCTTCAATCCCCAGGAGCTGCTCGACGGCCTGGTCGGACGCTTCGCCGAACGCGCCCGGAGCAAGGGCCTGCGCTTCGCCTGCCGGGCCGACGCCGCCCTGCCGGCCGAGCTGGTCGGCGACGCCCAGCGCATCGCCCAGGTGCTCGCCCAGTTCCTCGACAACGCCATCAAGTTCACCCAGGCGGGGGCCATCGAGATCGGCGTCGACGGACATCGCCTGTCCGACCGGCAGATCGAGCTCGACCTGTACGTGCGCGACACCGGCATCGGCCTGACCGCCGAACAGCAGGCCGCCCTGTTCCGGAGCTTCTACCAGGCCGACACCTCGCGGACCCGGCAGTTCGGCGGTACCGGCCTGGGCCTCACCCTGGCACGCAAGCTCGCCGAGCTGCTCGGCGGTAGCGTCGGCGCGCAAAGCCGGCACGGCGAAGGCAGTACCTTCTGGCTCCGCGTGCCGCTCGGCGTCGGCTCGCCGAACCTGCAGCAACTGCTGCCGCGGCTCGAGCTGCAGGGGCGCCGCGTCCTGCTGGCCGAGGACCACGATGTCAACCAGCGGCTGCTGTGCAAGCTGCTGGAGCACGTCGGCGTGCAGGTCGACGTGGCCGAGAACGGTCGCCAGGCCGTGGAACGGGTACGCGCCAGGGACTACGACCTGGTGCTCATGGACATGCAGATGCCGGTGCTCGACGGCGCTGGCGCGACTCGCGAGATCCGCGCGCTCGGCCCGCGCGGGCAGTTGCCGATCGTCGCCATCAGCGCCAGCGCCATGGCCGAGGACCGCCGCCGCTGCCGCGCCGCCGGCATGGACGGCTTCCTGGCCAAACCCATCAAGGTCGAGGAACTCTACGCCACCCTGCGCCAGTGGTGCCGCGCGCCCGCCGCCGCTGCCGCGCCGCCGCCCCGGCCGGCAGCGCCCGACGATGCCGGCCTGCCGACGATCCCGGGCCTGGACAGCGCCGAAGGCCTGCAGCGGGTGATGGGCGACCGGGCGCTGTATCGCGAGCTGCTCGGCAACCTGTTGCGCCGCGAGCACGACATGCCGCACAGGCTGCGCCTGGAGCTGGCCCGCGGCGACCATGGCGCAGCCCTGCGCCTGGCGCACACCCTCAAGGGCCTGACCGCCACGGTCGGCGCCGGCGCCACCTCGCAGGCCGCTGCGGCCCTGGAGCAGGAGCTGCGCCGAAAGGCCCCGGCCGAGACGCTGGAGGCGGCGCTGGTCCGGCTCGAGGAAGCGTTCGCCACGCTGCTCGAACCTCTCGCCCAGTGGCTCGGCACCCCGGCGCCGGTACCGACGCCGCCGCCCGCTCCGGGTCAACTGCGCCGGATCTGCACGACACTGGTCGAACTGCTGCAGGAGGACGACGCCGAAGCGGTGACCTGGTTCAACGCCAACGCCGCCGCGCTGCACGCCGCCTTGAGCGAGGAATACCCGGAACTCGAGCGCGCCCTGCGCAGCTTCGAGTTCGCCAGCGCGCTGCGGATCCTGCAGCCGCTGCTCCACCACCCGCAACCCGCAACGCCAAGCACCGAAGACGAATAACGCATGACGATGGACTCGCAGAAAAGACCGACCATCCTGGTGGTCGACGACAACCCCAACAACCTGGTGCTGGTCAGCAACCTGCTCAAGCAGGAGTACCGGGTCAAGGTCGCCAACAACGGCGAGGCCGCTCTGCGCATCGCCGCGGCCACCGACCAGCCGGACCTGATCCTGCTCGACATCATGATGCCGGAGATGGACGGCTACGCCGTCTGCCGCGCTCTCAAGGCCGACGAACGCCTGCGCGACATCCCGGTGATCTTCCTCACCGCCCGCACCAGCATCGAGGACGAGGAGCTCGGCCTGCAGCTCGGCGCCGTGGACTACATCATCAAGCCGATCAGCCCGCCAGTGATGCTCGCCCGGGTTCGCACCCACATCAGGCTCAAGGCCTCCAACGACTTCCTGCGCAGCAAGAGCGCCTTCCTCGAGGAGGAGGTGCGGCGACGCATCCGCGAGGTGCTGGCGGTGCAGGACGTGACCATCGAGATGATGGCCTCCCTGGCGGAAACCCGCGACAACGAGACCGGCAACCACATCCGCCGCACCCAGCACTACGTGCGCACCCTGGCCGAACAGCTGCGCCACCACCCGCGTTTCGCCGACTACCTCGACGCGGAGAACATCGAGCTGCTGTTCAAGTCGGCGCCGCTGCACGACATCGGCAAGATCGGCATTCCCGACAGCATCCTGCTCAAACCCGGCCACCTCGACCAGCGCGAATTCGACGTGATGAAGACCCACACCAGCCTCGGCGGCGAGGCCATCGCCCGCGCCGAGCAGATGGCCGGTCGCCCGGTGCCCTTCCTGCGCATCGCCAAGGACATCGCCTTCAGCCACCACGAGAAGTGGGACGGCAGCGGCTATCCGCAGGGCCTGGCCGGCGACGACATTCCCGTCGCCGCCCGGCTGATGGCCATCGCCGACGTCTACGACGCGCTGATCAGCAGCCGCGTGTACAAGGCGCCGATGTCCCACGAGGAAGCGGTGAAGATCATCAGCGCCGGCAAGGGCAGCCATTTCGACCCCGACGTGACCGACGCCTTTCTCGAGCGCCAGCGTACCTTCCAGGACATCGCCGCGCGCTTCGCCGACCGGCTGGAAAGCACCCTCCCCGAGGCCGTCGAGGTCCGGGCATGACGTCGAACGCCTCGCCGGTCCGAAGCCGCGCGGGCGAGAGCCGCTGCGCCTACGCGCTGATTCTCGCCCTGACCCTGCTGCTGGTCGCCGCCCTGTGGGCCGGCGTGCTCTTCAAGATCGACGCCGAGCACCGGCAGGCCGAACAGAGCCTCAAGCGCGACACCCTCAACCTGGCGCGCGCCTTCGAGGCCCATGCGGCGCGCACCATCATCAGCGCCGACCAGTCGCTGCGCTTCCTCCAGCACCAGTACGAGCGCAACGGCCGGCAGATCGACATCGCCGCCTTCGTGCGCGACGGCCTGATCATCGGCAACATCTTCAACCAGCTGGGCATCATCGACGAGCACGGCACCTACATCCTGTCCAACCTGCCCAACCACCAGCCCATCGACCTTTCCGACCGCGAGCACTTCCGGGTGCACCGCGACCGCGCCAGCGACGAGCTGTGGGTCAGCAAGCCGGTGCTCGGCCGCGCCAGTGGCAAGTGGTCGATCCAGATGACCCGCCGCGTCGACAAGCCCGACGGCAGCTTCGGCGGCGTGGCGGTGATCTCCATCGACCCCTTCTACTTCACCAGCCTGTACAACGACGTGGCCATCGGCCGCGACGGCATCATCACCGTGGTCGGCTTCGACGGCATCGTGCGCGCCCGCCGCGCCAGCAGCGACGAGGACATCGGCGCCAGCATCGGCCGCGACATCTCCGACTCGCCGCTGTTCGCCCAACTGGCCGACCAGGCCCAGGGGCACTACGTCTCGTCCAGCCTGATCGACGGCGTGGAGCGGATCTTCAGCTTCCGCAAGGTCGAGGATCTGCCGCTGGCGGTGGTGGTCGGGGTCGGCCGCGAGGAAGCCATGGCCGACTACCTCCAGAGGCGCAACGAGTACCTGCTGTTCGCCAGCCTGATGTCGCTGGTCGTCCTGCTCTTCGGCCTGCTCAGCGCCAGGCTGCTGCAGCGCCAACGGGCGATTTCCGCGGATCTGCGGCTCAGCCGGGCCAGGGCCGAATCGGCCAACCGCCTGAAGTCCGAGTTCCTCGCCTCCATGTCCCACGAGTTGCGTACGCCGCTCAACGGCATCATCGGCTACGCCGAGTACCTGAAGACCACCGGCAGCGACGCCACCTGCCGCGAATTCGCCGCCATCATCCACAAGAGCAGCCGCCACCTGCTCGGCCTGGTCAACGACATCCTCGACCAGGCCAGCATCGAGGCCGGCCGCATGCGGCTGCACCCCGACGAGTTCGACCTCGCCGAGCTGCTCGAGGATGTCCTCGACATGCACCGCAGCGTGGCCGAGAGCAAGGGTCTGGACCTGCAGAAACGGCTCGAGCCGGGGCTGCCGGCCACCCTGCACGGCGACCGCACCCGACTGCTGCAGATCCTCGGCAACCTGCTGCACAACGCGCTCAAGTTCACCAACTGCGGCCACGTGCGCCTCAGCGTGAACCGCGAGGGCGACAGTCTGTGCTTCGCCGTGGAGGACAGCGGTCCGGGGATCGCCGCCGAGCAGCACGAAACGATCTTCGAACGCTTCCGGCAGATCGGGACCTTCGTCACCCGCCAGCACCCCGGCACCGGGCTGGGTCTGACCTTGTCGCGCGAACTGGCCGTCATGATGGGGGGCGAAATCACCCTGCGCTCCAGCCCCGGCAGCGGCAGCACCTTCACCCTGCGCCTGCCGCTGCGCGCCGCGGAGCCGCGATGAAGGTCCTGCTGGTCGACGACACCGAGTTCAACCGCACCCTGCCGCGGGTCCTGCTCGAGCGTTTCGGCTGCCGGGTGGTCGAATGCGCCAGCGGCCCGGAGGCTCTCGCGGCGGCCGCCGCCGAGCGCTTCGACTGCGTGCTGCTGGACGTGATGATGCCCGGCATGTCCGGGCTCGAGGTGTGCCGGCGCCTGCGCACCGACCCGGCGCAGGCCGGCCTGCGCATCGTCGCCTACACCGCCCACGCCCTGCCGGCGGAAACCCGCGAGATCATGGCCGCCGGCTTCGACGAGCTGCTGGTCAAGCCCATCGACATCCGCAACCTGCTGGCCCTGCTGGATCTCGCCGCCCCCTGAGCGGGCGCGCAGGACGCGCGCCGCTCATCGCCCGGCCTGCCCAGTGCAGCGCCCACCCCTCCGAGAAGGCGCGGGCGCCTGCTATAGTTCGCAAAACACGCAACCGTGACGTGGACCTCCACGCCCCCGCCCCGGGCAAGGCGGCTGCCCGCCGGCCTTGCACAGCGATTCGATACCCAGAGACAGAGCGCATGGACGCCCACCAACCGACCGACATCGACATCGACTTCGACTTCGACTTCGACTTCGACGCGATTCTCAGCCTCGCCCAGGCGCAGGCCGCCGAACACAACGAACGCTTCATTCTCGCCCGCCGCGTCACCCTGCTGGCCCTGACCAAGAACCGGGCCGAGCTGGTCGATAGCGTGCGCCAGGTCGGCAGCGAGGCCTTCGCCGCCTGGCTCGAGCATATCGAGGCCTTCCAGGCCGAACTGCGCAGCCTGCTGGAGCTCTCGGCAAGCGCCCATGCCCGCCTGCTCGCCGCCGGACAGCTCGGCGCCGAAGAACGCAGGCCGCACTGAGCGCGGTGCCGAACCTCAGCCTGCGCGGGCCGCGGCGTGTCGCGGCAGGCCGACGGAGATCAGCGCGGCGAGCGCCACGAAGGCGCTGGACACCCACAGGCAGGCCTGCAGGCCATAGGCCTGGAACACCCAGCCCGACAGCAGCGTGCCGACCAGCCGGCCGAGGGCGTTGGACATGTAGTAGAAGCCCACGTCCAGCGACACGCCGTCCTCCTTGGCATAGCTGACGATCAGGTAGCTGTGCAACGAGGAATTGATCGCGAACAGCGCGCCGAACAGCAGCAGGCCGCCGATCAGCACCGTCTGCGGGTCCAGCGGGCCGTCCAGGCCGAGGGCGATGGCGGCCGGCAGGCCGGCCAGCAGTGCCGCCCAGACGAAGGCGGCGCGGCCGTCCGGCACCTGGCCGCGGCGCTTGCCGGTGAGGTGCGGGGCGAACGACTGGACGATGCCGTAGCCGATCACCCAGGCGGCGAGGAAGCCGCCGACCTGCCAGAAGTCCCAGCCGAAGCTGGCCGACAGGTACACCGGCAGCGCCACCACGAACCACACGTCGCGGGCGCCGAACAGGAACAGCCGGGCGGCGGACAGGCTGTTGATCGCCCGGCTCTTCGACAGCAGGTCACGGAACTTCGGCTTGCTTTTGGCCTTGCCCATGTCCTTCTTCAGCAGGCACACGCTGGCCAGCCAGATCAGCGCCAGCACGGCGGCCATCAGCAGCACCGCGCCGCTGAAGCCGAGCAGCGCCAGCAGCGCCCCGCCGAGGAAGAAGCCGACGCCCTTGAGGGCGTTCTTCGAGCCGGTCAGCAGCGCCACCCACTGGTACAGGGTGCCCTGCTGGCCATCGGGGACCAGCAGCTTGATCGAGCTCTTGGCGCTCATCTTGTTGAGGTCCTTGGCGATCCCGGACAGCGCCTGCGCGGCCATCACCCAGGGTACCGTGAGCATGGCCGCCGGCACGGTGAGCATCAGCAGCGCCGCCACCTGCAGGCCGAGGCCGATGTTCATGGTGCGGTTCAGCCCCAGCCGCGCGCCCAGCCAGCCGCCGACCAGGTTGGTGACCACGCCGAAGATCTCGTAGAACAGGAACAGCGCGGCGATCGAGAGCGGGCTGTAGCCGAGGCCATGGAAATGCAGCACCACCAGCATGCGCAGCGCGCCGTCGGTGAGGGTGAAGGCCCAGTAGTTGCCGGTGACCAGCAGGTACTGGCGGACTTCGGGGGCGAGGCGGGACAGGGCGTGCATGGAAGATCCTGTTGCGTTGATTGAACGTGTCCACGCTGGCGCATGAGCGCGAGCACATCCGTGCAGGGGCGAATTCACTCGCCAGCGCGGCCCTGCCAGGCGAATGAACTCGCCCCTACAGAGGGTCAGCCCGCCAGGCCGACCATGCGGGCCAGCTCGACGGTGCGGTTGGCGTAGCCCCACTCGTTGTCGTACCAGGCGTAGACCTTGACCTGGGTGCCGTTGACCACCAGGGTCGACAGTGCATCGACGATGGAGGAGCGCGGGTCGGTGCGGTAGTCGATCGACACCAGCGGACGTTCCTCGTAACCGAGGATGCCCTTCAGCGGACCCTCGCTGGCCGCGGCCTTGAGCAGGCCGTTGACCTCCTCCACGCTGGTCGCCCGCTCCACCTCGAACACGCAGTCGGTCAGCGAGGCGTTGGCCAGCGGCACGCGCACCGCGTGGCCGTTCAGCTTGCCGCGCAGCTCGGGGAAGATCTCGGCGATCGCGGTGGCCGAGCCGGTGCTGGTCGGGATCAGGCTCATCAGGGAGGCGCGCGCGCGGCGCAGATCCTTGTGCGGCTGGTCGAGCAGGCTCTGGGTGTTGGTCAGGTCGTGGATGGTGGTGATCGAGCCGTGGCGGATGCCCAGCGCCTCGTGCAGCACCTTGACCACCGGGGCCAGGCAGTTGGTGGTGCAGGAGGCGGCGGTGACGATGCGGTGCTGGGCCGGATCGAACAGCTGGTCGTTGACGCCGATGACGATGTTCAGCGCGCCGGCTTCCTTGACCGGCGCACTGACCACCACGCGCTTGACGCCCTGATCCAGATAGCCCTGCAGCACGGCGACGGTCTTCATCTTGCCGCTGGCCTCGATCACCAGGTCGCAGCCCGACCAGTCGGTGTCGGCGATGGCCTTGTTGTGGGTGACCTTGATGCGCTGGCCGTCGATGACGATGCAGTCGCCGTCGCTGCCCGCCTCATGCGCCCAGCGGCCGTGCACCGAGTCGAAGTTGAGCAGATGGGCGTGGGTCGCGGCGTCGGCGGCCGGGTCGTTGATCTGCACGAACTGCAGCTCCGGCCAGCCCCAGGCGGCGCGCAGGGCCAGTCGTCCGATGCGGCCGAAGCCGTTGATGCCTACCTTGATGGTCATGGTCTTGTTCTCTCTCTTCCCGGTGAAGGTTTATTCGGCGTCGAACTGTTCGAGCCAGGCGACGTGCGCCGGATGCTGGATGGCCTTGGGACGCAGGGCCTGGACCAGGGCGGCGGCCTCACCACGCGGCAGGCCGCGGTCGATCAGGAGGCGCGCGGCGATCAGCCCGGTACGCCCGGAACCGCCCTTGCAGTGGATGGCGATGCTGCGGCCTGCGCTCAACAGAGTAGCGATGCGCTCGCGCGCCTGGCTCCAGGCCGCGTCGAAGTCGTCCAGCGGCACCTGCTCGTCGGCCACCGGCAGGTGGAACCACTCCAGGCCGCGCGCGGCGCACAGCGCCGGCAGCTCGGCGGCCTGGTTCTGCGCCAGCTCGCCGGCCGGCATCAGGGTGATCAGCGCCTCGGCGCCGGCCGCGCGCAGGGTGTCCAGGGCGTCGGCCACGCTGGTGTCCTTGCTGCCCGGGCACGGGGTGAAGATCAGCCGACCGGAGCAGCCGGGAACGCCGAGGATGTCGTAGGGATGGGACACGATGGGTTTTCCTTGGAGGTTCAGAGGGTGCGCAGGTTGACGCGGCGGGACAGCTCTTCGGCCGACTCCTTGCGTTCGGAGTAGCGGTCGACCAGGTAGTCGGCGCGCCCGCGCAGCAGCAGGGTGAACTTGACCAGCTCCTCCATCACGTCGACCACCCGGTCGTAGTAGGCGGATGGCTTCATGCGCCCGGCCTCGTCGAACTCGAGGAAGGCCTTGGCCACCGAGGACTGGTTGGGGATGGTGAACATGCGCATCCAGCGGCCGAGCACGCGCATCTGGTTGACCGCGTTGAACGACTGCGAGCCGCCGCAGACCTGCATCAGCGCCAGGGTCTTGCCCTGGGTCGGACGGATCGCGCCCATGCTCAGCGGAATCCAGTCGATCTGCGCCTTGAACACCGCGCTCATCGCGCCGTGGCGCTCCGGCGAGCACCATACCTGGCCTTCCGACCAGAGCACCAGCTCGCGCAGCTCGCGGACCTTGGGGTGGTCCTCGGGTGCGTCGTTCGGCAGCGGCAGGCCGGAGGGGTCGAAGATGCGCGTCTCGGCGCCCAGGCGCTGCAGCAGGCGCGCGGCTTCCTGGACCAGCAGGCGGCTGTAGGAGCGCTCGCGGTTGGAGCCGTAGAGCAGCAGGATGCGCGGCGGGTGCTCGGGCCGGGCCGACAGGCCGAGCCTGTCCAGGTCGGGCGGATCGAGCAGTGCGGGATCGATGTTGGGCAGGTCGTCGTGCATGGGAAGCCTCGTTTCGGACAGTTCAGCAGCAGGCGGCACTGCGCGCGGGGCGCGCGCCCATCTCGGCCAGGCGGCGGGTCTGCGGGGCCAGCCAGTGGCGGTTGGAGTCGAGCATCAGACGCAGCAGCTCGTGCACCCAGTCCGGCAGGTCGGGATGCAGGCGGTAGTACACCCACTGGCCCTGGCGGCGGTCGGCGAGCAGGCCGCAGGCCCTGAGCTGGGCCAGATGACGGGAAATCTTCGGCTGGCTCTCGCCCAGGGCGCAGACCAGCTCGCAGACGCACAGCTCGCCCTCGCGGGCGATCAGCAGGACGAGGCGCGCGCGGGTCTCGTCGGCCAGGCTCTTGCAGAGCAGCGGCGGGGTCAGGTGTTCGGCCATCGGCGTGTTTCCGGGCTGCACAGAGGCCACAAACATATGCCAGAACGAATATTTGGTAAAGCCTTGCTGTACGCTGCTTATCAAGCAGGCAAAGGGAGCCCGAGGCTGATGAATATTCGATTTCACATATGTTATGGTTCGCCGACATTTTCCCCTCCAGCGCGGCCCCGCCGCCCTCCGCGAACCGACCAAGGAAACCGCGATGTCCAGTCCCTGTGAAGTGGCGGCCAAGCAGGCCGCCGGCGCCCCGCTCGGCTTCTTCGAGCGCTACCTGACCCTCTGGGTGCTGCTGTGCATCGGCGCCGGCACCCTGCTCGGCCTGTCGGTGCCGGCAGCGGCGCAGGCGGTCGGCGCGCTGGAGGTGGCCCAGGTCAACATCCCGGTCGGCGTGCTGATCTGGGTGATGATCATCCCGATGCTGATGAAGATCGACTTCGCCGCGCTGCACGAGGTGCGCGAGCAGAAGGCCGGCATGGGCGTCACCCTGTTCGTCAACTGGGCGGTCAAGCCGTTCTCCATGGCGCTGATCGGCTGGCTGTTCATCAAGGTGCTGTTCGCCGACGCCCTGCCGGCCGGCGAACTGGACAGCTACATGGCCGGGCTGATCCTGCTCGGCGCGGCGCCCTGCACGGCGATGGTGTTCGTGTGGAGCAACCTGTGCAACGGCAACGCCAACTTCACCCTGACCCAGGTGGCGCTCAACGACCTGGTGATGGTGTTCGCCTTCGCGCCGATCGTCGCCCTGCTGCTCGGCGTGTCGGCGATCCCGGTGCCCTGGGACACCCTGCTGCTGTCGGTGCTGATGTACATCGTCATCCCGCTGGCGATCGCCCAGCTGATCCGCGCCCGGCTGCTCAAGCGCGGCGAGGCGGCCTTCCAGGCGGCGCTGGCGAAGATCGCGCCGTTCTCCATCGCCGCCCTGCTGGCCACCCTGGTGCTGCTGTTCTCCTTCCAGGGCAAGGCGATCGTCGCCCAGCCGCTGGTGATCGGCCTGCTCGCCGTGCCGATCCTGCTGCAGACCCTGCTGATCGCCGCGCTCGGCTACTGGCTGTGCCGGCGCTTCCGGGTGCGCCATGACGTGGCCGGCCCGGCGACCATGATCGGTGCCTCCAACTTCTTCGAGCTGGCGGTGGCCGCGGCCATCGTCCTCTATGGTTTCAACTCGGGCGCCGCGCTGGCCACGGTGGTCGGCGTGCTGATCGAGGTGCCGGTGATGCTCTGGCTGGTGCGCCTGATCAACGACAGCCGCGGCTGGTACGAACGCGCGCTGCCGCGCGACTGAGCGGACGCGCCGCCCGGCCTGGCGCAGGGCGGGCGGCGCAGGCATGCTTGCCATTCAAGAGGGATTTTCCATGTCCGAATCACCCGCTCCCGCCAGCCGGCCTTCCCTGCTCGGCCACCTGGCCGGCTTCTGGCGCAGCCAGCCCGGCGAGGCGCGCCTGCTGCTGGGCATGAGCGCGATCTTCCTGGCGATCTTCTTCCTGCCGATGGGCCAGCCGCGCTTCGAGAACGCGGTGCTCGAAGGCCTGCGCCTGACCCAGTGGTACGCCCGCGAGCACGTGATCCTCTGCCTGCTGCCGGCCTTCGTGATCGCCGGCGCCATGGCGGTGTACATCAGCCAGGGCGCGGTGATGAAGCACCTTGGCCCGGATGCGCCGAAGCCGGTGGCCTACGGTGTCGCCTCGGTGGCCGGCACCCTGCTGGCGGTGTGCTCCTGCACAGTGCTGCCGCTGTTCGGCGGCATCTACCGGCGCGGTGCCGGGCTGGGCCCGGCGATCGCCTTCCTCTACGCCGGCCCGGCGATCAACGTGATGGCCATCGTGGTCACCGCCAAGGTGCTCGGCGCCGAGCTGGGCATCGCCCGGGCAGTGGGCGCGATCCTGTTCTCGGTGGTGATCGGCGCGCTCATGCACCTGCTCTACCGCCGCGAGGAAGCCGCCCGCGCCGCCAAGGGCGCGCGCGGTTTCGGCGCGGGCGAGGCGGGTCATCCGCTCAAGGACATCGCCGGCCTGTTCGGCCTGATGGTCGGCATCCTGGTGTTCGCCAACTGGGCGCCGGCCGACAGCCCGGCGTGGATGGCCATCCATGCCTGGAAATGGCCGATCACCGCGCTGCTCGCCGCCCTGCTCGGCGTGCTGCTGGTGCGCCGCTGGCAGTGGTCGCCGGCGCCGCTGCTGGTGATTGCCGCGCTGATCGGCGGGGTGGCGCTGCTGCGTCCCGACTGGCCGGAGCTGGCGATGGTGATCGGCATCGGCGGCCTGATGCTGCAGGCCAGCCGCGAGAACGCCGCCGGCCAGGAGTGGGTCGGGCAGAGCTGGGACTTCACCAAACAGATCCTGCCGCTGCTGCTCGGCGGCGTGCTGATCGCCGGCCTGCTGCTCGGCCGTCCCGGCCACGAGGGGCTGATCCCCTCGCAGTGGGTGGCCTGGGCGGTGGGCGACAACAGCCTGCTGTCGACCCTGATCGCCGCCGTGCTGGGCGCCTTCATGTACTTCTCGACCCTTACCGAGGTGCCGATCGTCGAGGGCCTGCTCGGCGCCGGCATGGGCAAGGGCCCGGCGCTGGCCCTGCTGCTGGCCGGCCCGGCGCTGTCGCTGCCCAACATGCTGGTGATCCGCACCGTGCTGGGCACCGAGAAGACCGTCGTGTACTGCCTGCTGGTGGTGGCCATGGCCACCCTCAGCGGTTATCTGTATGGCCAACTGATCTGAGAGGGAATCACGATGAAACTGACTGTCTATGGCTCCGGCTGCGCCAAGTGCCAGCAACTGGCCACCAACGCGGAAACCGCCGCCCGCCGCCTCGGCCTCGACTTCAGCGTCGAGAAGGTCACCGACGTCAACGCGATCATCGACGCCGGGGTCCTGCGCACCCCGGCGCTGGCGGTGGACGACGAGCTCCTCGTCGAGGGCAAGGTGCCGAGCAGCAACGAGCTGGAAGCGCAGCTGCAGGGACGCTGAGCGACGCCCTCTCTCCACCGACGCGGCCGGGCAGGCCCGGCCCGCAGCCAGCGATGTCGGGGAGGAGTGGCCGAAGCACAGCCGGGGACAGCCGCCATGCCCAAGTCCGATACGCCCACCCTCCTGTTCGGCGCCTTCGACCGACACAACTTCGGCGACCTGCTGTTCCCGCACCTGGTCGCGGCGCTGCTGCCGGATCGGCGGCTGCGGTTCGCCGGACTGGCCGGCCGCGACCTGCGCCCGTGGGGCGGCCATCGGGTCGAGCCGCTCGCCGCCCTGGCCGAGCGCTGGCGCGGCCAGCCCGTCGACCTCCTGCACGTCGGCGGCGAACTGCTGACCTGCGATGCCTGGGAGGCGGCAGTGATGCTGCTGCCACGCAACCGCGCGCCGACCACCGTGGCACGTTTCGACGGCAAGCCACTGGAGCGCCTGGACTGGGCACGGCAACAGCTGGGTCTCCCTGACCTGGCGCCCTACGTGGCGGGGCGTACGCTGTTCCCGCAGGCGCGGCTGCTGTTCAACGCGGTCGGCGGCATGGATCTGGACACCCGCGATGCGGCGCTGCGCACCGAGGTACTGGACAAGCTGCGTGCCGCCGACGCACTCGGCGTGCGCGACCTGCGGACCCTGAGACTGCTGGAGACGGCCGGCATCCAGGCGCGTCTGCTGCCCGATCCGGCGGTGCTGGTCCGCAAACTGTACGCCGCGCGGATCGCCCGCCACGCCGCGCTAGGCGAGATCGCCCGCCTGCGCCAGACCTTCCCCACCGGCTACCTGGCGGTGCAGTTCAGCGCCGAGTTCGGCGACGACGCCAGCCTGGCGACCATCGCCGCGCAGCTCGAGGTCGCCGCACGGGCGCACCGCCTGGGCGTGGTCTTCTTCCGCGCCGGCGCCGCGCCCTGGCACGACGATCTGGACTGCTATCGACGCACCGCCGCGCGCATGGCCACGCCGACCCGCATCGTCGCCTCGCTGAACCTCTGGGACATCTGCGCGCTGCTCGCCCACAGCCACGGCTTCCTCGGCAGCAGCCTGCACGGGCGGATCGTCGCCACGGCCTACGCCCTGCCGCGCCTCAGCCTGCATGGCGACGCCCCCGGCAAGGCGGCCGCCTACGCCGGCACCTGGGAAGCGGCCGACCTGCCGATCGGTGTGGCACCAGGGGACATCGCCCAGGGCCTCGCGGCAGCACTGGGCGCCGACCGCGCAACGCTGGGCCGGCTGGCCGAGCAGCTGGTCGCCGACTATCGCCTGGGCTTCGCGGCCATCCGGACCGGACTCAGCTGAACCGACCAGACACGACCCGCCTTGCACCACGACGGCGCACAACTCCTCGAAGATCCGCCTCAAAGCGGTGCCGCCGCCGGTCGCCCGGATCGGATCACCGCGCCACGCCCCCCGAAATCACTGGCCTCGGCATAACTGGCACGCAACCTGCTAGTAATACATCGACAATTCATCGAGCGTCACCCTCAACGGCGAGGGGCGCGCTCCCCGAGCGACTCGGGATCCGGACAAAGGCGTCCTGCTGGCAACGGCAGGACGCCTTTTTTGTTTTTCGCAGGTCGGTTTCCGCGATGGGAGAGAAACCATGAACAAGCTCAAGCTGGTGATGGTCGGCAATGGCATGGCCGGGGTGCGGACCCTGGAGGAGCTGCTCAAGCTCGCGCCGGACATGTACGACATCACCGTGTTCGGCGCCGAGCCGCACCCCAACTACAACCGCATCCTGCTCTCCCCCGTGCTGGCCGGCGAACAGACCTTCGAGGAGATCATTCTCAACGACCTCGACTGGTACAGGGACAACGGCATCGACCTGCGCCTGGGCTGCAAGGTGGTCGACATCGACCGCCACGCACACAAGGTGATCGCCGAGGACGGCAGCGAACTGCACTACGACCGCCTGCTCATCGCCACCGGCTCCAACCCGTTCATCCTGCCGATCCCCGGCAAGGACCTGACCGGGGTGATCGGCTACCGCGACATCGCCGACACCGTGACCATGATGGAGACCGCCAAGACCCACAGGCACGCGCTGGTGATCGGCGGCGGCCTGCTCGGCCTGGAAGCGGCCAACGGCCTCAAGCTGCGCGGCATGGAGGTGACCGTGGTGCACCTCGGCGACTGGCTGCTCGAGCGCCAGCTGGACAAGACCGCCGGCCAGCTGCTGCAGAGCGCCCTGGAGGCCCGCGGCATCCACTTCCGCCTGAACACCCAGACCGCCGCTCTGCTCGACGACGGCGACGGCCGGGTGTGCGCCGCCCAGTTCGCTAACGGCGAGGTGATCCCCGCCGACCTGGTGGTGATGGCCGCCGGCATCCGCCCCAACACCGAGCTGGCCGAGCGCGCCGGCCTGCCGTGCAACCGCGGCATCCTGGTCGACGACACCCTGCAGACCTTCGACCCGCGCATCTACTCGGTCGGCGAGTGCGCCAACCACCGCGGCATCGCCTACGGCCTGGTCGCCCCGCTGTTCGAGCAGGCCAAGGTCTGTGCCAACCACCTGGCCCAGCTCGGCTTCGCCCGCTACGAGGGCTCGGTGACTTCCACCAAGCTCAAGGTCACCGGCATCGACCTGTTCTCCGCCGGCGACTTCATGGGCGCGGACGGCACCGAGACCATCACCCTCTCCGACCCCATCGGCGGCGTGTACAAGAAGCTGGTGATCCGGGACGACGTGCTGGTCGGCGCCTGCCTGTACGGCGATACCGCCGACGGCAGCTGGTACTTCCGGCAGATCCGCGAGAGCCACAACGTCGCCGAAATCCGCGACCACCTGATGTTCGGCGAGAACGCCCTCGGCGACGCCGGTCACCAGGGCCAGGACAAGGCCGCGGCCATGCCCGACGACATGGAAGTGTGCGGCTGCAACGGCGTGTGCAAGGGCAGCATCGTCAAGGCCATCCAGGAGCACGGCCTGTTCAGCCTCGACGAGGTGAAGAAGCACACCAAGGCGGCCAGCTCCTGCGGCTCGTGCACCGGCCTGGTCGAGCAGATCCTGATCAACACCGTCGGCGGCGCCGCCGACGTCAAGCCCAAGAGCGAGAAGCCGGTGTGCGGCTGCACCGACTATAACCACGGCCAGGTGCGCAAGGTCATCCGCGAGCAGCACCTGACCTCGCTGGCCGACACCATGGCCTTCATGGAGTGGCGCACCCCCAACGGCTGCGCCACCTGCCGCCCGGCGCTCAACTACTACCTGATCTCCACCTGGCCGGGCGAGGCCAAGGACGATCCGCAGTCGCGCCTGATCAACGAGCGCTCGCACGCCAACATCCAGAAGGACGGCACCTATTCGGTGGTGCCGCGCATGTGGGGCGGGGTGACCAACCCGTCCGAGCTGCGCCGCATCGCCGACGTCGCCGACAAGTACCAGATCCCGATGGTCAAGGTCACCGGCGGCCAGCGCATCGACCTGCTCGGGGTGAAGAAGGAGGACCTGCCGGGCGTGTGGAAGGACCTCGACATGCCTTCCGGCCACGCCTACGGCAAGTCCATCCGCACCGTGAAGACCTGCGTCGGCTCCGAGTTCTGCCGCTTCGGCACGCAGAACTCGACGCAGATGGGCATCGACCTGGAGCACGCGCTGTTCGGCATGTGGTCGCCGCACAAGGTCAAGCTGGCGGTCTCCGGCTGCCCGCGCAACTGCGCCGAATCGGGCATCAAGGACGTCGGCATCATCGGCGTGGATTCCGGCTGGGAGCTGTACGTCGGCGGCAACGGCGGCATCAAGACCGAGGCCGGCGAGTTCTTCGTCAAGGTCAGGAGCGCCGAGGAGGTCATGGAATACAGCCTGGCCTTCCTCCAGCTGTACCGCGAGGAGGCCTTCTACCTGGAGCGCACCGTGCACTACATGCACCGCGTCGGCCTCGAGCACATCAAGAAGATCGTCCTGGAGGACGAGGCACGCCGCAAGGAACTGCACCAGCGCCTGCTGTTCGCCCTGTCCTTCGAGCAGGACCCGTGGAAGCAGCAGATCGAGACCCCGGCGCTGAAGAAGGAGTTCGAGCGCATCCCGGTCAAGGTGATGGAACCCGCCTGACCCCGCCTGCCAGGGGCTGGTCCTGCCGGTCGGCGTCCAGGAAAACGCCCACCGGCAGGACCGGCACCTGCCACCCACGCCGCGAGCGACCGCATGAGATTGAGGAGAAACGACATGAACTGGCTGGATATCTGCGCCCTGGAAGAGATCAACGTGCTCGGCGCGCGCATCGTCGCCGGGCCCAGGGGCGACATCGCCATCTTCCGCACCGAGAGCGACGAGGTGTTCGCCCTCGACGACCGTTGCCCGCACAAGGGCGGCCCGCTGTCCCAGGGGCTGATCTACGGCAAGCGCGTCGCCTGCCCGCTGCACAACTGGCAGATCGACCTGGAAAGCGGCGAGGCCCTGGAGCCGGACGTCGGCTGCTCGCACAAGTACCCGGTCAAGGTCGAGGGCGGCCGCGTGCTGCTGGCGCTGAAGACCCTGCAGGACTGCGCCTGAGCCGCCACCTCGAGACAAATCGTAGGGTGGATGGCCACCCCGTGGAAAACCGCGCAGCGTTTTCCTCCAGAGACACCCCGAAACGGTGGACAAACAGAGCATTGTCCACCCTACGACACGGAGCGACTGCCATGACCCGGCCGACCCGGACCACCGCCTCCACCTGCTGCTACTGCGGCGTCGGCTGCGGCGTGCTGATCGAGCACGACGGCGAGACGATCCACGGCGTGGCCGGCGACCCGGCGCACCCGGCCAACTACGGCCGCCTGTGCAGCAAGGGCTCGACCCTGCACCTGACCGGCGACCTGGCCGCCCGCGCCCTGCACCCCGAGCTGCGCCTGGGCAAGGCTCTGGCGCGCACCCGCAGCGACTGGGACAGCGCCCTCGACCACGCCGCCCACGTGTTCGCCGAGACCATCCGCGCGCACGGCCCGGACAGCGTGGCCTTCTACATCTCCGGCCAGCTGCTGACCGAGGACTACTACGCCTTCAACAAGCTGGCCAGGGCACTGGTGGGCACCAACAACATCGACAGCAACTCGCGGCTGTGCATGTCCTCGGCGGTGGTCGGCTACAAGCGCAGCCTCGGTGCCGACGCCCCGCCCTGCTCCTATGAGGACATCGAGCAGAGCGACTGCCTGCTGATCGCCGGCAGCAACATGGCCTACGCCCACCCGGTGCTGTTCCGCCGCCTGGAAGCGGCCAAGGCTGCGCGCCCGCAGATGAAGATCATCGTGGTCGACCCGCGGCGCACCGACACCTGCGAACTGGCCGACCTGCACCTGGCGATCCTGCCCGGCACCGATGTGGCACTGTGCCACGGCATCCTGCACATCCTGCTGTGGGAAGGCTGGATAGACCGCGCCTTCATCGACGCCCACACCGAAGGCTTCGACGCCCTGAAGAAGCTGGTGCGCGACTACAGCCCGGCGGTGGTGGCCGACATCTGCGGCATCTCCGTGGAAAACCTGCAACTGTGCGCCGAACTGATCGGCCAGACGCCGTCGTTCCTCTCCCTGTGGTGCATGGGCCTCAACCAGTCGAGCAGCGGCAGCGCCAAGAACAGTGCGCTGATCAACCTGCACCTGGCCACCGGGCAGATCGGCAAGCCGGGCGCCGGCCCCTTCTCGCTGACCGGCCAGCCCAACGCCATGGGCGGCCGCGAGACCGGCAGCCTGGCCAACCTGCTGCCCGGCCACCGCGAGGCCGGCAACGCCGGACACCGCGCCGAGGTCGCCGGCTACTGGGGCGTCGACGCCCTGCCGGAGGCGCCCGGCCTGAGCGCCGTCGAGCTGTTCGAGGCGGTCAGGGTCGGCAAGGTCAAGGCGCTGTGGATCGCCTGCACCAACCCGGCGCAGTCGATGCCCGACCAGCAGAAGATCCACGAGGCCCTGAGCAACTGCCCGTTCGTGGTGGTCCAGGAGGCCTACGCGACCACCGAGACCTGCCGCTACGCCGACCTTTTGCTGCCCGCCGCCGGCTGGGGCGAGAAGGAAGGCTCGGTGACCAATTCCGAGCGCCGCGTCAGCCACGTGCGCCGCGCGGTGCCGGCACCGGGCGAGGCGCGCGCCGACTGGGCGATCACCTGCGACTTCGCCCGCCGCCTGGAACAGCGCCTGCGCCCCGGCCAGCCGAGCCTGTTCGACTTCGCCAGCCCGGCCGCACTATTCGAGGAGTACAAGCAGCTCACCGCCGGCCGCGACCTCGACCTGTCCGGCCTCAGCCATGCGCTGCTCGACGACCTCGGCCCGCAGCAGTGGCCGTTCCCGGCCGGGGCCATCGCCGGCACGCCGCGCCTGTATGCCGACGGCGTGTTCCCCACTCCCAGCGGCCGTGCCCGCTTCCTGGCCGATCCCTATCGCGCGCCGCAGGAGCAGCGCGAGGCACGCTATCCGCTTACCCTCAACACCGGCCGCCTGCGCGACCAGTGGCACGGCATGAGCCGCACCGGCACCGTCGCCCGCCTGTTCGGCCACGTCGAGGAGGCCGCGCTCAGCCTGCACCCGGACGAGCTGCGCCGCCGCCGTCTGGCCAGCGGCGAGCTGGTCAGGCTGCGCAGCCGTCGCGGTGCGCTGATCGTGCCGGTGCAGGCCGACGAGGGCGTGCGCCCCGGCCAGGCCTTCCTGCCGATGCACTGGGGCGACCGCTTCCTCAAGGGCCTGGGCACCAACGTGCTGACCCTGCCGGCCTACGACCCGCTGTCCAAGCAGCCGGAACTCAAGCACGCCGGCGTCGAGGTGGACAAGGTCGAGCTGCCCTGGCAGCTGTTCGCCCTGATCGAGGGCGACGTGCAGCGGCGCTTCGCCGAACTGCGCCCGCTGCTCGAGGACTTCGCCTACGCCAGCCTGACCCTCGCCGGCCGCGAGCGCCCGGCGCTGCTGGTCAAGGCCGCCAGCGCCGCTGCCCCGGAGGCCGCCCTGCTGGCGCAGATCGACACCCTGCTCGGCCTCGCCGATGGCCCGGTGCTGGCCTACGACGACCCGCGGCGCACCGTCGGCAAGCGCGTGCGCATCGAGGACGGGCGCATCGTCGCCATCCGCCTGGCCGGCGAGACCGCCGCCCGCGACTGGCTGAAGGCGCTGTGGGAGGACGGCAAGGCCGACGCCGAGCTGCGCCGCTGGCTGCTCGCCCCGCTGAGCACACCGCCGGGCAACGCCGGGGCGTGCAAGGGCAAGACGCTGTGCAGCTGCATGAACGTCAGCGAAGCGGCGATCCAGGGCGGCATCGCCCGCGGCCTCGACCTCGACGGCCTCAAGCAGGAACTCCGGTGCGGCACCAGCTGCGGCTCCTGCGTGCCGGAGATCAAGCGGCTGCTGGCCAAGGCCCCGGTCTGAAGCATTGATGATGGCTCCCACGCTCCCGCGTGGGAGCCTGCGCCGGGACGCTCCGCGTCCCCCACGACAGAATGCCCCGCCGGCGTGGCAACGCCGGCCAGCGACACGAGAGAGGTGGTGAACATGAGCGCAAAAGTCTGGCTGATCGGTGCAGGCCCCGGCGATCCGGAACTGCTGACCCTCAAGGCGGTGCGCGCCCTCGGCGAGGCCGAGGTGGTGCTGATCGACGACCTGGTCAACCCGGCGGTGCTCGAGCACTGCCCCAAGGCCCGGGTGATCGGCGTCGGCAAGCGCGGCGGCTGCCGCTCCACCCCGCAGGCGTTCATCCACCGCCTGATGCTGCGCTACGCCCGCCAGGGCAAGTGCGTGGCGCGCCTGAAGGGCGGCGACCCGTGCATCTTCGGCCGCGGCAGCGAGGAGGCCGACTGGCTGGCCGAGCGCGGCGTCGCCAGCGAGATCGTCAACGGCATCACCGCCGGCCTGGCCGGCGCCACCGCCTGCGGCATCCCGCTGACCCTGCGCGGCGTGGCGCGCGGCGTGACCCTGGTCACCGCCCACACCCAGGACGACAGCCGCCTCAACTGGTCGGCGCTGGCCCAGGGCGGTACCACCTTGGTGGTGTACATGGGCGTGGCCAGGCTGGCCGACATCCGCGACGGCCTGCTGGCCGGCGGCATGCGCGCCGACATGCCGGTGGCGATGATCGAGAACGCCTCGCTGGCGCAGCAGCGCGAGTGCCGCAGCAGCCTCGGCGCCATGCAGGAGGACGCCGCCGCCTTCGCCCTGCAGAGCCCGGCGATCCTGGTGATCGGCGCGGTGGCGGCCGCACAGCGGGGCGTCATGCCGGCCGACACGGGCGCTCTGCCGCTGGCAGTCGGCATGCGCTGAGCCTTCCCTTCACGGCGCCCGTGATCGGGCGCCGCACCCTCCCGGACCACGCTGTCGCTACCTGTGGTAACATTCGCCCGCACTGCGAGCGACGCAAGGCGCTCAAGCGTGCCCGTTCCAGCGTCATCCCGACCAACGGACGAGGCGCGCCAGTCCCCTCCGCCACGACCGTGCAACCGCTCTGCCTCGGACCTCGACGGGCATCCTCGCCGCGCCCGATGACCCAGTTGGGAGCTCGGGAAACTTTCTTGTAGCGAAAACATCCAATCTGGCGTGCATTCTGCATCTAGAGTTTCACCGGCGACCTTCGTGCGGTGCGTCAGGACCCGGGCGGCAACGCCAGACCGCACGGATAAATACAGGCCAACAAGAACAACAGGCCCCGAAATGATCAAGTTCAATAGCAAATGGCGTCAGGCCGCCGTGGCCGTGTTCGCCATCGCCCTGCTGCTGGTGCTCCCCAACCTGAGCCGCCTGATCGGCTGAAGCCCCGACTTCAGCGCGCGATCGGCATCCACCAGGCCAGCAGCAGCGGCAGCAGCAGAAACGACAACAACGTCGAGCACATCACCAGGCTCGCCACCGCCTCCGGCGAGCGATTGGCGCGCACCGCGAACAGGTAGTTGAACACCGCCACCGGCATCGCCGATTGCAGCACCAGCACGCCGTGCGCCAGCGGCGACAGGCCCAGCGCCGCACCGATCCCCCAACCCACCGCCGCCCCGCAGAGGATCCGCAACGCGCCGAGCAGCATGCCGCGGCCGATGTGCTGTACGCGAATGCTCGCCAGCGACACGCCAAGGGTGATCAGCATCATCGGGATGGACAGGCCGCCGAGCAGGTTGACCGTGTTGGCCAGCCAGCGGGGCAGCTCCAGCTCCAGCAGCATCACCGCCAGCGCCGCACCGAGACTGAGGATGATCGGGTTGGCCAGCAGCTTGCGCCACGAACGCTCGGCGCCGGAGAGGATCATGCCGAGGGTGAAGTGGCCGACCGAGAGCATCAGGAAAAACGCCACCGCCAGCGCCAGGCCCTGCTCGCCGAAGGCGTACAGGCTGATCGGCAGGCCCATGTTGCCGGTGTTGGGAAACAGGTAGGCCGGCACCAGCACCTTCCAGTCCTGCGCCATGGCGCGACTGAGGGCCAGGCCGATCAGGCCCATGGCCAGCGACACCGCCACGCAGGCCAGCGCCATCTGGCCGAAGGCCTGGACATCCACCTCGGTGCGGCTGAGGGTCGACAGCACCAGGCAGGGGGTGCCGACGTTGAGCACCAGGCGGGCGACGAAATCGGTGGGGTAGGCCTGCCCCGAACGCACCCAGCCATATCCGATCCCGGCGACGATCAGCACCGGCGCCATCACGGCGAACAACTCGGCCAGCATGTCCTGTCCTTGCGGCAAAGAACGCGATGCTACGCGGCGGGGACGGCCCCTGCCAAGTTTGCTAGGCTGCCGCGCAACAGACCCGAGGAACCCCCCATGCGCGCTCTGCCGCTCCTGCTCGCCCTGCTCGCGCCGCTGGCCTCTGCCGCCGAACTGCTGGTGGAACTGGCCGACGGCCCCCGCCGCTACAGCAGCGCCGAGTTGCTCGCCCATCCGGCCAGCCGCGAGATCGAGATCCCCTTCGACGTCAGCTACAAGCGCGCCATGCGCTACCGCGCCCTGCCGCTGACCGAGCTGCTGCCGGGAGTGGCGTCCGGCGACCACCTGCAGGCGGTGGCCGACGACGGCTTCGCCGCCGAGCTGCCGGCCTCCGCCCTGCTCGCCCGCAGCGGCGCGCGCGCCTGGCTGGCGGTGGAGGATCCGGCCACGCCCTGGCCGCCGCTGGGCAAGGCCGGCCGCAGCGCCGGCCCGTTCTATCTGGTGTGGAGCGACCCCGCAGCCGGCGAGATAGGGCCGGAGCAGTGGCCGTTCCGCATGATGCGCCTGCGCGTGCTCCCCGCCGTGGCCGAACGCTTCCCGGCGCTACGTCCGGATCCCGCGCTGGCCGCGGACGACCCGGTCAACCGCGGCTTCGCCCAGTTCCAGAAGCACTGCCTGGCCTGCCACCGCCTGAACAGGCAGGGCGACGCCGCCTTCGGTCCCGACCTCAACATCCCCTACAACCCCACCGAATACCTGCGCGCCGATCTGCTGCGCCGCTACATCCGCGACCCGCAGTCCCTGCGCCACTGGCCGCAGGGGCGCATGCCGGGCTTCCCCGCAGCCGTGCTGAGCGAGGAACAGCTCGACCACCTGCTCGCCTACCTGCGCCACATGGCCGGCCGCAAGGCGGGCGGCGACTGAGCGCGCGCAGCTGAGGACGCCCTTCAGCGCCCGGCGCGCGACTCGCGGATGTAGAAGCGCGCCCGCTCGGCCTTGCGCACACAGCCGTCGTAGGCTTCGAACTGCTGCTGGGTCTTGGCCGCGGTGAGCAGCGACAGGGCCTTGGTGTAGCTGACGGTGCCGGCGAAACCCTCCGCCTTGGCGATGTCCAGCTCCTTCCAGGCGGCGTTCAGCGAGTAGGCGCAGCCATCGCGGTTCTGCGTCTTGCCAGCGCAGCCGACCAGGCTCAGGACGACCAGCGGCAACACGATCCAGGGTTTCATCGTCGGTTCTCCATCGCAGGGAAATAACGTCCAGTCTAGGGCATGGACGAGCCATCCGTCGGCGGCCTTCTTCTCATCCGGCCTCGCCGGGCGGCGCCACAGCCTCGGCCCATGCCCACACCGTTCGCGCCGGCTCAGCGCCGCGAACGCTGGCGCAGGTACTCGACCACCGCCTGCTGCTCGCCGCTGAACTCGATGCGCGCCGCCTTGCTCTCGCGCTGGTAGGCGTACATCGGGTCGTAGTACTCGACCAGCAGGCCCTCGATCCAGCCGCGATGCAGCTCGACCTTGCCGCTGCGCAGCTGCTCTTCCAGGGCTGCATCCATGATCGCCGCGAGGCGCTGGTAGCGCTCGCCGCCGAGGCGCTTGAGGATGTTCCTCAGACTCTGCCGCAGGCGTTCGGCGAAGGCCGCCAGCCCCTGCTCCGCGCCGTGCAGGGCGACGAACTCGGCGGACAGGTCGATCACGTAGTCGCCGAGGATGCGCTCGATGCGCCCCTCCAGGCTGTCCTCCAGCCAGACCAGCGGGTACTCCTGCATGCCGTGGTGCAGCGGCAGCGGCAGCGAGCAGCTGCCGATCAGCCGGCTCTCGTCCTCGACCACGAACGCGTGCATGCCCTGCGCGCGCTTCTTCAGCAGGTCGATGGCCAGCAGGTTCTCGAAGTCGATCTGTCCGGGCTGCGGCGTGGCGTGCTTGCCGAAGCTGGAGCCGCGGTGGTTGGCGTGACGCTCCAGGTCGAGCGCGTTGTCGAGCTGGGCGAGCACCTCGGTCTTGCCGGTGCCGGTCATGCCGCCGACGATGACGAAGTCGCACTCGGCGACCGCCGCCTCGGTGGTGTCGATGAGGAAATTGCGCAGCGCCTTGTAGCCGCCGATCACCCGCGGGTAGTCGATGCCGGCCTCCTCCTTGAGCCACTGCTGGGTGATCTGCGAGCGCAGGCCGCCGCGGAAGCAGTACAGGTAGCCGTCGGGGTTGGCGCGGGCGAAGGCGGCCCAGGCCTCGATGCGTTCGGCCTTGAGCTTGCCGCGCACCAGCTGGTGACCGAGGGCGATGGCGGCGTCCTGGCCGTGCTGCTTGTAGCAGGTACCGACCTTCTGCCGCTCGACGTCGTTCATCAGCGGCCGGTTGACCGTGTTGGGGAAGGCGCCCTTGATGTATTCCACCGGGGCGCGCACGTCCATCAGCGGTACGTCGTTGAGAAAGATGTCGCGGTAATGGGCACTGTTGGGACGCATCAGAGCACCTCTACCGCATGGCTCTGTCGGGCCGCCAGTTCGCCGATCGGCGCGAGATCCAGGCCCAGCTCGGCGGCCACGGCGAGGAACTCGGCCTCGCCGGCCGG
Organism: Stutzerimonas stutzeri; assembly: GCF_024451105.1. Classification (GTDB taxonomy): domain Bacteria; phylum Pseudomonadota; class Gammaproteobacteria; order Pseudomonadales; family Pseudomonadaceae; genus Geopseudomonas; species Geopseudomonas stutzeri_A. The sequence goes on from NZ_JANGEY010000004.1 coordinate 109,173, forward strand.
TTCCACCGCGATCAGCAGGCCGCCGCTGGTCTGCGGGTCGCAGAGCAGCAGCTTCTGCACTTCCGGCAGCGGCGCGATGCGCTCGCCGTAGCTGTCGAAGTTGCGCAGGGTGCCGCCGGGCACGCAGCCCTGGTCGAGGTAATGGTCGACGCCGACGATGCGCGGCACCGCGGCATAGTCGATGCGCGCGGTCAGGCCGCTGCCGTCGGCCATCTCCACCAGGTGGCCGAGCAGGCCGAAGCCGGTGACGTCGGTCATCGCCTTGACCTGCGCCAGCTTGCCGAAGCGCGCGCCGGGCTTGTTCAGGGTGCACATCCAGTCGCGGGCCACCCCCACGTCCTCGGCACGCAGCTTGCCCTTCTTCTCGGCGGTGGTGAGGATGCCGATGCCCAGCGGCTTGGTCAGGTACAGCCGGCAGCCTTCGCTCGCAGTGTCGTTGCGCTTCATGAAGCGCTTCTCGACGATGCCGGTGACCGCCAGGCCGAAGATCGGCTCGGGGGCGTCGATGGAGTGGCCGCCGGCCAGCGGGATGCCCGCCTCGTCGCACACCGCACGGCCGCCGCGGATCACCTCGCGCGCCACTTCCGGCGCCAGCACATTGACCGGCCAGCCGAGGATGGCGATGGCCAGCAGCGGGTCGCCGCCCATGGCGTAGATGTCGCTGATCGCGTTGGTGGCGGCGATGCGGCCGAAGTCGTAGGGATCGTCGACGATCGGCATGAAGAAGTCGGTGGTGGACACCACCCCGCGCGCCTCGTCGATGGCGTACACCGCCGCGTCGTCGCGCGAGGCGTTGCCGACCCAGAGCCTGGGGTCGAGGTTCTGCGCGCCGCTGCCGGCGAGGATTACCTCGAGCACCTTGGGGGAGATCTTGCAGCCGCAGCCGGCGCCGTGACTGTACTGGGTGAGGCGGATCGGTTCGCTCATGGGGTACTCCGGGAATTCGCGATGGCGGCGATTCTAGCAAAGGCCGCAGGGCAAGACCTGCGAGGTCGTTCGGGGCCATACTGGAAACGGGGCTGCGGGCAGATGCTGCTGCCCGGCCCGCAAGGACATGGGGGAAACGATCATGGGCAAGACTGTCGCACTGGTGCTCGGCTCCGGCGGTGCGCGCGGCTATGCGCACATCGGGGTGATCGAGGAACTGGAGGCGCGTGGCTACGAGATCGCCTGCATCGCCGGCAGCTCGATGGGCGCGGTGATCGGCGGCATCTACGCCGCCGGCAAGCTGCCGGTATACCGGCGCTGGGTGGAAACCCTCGACTATCTGGACGTGCTGCGCCTGGTCGACGTCAGCTTCTCGATGGGCGCGATCCGCGGCGAACGGGTGTTCGGACGGATCCGCAAGTTCCTCGGCGAGGTCAATATCGAGGACCTGCCGATCCCCTACACCGCGGTGGCCACCGACCTGACCAACCAGCAGGAGGTGTGGTTCCAGGAGGGTTGCCTGCACCAGGCGATGCGCGCCTCGGCGGCGATTCCCAGCCTGTTCACCCCGGTGGTGCAGGGCGCGCGGGTGCTGGTCGACGGCGGCCTGCTCAACCCGATCCCGATCGTGCCGGTGGTCTCCAGCCGTTGCGACCTGATCGTCGCGGTCAACGTCAACGCCAGCAACCAGCTGCAGTACGAACTGCCGGTGATCGAGCGGCCGCAGGCGATGAAGCACCGTCTCGACCAAATGATGAGCTCGATCGGCGCCCGCCTGCCGTTCCGTCGGCGCGGCACCGAACTGCCGGCGCTGCTCGAGAGCCACGAGGAAGAGCTGCACGGCGGCTCGATCCACGGCGTCGCCGCCGCCAAGGCCAGCCACCTGCACGTGGTGGAGAACGAGGCGCCGGACAGCCTGCTGGAGATGATCAACCAGAGCATCGACGTGATGCAGAACTCGCTGGCCCAGTACAAGATCGCCGGCTACCCGCCGGACATCCTGGTCAACGTACCCAAGCGGGCCTGCCGCTTCTTCGAGTTCTACAAGGCCCCGGAGCTGATCGCCCTCGGCAGGATCATCGCCGGCGACGCGCTGGACAGGTACGAGCAGCACCACCCCTGAGCACGCCCGGACGCCGGGGATGCGCTCAGACGGAGTCGCCGGAGGACGGCTGCCGCCGCTTGCGCGGCTGGTTGACCAGCCAGTCGCCGATCAGGCTGTAGGCCACCGCCAGCAGGGTCGGGCCGAGGAACAGCCCCATGAAGCCGAAGGCGAGTACGCCGCCGAGCACCCCCAGCACCACCACCACCAGCGGCAGGTTGCCGCCGCGGCTGATCAGATAGGGCTTGACTACGTTGTCGACGCCGCTGATCACCACCAGCCCCCAGAGTCCCATGAATACCGCCATGCCGTAGGAACCCTGCCAGAACAGCCAGGCGGTGGCGGGGACCCAGACCATCGGCGGACCGACCGGTACCAAGCTGAGGACGAAGGTAAGGATGGCGAGCACCAGGGCGCCCGGCACGCCGGCGATCAGGAAGCCGATCAGCGCCATCACCGCCTGCGCTGCCGCCGTGCCGATCACTCCGTTGACCACCCGCTGCACGGTGCTGGCGACCAGTTCCAGATAGTGGTCGGCTCGCGCGCCCATCAGCCGCTCCAGCAGGCTGCGCGCATAGTCGGCCATCCGCGGACCGTCGCGGTAGAAGAAGAACAGCAGCACCAGGCTGAGCACCAGCTCCAGCACGCCACCGCCGATCTGCGCCGTGCGCGCCAGCAGCCAGTTGCCGACCTCGCCCAGATAGGGTTTGACGGTAGCGAACAGCGCGGTGCCCTGCACATCGAGGGTGTCCCACAGGTCGACCAGCTGGGCGCCGAACAGCGGCACCGCGCCCAGCCAGTCCGGCGGGTCGGGCAGTCCCTCGACCTGCAGGTCGCGGACCAGCACCATCACCGCACGGATGTGGTCGGCCAGGTTGAAACCCAGCCAGATCAGCGGCACCGCCACCAGCAGCATCCAGACCAGGGTCAGCAGACCAGCCGCCATCGAGGTGCGCCCGCCCAGCAGACGGGTCAGCCCGCGCATCAGCGGCCAGCTGGAGAAGGCCAGCACCGCCGCCCAGAACAGCGCCGACCAGAACGGCGCGAGAACCAGCAGGCAGGCGGCGAGCAGCCCCAGCATGAGGATCTGTACCAGCAGGCGATCATGCTCGATCATCGGGCCCGTCCCGTGCAGGAAGCCTAAAGCCTCAGCGCAGCCATTCCAGGCGCAGCCCGGGCGCCTCGCTCTCGGCGCTCTCCAGGCGCGCGGCGCGCGTGCCGTGCTCGATCAGCGCCTCTCGCCAGGCCGGCGCGGCCTGCCCGCTGAGCAGCAGGCGTACGCCGGTATCCAGACGCAGGGCGCGGGCCAGCAGCGCCAGCCAGGGGTCAGCGGGCTCGGCGGGCAGTTGCTCGAGCTCGAGCACGCCGGCGTCCTTGAGCTGGCGCAGCAGGGTCTCGGCGTTGGGCAACTGCTCGCCCAGCGGCGCGGCGGCCTCCAGCAGCTCGACGTGCAGGTAGGCCCGGCGGGTGCCGCGGGTGACCGCATAGAGCGCCACCAGGCTGTCCTGGCGTGGCGCGGCCAGCTGCAACAGCAGGTAGGCCTGCTGCTCGTCCGGACCGTAGAGGCGGGCATTGCCGAACACGTTGTTGGCCCACAGGCTGCTGGCGCCGCACTCGCGTCCCTCGCACCAGTGCAGCGGCCGGGCATCCTGGGCCAGCAGAGCGGCGCGCGCCGCGACGAAGGCGTCGGCGCTGCTGTGGCCGACCGGCAGCTCGTAGGTCAGCGCGCGCAGGCGGCCGACCACGTCCACCTCGGCGTCCACCCGCAGGCGACCGCTGATGCGGCGCAGGGCGCTCTGCGGATAGATACGCTCGACGTTGTCCTGCACCCGGTAGTCGACGATCTCGGCGCGTGGAAAGCGCGGCAGCACCTCCAGATCCCGACTGCCCGGCACCTCGGCCCAGGCCGGCAGCGCGGCCAGGCCGACGGCCAGCGGCCAGCGGCGCAACGCGGACCTCATCGCCCGGCCCTCGCCCGCCGGCATACCGCCTCAACGGCGGAAAGCGGGCGGGCCGCGGCGACCCCTCGATCCTGGCGGATGGTGTACGGCTCGATCATACGGATTCTCCCTTGCGATGCCGCCCAGCCTCTGCAGTTGGCCGGCGCAAGTCAAGGCGCGGCGAACAGGGCTTTGAAACAGTCTGCTACGGCCTGGGCGCCCGCCTCGTCGTCGAGGTGCAGGTGATGCCCACCGGGCAGGCGATGCACGTCGATCGGCAGACGCTCGATCAACGCCAGCCACTCCTTGCGTTGCAGCGGCAAGCCCTGCTCGGCCAGCACCAGGGCCACCGGACAGCGCACGGCGCAGGCGAAGGCCTCGGCGTGGGCGCGGGTCAGGCGCAGCGGCGAAGGCAGGGTCAGCCGCGGGTCGCTGCGCCAGGTGTAGCCGCCGGGCACCGGCGTCAGTCCGCGGCCGGCGAGCAGCTCGGCCGCCTCGCGGCTGAGCGGGTAGCCGCCGCGCAAACGCGCCTCGACCGCGCGCTCGACGCTGGCATACACCGGGCGGCGCTTCGCGCCGATAGCCAACTGGGCCCTGAGCGCCTCGCCGAGCTTGGCGGGCGACTGCTCCGGCTCGTGGGTCAGCGGAAACATGCCGTCGATCAGCGCCAGCCGCTCGATGCGCTCGGGCACGGCGGCGGCCAGCAGGGTGGCGACGATCGCCCCCAGGGAGTGGCCGAGCAGCGCAAAGCGTGGCCAGCCGAGCTGGTCGGCAGCGGCCAGCACGTCCTGGGCGTAGTCCCACAACTGATAGCCTGCGCCCGGCGCACGGTGCGCGGAGTGGCCGTGGCCGGCCAGGTCGAGGGCGACGATGCGCAGTCCGGGCAGGCGCGGCGCCAGGCGGGCGAAGCTCATGGCGTTGTCCAGCCAGCCGTGCAGGGCGAGCACCGGCTTACCGTCCTCCGGGCCGTAGAGGTGCGCGGCCAGCTCGATATGCGGCAGGTTGAGACGGATTTCCTCGACTGCGCAGGCCATGCTCGCCTCAGAGCACCGGCGGATGATGCAGGGCGCGCAGGTCCATCAGACCGGCCAGCGCCATCTCGCCCTCGAGCAGGGCGAGGCTGGCGGTATTGAACGGCAGCGGCTGCTGCAGGTGGCCGTGCACCAGCAGGCCGGCCAGGGCGCCGACCAGCGGCATGTGGCTGACCACCAGCAGGTTCCGCTCGCGACGCTCGGCGAGCATGGCCAGGGCGGCGCGCGGATCGTCGTCGGGGGTGATGCCGTCGACCTCCTGCAGCGCCGCTTCGCGGCCGAGCGCTTCGTGCACCAGCTCGGCGGTCTGCCGGGCACGCACGTAGGGGCTGACCAGGATGGCGTCCAGTCGCTCGCCGAGCAGGTGGCCGGCGGCATGCAGGGCCTCTGCGCGGCCGCGCTCGGTGAGCTCGCGCAGGTGGTCGCCGGTGCGCACGTAGGGTCCTGCCTGACCGTGGCGCAGCAGCCACAGCCTCATGCCCTGGGCTCCGCCGGGGCATCCGGCTCGGTCTTGCGCTCGCCATCGGCGCCGCTCGCCGGCTCGGCCGGCGAACCGCTCTTGGCGGGAGGCGGAGCCTGCTCCGCGCTCGCCGCCGCGTCGGCGACCGGTGACTGCACGGCGTCGGCAGCGGCGACCACGGGCCCCGGCGCGGCAGGCGCCGCCAGCGGCTGCGCACCCTCGCCCAGCGGCTCGCGCGGCGTCGGCCAGTCGGCGAACGGCCAGGGCTTCTCGTCGCTGTGGAAGCAGCCGAAGCGGCCGATCTGCGCCAGGTACTGGCTGAGGCTGTCGCCGAAGTCCATCAGCGCCCGGCTCGGCGCGCCGTTGATCAGGCGCAGCACCAGCTGCACCAGCACCAGCACCAGCAGCACCAGCTCGGCGACCTGCCAGACGATGGCGAACAGCGCCATCCACAGCACCCGCAGGATCAGCACCTCACGATTCTGTTTGTCTCCGGACATGCAATACGCTCCCTCAGAAGTCACTGGCGGAAATGAAGTCGACGTCGGTCTTCGGCTCGCCCGACATCAGTTGACCGATCACCTGCTGCAGGGTGCGGCCCTCGAAGAGTATGGCATGCAGCCCGGCGACCAACGGCATGTAGACGCCGAGCTGGTCGGCCCGCGCCTTGAGCACGCGGATGGTGTTGACCCCCTCGGCAACCTCGCCGAGGCGCTCGACTGCCGCCTCCAGGCCGAGCCCCTGGCCCAGGGCGTAGCCGACCTGGTAGTTGCGGCTCTTCGGCGAGGAGCAGGTGACGATCAGGTCGCCCACCCCGGCCAGACCGAGGAAGGTCATCGGATTGGCGCCCATCTTCACGGCGAAACGGGTCATCTCGGCCAGCGCGCGGGTGATCAGCATGCTCTTGGTGTTCTCGCCCATGCCCATGGCCGCTGCCATCCCGGACATGATCGCGTAGACGTTCTTCAGCGCGCCGCCCAGCTCGACGCCGAAGCGGTCGCGGCTGGCGTAGACGCGGAAGGTGCGTCCGTGCAGCGCCTGCTGCACGCGCCGACACAGTTCCTCGTCCTCGCTGGCGATCACCGTGGCGGTCAGCGCATGCTCGGCGATCTCGCGCGCCAGGTTCGGCCCGGACAGCACTCCGACGCGCGCCTGCGGGGCGATCTCCTCGAGGATCTGACTCATCAGCTTGAAGGTCTCGGCCTCGATGCCCTTGGTGGTGCTGACCAGCAGCTTGCCGGCGAGCAGCCCGGCCACCGGCTGCAGCGCGGCACGCAGGGCCGAGGACGGCAGCACCACGAAGACCAGCTCGCAGGACGCCAGAGCGGCGGCCAGGTCGCTGACCGGCGCCACTCCCGGATGCACCTTGATGCCCTTGAGATAGCGCGGATTCTCGCGGGTGCTGCGGATCGCCTCGGCCTGCGCCTCGTCGCGCATCCACAGGCGCACCTGCTGGCCGTTCTCGGCCAGCAGGTTGGCCAGCGCGGTGCCGAAGCTGCCGCCGCCGAGCACGGCTATGGGTTGCTGGTCTGTCATGTTCTGTCCGTATCGAGCCGCCGGGCGGCAATCGCTGCATTATACGGAGCGACCGCCGGTCGGCCAGCACAGTGTGCGCAGGTCGTGCTGGCATCCGCGGCGCCCTCGGGTAACATGCGCGCCTGCCTTGAGCCCGTGATGGAGAAGCCGCCCGTGTCCGGCCCCCTGCGCCATTCGCTGGTACTGTCCCTCGGCCTGCTGAGCGCCGGCCAGACAGCTGCCGAGGATCTGTTCGTCGGCACCGTCGAACTGCCCGAAGTCCTCACCGCCACCCGCCTGCAGCAGGCGCCGGCGGAAGTGCCGGGCAGCATCAGCGTGATCGACCGCGAACTGATCCGCGCCAGCGGCGCACGCGAACTGACCGAGGTGCTGCGCCTGGTGCCGGGGATGCTGGTGGTTTCCGACGGCAACCTGACCACGGTCAACTATCACGGCAGCAACGCCGCCCAGGCGCGCCGCCTGCAGGTACTGGTGGACGGCCGCTCGGTGTACCAGCCGGGCTTCGCGCGGGTCGACTGGAGCGATATCCCGGTGGCCATCGAGGACATCGAGCGCATCGAGGTGTTCCGCGGCCCCAACACGGTCAGCTACGGCGCCAACGCGCTGATGGCGGTGGTCAATATCATCACCCGGGCGCCGCGCGACAGCCACGGTACCCGCCTGACGATGACCCGCGGCCAGCGCGGCATCGCCGACTGGTATGCCAGCCAGGGCAACGGTTGGGAGGACGGCAGCCTGCGCCTGTCGCTGTCCGGTTGGCACGACGACGGCTTCGACCGCGACCGCAAAGGCCGGCCGATGCGCGACGAGCGGCGCCTCGGGCGTCTCAACCTGCGCGTGCAGCAGGACCTGGACCCGCACCACTCGCTGGACTGGCAGCTGGCCCTCAAGGAAGGCAGCAACCAGGCGCCCAACAGCTACGAGAAGACGGTGTTCCCCATCGCCTTCCAGCCCGGCGAGGCCGACCCCGACGCCGATGTGCACGCCCGCGACTACGCCACCAGCCTGCGCTGGAATCTCGACCTGGCGGCCGACCATCGCCTGCAGCTGCAGACTTCGCTGCAGCACTGGGAGCGCCTGCGCGAGTGGCGGGCCTGCGAGGCGCAAGTCGGCTTCAGCCCGCAACTGCGCCGGCTGTGGCGCCTGTCGCCGAGCTACGTCCAGGCGCTGGGCCGCAACCTGGACGCCGGCGACTACACGCCACCCCCCGGCACCGCCGAGCAGATGGCGCTGGCCAGCCAGGTGATCGGCCAGGTGGCCGCCACCCTCGACCCCGCCACCGGTACCCTCGCCCACTCCTGCGGCCTGATCAACGAGAACAACCGGCAGGAGCGCTTCGACCTCGAACTGCAGGACACCCTCAGCCTCTCCGAAGACCTGCGCCTGGTCAGCGGCCTGAGCTACCGTCACGACAGCGCCGACAGCGAAACCTTCCTCGGCGGCCGGTTGCGCAAGGACATCGCCCGCGCCTTCGGCCACTTCGAGTGGCGCCTGGGCAGCCACTGGCTGCTGCAGGGCGGCGTCATGTACGAGCACGACAGCCGCGCCGGCGACTCGCTGTCGCCGCGCCTGGCGCTCAACTACCTGATCGCCCCGACGCACAGCCTGCGCGCGGTGTACTCCGAGGCGGTACGCTCGCCGGACATGTTCGAGAACCACGCCGACTGGAGCTACCGGGTCCGCGACCTGCGCCCGGCCGCCCTGGGCCTCGGCGAGGCGCTGTACTTCGCCGGCGCCCGCGGCAACGGCGAGCTCGACCAGGAACGCATGCGTTCGCGCGAGCTGGGCTACAACGGCCGCTTCGCCGAGCTGGGCCTGAGCCTCGACGTCAAGCTGTTCCACGACCAGATCGGCGGCCTGATCAGCGAGACCCTGACCCTCGAGGAGTTCCGCCCGAGCAACGCCAACCGCCTGCGCCTGCGCGGCCTGGAAAGCGAACTGGACTGGCAGCCGGGCCTGCGCGACCGCCTGCGCCTCAGCCACGCCTACATCGAGCTGGACGCCAGCCACCCTCACGACCGCCGCCCCACCCCGCGACACAGCGGTTCGGCCGCCTGGCTTCGCGACTGGGGCCACGGCTGGTCGAGCACCCTCATCTATTACGGTGCCGACCTGCTCAACGAATACCGCTTCGAGCGCCTCGACCTGCGCCTGGCCAAGCGTCTGCAGCTCGCCAGCACCCAGCTGGAGCTGGCCGGCGTCCTGCAGCAGCGGCTGGACGACGAACCGCTCGGCTGGTCCGACAACCTGTATGATGCGCGCCGCGTCGTCTGGCTCTCCGCCGGGGTCGAATTCTGACCCATGCGCCCCACCTCAAGGATGAGATTCTTGCAAGCGCTCGCGCTTTTCTGTCTGCTGGCCACCTCGGCGTTCAGCCAAGCCGCCGAGATCCTGGTCGCCGCCGGCAACGACACCCCCGCGCTGCGGCGCTTCGTCGCCGAACTGGCCGCCCGCCGGCCGGACGACCGGGTCCGCTTCCTCCCCCTCGCCGCGCTGGGCGCTCCCGCCGCGCTGCCCCCCGACAGCCGCCTGGTGCTGCTCGGCGCCGACGCCCTCGACTGGCGCCTCGGCGAGGCCGCCGGCCCGCCGACCCTGGTCCTGCAGATCAGCCGGGTACAGGCCTTCGGACGCCTGCGGGAACAGCGTCCGCCCCGGCTCACCCTGCTCTGGAGCGATCCGCCGCCGGCCCGCCAGCTGCGCCTGATCCGCCAGTTGCTGCCGCATGCGCGCCGGGTCGGCGTGCTGTACGCGGACGACAGCCGCTTCATGATCGACGAACTGCGCCGCCTGGCGGCCGCCCAGGGTCTGGTCGTGACGCCCTGGTACTGGCCGGACAACCGCGACAACCGGCCGCTCAACCGCCTGCTCGACAGCAGCGACGTGCTGCTCGGCATCGACGATCCGGCACTCTACAACCCGGCCACCATCAAGGGCCTGCTGCTCGCCAGCTACGGCCGACGCCTGGCCCTGGTCGGCCCGACCGCGGCCTTCGTCCGCGCCGGCAGTCTGAGCAGCAGCTACAGCGACCAGCAGGACTGGCTCGACGAACTCGACCAGCTGCTCGCACTGGAGCCTCGCGCTTGGCCCCGCGAGGCCTACCCCCGACGCTTCAAGGTGCTCGGCAACCCGCAGGTGGCCCGCTCGCTGGGCGTCGGACCGAGCGACGATCGCGACCAGGCCCTGCGCCTGCAGCAGTGGGAGCACGCACAATGATGATGCACTGGCGCCACAGCAGGATCCGCACCCGCACCCTGGCCATCAGCCTCGGCCCGGCGCTGCTGCTGACCCTGCTGCTGACCGGCTACCTGACCTATTCGCGCCTGCAGGACCTGCACGAGGAGCTGACCCAGACCGGCCAGCTGATCGCCGACCAGCTGGCGCCGGCCACCGAGTATGGGGTGATCTCCGGCAACATCCCGATCCTCGAAGGCCTGCTGCAGGCCAGCCTGGAGATTCCGCACGTGCGCTACATCGAAGTGCGCGACCGCAGCGATGCGGTGCTCGCCTACGTCGAACAGCCGCGCGGCGGGCGCGACGCCAGCATCGAAGTGTTCGAGGCCCGCATCCTGCGCCAGCAGGTCAGACTCGACGACCCCTTCCTGATCAGCCCGCCGCTGCCGCTGCGGACGCCCGAGGAGGACCGGCTCGGCCGGGTGCTGGTCGGCATGACCGACGAGGCGTTCGAGCGCCGGCAGACCCAGATCCTCCTGCGCGCCAGCCTGCTGGCGCTGATGGCGCTGGTGCTCACCCTGCTGCTCGCCTACCGGCTGGCGCGCAGCCTGTCGGAGCCGATCCACGCCATGGGCCGCGCCCTGGAGGCCATCAAGGAAGGCAACTATCAGGCCGAGCTGCCGGTGGCCGACCGTGGCGAGATCGGCGACCTGGCCCGCCACATCAACCGCCTGGCCGCCGCCCTGGAGCAGGCCCAGGCCGAGCAGCAGCGCAGCATCGCCCAACTGGTCGCCGCGCGCGAGGAGGCCGAGCAGGCCAGCCGCGCCAAGTCCGACTTCCTGGCGATGATGAGCCACGAGCTGCGCACGCCGATGAACGGCGTACTGGGAATGCTGCAACTGCTGGAGACCACCGAGCAGTCCAGCGAACAGGCCGAGTACACCGCACTGGCCACCGAGTCGACCGAACACCTGCTCAAGGTGATCAACGACATCCTCGACTTCTCGCGCATCGAGCGTGGCTCGCTGGAGCTCGAACACATCCCCTTCCAGCTGCCCGAGCTGATCGCCAACTCGGTGCAGGTGTTCCGTCCCGGCGCCCAGCAGCGCGGCCTGGAGCTGCGCCTGGACCTGCAGCCCGGTCTGGAAAACCTCGAGGTGCGCGGCGACCCGACCCGCCTGCGGCAGATCCTTGTCAACCTGATCGGCAACGCGCTGAAGTTCACCGAGCAGGGGCACGTCACGGTGAACGTCCGCTGGCAGGTGCTCGACCAGCAGCAGATGCTCTGGCTGACCGTCGCCGTGCGCGACACCGGCATCGGCATCGCCCCGGAACGCCTGCAGCACATGTTCGACGCCTTCGAGCAGGCCGACAGCTCCACCTCGCGACGTTTCGGCGGTACCGGCCTGGGCCTGTCGATCGCCCGCACCCTGGCCGAACGCATGGGCGGCGGCCTGCACGCGGAAAGCACGCTCGGCGAAGGCTCGACCTTCACCCTGGAACTGCCGCTGCCCTGGCTCCACCGGCAGAGCGACGAGCGGGTGCTGCTGGACAGCGAGCTGACCGCCGGCAGCGGCCAGACGGTGCTGCTGGTGGAGGACAACCCGGTCAACCAGACGGTGATCGAGGCCATCCTGCGCAGCCTGGGCTGCATCCCGCAGCTGGCCGGCAACGGCCAGGCCGCCCTGCAGGCCGTCGCGCAGCAGCCGTTCGCCGCCATCCTGATGGACTGCCGGCTGCCCGACCTGGACGGCTGCAGCGCCACCCGACAGATCCGCAGCGGCGACGGGCCGAACCGGCATACGCCGATCATCGCCCTGACCGCCAACGCCCTGCAGGGCGACCGCGAAGCGTGCCTGGCGGCCGGCATGAACGACTACCTGGCCAAACCGTTCAAGCGCTCCGACCTGCGCGCCATCCTGCAACGCTGGGTGCACAACCGACCATAGGCGGCTGGCGAAAATCCGCGAAATACGGCAGGCTTGCACCCGCACAGTCGTGGCCGGCAGGCGTTCGCCTGCGGAATACCCCCGGTCGGCCTGTGACTTTCATCACCTGGCCATAGTCTATAACCAGACCATTGCCGCGCTCCCACCGGGAGGGGCGAGGCCAGAAAGATCTGCCCCCTGTGGTACAGGGATCGTCGAGGAGCTCGCATGACCAAACAAAACGCCTTCACTCGGGAAGAACTGCTCAGCTGCAGCCGCGGTGAACTGTTCGGCCCGGGTAACGCGCAACTGCCCGCCCCCAACATGCTGATGATCGATCGCATCGTCCACATCAGCGAAACCGGCGGCAAGTACGGCAAAGGCGAAATCGTGGCCGAGCTCGACATCAACCCGGACCTGTGGTTCTTCGCCTGCCACTTCGAGGGCGACCCGGTGATGCCCGGCTGCCTGGGCCTGGACGCCATGTGGCAGCTGGTCGGCTTCTACCTCGGCTGGCAGGGCAATCCCGGCCGCGGCCGCGCCCTGGGTTCGGGCGAGGTGAAATTCTTCGGCCAGGTCTTGCCGACCGCCAAGAAAGTCACCTACAACATCCACATCAAGCGCACCATCAACCGCTCGCTGATCCTCGGCATCGCCGACGGCACGGTCAGCGTCGACGGTCGCGAGATCTACAGCGCCGAAGGCCTGCGCGTCGGCCTGTTCACTTCCACTGACAGCTTCTAAGGGTTACCCGCATGCGTCGCGTCGTAATCACCGGGATGGGCATCGTGTCCTGCCTCGGCACTGACAAAGAGACCGTTTCCGCCAACCTGCGCGCCGGCAATTCCGGCATCCGCTTCAACCAGTCGTACGCCGACATGGGGCTGCGCAGCCAGGTTTCCGGCTCGGTCAACCTCGACCTCGAAGCCCTGATCGACCGCAAGGTCTACCGCTTCATGGGTGACGCCGCCGCCTTCGCCTACCTGTCGATGGAGCAGGCGATCAAGGATGCCGGCCTGTCCGCGGAAGAGATCTCCAGCCCGCGCGTCGGTCTGATCGCAGGCTCCGGCGGAGCCTCCACCTTCAACCAGATGGAAGCCCTCGACACCCTGCGCGAGAAGGGCGTCAAGCGCGTCGGCCCGTACCGCGTACCGCGCACCATGGGCAGCACCGTGTCCGCCTGCCTGGCCACCCCGTTCAAGATCAAGGGCGTCAACTACTCGATCTCCTCCGCCTGCGCCACCAGCGCCCATTGCATCGGCAATGCCATGGAGCAGATCCAGATGGGCAAGCAGGACATCGTGTTCGCCGGCGGCGGTGAAGAGGAGCACTGGAGCCAGAGCTTCCTGTTCGACGCCATGGGCGCGCTGTCCACCCAGTACAACGATACCCCGGAGAAGGCCTCGCGCGCCTACGACGCCAAGCGCGACGGCTTCGTGATCGCCGGCGGCGGCGGCATGGTGGTGGTCGAGGCCCTCGACCACGCCCTGGCCCGCGGCGCGAAGATCTATGCCGAGATCGTCGGCTACGGCGCCACCTCGGACGGCTACGACATGGTCGCGCCGAGCGGCGAAGGCGCAGTGCGCTGCATGCAGCAGGCGCTGGCCACCGTCGACACCCCGATCGACTACCTGAACACCCACGGCACCTCCACCCCGGTCGGCGACGTCGCCGAGGCCGGCGCGGTGCGCAGCGTGTTCGGCGACAAGGCGCCGCTGATCAGCTCGACCAAGAGCCTGTCCGGCCACTCGCTGGGCGCCGCCGGCGTGCAGGAAGCCATCTACACTCTGCTGATGATGGAGGGCAACTTCGTCGCCGGCTCGGCCAACATCGAGGAACTCGACCCGGCCGTGGCCGACCTGCCGATCGTCACCGAGAGCCGCGACTTCACCATCAACACCGCGATGAGCAACAGCTTCGGCTTCGGCGGCACCAATGCCACGCTGGTGCTGAAGCGCTGGACTGGCGAATAAGCACCAGCCCTGCCCTGCTCCCCCACAACGGCACCTTCGGGTGCCGTTGTCGTTTCTGCGCCGACGCACGCCACAACGCGCCGCCGACTCCTCCCCAGGCCTTGGGGGCAATCCGCGGCACGCCACGCGCAGCGCGCACGCCAGACCAACAAGCTTATGCCGCCCACCCCGGAGGGTGGACGGCATGCTCGCTACGGCTGCGGGCTGATCGCGGACGATCAGGCCGATAGTTCGACCAGCAGCCTGTTCAGGCGCTGCACGTAGGCGGCCGGATCCTTCAGGCTGTCGCCGGCGGCCAGCGCGGCCTGGTCGAAGAGGATGTGCGACAGCTCGGCGAAACGCTCCTCGTCAGCTTCCATGTCCAGCTTCTCGATCAGCGGATGCTGCGGGTTGATCTCGAAGATCGGCCTGGATTCGGGCACCTTCTGCCCGCTGGCCTCGAGGATCTGGCGCATCTGCAGGCCGAGATCCTGCTCGCCGATGGCGAGGATCGCCGGCGAGTCGGTCAGGCGATGCGACACGCGCACCTCGGCGACCTGCTCGCCAAGGGCGGCCTTGAGGCGCTCGATCAGCCCCTCCTTGGCCTTGGCCACTTCCTCCTGGGCCTTCCGGTCCTCCTCCGAGTCGAGCTTGCCGAGGTCCAGGTCGCCGCGGGCGACGTCGACGAACTGCTTGCCGTCGAACTCCGGCAGGTAGCTCATCAGCCACTCGTCGATGCGGTCGGTGAGCAGCAGCACCTCGATGCCCTTCTTGCGGAACACCTCGAGATGCGGGCTGTTCTTGACCTGGGCGTAGCTCTCGCCGGTCAGGTAGTAGATCTTGTCCTGGCCTTCCTTCAGGCGGCCGAGATAGTCGGCCAGCGCCACGCTCTGCGCGCCGGAAGCGTCGCTGGTGGAGGCGAAGCGCAGCAGCCCGGCGATCTTCTCCTTGTTGGCGAAGTCTTCCGCCGGACCTTCCTTGAGCACCTGGCCGAAGGCCTTCCAGAAGGTCTGGTAGTCCTCCGGCTTGTCCTTGGCCAGCTTCTCCAGCATGTCGAGCACGCGCCTGGTCAGCGCCGACTTCATCGAGTCGATCACCGGGCCGGACTGCAGGATCTCGCGGGACACGTTCAGCGACAGGTCGTTGGAGTCGACCACGCCCTTGATGAAGCGCAGGTACAACGGCAGGAACTGGTCGGCCTGGTCCATGATGAACACGCGCTGCACGTAGAGCTTGAGGCCCTTGGGCGCCTCGCGGTGGTACAGGTCGAACGGCGCACGTGCCGGCACGTAGAGCAGCGAGCTGTACTCGAGCTTGCCCTCGACCTTGTTGTGGCTCCAGCTCAGCGGATTCTCGAAGTCGTGGGCGACGTGCTTGTAGAACTCCTGATACTCCTCGTCCTTGACCTCGCTGCGCGGACGGGTCCACAGCGCGCTGGCGCGGTTGACGGTTTCCCACTCGACCTCGGCCGGCTTGTCCTTCTCTTCACCGAAGTGTTCCTTGGGCAGCTCGATGGGCAGGGCGATGTGGTCGGAGTATTTCTTGACGATGTTGCGCAGACGCCAGCCGTCGGCGAACTCGCTCTCGTCGGCCTTCAGGTGCAGGACGATGCGGGTGCCGCGCTCGGCCTTGTCGATGCTGGCGATGTCGAACTCGCCCTCGCCCTTCGAGCTCCAGTGCACACCCTCGCTGGCGGCCAGGCCGGCGCGGCGGGTGTAGACGTCGACCTGGTCGGCGACGATGAACGCCGAGTAGAAGCCCACGCCGAACTGGCCGATCAGCTGGGAATCCTTCTTCTGGTCGCCGGAGAGGTTCTTCAGGAACTCGGCGGTGCCGGACTTGGCGATGGTACCGAGGTGGGCGATCACCTCGTCGCGGCTCATGCCGATGCCGTTGTCCTCGAGGGTGACGGTGCGCGCCTCCTTGTCGAAGCTCAGGCGGATCTTCAGCGGGTCGCCGCCTTCCAGCAGCGCCGGGTTGGCCAGCGCCTCGAAGCGCAGCTTGTCGGCGGCGTCGGAGGCATTGGAGATCAGCTCGCGCAGGAAGATCTCCTTGTTCGAATACAGGGAATGGATCATCAGGTGAAGCAGCTGCTTCACTTCGGTCTGAAAACCCAGGGTCTCTTTGCGAGTCTCCACGCTCATGAATGCGAACTCCACGGATGACAGGACCGCGTCTGCGGCGAACGCCATGGATATGGAGACTTCGCCCGGAATTTCAAGGGCTTGCCGGCAACGCGGATCAGGGCTCGAGCAGCTCGATGCTCGCCACCTCGCTCGGGCGGAGGATGAAGCTGGCTTCCCCCTGCCCGCCTAGCGAATGCCGGATGACCAAGCGCCCCTCGGGATTCAGGCCGTCGAAGCGCCCCTCGGCGCTGCGCCCGCGCTCGGTGACCACCAGCAGGCGCGCCCCAAGATAGCGACTCGGCGAGGCGAGCAGGCGTTCGAGGGAGAAACCGATGCGCCGGTCGAGTGGTCGCTCCTCGCCGCGCACCACGGTGGTCGGCACCGGCGCCATGCGCTGCAACTCCGCCTCGCTGGGCGGCGGCAGCGGCGGCGCCTGATCGCCCTCGACCCGCCAGCCATGCAGCTCGCTGCGCTTGAGCGTCACCCGATAGGAACGCCAACTGCCCGCCACCCGCGCCTGCAGCTCGAGATCGAGCCGGTTGCCATCCAGGTCGAGCAACGGCAGCGCCTGCAACTCGACGTCCCGACGCCGCGTACTGCGCTGCAGGTAGTCGGTGACCAGCCAGGCGATGGTTTCCTGCGAGTTGTGCCGGGTGTCGACCCGCCCGTCGCGGTAGCGCAGGCGGTCGGTATACAACTCGACCTCCCCGCTCAGCGAGGTCCGGTAGGCCGGAGGCAGGACCAGATGGAAATCGCCGCGCAGCCGGTTGGGCTCCTCCGTCTCGAGGGCAAGATGCAGGGTATAGCCACTGGCGATCCGCCGCACCTCGGGCAGGTCCTGCTCGGGCAGCAACCAGTTCAGCTCGATTTCCGGCAGTTGCCCGCGATCCTCCGGCAGCACGTCGACCCGCACGTCGCCTGCCGGCGGCTCCGGCAGGCGGATGATCAGCTCGCGACGGGCGAAGAAATCGTCGCCCTCGCGCAGCACTAGGGTGCCGGCGATCAGCTCGCCCAGCGCGGGCTCGAAGGGCTTGCCGTCCAGCTCGCCGCGCAGGCGGATGTCCAGGCCGCCGGCGCTCCTCGGTTCCGGCTCCAGCCAGCGCAGGCTGAGGATCGCGGCCAGACGCTCGGGATCGTGACTGGCCAGCATGGTCAGGCCGACCACCAGGGGAATGCAACCCATGCCGATCAGCCCGACCGCACTGCGCGCACGGCGCCAATGGCGGAGCACGAACAACAGCGGCAGCGGCGGCAGCAGGCTGGCACAGCCCCACAGCAGACTGGTGGCGAAGGCCCGGGCCACCAGCCAGAGCAGGCCACAGAGGATCAGCAGCAGGCCGCCAAGAATCAGCAGGGCATCCATCGGTCGAGGTTCCAGAAGATACGAAAGGAGTGCGGCGCCAGGGCTCGGCGAACCTGCGGCGATCGTCGCCGACCTGCCGGGTCGGACAGAGCAGGCCGGCCGCGCATCGGACGCTGGATGATACCCGCACAAGCGGCGGCAGCCCAAGCGCCCACGCCGAAAGCGGTGAACCTTTGCCCAACCTGCCGCTCGAACGTTGCACATCGGCGATACGGCCCATTCCGCGCGCCCGGCCGCGCCCGGATGCATGCAGCGGGCTGCCGGTTTGCGGGACATTCGGCATTGCACTACACCTGAAACCGACAGGCCCGCGCCTCTCCAACCTACCCGAGCACTCCCGAGGAACTCCCCATGCACAAACCTCTGATCCCTGCACTGCTGCTTGCCAGCGCCCTCGCTCTGACCGCCTGCGGCGACAAGCCCGAAGACAAGGCCGCGCCGACCAGCGCTGCGCAGCAGGCGGGCGACACCGTCAAGGAAGCGGGCAGCGCCATCGAGCAAAAGGCCGAGGAAATGACCGACAAGGCGGCCGAGGCCATCGAGAAGAGCGGCGAAGCGGCCGGCGAGGCCATCGAAGAGGCCGGCAAGGCACTGCAGGATGCCGGCGAAGCCGTGCAGGAAAGCGCCGAAGAGGCCGCCGACGCCATGGACGAGAAAGAGCAGCAGTAGCCCCCTCCCCGCCAGGCCGGGCACACCGCGCGCCCGGCCGCTATTCCGTGCGGTCCCTGGCCTGCTCGCCCAGCGGTGCCGGGCTGTAGGCCATTACTTCCAGCACGTCGGAGTGGAACTCGCGACGATACAGCACGAACACCACCCCGGCGGTGGCCAGCATGTAGAACCAGGGATTGATGAACCAGGCCAGCGTCGCCAGGCCGAAGTAGTAGGAACGCAGCCCGAGGTTGAACTGGTTGGCGGCCATCGAGATCACCCGCGCCGTGCGCTCGGCGAAGGCGCGGCGTTCCGCCTCGCTGACGTTGCGCTCGGAGATCATCGGCGCCGCCCCCACCATCATCGCCGCGAAGTTGTACTGGCGCATGCACCAGCTGAAGGTGAAGAAGGCGTAGATGAACACCAGCGCCACGCAGATGATCTTGACCTCCGACAGCTCGCGGCTGACCTCCTGGACGAACGGCAGGCCCTCCAGTACCGACACCGCCCGCTCGGTGGAGCCAAGCACGGTCAGCACGCCGGCGAGAATGATCAGGGTGCTGGAGGCGAAGAACGAGGCGTTGCGCTCCAGGTTGCCGATCACGTTGGCATCGGCGATGCGGTTGTCGCGCATCAGCAGGCGACGCATCCAGTCCTCCCGGTAGAGGTGCATCACGCTGGCCAGACAGGGGGTGTCCTTGCCCTTCCAGATCGCGTAGCGGGTGTAGCCGAGCCAGCAGAGGGTGAACCAGCCCAGAGCCAGCCCGTGGGGCAGATACTGCTCGTCGATGAACATGACGACTCCTTGTGCAATCGCGCCCGCCGCCCGGCGGACGCCGGGCGACGGAAGACCTCAGGCCTGCGGCAGGCCCCTGAAGCGGTCGTTGACCGCCGCCAGCAGCAGGGTCAGCAGCACCGGCAGCGCCCAGCCGAGACTGTGCTCGGCCAGCGGCAGGCGGTCAAGCCAGCTCGGCACCCACTCGCCCAGGCCGGCGGTAGCCAGACCGGCGCACACGCCGAACACCAGGGTCACCGCCATCACCGGGCGGAACACCCGCGGCGCGTGCAACCACAGGCGGTCGGCCAGGCTGAGCAGCACCAGCACGATGGCCAGCGGGTAGAGGCCGACCAGCACCGGTACCGAGAAGCCGATCAGCTGGGTCAGGCCGAGGTTGGCGACCAGCAGGCTGAACAGGCTGACCAGGACCACCACCGTACGGTAGGACACCGGAAACTGGCTGCTGAAGAACTCGCCGCAGGCGGTCACCAGACCGACCGCGGTGGTCAGGCAGGCCAGGGTGATCACCAACGCCAGCAACAGGCTGCCGGTAGTGCCGAAGGTATGCTGCACGTAGGCGGTGAGGATCTGCACGCCGTTCTGCGCCTCGCCGGCGATGCCGTGGCTGGTGGCGCCGAGACGGAACAGAGCCAGATAGACCAGCGCCAGACCGATGGCGGCGATCAGCGCGGCGAGAATCGAATAACGGGTGACCTGCCGGGCGGCAGCCACGCCGTGGTCGCGGATCGCGGTGGCGATGACGATGCCGAACACCAGCGCGCCGAGGGTATCCATGGTCAGGTAGCCCTGCAGGAAGCCCTGCAGCAGCGGCGCCTTCCGGTAGTCGGCAGCGGTACTGCCGATCTCGCCGGCCGGGGCGAACAGCGCCGCACCGCCGAGCACCAGCAAGGCGACGATCAGCACCGGCGTGATCAGCTTGCCGACCCGCTCCAGCAGGCGGCCGGGGTTGAGGGCCAGATAGAGCACCACGGCGAAGTAGGCCAGGGTGTACAGAGCAAGCACCAGCGCCGAACCGCCGGCCAGCGGCGCCACCCCCATCTCGAAGGACACCACCGCGGTGCGCGGCGTGGCGAACAGCGGCCCGATGGCCAGATAGACCGTCACGGCGAACAGCAGGCCGGCCACGCGCCCCAGCGGTGCGGTCAGCTGTGCCATGCCGCCGCCCACCCGAGCCAGCGCCACCACGGTGAGCAACGGCAGGCCGACGCCGGTGAGCAGAAAGCCCAGGGCCGCGCTCCACATGGCCTCGCCGGCGGCCAAGCCGGCGCTCGGCGGAAAGATGATGTTTCCCGCCCCGAGGAACAACGCGAAGGTCATGAAGCCCAGACCCAGGACATCGACGGTTTTCAAATGATTCATGCATGCAACCAGAGAGTGGTATCGGAATCCGGCGAGCGACGAAACGAAAAGAGCCACCCGCAGGTGGCTCCTTCCGTCAGCCTGCTCCACCGGAGCTTATTTCATGGTCCAGCCGGTCACCTCGGCCAGCGCCTTGCCGATATCGGCCAGGGAGCGCACGGTCTTGACGCCGGCATCCTGCAGGGCGGCGAACTTCTCGTCCGCAGTACCCTTGCCGCCGGAGATGATCGCGCCGGCATGGCCCATGCGCTTGCCGGGCGGCGCCGTGACGCCGGCGATGTAGGACACCACCGGCTTGCTCACGTTGGCCTTGATGAAGGCCGCCGCCTCTTCCTCGGCGCTGCCGCCGATCTCGCCGATCATCACGATCGCCTCGGTCTGCGGGTCGGCCTCGAACAGCTTCAGGATATCAATGAAGCTCGAACCCGGGATCGGGTCACCACCGATGCCCACGCAGGTGGACTGGCCGAAACCGGCGTCGGTGGTCTGCTTGACCGCCTCGTAGGTCAGCGTGCCGGAACGCGACACGATGCCGACCTTGCCCGGCAGGTGGATGTGACCGGGCATGATACCGATCTTGCACTCGCCCGGGGTGATCACCCCGGGGCAGTTCGGGCCGATCAGACGAACGCCCAGCTCGTCGCACTTGACCTTGGCCTCGAGCATGTCGAGGGTCGGGATGCCCTCGGTGATGCAGATGATCAGCTGGATGCCGCCGAAGGCGGCCTCGAGGATCGAATCCTTGCAGAACGGCGCCGGCACGTAGATCACCGACGCGGTGGCGCCGGTGGCGGCTACGGCATCCTTGACGGTATCGAACACCGGCAGGCCCAGGTGGCTGGTGCCGCCCTTGCCGGGGGTCACGCCGCCGACCATGTGGGTGCCGTACTCGATGGCCTGTACCGAGTGGAAGGTGCCCTGACTGCCGGTGAAGCCCTGGCAGATGACCTTGGTGTCCTTGTTGATCAGGATGCTCATTACTTGCCCTCCGCGGCCTTGACGACCTGCTGTGCAGCGTCGGTCAGGCTGCTCGCCGCGATGATGTTCAGACCGCTTTCCGCCAGTACCTTGGCCCCCAGATCGGCGTTGTTGCCTTCCAGGCGCACCACCACCGGCACCTTCACGCCCACCTCGCGCACCGCACCGATGATGCCCTCGGCGATCATGTCGCAGCGCACGATGCCGCCGAAGATGTTCACCAGCACCGCCTTCACGTTGCTGTCGGAGAGGATGATCTTGAACGCCTCGGTGACCCGCTCCTTGGTGGCGCCGCCGCCGACGTCGAGGAAGTTGGCCGGCTTGCCGCCGTGCAGGTTGACGATGTCCATGGTGCCCATGGCCAGGCCGGCGCCGTTGACCATGCAGCCGATGTTGCCGTCGAGGGCCACGTAGTTGAGTTCCCACTTGGCCGCGTGGGCCTCGCGCGGGTCGTCCTGGGAGGGATCCTGCATCTCGCGCAGCTTGGGCTGGCGGTACAGGGCGTTGCCGTCGATGTTCAACTTGGCATCCAGGCAGTGCAGGTTGCCGTCTTTCTTGATCACCAGCGGGTTGACCTCGAGCAGGGCCAGGTCGTAGTCCTGGAACAGCTGGGCGAGGCCGACGAAGATCTGCGAAAACTGCTTGATCTGATCGCCCTTGAGGCCGAGCTTGAAGGCCAGCTCGCGACCCTGGAACGGCTGCGCGCCGACCAGCGGGTCGATGCTGGTCTTGAGGATCTTCTCGGGGGTTTCGTGGGCGACCTTCTCGATGTCCACGCCACCCTCGGTGGAGGCCATGAACACGATGCGCCGGGTGGAACGGTCGACCACCGCGCCCAGATACAGCTCCTTGGCGATATCGGTGCAGGACTCGACCAGAATCTTGCTGACCGGCTGCCCGTTGGCATCGGTCTGGTAGGTCACCAGGCGCTGATCCAGCCACTGCTGGGCGAACGCCTTGGCTTCTTCCTTGCTACGAACCAGCTTGACGCCACCGGCCTTGCCACGACCGCCGGCATGCACCTGGGCCTTCACCACCCACTCGCTGCCACCGATCTTGTCGCAGGCCTCGGCTGCCTCCTTCGGAGTATCGACCGCATAGCCCTTGGAGACCGGCAGCCCGTACTCGGCAAACAACTGCTTACCCTGATATTCGTGAAGATTCATGTTTCCATACCACTTTAGTTGTAAGTATTGGCGAGCGAATCCTAACCGGGAAAGCGTTGCAGTGGCTAGAGGGCTCTGGAACGGGGCTGCCCGCCAGTCCAGAGCCCACAAACGACAACGGCCCCGGCGCGGCGAAGTCATCGACTCCACCACGCCGGGGCCGTTGCAGAGCCGGCCGACAGGCGTCGGCCGGCGTCCGGCGGCTTAGCGCTTCTTGCGGTTGGCGATGTGGATGGCGTGGCCATTCACCGCCAGGGCCGCTTCGTGCAGGCCTTCCGACAGGGTCGGGTGCGAGAACACCATCATGCCCAGGTCTTCGGCGCTGGAGCCGAATTCCATGGCGATGGCGCCCTGCTGGACGATCTCCGCGGCGCTCGGGCCGATCACGTGGACGCCCAGCACGCGGTCGGTGGTGGCGTCGGCGATGACCTTGATCAGGCCGTGGGTGTCGTTGGCGGCCATGGCGCGGCCGCTGGCAGCGAACGGGAACACGCCGACGTTGATGGCAACGCCTTCGGCCTTCAGCTGCTGCTCGGTCTTGCCGACCGCGGCGATTTCCGGGTGGGTGTAGATCACCGACGGGATCAGGTCGTAGTTGACCTGGGCCTTGTGACCGGCGATGCGCTCGGCGACCATCACGCCCTCTTCCGAGGCCTTGTGGGCCAGCATCGGGCCGCGCACCACGTCGCCGATGGCGTAGACGCCCGGCACGCTGGTGGCGCACTGGTCGTCGACGTAGATGAAGCCGCGCTCGTCGAGGGTCACGCCGCAGTCGGCGGACAGCACGTCCTGGGTCACCGGACGACGGCCGACCGAGACGATCAGCTTGTCGAAGGTCAGCTGCTGCTCGCCGGCGGCGTCGGTGAAGGATACGGTCACCTGACCGTCCTTGACCTCGGAACCGGTCAGGCGCGCACCCAGGCGGATGTCCAGGCCCTGCTTGGTCAGCAGCTTCTGGGCTTCCTTGGCGACCTGCTCGTCGACCGCGGCGAGGAACTTCTCCTGGGCCTCGATCACGGTGACTTCGGCACCCAGACGGGCCCACACCGAGCCCAGCTCCAGGCCGATGACGCCGGCGCCGATCACGCCCAGCTTCTTCGGCACGCTCTGGAATTCCAGGGCGCCGGTGGAGTCGACGATGGTGTCCTGGTTGACCGGAGCCGGCGGGATGTCGATCGGCTTGGAGCCGGAGGCGATGATCACGTTGCCGG
The DNA here is from genome assembly GCF_024451105.1 of Stutzerimonas stutzeri. Lineage (GTDB taxonomy): Bacteria > Pseudomonadota > Gammaproteobacteria > Pseudomonadales > Pseudomonadaceae > Geopseudomonas > Geopseudomonas stutzeri_A. The sequence continues at coordinate 132,870 of NZ_JANGEY010000004.1, forward strand.
CTTCCAGCACCTGCACGGCGCCGTCTTCAGCGGTGACTTCGACCTGCTTGCCGGCCAGCAGCTTGCCGTGGCCTTCGATCAGGGTCACGCCGTTCATCTTGAACAGGCTGGCGATGCCGCCGGTCAGGTTCTTCACGATGCCGGCCTTGCGGGCGATCATCGCCGGCACGTCCATGCGCACGTTATCGACGCCGATGCCGTGCACGGAGAAGCTCTCCTTGGCCTCGTGGTACTTCCAGGAGCTGTCCAGCAGCGCCTTGGAGGGGATGCAGCCGACGTTCAGGCAGGTGCCGCCGAGGGCGACTTTGCCGTCCTTGCCCTTGTACTTCTCGATGCAGGCGGTCTTGAAGCCCAGCTGGGCTGCACGGATGGCCGCCACGTAGCCGCCCGGGCCACCGCCAATCACCACTACGTCGAATTTCTGGGTCATAACTCTCGATCCTTTTGGGATGGAACAGGCGGCCCCCCTGTCGGAGACCGCCCTTGGAGATGCGCGGGATCAGACGTCCAGCAGCAGGCGGGCCGGATCTTCCAGCAGGTCCTTGATGGCGACCAGGAAGCTCACCGCCTCCTTGCCGTCGATCAGACGGTGGTCGTAGGACAGCGCCAGGTACATCATCGGCAGGATCACCACCTGGCCGTTGACCGCCATCGGACGCTCCTGGATCTTGTGCATGCCGAGGATCGCGGTCTGCGGCGGGTTGACGATCGGGCTGGACAGCAGGGAGCCGAACACGCCGCCGTTGGAGATGGTGAAGGTGCCGCCGGTCATCTCCTCGATGGTCAGCTTGCCTTCCTTCGCCTTGCGGCCGTAGCCGGCGATGGTGCCCTCGATCTCGGCCAGGCTCATCAGCTCGGCGTTGCGCAGCACCGGAACCACCAGGCCGCGGTCGCTGGAAACGGCCACGCCGATGTCCGAGTAGCCGTGATAGACGATGTCGTTGCCGTCGATGGAGGCGTTGACGCCCGGGAAGCGCTTCAGCGCCTCGGTGGCGGCCTTGACGAAGAAGGACATGAAGCCCAGGCGTACGCCGTTGTGCTTCTTCTCGAACAGGTCCTTGTACTTGTTGCGCAGGTCCATGATCGGCTTCATGTTGACTTCGTTGTAGGTAGTCAGCATGGCCATGGTGGACTGGGCCTCGACCAGGCGCTCGGCGATCTTGGCGCGCAGGCGGGTCATCGGCACGCGCTTCTCGACGCGGTCGCCCACGGCGAAGATCGGCGCGTCGGCAGCCGGAGCAGCCGGCTTGGCGGCCGGAGCCGGAGCGGCCTTCTTGGCCTCGACGGCGGCGACGGCGTCTTCCTTGGTGACGCGACCGCCCTTGCCGGTGCCCGGAATGGCGTTGCGGTCCAGATCGTTCTCGGCGGCGATCTTGCGCGCGGCCGGCGACAGGATGGCTTCCTCGGCGACGGCAGGAGCCGCGGCAGCCGGGGCGGCGGCGGCCGGTGCGGCAGCCGGGGCAGCGGCGACGGCGCCGGCCTCGATGGTGCCGAGCAGCTCGCCGCTCAGCACGGTATCGCCCTCGTTCTTGACGATGCTGGCCAGCACGCCATCGGCTTCGGCCAGGACTTCCATGACCACCTTGTCGGTTTCGATGTCGACGATCAGCTCGTCACGCTTGACGGCTTCGCCCGGCTGCTTGTGCCAGGTGGCAACGGTACCGTCGGCGACGGATTCCGGGAAAGTCGGGGCTTTGATCTCAATAGCCATGTCTGTGCATTTCCTATGGATTCGGGTTCTTCAGGCATGCGACTGCCGGACCTGGGTCCGGCAGCGCACTGTGAAGGCATTAAACGGTAAAGGCGTCCTGCAGCAGTTTTTCCTGCTGTTCGGCGTGCATAGAGGCGTAACCGCAGGCCGGCGCCGCGGAAGCCTCGCGACCGGCATAGGCCAGGCCGAGCGACTTGTCGTGGGCGCTGATGACGCGACGCATGTGGTGCTGGCTGCAGTACCAGGCGCCCTGGTTCATCGGCTCTTCCTGGCACCAGACCACCTGCTTGAGGTTGGTGTACGGCGCCATGATCTCGGCCAGCTCCTCTTCCGGGAACGGATAGAGCTGTTCGACACGCACGATGGCGATGTCCTCGCGGCCTTCGGCGCGGCGCTTCTCCAGCAGGTCGTAGTAGACCTTGCCGCTGCACAGCACCAGACGCTCGACCTTCTTCGGCTCGAGGCTGTCGATTTCCGGCAGGACGGTATGGAAGGAGCCCTGGGCCAGTTCCTCCAGGGTGGAGATGGCCAGCTTGTGGCGCAGCAGCGACTTCGGCGTCAGGGCCACCAGCGGCTTGCGCAGCGGGCGGATCACCTGGCGACGCAGCATGTGGTAGACCTGCGCCGGGGTGGTCGGCATGCAGACCTGGATGTTGTGCTCGGCGCACAGCTGCAGGTAGCGCTCCAGGCGGGCGGAGGAGTGCTCCGGACCCTGGCCTTCGTAGCCGTGCGGCAGCAGCATGGTCAGACCGCACAGACGGCCCCACTTGGTCTCGCCGCTGCTGATGAACTGGTCGATCACCACCTGGGCACCGTTGGCGAAGTCGCCGAACTGGGCTTCCCAGATCACCAGCGCGTTCGGCGTGGTGGTGGCGTAGCCGTATTCGAAGGCCAGCACGGCTTCCTCGGAGAGGAAGGAATCGTACAGGTCGAAGTTCGGCTGACCTTCATACAGGTGCTGCAGCGGGATGTAGCGGCTGGCGTCCTTCTGGTTGTGCAGCACGGCATGGCGGTGCGAGAAGGTGCCGCGGCCGACGTCCTGACCGGTGATGCGCACCGGATGACCTTCGACCAGCAGGGTGGCATAGGCCAGGGTCTCGGCGCAGCCCCAGTTGATCGGCATGGCGCCGACGCCCATGCGACCACGATCCTCGAGGATCTTGGCGACCTGGCGCTGGACCACGAAGCCTTCCGGGATCTGCAGCAGCTTGGCATTCAGTTCCTGGAGGGTCTTGAGGTCGAAACTGGTGTCGTGCTTGGCGGTCCAGGCATGCCCCAGGTACGGACGCCAGTCGACGAACAGTTCCGGGTTGGGTTCCTTGACCAGGCTCTTGACCACGTGCAGGCCGTTGTCCAGGGCCGCGCGATAGTCGTCGACCAGCGCCTGGGCCTGTTCGGCGCTCAGGCTGCCTTCCTTGACCAGGGCGTCGGCGTACAGCTCGCGGGTGGTACGCTGCTTGGCGATCTTCTGGTACATCAGCGGCTGGGTGCCGCTCGGCTCGTCGGCCTCGTTGTGGCCGCGACGGCGGTAGCAGACCAGATCGATGACCACATCGCGCTTGAACTGCATGCGGTAGTCGACGGCCAGCTGGGTGACGAACAGCACCGCTTCCGGATCGTCGCCGTTCACGTGCAGGATCGGCGCCTGGATCATCTTCGCCGGATCGGTGCAGTACTCGGTCGAACGGGTGTCTTCCGGGTTGCTGGTGGTAAAGCCGACCTGGTTGTTGATGACGATGTGGATGGTGCCGCCAGTCTTGTAGCCGCGGATCTGCGACATCTGGAAGGTTTCCATCACCACGCCCTGACCGGCGAAGGCCGAGTCGCCGTGCAGGGAGATCGGCACCACCTTGTCGCCGCCGACGTCGCCGCGGCGATCCTGGCGGGCGCGCACCGAACCTTCGACCACCGGGGAGACGATCTCCAGGTGGGACGGGTTGAACGCCATGGCCAGGTGCACTTCGCCGCCCGGAGTCATGACGTTGGAGGAGAAGCCCTGGTGGTACTTCACGTCGCCCGAGCCGCGCTCGATCAGCTTCTTGCCGTCGAACTCGTCGAACAGGTCGCGCGGGTTCTTGCCGAGCGCGTTGACCAGCAGGTTCAGACGGCCGCGGTGGGCCATGCCGATGACGATCTCCTTGGCGCCGTAGGAGCCGGAGCGCTGGATGATCTCGTCGACCATCGGCACCAGGCTCTCGCCACCTTCCAGACCGAAGCGCTTGGTGCCCGGGTACTTGGTGCCCAGGTACTTCTCCAGGCCTTCGCCGGCGCTCAGGCGCTCGAGGACGTGAGCCTTGACTTCCTTGCTGTACTGCGGACGACCGCGCACGCTTTCCAGGCGCTGCTGGAACCACTTGCGCTGCTCGGAATCGACGATATGGGTGAACTCGGCGCCGATGGTGCCGCAGTAGGTGGCCTGCAGGGCGTCGCGGATCTCGCGCAGGGTGGCTTCCTGCTTGCCGATGAACAGCTCGCCAGTCTGGAACACGGTGTCCAGGTCGGCGTCGGTCAGGCCATAGTGGTGGATCGACAGGTCGGCCGGGGCCTTGCGCTCCCACAGACCGAGCGGGTCGAGCTTGGATGCCTGATGGCCACGCATGCGGAAGGCCTGAATCAGACGCAGCACTTCGACCTGCTTCTTCTCATGCTCGCTGCTGACGGTGCCGGCGGACACCGGCTGGGCGCGACGCTGGTTCTTGGCCAGCAGCACGAAATGATCGCGGACCGTGGCATGGGAAACGTCGGGAGACTGGTTGCCGTCGGCCGGCAACTTCTGGAAGTAGGTGCGCCACTCTTCGGGCACAGCGTTGGGATCGTGCAGGAAGAGCTCGTAGAGCTCTTCGACGTAGGCAGCGTTTCCACCGGACAGGTGGGCACTGTTCCACATCCGCTGCATTACGCTTTCATGCATGCTAGGTCACCCTCGGTAAGGGGACACCACCTGACGTGGAGACCGCGTGGCCCAAAAGTCCAGAGCAGCGACTCGGGTAAAGCCACTTCGGATCCCGCAGATGGTCCGGGTTCCAGCCCGGTTGCCCCTGCTGGTCGTTTTTTGATCAAACACCGCGGCTTTGTGGGCTGCGGCTGGTTCTGCAACTGCGCGGAGTGACGGCAAGCCGCCACTCCGCGCAGACTCTTTTGACTTACCGCCTGCGGCGGCTCATCAGGTACCGCTTTGCAGCAGCATGTTACGCACGTGGCCGATCGCCTTGGTCGGGTTCAGACCCTTCGGGCAGACGTTCACGCAGTTCATGATCCCGCGGCAACGGAACACACTGAACGGATCGTCCAGGGAAGCCAGACGCTCTTCGGTCTTGGTGTCGCGGCTGTCGGCCAGGAAGCGATAGGCCTGCAGCAGCGCGGCCGGACCGAGGAACTTGTCCGGGTTCCACCAGAAGGACGGGCAGGAGGTCGAGCAGCAGGCGCACAGGATGCACTCGTACAGACCGTCCAGCTTCTCGCGCTCTTCCGGCGACTGCAGACGCTCGATGGCCGGAGCCGGAGTGTCGTTCTGCAGGTAGGGCTGCACCTTCTCGTACTGCTTGTAGAAGATGCTCATGTCGACCACCAAGTCACGGATGACCGGCAGACCCGGCAGCGGGCGGATCACCAGCTTGCCGTTCTTCACCACCTGCGAGATCGGGGTGATGCAGGCCAGACCGTTCTTGCCGCTGATGTTCATGCCGTCGGAGCCGCACACGCCTTCGCGGCAGGAACGACGGTAGGAGAAGGTGACGTCCTGCTCCTTGATCAGGGCCAGCACGTCCAGCACCATCAGGTCCTTGCCGTCGATCTCGACGTTGAAGTCCTGCATGAACGGCGCAGCGTCCTTCTCCGGGTTGTAGCGATAGACGCTGACTTGCAGAGTTTTACCAAGCGACATATCTCAGCCTTCCTCAATAGGTACGCACTTTGGGCTCGAACGCCGGAACGGTCTTCGGCGCGAAGTTCACGCCGCGCTTGGCCACGCGCTTCTCACCCGGGAAGTACAGGGTGTGGCACAGCCAGTTCTCGTCATCGCGCTCTTCGAAGTCTTCGCGAGCATGGGCGCCGCGGGACTCCTTGCGGATCTCGGCAGCGATCGCGGTGGCTTCGGCCACTTCGAGGAGGTTCTGCAGTTCCAGCGCTTCGGTACGCGCAGTATTGAATGCCTGGCTCTTGTCCGCGATCTTGACGTTCGCGATGCGCTCGCGCAGCTCGGCCAGTTGCTTGATGCCCTTCTGCATGTATTCACCGGTACGGAATACACCGAAGTAGTTCTGCATGCACTGCTGCAGCTCCTTGCGCAGCGGGGCGACTTCCTCGCCGCTGGTGCGCTCGTTGACGCCCGACAGACGCTTGAGGGAAGCCTCGAGGTCGGACTCGCTGGCAGGACGATGCTCGATGCCCTCCTTGAGGGCCTTTTCCAGGTGCAGGCCAGCGGCACGACCGAACACCACCAGATCGAGCAGCGAGTTGCCGCCCAGACGGTTGGCGCCGTGCACCGACACGCAGGCGACTTCGCCCACGGCGAACAGGCCTTCGACGATCTTGTCGTTGCCGTTGGCGTCCTGGGTGATGGCCTGACCGTGGATGTTGGTGGCAACCCCGCCCATCATGTAGTGGCAGGTCGGGATGACCGGAATCGGCGCGACCACCGGATCGACGTGCGCGAAGGTCTTGGACAGCTCGCAGATGCCAGGCAGGCGGCTGTGCAGGACTTCCTCGCCCAGGTGGTCGAGCTTGAGCAGCACGTGGTCGCCATCCGGGCCGCAACCGTTGCCGGCGATGACTTCCTTGACCATGGAGCGGGCGACCACGTCGCGGCCGGCCAGGTCCTTGGCGTTCGGCGCGTAACGCTCCATGAAGCGCTCGCCGTGCTTGTTGATCAGGTAGCCACCCTCGCCGCGGCAACCCTCGGTCACCAGCACGCCGGCACCGGCGATGCCGGTCGGGTGGAACTGCCACATTTCCATGTCCTGCACCGGCACGCCGGCACGCAGGGCCATACCCACGCCGTCGCCGGTGTTGATCAGGGCGTTGGTGGTGGAGGCGTAGATGCGACCGGCGCCGCCGGTAGCCAGCACGGTGGCCTTGGAGCGGATGTAGACGGTCTCGCCGGTCTCGATGCGAATGGCGATGATGCCGACGATGGCGCCATCCTGGTTCTTGACCAGGTCGACGGCGAACCACTCGTTGAGGAAGGTGGTGCCGTTCTTCAGGTTGGCCTGGTACAGGGTGTGCAGCAGGGCGTGGCCGGTACGGTCGGCCGCGGCACAGGTACGTGCGGCCTGACCACCGTTGCCGTAGTCCTTGGACTGGCCACCGAACGGACGCTGGTAGATGCGACCCTGCTCGGTACGGGAGAACGGCAGCCCCATGTGTTCGAGCTCGAACACGGCTTCCGGACCGACGGAGCACATGTACTCGATGGCGTCCTGGTCACCGATGTAGTCGGAACCCTTGACGGTGTCGTACATGTGCCAGCGCCAGTCGTCGTTCGGATCGGCCGAAGCGATGGCGCAGGTGATGCCGCCCTGAGCGGAGACGGTGTGCGAACGGGTCGGGAAGACCTTGGTCACGCAGGCGGTCTTGTGGCCCGACTGGGACAGCTGCAGCGCTGCGCGCATGCCGGCGCCGCCGCCGCCGATGATGATGGCGTCGAAGGAAAGAGTAGGAATGCTAGCCATGGATCAGATACCCCAAAGAATCTGCACACCCCAGACGAAGAACGCGAACATGGCGATGCCGCAGACTGCCTGGAACAGGAAACGCACAGCGGTGGCCGACTTGCCCAGCGCCATCGGCGTCAGGTAGTCAGTGGAGATGGTCCACATGCCGACCCAGGCGTGCACACTCAGGGCGACGACGGCCAGCAGGCTGAAGATGCGCATCCAGCCCTGGGAGAACAGGCCGTGCCAGTCGGCATAGCCCAGCCCCGGATTGGCTACCAGGTAACCCAGCAGGAAGAGGAAGTAAGCCGCGAGAACCACAGCGGAGACCCGCTGCGCCATCCAGTCGTAGAGACCCGACCGGGAAAAGTTAGTGACGTTGGTTACCATACCCACACCCCTGCAAGAACGATCAGCACCGCGGAGACAGCGATGACGATTTTGGAGCCCAGCTTGCCGCCTTCCAGCGTTTCACCAATGCCCATATCCATGATCAGATGGCGAATGCCGGCTACCAGGTGGTACAGGAGCGCGGACAACAGACCCCAGATCACGAGCTTGGCCAGAGGGCTGGCCAGACACGCCGCCACCTGCTCGAAGCCTTCCTCGGACGCCAGGGACAGGTCGAGTGCGTACAGCAGCACAGCGATGCCCAGAAACAGAATGACGCCGGAGATACGGTGAGCGATGGACGTGTAAGCAGTGACTGGGAGTTGGATGGTCCTAAGGTCTAGGTTTACGGGTCGTTTGCTATTCACGGCTTTTTTTCACACTGAGAGCCCCAACCAGCAGGGCAAGTTGTCGGGAAGTGCACTTGTCAGGTACCCATCACCAGGTAGTGACAACAGCCAGAACCTAGGCCTGGCATAGCCTCTGGCGGTCGGCCACGCAGTATAGACAGTTAGGTCAGGCCTGACAACGCGCAGCCTTAGCCTAAAGGACTGATTGTCGCACCCGTCCGAAAGGAGTAAACGGCCGTGATTTTGAGCGAAACATGCCGCCGCAAAACGGCCAGCGCCCGACTTTCGGACAAATTGACTTTCGGTTTTATCGCTCTATAGTGGCACGGGCCCTGCCTGGGGGGCCGTGTATAGAAAGATGATTTCAAGCCAAGCACAATTTTAGGAGGCCGGTTATGGCTGACAAGAAAGCACAGTTGATCATCGAGGGCGCCGCCCCCGTCGAGCTGCCCATTCTCTCTGGCACCATGGGTCCGGACGTCATCGACGTTCGCAGCCTGGTCAACCAGGGGGTCTTCACCTATGATCCTGGCTTCATGTCGACCGCCGCTTGCGAGTCCAAGATCACCTTCATCGACGGTGACAAGGGCATCCTGATGCACCGCGGTTACCCGATCGAGCAGCTGGCCGAGAAGTCCGACTACCTCGAGGTCTGCTATGCCCTGCTCTACGGCGAACTGCCGACCGCCGAGCAGAAAGCCGAGTTCACCGGCCTGGTGAAGAACCACACCATGGTTCACGAGCAGATGAAGTCGTTCCTCAACGGCTTCCGCCGCGACGCTCACCCGATGGCGGTGATGTGCGGTCTGGTCGGCGCCCTGTCCGCCTTCTACCACGACTCGCTGGACAACAACGATCCCAAGCATCGCGAGATCTCCGCGATCCGCCTGATCGCCAAGATGCCGACCATGGCCGCCATGGCCTACAAGTACTCGGTCGGCCAGCCGATCATGTACCCGCGCAACGAGCTGAGCTACGCGGAAAACTTCCTGCACATGATGTTCAACACCCCGTGCGAGGAGAAGAAGGTGAACCCGGTGCTGGCCAAGGCCATGGACCGCATCTTCATCCTGCACGCCGACCATGAGCAGAACGCCTCCACCTCCACCGTGCGCCTGACCGGCTCCACCGGTGCCAACCCGTTCGCCTGTATCGCCGCCGGCATCGCCGCGCTGTGGGGACCGGCCCACGGCGGCGCCAACGAGGCCGTGCTGACCATGCTGGACGAGATCGGCAGCGTCGAGAACATCGAGAAGTTCATCGCCAAGGCCAAGGACAAGAACGACCCGTTCAAGCTGATGGGCTTCGGCCACCGCGTGTACAAGAACTTCGACCCGCGCGCCAAGGTCATGAAGCAGACCTGCGACGAGGTGCTGTCCGAGCTGGGCATCAACGATCCGAAGCTCGAGCTGGCCATGAAGCTGGAAGAGATCGCCCGCAACGATCCGTACTTCCAGGAGCGCAACCTGTACCCGAACGTGGACTTCTACTCGGGCATCATCCTCAAGGCCATCGGCATTCCGACCAGCATGTTCACCGTGATCTTCGCCCTGGCGCGCACCGCCGGCTGGATCGCCCAGTGGAAGGAAATGTACGCCGGCGGTTACAAGATCGGTCGCCCGCGCCAGATCTACACCGGCTACGCCAAGCGCGACTACCTGCCGCTGGATCAGCGCAAGTAAGCTCCCACCCGACCGCAAGGGGCTGCCTCGGCAGCCCCTTCGCGTTTCCGCTCCCTCAGGCGGTGAGCTGCTCCCACTCGGCGAGCAGACGGATCGCCTGCTCGCGCGTGTCGCCGCACACCTGCGGATCGGCCGCGAACCGCCCGCATACCGCCGGACGTTCCGGCCTGCCGAACAGGCGACAGAGGTTGCGTTCGTCCAGCTGCACGCAGCGGACCCCGGCCGGCTTACCCTGGGGCATGCCGGGAATTGGCGTGGAGATCGACGGGGCGATGCAGCAGGCCCCGCATCCGGCTCGACATTGCATGACGACGACTACCCGAAACGACAAGGATGAAAGAACGGCGCGTGACGTCGGTAAGGCGGCGCGCGAGGATAGCCGCCGTTCGCCCCGCCGCCAAGAGCAGCCAGGCCGATCTCCCACAGCACGCGAGCCTCGACGTCACTCCCGCGCAGGCACCCTGAGGCGGGTGATCAGGCTGGAGGTGTCCCAGCGACCGCCGCCGCCGGCCTGGACCTCGGCGTAGAACTGGTCGACCAGCGCAGTGACCGGTAGCTGGGCGCCGTTGCGACGCGCCTCCTCGAGCAGGATGCCGAGATCCTTGCGCATCCAGTCCACTGCGAAGCCGAAATCGAAGCGCCCCTCCAGCATGCTGGCGTGACGATTCTCCAGCTGCCAGGACTGCGCAGCCCCCTTGCCGATCACCTCCATCGCCGCCCTGCCGTCCAGACCGGCGCACTGAGCAAAGTGCAGCGCCTCGGACAATCCCTGCAGCAAGCCGCCGATACAGATCTGGTTGACCATCTTGGTCAGCTGACCGCTGCCGGCATGCCCCATCAGCTTGACCATGCGCGCATAGCTGCGGATGACCGGCTCGGCACGGGCGTACACGACAGCCTCGCCGCCGACCATCACCGTCAGCACGCCGTTTTCGGCACCCGCCTGGCCTCCGGAGACCGGCGCATCAAGGAACGCCAGCTCGCGCTCGGCGGCCAGCACCGCCAGCTCGCGAGCCACGTCGGCCGAGGCGGTGGTATGGTCGATCAGTACGCCGCCCGGCGCCATGCCGGCGAAAGCGCCATCGGCGCCGAGCACCACCGCGCGCAGATCGTCGTCGTTGCCCACGCAGCTCATCACGAACTCGGCGCCGGCGGCAGCCTCGCGCGGCGTCGCCGCGCGACGTCCGCCATGCTCGGCAACCCAGCGCTGCGCCCTTGCCGCGGTGCGGTTGTACACGCAGACCTCATGACCGTTGCGCAACAGGTGTGCCGCCATCGGGTATCCCATCACGCCCAGGCCGATAAATGCGACCTTTGCCATCCTGCACCTCCCAGAGAACGAACGGCCAGCCTAGCACAGGGATTTGCCGAAGCCAGCAGGTCGCCGCATACTCGGCCCAAACGCAGGGAGGAGCACGCATGAGGCACTGGCTGGTAATCGACCTGGAAGCCACCACCGACGACGGCGGCTGGCCGACCGAGGAAATGGAGATCATCGAGGTCGGCGCGGTGGTCGTCGACGAACAGGCTCGCGAGCAGGACCACTTCCAGAGCTTCGTCCGCCCCACACGACGCCCGCAGCTCACCGCCTTCTGCCGGCAGCTCACCCGGATCGACCAGGCCGACGTCGATCATGCCCCTACCCTGCTCCAGCTGCAGGCACGCTTCGAGCCCTGGCTGCAGCGCCACCTGCCGCACCTGCAGGGCTGGCTCAGCTGGGGCAACTACGACCGCGAACAGTTCGCCGCGGAATGGCGTCGCCAGGGCATCCGCAGCGCCCTCGGCGAACTGCCCCACTTCAATCTCAAGAAACTGTTCAACCGCCAGTTCAAAGATCGCACCGGGCGCAAGCAGGTCGGCCTCAACCGCGCCCTGGAGGTGGCGGGACTGGAGTTTCGCGGCACCCAGCATCGCGGCCTCGACGACGCGCGCAACATCGCCCGCCTGCTGCCGGCGAGCCTGCCGAGCCTGGCCGCCGCCAGACTGGAGCTGCGCCCTGACTGAGCGCAGCCGGCCGGCACAGGCAGCCGCCCACGCTACGCAGGTGACGTCGACGTGCGCCTTGGGCATACTGGCGCGCCCTTTTTCCCTTATCGCGAGGCCCGCATGTTCAAGGTCAACGAGTACTTCAACGGCACCGTCAAGTCCATCGCCTTCGAGATGGCCGAAGGTCCGGCCACCGTCGGCGTGATGGCACCGGGCGAATACGAATTCGGCACCGCCAAGGCCGAAGTCATGCATGTGATCGCCGGCGCCCTGACCGTCAGGCTGCCGGGCAGCGACGCCTGGGAAACCTTCGCCGCCGGCAGCAAGTTCGATGTACCGGCCGACAGCAAGTTCCAGCTCAAGGTTGCCCAGGACACCGCCTACCTCTGCGAATACCGCTGAGTCGCCGGGGTCGCGGCACCCCGCTGCGGCGCCCTGTGCAAAAAGCCCGACCTCCGGTCGGGCTTTTTGCTGCTGCGGGCAACACCAGGGCGCTCAGCAGGTCGGCAGCTCGACGTCGGCGAACAGTTCCTCGAGCTCCGACTTGTTACGGCACTGCACGGCCTCCAGCACCCGCTCGCGCGTCAGGTGCGGTGCGAAGCGCTCGATGAAGTCCAGCATGAAGCCGCGCAGGAAGGTACCGCGACGGAAGCCGATCTTGGTCACGCTGGGCTCGAACAGCTCGCTGGCATCGAGCACCACCAGATCGGCGTCCTGCACCGGATCGACCGCCATGCGCGCGACGATGCCCACCCCCAGGCCGAGACGCACATAGGTCTTGATCACGTCGGCGTCGGCGGCGGTGAACACCACCTTGGGCTCGAGCCCCCGATGGCTGAATGCCTCATCCAGCTTGGAGCGCCCGGTGAAGCCGAACACGTAGGTGACCAGCGGATGCTCGGCCAGCGCCTCCAGGGTGAGGCTAGGCAGTCGGGTCAGCGGATGCCCATGGGGCACGATCACGCAACGGTTCCAGCGATAGCAGGGCATCATCACCAGGTCGCCGAACTGCTCCAGCGCCTCGGTGGCGATGGCGAAGTCCACGGTGCCGTCGGCGGCCATCTCGGCGATCTGCGTCGGCGTGCCCTGATGCATGTGCAGCGCCACCTCCGGATACTGCTTGATGAAGTCGCCGATCACCTGCGGCAGCGCGTAGCGCGCCTGGGTGTGGGTGGTGGCGATCGACAGGGTGCCCTTTTTCTCGTTGGAGAATTCCTGAGCGATCTGCTTGATACTCTCCACCTTGCGCAGGATCTCGCCGGCGGTGTTGATGATCCGCTCGCCGGCCGGGGTGATCCGCGTCAGGTGCTTGCCGCTGCGCGCGAACACCTCTACCCCCAGTTCGTCCTCAAGCAGGCGGATCTGCTTGCTGATCCCCGGCTGCGAGGTGTACAAGCTCTGCGCCGTGGCGGAAACGTTCAGGTCATGATGCGCAACTTCCCAGATGTAACGCAGTTGCTGAAGCTTCATGAGGATTCCTCGATCAAAAATAAGCCGGGAGGCTGCCCGCGGCAGCCCTGATTTTTTATAACCATTCCCATGGTTTATTCCTGAATCTTAGACGAGAAAAAACCTTCTGTATGCTCCCCCCTCAACGGCTTTCGCTCCAGTCCGCCATGATGGGCACCAGGTAGACCGGCACCCGCGTCTGCTGCAGCAGGCGCAGGCAGGTGCGGCCCAGCAGCGCACTCGCCCGCGGCCCCTGGCTGTGCGAACCTATGACGATCAGCTCCGCCGCCAGATCCTCGGCGAACTGCAGGATCACCTGCGGCGGATCGCCGAGCTGGACCTGCACGGCGCGGATCGGCGCAGCCTCCTCGGCGCTTTCCTGCAGCTCGTCGCAGAACTCCTCGAAAACCCGCTGCTCGATACTCGCCATGATCCGCTCCAGACCATGGCGGTGGAGCTCGCCGAGCGCCGCGGCATCCAGGTAAGTCTGCAGCAACGACTCGGCGAACAGGCCGAGCGGCTCGACCACGTGCAGCACGTAGAGATCGGCATGGTGGGTCCGCGCAAGGGAAGCGGCATGCTGCAGGACGTAGGGTGCATAAAGCCCGAGATCGGTGGCGTAGAGGATGGAGCGGATCATCTTGCCTCCGTGACGGGGGCTGCATTACCCCCTCAGCGTAGCAGGGCTTTGCCGCTCGCCGACCGGGCACCCTGCCCGGGCGCCTGTCGGCCTCGTCAGCCTGCCCCGACGAAACCGCACCGCACACTCACCAGGGACGCGTGCGCCGCTCACAGCGGGCGACACGCCGGCGCAGCGTCGCCCTGCAGGAACGCCAGCGCCTGGTGGAGCATGCGCACCCTGGGCATGTCCACACCGACCGCCGCCGCCGCCGCCAGCGGCGCCGCGTACAGCGCCGCCAGTTCGGCCGGCCGGCGCTGGGCGAAGTCGTGGTACATGCTCGGCAGATAGTCGGGCATGCGGTCGGTGTAGGCCAGCAGCTTCTGCGTATAGTTGTCCGGCAGCCGGTGGCCGCAGGCATGGGCGGCCGCCACCACCTCCTCCATGAGCGCCTGCAGCAGCGCCCGGCTGTGCGGATTGGCCATCAGCGTCGCAGTGGAGCTGCCAAGCAGCACCGCGACGCCGTTGTAGGGGATGTTCCACACCAGCTTCTGCCAGCGTGCCTGGGCGAGGTCGGGGATCGCACTGGAGTCGATGCCCGCCTCGCGCAGCCAGGCCACCCCCTGCTCGAGCAGCGCCTGGCGCTCCGTCGCGCCGGCCGGGCCGCTGTGATAGCCGAGATTGCATACGCCCTGAGCCTGGTGCACCACCACGCCCGGCGCCTCGCGATGGGCGCAGATGAAGCACAGTCCGCCAAGCAGGTGCAGACGGTCCGGCAAGCGAGGCCGCAGCTCGTCCTCCACGCCCAGGCCGTTCTGCAGCAGCACCACCTTGGCCTCCGGCGCGGCAGCCTGGACGATCAGCGGCGCCAGCTCCGCGTTGCTGGTGGTCTTGGCGCCCACCAGCAGCCAGTCGCAGGGCGGCATCTGTGCGGCGTCGCGCCAGGCGTTCACCGATGGCAGATGCAGCTCGCCGAGCTGCGCATGCCGCACCCGCAGCCCCTCGCGGAGCACCGCCGCATACTCGCTGCGCAGCAGGAAGTGCACCTCGAAGCCGGCGCGAGCCAGCAGCAGACCGTAGTAGCCGCCGATGGCACCGGTGCCGATGATGCCGATACGCGGACGGGCCGATTCGCTCATTGCAACGCTCCTGAAAAGTGTGGCCCTCGACTATCGACGGCAGGTGCCTCCCCGTGCAAGCCTGCGCCAGCGAATCCGTCCGCCGATCGGACAGACGCCCCGGACGCAGGGGCGCCGAAAAACCCGCTGGTCTTATTGTTAAGTGGGCGCGCAAAGCGTTAAGGTTCAGGCATCCCGTTGCCCTCTTGCTGCCTCCGCCACGGGCCTGGCCGGCGGACGCATCCGTGACCTACGAGTAACACGATGGCTGATTTACCGATCGACGACCTTAACATTGCCTCCAACGAGGCGCTGATCACTCCCGAACAGCTCAAGAAGGAACTGCCCCTCACCGAGACCGCCCGCCGCACCGTGAGCGACGGCCGTCAGGTGGTGCGCGACATTCTTGATGGCAAGGACCATCGCCTGTTCGTGGTGGTCGGCCCCTGCTCGATCCACGACATCAAGGCCGCCCACGAATACGCCGAGCGACTCAAGGGCCTGGCCGCCGAGCTGTCCGACACCCTTTACCTGATCATGCGCGTGTACTTCGAGAAGCCACGCACCACGGTCGGCTGGAAGGGTCTGATCAACGACCCCTATCTGGACGACTCGTTCAAGATCCAGGACGGCCTGCACATCGGCCGCAAGCTGCTCTGCGATCTGGCCGAGATGGGCCTGCCGACCGCCACCGAAGCGCTCGACCCGATCTCCCCGCAGTACCTGCAGGACCTGATCAGCTGGTCGGCCATCGGCGCACGCACCACCGAATCGCAGACCCACCGCGAGATGGCCTCCGGTCTGTCCTCCGCGGTCGGCTTCAAGAACGGCACCGACGGCAGCCTGACCGTGGCGATCAACGCCCTGCAGTCGGTTTCCAGCCCGCACCGCTTCCTCGGCCTCAACCAGCAGGGCCAGGTGTCGATCGTCACCACCAAGGGCAACCGCTACGGCCACGTGGTGCTGCGCGGCGGCAACGGCAAGCCCAACTACGACTCGGTCAGCGTCGCCCTCTGCGAGCAGGAACTGACCCGCGCCGGTATCCGCCCGAACGTCATGGTCGACTGCAGCCACGCCAACTCCAACAAGGATCCGGCCCTGCAGCCGCTGGTCATGGAGAACGTCGCCAACCAGATCCTCGAGGGCAACAACTCGATCGTCGGCCTGATGGTCGAAAGCAACCTGGGCTGGGGCAGCCAGTCGATCCCGAAGGACCTCTGCGACCTCAAGTACGGCGTCTCGGTCACCGACGCCTGCATCGACTGGGACAGCACCGAGAAGACCCTGCGCAGCATGCATGCCAAGCTCAGGGACGTGCTGCCCAAGCGCAAGCGCGGTTGATCGGCGCACTCGCCACAGACGAAAAAGCCGGACTCTCGAGTCCGGCTTTTTCGTTGTCGCGGCATGACTCAGTCCTGCGCCTGCGCTTCCACATCGCGGTTGCGCTGGCGCCGCTGCATGTAGCGCTCGACATAGGAGCAGGACGGAATCACCGTGTAGCCCCGCCCCTCGGCGAACTGCAGCGCCTGCTCGGTCAGCGCCGCCGCCACTCCGCGCCCACGCAGGGCATCGGGCACGAAAGTGCGATAGATGTCGATGGTCTGCTTGCCCAGGTCCATGTAAGACAGGTATGCACGGTAGCCATCCACCGTCACCTCGAACTGCCGGCCGGCCTGGTCGTGCCGAATGGACAGTGACTCATTCATCGCGGATCTCCCCTTGCCCAGCACTGCCGCCGCACACTGAGGTCGACGGCGCTTGCAAACTTTCTACCTGAACTGAAAACAGTAGCAAAGCTCTACGAGCTCTGTCCAAGCCGGAGGCGCGAACTTCATGACAGCGCCGCGCCCCAAGAGCCCCCATGAGCAGCGGCACGCCCAGCTTGCCCCCTGGCTGCACGGCCAGCGTCCTCCGGGCACAGGGCACGCAACCGCCCGAATACTGCTCACTTTTCAAACAACCGTGCGACAAAACATGGAGTCAGGCAAAAAATCAGCGACGACTTGCATGGCACACGTTTACTTACTAAAAGTAATGCGTACTATATAACCCAGCCGATTTCCCGAGAGGGAAATTGCATTACGGAAAGTCCACCCAAAGGGGAACACGATGAACAACGTTCTGAAAATTTCCGCTCTGACCCTGGCCGCCATCCTGGCTACCGGTTGCAGCAGCATGTCCAAGGAAACCGAAGCCCGTCTGACCGCTACCGAAGACGCCGCCGCCCGCGCCCAGGCTCGTGCCGACGAAGCCTACCGCAAGGCCGACGAGGCTCTGGCTGCCGCTCAGAAGGCCCAGCAGACCGCTGACGAGGCCAACGAGCGCGCCCTGCGCATGCTGGAAAAAGCCAGCCGCAAGTAATAGGTCGCGCGACCTTGCATTTGCAAAGGCCGGCCCCCACAGGGGCCGGCCTTTTTCATTGGCCGGGCGCCGATCCGCGGCCAATGAAAAACCCGCTGCGGATCTCCGCAGCGGGTTCGCGTTCTACAGCCAACAGCCAGCGGCGGCGGCGCTCAATGCGTCACCACGCCGGCCAGCTCCTCGCGCGACAGGGCGATCTCCACCGGCAGGCCATCCTCGGCGGCCACCACCTCGCGGACCACTTCCCAGTCGAGGCGCAGGCCATCCTTGAGATCCTCGCGCTTGAGCAGGGTATTGATCACCTCGGTGTGCTTGTCGACCACCGAAGGCTCGCCATGATCGTTGAGCGGAGTATGCGCCTCGAGGTAGATCTTGCCGCCGGCCACGCCGAACTTGTAGGGGACGTTGACGATGCGCACCGAGGTACCGACCGGCACCATCTTCGCCAGTTCCAGCACGTTGTGGTTGAGCATGCGGAAGCAGCCGTGACTGACCCGCATGCCGATGCCGAACTTCTTGTTCGAGCCATGGATCAGGTAGCCCGGAGTGCCCAGGGTGAACTTGAACGGCCCCAGCGGATTGTCCGGACCGGCCGGCACCACCGCCGGCAGGATGTCGCCCTCGGCGGCGTGCTCGGCGCGAATCGAGGCCGGCGGCGTCCAGGTCGGGTTCGGGGTCTTGGCGATGATGGTGGTGGTGGTGATCGGCGAGCTCCAGCCCTCACGACCGATACCCAGCGGATAGGTGTGCACCACATCCTGCCCCTTGGGGTAGTAGTACAGCCGGTACTCGGCGAGGTTGATCACGATGCCCTCGCGCGGCCCCGGCGGCAGGATGAAGCGGGTCGGCAGGACGATCTCGGTGCCCTCGCCCGGCAGCCAGGGATCGACGCCCGGATTGGCGGCGACCATCTCCAGATAGCCGAGATCGTTGGCGGTGCCGATGTCGGCGAAGGTGTCCTCGTACTTGGCCTTGATCACCCGCACCTGGCCGACGACATCCTCGCCCGGCGGCGGCAGGGGCAGTTCCAGCGCGCTGGCAGGCGCAGCCAGCAACAGTGCGGCCAGGCTGGCCAGCAAGGGGCGAACGGCAACGACAGGCAAGAACATCGGCGGTACCTGAGCAGAATGAATGGTCATTTATTGTACATCGACAACCCGGAGCGGGGAAAATTCAGCGCAGCGGCCAGTCGCGCGGCAAACCGCGACGTTCGGCGCGCAGGCGCTGCAGGCACACCGAGCACAACCGACGGTCCTTGAGGATCGTCCGGTCCAGCTCTTCCCACAGCGGCTGCGCCGGCAGCAGGCTGCCGCACAGGGTATGGTCGCCGGGATCGTCCAGCTCCAGCTGGCGAGCGACCAGATGCATGCGCACTTCCTGGCAGGCGAACAGGTCCAGCTGCTCGGCGGGGACGAGCAGCCGATAGGCATACAGGGACCAGGACTGGCGCGGCATCTGAGGCTCCGGGTGGCGCGGCGCGCAACCTTAGCCGAAAGCCTCGGGCGGGAAAAGTACTAAAGCAGCGGCTGCAGGGTGGGCCAGAGATTTTCCAGCAGCACGGGCTGCGCCGCAGCGCTGGGATGGATGCCGTCGGCCTGCATCATGCCCTCGACGCCGCCCACTCCCTCGAGGAAGAACGGCACCAGCGGCACCTGTTTCTTCTGCGCCAGATCGTGGAAGACCTGCTCGAAGGCGCTGGCATAGCGCTGACCGTAGTTGGGCGGCAGCTTCATGCCCAGCAGCACCACCTTGGCGCCGGCCTCGCGGCTCTGCGCGATCATGCCGGCAAGATTCTGTTGCACTTGTCCCGGCGGCAGACCACGCAGGCCGTCGTTGCCGCCCAGCTCGATCAGCACCAGCTGCGGCGAATGGCTCTCGAGCAGCGCCGGCAGGCGCGCCAGACCGCCTGCGGTGGTGTCGCCGCTGACCGAGGCGTTCACCACCTGCCAGTGCGGCACCTCCCGCTGCAGACGCTCGGCGAGCAGACTAACCCAGCCCTGGCGGGTTTCCAGGCCGAAAGCGGCGCTGATACTATCGCCGACGACCAGCAGGGTTCCCGCCGCCGCGTTCTGCGCCAGCAGCAGCAGGCCCAGACAGCCGCGCATCAACCAGGTACGCATCGGATACTCCATGAACGCCAGCATTCTCGTCGCGCGCAACCTTAGCAAAGTGGTCCGCAGCGCGGAAGGAGCGCTGACCATCCTCGACGACCTCGGCCTCGAGCTCGCCCGCGGCGACAGTCTGGCCATCGTCGGTCGGTCCGGCTCCGGCAAATCCACCCTGCTCGGGCTGCTCGCCGGCCTCGACCGCCCAAGTGGCGGCGAGGTGCTGCTGGCCGGCCATGCGCTGTCCGCCCTGGACGAAGACCAGCGCGCCCGAGTGCGCGCCGAACACGTCGGTTTCGTGTTCCAATCGTTCCAGCTGCTCGACAGCCTCACCGCCCTGGAGAACGTCATGCTGCCGCTGGAGCTGGAAGGCCGCGACGACGCTCGGGCCTGCGCCCGCGAACTGCTCGAGCGGGTCGGCCTCGGCCGGCGCCTGAGCCACTACCCGCGCCAGCTGTCCGGCGGCGAGCAGCAACGGGTGGCCATCGCCCGCGCCTTCGTGGCAGAACCGGACATCCTGTTCGCCGACGAGCCCACCGGCAATCTCGATGCCCAGACCGGCGAGCGGATCAGCGAGCTGCTCTTCGAGCTCAACCGCGAACACGGCACCACCCTGGTACTGGTCACCCACGACGCCCGCCTGGCGGCACGCTGTCACCAGCAGATCCGTCTGGAAGCCGGCCGTCTGGTCGCCGACGAGAGCTGAGATGCGCAACCTGCCGCTTTCCCGCCTGCTGCATCTTTCCCTGCGCCAGCTGCTGCGCGAGGCGCGCAGCGGCGAACTGCGCGTGCTGTTCTTCGCCCTGCTGATCGCCGTAGCCGCCAGCAGCGCCATCGGCTACTTCGGCGCCCGCCTGAACGCCGCCATGCTGCTGCGCGCCGGCGAGTTCCTCGCCGCCGACCTGGTGCTGCGCGGCAGCGCGCCGGCCAGCGCCGAGCAGATCGCCGCCGGCCGCCGGCTGAGCCTGGAGCATGCCCGTGCGGTGGAGTTCTCCAGCGTGATCGCCACCGACCAGGCCGTGCAGCTGGCCAGCGTCAAGGCGGTCGACGCCGCCTATCCGCTGCGCGGCCAGTTGAAGAGCGCCGCGCAGCCCTACGCCGCCGAGGAGTCAGGCGGCCGACCGGCGCCGGGCGAAGCCTGGGTCGAGGCGCGCCTGCTGGCGGCCCTGGATCTGGCGATCGGCGAGCAGATCGAGGTCGGCCGCCAGGTCCTGCGCCTGACCCGCGTGTTGACCTACGAGCCGGACCGCAGCAGCGACTTCTACAGCCTGACCCCGCGCGTGCTGATCAACCTGGCCGACCTCGAGGCCACCGGCGTGGTACAGCCGGGCAGCCGGGTCGGCTACCGCGAACTGTGGCGCGGCGAGCCGGCCGCCCTGGCCGCCTACCGCCGCGAGGTGCAACCCGGTCTCGCTCCCCACCAGCGCCTGCAGGACGCCCGCGACGGCAACCGCCAGGTCGGCGGCGCCCTCGAGCGCGCCGGACGCTACCTCAACCTGGCCAGCCTCGCCGCCGTGCTGCTCGCCGGGGTCGCGGTGGCCCTGTCGGCCACCCGTTTCGCCAACCGGCGCCTCGACCTCAGCGCCATGCTGCGCTGCTTCGGCCTGAGCCGGCGCGAGGCGCTGCTGCTGTTCGGCCTGCAACTGCTGCTGCTCGGTCTGCTCGCCAGCCTGGCCGGGGCCCTGCTCGGCTGGCTGGCGCAGTTCGGTCTGTTCCGGCTGCTCGCCGACCTGCTGCCGCCGCAGATTCCCGGCGGCGGCCTGCAGCCAGCGCTGGTCGGCATGGCCACCGGTCTGGTCGCGCTGGCCGGCTTCGCCCTGCCGCCGCTGGCCGCACTGGGCCGAGTGCCGCCGCTGCGCGTACTGCGCCGCGACCTGCTGCCGCCGCCGCTGGCCAGCTGGCTGGTGTACGCCATCGCCCTGCTGGCGCTGGGCCTGATCATGTGGTGGCTGAGCCTGGATCTGCGCCTGACCCTCGCCCTGCTCGGTGGCGGTCTGCTCGCCTGCCTGGCGCTCGGCGGCGTCTGGCTGCTGGTCCTGCGCGGCCTGCGCCGCCTGCTGGCCGATGCCGGACTGAGCTGGCGCCTGGGCCTCGGCCAGTTGCTGCGCCACCCGCTGGCCGCGGTCGGCCAGTCGTTGGCTTTCGGTCTGATCCTGCTGGCCATGGCGCTGGTACTGCTGCTGCGCAGCGAACTGCTCGACAATTGGCGCGCGCAGTTGCCGGAGCAGGCCCCCAACAACTTCGCCCTGAACATCCTGCCGGCCGAGCGCGAGGCCTTCGCCGCGCGCATCGCCGAGCTGTCGCCGCAGCCGGCCAGCCTCTATCCGATGCTGCCCGGCCGCCTGGTGTCCATCAACGGCGAACCCGCGCGCGCAGTGGTCGCCGACGAGTCGCGCGGCGAACGTGCGGTGCGCCGCGACCTCAACCTGACCTGGTCGGCGCAACTGCCGGAAGGCAACCGGCTGCTCGCCGGGAGCTGGTGGGACGCCCTGCCGGCCGGGCACGGCCCGGCGGTGTCGGTGGAGAGCAAGCTGGCGGAGAGCCTCGGGGTGCAGCCGGGCGACCGCCTCGGCTTCGCCATCGCCGGACAGGACATCGAGGCGCGGGTCGCCAGCCTGCGCAGCGTCGACTGGGACAACTTCCAGCCCAACTTCTTCGTGATCTTCGATCCGCAGACCCTCGCCGGGCTGCCGGCCACCTACCTGACCAGCTTCTACCTGCCACCACGCTCGGAACAGGCGTTGGTCGAGCTGGCGCGCGCCTTCCCCACCGTCACCCTGCTGCAGATCGACGCGGTGCTCGCCCAACTGCGCGCCATCCTCGCCCAGGTCACCCTGGCGGTGGAGTACGTGCTGCTGTTCGTCCTCGCCGCCGGCCTGGCGGTGCTGTTCGCCGGCCTGCAGGCGACCCTCGACGAACGCATCCGCCAGGGCGCCCTGCTGCGCGCCATCGGCGCCGAGCGTGGCCTGCTGCTGCGCGCCCGACTCAGCGAGTTCGGCGTGCTCGGCGCCGGCAGCGGGCTACTCGCCGCGCTCGGCTGCGAACTGATCAGCGCCCTGCTCTACCGCGAGCTGTTCGACCTGGCCTGGCAGCCGCACCCGCTGCTCCTGCTGCTGCCGCCGCTCGGCGCCCTGCTGGTCGCCGGCGCCGGTCTGCTCGGCACCCGCCGCGCCCTCCATGCCAGCCCGCTCGTCGTGCTGCGCGAAGCCTGAACCCGACCGTCCGGATGTCCGACCGATGAGCCGTTACCGTCCGCCGCGCAGCGCCGGCACCCCGCTGATCACTCCCGAAGGCGAGGCGCGCCTGCGCGCCGAGCTGCACGAGCTGTGGAACGTGCGCCGACCGCAGGTCACCCAGGCGGTGAGCGAAGCCGCCGCCCAGGGCGACCGCTCGGAGAACGCCGAATACACCTATGGCAAGAAGATGCTGCGCGAGATCGACAGTCGCGTGCGCTTCCTGCGCAAGCGGCTGGAGAACCTCAAGGTGGTCGACCAGCGGCCGAGCGACCTGCGCAAGGTGTACTTCGGCGCCTGGGTGACCCTCGAGGACGCGGACGGCGAGACCGTGCGCTACCGCATCGTCGGCCCCGACGAGTTCGACCTCAGACGGAACCTGATCAGCATCGACTCACCGCTGGCCCGCGCGCTGGTCGGCAAGGACCTCGACGCCGAGGTGCGGGTGCCCACGCCGACCGGCGAGCGCACCTGGTACGTGGTGGAGATCGAGTATCCCTGAACCTCAGGGCTGCAGGCGGTAGCGTTCGCGGCTGTAGGCCAGGTGGTACTTGTTGACGCTGGCGACGTAGCCGACCACGCCCATGCCGTGACGCTCGGCGGCTACCCGCTCGACCTGGAAGAACCACTGGTTGGGATTGAACCCGCGCCGGCGCGCCTCGGCGCGCAGACTCTGCACCCGCTGCGGGCCGAGGTTGTAGGCGGCCAGGGTGAAGGCCATGCGTTCGCGCTCGTTGAACTGGGCGCTGGCGAAGTAGCGCCGGCGGATCGCCGCCAGGTATTTCGCCCCGGCCTGCACGTTACCGTCGAGGCTGGCGATGTTGCCCACGCCGACACTGCGCGCCGCCGCCGGGGTGATCTGCAGCAGGCCGATGGCGCCGCCGGCACCGCGCGCCTGGGGGTTGAGGGTCGACTCCTTGTAGGCCAGCGCGGCCAGCAGCAGCCAGTCCAGCGACTGCGCCTCGGCATGCTGCATCAGGACCGGACGTACCCGCATCAGCCGCTGCAGCTCGATACGCCCCAGCAGCGGATGCACCTTGTAGGAACGCCGGTAGACGCGCAGGAAGGCGGCGTCCTGGTCGGCCGGCGGTCGATAGTCGCGCAGGAAGCGGTCGACGCTGGCGCGCAGGTTCGGCGCGGCGGCATGCACGTACCAACCCAGATCGCCCTCGCCCACCTGCAGATGGCGGTCGATGCGCAGCTTCGGCAACACCCTGGCCCAGCGCTCGGCGATCGGCAACTCCACCGCGGTCATCGGCAACAGCCCGGCGTGCACCATCTCCAGCACATCCTCCACCGCCAGGCTGGGATCTTGCCAGTCGGCGACGATCGGCGCCCTCAGCCCGCCATTGAGCCGCTGCAACGCCTCGCGCGCGGCGCTGCCGGCGGGCAGCGCCAGGCTGCGCCCGGCCAACTGCTCGACGCGCTGATAGCGGCGATTGCCCTGACGCCCCACCACCACCAGCGGCACGTCGCGCTGGATCGGCGCGCTGGCGCGTACCGGCATGCCGCGGCGCACCGCCAGCAGCTCTCCGGGCGCCACCAGGTCGCCCTCGCCGCGCAGCAGCGCGGGCAGCAGCTGTTCCTTGGGCAGCGGAATCAGCTTCAGACGCAGCTCGCGGCCGTCGCGTGCGCTGCGGTTCAGGTACTGCTCGAAGGCACGCAGGCGCCGGTACTCGACGCCGATCGACTCGCCGCGCGCCTCGCCGGAGCTGTGCCGGCTCTGGTTGACCAGCACGCGCAACTGGCCGCTGGCGCGCACCGCGGCCAGGTCGCGGTGCGCACCGCCGTCCGCCCAGCGCTCCGGCGGGCCGGCCAGGCGCGCGCTGGCCAGCGGCGCCCAGAGCGCCAGGACGACCAGCAGCCAGACCAGACAGGCGGTCAGGCGGCTGCGGGAAAGGCTCGGCATGCGGTTTAATAGACTGGTTTTCGTCAAATTCGAATTCCCTGCGGGGCATTCGGCCAGGATACGGGGCCTGCACCATGCAACTGATCGACATCGGCGTCAATCTGACTCACGGCTCGTTCGCCCGCGAACGCGAGGTTTTCCTGCAGCGGGCCTGGGACGCCGGAGTGTGTCAGATGGTGCTCACCGGCACCTCGCCGGAGGACAGCGAGGCCGCCCTGGCGCTGTGCCGGGAATTCGACCCCGACGGCCGCCGGCTGTTCTGCACCGCCGGCCAGCACCCGCACGAAGCCAGCCGGTGGAACGCCGACAGCGCCCGCCGGCTGCGCACGCTGCTCGCCGAAACAGCGGTGCGCGCGGTCGGCGAATGCGGCCTGGACTTCAACCGCGACTTCTCGCCGCGCCCGCAACAGGAACGCGCGCTGGAGGAGCAACTGGCGCTGGCCTGCGAACTGGGCCGGCCGGTGTTCCTCCACGAACGTGACGCCAGCGAGCGTCTGCTGGCCATCCTGCGCGACTTCCGCGACCGCCTGCCGGCCGCGGTGGTGCACTGCTTCACCGGCGAGAGGCGCGCGCTCTACGCCTATCTGGATCTCGACCTGCACGTCGGCATCACCGGCTGGATCTGCGACGAGCGACGCGGCACCCACCTGCACGCGCTGGTCCGCGAGATCCCGGCCGGCCGCCTGATGCTGGAGAGCGACGCGCCCTACCTGCTGCCGCGCACTCTGCGGCCGCGACCGAAGCACGGCCACAACGAGCCGGCCTTCCTCGGCGCGGTGCTCGCCGAGGTGGCCCGCCACCGCGGCGAGACGCCCGAGCAACTGGCCGCGCACAGCACCGCCTGCGCGCGCGCCTTCTTCGGCCTGCCGGCGCTCTGAGCGACCTCAGCGCCCGTGCAGCAGACGCTGTTGCAGGAGCAGCAGCGCCGCATCGGCCTCCACCTCGGCGGCCGTCAGCTCGCGCTGCCAGTGCCCGAGGCAGGGCCGCAGGTCCTCCTCCTCCTCGGCACGCCGACACCACTGCAGGCGATCGTGCCAGTCGCCAAGCGCCGACTGGGCGGCCTTGAGGGCATCGGCCGGCACGCCCAGCGGCTGCGGCCAGACCTCGCTGGCATAGCGCACGCGCTTGACCAGCAGGCGCAGACGATGGCGGTCGTGGGCCGGGTCGACCAGGGCGATCTGCAGGCGCTGGCGCTGGCCCAGCAGGCGGCGGTGGACCTTCTTCTGCCAGCGCCGCAGCAGCCCCTCGCGCTCGGCCTCGCGCAGCAGCCCTGGCCATTGACCGAGGGCGTGCTGCAGGCGCGCCAGCGCCGCCTCGCCGAGCAGCTGCGGGTAGGCCGCAGCCAGCACCTCGCGGCGCCGCCGAGCCGGCTCGGCGGCGCCGAACCGCTCGAGCTCCTCGGCCAGCACCTCGAGGTCGCGCAGCGGGCTGCTCAGACGACCGACCTCGGCGGCCAGCGCCTCCAGACTGTCGACCCCCGGCAGGCCGCGCAGCGGGCGCAGCAGGCTGCGCAGACGTCGCACGACGATGCGCAGGTCGTGCAGCGCCTCGCGATCGGTGCACGCTGCCAGGCGCGCGCGGGTCGCCACCAGCGCCACATCGAGGGCGATGAAACGTGCGATCAGCCGATTGGCCAGGGCTGTCATGGGTTCTCCTCCCGCGCAAGCGGCATGGCTTCCGGATGGCGAGCATAGCAGGCGGCGCCCGGAGTCTCTCGAACGGCCGCCGGCGGCACCTCCCGCCAGCGGTAGGGCAGGCTGCGGCGCAGCCGGCGCAGGCAGCCGCGCAGCTCGCCCGGATCCATGGCGCCGGCGGCGTAGCGCTGCCGGACGAAGCGCCGGGCGAAGGCGCGGATCTCCTCGGCCTGCCCCGGCAGGGCCAGCGCCGCGCGCTCGGCGAAGGCCAGCGGTCCCTCGCCGGGCGCACGGCGCAGACCGTGACGCGCCAGCAGCCCTTCGAAGCGCCGGTACTGGCGCAGCAGGGGATCCTGTTCGCGCTTCCAGGGCTTGAGCAGCAGCAGCGCCAGCAGGCCGAGCAGCAAAGCGGCGCTGCCGACCAGCAGCAGGCCCAGACGCCGGCCATCGACCTGGCCGAGCCATTCCCTGAACAGCGCCAGCTGGGCTTCGCCCTGATAGCCGAGCACCTTGCGCTGCCAGGCGTAGTTGAGGCCGTCCCAGGACAGGCGCAGACGGTTGAGCCAGGCCACGTCGCGGTAGCGCAGCGGCGACAGCACCGTGCCGGCGCGGAACTCGTCCTCGGCCGGCAAGGCCTGCTCCAGGCCCTGCTCGATGCGCTCGGGCGCGACCTGGAAGGTCGGGTCGACGCTGATCCAGCCGCGGCCGGGCAGCCAGTACTCGACCCAGGCATGCGCGTCGAACTGGTGCACCAGCAGGTAGTCGCCGGCCGGGTTGTACTCGCCGCCCTGATAACCGGCCACCACCCGCGCCGGAATGCCCGCCGCACGCAGGACGAAGGTCATGGCCCCGGCGTAGTGGGCGCAGAAACCGCGGCGGCTGTCGAACAGGAAATGGTCCACCGTGTCGGCGCCGGCCAGCGGCGGCCTGAGGGTGTAGAAGAAGCGCTCGCGGGCGAAGTGCGCCAGCAGCGCATCGACCAGCGCCTGCGGCTCGGCGTGCTGCTGGCGCAACTGCTCGGCCCACTGCCGCGCGCGCGGGTTGCCCTCCGCAGGCAACTGCAGGGCCGGCCGCAGGCGCGGACTGCCGTCAGGCTCGCGGCGCGCCTCGGGCCAGGAAGTCACGCTGTACAGCAGGTTCTGCTCCACCGGCCGGCGCCGCTGCAGGCGAAAGTCGCCCATCAGGCGCGTCTGCTCCAGCTCGCTGCGGGCGGTGTCGAGGGCGAACAGCCAGGGCTGGCCGCTCGGCTGCATGACGATGCTGTAGGACAGCCGCGGCCCCTCGGCGCGCCAGGCGGGCTCGGCCAGCGGCGGCTCGGCCAGCTGCGACCAGCGTCGCCCGTCGAACTGCTCGAAGGTCAGCGCCCGCCAGTACAACGCGCTGCGCGGCGGCGGCGAACCGTCGAAGCTGACCCGGAAGGCCAGCTCCGGGGAGCGGCCGAGCTCGGCGATGTCGCCCGGAGTCATGCTCTCGGCCAGCCCGGTGCGCGCGCGCTCGCCGGGCACCGGCACCGACCACAGCGGCCCCAGGCGCGGGAACAGCAGGAACATCGCCAGCATCAGCGGCGTCGCCTGCAGCAGCAGGCCGGCGGCCAGACGCAGAGTCGGCCAGGGCCGCTCGCCGAGTCCGGCATGCTGCAGGCCGATCAGCGCGGCGAGCAGCACGGTCACCGGCAGCAGGCTGTACAGCGCCGCCGGCAGGCTGTCGTCGAACAGATAGCCGGTGAGCACCACGAAGAAACCGAGGAACACCAGCACCAGGGCGTCGCGGCGGGTCTTCAGCTCCACCAGCTTGAGCAGGAAGGTAGCGATCAGCAGCGCGGTGCCGGCATCCAGACCGATCAGCGAGCCGCGCGAGGCGTACACCCCGACCGCCGCGGCGAGCAGCATCAGCCCCTTGGTCAGCGCCCCGGGATAGCTGGTGCGCTGACGGAACACCTGGATGCGCCAGGCGGCGCAGACCAGCCACAGGCCGACGATCCACGCCGGCAGATGGCCGAGATGCGGCACGACCACCAACACCTGGGCGACCAGCAGCCAGAGCAGGCTGATGCGCGGGATCGGCGGCGAGGGCTTGCGGGCGGGCCACCAGCTCATGACCGCCCCCCCTGGCGCTCCGCCAGCCCGAACAGCGCCAGCTCGCGCAGGCACAGCTCGCGCTGCGCCGCGCCGCAGGCCGGCGCCAGGCTCAGCCCGGGCAGACGCAGACCGAAGGGCACATCCTGGCGCGCCAGCTGCACCACCCAGTGGCAGAGCAGCGACAGGCGCGCCTCGCGGTCGCCGCCGAGGCTGTCGAAGTCCAGCCACAGGTCGTGGCCGTGCTGCTCGGCGAACTCCTTGACCAGCAGGCCCTGCCCCCGCGACCAGGCCTTCCAGTGCAGCCGCCGGCGCGAGTCGCCGCTCTGCCAGGGCCGCAAGCCTTCGAAGTCGTCGACGCCACCGCGCTGCGCCAGCGCCCCCGGCTCTTCGTCGTCGGCAGCGGCGCCGCCGGCCGCCGGCAGCTCGCCCGCCAGCGGGCGCGGGTAGACCAGCGCCGCCAGGTCGAGGTCGACCCAGCTCCAGGCCACCAGCAGGCCGAGCGGGAAACGGCTCTCCACCCGCAGCCGCGCCGGCCGCAGCCAGCCGCGTCGCGCGGCCGGCAGGAACAGCTCGACCTCGACGCTGCCGTCGGCCTCGACGTCCACCAGCTGCAGCGGCTGCGGCGGCCAGCCGAGGGCGATGCCGCTGTGGGTGCGGCCGCTACCTTGCAGGCGCAGGCGAAAGCCGGCCTGCTCGCCGGCGAACACCGGCGGCGCCTCGCCGGCGCTCAGCAGCAGGCCGGCCAGGTTGCGCCAGGTGTGCAGGATGGCGACCAGCCCCACCGACAGCAGCAGGAAGGTCAGCCCATAGGCCAGGCTGTTCTGGTAGTTGATCGCCGCCAGCAGCATCAGCAGCAGCGCCACACCGAACACCAGACCCTGACGGGTCGGCAGGATGAAGATCCGCCGCTGATCCAGCCGCACCTCGCGGGCCGGCGGGATGCGCTGCGCCAGCCAGCGTCCGAAGCGCGCGGCGAACAGGCGCGCCGGCATCAGAACGGCGCCACTTCGCGCAACAACCACTGCACCAGGGCGCCGCCGCCGTGCCCGGCCGGATCGGCCGCGTCGCGCAGGCGGTGGCCGGCCACCGCCGGCAGCACCGCCTGCACGTCCTCGGGAATCACGTAGTCGCGCCCGGCCAGCATCGCCCAGGCGCGCGCCGCGGCGAGCAGCGCCAGGCTGCCGCGCGGCGACAGGCCGAGGGCGAAGGCCGGCTGGCTGCGGGTCGCCTCGACCAGGCGCAGCACGTAGTCGATCACCGCCTCGCTGGCGTGGATGCCCGGCACCTCGGCCTGGATGCGCGCCAGCGCGGCATGATCGAGGATCGGCTCGAGGCGCGGCAGCAGGTCGCGGCGCGCCTCGCCGAGCAGCAGGGCCTTCTCGGCGGCGCGCGCCGGGTAGCCGAGCGAGACGCGCATCAGGAAGCGATCGAGCTGCGACTCGGGCAGGGCGAAGGTCCCCCCCTGGCTCGCCGGGTTCTGCGTGGCGATCACGAAGAACGGCTCGGGCAACGGCCGGGTCGCCCCCTCGATGGTCACCTGGCGCTCCTCCATCGCCTCGAGCAGCGCGCTCTGGCTCTTCGGCGTGGCACGATTGATCTCATCGGCCAGCACCAGTTCGGCGAAGATCGGCCCCGGATGAAAGGTGAACTGCCCGGTCTCGCGGTTGAACACCGAGGTGCCGAGGATGTCGCCGGGCAGCAGGTCGGAGGTGAACTGGATGCGCTGGTAGCTGAGGCCGAGCACCCGGGCCAGGGCATGGCTCAGGGTGGTCTTGCCCATCCCCGGCAGATCCTCGAGCAGCAGGTGGCCACGGGCCAGCAGGCAGGCCAGGGCCAGGCGCACCTGCCTGTCCTTGCCGAGCAGCACCTGGTTGACGGCGGCCAGACAGCTTTCCAATTGGGTGCGCATGCGCGTACTCCCTTCGCGTAAAGCGCCGATCCTACTGGGCGTCTGCCACAAGGCAAAGCGCCGCGGCGGAAAATTGCCGTGCCGCGCACGCCCGCGGCCGACGGCAGCCGCCGCCCGGCCGGCTCCCGGGCCGATACCCACGATTTCATTGCGGGATATTACAGCGCCGCAGGCCGCTTGACTCGCGGCCTGCGGGCGACTGCTCCATCCCCGTCACAAAGTCCCGGCAAGCTCTGGAGGGTGCCCACGCGTGGACCGGATGCGCCGCCCTGGGTTAAGGTCGGGCCGCGGGCCGTCCGTCTCGACGGCCGCACAAGGCATTGAACGCGCAATCATTTTCCCCGGGAGAAGGCGTATTCGGACAACAACAACCAGACACTCGAGGACGTAGAAATTGAAGGTTGGCTTGATTGGCTTCGGGCGCACGGGCAAATCCGTCGCCTCCGTGCTGCTGCACAGCAGCGACACTACCCTGGAGTGGGTGATCCGTGGTTCGGCGAACCCGGAAAGACGCTCCGCCGCACAGTACCTGGACATCGACACCGACAACCCGGCGATGATCTTCGGCCATGACGAGATCGCCATGACCGAACTGCTCGACCGCCAGCCGGTCGACGTGCTCATCGACTTCTCCGGCCCCGACGGCCTCGACCTCTACGCGGACGAAGCGCGCAACCGCGGCATCGCCGTGATCAGCGCCATTTCCCAGTATCCCGACGAGCGCGTCGAGCAGTTGCGCGAACTGGCCCGACACACCCGCGTGCTGTGGTCGCCGAACATCACCCTCGGCATCAACTTCCTGATCCTCGCCGCCAAGATCCTCAAGCAAATCGCTCCGGAGGCTGACATCGAGATCATCGAAGAGCATTTCGCCGCCAAGCCGGAGACCTCGGGCACCGCCAAGGTGATCGCCGAGACCCTCGACAAGCCGACCGAGGATATCAAGTCGATCCGCGCCGGCGGCATCGTCGGCCGCCACGAGATTCTCTTCGGCTTCCCCTATCAGACCGTACGCCTGAGCCACGAGTCGATCGCCCGCGAAGCCTTCGGCAACGGTGTACTGTTCGCTGCCCGCAACCTGCTCGACCGCGCGCCGGGCTTCTACAGCATGCAGGACCTGCTCGAACCCTACGTTCGCGAACAGGTCGGCAACGGCTGAAGCACGTACAATCCGGAGGCAGCGGCCTCGGGCCGCTTCACCCCGGCAGCACAAGGAGGAGGTCATGTCGACAGCCCCGCAGGACTGGCACGCTCGCTCTCCCGAGCAGTGCCTTGCGCAACTGGACAGTCGCAGCAGCGGCCTGAGCGCCGAAGAGGCCGCCCGGCGCCTGGCCGAGCACGGCCCCAACCGCCTGCCCGAAGTCCGCGGCCCGAACTGGCTGCAACGCCTGCTGCACCAGTTCCACAACCTGCTGATCTACGTGCTGCTGGCCGCCGCGCTGCTGGTCGGTCTGCTCGGCGAATGGCTGGACTGCCTGGTGATCGTCGGCGTGGTGCTGATCAATGCACTGGTCGGCTTCATTCAGGAGGGCAAGGCCGAACAGGCCATGCGCTCGATCCGCCAGTTGCTCACCCTCGACAGCCGCACCCGCCGCGGCGGGCTCACCAGCCTGCTGCCCGCCGAACAGCTGGTGCCCGGCGACATCGTCCTGCTCGAGGCCGGCGACCGCGTGCCGGCCGACCTGCGCCTGCTCGAGTCTCGCGACCTGCGCATCGACGAGGCGATGCTCACCGGCGAGTCGCTGCCGGCCAACAAGCGGGTCGAGGCCGTCGCCGCCGACGCCAGCCTGGGCGACCGCAGTTGCCTGGCCTTCTCCGGCACCCTGGTCAGCGCCGGCAACGGCAGCGGTGTGGTGGTGGCCACCGGCAGCGCGACCGAACTCGGCCACATCAGTCGCCTGCTCGGCCGGGTGGAGAGCCTGCAGACGCCGCTGCTCGCCGACATGCAGCGTTTCGCCCGCCAGCTGACCCTGATCATCCTGCTGCTCGCCGGCCTCACCTTCGCCGTCGGCGTGCTGTGGCGTGGCTACTCGACCAGCGAAATGCTGATGGCCGCCGTCGGCCTGGCGGTGGCGGCGATTCCCGAGGGGCTGCCGGCGGTGCTGACCATCGTCCTAGCCCTCGGCGTGCAGCGCATGGCCCGCCAGCGGGCGATCGTCCGCCGCCTGCCGGCGGTGGAAAGCCTCGGCGCGGTGACGGTGATCTGCTCGGACAAGACCGGCACCCTGACCCGCAACGAGATGACCGTGCAGCAGGTGTTCACCGCGAGCAACGAGTACGCCATCCAGGGGGTCGGCTACGCACCCAGCGGCAACCTCACCCGCGAGGGCCTGACCATCGCCCCGCAGCAGGCGCCCGACCTGCTGGAGCTGGCGCGCGCCGGCCTGCTGGCCAACGGCGCCAGCCTGCACCAGAGCAGCGAGGGCTGGCACATCAGCGGCGACCCCACCGAGGCCGCCCTGCTCACCCTGGCCGGCAAGCTCGGCCTGTGCGAAAGCGAGGAGCTGGGCCACCTGCCGCGGGTGGATGTCATCCCCTTCAGCCCCGAGCTGCGCTGCACCGCCAGCCTGCACCACGACCACGCCGGCCACGGCCTGATCTACCTGTTCGGCGCGCCGGAGCGGGTGCTCGAGCTGTGCAACCGCCAGTGGCGCGACGGCAGCAGCGAACCCCTCGACCCGCGCGTCTGGCACGCGCGCATCGAACAGGGCGCCGCCCGCGGGCTGCGCATGATCGGCCTGGCCATGCGCCCGCTGGGAGCACCCAAGACCCTGCTCGACTACGCCGACCTGGACGGCGACTTCGTCCTCCTCGGCCTGGTCGGCATGCTCGATCCGCCGCGCGAGGAAGCCGTCGTCGCCATCGCCGAGTGCCGCAACGCCGGCGTCGCGGTGAAGATGATCACCGGCGACCACGCCGCCACCGCCTCGGCGATCGCCGCCCGCCTCGGCCTGGCCGACGGGCCGCCGCTGACCGGCGCCGAACTCGACCGCCTCGACGACGCCGAGCTGGATGCACGGCTGGGCACCTGCTCGGTCTTCGCCCGCACCAGCCCGGCGCACAAGCTGCGCCTGGTCGAGCGCCTGCAGGCGCGCGGCGAGCGGGTGGCTATGACCGGCGACGGGGTCAACGACGCGCCGGCGCTCAAGCGCGCCGACATCGGCATCGCCATGGGCATCAAGGGCACCGAGGCGGCCAAGGAAGCCGCGCAGATGGTGTTGGCCGACGACAACTTCGCCACCCTCGCCCATGCGGTGGCCGAAGGTCGCACGGTCTACGACAACCTGAAGAAGTCGATCCTGTTCATCCTGCCCACCAACGGCGGCCAGTCGCTGGTGCTGCTGGCGGCCATCGCCCTGGGCCTGACCCTGCCGATCACCCCGCTGCAGATCCTCTGGGTGAACATGGTCACCGCGGTGACCCTGGCCCTGGCGCTGGCCTTCGAGCCGCCGGAGGGCGACCTGATGCGCCGCCCGCCGCGCGACCCGGCGGCGGCGCTGCTGTCCAGGCACATGCTGTGGCGCCTGCTGCTGGTCGGCGTGCTGCTGACAGTCGCCAGCCTCGGGCTGTTCCTCTACGCCCAGCAGCTCGGCCTGTCGCTGGAGGTCAGCCGGACCCTGGCGGTGAACGCGCTGGTCGCCGGCGAGATCGGCTACCTGTTCAGTGCCCGCCGCCTCATGGCGCCAGCCGCCTTCGGCCTGCGCGACAACCCGATGGTCTGGGCCATGGTACTGCTGGTGGTGGTGCTGCAACTGGCCTTCAGCTGCTGGGCGCCGCTGCAGGCGCTGTTCGGCACCGCCAGCCCGGACGCCACCGGCTGGCTGCTGGTGGTCGGCGCCGGGATCGCGGTGATGCTCCTGGTGGAGCTGGAGAAGTGGCTGCTCGGCCACTGGCGCCGGCAGCGCTGAGCGGGCCGGCGGCTCCGCCCCGGAGCCGCCGATGGGCTCACTGGTTCTGCAGCAGCTCGACGTGCAGTTGGGCGTGCATCTGCTCCTGACCGCCGCCACGGCACATGCCGCGCACCGGACAGGCGTCGAGATAGTCGAGGCCGACCGCCAGCTTGATGTGGCGCTCGGGGCGCGCCAGGCGATGGGTGACGTCGAAGCTGTACCAGGCGCCAGCGAGCCATGCCTCGGCCCAGGCATGGCTGGCCAGGTGGCGGCTGTCGGCGGTGCACAGGTAGCCCGACACGTAGCGTGCCGGAATGCCCAGGCTGCGCGCGCAGGCGAGGAACACGTGGGTGTGGTCCTGGCACACGCCGGCGCCGAGGGCGAAGGCCTGCGCCGCGCTGGTCTCCACACCGGTGGCGCCCGGGGTGAAGGGCATGTGCCGGTACAACTGCTCCATCAGGTCGAGCAGCGCCGCACGGTCGCGGCGGGTGCCGCAGCACTGCCGGGCGAAGTCGCGCAGCACCGCGTCGGCGGCGGTCAGCCGGGTGCTGCGCAGGTAGGGCAGCGGCGATGCCGCATCCACCTCGCTCTCGCAGCACTCGTCGATCTCAACATGGCCGTGGGCGCCGATGACGATGGACTGGTGCGGGCCGTCGAGGGTCAGCACGTGGAGGATGTTGCCGTGACCGTCGCGCTGCACGCCGGCCCCGCGCGGCAGCGCCAGTTGCCAGTCGAGCACCCGCTGGCGGGCGCTGTCCCGGGGGGTCAGGCGCAGGTACTGGACGCTGGCGCGCACCGGATCGGCGTAGCGATAGGTGGTGTCGTGGTGGATGGCGAGTTTCATGCGGCCTCCAGGTAAGCACTGTGGATGGCGTTGCCCAGCTGACGCACCAGCAGGATGTAGTCGTGGATCCAGACCTTCAGCCCTTCCTCGAGTACCTCCTCGATGCCGGTGAAGCGCAGGCGCGCCTCCAGCTCGGCGGCCATGCGCTGGGCCGGTCGGCCGTTGGTGCCGGGGATCTCGGCGAGGATCTGGCTGATGGCGGCGATGCAGTTGCGCAGCGAGCGCGGCACCTCGGCGCGCAGCAGCAGCAGCTCGGCCACCTGGGCCTGCTTGGGCGAGCCGCGATACAGGGCGGCGTGCGCCTCGTAGGCCGACAGCGCGCGCAGCAAGGCGCTCCACTGGTAGTAGTCGCGGGCGGTCGACGGACAGGACGGCGCATCGCCCATCAGCTGGTTGCGTGCATCGAGCAGGCGCAGGGTGTTGTCGGCGCGCTCGAGGAAGGTGCCCAGGCGGATGAAGCGCCAGGCGTTGCCGCGCATCAGGGTGCCCTCGGTGGCGCCGCGGAACAGGTGCGAACGCTCCTTGACCCACTCGCAGAAGTGGCTGGCGCTGAAGTTGGCCGGCGACTGGGCGGCGATGTGGCGCATCTCCAGCCAGGTGGCGTTGATGTTCTCCCAGATGTCGGCGGTGATCCGCCCGCGCACCGCGTGGGCGTTGGCGCGCGCCGCGCGCAGGCAGCTGTAGAGACTCGCCGGGTTGTCGGCGTCGAGGGCGAAGAAATGCAGGATGCGCTCGGCGTCCAGCTCGCCATGACGCTCCAGGTAGGCGTCCAGGGTGCCGGTGATCAGCAGCGGCATGGCCAGCTCCTCGAAGCCGTCGCCGCGCCCGCCCTGCGGCATCAGCGACAGCGAATGGCTGACATCCAGCATCCGCGCCATGTTTTCCGCGCGCTCCAGGTAGCGCGACATCCAGTACAGATCGGCAGCAGTACGACTCAGCATGACGGGTTCTCGCCTCAGACTTCGCGGGATTCGGTGGCGGTCGGCTCCTCGACCACCCAGGTGTCCTTGGTGCCGCCGCCCTGCGACGAGTTCACCACCAGCGAGCCCTCGCGCAGGGCCACGCGGGTCAGGCCGCCGGGCACCAGGCGCACCTGCTGGCCGGACAGCACGAACGGGCGCAGGTCGATGTGGCGCGGAGCGATGCCGCTCTCGACGAAGGTCGGACAGGTCGACAGGCTGAGGGTCGGCTGGGCGATGTAGGCGGCCGGGTTGGCCTTGAGGCGGGCGCGGAAGCTTTCGATCTCGGCCTGGCTGGCGGCCGGGCCGACCAGCATGCCGTAGCCGCCGGAGCCCTGGGTCTCCTTGACCACCAGTTGCTCGAGGTTGGCCAGCACGTGGGACAGCTCGGCCGGCTTGCGGCACTGCCAGGTCGGTACGTTCTGCAGGATCGGCTCCTCGTCGAGGTAGAAGCGGATCATCTCCGGCACGTAGGGGTACACCGACTTGTCGTCGGCCACTCCGGTGCCGATGGCGTTGGCCAGCACCACGTTGCCGCGACGGTAGGCGGCCAGCAGGCCGGGCACGCCGAGCATGGAGTCGGGATTGAAGGCCAGCGGATCGAGGAAGGCGTCGTCGATCCGTCGGTAGATCACGTCCACCGGCTGCGGGCCGCTGGTGGTGCGCATGAACACCCGCTCGTCGCGCACGAACAGGTCGGCGCCCTCGACCAGTTCGACGCCCATCTCGCGGGCGAGGAAGGCGTGCTCGAAGTAGGCGCTGTTGTAGCGGCCGGGCGTGAGCACCACCACGCTGGGGTTGTCGACCCGGCTGGAGCTCTTCAGGGTGTCCAGCAACAGGTTGGGGTAATGGTTGACCGGGGCGATGCGCTGCGCGGCGAACAGCTCGGGGAACAGACGCATCATCATCTTGCGGTTCTCCAGCATGTAGGAAACGCCGCTGGGAGTGCGCAGGTTGTCCTCCAGCACGTAGTAGGTGCCGTCGCCGTCGCGTACCAGGTCCACGCCGGCGATGTGCGCGTAGAGGTCGTGCGGCAGGTCGAGCCCCTGCATGGCCAGCTGGTAGCCCTCGTTGGCCAGCACCTGTTCGGCGGGAACGATGCCGGCCTTGACGATGCGCTGCTCGTGGTAGAGGTCGGCGAGAAACATGTTCAGCGCGCGCACGCGCTGGATGCAGCCGCTCTCGACGACCTGCCACTCGCGGGCGGGGATGGCGCGGGGAATGGTATCGAAGGGGATCAGTCGTTCGGTGCCCTGCTCGTCGCCGTACAGGGTGAAGGTGATGCCGGCGCGGTGGAACAGCAGATCGGCCTCGCGGCGACGCTGCTCCAGTTGCTCGGGCGGAGTCGCCGCCAGCCAGCGGGCAAAGGCCCTATAGTGCGCCCGGCACTCGCCGCGGGCGTCATACATCTCGTCGTACATGCTGCGAACCATGCTCGCGGGCTCCCTGTTGTGCCACTTGTCGCGAGTACTGCAAGGCTCGCGCCAAGTTTATAAATCCTTGTAAATCATGAGCCTGGAGAGGATAGCTGCAGGACGTGCTCCATTAGGCAGCAAGCGCTTTCCATGCCCGTGCAGCCGGCGCCTCAAAAAGGGGCACCCGGCGGATGCCTGCACCAATCTGCTCTGACGGATAGTAGAAGCCCCCGGCGAGCAGTACCGCAAGGGGCATTGCGTGACTGAATTTGTGCCCGGACTCAGCGCGGAGGCTCCAGCACCTCCTGGGTTACCCCCCAGCCGTCCAGGACGCCGCCCAGCGGGGCCACCAGCACCTGCAGGTCGTGCTCGAAATCGTCGATCCCGGCATGCGTGGCGTACATCACCTTGCTCACCTGCAGATGCCAGGCGCCATCGCGTTCGACGACCTGGGCGTTGAGCGATTCGCCGCGAAAGCTGCTCGCGGCCTGACGGGCCCGCTCCTCGTCGGGGAAGATCGCGTAGAACTCGATAGGATGGGCGCGGGCGAAGTCGAACCCGCCCTCCTTCATCCGCCGCAGGACGGTGCTGCTGATATCGTGTGGAGCGATCGTAGCCATTTGCCCGCACTCCTCGATTGTTCATTGCCGGAATGATCCACAGCGTCCCCAGACTAGCTCCAAATCCCGCCGGTTGCCTAGCCGTCGGCGCGGATCCCACCGGCCGAACAGGCCCTGCGCGACTTCCGCATGGTCTCGAAGACCGTTTCCCTGCCTCGCCAGACAGCGTCCGGCATACCGATGCCACCGTTTCTTTCAGGATGTGCCGTGGCGCACAAAAGATATTCCCGAGAGGCGCCATCCGATCAGCACTAAATCGCGCCAGAAAACCGGAAAAGGCAGTAAGAAATTATCTACCCGAATTACCCATGAAGGCCGATAGCGCAGAAAATTAATCCTCGAACTCCGCGAAATACAGGAAAGCGCCGGAAATTCGCGGACTTGCCCGCGCCCCGGGCCATCGCCATGCATGCTCGAGGCACAGGCGGCACGGCAGTCCTGCATGCTGCGCCCATCCGTTGCCGCCAGATTATCGACCATGCAACGTCATCGGATAACCCCTGCTTTCGGAATCGCTTAATTTCATATACATCCCGACCAATGACCGAAATACCCTCTGCTAGTTTGAGAACTACAAGAACAGGAACTCCTGCACCGCAACAGTAGAACCAGAATACTTTCCGCCACGGAAAAACATCCAGCGACAGGACGTTCTGCCCAGCACAATCCGAGCGAGAGCGAATACCATGCGAACCCTGCATTGCTTGAAGGCATGTCGGGCGCAGTGGGGGGAAGTTGCACGCCTGCTTCTGGCGACTTCGACCCTGGCGCTTGCAATCCAGCCCCCGGCCCGGGCCGAAATCGACGAAACCCTCCGCTTCGTCGACTACCGCGTGGAAGCCAGTCGCCACCAGTCGCTGGCCAGGACGCTCACCCATACCTCGCCGATCCGGCAGGACGGCAAGACCTACCATGCCTATACCGCCTGGCGGGTCAGCTGGGAGTATCGCTGGACCCAGGAGCCCGACGGCGCATGTCGTATCGCCGAGGTCGCCACCCGCCTGGACACCACCATCCGGCTGCCGCGCCTCGACGGCGGCAGCCCGCGCCAGCAGGAGCAGTTCCAGCGCTACGTCGGTGCGCTCAAGGAGCACGAGCTGGGGCACCACCAGTTCGGCCAGCGCGCCGCCCGGGAAGTGGACGACCAGCTCAAGGCCCTGCCGGCGATGTCCGACTGCACCCGCCTGGTCGCCGCCGCCAATCGGCTGGCCCAGCGCATCGTCGCCCGCGTCAGGGAAGAGGAGCGCACCTACGACCTGGTCACAGTGCATGGCCGCACCCAGGGCGCCCGCCTCGACTACTGAGCTGGGCACGCCGTGCGCCGATCTGGGATAATCGCGAGGCGCGCCCGGGCGACCGACCATCGGGCCGCGCCTTCTCCTGCGACAGACCCGCACCGACTGCCCCATGACCTTCCGACTGCGCCCGCTGGGCGAACCCGACATCGCCGCCGTCCTGGCCATCCAGACCGAGTCCTACGCCGAAGCGCTGCTGGAAAGCGCCGAGATCATTCGCCAGCGCCTGACGAGCTTCCCCGACCTGGCCTGGGGCGCCGAGGACGCCGAGGGCGTGTGCGCCTACCTGTTCGGCTACCGCTCGCGGGCCGGCACGGTGACGCCGCTGGACGGCGTCTTCGCCGAGCCGAGCGACGCCGACTGCCTGTACCTGCACGATCTGGCGGTGAGCCGCCGCGCCGCCGGGCGCGGCATCGGCCCGGCGCTGGTGCAGCGGCTTCTGGAGCAGGGCCGCGCCAGCCGCCTGCGCTACTCGGCGCTGGTTTCCGTGCAGGACTCCGCGACCTTCTGGAGCCGCCTGGGCTACCGCGCCGCCGGCGAGCTGGAGCACAGCCAGCAGCGCCACCTCGAGTCCTACGGCGTACCGGCCGTGTATATGCTCCGGGCACTGCACTGAGCGTCCTGCAGAGACAGGCAAGGGGCCTTGCGGCCCCTTTCTCGGTCAGTCGTTGCTCGGCTTGTGGATCGCCTGCAGCACGTACTGCGGCAGGGCGAAGGCGCCCTGGTGGATGTCGGCGTTGTAGTAGCGGGTGACGATACCGCTGCCGGCGAAGCGCTGGCGCAGGGTTTCCAGCGGCAGCTTGCGGTAGTCGGGGTTGGTGCTGCCCCAGGCGAAGGTCATGGCGCCACCGATGTAGGTCGGCACCGCCGCCTGGTAGAAGTGCCAGTCGGCGAACAGGCCGTTCATGCGCGAAGCGGTGGTCTGCACCTCGGACAGCTGCATGAACGGGGTGCCGTTCTGGGTGACCAGGATGCCGCCGTCGTTCAGGCAGCGGCGGCAGGCCTCGTAGAAGTTCTCCGAGAACAGCACCTCGCCCGGACCGATCGGGTCGGTGGAGTCGGAGATGATCACGTCGAACTTCTCCTCGGTGGTGGCGACGAAGCGCATGCCGTCGTCGATCACCAGGTTCAGACGCGGGTCGTCGTAGGCGCCCTTGGAGTGGTTGGGCAGGTACTGCTTGCACATGTCGACCACGGTGCCGTCGATCTCGACCATG
This sequence comes from Stutzerimonas stutzeri, assembly GCF_024451105.1. Classification (GTDB taxonomy): domain Bacteria; phylum Pseudomonadota; class Gammaproteobacteria; order Pseudomonadales; family Pseudomonadaceae; genus Geopseudomonas; species Geopseudomonas stutzeri_A. The sequence continues at coordinate 173,295 of NZ_JANGEY010000004.1, forward strand.
GTGACGTGCTCGACGCTGGCGTGCTTGCACACCTCGCGCAGCATGCCACCGTCGCCGCCGCCGATGATCAGCACGCGCCGGGCCAGGCCATGGGCGAGGATCGGCACGTGGGTGAGCATCTCGTGGTAGATGAACTCGTCGGCCTCGGTGGTCTGGATCACGCCGTCCAGCGCCATGACCCGGCCCATGCGCGCGTTCTCGAAGATCACCAGATGCTGATGCTCGGTGCGCACCTCGTGCAGCATGCGGTCGATCTGGAAGCGCTGGCCGTAGCCCTCGTAGAGTGTCTCGATGTAGTCGCTCATCCGCGTGTTCCTTGCAACTTGTTGAAGATAAAAGAAATTCTAGCCGGAAACGGCAGCCTCGGGCGCTGCCGCCGCAGCTCGCAGTGTCGCCTTGCGGCATGACCGGCGCATGGCAGGCGGCCCGTGCAGCGGGCCGCCGTGCCGGATTCAGAAGCGTGCCGGCTCGATGGCGGCGAAGCTGGTCACGCTCGGATGGCCGGCCAGCTCGCCGCCGTCGCGGGCCAGACCGCAGGTCGCCATGCCGGCTGCGCGGGCGGCGTCCAGCTCCTGCACCACGTCGGAGAGGAACAGGATCTCACCGGCCGGCCGGCCGATGGCCGCGGCGATGCGCGCGTAGGATTCGCTCTCGCGCTTGCCGCCGCTGGTGGTGTCGAAGTAGCCGGAGAACAGCGGAGTCAGGTCGCCGGCCTCGGAGCAGCCGAAGATCAGCTTCTGCGCCTGGATCGAGCCGGAAGAGTACACGTACAGCTCGAGGCCGGCGGCCTTCCAGGCCTTGAGCGTCTCCACCGCATCGGGGTAGACGTGCCCCTTGAGCCGACCGGCCCGGTAGCCCTGCTCCCAGACCATGCCCTGCAGGGCCTTGAGCGGGGTGGCCTTGCGGTCGGCGGCGATCCACTCCAGCAGGATGGCGATGACCCGCTCGACGTCGGCGTCAGGTTCGCCGCTCTCGGCGCGCACGGCATCGAGCTGCGCGGCTACCGCCGGCGCCTCGGCCTGCGCGCGGACGAAGTCCGGCAGGTGCTCGACGGCGAACGGGAACAGCACGTCGAAGACGAAACTGACCGCGCTGGTGGTGCCCTCGATGTCGGTGAGGATGGTCTTGATCGGCACCGTCAGTCCTCCAGCCCCGGGAAGGACCTGGCGATGGGATCGCCGGTGAACTTCGCCACCCAGCCCTCGGGGTTGTTGAACAGCCGGATGGCGACGAAGTGCGGCTCCTCGCCCATGTCGAACCAGTGCCGGGTGCCGGCCGGCACCGAGATCAGGTCGTCCTTCTCGCACAGCACCGCATAGACGTATTCGCCGATGTGCAGGGTGAACAGGCCGCGGCCGGCGACGAAGAAGCGTACCTCGTCCTCGCCGTGGGTGTGCTCGTCGAGGAACTTGGCGCGCAGTTCGGCCTTCTGGGGATGATTGCGGTCCAGGCTGATCACGTCGACGGTGACGTAGCCCTGCTCGGTCATCAGCTTCTCGATCTCGTGGTGATAGGCGGCGATCACCTCGACCTGGCTGGCGCCGGGAGCGATGGGCGCGCTGGCCTGCCAGCGCTCGAAGCGCACGCCGACCTCGGCCAGGGTCGCGGCGATGTCCTCGCCGTGGGTCAGCACCTTGTTCGGGTGGTTGGGGGTGGACTGGTGATAGACGCTCAGGCGGCTCATGGGCGGTTCCTTGTCAAGTCGGCTCGTTCAGCGACCCAGCACCTGGCGGGTCTTCAGTTCGCATTCGAAGAGGAATTCGAAGGCTTCGATCTGGCGCAGCGCGTCGCTCATCTGCGCGCCCCAAGTGTAAAGGCCGTGGCCGCGGATCAGGTAGCCCACGCAGTCGGGATGCGCATCCAGCCACTGCTGCACCTTGCCGGCCAGGCGGGCGATGTCCTGGTCGTTGTCGAAGATCGGCACAATGACCCGGCCCTCGTGACTGGTCACCCCGGCGAAGGCCTTCTGCAGCTCGTAGTCCTCCAGCTCCAGACGGTCGCCGGGAGTCAGGCGCGACAGCACGGTGGCGTTCACCGAGTGGGTGTGCAACACCGCGCCGATCTCCGCCCGCCAGGCGTACAGCTGGGTGTGCAGCAGGGTTTCGGCCGAGGGCTTCTTGCCGGGCTCCAGGCTGTTGCCGGCCAGGTCGGTGGCCAGCACGTCGTCCTCGCCGAGCTGGCCCTTGTGCTTGCCGGACACGGTGAGCAGCGCCCGGTCGGCGTCCAGGCGTGCCGAGTAGTTGCTGCTGGTGGCCGGCGACCAGCCGCGGCCGTAGAGGAAGCGGCCGGCCTCGATGATCTGCCGGGCGAGGAGTTGGCGAGTGTCGGTCATCTTGTCGGTCTCGGGTGAAGAAAGGGATTCACTGCGCGCCGTCGCGCAGGCGCAGAGCGATGATAGCGGCAGCCGCCAGCGCCGCCAGGCTGGCCAGGGCGAAGGTCCAGGCCGGGCCCAGGCTGTTCCAGCTGTAGCCGGCGTACAGGGCGCCGAGCGCGCCGCCGACCCCGGACAGCGCGGCGTACAGCGCCTGGCCCTGGCCCTGCTGGCGGGCGGCGAAGCTGTGGCGGACGAAGTGGATGGCGGCGGCGTGGAAGCTGCCGAAGGTGGCCGCGTGCAGGCATTGGGCGAGCAGCAGCACCGGCCAGTGTCCGGCCAGGTTGCCGAGCAGCAGCCAGCGCAGCGCCGCCAGCAGCAGGCTGGCGAGCAGCACCTGGCGCACCGAGAAGCGCGCCAGCAGGCGCGCCATCATCAGGAACACGAGAATCTCGGCGACCACACCGAGCGCCCACAGCCAGCCGATCAGGCTGCGACCGTAGCCGAGGCTCTCGAGGTGCAGGGTGATGAAGGTGTAGTACGGGCCGTGGCTGAGCAGCATCAGCGCCACCGCGGCGTAGAACGCCGGCACGCCGGGACGCCGCAGCTGCTGCAGGAAGCCGCCGCGCCCGCCGTCGCCGGCGTGCTCCTGCGGCTGGGCGTTGGGCACCCACAGACTGCTGGCGACGATGGCCAGCATGATGCCGACCAGCGCCCAGGGGTAGGCGTCCAGACTGATCCGCTCGAACAGCGCGCCGAGACCGACCACCGTGCAGATGAAGCCGATCGACCCCCACAGGCGCACCTGGCTGTAGCGCGCCGCCTGCTCGCGCAGGTGGGCCAGGGTGATGACCTCGAACTGCGGCAGCACCGCGTGCCAGAAGAACGCGTGCAGCGCCATCACCAGCGCCAGCCAGGCGTAGTCCTGGCGGTAGAAGATCGCCGCGAAACTGAGCAGGGTGAACAGCGCGCCGAGACGCACGATCAGCAGGCGCCGGCCGCTGACGTCGCCCAGCCAGCCCCACAGGTTGGGCGCCACGCAGCGCATCAGCATGGGAATGGCCACCAGCTCGCCGATGCGCGCCGCGGAGAAGCCGAGGTGGTGGAAATACAGGGCGAGGAACGGCGCCGTCGCCCCGAGCAGGGCGAAGTAGCTGAAGTAGAAGCCGGACAGACGCCAGTAGGGCAAGGCGGTCATAAGCGATGAGCGGCGAGCTGCAAGCAGAGGGACGGACGCCTCGTCCTGCTCGCAGCTCGTGGCTTGCGACTCAGAGCTGGCCGAGCACCGGGGTGCCGACCCGCACCTCGGCGTTCTGCGCGCGCTGGCGCAGCAGGTGGTCCATCAGCACGATGGCCATCATCGCCTCGGCGATGGGCGTGGCGCGGATGCCGACGCAGGGGTCGTGGCGGCCCTTGGTGATCACCTCCACCGGATTGCCGTGCACGTCGATGGAGCGGCCGGGGGTGGTGATGCTGGAGGTTGGCTTGAGCGCCAGGTGGGCGACGATCGGCTGGCCGCTGGAGATGCCGCCGAGGATGCCGCCGGCGTGGTTGGACAGGAAGCCCTGCGGAGTCAGCTCGTCGCGGTGCTCGGTGCCGCGCTGTGCCACCGCGGCGAAGCCGGCGCCGATCTCCACGCCCTTGACCGCGTTGATGCTCATCAGCGCGTGGGCCAGTTCGGCGTCGAGACGGTCGAAGATCGGCTCGCCGAGGCCCGGCGGCACCCCTTCGGCGACCACGGTGATCTTCGCGCCGACCGAGTCCTGGTCGCGGCGCAGCTGGTCCATGTAGGCTTCGAGCTCGGGCACCTTGTCCGGGTCGGGGCTGAAGAAGGCGTTCTCCTCTACCGAGTCCCAGGTCTTGAAGGGGATCTCGATGGGGCCGAGCTGGCTCATGTAGCCGCGCACGCTGATGCCCAGGGTGGCCAGGTACTTCTTGGCGATGGCGCCGGCGGCTACGCGCATGGCGGTCTCGCGCGCCGAACTGCGTCCGCCGCCGCGGTAGTCGCGGATGCCGTACTTGTGGTGGTAGGTATAGTCGGCGTGGGCCGGGCGGAACAGATCCTTGATCGCCGAGTAGTCCTTGGACTTCTGGTCGGTGTTGCGGATCAGCAGGCCGATCGGGCAGCCGGTGGTCCTGCCTTCGAACACGCCGGAGAGGATCTCCACCTCGTCGGCTTCCTGGCGCTGGGTGGTGTGGCGGCTGGTGCCCGGCCTGCGGCGGTCGAGGTCGCGCTGCAGGTCGTCCGGCGACAGCTCCAGCCCGGGCGGGCAACCGTCGACGATGGCGACCAGCGCCGGACCATGGCTTTCACCGGCGGTGGTGACGGTGAACAGCTTGCCGTAAGTATTGCCAGACATGCAGGATGCTCCGCGGCGGGAAATTCGGGGTCGCAAAGTATACCCAAGCGCTCCGCCGCTGGGTAACGCCGCAGGCAGCGGCCGCGCGCCAGCCGAACTGTACGTCCATACAGACAAAACTTGCCCGCCGGCGCCTTTGCGCCCATCCTGTGCGCCATCGCGACCACCACGACGACCAGCATGCGGCTCTTCCTCTGCGAAAAACCCTCCCAGGCCAAGGACATCGCCAAGGCGCTCGGCGCCAGCCGGCGCGGCGAGGGCTGCTGGCTGGGCAGCGGGGTGGCGGTGACCTGGTGCATCGGCCACCTGCTGGAGACCGCGCCGCCGGACGCCTACGACGCGCGCTACAAGCGCTGGAACCTGGCCGACCTGCCCATAGTCCCGGAAAAGTGGAAGATGCTGGTCAAGAGCAAGACCGCCAGCCAGTTCAAGGCGGTCAAGCGCCTGCTCGGCGAATGCGCCGAGCTGGTGATCGCCACCGACGCCGACCGCGAGGGCGAGATGATCGCCCGGGAGCTGGTCGAACACTGCCGCTATCGCGGGCCGATCCAGCGCCTGTGGCTGTCGGCGCTGGACGACGCCTCGATCCGCAAGGCGCTCAGGGCGCTCAAGCCGGGCAGCGAGACCTTCCACCTCTACCATGCCGCGCTGGGCCGCTCGCGCGCCGACTGGCTGATCGGCATGAACATGAGCCGGCTGTTCACCCTGCTCGGCCGCCAGTCCGGCTACCAGGGCGTGCTCTCGGTGGGCCGGGTGCAGACCCCGACCCTGCGCCTGGTGGTGGATCGCGACCGCAGCATCGCCGCCTTCGTGCCGGTGCCCTACTGGGCCATCGAGGTGCGGCTGCTGGCCGAGGGGATCCCCTTCACCGCGCAGTGGCGCGCCCCGGAAGACACCTGCGACGAACAGGGCCGCTGCCTCAGGCCCGAGCTGGCCCGAGAAGCGGCGGAGGCGATGCGCCGCGCCGGCCGCGCGCGGCTGGTCGGACTGAACACCGAGCGCATCCGCGAGGCGCCGCCGCTGCCCTTCGATCTGGGCACCCTGCAGGAACTGTGCTCGAAGAAGCTCGGCCTCGGCGCCCAGGAAACCCTCGACATCGCCCAGGCGCTGTACGAGACCCACAAGGTCGTCACCTACCCGCGCAGCGACTGCGGCTACCTGCCGCTCAGCCAGCACGCCGAAGCCCCGGCGATCCTCGCCGCGCTGGCCGCCGCCGATCCGGCGCTGGCCGCCCTACAGCCGCACCTCGACGCCCGACGCCGCTCGCGGGCCTGGAACGACGGGAAAGTGGGCGCCCACCACGGCATCATCCCCACCGCCGCGGCGCAGGCCTCGGCCAGACTGGCCGGCAAGCCGCGCGCGGTGTTCGAGCTGATCCGCGCCCGCTACCTGGCGCAGTTCCTCGCCAACCACGAGTACGAGCGCACCCAGGCCGACTTCGACTGCGCCGGCCAGGCATTGCGTGCGCTGGGCAAGCGCATCGTCGAGCCGGGCTGGCGGCGCGCCCTGCCCGAAGCACTGGCCCCGGCCAGGGGCCGCCAGGCGCCCGAGCCGCAGGTGCTGCCGGCGCTCGCCGAGGGCCAGGACTGCGCGGTGGACGAGGTGACCCTCAAGGACCTGCACACCCAGCCGCCCAAGCCCTACACCGAGGGCGACCTGATCAAGGCGATGAAGAACGTCGCCAGGCTGGTCGACGACCCGCGCCTCAAGCAGAAGCTCAAGGACACCACCGGCATCGGCACCGAGGCGACCCGCGCCGGGATCATCCAGGGCCTGCTCGAGCGCGGCTACCTGAGCAAGCAGGGCAAGGCGCTGGCCGCCACCCCGGCGGCCTTCGCCCTGATCGACGCAGTGCCGCGTCCCATCGCCGACCCCGGCACCACGGCGATCTGGGAGCAGGCGCTGGACATGGTGCAGAGCGGCGAGATGCCGCTGGAGGAGTTCGTCGCCAAGCAGTCGGCGTGGATGAGCAGGCTGGTCGAGCGCTGCGCCGGACTGCGCCTGAGCATCGACGGGCCGCCGCCGGCCGGCGCCGCGCCGTGGAAGAAGAAGCGCAAGAGCACACCGCGCAAGGCGACGAGCGGCGGACGTCGGCCCAGGTCGCCTGCGCCGCGATGAGCGCACGAGGCCGGCAGGCCGCCCCGCCCTGTCTATAGTGTGGCCATGGGCCGGCGCCCCTCGGCGAACGGCGAACCCCCACCGACAGGCACACCGTCGATGAACAAACCACAGATCGCCGTGATCGGCCTGGGCCGCCTCGGGCGCCGCTGCACCGAACTGCTGCTGAACGACCCGACCCTGGCCCTGGCCGGCGTGGTGCGCCGCACTCCGGCGCCGCTCGACTGGCTGGGCGACCGGCCGGTGGCCGGCCATGTCACCGAGCTGGAGCGGGTCGATGCCGCCCTGCTCTGCGTGCCACCGGACCGCATTCAAGGCGCGGCCCGCGAGCTGCTGCAGCAGCGCATCCCGCTGGTCGAGTGCGCGCGCCTGCACGGTGCTGCATTCGCCGCGCACCACGAGGAAATGCAGCGCATGGCCCGCCTCTACCGGGCCACCGCCATCGTCGGCGCCGGCAGCGATCCGGGCATGCTCTCCCTGCTGCGCAGCCAGTTCGCCTTGCTGATACCCCACGGACACACCCGCAGCAGCCTGCACACCGGCACCAGCCTGCATCACTCGCTGGCGGCCGAGGGCGTCGCCGGAGTGCGCAAGGCACTGGCGATGGAACAGAAGACCGCGCAAGGGGCGCTGCAGCGCTACGTCTACGTCGAGCTGGAGCCGGGCGCCGACGCCGCCGCCGTCGAGCGGGCGATCCGCCACGACCCGCTCTATCTCGACGAGGAAACCCTGGTATTCGTGGTAGACAGCGTCGCCGATCTGGAGGCCGAGCGCGGCGTGCTGCTGGAGCGCCATGCGGCGCCCGGCGACGCCAGCCATGCCGCCCTGCTGCTCGAGGCTCGCTTCGACGAGATCGACCTGGCGGCGCGCATGATGCTGGCCGGCGCCCGGGCACTGCCGCTGCTGGCGCACGGCGCCCATTCGCCGCTCGACCTGCCGCCGCGGGTACTGTGGGGCGAGCAGAGCGCGGCAGCGGCACTGGAGTGGCTGTAGCGAAGACTCCGCAGCACTGTTCGTGCGGCGTGGGCAATCGACCCGGTGCGGACGGCGCCGCCATTACCTTTACGTCAACGGAAAAATATAGTCTCCTGTCGCCCTCGGCCCCTGCGGATTTCCCGGCCAGCCCGCCGGCGTCCCGCGCAGACGCGGGCTTGACCTACCGCGCAACCGCCAACCGCCCGCAAGGAGACCCCCATGCAGCTTGCCGTTACCCAACAGGATCAGTGGATCGATACGGCCTGCGGCCGGATGTTCGTCCGCCGCTGGCGGCCGCTTGGCGCGGGCGATAGCGCGCAGACCGCGCCTGTCGTGCTGTTCCACGACTCGCTCGGCTGCGTGGAGCTGTGGCGGGACTTTCCGGAGCGGCTCGCCGCCGGCACGGGCCGCCAGGTGATCGCCTATGATCGCTTCGGCTTCGGCCGCTCGACAGCGCATCCCGGAAACTGGTCGAACCGCTTCATCCGCGACGAAGCGGAACGCTTCTTCCCGATGCTGCTGGCGGATCTCGGCATCGAACGCTTCGTCGCGCTGGGACACAGCGTCGGCGGCATCATGGCGGCCACCTGCGCGGCCCACCATCCGCAGCACTGCCAGGCGCTGATCACCCTGTCCGCGCTGGCCTTCGTGGAGGAGCGGACGCGACAGGGCATCCACCTCGCAAAGACCGAGTTCGCCAGGCCCGGGCAGATCGAGCGGCTCGAAAAATACCACGGCGAGCGGGCGCGCTGGGTCCTCGCGGCCTGGACGGACACCTGGCTGGCCGACTCCTTCGCCGACTGGACCATCGAGAGCCACGCACCTACCCTCGCCTGCCCGCACCTGGTGATCCACGGCGCCGATGACGAATACGGCTCGCTGCTGCACCCCGAACGTCTGGCCAGGTTGACCCGCGCCGGCAGCGAATCGCTGATCCTCGACGAATGCCGCCACTTCCCCCACCGGGAAGCTCCCGAGCGGGTGCTCGATGCGGTCGCCCGCTTCCTCGCCCGGCAGTCGGCCACCGGAGCGACCGCGGCCCGCTAGAACGGCCCAGGCGACGCTGCGCCGAACGCACGCTGCGGCGCACGCCGAGCAGAGGGCCCGCCGGCAGTTTCGCGGAAAGCAGAAAGCACAAGGGGGAGCCCGCAGGCTCCCCCTTCAAGTCGGTCGTGCTGTGTTCTTCTTGTTGATACAGGCTTGTTGTTCTTGTTGGCTTGCCCGCCCGGACTCCATGGTCCGGTCAAGGTCCCAAGCAGGGACTCAAGAACAAACGTATTCCTTTGGACGCTGATGTCGCCACAACCCTTGCGGGTCCTACCGGTGCTGGCCGCTGCCTCGGGGCAGTTTTATCGTTCTCGGTCCGGTCGGGGGAGAACCCTGTCGGGCAACTCCTCTCCAAAAGAATCTGTTTGTTGCGCCTCCATCCGATTGTTCTTGTTGTTATGGAGTCGTTACGTGTTGTTTTTGTTCTGTTGTGCTGCGTTCTTGTTTTTGTTGTGCCAAGAATAAGGCAGATGGCGTGCCAACTTCAGAAAACCCTTATAAATCAACAAATTGAGAAATCCAAAGCACCGCACACAGCCCCCGAAGGGGCCGTTTCCGTTACCGGACTGCCCAGCGCCCGTTACGCCGGAAAGCCCCGGTAACACCTGAGGGTATGGCCGGTAACCGCTAGGTTACCGCCGCGCGCGCTTCCTCCCACAGCGGCGCATCCGCCGCCAGCCGCACCGAGGCGCGCGCCTCCCCCGGCGTGCGCGACAGCCGTGGCGCCGGCGCCACCTGCACCTGTCCGTCGACCTCGCGGTACACCCCACGCGCCTGCAGGTGCGGGTGCTGCGGCGCCTCGTCGAGGGTGAGCACCGGCGCGAAGCAGGCGTCGGTGCCCTCCAGCAGCGCGCACCACTCGTCCCGCGTGCGGCGGGCGAACAGCGCGGCCAGGCACTCGCCCTGCGCCGCCCATGCGGTCGGATCGGTGCAGCCGGCGTAGAGCTGCTCGGGCGCGTCGATCCGCTCCAGCAGCTCGCGCAGGAACTGCGGCTCCAGCGCGCCGACGGCGATCTCGCCGCCGTCGGCGCAGCGGTAGCAGCGGTAGTGCGGCGCGGCGCCGCCGAGCAGGTTGCGCTCGCGCTGCATCGACAGGCTGCCGCCGGCGAAGAAGCTCATCAGCGAGGACACCCCGTCGACGATGGCGGCGTCGACCACCTGGCCCTGCCCGGAGCGCTCGCGCTCCCACAGCGCGGTCATGATGCCGAAGGCGAGGAACAGCGAGCCGCCGCCGAAGTCGCCGACCAGGTTGAGCGGCGGGATCGCCGTGCCTGCGCGTCCGCCGATGGCCGCCAGCGCGCCGGTCAGGGCGATGTAGTTGATGTCGTGGCCGGCGGCGCGGGCCAGCGGGCCGTCCTGGCCCCAGCCGGTCATCCGCCCGTAGACCAGCCGCGGATTGAGTTCGCGCAGCTCGTCCGGGCCGAGGCCGAGGCGCTCCATCACCCCGGGACGGAAGCCCTCGATCAGCACGTCGGCCCGCTCGGCCAGCTCCAGGCAGCGCGCCCGTCCGGCCGCGCTGCGGATGTCCAGCTCCAGCACCCGGCGGCCGCGGTCGGCCACCGGGTTGGGCCAGCCGTTGCCGCCGGCGCGCTCGATGCGCACCACGTCGGCACCCATGTCGGCGAGCAGCATGGCGCAGTGCGGACCGGGGCCGATGCCGGCGAACTCCAGCACGCACAGGCCGGCCAGCGGCCCCTGGCGGTCGCTCGTCATCCCTGCGCCTCCAGCCGCAACTCGGCGACCAGATAGTCGCGGTAGCGCTCGCGCAGCACCTTCTTGTCGATCTTGCCGGTGGCGGTCAGCGGCACGCGGTCGATGACCACCGCGTCGGGCATCCACCACTTGACGATGTGCGGCTCCAGATGGGCCAGCACGCGCTTGACGCACACCTCGGCGTCGGCGTGCGGCTCGATCACCAGCAGCGGGCGCTCCTCCCACTTGGGGTGGAACACGCCGACCACCGCGGCGATCTTCACCCCCGGGCAGGCCACCGCGACGTTCTCGATGTCGATCGAGCTGACCCACTCGCCGCCGGACTTGATCACGTCCTTGCTGCGGTCGGTGATGCGCATGAAGCCGTCGCCGTCGAGGGTGGCGATGTCGCCGGTGTCGAACCAGCCGTCGGCATCCAGCGCGCTCTTCTCGCTGCGGAAGTAGCGCTCGACGGTCCACGGCCCGCGCACCAGCAGCTTGCCCGGGGTCATGCCGTCGCGCGGCAGCTCGCTGCCCTCCTCGTCGACGATCTTCAGCTCGATGCCGAACTGCAGGCGGCCCTGGCGGGTCCAGATCACCTCGTCGGTGGCCGCCTGGCCGCGCGCGGCGAGCTTGGGCGTCGGCGTCGAGATCACCCCGAGCGGGCTGGTCTCGGTCATCCCCCACAGCTGGCGAATGGTCACCCCGTACTTGCCCTGGAACTTCTCGGCCATCGCCCGCGGCACCGCCGAGCCGCCGATCACCAGGCGCTCGAGCGTGCCGGCGTCCTCGCCGCTGCGCTCCAGGTGGTCGAGGTACATGGTCCAGATGGTCGGCACGCCACCGGAGAAGGTCACGCCCTCGTTCCGGATCAGCTCCTGCAGGCTGCGACCGTCCATCCTGTCGCAGGGCAGCACGAACTTGCAGCCGTTGATCGCCGCAGCGAACGGCAGGCCCCAGGCGGTGCCGTGGTACAGCGAGGAACAGGGCATCACGCAGTCGAAGGCCGACAGGCCGAAGGCGCCGCTGAGGCCGGCGGCCAGCGCGTGCAGCACCACCGAACGGTGGCTGTACAGCACGCCCTTGGGATCGCCGGTGGTGCCCGAGGTGTAGCAGAGCACCGCGCCGGCGTTCTCGTCGAAGCTCGGCCAGGCTATCGGCTGCTCCGCGGCGATCAGCGCCTCGTAGCTGGGCGCCTGGACTTCCGCGCAGTCGCGCTCCGACAACACGATGAAATGGCGGATGCGCGGCAACAGCGGGCGCAGGCGGGCGACCAGCGGCGCGAAGCTGCGGTCGAACAGCAGCACGCTGCTCTCGGCGTGGTTGAGGGTGAAGGCGATCTGCTCGTCGGACAGTCGCGGGTTGGCGGTGTGCAGCACCGCGCCGATGCCCGGCACGGCGAAGAACAGCTCGTAGTGGCGATGGGTGTTCCAGGCCAGCGAGGACACCCGGTCGCCGGCGCGTATCCCCAGGCGCTGCAGCAAGGAGGCCGCCTGCCCGGCGCGCTGCGCCAGGCCGCGATAGTCGTAGCGCCACAGCGGCTCGTCGACCAGCCGCGAGACGATCTCGGTATCGCCATGGGCGCTGGCGGCGTGGGTGAGGATGCCGCTGATCAAGAGCGGCGCCTTCTGCATCAGACCTTCGAGCATTGCGATTTCCTCGACTTTCTTGTTGTTGTTTTCAACGGATATCGGCGGCCGGCTCCCTGGCCGCATGACGCAGGCACAGCTCAGCGATGGGTGAAGTTCGGCGCGCGCTTCTCGACGAAGGCCGCCATGCCTTCCTTCTGGTCGGCGGTGGCGAACACCGAATGGAACACCCGCCGCTCGAAACGCACGCCCTCGCTGAGGCTGGTCTCGTCGACGCGGTTGATGCACTCCTTGATCAGCATCGCCGCGGTCAGCGACTTGCCGGCGATGCCGTGGGCCGCCTCGAGGGTCTTCTCCAGCAGGCTGTCGGCCGGGAACACCCGCGCCACCAGCCCGGCGACCTCGGCCTCGGCGGCGTCCATCATGCGCCCGGTCAGGCACATCTCCATGGCCTTGGCGCGGCCGATGGCGCGGGTCAGGCGCTGGGTGCCGCCGATGCCCGGCAGCACGCCGAGGGTGATCTCCGGCAGGCCGAAGCGCGCGTTGTCGGCGCAATAGATGAAGTCGCACATCAGCGCCAGCTCGCAGCCACCGCCCAGCGCGTAGCCGGACACCGCGGCGATGACCGGCTTGCGCCGCGCGGCGATGCGGTCGGCTTGCGCGAAGTGGTCGTCGTGGTAGATCTGCGGGTAGGTCATGTCCGCCAGTTCCTTGATGTCCGCACCGGCGGCGAAGGCCTTGCTGGAGCCGGTGAGGACGATGCAGCCGATCTGCGGGTCGGCCTCCAGGCGGTCGAGCGCCTGGTTGAGTTCGCCGACCAGCTGGGAGTTGAGCGCGTTGAGCGCCTGGGGACGATTGAGGGTGATCAGCGCGACGCGCTCCTGGATCTCCACCAGCAGGGTTTCGTAGTTCATGGCTCTCTCCTTGTATTCAGTCCAGCAGCTCGACGGCCATTGCCGTGGCCTCGCCGCCGCCGATGCAGATCGCCGCCACGCCACGGCGCAGGCCGTGGCTGCGCAGCGCCGCCAGCAGGGTCACCAGGATGCGCGCGCCGGAGGCGCCGATCGGGTGGCCGAGGGCGCAGGCGCCGCCGTGCACGTTGACCCTGGCGTGGTCGAGGCCCAGCTCGCGCATGGCGACCATGGCCACCACGGCGAAGGCCTCGTTGATCTCGATCAGGTCGACCTGATCGAGGCTCCAGCCGGTGCGCGCCAGCAGGTTGCGGATCGCGCCGATGGGCGCGGTGGGGAACAGGTTGGGCGCATCGGCGAAGGCGGCATGCCCGCGGATCGCCGCCAGCGGACGCAGGCCGCGACGCTCGGCGTCGGACTGGCGCATCAGCACCAGCGCGGCGGCGCCGTCGGAGATCGAACTGGAGTTGGCCGCAGTCACCGTGCCGCCGTCGCGGAACGCCGGGCGCAGGGTCGGGATCTTCTCCGGGCTGGCCTTGGGCGGCTGCTCGTCGCTCTCGACCCGGCGCTGCTCGCGGCCCTGGGGCGCCGTCAGCGGCACGATCTCCGCGGCGAAGCGACCGCTCGCCATGGCGTCGCGGGCGCGCTGCAGCGAGGCCAGCGCGTAGGCGTCCTGCTCCTCGCGGCTGAAACCGTGCTGCTGCGCGCAATCCTCGGCGAAGGTCCCCATCAGGCGGCCCTTGTCGTAGGCGTCCTCCAGGCCGTCGAGGAACATGTGGTCGAGCACCTTGCCGTGGCCCATGCGGTAGCCGGCGCGGGCCTTGTCGAGCAGGTAGGGGGCGTTGGACATGCTTTCCATGCCGCCGGCGACGACGATCTCGGCACTGCCGGCGCGCAGCAGGTCGTGGCCGAGGATGGCCGCCTGCATGCCCGAGCCGCACATCTTGTTGAGGGTGGTGCACACCGTGGAGCGCGACAGCCCGGCGCCGAGCGCCGCCTGACGCGCCGGCGCCTGACCGAGGCCGGCGGGCAGCACGCAGCCCATCAGCACCTCCTGCACCGCCTCAGGCGGCAGGCCGCTGCGCTCGACCGCGGCGCGGATGGCGACGGCGCCCAGTTCGGGGGCGGTCAGGTTCCGGAGGTCGCCCTGGAAACCGCCCATCGGGGTGCGGGCGCTGCCGACGATGACGATCGGATCTTCGTGGTTCATGGGGTGTTCTCCTGTCACTTGGCGGCCATGCGCAGGGCGCCGTCGAGGCGGATCACCTCGCCGTTGAGCATGCTGTTCTCGACGATATGGCGGACCAGCGCGGCGTACTCCTCGGGCCTGCCGAGGCGCGGCGGGAACGGCACGCCGGCGGCCAGCGACTCGCGCACCTCGTCGCTCATGCCGGCCATCATCGGCGTCTCGAAGATGCCGGGGGCGATGGTCATCACGCGGATGCCGTGGCGCGCCAGCTCGCGGGCGGCCGGCAGGGTCAGGGCGGCCACCCCGCCCTTGGAGGCGGCGTAGGCGGCCTGGCCGATCTGCCCGTCGAAGGCGGCGATGGAAGCGGTGTTGACGATCACCCCGCGCTCGCCGACCTCGTCCGGCGCGCCCTCGGCCATCGCCTCGGCGGCCAGGCGCAGCATGTTGAAGGTGCCGATCAGGTTGATGGTGACGATGCGGCTGAAGCTCTCCAGGGCGTGCGGACCGTTGCGGCCGAGCACCTTCTCGCCGCCGACCACACCGGCGCAATTGACCAGGCCGTGCAGCGCGCCGAAGGTCTCGCGGGCAGCGGCCACCGCATGGCGGGCGGCGGCCTCGTCGGTGATGTCGGCGACCACGCCGCGGGCATTGCCGCCCAGCTCGGCGGCACGCGCCTCGACGGCGACGGCGACCAGCAGCACCCTGGCGCCGGCCTCGACCAGCGCCCGGGCGGTGGCCGCGCCGAGCCCGGAGGCGGCGCCGGTGACCAGGAAGACCTTGTTGGGGATACGCATGACTTGTCTCTCTTGTTCTGGCGACGCGCAGGCAGCCGGGGGCCGGCGCACGGGCGGCGCAACTTCTTGAGCGGGATTGGCGGGAAGGTGTCGGGCGGCTAGCCCGCGGGGGGATGCACGACAGGGAAGCGGGGCGGCATGGCGGTTTCCTTATCTTGTTCTAGTTCGGAAGCACGACAGGCGTGATGGCTTCATATTGGTCAGCGGGCTACGGCCCGGCAATGGCCGTTCCTGTCAATCTGCGTGACCGTTTTGGCCAATGCCGGGGGCGAGGATCAGGGTGCGGTAGTGGCCGGGATTGGTGCCGGTCCACTTGCGGAAGGCCTTGTAGAAGGCGCTGACGTCGGCGAAGCCGAGGCGCTCGGCGATGGCGCCGAAGCTGACCTGCGGATCGGCCAGCCAGGCGGTGGCGCGCTCCTGGCGCACGGCGTCCTTGATCGCCTGGTAGGACTGGCCGACCTCGGCCAGCCGCCGGCGCAGGGTCGAGGGCGACATGCACAGCACCTGGGCCAGCTCGTCGCCGGTCGGCCAGCGCTCGCCCGGCAGGCTGCGCAGGTGGGCCTTGATGCGGTGCGCCAGGCTGCCGGTGTCGCGGTACTTGACCAGGATGTTGGACGGCGCGCGGGCGAGGAACTCGCTGAGCTCCGCCTCGCTGCGCCGCACCGGCAGATCGAGCACCTCGGCGGCGAAGATGATCCGGTTCGACGGGCGGGCGAAGCGCAGGTTGTCGGAGAACATCACCCGGTAGTCGCCGATGTACTCCGGCTCCGCGCCGCGCAGCTCCACCGCCAGCAACGGGAAACGCCGACCCACCAGCCAGCAGGCCAGGCCGTGCAGCAGCAGCCAGAAGGTGAAACAGGTGAAGGGCCGCAGCGGCTCGCCCGTGCGCTCGTGCAGCACCACCTCGGCCAGGCTCTGGCTGCGGGCGAGGGTCGGGCGGAAGTTCTCGAAGGTCAGGGCGAAGAAGTCCAGCGCGGTGTGCAGCGCCTCCTCGAGGGTCGCCTGGTTGCGGCAGGTGCGGCACAGGAAAGCGAAGCTGCCCCAGCGCATGCGCCGCGGGTCCATGGCGAAGAACTCGTCGTCGTAGCGGCGCGCCAGATGCAGCCACAGCCGGCTGTAGTCGCGCACCTCGACCCGCGCGGCGGGATCGGCGAGCAGTGCCGGCTCCAGGCCCACCTCGCGCAGCAGCTCGGCGACCGGCTCGCCGCGCTCGGCGAAACCGCGCAGGGCCTCCTCGACCAGACGGATGGAGATGCTGTCCTTGACTACCGGTGCTGCGCGCTGGATCACGGGTTCCGCTTCCCTGATGAGTGGGCGGACACCATAGGGCAAGGCGGGCCTTCAGCGCCAGAACGGCTACACAAGACCGTAGGGTGGACAACACGCGCAGCGTTTGTCCACCGGCGCGGGCACGATGGTGGACAAGGCTGCGCCGTTGTCCACCCTACCGGTCCTACCCCGGCTGACCATCCAGCCGCGGCCGGCACAGCATCGGCCCGTAGTGCCAGACGAACAGGGCGAAGGCCGCTACCCAGGCCGCGCCGGCCAGATGCAGGCTGCCGAGCGGGAAGAACGGCGGCAGCAGCACCCGCGCCGCGGCGCCGAGGTTGACCAGCGCGAAGGCCCAGGCCATCGCCTTGGGCGGCTGCAGCGGCCGGCCGGTGTGGCCGAGGCTGACCCGCGCGACCATGGCGAGGATCAGCCCGCCCATGCCGCCGACGCCGAGGGCATGCAGCGCCAGGCTGGAGCCGGCCAGCACGCCGAAGTGCCAGAGCGCCTGCCCCGCCAGCGCCACCACCAGCCAGGCATAGGCCAGGTGCAGCGACCACAGCAGCGGCACCCGCCACAGGCCAACGTCGTGCCAGCGCGCCAGACGCACGCCGTGCAGCAGCGCCACCAGGGCGAACAGCGCGCCGAGCCAGGCCTGCGCCTGCAGGGCCGGCCCCAGGGCGGTGAGCACGGCGACCAGCACCAGGCCGCCCAGGGCGCCCCACTCCAGCCAGGGCAGCGCCGGCACCTGTGCCGTGCGGCCAAGGCCACGCTGGGTGAAGAACGGGATCACCCGCCCGCCGATCAGGCCCATCATCACCGCCACCAGCCACAGCGCGGCGATCACCCCCTGGCGCTGCCAGGCGTCGTTGGCCTGGGCGAGGCCGGCGAGCACCAGCAGGTCGGCGATGGTCAGCAGCATCAGCACGCCGACGATGGGGTAGTTGCGCACCTGACGCACCGCCCAGAGCATGCGCCCGAGCACCACCGCCACCGCCGGCAGGAAGGCGAGTTCCAGCGGGATCAGCAGCCACAGCGGCGCGCCGAGCAGCCAGGCCAGCCGCGCCGCCAGCCAGAGCCCGGCCAGTGCGGCGAGCGGCGCGCCGGAGAGACCGGGCCTGCCGGTCCAGTTCTGCGCGGCGGTGAGCAGGAAGCCGGCGATGATCGCCGCGCCGAAGCCGAACACCATCTCGTGGCGATGCCAGGCCAGCGCGCCGCCGGCCGGCTGCCAGGTAGGCCACCAGCCGGCCAGCACACCGAGCCAAAGGGGAATGGCCAGCGCGGCGAAGGCCGTGCCGGCGAGGAAGAAGGGACGAAAACCGAGGCGCCACAGCGGCGCGATCTGCAACAGGGCCTTGCGGTCGACCAACTGCATGAGGATTCCTTGTTGGTGATGGTACGCACGCCCCGCGTGGATTTTGGGGTGGACGCTCCGCGTCCCGATGGGAACGCGGAGCACCATCCTGTAGGGGCGAATTCATTCGCCAAAAGGCCTCGTAAAGGCGAATGAATTCGCCCCTACGCCGCAGCGATGGCGTACTGAGTACGCCCTACCTGCTGAGCCTAGCTCAAGCCTCCAGCGCCGCCGCCGGGCCGAAGAACTCGTAGCGGCACTGCGCCTGCGGCACGCCCAGCTCGGCGAGCTGCTGCTTCACCTGGGCCATGAACGGCTTCGGGCCGAGGAAGTAGGCATCGAGGTCGCGCTGCTCCGGCAGCCAGTCGCCCAGCAGTGCAGCGCTGCTGAAGCCCTCGGCGTCGGCCACATCGCCCTCGCGCGGCTCGCTGTAGCAGTAGAAGCGCTTGAGCTGCGGGTGCTGCGCGCTCTTCTCGTCCAGCCACTCGCGGAAGGCGTGCACGCCGCCGTGGCGGGCGAAGTGGATGAAGCGCACCTCGCGGCCGCTCTGCAGCGCCTGCTCGAGCATGCCCACCGCCGGGGTGATGCCGACGCCGGCGGTGATCAGCGCCAGCGGCTTGTCGCTGTCCTCGAGGACGAAGTCGCCGGCCGGCGGGAACACTTCCAGCTCGGCGCCGACCTGCACCTCGTCGTGCAGGTAGTTGGAGATGCGGCCGCCCTCCTCGCGCTTGACGCTGATGCGCAGCTCGCGGCCGTTCGGCGCGGCGGACAGCGAGTAGTTGCGGCGCATTTCCTCGCCGTCGATGACGAAGCGCAGGCCCAGGTACTGGCCCGGCACGAATTCCGGCACCGCGCCGCCGTCCACCGGCTGCAGGTAGAAGGAGGTGATCTCCTCGCTCTCGGCTTCCTTGCGCGCCACGCGGAACTGCCGCGAGCCGCGCCAGCCGCCTTCCTTGGCCTCGTTGGCAGCGTACACCGCTTCCTCGGCGCCGATCAGGATGTCGGCCAGCTGCTGGTAGGCGGCGCCCCAGGCTTCCAGCACCGCGTCGGTGGCGATCTCCTCGCCGAGCACCTCGCGGATCGCGCGCAGCAGGCAGGCGCCGACGATCGGGTAGTGTTCCGGCAGGATCTGCAGCGACACGTGCTTGTGCACGATCTGGCCGACCAGCGGGCCCAGCTCCTGCAGGCGGTCGATGTGGCGGGCGTACATCAGCACGCTGTTGGCCAGCGCGCGCGGCTGGTCGCCGCTGGCCTGGTGGGCCTGGTTGAACAGCACCTTCACCTGCGGGTATTCGCCGAGCATGATCTTGTAGAAATGCTTGGTCAGGGTTTCGCCGCCGGTTTCCAGCAGCGGGACGGTGGCCTTGATGATGGCGGTTTGTTGAGCAGACAGCATGGACGACTCCTGAATGGGACCAAGTGAGATGGGCGGCCATCGACAGGCCGCCTGCACGCAAGCACAATGGACATATCAGTTTCCGTGCCAGATTTTTTATTCAATAAAATCAATGACTTGAGATTATATCGAGTCATCACGACAACAACCGAACGCTGTCAACCCGACAACACGCTATCGAAATGACAACGCATCCGCTGCTCGCCGCGCTGATCCCGCTGGTGGCCGACCTGTCCCGCGACCTGCCCGAGGAGGAGCGTTATCGCCGCCTGCTCGGCGCCCTGCGCGCCCTGCTGCCCGCCGACGCCGCCGCCCTGCTGCGCCTGGACGGCGACACCCTGGTGCCGCTGGCGGTGGACGGCCTGAGCGCCGACACCCTCGGCCGGCGCTTCCGGATCAGCGAGCACCCGCGCTTCGAGAGCCTGCTGGCCCACCGCGGGCTGACCCGCTTCGCCGCCGATTGCGCCCTGCCCGATCCCTACGACGGCCTGGTCGAGGGCCTCTCCGGCCACCTGGAAGTGCACGACTGCCTGGGCTGCCCGCTGTACGTCGACGAGCAGCCCTGGGGCCTGCTGACCCTCGATGCGCTGGACCCGTCGCGCTTCGAGCACATCGACCTGGACAACCTCGAGGCCTTCGCCAGCCTGGCCGCCGCCACCGTGCGCGCCGCCGAGCGCATCGACGCCCTGACCCGCCGCGCCGAGCACGACGAGCAGCTGGTCGAGGTGTACCGCGAGGCCGCCGGCCAGCAGGCGCGCCGCGAGCTGATCGGCCAGAGCCGCGAGCACCAGCGCCTGCTCGAGGAGATCGGCCTGGTCGCCGGCAGCGACCTCAGCGTGCTGATCAGCGGCGAGACCGGGGTGGGCAAGGAACTGGTCGCCCAGGCCATCCATGGCGCCTCGCCGCGCGCGCGCAAGCCGTTGATCAGCCTCAACTGCGCCGCGCTGCCGGACACCCTGGTGGAAAGCGAGCTGTTCGGCCACGTGCGCGGCGCCTTCTCCGGTGCGGTCAGCGAGCGCCACGGCAAGTTCGAGCTGGCCGACGGCGGCACGCTGTTCCTCGACGAGGTCGGCGAGCTGCCGCTGGCGGTGCAGGCCAAGCTGCTGCGCGTGCTGCAGAGCGGCCAGCTGCAGCGGGTCGGCTCCGACCGCGAGCATCGCGTCGACGTGCGGGTGATCGCCGCCACCAACCGCGACCTCGCCGAGGAGGTGCGCGCCGGGCGCTTCCGCGCCGACCTCTACCACCGCCTCAGCGTCTACCCGCTGCCGGTGCCGCCGCTGCGCGAGCGCGGCCGTGACGTGCTGCTCTTGGCCGGCTACTTCCTCGAGGAGAACCGCGCGCGCCTCGGCCTGCGCAGCCTGCGCCTGACCGGCGAGGCGCAGGCCGCCCTGCTCGCCTACGACTGGCCGGGCAACGTGCGCGAGCTGGAACACCTGATCGGTCGCGCCGCGCTCAAGGCCATGGCCGCCGGCGAGCGCAGCGAGCGCCGGCGCATCCTCAGCATCGGCGCCGAGCTGCTCGGCCTGCCGGGCACGACGCCGGCCAGCCCGGTCAGCGCCGCCGCCGAGGCCACGGCCCCCGCACCCGGCGGCAACCTGCGCGAGGCCACCGAGCAGTTCCAGCGCCGGCAGATCGCCGCCGCGCTGGAGCGCCACGCCCACAACTGGGCCGCCGCCGCCCGCGAGCTGGGCCTGG
The DNA here is from genome assembly GCF_024451105.1 of Stutzerimonas stutzeri. Lineage (GTDB taxonomy): Bacteria > Pseudomonadota > Gammaproteobacteria > Pseudomonadales > Pseudomonadaceae > Geopseudomonas > Geopseudomonas stutzeri_A. The sequence goes on from NZ_JANGEY010000004.1 coordinate 193,995, forward strand.
ACCGCGCCAACCTGCACCGGCTGGCCAGGCGGCTGGGACTGCGCGACTAGCCGCCGCGCCTCACAGACCGACGGTGACCTCGCGGAAATCCTCGCCTTCGCGGATCAGGAAGATCGCCGCCAGCCCCTGCTCCCGCGCCAGCCGGGCGCCGCGCTCGACGCCCAGCACCAGCAGCGCGGTGGCCCAGGCGTCGGCGTACAGGCAGCTGCCGGCCAGCACGCTGACCGAGGCGATGCCGTTGTCCAGCGGTGCGCCGCTGCGCGGGTCGAGGGTGTGCGAGTAGCGCCGGCCGTCCCGCTCGCGCCAGTGGCGGTAGTCGCCGGAGGTGGCGATGGCGGTGTCGGCCAGTTCCAGGGTGGCGAACGGCTCGCGCCGGCCGTAATCCGGGCGCTCCAGGGCGACCCGCCAGGGGCCGTCCGGCTTCGTCCCGCGGGCGCGCAGCTCGCCGTCGATGCCCACCAGATAGTCGTGGATGCCCAGGCTTTCCAGGCAGCGCGCCAGCTCGTCGACGCCGAAGCCCTTGGCGATGGCGTTGAGGTCGAGGCTGACCGCCGCCTCCTTGCGCACCGCGCGCCGCTCGCGGTCGAGGGTCAGCGCCGCGGCGGCCGGACAGTGCGCCGTGGCGGCTGCCGTTCCCGCGCGCGGGCCGAAGCCCCAGGCGCCGACCCGGTCGCCGAGGGCGATGTCGAAGGCGCCGCGCGACAGCGCGCCGACATGCAGGGCGGCCAGCAGCACCCGGTACAGCTGCTCGGGCAGGGCGAACCACGCGCCCAGCGGCGCGCGGTTCAGCTGCATCAGCGTGGAATCCGCGCGCCAGGTCGACATCTGCGCCTCGACCCGCTCCACCGCCGCCTGCAGGCGGGCCTGCAGGGCCTGGCCGTCGAGCCCGGGCGTGGCGTAGAACACCGCGCCGAAGCGGCTGCCCATGCTCGGGCCGCCGAGGCTGTAGCGCACCCGCGACTCAGTAGACATCTTCACGGTACCTCCCCTGGGCCTTGAGCTGTTCGAGGCTGCCGCCCAGCTCGGCCAGCACTGTATCCAGTACCTCGCGCACCCCGGCAGCCATCGCCCGCGAGCCGCACACCAGCACCTGGCCGCCCTGCTCCAGCAGGGTGCGCAGGCCGGCGGCGTCCTCGGCGAGACGCTCCTGCACGTAGCGCGGCTGCGCGCCCTGGGAGAAGGCCAGCTGCAGGCGCTGCAGACGGCCGTCGGCGAGGTACTGCTGCAGCTCTTCACCGTACGGCAGGTCGCTCTCGGCGCAGCGGCGCCCCCAGTACAGCTGGATCGGTCGCCGGCTGTGGTTCTTGCGGACGAAGCCGACCAGCGGCGCCACCCCGGTGCCGACGCCGATCAGCAGCAGCGGATGCGCGCCGGCCTGCGGGCGGAACTCGGCATGCGGCTGGATGCTCGCCGCCAGCTCGGCGCCCGGCTGCAGGCCATGCAGGTAGCTGGAGCACAGCCCCTCGGGATGCAGGCGCACGCAGATCTCCACCAGACCATCGTCGTCGCCGCTGGCGATCGAGTACAGCCGCGGCGCGGCGGCCGCTGCCGGACGGATGGCCAGCAGGTCGCCCGGGGCGAAGCGCGCGCTGCCGGGCTCGACGGCAAAGCGCAGCACCGCGGCCGGCTGACCGCCGCGCTCGGCGTAGCACTGGCGCTCGCGCAGGGTCAGGCGCACCGCGGTGGACGGCGCCAGCATCGACTGCAGGCGCAGCGGCAGGCCGAGGCGCTCGCCGAGCTGCGCGGCCCAGGCGTTCAGCTCGCCGCTGTCCTGGCGGTCGATGCGCGCCAGCGGCAGCAGTTGCGCGGCGCCGTGCTGGCTCAGGGCGGCGTCGAGCGCTTCGGCATAGGCGCAGAAGCGCGGGAACTGACGGTCGCCGAAACCGAGCACGGCCACCGGCAGGCGCTGCAGCCAGCGCACCGCAGCGAGGCGGGAGAGGAACCGCGCGGCGCTGTCCGGCGCCTCGCCGTCGCCACAGGTGGCGGCGAGCAGCAGCAGGCAACGGGCCTGCGGATAGTCGTCCTGCACCGCATTCAGCGCCGCCGCATGCACCCGCAGGCCAGCGGCCTCGAACTGGCCCTGCAGCTGGCGGGCGTAGTGCCAGGTCGAGCCGCCCTGGCTGCCGACCAGGATCACCGCCTCGGCCTCGTCGGGCGCGGCGCCGGCATCCTGCGCCGCCAGACGCTGCCGGCGGCGATGCCAGCCAAGCAGGCCGCTGCCGCCGAGAAACAGCAGCGCCAGCGCCTGGCCGGCGAGCAGCAGGCTCCACAGCGGCATGCCCTCGCCGGTATGCAGGGCGTAGGCGGTCTCGTGCAGGCGCGCGGCCGTGCCGTGGCGCTGGAAGCTGATCCACTGGCCGCTGGCGGCGTTGACGAAGCCGCTGCCGCTGGCGGTGCGCACCGCGAAGTAGTTGGCGCCGTCCGCAGCGCTGGGGAACTCCAGCTCGCGCAGCTCGGCAAGCTCCAGCTGGCGCAGCGCCGCCAGCGAGCCGAGCGGCAGAGTCGAGCCGGCATGGGTCGCCTCCGGCCAGGCCGGCTCAGCGTCGCCGCCGTCGCCGAGCAGGCCCAGGCTGGCGGCCGACAGGTACAGGCCGCTCGCTGCCAGCACGGCCAGCCCCGGCAGCGCCCAGCGCGCCACCACCGTGTGCCAGTGCAGCGCGCCGCGGGCCGGACGGATCGGCGCCAGCAGGTGGCGCCAGCCACCCAGCCGGCGCGCCAGCAGCACGGTGCCGCTGAGCGTCAGCAGGGCCAGCGCCAGCGCCGCCAGGCCGCTCAGCCAGCGTCCGCCGGAGCCGAGCAGCAGCTCGCGGTGCAGGTCGCGCAGCCAGACCAGCGCCGGCGACGGCGCATAGGCGCCGAGATCCGCGCCGCTGGCCGGATCGACCACGCGCAGCGGCTCCTCGGCAGCGCCGCCGAGGGTGGCGATCAGCGTGCCGTTGGCGCGCCGCTCCAGGCGCTCGACGTCCGGCAGCTGCCGGCCGACGCGCTCGGCCACCGCGGCCACGCTGTCGTTCGGCGCCGACAGCCGGGCGAACTGCTCGTCGAGGCTGGCGCCCGCCAGCAGCAGCCCGCTGGCGGCGGAGATCAGCAGGAGGACGCCCAGCAGCAGGCTGAGCCGCAGGTGCAGACGACGGTTCACGGCAGGCCTCGCGCGGCTCAGAAGTGGTAGCTCAGACGCTCGACGTAACCGCTGCCGCTGGCCGCGCCGGGCTCGCGGGTCAGCGGCAGGCGCACCTCGGCGCGGTTGTCGCGCTTGTCCTCGACCGCGCTGTCGACGCGGATCTGGTAGCCGGCATAGAGCAGCGCCGGCTCCAGCTCGACGTCGACCGTCAGGGTCTCGCCGCTGCCGACGCTGGCGCCGGTCAGGCCGTCGTATTCGGCCTGCTGCGCGCCCCCGCCGCGCGACCAGTCGCGCAGGTGGCGGTAGTACTTGGCCTTCTTGCCGGCCACCCACAGGGTCCTCCGGTAGTTGCCGTCGGCATCGGTGAGGTAGATGGCCAGGTAGGCGCCGTCGCCGCGGTACTCCTTGAGGGTGGCATCCAGCGTCAGGGTCACCGGCTCGGCCTGGGCCAGCAGCGGCGTGGCGGCGACCAGGGCCAGCGAGGAAATCAGGGTCTTGTTCATGGGCTAAGCTCCCGGCATTCGATGGGGTCATGCTAGGCGGACAGGCTGAAGCCAAGCTGAAGCCGCACCGGACGCCGCTTAATGAAGCCTTAAGCCGACTGTGCCTGCTGCGGCGCCGGCCGGGAGGGGACGTGGACCGGGGAACCTGGAGCGAATGGCTGCGCTGGCGCGATCCGGCGTTGCTGCTGCTGACCGGCCTGACGCTGCTCGGCGGCGGGCTGGCCACGCTCCTGGAAGCGCCACGCCTGGCTGTCGGCAGTTGGGCGACCGGCAGCCTGACGATGGCCCTGGTCCTCGGCGTCGAGATCGCGCGCCGCCTCCTGCGTCGCGAAACCGGCGTCGACCTGCTGGCCCTGCTGGCCATCGGCGCGGCACTGACGCTCGGCCAGTGGCTGGTCGCGGCGGTGGTGGCGCTGATGCTGGCCAGCGGCCGTACCCTCGAGTTCTTCACCGTGCAACGGGCCGAACGCGCCCTGCGCGGACTGATCGACCGCGCCCCGCGGCAGGCCTGGCTGGCCGAGGGCGGCGGCTTGCGCCAGGTGCCGGTCGAGCAGGTGCGCCCCGGGCAGGTGCTGCTGGTGCGTCTCGGCGAGCTGGTGCCGGTCGACGGCCGTCTGCTCAGTCCGACGGCCAGCCTGGACGAGTCGGCGCTGACCGGCGAATCGTTGCCGACGACCCGCCGCCAGGGCAGCCTGCTGGCCAGCGGCGTGGTCAACCTCGGCGAACCCTTCCAGCTCGAGGCCACCCGGAGCGCCGCGCAGAGCACCTACGCCGGGGTGGTGCGGCTGGCCGAGACGGCGCGGCGCTCGCGCTCGCCTTTCGTGCGCCTGGCCGACCGCTATGCGCTGTTCTTCATCCCGTTGGCCGTGACGCTGGCGGCCCTGGCCTGGCTGTTCGGCGGCGATCCGCAGCGCGCCCTGGCCGTGCTGGTGGTGGCCACGCCCTGCCCGCTGATCCTTGCCGTGCCGGTCGCCATCATGGGCGGCATCTCGTGCGCGGCGCACCGCGGCATCCTGGTCAAGGACGGCGCCACGCTGGAGGCGCTGGCCGGGATCGAACAGTTGTTCCTCGACAAGACCGGCACCCTGACCAGCGGCCACGCCCGCCTGCAGTCGGTGCAGGTCACTGGCGGGCATGACCCGCGCCAGCTGCTGGGCTGGGCGGCTTCGCTGGCGCTGGCCTCGGCGCACCCGATCTCGCAGGCCATGGTCGCGGCGGCGCGCCAGCAGCAGCTGACGCTGCAGACGCCGCGCAGCGTGCAGGAAAGCCCGGGGGCCGGGCTGTCCGGCGAGGTCGACGGCCGACGCATCCGCCTCGGCACGCTGTCCTTCGCCCACAGCAGCCAGGCCGCCAGCCGCTGGGCGGCGGCCATCCTGCGGCGCATGGACTACGCCGCCTGCGGCGGCAGCTTCGTCGAGGTCGACGGCGAGCTGGCCGGCGCGCTGCTGTTCGCCGACAGCATGCGCCGGGAGACGCCGCGGGTGGTCCGACGCCTGCGCGCCGCCGGCATCGGGCGGATCGTCATGCTCACCGGCGACCGGCTGGAAACCGCCGAAACGGTCGCCCTGGACGCCGGCATCGACGAACTGCGCGCCGGGCTGTCGCCGGCCGACAAGGTGCGTGCCGTGCAGGAGGGCCGCGCCGCGGGGCGGACCCTGATGGTCGGCGACGGCATCAACGACGCGCCGGCGCTGGCGGCGGCCGACGTCGGCGTGGCGATGGGCGCCGCCGGCGCCAGCGCTTCCTCGGAGGCGGCCGGCGTGGTGCTGCTGGTCGACCGCCTGGATCGCCTGGTCGAAGCGCTGGAGATCGCCCGGCGGACCCGCCGCATCGCTCGCCAGGGCGTGCTGGCCGGCATGGGCCTGTCGCTGGCGGCCATGCTGGTCGCCGCCTTCGGCCATCTGCCCGCGCTGGCCGGGGCGGTGGTGCAGGAACTGATCGACGTGGCGGTCATCCTCCACGCGCTGCGCGCGCTGGGGCCGCCGCGGCCTCGGGTGCAGTGGCTGAGCGGCGAGCAGGTCGAACGTCTGCGGGACGAGCATGCGCAACTGGCGCGCCTGCTGGCCCGCCTGCAACAGCTGGCCGAGGAGTTCGCCCGCCTCGCCCCGGACGCCGCGCGCCAGGCACTGTCGGCACTGGTGGACGACCTGCAGGAACTGCTCGCCGAGCACGAGCGCGACGACGAGCGCCGACTCTACCCGCTGCTGGCGGCGCGACTGGCCGGAGAGGACCCGCTGTCGGCCCTCAGCCGCGGCCATCGCGAGATCTTCCGGCTGATCCGCCTGCTGGCGCGCATGCGCGACGACCTGCAGGAAGATCCCGCGGCGGTTCCGCTGGACGAGGTGCAGATCCTGCTGATCCGCCTCGATACCCTGGTGCGAGTGCACTTCGACCAGGAGGAGGAGCTGTTCCAGTACCTCGACCGGCGCTGAACCGCTGTCGCGGACCCGGATCGCCGGCGCCTCGACGACGCTTTACCCGATCACCGCGCTCCCGCTCCGCCAGGCGAGCTGGTAGATTCGATCGATCCCGCCACGGCCGAACCCCACGCACCGCAGCATGCCTACCCGCCCCCTGCTCCCCTTCACGCCCGACCTGTTCGGCGACGAACCCATCCGACAAGCGGACCGCGAGCACCTCGGCCCCGAGTCCCTGCTGCTGCGCGGCTTCGCTCTGCCGCACATCGACGAGCTGCTGGCGGCGCTGGCGAGCATCGAGCAGGCGGCGCCATTCCGCCAGATGAGCGTCCCCGGCGGGCGGACGATGTCGGTGGCGCTGAGCAACTGCGGGGAACTGGGCTGGATCAGCGACCGCCGCGGCTATCGCTACAGTCCGCTCGATCCGCTCAGCGGCCAGCCCTGGCCGGCGATGCCCGCGGCATTCCGCCGCCTGGCCCGCGAGTCGGCAGCTGCCGCCGGCTTCGCCGACTTCACCCCGGACGCCTGCCTGATCAACCGCTACCTGCCCGGCACGCGCATGGGCCTGCACCAGGACCGCGACGAGCGCAGCCTGGAGCATCCCATCGTCTCGGTGTCGCTGGGCATCCCGGCGGTCTTCCTGTTCGGCGGCCTGTCGCGTCACGAGCCGGCGCAGCGGCTGCAACTGCTGCACGGCGACGTGCTGGTCTGGGGCGGCGCGGACCGCCTGCGCTACCACGGCATCCAGCCAGTCCGCGAGGCCGTGCATCCGCGGCTCGGCGCGCAGCGGATCAACTTCACCCTGCGCAAGGCGGGTTGACGGCAGAGTTCAGCGCTGCCGCTGCAGCCAGGCGCAGCCCAGCCCGCTCAGGGCGATCACGCCCATGCCCAGCAGGGCGCCGGCGTCCGGGGCGTGGTCGAACAGCAGCAGGCCGTAGAGCACCGCGAACGGCAGCTGCAGGTAGCTGAACGGCGCCAGCGCCACCGGCGAGCCGTGGCGGAAGGCCAGGGTCATCAGCATGTGCCCGCCCACCGCGATGGCGCCCAGCGAGGCCATGCCGGCCAGCTGCGGCCAGGCCGGCAGGCCGGTCCAGAACCACGGCAGCAGCAGGCTCAAGCCGGCGGCGCCGATCAGCCCGGAGAACAGGTTGGTGGCGGTCGGGCTGTCGCGGCTGCCGATGCGCCGGGTGAGCAGCTGGAACAGCGCGTAGCAGGTCGCCGAGGCGACCGGCAGCAGCATCGCCGGGGTGAACAGCGCACCGCCGGGGCGAACGATGACCAGCACGCCGAGGAAGCCGACGCCGACCAGCAGCCACTGGGCCAGGCTGGCACGCTCGCCGAGCAGGGGTATCGCCAGCAGTATCACCAGCAACGGCGAAAGGAAGTGCACCGCGGTGGTCTCGCCGACCGGCAGGAAGCGCAGCGCCGAGAGCAGGAACAGGCTGATGCCGAGCAACGCCAGGCCGCGCAACAGCTGCAGGCCGAGGCAATTGACACGCAGCACGCCGAGTCCCTGGCGCGGCAGCGTCCAGCCGGCGAGCAGCAGCGACTGCGACAGGTAGCGCACCCAGACGATCATCAGCACGCTATTGCTGGCGGTGAGCAGCTTGGAAAAGCTGTCCAGGGAAGCGAAGACGAACGCCGCGGCGCAGGTCAGCAGGATGCCCATGAGCGGGCGCGGAGCACTCATGCGGAAGGCGTTCCAGGTCGAATGGACAGGCCGCCGGGCCGCCGTGGCGCCCCGCGCGGAGCCGGAAACCGACCATGATGCCGCAGGTCCGCTCGGCAGATCCACCTCTCCGCCGTGCGAGACCCGCGGGCCAGAGCCTGCCGCGGGTCGCTCAGCAGCCGGCCGCGCAGTGCCCGAAGCCGGCCTGCGGCAGGCGCACCAGACTGGCGCAGCAGTACTCCTGCAGGTCCTGCTTGAGCCCTTCGGCCACCGCGTAGAGGTAGTCGCTGTCGGTCTGCGCGTGGCCCTGGACGATCAGCAGCGCCGAGCGGGTCTCGCCGCGCACCGCGGTGGCCGCCGACTGCAGCGCCTCCATGCGGCTCAGCACCTGGCCGCGGCCGTCGAAGCAGGCGTACTCGCCCGCCGGCAGGCTCACCGGCGGCAGGCTCTGGCGCACCAGGAAGCGTTCGCCGCCGCGGCTCAGCGCCAGAGTCACCGGCAGGCGCAGGTGGGCGAGGTCGTGAGCGGAGATCGACAGGCCGCTGTTCAGCGACCACTGGTTGGCCAGATCGACCAACGGCGACACGTTGGGCAGCCGGCCGCGGCTCTGGTAGAGCTCCAGCAGCGCCTGCGGCGCCGGCGGCAGGGCGCCCGGCAGGCGACCGATCTGCCGGCGCAGGACGCCGAAGCCTTCCTGCAGGGTCCGGCTGCGCTCGGCGTCGAAGGCGGCGCGCAGCTCGACCAGGCGATGCTGCAGGCGGGCCGACGCCACCCGGTTGTTCAGTCCGTGCAGGGTGAAGGCAATGGCCTTGACGCCGAGGTCGGCGGGCGTGTCGAGGCGGAAAACTGGCATCAGCATGGGCGTGCTCCGAGGTGGACTGGCGCTGTGACGGATGCAGGTCGAGCGGCAGCGTCTGCGGCAAACCCAAGCAGCAACCGTGCCATTCAGAGTTTTCCCTTGGAAATCAGGCCTCTGCCCCCGCCAGGCGGCATCGGGTCCGGCCCGCCGTGCGACAAAAAGAAGCAAGTGTCGCAATGCCGACCAGCCGGCCCGCTTTTCTGCCCGAATTAAGGCTGCATTAAGGCACGCGCGCTAGCCTCGGCGGTCGTGTTGGCCGGGGCTGCGCCGCTCGGTCCATTCCAAAAAAAACCGACCACAAGGATCCACCATGCCGCTCGCTGCACCGCGTCGCGCCGACGCCTTCTACTGGCTGCTCACCTGGCTGGCCGTGGCCCTGCATCTGGGGCGCTTCTTCGACCTGGCCGCGCCGTCCTGGCTGCTGCTCTACCAGCTGCTGCTGATCGGCAGCTACGCCCTGCTGTTCGTCGCCCCGGCCTGGGGCATCAGCCGCCTGGCCGGGCGCTTCGCGGCCAGGGCCGGCGCCGTGCTTGCCGTGCTGTTGGCCGGCGCGGTGCAGCTGGCGCTGTACGGCGACCACCTGCTCTGGCAGCTGTACGGCTTCCACCTCAACGGCTTCGTCTGGAACATCCTCACCACCCCGGGCGGCATCGAGGCGCTGGGCTCCTCGGCGTCCACCGAGCGCGAGGTGGCCCTGCTCGCCGCCGCCATCTTCGCCGGCCAGGGCGTGCTGCGCCTGCTGGGCCACGGCCTGGCCCGCCTGCGCCTGCCGGCGCCGCGCCTGGCCTGGGTGCTGCCGCTGTTCCTGGTCGCCACCCTCGGCGAGCGGGTCAGCTACGGCGTCGGCCACTTCTACGGCTACAGCCCGCTGCTGGAGAGCGCCCAGCGCGTGCCCTTCTACCAGCCGCTGACCATGCGCCGGGTGCTGGAGAAACAGTTCGGCCTGGAGCGCCCGCAGCGCATGGAGGTGGCCAGCGCCGAACTCAAGGGCCAGCTGCGCTACCCGCAGGCGCCGCTGCGCATCGAGGCGCCGGCCAGGCCGCTGAACGTCGTCTGGCTGGTCGCCGAATCCTGGCGCGCCGACACCCTGAACGAGCGGGTGATGCCGCAGACCCACGCCTTCGCCCAGCGCGCCCAGCACTTCGTCAGCCACTTCTCCGGCGGCAACGGCACGCGCATCGGCATGTTCAGCCAGTTCTACGGCCTGCCGGCCAACCTGTGGTTCCCGGTGCTCGACGCCCGCGTCGGCAGCCCGCTGATCGACGTGCTGCAGCAGCAGGACTACCAGCTCAGGCTGTTCACCAGTGCACGCTTCAGCTACCCGGAGTTCGACAAGACCCTGTTCGTCAAGGTGCCGCGCGAACAGATGGTCGAGGACAGCCAGGGCGACACCTGGGCGCGTGACCGCCGCAACGTCGACCGCCTGCTGGAGTTCGTCGACCGGCGCGACCCGGCCAGGCCGTTCATGACCTTCCTGTTCTTCGAGTCGCCGCACGCCAACTACAACTTCCCGCCCGAGTCGGTGATCGAGCCGGACTACCTGCCGGACTTCAGCTACGCCAGCATGGATCTGCAACGCGACATCAAGGGCATCCACAACCGCTACCTGAACGCCGTGCACCATCTGGACAGCCAGCTGGCGCGGGTCACCGCGCACCTCGAGGCCAAGGGCCTGCTCGACGACACCCTGCTGGTGATCACCGGCGACCACGGCGAGGAGTTCATGGAAAAGGGCCGCTGGGGCCACAACTCCACCTTCGTCGACGAGCAGTTGCGCGTGCCGCTGGTACTGTGGATTCCCGGCCGCGCGCCGCATCGGGAAAGCCTGCGCACCAGCCACGTCGACCTGCTGCCGACCCTGCTGCCGCTGCTCGGCGTGCAGAACCCGAGCAGCGATTACGCCATCGGCCACAGCCTGTTCCAGCCGCAGCGCGAGCGCCTGCTGCTGGCCGGCGACTGGGACCGCCTGGCCTTCCTCGGCGAGCAGTACAAGCTGGTCCTGCCGTTCACCAGCGGTAGCTTCGTCGGCATGGACGTCAGCCACGCCGACGACCGCCAGGTGAACAACAGCGCCAACGTGCTGCAGCGCAAGCTGCCGCAGATCCAGGTGGAGATGGGCAGCCTGCGGCGCTTCCTGGCGCACTAGCGCCGCGCCGGGGCGGCAGGCGGCGCGGCCGCCGCCCCGCTCCGGTTCGAACGGCTGTCGAAGAAGGCCGGTTCGGCGACGAACTGCCAGGCCGAGTAGCGGGTGGCGCCGGCGAACTCGGTCCACGGCGGGGGAAAGCCGGCGACCTTCAGCGGCTGGCGTTCGGAGCGGCTGTAGACTCCGGTGATGCGCCCGTCGACCGAACGCAGCAGGCCCCAGTCGAGGCTGCCGGTGATCGGGTCGGGATACAGGCGACGCAGGTGGCGGCGCAGGGTGGGCAGGCGCTGGTCCTCCAGCAGATCCTCCAGGTGCTCGGGGTACTGGGCGACGCCGACCGAGCTGCGGTAGTAGCTGCGCAGCGCCCGGGCATACTGGTTGCCGACCCACAGCAGCTCGCGCTCCTTCGCCCGCTGGCTGGCAAGCGACCACAGCTGGCCGGTGCCGGCCAGCGCCGTGCCCAGCAGCGCGACCAGGAACAGCACGCCCAGGTAGGTGTAGCCGCCCTGGCGACGGCGCGCGCTACCAGTCGGCATAGGCCGTGCCGTCCCGCGCCAGACCGGATGCCCCGCTTCTCACGTCGCCCACCGCGCCCGCGACGCCGACCGGCGGCGGCAAGGTCAGCCACTGATCGCTGCGTTCGCTGATCGGATCCACCGGCAGCTGGCGCAGGTAGCGCGCCTCCACCAGCGCCTGCAGCGACTCCGGGTAGCGCCCGGTGTCGCCGTAGTGCTGGTCGAGCGCCTCGCGCATCACCGCCAGGCTCTGGCGCAACGCGGTCTCCTTCGAGTTCTCCAGGCTGACGAAGTAGCGCGGTACGGCGATGGTCAGCAGGGTGGCGAGGATCGCCATGACGATCAGCACTTCGACCAGGGTGAAGCCCGCGTGCCTTCTCATGCTCACCACTCCCGATAGGGAATTCCGTTCAGCCCGGCGCCCGCGGCGCGCGAGTGGACGTCGTAGACGTCCGCCCCCTCGCGCGGATCGTCAGCCGGGCTGGCGTAGCTGCGCAGCCCCCAGCCCTCGACCGGCGCCAGGCGCGGATCGGCGAAGGGGTCGCGGGGAATCCGGCGCAGGAAATACAGGCGCGCGCCCTTCGCGCTGCGCAGGTCGCGCACGCCCTCCACCAGCACCTCGAGCGAGGGCGGGTAGCCGCTGCCGTCGGCGCTGCGCTCGATGTAGCCGGCATCGGCGGCCAGCTTGTAGGCGTCGATGGCGTCGCGCAGCTGGTAGAGGGCGCTCCTGAGCTCCTGCTCCTTGCCGCGGCGCACCAGCGTCTCGGCCAGCGGCGCCGCCATGCCGGCCAGCAGGGCGACGATGGCCACGGTGACCACCACCTCGATCAGCGAAAACCCCCGCCCCCGCCGGCCCATGGCTCAGGGCCCCACCGCCACGGCCTTGGGCTGCGGCAGCGCCGCGCTCAGCAGCCGGTTGCCCTGACCGAGGGCCGAGAAGCTCAGCAGACGGATCGGCGCCGAATCCTCGCGCGGCTCCAGCGCCCTGACCCGCAGGCGCAGCAGGCCGCCCTCGCCGCTCGCCCCGTGGCGGTCGGCCCGCGACAGGGCGACGTAGATCCGTCCCGACGCGCGGTCCAGGCGTGGGGCGAAGGAGGTGGCAACGTTGCCCTGCGCGAGGTAGTCGCCCTCCAGCACCTCGACGACCTGCAGCGCAGCGGGGTCGTAGGCCAGCTGCAGGGTCGAACTGCGCAGCGGCTGACTGCCGGCGGCACGCAGGACGATCACCGCCTCCTCGCCGACGCGCAGGCGCTCCGGGCCCTCCCAGGACAGCGCCAGCCCGCCCGCCGGAGGCTCCGCCGCGGCGAGCGGCGGAGCGAGCGCCGCGCCGGCCGATACGCCGACCTGCTCCGGCAGCTCGAGACTCAGGCTCTCGCCGTCGACCGGGCGCAGGCCGGCGGGACGCAGCCGCAGGTTGCCCTCGGTGCCGGAGGGAAACTCCATCTCGTGGGGGCTCAGGTACGGCAGGTTGCGCACGATGCGCGGGGTGATCGACAGCACCAGCTCGGTCTTGCCGAGGGTGTCGCGGTGGCTGCCGAACAGCCGGCCGAGACCGGGGATGTCGCCGAAGCCGGGGATCTTGTCGCCGCTGCGGTTGTGGTCGTTGCGCATCAGCCCGGCCAGCACCTGGGTCTCGCCATCCTGCAGGCGCAGCACGGTCTCGGCGTTGCGGGTGTCGACCTGTACCGGGACGGTTCCCGCACGGGTCTCCGCCAGCGGCGTGGCATTGCTGACCTCCAGGGCCACCTTGATCGCCACCTCGTCGTTGAGGTGCACCGTGGGCTCCACCTCCAGCTTCAGGCCGACCTCCAGATAGGTGATGGTCTCGGTGATCACCGGCCCCTGGGTCGAGGGCACCGAGGTGGCGCTGATCACCGGCACGCGCTGGCCGATGTGGATCTTCGCCCGCTCGCGGTTGCTGACGCGGATCACCGGGCTGGCCAGGGTGTTGATGTCGTTGTCGTTGGCATTGATCTTCAGCTGCGGCGCGGGGGAGATGCCGATGCGTCCGGAGTCGATGCCGCGCAACTGCGCGATGGTCGCGGCGTCCAGCAGGCTGAAGGTGTCCGGCCAGCGCAGGCCGAGGTCGAGGATGCGGTTGCGCGAGATCTCCATCACCTCGACCTCCAGAACCACCTCGGGGCTGGACTGGTCCTGGGCCTGGAACAGCTTCTCGGCCAGCCGCACCGCCTCGGCGCTGTCGCGCATGGTCAGGGTGTTGAGGCGCTCGTCGACGAACAGGTCGCGGGTCTTGAGCATGCTCTTGACCATGTCCTGGGCGGTCCGGGCATCGGTATTGGTCAGATAGAAGGTGCGCATCACCAGATCCTGGTAGTCGCGCAGCTTCTGCGGCGTATCCGGATAGATGACGATGGTGTTGTCGTTGACCACCTTGCTGAGCAGCTGGCTCTGCTGCAGCAGCAGGTGGACCGCATCCTCCACCGCCACCTGGCGGACGAAGATGGTCGCCTTGAGTTCCGGGCGCACGTCCTTGTCGAGGATGAAGTTGAGCCCCGCGGTCTGCGCCAGCACCTCGAAGATCAGCTTGAGGCTGGCGTCGCGGAACTCCAGCGACACCGGCTGGGCCAGCCTGGAACGCAGCCGAGGAAAGGGCTGGACGCTGCGCAGCTGCAGGGCGTCCAGCTGGCGGCGCAGCGCCAGGCCGCCCTCGTGGCCGGGGTCCAGCGCGGCGATCGCCTCCGCCTGGCGCCGCGCGCCCTCGAGATCGCCGCGGCGCAGGGCGAGCAGGCCCTGGCGCTGCATCTCGCCGAGGCCGTCGAGCCGCTCGAGCTGGCGCAGCGCCTCGCGGGCCCGCGGATTCTCCGCTTCGATGGCCAGCACCCGGCGGTAGCCGGCGCCCGCCGCAGCCGGATCGCGCATCGCCCTGGCGCGGTCGGCCTGGCCCAGCAGGGTGGCGACCACCCGGCTGCGCTGGGTGGCCAGCGCCATCTGCGCGCGGGTGTTGCGCGGCGCGCTGCGGGCCGCCGCCTCCAGGCTCGCCAGGCCCTGCTCGTAGTGCCCCTCGTCGATCAGCTCGATCCCCTCGCGCACCGCCTGGCCGGCACAGCCGGCGAGCAGTCCGAGGATCAGGACGGTGGCGCAGGCACGGGCGATCCGCTTGCCGTTCATAGCTTGCTCCCCACGGACAAGGTCTGCCGCACGTCGAGCGGCAGGTAGGTCAGGACCATTTCGCTGCCGGCGATGCTCTCCACCCGGTAGGCACCGTCGATCACGTCGCCGACACCCACCGTGTAGAGCTTGTCGCCGCGGGTGAGGAACACCCGCAGGCGGTAGGCATCGTCCAGCTTGCCGACGAACTCGAAGGGCAGCGCCGGCGCCACCGGTGCGGGAGCCGGCGCCGGCGGCGGCGGCGTCCAGGCCGGAACCGGCACAGCTGGCGGCGCCTGCCGCCAGCTGTGCGCGGCGAACAGATCGGCGCCGCCCTCCGACAAGCGGAGCGCCGGCCCGAGCGCGTCCCCGCCCGGCGCCGCCAGCGGTGCCGCCGCCGGCTCGCCGGCTGGCGCGAGCAACGCCTCGTGCGGCGCCGGAAAGAAGTACTCGGGGATCAGCACCAGCACGCCCGCTCCCCCGAGGAACGCCAGCCAGAACGCGGCTCGCCTGTTGTCCATGGCTACCTCGTCAGATACAGGACCATACGGATACGGCCCTCCAGTTCGGTTTCGGAAATCCGCTTGCGCTGCAGGTCGATGTCCTCCAGCACCAGCGCCGGCAGCTGGCTGCGGATCGCGGCGAGGAAACGCCGCAGCTGCGGGTAGCTGCCGCGCAGCGGCAGGAGGATCCGATAGCGCGCCAGCCGGGTCTGCGGGTCGAGCGCCAGGGCGTAGTCGCCGCGCGCCAGGGCGATGCCTTCGCGGGCGGCGATGGCGTAGATGCGTTCGATCGCCGCGGTGGCCTCCTGCTGCGCCGGCAGGCTCTGCTGCAGGCTGGCCAGTTGCTGTCCGGGCTGCATCGGCGGCGCCTCGACGCCGGCGGCGACCCGCGCCGCATGCTCGCGGGCGGTCGCGGCGCGCGTCTGCAGCGCGTCCAGCTCGCGGCTCGCCGGCCACAGGCCGAACAGCCCCCAGGCCAGGGCGAAGAGCAGCAGCGCGGCGCCCAGCGCGCCGGGGCGGCCCAGGCGCCGGCAGCGCTCGCGCAGGATCAGGCTAGCGCCGCTCATCGTGGACCCTCCAGGTGGCGGTCAGGTTGAAGCGCACCGGACGCTCGGGCTCCTCGGCGAGGATCTCGTGGCTGACCAGCGCCACGTCGCGCAGCTCGGCGCTGTCCTCGAGGCGACGGTGGAAGGCCAGCATCGCCGGCAGGTGGCGCGCCTCGGCGCTGATGCGCAGTTGCTGCTGGCGCGCGTCGGGGGTCAGGCCGAGCAAGGCGACGTCGGCGTCGACCAGCGCCTCGAGGGCGACGAACAGCCGCTCCCAGGGCAGGTCGAGCTGCGCCGACAGGCGCTGCATCTCGGCCAGCGCCGCCTGCTGGGCACGCGCCTCGGCCGGCGTCGGCGACAGCCCGACGAGGCCCGGCAGGCGGCGCTCGCTGGCGGCCAGGTCGGCCCGGGCGGCGGCACCGGCCGCGGCGAGCTGGCGCTCGACCAGCAGCGCCAGGACCAGCAGCAACGCCCCGCCGGCCAGCAGCCCCCAGCCCGCCGGACCGACCGGCGGACGGCGAAAGTCGAGATCGAGGGGACGCATGCGCCTGGCGTTCATCTCAGCCCACCGTCGCGGCCATGGTCCACGGCGCCAGGACTTGCCTGCCGCGCGGCGGCGCGCCGAGCACCTGCGGCGGCAGGTCGTGCACCGTGGCCAGCGCCAGGTCGGCGCGCCCCGGGGCATGCACGAAGATGGCCGCCGGCGGCCGCGCCTCCAGCGCCTGCAGCGCGCTCTCGCGCTCGAGCAGCACGCCCAGGCTCGCGTCGTCGTCGCTGCCGGCCTGCGAGCGCACCGCCGCCCAGCGGCCGTCGCGGGCCACCAGCAGGCAACTGCGCTCCGGCTCGGCGAGCAGGAACAGGAAATCGTCGCCGGCCAGCGGCCGGCACAGTCGGTTGAAAGCGCCCATCAGGTAAGGCTGCACCGCCGCCAGGCGCAGCCCGGCGGCGCCGGCCAGCGCCGCCAGCCGGTCGAGCAGCGCGCCGTCCAGCGCCGCCGCCAGTCGCGGGGCCCCCGCCGGCTCGGGCGACAGGCACAGGCGCCAGTCGGCCATCTCGGCGCCGTAGAACGCCTCGAAGCGGATGCGCGCGTAGGCGGCAAGCTCGGCAGGCGAACCGATCGCCTCGCTCCAGGGCACCAGGACCAGGCGCACGAAATGCGCGCCGAGCACCACCTCCAGCCCGCCGCGCCGACGCGGCCGCGCGTCGAGCAGTTCCTCCAGGGCCGCGACCGCCCCCACCCAATCGCCGCGCTCGGCGCCGGCCCAGGCCAGGCAGCCGAGGCTCTCCAGACGCCCGGCGCGCCGGCAGGCCAGCAGCACCTGACGGGCGCCGAGCACGGCGCGGTAACGGTCAGGCGACAAAAGTGACACGGTTGATCTCCTCCAGCGAGGTACGCCCCTCGCGCACCAGCTCCAGCGCCGACTCGCGCAGCAGGCGCAGGCCGCGGCGGCGCGCCAGTTCCTTGAGGCGGGCGACCGGCTGGCGCTCGACGATCGTCTGCCGCAGCTCGTCGTCGAGCAGCAGCAGCTCGGCGATGGCGGTGCGCCCGCGAAAGCCGGTGCCGCGGCAGAGGCCGCAGCCGCAGCCCTGCACGAAGCGGTAGTCGCCGATCTGTTCGGGGTCGAGCCCCGAGGCCTGCAGCAGCTCGCGGTCGGGGCTGGCCGGCTGGGCGCAGCCGGGACAGACCAGGCGGATCAGGCGCTGGGCGAGAATGCCGTTGAGCGCGGAGACGAAGCTGTAGGGGTCGACCTCCATCTGCACGAAGCGGCCGATCACGTCGAACACGTTGTTGGCGTGGATGGTGGTGAACACCAGGTGGCCGGTGAGCGCCGACTGCACGGCGATCTGCGCGGTGTCCGGATCGCGGATCTCGCCGACCATGATCCGGTCCGGGTCGTGGCGCAGGATCGAGCGCAGGCCGCGGGCGAAGGTCAGGCCCTTCTTCTCGTTGACCGGGATCTGCAGCACACCGGGGAGCTGGTACTCCACCGGATCCTCGATGGTGATGATCTTGTCGACGCCGCGGTTGATCTCGCTGATCAGCGCGTACAGCGTGGTGGTCTTGCCGCTGCCGGTCGGCCCGGTGACCAGCACCATGCCGTAGGGCTCGCCGGCCAGGCGGCGCAGGGTGCGCATGGTCGGTGCGTCGAAGCCCAGCGCCTCCAGACGCACGCCGCTGATCCGGTCGCCGAGGTCCTGCTTGTCGAGCACCCGCAGCACCGCGTCCTCGCCGTGGATGCTCGGCATGATCGACACCCGGAAGTCGATCTGCCGACCCTTGATGCCCACCTTGAAGCGCCCGTCCTGCGGTACGCGCTTCTCGGCGATGTCCAGCTCGGCCATCACCTTGATCCGCGAGATGACCTGCTCGGCGACCTCCGTCCCCGCCACCCGGCCGACACCGTTGAGCACGCCGTCGATGCGGTACTTGATCGCCAGACCGTGGCCGGTGACGCTCAGGTGGATGTCGCTGGCGTGCATCTTCAGGGCGTCGTAGAGGGTCGAGTCGACCAGCTTGACCACCACGCTGGCGTCCTCGCTGATCCGCGCCAGCGACAGGGTTTCCTCCGCCACCGCCTCGCCGCCGACTTCCGCCGTGCCGGCCAGCGACTCGACCGCGAGAAAGTCCTCCTCCTGACGCGCCAGCCAGGCCGCCAGGTCGGCCGGATGCACCAGGTACAGCGGCGCGCCGCACAGCTGCTCGTCGATCCAGGCCAGACGCGGCGCCTCGAAGGGATCGCAGAACACCCCGAGCGCCTCGCCGTCGCGCTCGACCAGGGCGAATTCGCGCTTGAGCGCCTGGGCCAGCGACACCCGCTCGAAGCGCGGGGCGCAGGCGAACAGCGCCGCACCATCCAGCACCGGGTAGCGCAGGGTAGCCCCCAGTCGACGGGTGAACACCGCAGGCTCCGCACCGCTCAGCTCCTCCAGCTCGTCGAGCATCCGCCGACCGCTGGCCGCGGCGCGCGCGCGGGCGGCCTGCAGCACGGCGGTCTCGATAAGCGCCGCCGCAGGCTGGAGGCAGGCATCCGGCACGGATGCGTTGGCAGGCAGGGTTCTCTCCATAGCAGGCTCCCTCTTCGGCGCCTCCGCCACGCTGGCTGCGGATGGCGCTCGGCCGGCCCTCAGCGGGGCGCGGCTTGCGTCCCGAGCACCCGGGCGGCCAGATCCGCCAGGGCGAAGGGTTTGAACAGCACATGCGCGATACCGCGCCGACGCACCTCCTCGCTGACCCTGCTGCCCGGGTGTCCGGTGATCAGCACGCAGGGACACCGGCAGCCGGCGCGGCGCAGGGCGTCGAGCACCGCGAAACCGTCCATGTCCGGCAGGTTGTAGTCGAGCACCAGCACGTCCGGAGCGAACTCGCGGCCCTGGGCGATGGCGGCGGCGCCGTCGCCGCTCACCCGCACCTCGCCGCCCATGGCCGACAGGTAGATGCCGATGTTCTGCGCCAGGGTCGGCTCGTCCTCGACGACCAGGACCCTGGGCGCCGGACGGATCGTGGTGAAAGCATCCAAGGTCATGACTCCGCTACGTGAGCTCCGGGGCATCCGTCGTCTTGGCCGCGTCCTGGCATCGATACCCACAGCCATCGCCGACCGGCATCGCGCCCTCTCCCCCACGCACGCTCCATGCCATCTTCCCCGCCTCCGCCACCCGCTCGCAGGCCTCTGATTCGCAAGGAGAAACGGGCGCGGGCGCAAGTCCGGTGGAGAGCCCGGTGCGGCAGGCCGGGGGAAACCGCCGGCACTCCCCCCAGCCTTTCCCCGAAAGTGGGGAAAGCCGTCCTAGGGCATACGCTCGATGCGCGCCACGCTGCGCAGACGCTCCAGCGCCGCCTGCCGCGCCTGGGCGCTGCGCCGCTCCAGCAGCAGCCGACGCGCCAGCGTCCGCTGCTGCGCCGCGTCGGCGTCCGGCGCCTGCGCGCGCAAGGCCAGGTAGAGGCGCTGCACCTCGGCTTCGTCGACCTCGAGCGGGCCGGCCAGTTGCTCGAGCATCCGCCCGGCGGCGATCTCGCGACGCAGGTACTCGGCGTAGCCGGCCTCGTCGAAGCCGGCCTGCCGCAGGCGCCGCGCGAAGCTCTCCGGATCGGCAAAGCGCGCCGCCAGCCGGGTGCGGCGGCGCTCCACTTCGGCCGGCTCGACCCTCAGGCCGCGGCGCACGGCCTCCTGCCAGAGCAGCTCCTTGTCGATCAGCTGCTCCAGCGCCTCGCGGCGCAGACGCTGGTACACCGAAGGATTGCGGATCTGCGCTACACTGCGGCGCCGTTCGCGCAGGTAGTCCTCGAAGTGCCGCTCGAGACGGAAGCGGCTGATCTCCACGCCGTTGACCCGCGCGACGCTGCCGTACTCGCCGGCTGCCGTCTCCCGCCCGAGCGCCAGGGCCAGCAGCACAGCGAGCGCCGCGCAGATGCCGCGCTTCACGGCGCCTCCAGCCGCTGGTAACGGCCGGTGGGCCGGAAGCGGCGCTGCGCCAGGTCCACCGCGACGATGTGCGCGCCCGGCGCGCCGACCCGCTGCCCCGGACCGAAGCCCAGCGGCGGAGTGAGGCCGGTATGGAAGGCGTGCAGGTTCTCCAGGGCGTTCACCAGCCGCTCCCGGCTGGCGTCGCGGCCGGCCCGGCCGAGGCCCTCGGCCAGTACCAGCGCGGCGCTGTAGGCGCCCACCTGCAGCACCGTGTGACGCGGGTCCAGGCC
This sequence comes from Stutzerimonas stutzeri, assembly GCF_024451105.1. GTDB lineage: Bacteria > Pseudomonadota > Gammaproteobacteria > Pseudomonadales > Pseudomonadaceae > Geopseudomonas > Geopseudomonas stutzeri_A. The sequence continues at coordinate 214,074 of NZ_JANGEY010000004.1, forward strand.
GCTGCGGCGGCGCAGCGTCTGCAGCGCCTCGGCGCCGGTCGCCGTCCAGTCGCTCGGCAGGAACGGATAGGCGAGCAGCAGCCGCCCGGCGAACGCCGGCGCCAGGTCCAGCGCCCCGCCGGAAACCTGTCCGGCCGCGGCGAACACCCAGGGCCGGCTCTGCGCCGCCGCCAGCGCGCCGCTCAGCTCGACCAGGGCCTGCGCATTGCCGAGCCAGAACAGCGCCTTTACCCCGTCCGACGGCGGCAGTCCGGCAAGCGCCCCCGGCGAATAGCCGAGCAGACGCACCCGCGTCCAGCCGCTCGCCTGCAGGTGCCTCTGAAGCGCGGCGGCCAGGGCCTGCTGGCGCGCCTCGTCGGGATGGACGATCAGCGTCTCGCCGGGCCCCTCCGGCAGCTCGCCGCGGGCATAGTCGGCGAGGGCGAACAGCTGCTCGCGCGGGCCCGGCAGCGGCTCGAACAGCAGCGGACTGCGCGCGGCGGCGAGCTGGACCAGCGGCCCGACCAGCGGCACCCCGGCAGGCTCCAGCAGACGCGGGTAGTGCTCCTCCAGCAACGGGGCGAAGGGCGCGAGCAGGGCGAACACGTCACCGCCGTCGAGCAGCCCCGCCAGCGCCGCCTCGGCGCTGGCGAGGTCGCCCCCCGGATCGGCGACCACCAGTTCGAGGCGCCGGCCATGGATGCCGCCGGCCTCGTTGATGGCGGCGAACGCGCCCTCGAGCAGCGCCTCGATCCGCCGTCCCAGCGGCGCCAGCGGCCCGCTGCCCGGCAGCAGGGTGCCCAGGCGCACCACCCGTTCGTGCAGCCCGGGGTCGCGATCGTCCTCGAGGCGCCGGAGGTAGGCGACGAGATTGGCCAGGTCGCGCGGCGACATGACGAAGCGCGGCATCGCCGGGTCGAGGCGCTTGCCGGCCGGATCGAGCCCCGCGCGCAGGGCGCGCGCCAGGCTCCTGGCGTCGTAGGGCGGACGGTCCGGGCGCGAGCCGTGGGGCATGGTCAGGCGCCGCCAGGTGATGTCCGGCGGACGTACCCCGCCTTCGGCCCGCCCGCGGCCATCGCGACCGTGACAGCCGGCACAGGGCAGCGCGCTGGCCGGCAGCAGGCTGCCGGCGGCGCCGACGCGGGCGTAGACGACGCTGGCGTTGCTGCCGATGCCCTGCAGATAGAGGCGCTTGCCGGCCGCTTCGGCGGGCGTCAGCTCCAGCGCCCGGGCCCCGCCGACCCAGCCGAGCAGTGCGCACAGCAGCCAGAACCAGCCGCAACGCATCCGCCCCGGCAACCGGCACCCGCCTCGCCTGGCCGCCATGCGCGCGACTCAGCGCCGCGGCGCCGGCGCGGCCAGCAGCCGCAGGCGCTCGGCGATGGCCGCCACCGGCGCATCCGGGCGGATCTTGCTCCAGCGCTTGTTGGCCACATCGCCGGCGATCAGCAGCGTGGAGTGCTCCTCGGGACTGCGCGACAGCTGGCCGAGCCGGGACAGCACCAGCCCGACCCCATCCTGCTCGCCGGTAAGGAAGACCCAGTTGGCGGAGTCGGCGCCATGCTTGCGTGCATAGGCCTTGAGGGCCTGCGGCGAGTCGTGCTGCGGATCGCTGCTCAACGAGACGAAGTGCACCCGCGCCGCCCGCTCGCCGAGCGCGGCACGCACTTCGGCCAGCTTGCGGGTGATCAGCGGACAGGCGTCCTCGCAGCGGGTGAAGACGACGTTGAGCAGCACCACCCGGCCGGCCAGCACGTCGCTGTAGAAGCGCAGCTCGCGGCCGTCCTGGTCGAGCATCCGGGTGTCGGTGAAGTAGCTGCGCGCCTCCAGGTCGACCGCGGTCGGCGGCTGGACCGACGCCCCCCCGACGGCCACCCGGGGATGTGCCTCGTGGGCCCGGGCAGTGCCCACCAGCAGACAGGCGACCAACGCAGCCGCCAGCCAGTCGTGACAGTTCATGGCCGTGCCTCCCCCTGCATGGCATGGGCGTGCGCCCCGTGCCGAGCGCGCGCGGCGGCCAGCGCGTCGACCCGCGCCAGCAGCACGGCGGGATCGGCGAAGCCGTAGTAGCGCCGCCATTCGCCGCTGCGCCCGTCGCCGACCATGATCAGCGGCGGATGGGCGGCGAAGTCGGCCGACCAGGCGCCGAAGCCCTGCAGGGCCGCGGTCACCGCCGGCAGCGAGCCGGTCAGCCAGCTCCAGCCCGGCCCGGCCCGGTAGCGTTCGGCCTGCTCGCGCAGCCGCTGCGGGGTGTCGCGCAGCGGATCGACGCTCAGCGACACCAGCTGCACCTCACCGCCGGCGCGCGCGCCGAGCGCGGTCTGGAGCTTCTGCATGATCGCCGAGACCACCGGGCATACCGTGGTGCAACTGGTGTAGACGAAGCCGATCACCACGATGCGTTCGCCGACCACGTCCTCCCTGAGTCGCTGCGGGCGCTCGTGCTGGTCGATCAGCCAGGCCTCGGCCAGCTGCACCCGGGCGCTCTCGGCCGCGCGCGGTGCCGCCGCCGGATGGCCGGCATGCGGGTCGCTCGCCAGAGCCGGCGCGGCGCCCAGCGCCAGCAGGCCGGCCAGCGACAGCGACAGGCCGGGACGATGCGTTCGATGCATGGCTGTTTCCCCTCCGGGCGCGCCGCGCCCGTTCAGCGGTTGTCTTCCGCGGCCGGCGCCGGCCGGACGCGCAGGCTGGCGTAGGGCTGCTCGCCGAACGCCAGGCCCAGCGACTCGGCGCCGACGTGCAGGTACCAGGCGCCGGCTTCCGGCAGCTCCAGGGTCGCCTCGTAGAAGCCGTCGCCCAGCTCGCGCGCCGCCGCCTCGCGCGGCCGCGACGCCGGGGCGAGGAAGTAGCGCACGCGCAGATCGTCCACCCCGCGGCGCGGCTCGTCGGCCGCGCCCTGCAGCACGCGCAGGCGCGCCACCAGCGGCGCGCCGGCGGTCGCCGCCGCACCGTCGAGCAGGAACTCCACCCGCGGCGTGCTGCGCTGCTGCGCCAGATACGGGTCGGCCTGCACCTCGGCGACGAAGCAGTGGGCGATCTGCGGCTGGTTGAGCATCACCGCCACCTCGAAACGGCCGGCCGCCGGCAGCTTGACCCGTGCGCCGAACACGCCCGGCTCCAGCTCCTGCAGGCTGCGGTCGACGACGGCCACCGCCCGCGCGCTGTGGCCGCGGTTGGGATAGCCGGACATCGGGGCGTTCATGCCTTCCATGTAGAAGTAGGTGGTGTTGTCCACCGGATTGACCACGAACACCGCCGCCTCGCCGCGCGCGCCGGCCAGGCTCTGCGCCAGCGGCAGCGCGCCGGCCAGCTTGGGCGCCGCGGGGCCGGCGTCGAACCCCAGGACCCCGGGCGGACGCTCGCCGCCCAGGCCGGCCAGGTCGACCATGCTGACCCGCGGCGAGGCCAGGCCGCGGATGTAGGCGAAGGCGCGGCTGAAGGCGATCTGCCAGGGCTCGGCGGAGACCGTCAGGGTGTGCAGCACCCGATCGCTGGCGGCGTCGATCACCGTGGCGCTGTCCTCCAGGGTGTTGAGCACGAAGGCGTAGCGGCCGTCCGGAGTGAAGCGCAGCGGACCGATGCCGCGCTGCAGGTCGATGCGACGCCGCAGCGCGAGGCTGTCGGCGTCGATCACGCTGACCGTGCCGCCCTGCCCGTCGCTGACGTAGACCGCCCGCGCCAGCGGCGAGAAGGCCACCGCCAGCGGATGGGCGCCGACGGGGATATCCGCCAGGCGCTCGAGGCGATCGACGTCGAACACCGTCAGGCGGCCGGCGTCGCGGCTGCTGACGAAGGCGCGCCGCGAGTCGGCGCTGAAGGCGATCTCGTGATGGCCGCCGCCGGTACGGGCGCTCAGCACCGGCTGCAGGGTGCGGGTATCGATCGCCGTCACCCCGCCGTGCGCCGCGTCGCGCGCGTTGTTGCCGACCCACAGGTAGCGGCCGTCGGGCTGCAGGGCGACGCGCACCGGTTCGCGTCCGGCGGGGACGCTGGCCAGCACGCGGAAGTGCTCGGTATCGACCACCGCCACCTCGTCGACATCCGGCATGGAGACGTACAGCCGCTTGCCGTCGGCGCTGGCCACCCAGTCCATCGGCGGCCGGCGCAGGGGGATGCGGGTCAGGGTGCTGGTGACGCCGCCGACCATGGTGAGCGGGTCGATCACCGTGATGCTCGGGTCCTGGTTGAGGACGAACAGGTAGTAGCTGTTCAGGTCGAGGGTCGGCCGCACGCCCGGCAGCCCCTTGAGGTACAGGCCGATGCGCGCCTTGCAGGCGGTCGCCGCCTGGCCGTCGGCGGCGACCGCGGCCTGGTCGAGCCAGGCGCCGGGCACCTGGCCCTGCAGGGGAGCCCCGGAGACCGCGTCGCTGAGCCGAAACCGCAGCTCGGCGAAGCCGCCTTCGACCAGTGCGCCGCCCGCCTCGGCGCGCGCCTCGAAGTCGATCGCCACGCCGTCGCGCACCACCCGGCCGCTGGCGGCCGCCGGCCGGCGCTCGGCCGGCTCCGGCGACGGCGCCAGCCCGGCCCGCTCGGCGCCGCCGCGCAGGCCCGCCAGCAGGCCGCCCAGCAGCGCCAGCACCAGCAGCGCGGCCAGGCCCACCGGCAGCGCGCCCCTCCAGTCCGAGCCCGTGCATTTCACTGCGCTGCCCTCCTCCGTCGCTCGCGGCCGGCGGCCCGGCCTCACTTGTTCTTGCCCTTGCCGCCGCCCGAGGAGCCGCCGCCCTTGCCGCCCCCGCCGGTTTCCGGCGGCAGCACCCGCAGCAGCCCCCAGAGGCCGCCGGCGTTGCCGAACACGGCGAAGTCGCGCCACAGGTAGTCGCCCGGCAGCGCGTTGCCGCCGCCGGCGCTCGGGTAGAGGAAGTCGAAGTGCGCCGCCGGCAGCACGCTTTCCTGGGCGCCCACGTAGCGGCTCAGCGGGTTGTCGCCGAAGCGCACCGAACCGACCCCGGCATCCCTGAGCGGATAGCCCTGCGCGTCGTTGCGCTGCGAGACGAAGGGTTCCTGCGGGTGCAGGTGGCCGTCGAGCTGGAAGGTCGCACCGCGGCTGCCGCCGGCCGGCATGGTCAGGTGGATGCGCAGCGGCTGCCCGGCCCTGGCGGTGAGTACCGGAGTCTGCGGGTCGCCGCCGACCAGGGCGTTGCTGTAGGCCATGTGCACGTTCTCGATGTCGCCCCAGCCGCCATGCCCGAAGGGCGCGTTGGGGGCCCTGGCGAAGCGGTACCAGAGCGGCTCGCTGCGATAGTTCACCGCCATGCCCGAATTGTCCTTCGGGTCGGTCGGCACGCCGATGCCCTCCGAGGCCATGCCCTCCACCGGCCGGCCGCCGGCCCAGCGCAGGTTCATGCCCTTCTGCCAGATCAGCGCGAAGTCGCGGTACGCCGTCTGCCCCGGCGCCTGCACCGTGGCGGCGGCGCGCATGTCGGCGTCCTCGCTCCAGGTCGCGCCGTGCGGCATGCTCACCATGGCCCCGGAAAGCCCCTTCTGCGCCTGCTTGATCGGATCGGCGGGCAGCAGGTTGAGGCCGCCGAACTCGACCGGCGTGGCGACGATCACGTCGAGGTTGCGACGGTTGCCCGACTCGGTCTGCCCCGCCCGCTCCAGGTGGCCGACGTAGAACTGGTAGCTGCGGCTCGGGTAGCCGTTGCCGCTGGTGCGCGGCGGCACCGTCTGCACCGGGTTGATGCCGACGTTCATGCCGTCCGCCTGGGTGACGTCGTAGGCCAGCAGCTGGCTGTGCAGGCCGACGTGGCTGGACGGGCGCAGCAGGTTGTTGTTGAAGGTGGTCGAACCCTGGGCGCCGAGCCGGTCGCGCTTGACCACCGCCGGCAGCACGGCGTAGGTCGGCAGGTCCGGCATGGCCTGCGGCAGGCGGTTCTCCAGGTTGACGGTCACGCAGTCGCCGGCGGCGACGCGCAGCACCAGCGGCTCCACCGGCACGCCGGCCTTGAGCCTGCCGGTGCGCTGGTCGATGTCGCTCTTGCGCACGTAGAGGATCGCCGTCGGGTCGTGCAGCGGCCCGGACTGGCCGCCGATGGTCGCCTGCAGGCCGGTTTCCTCGTCCACCACGGTTGCCCGCGGGATGGCGGTCGCCCGCGCGTTGAACACCAGGGTGCCGCCGTTGGACTTGAGCGGGCCGCCGACGTGCTGCCCGCCGCCCTGCGGATCGCCGATGGTCAGCCCCAGCGGGTTGGGCAGGATGTCGTTGGCCAGCGCGACGATCACCTCGAAGCTGCGCTGCGGCGTCGACTGGTTGCCGCCGCCGGGCGCCGGACCGGTGTTCGGGCACACGCCGCTGAACGACGGGGTGTTCTTGCCGGCCACCGGCTGCGGGTTGTTGGGCAGGGCGAACAGGTCGCCGCGCTTGAGGGTGTAGTTGCGCATGATCCCCCACATGCCGTTCCAGTAGCCCTCCAGCGCGGCGTCCATGCTGTACAGGTAGTCGCCGCTGTCGGCGATGGCGCTGGACATCATGGTCACCGGCGCCATGAAGCCGAACTGCTCGGAGATGCCGACCATCTGCGAGGCCTTCCACCCCGAGTTGGAGCTGTTGCCGTAGCCGGTGCCGTTCTGCAGCCACTTCACGCCGTGGATGGTGACGTTGTGCTCCTCCTCGTGGCCGCCGGCGTGCACCCGCACCCGCACGTTGTCGCCGGAATAGGTGCGCAGCAGCGGGGTGAAGGGATCGCCCGGCAGGTCGCCGGCGACGTTGATGTGCGGCGGGAACACGGTGGTGCCGCCGGTCGGTCCGCGCGCCTGGCGCACCGCGCCGGGCGCCTGGTTGAGCGCCGCGATCTTGCGGTCCGTGCGGCTCTGCAGGGCGTAGGCCAGATCGCCGGCCAGGCCGTCGGCCTGCATCCCCGGCTTGCCGTCCGGGCCGACCCGGTTGGGGTCGAAGACCCGCAGGCCGACCGGCTCGTTGCGGTAGTTGACCACGAAGATCCCCGGGTCCTCGGCGGAGATCGCCTGCGGGCAGGGACGGCTCGGGCAGCCCGGCAACTGGCCGCCGGCAACTTCCAGCACCGACTCGAGCAGGTTGCCGGCGTCGCGCCGCACCGGCGGGTTGATCGCATAGCGGAAGCTGTTGGCGCTCACCGGGTATTTCGACGGATTCGGGATGCCGTCGGGCCCGGCGCCGACGTACACGCCGGCCTCGTAGGCGTGCTGGAAGTCGCTGTACTCGAGGAAGAACTCGCGGAAGCTGTCGTCCTTGCCGTCGCCGTCGAAGTCGCCGCTGGAGATCACCGCCTGCCAGGAGGTCGGCCCGCCGTCGGCGCGGGTGTACAGCGGCTCGCCGGTTTCGGCGTGGAACCAGCTCGAACCGGCCGGTTCGGTCAGCACGGTGGCGTAGAGTCCCACCTGCTGGTGGGTGGACGGGCCGAGGTGGTCGTGGGTGAAGATGTTGCCCAGGCCGCGGTCGACGTTCCAGCGGTTGACCACCGGGTCGGCGAACCAGCGTTGCAGGGTGGTGCGCGCGCCCAGCCAGTCGCTGCGGTTGTACTTCTTGAAGTAGGGGTGCGCCCTGGCCACCGGGCACTCCGGGGTGCCGTCGCGCGCGTCCTTGGCGCTGCAGCCGTTGAACGCACGGATCGCGTGGATGCGCTCGACCACCGCCCCCGGCGAGAGCACGCCGTCCTCGTAGTTCCAGCCGTTGGCCGAGCCGTCGGCGGCGGTCAGGTCCCACTTGGGCAGGTGGATGTGCTGGCCGATCACGTCGGTCGGAGTGCGCACCTGGTAGTCGTCCAGCTCGTAGAAGGCCGGCACCAGGTTGGTATGGTGGTACATGGTGCAGTCGAAGGTGTTCATCCGCATCACCAGCGGCTCCGGCGGCTTCTGCTTGGCGATCACCGCCATGGCGTCCTCCCACAGGGTGAGGATGCGCGCCTGCGGGAAGTGGTAGCCGACCTTGTTGAACACCGCGTCGAACTGGATGTTGGCACCCTTGTAGACCCGCGGATTGTCCGCGCCGAACGGCGAGGAGCCCCTGAACGACAGGCCGTCGCCGCCGAAGAACTCGCCGATGCCGGCCGCCGCGGTCAGCCGCTTGCCGCGATCGTCCATGCACGGCTCGAAGAAGGGCGCGCCGGCCACCGGCAGGGCGCCGTTGGTGCGGAAGGCCCTGGCCACCACCTGGCGGTCGGGCAGCACCGCGAAGCTCGGGTGCTCGGCCTGGGCATGGAAGCGCATCGCCGCCTGCTCGACCTCGGTGCCCTCCTCGGGGAAGAACACCGCGCGGGCGCGGGTGACGGTCTTGGAGAAGTCCAGGGCGCTGGTGATCACCTGCGCCTCGCCGCCGGCCGACTTGCCGTCCAGGGCATGACGCGGCAGGCCGCCGTCCCAGCCGCCGGCCTGGGCCGGGTCCAGGGCCTGCCAGAGGGCATTGCCGGAGGCCTTCAGGGCCGCCGCCCTGTCGGCGTCGAGCATGTCCAGCGGCGGGGTCGGCGGACGCTGGCCGACGGTGCTCTCCAGGCCGCCGATCCAGAACGGGAAGCCGGGGTTCTTCAGGCTGCCGTCGGCGTTGCGGTTGGCCTCGCCGCGCTCGACCAGGGCCAGCGAGCCGACGATCCGCGGCTCCTGGCCGTCGCCCTCGGCGCCGGCCAGCCTGGGCACCACGCCGACCTTGCCGGGCATCGGCGCCAGCGCCTTGCCCGGCAGCGGCACCACCGCGGGAATCGGCGTGCCGGCGACGATCTCGCCGTCCGGCAGGGCCCGCGCCTGCTCGGCCGGCAGCCCGCTGCGCAGGGCGAACGGCTGGCTGTGGTAGCCGTTGCCGCCTTGCGCGGAAACCGCCAGGCGGGTGCCTTCCTCGAACACGTCGTGGACCCGCCACATGCCCCACATGCCCTGCGCGAAGTGCGGATAGAAGTGGCAGTGGAAGATCGCATCGCCGGCCACCCGGTTGCGATTGCCCGAACCGCCGAAGGCGATCTCGTAGGTGTAGCCCGAGCCCGGCCCGATGCCCTGGGCGTCGACGTAGTCGGAGTTGTCGTCGTTGGGGTTGTACAGCCACTGGTGGCCGTGCAGGTGGAAGATGTGCTGCTCGTGGCCGACGTGGGTGTTGCGGAACTTGACGAAGTCGCCGATGTAGCTGTGGTGCACGTTGGCCGGCTCGGCCGGGTACAGGGCCATGCTGGCCTTGGGCCCGACGGCATGCGCCGGCGGGGTCTGGCCGGGGCCGACCGCCTCCAGGCCGACGTTGGCCGGCACGTCCACCAGCATGCCGACGTCGCCTACCGTGTGGGCGCTGAGGAAGAACTCCTCGTAGGCGCACGACAGGCAGTCGTGCATCGGGCCGACGCCGAGACGGTTGGCGATCACCTCGGCGCCGACGCCGCCGGCACCGTAGTTGATCATGAAGGCGTCGCGCACCGGCTGCAGGACATGGCCGAACACCGGGTCGCGCCAGAAGCCGGGGAAGGCCTGCGCCGCCACCGCCTCGTCCTGGAAACTCACCGAGAAGTCGCGGAACGGTTCCAGGCGGTTGGGCAGCGAGGGGTTGCGCATGCCGATGCGCTCGAGCGGATAGGTCGAGGCCGGAAAGCTGCCGTCCGCCTCGGGGCCCATGACGATGGCGTCGGTCACGCTGGCGACGATGCTGTTGCCGTCGACCAGGGCGAGGATCGGCGCGCCGGCCTTGCCTTCGGCGATCCACGGCTGGCTGTCGGGGTAGCGTGCCTCGTAGTCGACGATCGGCTGGCCGGCCGGGGTGCGGCCGCGGGTCGCCAGGCGCATCTCCTCCTCGCTCAGCGTGTTGCGGTAGCTGCGCGCCCCCCTGGGCAGCACCACCACCTGGCCGAACAGCCCGTTGGAGATGTTGCCGCCGCTGGCCTCGCCGCCGAAGGTGGCACCGTCGCTGGAGATCACGAAGGCCCCCTCGCGCTCGGCGTAGAGGGTGTAGCTGCGGCTGCTGCCCGGCGCCAGCAGGACGTCGGTGTTGCTGCCGACGTTGCTGGCGATGTCGGCGACGGAAGCGACCGCCTGCAGGCCGGTGACCTTGAAGCCGACGCGCCGTCCGGCCACCTGGTCGCCGATGTCCAGCTCGGCCACCTCGGCGTTGCGCGGGTTGGCCTGCGGGGCCAGCAGGTTCTGCAGGTTCACCTTCAGGCAGTCGCCCTCGGCGACCCGCAGCACCAGCGGGCGCGGCCGCTTGTCGGGACGCAGCAGCACCTCGCCGGGGGTCGCCGCGCCGCCCTTGTGCAGGGGCACCATGTGCTTGTCGACCACGTCGCGGCGCAAGGCGAAGATCATGCCGTTGACGTTCTGCGCACCGAGGCGGTTGAACATCAGCGGCTGGTCGAGGGCCACCACGTCGGCCACCAGGGTACGCCGGCAGTCGATCGCGGCTTCGGCCGCCGCGGCGCCCAGCAGCAGGCTGCCGCCGAGCAGCAGGGCCAGCCAGGCGCGCCTGCGGCCGGCCCGAGCCTGTAGATCCTGCGGGATCCGACCTCCGTGTGGGACTCCCGGAAAGCTAATCCCGATCATCTTCGCCTCCCGCCCGCCTCGCCATGCGGGGCAGACCTGTCGAGCACGCGGTACAACTGGCATACCAGTCGCAAGAGCCATGCCAGCGGCGCCGGCGCGGATTCTCCGCCGGCTGGCGGCGAAGAGGACGGCGAGCGGGGCTTTTGCCCCAACGGCGGCCCCGATTTTCCCCAATGCTGGGGAAGGCCTCAGGGCTGGCCCTGCAGGCGCCGGAAGCGCTCCATGACCTGCGGCACGTAGCGGCGGGTTTCCGCATAGGGCGGGATGGCCCGCCCCTGGCGCAGCACCGCACCGGGACCGGCGTTGTAGGCGGCCAGCGCCAGGCTCAGGTCGCCGTCGAACATCTGCAGCAGCTGGCGCAGGTAGCGCGCACCGCCGTGGATGTTGGCCGCCGGGTCCCAGGGATCGCTCACCCCCAGCGCGCGCGCGGTGTCCGGCATCAGTTGCATCAGGCCGATGGCGCCGCGTCCGGAGACGGCCAGCGGGTCGTAGTTGGACTCGCTGCGGATCACCGCGTGCAACAGCGCCTCGGGCAGCCGATGGGCCGCGGCGGCGGCGGCCACCTGACTGGCGTAGGGCAGCCCGGCGGCCGCCGCCGGGCTGGCCGGCGCGGGACGGGGTTCGGGCCTGGGCGTGCGCATGACCAGCTCATGCTTGCGCCCGGGACGGTAGAGGTTGGTGAAGGTCACCGAGCCATCCGCCGCCACCACCTTGTAGATGTCGGCCTGTGTCGGCAGCGCCGCTGCCGCCAGCAGGCCCAGAGAGAACAGCGTCAGTCGCCGCATGCTCGTCGCCCCCAGGATCGCGCCGGGATGACCTGCCTCAAGCAAGCGGCATGCCGGCCGGCGGAAGGGCGGCGGCACGGTTTGACGCTCCCCCGATCCTGACCTTTCATGCAAGTCATGCACGCAGGTGCCCGGGAGCCAAGCCGATGAAACCGTCAACCTCCCCACCGCTGCGCCCGGCGCGCGGCTTCACCCTGCTGGAACTCCTGGTGGTCCTGGTGGTGCTCGGCCTGCTCGCCGGCATAGTCGCCCCCAAGTACTTCAACCAGCTCGGCAAGTCGGAGGCCAAGGTCGCCCGCGCGCAGATCGAGGGGCTGGCCAAGGCGCTCGATCTCTACCGGCTGGACGTCGGCCGCTATCCGAGCACCGAACAGGGCCTCGCCGCCCTGGTGCTGCGGCCCGGCGACGAGCCGCAGTGGGACGGCCCCTACCTGCCCAGGGGCGTGCCGCTCGATCCCTGGAACCGCGCGTACCTGTACCGCGCCCCGGGGGAGAACGGCGAGTACGACCTGCTGAGCCTGGGCAAGGACGGCCAGCCCGGCGGCGAAGGCGAGAACGCCGAGATCGTCAGCTGGCGGTGAATCGCCGCAGGAGGGACGGATGCGCTTCCGGATCAAGGGCGTCGACCGGCAGTCCGCGGTGGTCTCGCTGCGCCTCGAGGCCCCGAGCGCCGACGACGCGCGCCGGCTGGCCGAGCACCAGGGCCTGCGCGTGCTCGCCCTGCACGCCGAGCGGCCCTGGCTGGCGCTGCGCTGGCGGCCGCGCGAGACTTTCCCGCTGGTCCTGTTCAGCCAGGAACTGGCCACCCTGCTGGGCGCCGGCCTGGCGCTGATCGACGCCCTCGAGAGCCTCGCCGAGAAGGAGAGCGACGCGCAGACCCGCAAGGTGCTCGGCGACCTGGTGCGCCTGCTCTACGAGGGCAAGTCGCTGTCCCAGGCGCTCGGCCATTGTCCCGCGGCGTTCCCCCCCCTGTACGTGGCGCTGGTGCAGTCCAGCGAGAAGACCGGCGCGGTGGGCGAGGCGCTGGGACGCTACGTGGCCTACCGCACACGCCTGGACGAGGTACGCCGCAAGGTGGTCGGCGCCTCGCTGTACCCGGCCCTGCTGCTGCTGGTCGGCTGCGCCGTGCTGCTGTTCCTGATCGGCTACGTGGTGCCGCGCTTCAGCCTGGTGTTCGAGGGCATGGGCAACGAGCTGCCCTGGCTGTCGCGCCTGCTGCTCGGCGCCGGGCGGTTCCTCGCCGCCCATCCGGGCCCGGTCTACGGCGGCCTGGCGCTGGCCCTGGTCGGCGGCGCACTGCTGCTGCGCCAACGCGCCGTGCGGCGCGCCATCGGGCGTCTGGTGGAGCGCCTCCCGGCGCTGCAGCACCGGCTGACCGTCCACGAACTGGCGCGCTTCTACCGCTCGCTGGGCATCCTCCTGCAGGGCGGCATCCCCATTCTCGCCGCCCTGGAGATGGCCCGCGGCCTGCTCGGCGAACCGGCCCGCGCCCGCCTCGACCGGGCCGCTGCGCGGGTCCGCGAGGGCCAGGCGCTGTCGCGCGCGCTGGACGACCAGCGGCTGGCCACCCCGGTGTCGCTGCGCATGCTGCGCGCCGGCGAGCGGGCCGGCAATCTCGGCGAGATGATCGAGCGCGCCGCCGACTTCCACGACGAGGAAACCAGCCGCTGGATCGAGTGGTTCGTGCGCCTGTTCGAACCGCTGCTGATGGTGTTCATCGGCCTGCTGATCGGCACGATCGTCGTCCTCATGTACATCCCCATCTTCGAACTGGCCTCCGGCATCCAGTAGCCGTCCCCCGCCCCTGCCCCCACAAGTGGGGACAGGTCCCCACTCTCCCGCTCCCCCCGAACGGCGCCACCCCCACCGCAAGGCGCTGACCGCAAAGACCTTTTTTCCGGAAAGCAAGGATTTCCCCGGCTGGTACGGTTATTGCCGCCCCTCTCCCGACACCCGCTGCGAGGTCCGCACGCCCCCATCAGCCAGAGAAGGTCATCACCATGCACAAGGCTCACTCGAAACTCGCCATCCTGTTCGGACTCGGGCTGGTGGCCGGCTCCGTGCAGGCCGCGCTGAATGCGGTTTCCACCGAGCGGGTCGCCGGCTTCCCCGCCTGGTACCAGGACACCCACGGCCGCGCCCTCGAGCTCTGCCTGTCCACCACCCAGAGCCCCACCGGCGCCGGCCCCATGTGCCCGCTGCTGGCCGAGGACGGCTTCGACCCCGGCCAGCCCATAGTGCTGGGCAGCAACTTCCCCAGCGAGGCCTTCTGGTTCACCGGCGACGCCTTCATCCAGGGCAGCGGCATCGACCTCACCTACGTCTCGGCCCTGGAAGCCGCCTTCGGCGCCGAGGAGGCCGTCGACGGCGACCAGATCAGCTTCGCGCGCATCCGCATCCGCGTCGACGTGCCGCTCGCAGGCACCTACGTGATCACCCATCCCTACGGGGTCGAGGTGTTCGAGGTGGAAACCGCCGGCAACCGGGCGATCAACATGACCCGCGACATCGGCATCGGCGCGCCGGGCCAGTTCGACGGCGCCCTCGCCGGCGACGTCGGCCCCTTCCTGCGCAGCCTCGGCGGCCCCTATGCGATAGGCACAGAAACCTTCGTCGGCGACCCCAACCTGCTCGAGCCGGTGACCGGCAGCCCGTTCGGCAGCAACTACGTGCGCATCCAGGGGCCCGACGGCATCGACCTGCGCACCGACCTGTTCGCCGTCTCCGGCAAGCTGTCGAACGTCGCGCTGCCCACCCCGCTGGTCGTCGAGCGCAGCACCTACGCGCGGGCCAGCAGCGAAGGCGGCGTGGTCGCCCAGCAGGACGTGTTCGCCCTGGCGCCGCCGCCGCCGGCCAGCGTCGACTTCGTGCCCACCGGCAACGCGACGCCGGTGACGATGAGCGAGGCCGACACCACCGGCAGCTGGTACGGCCAGTCCGGCGCCAGCCCGACGCCGCTGGGCAACGTCAGCGTCAGCGCCGACAACAGCGCGGCGATCCCCGGCAGCCTGCCTGGCACCAGAACCTCGCCGCTGGTCGACCAGGTCACCATCGGCACCGCCACCTACAGCGTCGGTTCGGGCCAGCTCACCCTGGTGGCCAGTTCCAGCGACCAGTCCGGCTCGCCGACCCTGACCGCCCGCGCCACCGGCAGCGGCGCGAACATCGGCACCCTGTCCGGCAGCGGCAGCAGTCGCAGCCTGGTCACCGGCCTGTCGCCGATTCCGCCGGCGCAGGTCACGGTCAGCTCGAGCAACGGCGGCAGCGATACCGAAGAAGTGGTCATCCTGCCCTGAGCCGGCAGCCACCCCCACGACAAGCTCAGTCGAGCCTGGAGGCAACATGAACAAGCAACTCGGAGCAGTTGTGACGGCCTGGGGGCTGCTGGCCGGCGTATCCGGCATGGCCCTGGCGGACCTCATGGCCGTCGACCCGGGCCCCTACACCGCGGCCACCGGCAAGTTCCCCCTCTGGTACCAGGACCACAACGACCTGGCCCTGGAGCTGTGCCGCTCCAGGGCGGTGGGGCCAAGCGGCGGCTACCTGTGCACGCTGATCCCCGAACCCGGGGTCTACGACGACCGCCAGCCGATGGTGTTCCCGAGCAACTGGCCGAGCGAGCTGTTCTGGTTCCTGGCCGAAACCTCGCTGCCCAACAGCGGTATCAACAACTACAGCCTGGAGGTCTACGTCGCCGGCATCGAGGCGGCCTTCGCCAACGAGCTGCCCCGCGACGGCGACCAGCAGGCCTTCGCGCGCATCCGCATCCGCGCCGCGGTACCCAACAACCGCACCGGCACCTACACCGTCACCCACCCCTACGGCGTGGAAACCGTCAACGTCACCCAGGGCGGGCGGCGGGCGATCAACCTGACCCGCGATATCGGCGTCGGCGAGAACTTCACCGGCGCCCTGAACGGGGCTGTCGGCCCCTTCCTGAGCCGCGCCGACGGCCAGCGCCTCACCGCGGTCAACCCGGATACCGGCGAGACCGAGACCTTCATCGGCGATCCCGCCGTGCCGACCCGGGTCGTCGGCGGGCGCAACGACGTCAACTACGTGGAGATCTCCGGCCCGGCCGGGACCATCCGCACGGAGCTGTTCGCCCTCTCCGGCAAGCTGTTCGACCGCAATGCGCTGCCGCCCACCCCGGTCGAAGTCGAGCGCAGCACCTACAGCCGCACCGGCAGCGGCAGCCGCATCTCGGTGTTCGCCCGTACCCCCGGCGTGCCCGGCGCCAGCGTCTGCTACCGCGACACCCTCGAGCTGGTGCCCGGCACCACGCCCTCGCCCTGCCTGGTTCCGCTCACCGGCAACGGCAACGGCTACTTCTTCGCCAGCGACGCCAACCCGCAGCGCCTGCCGGCCTCGCTGATCGTCACCGCCAGCAACCCGAACGGCACCAGCCGGCCGACCTCGCTGGCCAGCCCGCTGACCGACCTGGTGAAGATCGCCAGCGCCCGCTACCTGCGCGACAGCCGCACCCTGATCATCGAGGCCAGCTCCAGCGACGAAGTCGAGATCCCCGACCTCGCCGCAGTGGGTTTCGGCCGGCTGAACAAGACCGGCACCCTGCAGAGCCTGACGGTGACCGACCTCGCCCAGCCGCCGGCGCGGGTGACGGTGAAGTCCGCCGCCGGCGGCATGGACAGCGAGCCGGTGACCGTGGTCGGGGCCGTGCCGCCGCCGGCCGACAACCTGCCGCCGGTGGGGCAGCCCGACAGCGCGAGCACCAGCCCCGGCGTGGCCATCGACATCGACGTGCTGGCCAACGACAGCGACCCCGACAACCACCTGCCGCTGAAGATCGCCAGCGTGAGCGCACCGCCCGCCGGCCAGGGCACGGTCGCCATAGTCGCCGACAAGCTGCGCTATACCCCGCCGGCCACGGTGGAGAACGCCTTCACCGCCAGCTTCGGCTACGTGGCCGAGGACAGCGCCGGGGCCCGCTCCGGCCCGATCGCCGTCAGCGTCGCCGTCGGCGCCAGCAACCGCCCGCCGCTCGCCAACCCCGACAGCGCCAGCACCAGCGCCGGGGTCCCGATCGACATCGACGTGCTGGCCAACGACAGCGATCCGGACGGCAACCTGCCGCTGCGGATAACCGCCGTGAACGGGCCGCTCGCCGGCCAGGGCACGGTCGCCATAGTCGCCGACCAGCTGCGCTACACCCCGCCGACCACGGTGGAGAACGCCTTCACCGCCGGCTTCAGCTACACGCTGGCCGACAGCCTGGGAGCCACCGCGACCGGCAACGTCAGCGTGGCGGTCAGCCCCGCGCCGCCGCCGGCGGCGACCATCAGCGTCACCGGCGCCACCGTCACCCGCGGCAACAACAACCGCTTCAGCTGGGAGCTGAGCGGCACCACCACGCTGACCACCAACAACACCCTGACCATCGACGTGACCACCACCGGCGGCACGGTGCGGCTGGGCAGCGCCACGCCCAACCGCAACAACGGGCGCTGGAGCCTCACGGTGCGCAACTCCGCCACTCTGGTGCCGACGCCCACGCCATCGGCGACCGTCACCGCCAGCAACGGCGACAGCGTCACGGTGCCGGTCACCTCGCGGTGAACCGACAGGGGGCCGCCGGTCGCCGCCGCACCTGCGCGACGGCGGCCGGCGCCGAACAACCGGCGCCGGGCGAGCGCCCGGCGCCAGACGAGGCGAAGGACGGCGACCATGTACCAGCAGCACTTCGGCCTGGGCGAATCCCCCTTTTCCATCTCGCCCGACCCGCGCTACCTGTTCATGAGCGAGCGGCACCGCGAGGCGCTGGCCCACCTGCTCTACGGCCTGCGCATCGACGGCGGCTTCGTGCTGCTGACCGGCGAGGTCGGCACCGGCAAGACCACCCTGTGCCGCTGCCTGCTCGAACAGGTCCCGGCGCACTGCGACATCGCCTTCATCTTCAACCCGCGGCTGAGCGCGCCGGAACTGCTGCGCACCCTGTGCGACGAGCTGAACATCGCCGTGCCCGCCGCGGCGCCCGGCCTCAAGGTGCTGGTCGACCGCCTCAACACCCACCTGCTGGCCAACAACGCCCGCGGCCGCAAGACGGTGCTGATCGTCGACGAGGCGCAGAACCTGTCCAACGAGGTGCTCGAACTGTTGCGCCTGCTGACCAACCTGGAGACCAGCCGGCGCAAGCTGCTGCAGATCATCCTGCTCGGCCAGCCGGAGCTGCGCGAGCGCCTCGCCGAAGCGTCGATGCGCCAGCTGGCCCAGCGCATCGTCGCGCGCTACCACCTCGAGCCACTGTCGTCCCGGGAGGTCGACGCCTACGTGCAGCACCGCCTGGCGGTGGCCGGGGCCGCCAGCCACCTGTTCGCGCCGGCGGCGCTCCGCAGCCTCTACCGCCTCAGCGGCGGCACGCCGCGGCTGATCAACCTGATCTGCGACCGCGCCCTGCTCGGCGCCTACGTCAAGGGCCGCCACCGCGTGGATGCGGCCATCCTCGGATGCGCCGCCCGCGAGGTGCTGGGCGAGCCGCCGGTTGCCGGGCGAGCGGCGCGGCGCCCGCGGCGCCTGGCCACGGCGCTGGCCGCCGCGCTGGCCGCCGCGCTGGCGCTGAGCCTGCCACAGGAGCTGCCGCTGTCCGACCTGGCGGAACGGGCGGCCCCGCGGGCGCGGGTCGGGGCGCCGCCAGCCCCGCCCACGAGCGAGCTGCCCGGCGCCGCAACGGCGTTCCACCCGGAGCTCCGCAACCCGCCGCCCGCCGCCGCGCCAGCGCAGGCCCCCGGCGCCGAGTTCGCCACCGCCGCGCCGGCCGAACCCGCCGGCGCGGCCCCGGAGGCAGCCCTGCTGCGGCCGCACGACGAGCGGCCGGAGTCGATTGCCGGCCCCGCCCGCGAAGAACACTGGCTGCACGAGGCCATGGCGGTGCGCAGCCTGTTCGCCCGCTGGCAGATCGCGGTCGAGGAACCGAGCGCGCTGGAGGAGGCCTGCGAACGCGTCGCCCGGCTGGACCTGCACTGCCTGTCGCTGGGCGACGGACTCGCCAGCCTGCGCCGCTTCAACAGCCCCGCGATCCTCGAATTGCGCCAGGCCGACGGCCCCGGCTTCCTCGCCACCCTGCTGGGCCTGGAGCAGG
Organism: Stutzerimonas stutzeri; assembly: GCF_024451105.1. Classification (GTDB taxonomy): domain Bacteria; phylum Pseudomonadota; class Gammaproteobacteria; order Pseudomonadales; family Pseudomonadaceae; genus Geopseudomonas; species Geopseudomonas stutzeri_A. The sequence continues at coordinate 232,413 of NZ_JANGEY010000004.1, forward strand.
ACCGCGCGCAACTGAGCATCGCCGGCCGGCCCCGCGAGGTCGCCGTCGACAGCCTGGTGCGCCAGTGGAACGGCCGCTACACCCTGCTCTGGCGCGCCCCCGAAGGCTGGCGCGGCGGACTCGGCGAGGGCGCACAGGACCCGGCGGTGGCCTGGGTCGACCAGCGTCTGGCGCGCTGGGAAGGCCGCGCCCCGCGCGGCGGCGACCGCTTCGATGCGCAGCTGGCGGCGCGAGTGCGCGACTTCCAGCGCGCCCACGGACTCCGCACCGACGGCGTGGTCGGCCGGGAGACCCTGGCCCGCCTCGCCGCGCTGACCGACCCCGAGGCCCCGGCCCTCGCCCAACGGACGCACTAGCAACAGGCGCACCGGCCATGTCCTACATACTCGAAGCCCTGAAGAAATCCGAATACGCCCGCCAGCAGGGACGCCTGCCGGATCTCGTCACGCTGCCGAACGCTGCGGCGGCGCCGGCCGCCCGGGCGATGGACGGACGCCTGATCCTGCTCGGCGGCGCACTGCTGGCGCTCGCCGTGGCCGGCTGGTGGCGGGCCTGGCAGGCAGCCCCGGTCGATCCCCCGCGCGCACCGGCCAGCCCGCCGGCGCTCGCCGCCGCCCGCAGCGATTCCGTGCCGACGCCCTCCGCCACCGCGCCGAGCGGCCCGGCCGCCGCTCCGCCGCGCGCCGCGGCGCTTGTCGAACCGCCGGCAGGCCGGCACGAGCCGCGGCCGCCGAGCATCGCGCTGCCGCCGCGGGAGGTCGCCGCGCGGCCCCTGCCGCCCGGTGCGCCGCCTGCCCCCGACGCACCGTCCCCGACACTGCCCGCCGCCCCCGACCGGGTGCTGTCCTACCACGAACTGCCGGCGCCGGTGCGCGAACGTATCCCGCCCCTGAGCGTGTCCGGCTTCTCCCATGCCGAACGGGCCGAACTGAGTCTGGCGGTGATCAACGAGCGGGTGCTGCGCCAGGGCGAGAGCCCGGCACCGGGCATCGTCCTCGAGCGTATCGCCAGCGACGGCGTGGTGCTCAGCTTCGCCGGCTATCGCTTCCGCCCGCCGCGCTGAGCGGCGGAAAGCTCAGCACGAAACGGGTCGCACCAGCCACTGACTCGCAGCGGATGCTGCCGCGATGGGCCTCGACGATCGAACGGGTGATCGCCAGCCCCAGCCCGGCGTGGCCGCCCTCGCGGCGCGCCGGATCGACCCGGTAGAAGCGGTCGAACAGCCGCTCCAGGTGCTCGGCGGGAATGTCCGGCCCCGGATTCTCCACCGCCAGCGTCACCTGCCCGGCCCGTTCGGCGATGCGCACGCGGATGCAGCCGCCAGCCGGGGTGTAGCGCAGCGCGTTGGCCAGCAGGTTGGACAGCGCCCGGCGCAGCATGCCGGCGTCGCCCTCGATCCGCCCCGCGCCCTCCTGCGCCAGCTCGACGCCGGCCTCCTCGCCGAGCAGGCGGTAGTAGTCGAGCAGTTGCTCGACCAGCTCGTGCAGCGCCAGCGGCCGCCGCTCGGGAACGATCAGGCCGTTGTCGGCCTTGGCCAGGAACAGCATGTCGTCGATCATCCGCGCCATGCGCTTGAGGTCGTCGAGGTTGCCGTACAGCGCCTCGCGGTACTCCTCCAGGCTGCGCGCGCGGCCGAGCATCACCTCGGTGTGGGTCATCAGCTGGGTCAACGGCGTGCGCAGCTCGTGGGCGATGTCGGCGGAGAAGTTGGACAGGCGCACGAAGGACTCGTCGAGGCGTTCGAGCATGCCGTTGAACGAGGACACCAGCGGGCGCAGCTCGACCGGCAGGGCCTGCTCGGGGATGCGTTCCTTGAGCGAGCGCGCCGACACCGTGGCGGCCACCTGGGTCACCTCGCGCAGCGGGCGCAGGCCGTTGCGCGCCACCAGCCAGCCGAGCCCGGCGCTGAGCAGCGCGCAGATGCCCAGGGCAATGGCGAACCAACGTTGCAGCGCGGCGAAGAACGCCTCGTGGTGGGTCACGTCGAGCGCCAGCAGCAAGGTCAGCCCCTCCGGCTGGCCGACCATCGGCACCCAGACCGTCATGCCGCGCAGCTGGCGCTCGCCGTCCCGCCAGCTCCACAGCTCGCCGCGGCGCTGCTGCAGGGCCGCGGGAAAGCCCGGCCGGGCCGGCTCGGCGAACAGCTCGCGGCCCTGCGCGTCGAGGATCAGCGCGCGCAGTTCCTGGTGCGCGCCGAGCAGGGTGTGCAGTTGCGGGCGCAGCCGCGGAAAGTCGTCGGGGGCGGCCAGCGAGCCGAGAATACCCTGGCTGGCGTGCAGCTTCTCCAGCAGCGCGTGGCGGTCGAGCTCCTCGAAGTGCTGGCGGCTCAGGTGCTGGACCGTCACCCCGGCGGCCAGCAGCACTCCGGTCAGCGCCAGCATGAACAGCAGCCCCAGACGCGCGGTCAGCGACAGCCGGCGGATCACTCGGGCACGTCCAGCAGGTAGCCCATGCCGCGCACGGTGTGGATCAGCCTGGGCTCGAAGCCGTCGTCGATCTTGGCGCGCAGGCGGCGGATCGCCACCTCGATGACGTTGGTGTCGCTGTCGAAGTTCATGTCCCACACCTGCGAGGCGATCAGCGACTTGGGCAGCACCTCGCCCTGGCGGCGCAGCAGCAGCTCGAGCAGGGCGAACTCCTTGGCGGTCAGCTCGATGCGCTGGCCGCCGCGGCTGGCGCGACGCTTGAGCAGGTCGACCTCCAGATCGGCGACCTGCAGGCGGGTCGCCACCGCGCCGGCCTGGCCGCGGCGCAGCAGGGTGCGCACCCGCGCCAGCAGCTCGGCGAAGGCGAACGGCTTGACCAGGTAGTCGTCGGCGCCCAGCTCCAGGCCCTTGACCCGGTCCTCGATGCGGTCGCGGGCGGTGAGGAACAGCACCGGCATCTCCCGCCCGGCCGCGCGCAGGCGGCGCAGCACCTCCCAGCCGTCGAGGCCGGGCATCATCACGTCGAGGACCAGCAGGTCGTAGTCCGCCGCCAGCGCGCAGTGCAGCGCCGCGCTGCCGTCCGCCACCCGCTCGACGGCGAACCCCGCCTCGCTGAGGCCCTGCTGCAGGTAGGCGCCGATCTTCGGATCGTCTTCGGCCACCAGGATCTTCATGACTGCACTCCCCCATCCGCCCAGGACGAATTGTGCAACCCCGGGCCCGGAGCGGCCAGCAACTGACGGAAATGTAATGTAGCGCCCGGATGCCCGGATGCTTTCGCAAAGATCAACCGGCACAATGAAATACCTTGATATGATTCACAAAAAACCGATGCCGGCCGTTTGCGCAATGCCCGGCCACGAGCGTGCGACAGATCCGGGCAACGGATGCGCGCGACAGACCGCAAGGAGGCTGCAGCCGTGGAAGCCCGATCATCTCGCGCCAGCCTGCCGAAACCGACCGGGCAATGCCTGGCGGCGGCGGCGCTCTACGTGCTGGCCGGCATCGCCGGCATTCTGCTCACCCAGTCCGCGGGCTATGCCTCGCCGATCTGGCCGGCTTCCGGCGTGGCGGTGGCGACGCTGCTGGCCTGGGGCTGGCGCTGCTGGCCCGGCATCTGGCTGGGCAGCCTGCTCATCGACCTGTGGTTCGAACCCAGCCCCCTCGGGGTCGTGCTGGCGGCCCTGACCGCCGCCGGCGCCACCCTCCAGGCCCTGCTCGGCGCCTGGCTGGTGCGCCGCTACCGGCAGGGCCGCGACCGGCTGCCGCGCGACTGGTCGCTGGCGGCGCTGCTGGTCTGCGCCGGCCCGCTGGCCTGCCTGATCTCGGCGTCGCTCGGCGCTGCCGTGCTGCTCGTCGGCGGGCGGATTCCGGCCGACGAGCTGTTCAACGAGTGGCTGCGCTGGTGGGCGGGCGACACCCTCGGCGTGCTGCTGTTCGCCCCGCTGGCCTGCCTGTTCTGGCCGGGCAACCGAGCCTGCCGCTTCGCGGCGGCCGGCAGCTACCGCTTCGCCCTGCCGCTGCTGGTCACCGGCACGCTGCTGGTGGTCGCCCATCTCGGCCTGGCGCAACTGGAGGAGCTGCGCGCACGCAGCGAGGCGCGGGCGCGGATGGCGATGATCGGCGAGTATGCCACCCGCGACATCGCCGAAACCCTGCTGCCGCTGGAGGGGCTGGCGCACTTCATGGCCGCCAGCGAACGGGTGACCCGCGAGGAGTTTCGCCAGTACGCGCAGAGCTTCGCCGGCCGCCCGGCCATTCTCGCCGTGGACTGGGCGCCGCGGGTGCCGGAGACCCGGCGCAGCGCGTTCGAGGCCAGCGTGGCGCGCGAGGGCTTCGCCGGCTTCCGCATCAGCGAACTGGACAGCCGCGGTCGCCTGCAACCGGCGGCGCCGCGCGCCGAGTACTTCCCGATCCTGTTCAGCGAACCGCTGGCCGCCAGCGAGCGACTGCTGGGCCTCGACCACGGCTTCGAACCGGCGCGCCGCCAGGCCATGATGATCGCCCGCACCAGCGGCAAGGCGATCAGCTCCGACCTGATCCGTCTGGTGCGCAGCGAACGGCATGCCACCCTGGCGTTCATCCCGGTGCGCCGTCTCGTCGACGGCCGTCCGGAAGAAACCCTGAGCGGCTACGTGGTCGGCGTCTTCGACATCCAGGCGCTGTTCGCCCCGCTGCTCGGCCGCGCCGAGGAAAACCACTTCGCCGTGCGCATCTCGGACATCAGCGGCGCCTCGCCGCGCATCCTGGTCGACGCCCTGCCGGCGAATGCGGCGCCGGCCTGGCAACGCGACTTCGACATCGACGGCCGCCTCTGGCGCCTGGAGATGCTGCCCAGCCGGCCGCTCTGGCAGCCCGGCTCGACCGCCGAGGAGCGCCTGTTCCTCGGCGTCGCCATCCTCACGGCGCTGCTCGCCGCATTCGCCACCCTGAGCGGCGCCGAGCGGCAGGAACAGGTGTCGCGACAGGTCGGCGAGCGTACCCGGCAGTTGAAGGACGAGCTGGATGCCCGCTCGGCCGCCGAGCGGGCCCTGCATGCCAGCGAGGAACGCTACCGGCAGCTGATCGAGCTGTCGCCGTTCGGCGTGCTGGTGCAGTGCGAAGGCCGCTGCATGTTCGTCAACGCGCGCACGGTGGCCATGTTCGGCGCCGGCAGTGCCGACCAGCTGCTCGGCCAGGCGCTGCTCGACTACGTCCACCCCGACAGCCGCGCCATCGCCCTCGAGCGCCTGACCCGCCGCGCCGAGGGCCGGGCCGTCACCGACTCGGCGGTGGTCCACTACCGGCGCCTGGACGGCTCCTACTCCTGGGTCGAGCTGACCTCGGTGCCCTACCAGTACGAAGGCCGCCCGGGCTCGCTGATCCTGCTCAACGACGTCAGCGCGCGGATCCGCGCCGAGCAGCAGCGCGACCGCTTCTTCACCCTGTCGCTCGACCTGTTCTGCATCGCCGGCACCGACGGCTACTTCCGCAGCGTCAACCCGGCCTTCAGCCGCATCCTCGGCTGGAGCGAGGAGGAACTGCTGGCCCGCCCGATCGTCGACTTCGTCCATCCCGAGGACGTCGAGCAGACCTGCGCAGAACTCGCCCTGATTGCCCAGGGCCGCAGCACCGTGGGCTTCGAGAACCGCTACCGCTGCAAGGACGGCTCCTGGCGCTGGCTGGCCTGGAAGGCCCTGCCGCAGCCGGGCGACCTGCTGTTCGCCACCGCGCACGACACCACCGCCCAGCACCTCGCGGCCCGCCAGCTGAGCGAGCTGAACGCCGAACTGCGCCAGCGCGTCGAGGAGCGCAGCCAGGCGCTGGACGAGCTGCAGGCCGCGAAGGAGGAGATCCGCGCCGTGCTCGACCACCTGCTCGAATGCGTGATCACCATCGACAGCCGCGGCACCGTGCGGAGCGTCAACCCGGCCATCGAGCCGTTGCTCGGCTACCGTCCCGAGGAGCTGCTCGGCCGCAACGTCTCCTGCCTGATGGACTCGCCGCTGCGCGAGCAGCACGACGACTACCTCGCCCGCTACCTGCTCACCGGCGAGCGCCACATCGTCGGCTCCAGCCGCGAGGTGAGCGGCCGGCACAAGGACGGCCATCCGGTGGACCTCGAACTGAGCGTCTCGGAGTACAGCGTGCGCGGCGAACGCCTGTTCATCGGCACCCTGCGCGACATCGGCGAACGCAAGGCGCTGATCGCCAGCCTGACCCAGGCCCGCGAGGAGGCCGAGCAGGCCAGCCGCGCCAAGTCGGCCTTCCTCGCCAACATGAGCCACGAGATCCGCACGCCGATGAACGGCGTGGTCGGCCTGATCGACGTGCTGGCCCAGGAGCGCCTGCCGACGCACCAGGCCGACCTGGTGAAGACCATCCGCGAATCGTCGAGCAACCTGCTCGGGGTGGTCGACGACATCCTCGACTTCTCGAAGATCGAGGCCGGCAGGCTGGAGGTCGAACTGGCGCCGCTGGACCTGCGCGCGCTGATCGACAACCTGTGCGGCACCTTGCAGCCGCTGGCCGCCTCGCGCGGCGTCGAGCTGGAGCATGCCGTCGAGGCGGGCACCCCGCAGTGGGTGCTGTCCGACGCCCTGCGCCTGCGGCAGATCCTGCTCAACCTGATCGGCAACGCCATCAAGTTCTCCGGCGGGCGCAGCGAGCGCCGCGGCCGCGTCAGGGTCTGCGTGCGCAGCGTCGGCGGCGATCCGCTCAGGGTCCGGATCGCCGTGGAGGACAACGGCATCGGCATCGCCGCGGAGCACCTCGGCCAGCTGTTCAACCCGTTCTCCCAGGCCGAATCCACCACCACCCGACGCTTCGGCGGCAGCGGCCTGGGCCTGGCCATCTGCAAGCGCCTGGTCGAGCTGCTCGGCGGCCGGATCGAGGTGGCGAGCAGCGCCGGCCGCGGCTCGCGCTTCAGCCTCAGCCTGCCCTTCGCCCCGGCCGAGGCACCGCCGCTCGCGGCAGCCGAAGTGCCCGCGCCGCCGCAGCAGGACAAGGCGTCCCGGGCCAGCCGGCGGATCCTGGTGGTCGAGGACGACGCGGTGAACCGCAAGGTCGTCGAGCAGCAGCTCAGCGTGCTCGGCTACGACTTCACCATCGCCGGCAACGGCGCCGAGGCTCTGGCGGTATGGCGCGGCGGCGCCTGCGAGCTGATCCTCACCGACCTGCACATGCCGGACATGGACGGCTACCAGCTGACCGCGCAGATCCGCGACGAGGAAGCCGGCCGCCGACGCATTCCGATCCTCGCGCTGACCGCCAACGCCCTGCGCGGCGAGGCGGCCAGGGCCAAGGCCGCCGGCATGGACGAGTACCTGACCAAGCCCATCCGCCTGGCGGCGCTCGAGGCCGCCCTCGAGCACTGGCTGCCGCGTGAAGCCGAAACGCCGCAGGCCAGCGGCGCCGACCGCCTGCTCGAACCGGCGGCGCTCGGCGCCCTGGTCGGCGACGACCGCGCGATGATCGCCGAGATCCTCCACGACTATCTCAAGGCGCTGCGCAGCCTGAGGCCGCAGTTGCAGGAGGCCTTCGCGCGCCGGGACATCGACGGCGTCGGCGCCCTCGCCCACCGCCTCAAGTCGTCCTCGCGCGCCGTGGGCGCAGGCCCGCTGGGCCAGCTGTTCGAAGATCTCGAGCAGGCCGTACGCACGGGCGACTCGGCCGCCCTGGCCCGCGGCATGGCCGAGCTCGCCGCGCGCTCCGACGCCACCGCCGCCCGCATCGAGCAGTTCCTGGAGCAGGGCGTACATGCATGACCACGAGACCACGACAATGAACGTTCTGATCGTCGACGACGATACCTTCATCTGCCGGCTGCTGGCCCGCCAGCTGCGCCCCCTCGGCTGTCGACAGATCGTCGTCTGCGAGCAGGCCGCCGCTGCGGTCGAGCGGCTCGAGGACAGCCTGATCTATCCGGACCGCGTCGCCCTGGCCGAAGAGTCCCTGCCGGGCTGGCTCGCCGAATGGCGCAGACGCCGAGCGGAGCTGCAACCCGCATTTACCGACCTGCCGACCACCCCGGCGCCATGACCGCCGCCGCGCTGACGAGGCCGAAGACGATGACGATGACGAACAAGAAACTGACCGCCACCATCATGGTGGCCACCGACGACAAGGCCGACGCGACCATCGTCCATAACCAGCTGCAGGACGAATTCGAGCACCTGGCGATGGCCCTCGACGAGGACACCCGGATCGCCCTGTTCGACGAGACGCTGCCGGACGTCGTGGTGCTGGCCTTCAAGAGCCTCAAGCACTCCGAACAGTTCTATCTGGAGCTGTACCGGCAGAGCGGAAAGATCCACCACCAGCCGCACCGCACGGTGGTGCTGTGCAGCAAGCAGAACGTGCACGACGCCTACGAACTGTGCCGGCGCGAGCTGTTCGACGACTACATCATGTTCTGGCCGATGACCCACGACGCGCCGCGGCTGCGCATGTCGGTGCACAACGCCCTGCGCGAGCAGCGTGCGCTCCGGCGCACCGCTCCCGAGCTCGCCGAGTTCGCCCGGCAGGCCCGGCGGATCGCCGAACTCGAGGAACTGCTGCAGGAGCACCTGGCGGAGGGCAACCGGCGGATCGCCTCGCTGGGCCAGGCGGTCAGCCAGGCCGAGCAGGACATCGGCGGCGCCTTCGATCACCTGCACGTGCGCGCCGGCAGCCTCGACCATGCCGACCCGCAGTCCCTGCGCCATCTCCAGGAGGAGATCGTCCGCCTGCGCCAGGCCGCGCTGCGCGAACCCCTGCAGAAGGTCGATGCCGCCTTGCAGCCGGTACAGCAATGGGCGGCGCAGCTGCACAGCGACTACGGCCCGCACATCGAGTCGGCCCGGGCGCTGGGCGAGATGGCCAGGGAGGTGCGCCGGCGCATCCTGCTGGTCGACGACGACGAGTTCGTGCACAAGATCGTCGGCCTGCAGCTGGGCGAGCGCGAATACGAGCTGAGCGTCGCCAGGGACGCCACCGAAGCCCTGCGCATCCTGCGCACCAGCGTACCGGACCTGGTACTGCTGGACATCATGATGCCCGGCGTGGACGGCCTGGAGGCGCTGCGCCGCTTCCGCACGATGCCGTCGCTGGCGGGGGTCCCGTTCATCATGCTGACCGGCCGCAGCGAAGAGCCGGTGGTGGTGGAAAGCCTGCGCAGCGGCGCCAACGACTTCATCGCCAAACCCTTCGACCGTGCCACACTGCTGGCCAAGATCGCCCGGCTGCTGTGACCCGCCGCCTTGGCGCACCGCCGGGAGTGACACTTCGCCCCTGCGCCAGCAGGGCTTGAAGCGCTCCGAGAGGCTCGGCCTCCCCTGAGCGACGTGCGCCTCACTGGCGGCCCGGGCAAACCGCTCGGCAGATCACGGCTTGGCCAGCATCTCCCGATGCGCACGCAACTGCTCGAGCATCTGCTCCATGTGCTGGATGCGCAGGTCCACCTGCTCGACGGTATTCAGGCTCATCCCGCCCATCCCCATGCCTTTGCCCATGCCTTTGCCCATCCCGCCCCCCATGCCCATCCCTTTGCCGTCAACCATGCAGCCTCCCATGTTCTGCATGCCCCGGCCCATGGCCTGCTGGTGTGCCTCCATCAGCTTCTGGCGCTCCTCGGGCGTCTTGCCGGCCAGCCAGCTCTGGTGGAGCTGACGCATCTCCGTGATGTGCTGCTGCCACTGCTGTTCGGGGGTCACCGCCTGTTCTTCCGCCCAGGTTGCACCGCTGACCGCCAGCAGCAGGATGCCGGCGCAAAGAGTCGATCTGTTCATCTGCAAGCCCTCTTCGAGGCTGGTGGGGATCTTCACTCTAGACCCGTACGCCGCCGACAGTGGCCAGCTGACGGAAATGTAATCCGCCGCTCAGCCTGCGGTAAGCAACGGACATCTAGTATGAAGCTGCAAGTGTTGCTGTCTGGGCATTGCCCCTTTCCGGACAATCGGCGTCCTCTGGACGCCGTTTCTTTCAGGAGATCCTCTGCCATGCGCCACACCCACTCCTCCGGCGAGTCCACCCCGCCTTTCTGGCGCAGCAGACCCGGCGTCGTGCTCGGCATGCTGGGAGCCATCGTGCTGTTCTATGTGGCGCGCGAACATTACGCCCATGCCTTGGGGCTGCTGCCCTACCTGATCCTGCTGCTCTGCCCGCTGATGCATCTGTTCGGCCATCGCCACGGGCGGCATGGGCATGGCCGCCCGCACGACGACGAGCGGCCCGGGCAGTAGCCCTGCCGTCCCAACAGGGCTGCCCGATACGCCCGCGACAGCAACCGATGCAGGAGGCGCCACGATGAACGGAACAATGGCCGGCAGCCAGGACGATGCCGGCAAGGGCCGCGATCCGGCCGGGGTCGACCCGGTCTGCGGGATGCCGGTGAACGAGGCCAGCGCCGCCGCCAGCTGCAGCCATGCCGGCAGGCGCTACCTGTTCTGCTCGGCGCAGTGCCTGAGCCGCTTCCAGGCCAGCCCCGAGCGCTATGTGCGCGGCGCGGCGGCCCCCGCCGCGCCCGTGGCGATGCAGCCGGCGCAGCACAGCGGCGGACGCGGCAGGCAGCTGGCCAAGGACCCGGTATGCGGCATGCTGGTCGACAAGGCCAGCGCGCTGCACAGCGAGCGCGGCGGGCGCACCTACTACTTCTGCAGCCAGGGCTGCCTGCACAGCTTCGAGTCGCCGGAAACCGAACTCAAATCGATGCGCACCCGGGTGGCCATCGCCCTCACCGGGGTGCTGGCCCTGGCGCTGATGCGCGCCGGCGCCTTCATCGCCCTGGCCACCGGGGCGACCCTGCTGACCTGGGTGCCGATCCCCGCCCTGCCGCTGTTCACCTGGGGCGTCTGGCTGTTCCTGCTGGTCACCCCGGTGCAGTTCATCGGCGGCTGGGGCTTCTACAAGGGTGCCTGGAACGCGCTGCGCAACCGCGCGATCAACATGGACCTGCTGATCGCCCTCGGCACCTCGGTGGCCTACGGCTACAGCGCCGTCGTGCTGTTCGCCCCCGACCTCCTGCCGGTCAAGGTCGACGAGCGCGCGCTGTACTTCGAGGTCTCGGCGGTGATCATCGCCTTCGTGCTGCTCGGCAAGTACATGGAGGAGATCATCAAGAAGCACTCCTCGGCGGCGGTGCGCAAGCTGCTCGACCTCAAGCCGGCGACCGCGCGGGTGATCCGCGACGGCATGGAGATGGAGGTGCCGGCCGACAGCATCCAGGTCGGCGAGCGGGTGGTGGTGCGCCCCGGCGAGAAGATTCCCAGCGACGGCACCGTGCTCGAGGGCAGCTCCGCGGTCGACGAATCGATGCTCACCGGCGAATCCATGCCGGTGGACAAGCAGCCCGGCGCGGCGGTGATCGGCGGCACCCTGAACCGCACCGGCATGTTCCATTTCCAGGCCAGCCGGGTGGGCGCCGACACCGCGCTGGCGCAGATCATCCGCCTGGTCGAGGACGCGCAGACCAGCAGCGCGCCGATCCAGCGCATCGCCGACCGGGTGACCGGCTACTTCGTCCCCGCGGTGGTCGGCATGGCCTTCCTGGCCTTCGCCGGCTGGTGGCTGGCCGGCGACTTCCCGCAGGGGCTGCTGGCGTTCATCGCCGTGCTGATCATCGCCTGCCCCTGCGCCCTGGGCATCGCCACCCCGGCGGCGCTGATGGTCGGCGTCGGCCGCGGCGCCCAGGACGGCATCCTGATCCGTGGCGGCGAGATCCTCGAGCGGGCCGAGCGGCTGAGCGCCGTGGTGTTCGACAAGACCGGCACCCTGACCCGCGGCGAGCCCGAACTCACCGACGTGGCGCCATGCGCGGGCTTCTCCCGCGAGCAGGTGCTGGCGCTGGCCGCCGGCCTCGAGCAGGGCTCCGAGCACCCGCTGGCCGCGGCCATCGTGCGCGGCGCCAGCCATGCCGGCCTGACCCTGCCGACGCTGCAGGATTTCGCGGCGCTGCCCGGCCATGGCGTGACCGGCCGCCTCGACGGCCAGCGCGTGCTGCTCGGCAATCGCCGCCTGATGGCCCGCGAACAGGTCGCCCTCGGCGACGCCGGCACGCAGATGGAGAGCCTCGAAGCGGACGGCAAGACCGCCATGCTGCTGGCCTGCGACGGTCGCCTGGCGGCCATCATCGCGGTGGCCGACACCCTCAAGCCGGAGGCCCGCGAGGCGGTCGGCGCGCTGCAGGCGGCCGGTCTCGAGGTGATCATGCTCAGCGGCGACAACCAGCGCACCGCCGACGCCATCGGTCGTCAGCTCGGCATCGCCACGGTGATCGCCGAGGTGCTGCCCTCGGACAAGGCCCAGGCCATCAAGCGCCTGCAGGCGCGCGGCCAGGTGGTGGCGATGGTCGGCGACGGGGTCAACGATGCGCCGGCGCTGGCCACCGCGGACATCGGCATCGCCATCGGCTCGGGCTCCGACGTGGCCAAGGAGACCGGCGGGATCATCCTGGTGCGCAACGACGTGCGCGACGTGGCGGCCAGCATCCGCCTGTCGCGGGCGACCATGCGCACCATCAAGCAGAACCTGTTCTGGGCCTTCGTCTACAACGGCGTGGGCGTGCCGGTGGCGGCCCTCGGCCTGCTCAACCCGATGATCGCCGGCGCGGCCATGGCGCTGTCGTCGCTGTCGGTGATCGTCAACTCGGCGCGGCTCAAGCGCGTGCGCCTGGGCTGAAACCGACCGCTTGACCTTGCCATCGCGGCAAGGTCGATGATCGAATCAAGGCCGGAACGGACCGGCCATCCCGAAGGAGTCATCCATGAGCACCATCGAACTGAACGTCCAGGACATGAGCTGCGGCGCCTGCGTCAGGCACGTCACCGAGGCCCTGAGCCCGCTGGCCGGCGTCGAGTCGGTCGAGGTCGACCTGCAGGCCGGCCGCGTGCGCGTCGGCGGCCAGCCGGACAGCGCCGCCCTGCTCGCCGCCCTGGACGACGCCGGCTATCCGGCGCAACTGGCCGCCCCGGCCAGCACCCCGACCGCCGGCAAGAGCGGCGGCTGCGGCGGCGGTTGCGGCTGCCAGGGTTAACCCAAGGAGAATCCTCATGCAGGCCAAACTGCGTATCGCCACCCTCGCCGCCCTGCTGATGAGCGGCGCAACCCAGGCCGCCGACGCCCTGACCATCGACGTCCATCGCGACGCCAACTGCGGCTGCTGCAAGGACTGGATCAAGCACCTGGAGACCAACGGCTTCACGGTGAACGATCACGTCGAGGCGGACATGCAGGCGGTCAAGCAGCGCCTCGGCGTGGCCCCGCGCCTGGCCTCGTGCCATACGGGAGTGATCGACGGCAAGTTCGTCGAGGGCCACGTGCCGGCGGCGCAGATCCTCGAACTGCGCCAGCGTCCCGACCTGCTCGGCCTCGCCGTGCCGGGCATGCCGCACGGCTCGCCGGGGATGGAGTACGGCGACCGCAAGGACCCCTACCAGGTGATCGGCCTGACCCGGCAGGGTCGCGACGTGGTGGTGGCCGAATACGCCACTGCGAAAAGCACGAAACCGCAACCCTGAGCCTACGGCCGGAACGCGGCGCGCCTGCGGTTCCGGCTGACAGTTGCCACAGGCACCTTCTGCGCCGCACGGGAAGCGCCCCGCCTCGAGGCCCATGCATATACCGCGCATGGGGCCTCCTCCCGCGGCACCTCGCGAGCACACGCCGGCTCGCCCGCAGAGGGCGAACCGAACGGCACCTTGCCATTCATCGCCGCGCAGGGCAAAGGCGCTGGGCAGTGCCTGCCTGGGCTATTTTTGTATTGTGGAAACCGGCTCGGATGCGGTCCCTCGCGTCCACGCCGCCGCGGCGCATGCGCGAAAGGCAAGCCGGCCATGCACCAACGCCCGGAACGTAACAGCTGCATCTGGAACGAATTTACAGAAATGGCGTCGCTGCAAACCTGCACACAGGAATCTGGGCATTTTCAGAGGCGCTCAAGATGGCAACAGTTATCGGCACCGGCGACATTGCCGCCCTTCTGCAGCTCGACGAGAATCACAACCTGGCGGCAGCCGAAGCACTGGCATATCAACTGGCGCGATTCGAGGACACCCTGTACTGGATAGACCAGTACATTTTCCTCTACAACGCGTATACCCCCATAGAATGGACCTCCACCTCCTTCAGCGCCTACATCGAGCTCGAGCCCGTGAATGGCCAGATCACCGTTGCCGGCACGGGACTCCTCGGCAGCTCGGGATCGATCACCCAGATGAGGTATGACGGCAACGATTACAACTGGGAAATCAGCGGGAGACTTCTCTGGTCGCTGAGCCAGGGCATATATTCCGGCACCATTACGACGCTTTCCCTTTGGAACGAGAGCGATACCGAGCGATTCACCATCACCATCGGCCCAACGAACTCGATCACCGCCACGTACAACGGCATAACCTCCATCGAGAAGTTCACCCTGACGACGAGCGGAGACCTCTCGAAGTACCTCTACCTTTCCTACGCCGATGCTTTCGGCAACCAGATAAGCATCGACGGCGCTTTCGTCCCGCCGCCGAACATGCAGACGCTGGGCGACCTCTTCGATACCCCCGGGATATTCGCCGGCAACGACACTTTCCGGGTGGAGGACGGCAGCCGCCCCTGGTACGGGTTCGCCGGCAATGACCTGATGATCGGCGGCGATCCGGCCAACACCTTCTACGGAGGGGCGGGCAACGACAGCCTGTATGGCATGGGAGGAGATGACTTCCTCTACGGCGAGGCCGGTGCGGACCTCCTCGACGGCGGAGAGGGTGCCGACTTGCTGAGCGGCGGCAATGGCGACGACACCTACTTCGTCGACGACCCCGGCGACCTGGTCGTCGAACTCCCCGGCGAGGGCGTCGACACCGTGCGCGCAACCCTCGACTACGTCCTCCCCGAGCACGTCGAGAACCTCGTGCTCACCGGCAGCGCGGCCCTCTCCGGCACCGGCAACGCCCTGAACAACACCCTCACCGGCAACGACGGCGACAACCTCCTCGACGGCGGCGCCGGGGTGGACCGGCTCAGCGGCGGCAAGGGCGACGACACCTACATCGTCGACCTGATCCTCAAGGGCACCGGAACCTCCACCAGCGTGGCCCTGCAGGATACCGTCAGCGAGGCCAGCGGCGCCGGCACCGACACCCTCCGGCTGCGCGGCGCATTCGAGACCGGCCTCACCACCACCCTGGTGCTCGGCGCCACCCTGGAGAACCTCGACGCCAGCCAGACCGGCACCACCCGCCTCAACCTGACCGGCAACGCCCTCGCCAACCGGCTGATCGGCAACGACGGCGACAACCTGCTCGACGGCAAGGCGGGCGTCGACACCTACGCCGGCGGCGCGGGCAACGACACCTATGTCCTCGACAACCGGGACGAGCTCGCGCGGATCGACGAGGCCGAAGCCGCCGGCAACGACACCCTGCGCATCCTCTACGGCAACAGCCTGAGCACGCCGCTGGTCGTCGACCTCGGCACCGCCGGCCTGCTCAACGTCGAGAACGTCGTCCTGGTCGGCAGCGGACGCTTCGATCTGCTCGGCAACGACCTCGACAACGTCCTGATCGGCAATGCTTCGCCCAATACCCTCCGGGGCGGCGCCGGCAACGACCTGCTAGACGGCAAGGCCGGTGCGGACATCCTGTACGGCGGAGCCGGCGACGATACCTACGTCGTCGACAACCCCCTCGACCTGGTCGGCGAGGACGCCGACGAGGGCACCGACACCGTGCGCGCCTCGCTCTCCTGGAAGCTGGCGAGCAACCTGGAAATCCTCGTCCTGACCGGCACCTCCGCCATCAACGCAACCGGCAACGAACTGGACAACAGCCTCCTCGGCAACAGCGCCGCCAACCTGCTCGACGGCGGCCTCGGCGCCGACCAGATGAGCGGCGGCAAGGGCAACGATACCTATGCCGTCGACGACCCCGGCGACCTGGTCGTCGAACTCCCCGGCGAGGGCGTCGACACCGTGCGCGCAACCCTCGACTACGTCCTCCCCGAGCACGTCGAGAACCTCGTGCTCACCGGCAGCGCGGCCCTCTCCGGCACCGGCAACGCCCTGAACAACACCCTCACCGGCAACGACGGCGACAACCTCCTCGACGGCGGCGCCGGGGTGGACCGGCTCAGCGGCGGCAAGGGCGACGACACCTACATCGTCGACCTGATCCTCAAGGGCACCGGAACCTCCACCAGCGTGGCCCTGCAGGATACCGTCAGCGAGGCCAGCGGCGCCGGCACCGACACCCTCCGGCTGCGCGGCGCATTCGAGACCGGCCTCACCACCACCCTGGTGCTCGGCGCCAACCTGGAGAACCTCGACGCCAGCCAGACCGGCACCACCCGCCTCAACCTGACCGGCAACGCCCTCGCCAACCGGCTGATCGGCAACGACGGCGACAACCTGCTCGACGGCAAGGCGGGCATCGACACCTTCGCCGGCGGCGCGGGCAACGACACCTATGTCCTCGACAACCGGGCCGAACTCGATCTGGTCATGGAAGTGGCTGACCATGGAAACGATACACTTCGCATCGCTTTCAACAACGCAACAAACACTCCACAGATCATCGATCTGGGCTCCGGTGGGCTCCCCCTGCTGGGGAGCGACGCACTCACCGGCAGTGGTCTGCTCTACCCACTCAGAGGCGTTCTGAACGAGTACCTGACCGGCGCCATGTTGGGCGCAAGTACCTCGGCCAATGCCACCCCAATGGCCATCAACCTAGACTCGACCGGGCTCAGTAATGTGGAGAACGTCACCATCACCGGCAGCGGCCTGTTCGATGTGCTTGGCAACGACCTCGACAACGTCCTGATCGGCAATGCTTCGCCCAATACCCTCCGGGGCGGCGCCGGCAACGACCTGCTGGACGGCAAGGCCGGTGCGGACATCCTGTACGGCGGAGCCGGCAACGATACCTACGTCGTCGACAACCCCCTCGACCTGGTCGGCGAGGACGCCGACGAGGGCACCGACACCGTGCGCGCCTCGCTCTCCTGGAAGCTGGCGAGCAACCTGGAAGTCCTCGTCCTGACCGGCACCTCCGCCATCAACGCAACCGGCAACGAACTGGACAACAGCCTCCTCGGCAACAGCGCCGCCAACCTGCTCGACGGCGGCCTCGGCGCCGACCAGATGAGCGGCGGCAAGGGCAACGATACCTATGTCGTCGACGACCCCGGCGACCTGGTCGTCGAACTCCCCGGCGAGGGCGTCGACACCGTGCGCGCAACCCTCGACTACGTCCTCCCCGAGCACGTCGAGAACCTCGTGCTCACCGGCAGCGCGGCCCTCTCCGGCACCGGCAACGCCCTGAACAACACCCTCACCGGCAACGACGGCGACAACCTCCTCGACGGCGGCGCCGGGGTGGACCGGCTCAACGGCGGCAAGGGCGACGACACCTACATCGTCGACCTGATCCTCAAGGGCACCGGAACCTCCACCAGCGTGGCCCTGCAGGATACCGTCAGCGAGGCCAGCGGCGCCGGCACCGACACCCTCCGGCTGCGCGGCACATTCGAGACCGGCCT
The DNA here is from genome assembly GCF_024451105.1 of Stutzerimonas stutzeri. GTDB lineage: Bacteria > Pseudomonadota > Gammaproteobacteria > Pseudomonadales > Pseudomonadaceae > Geopseudomonas > Geopseudomonas stutzeri_A. The sequence continues at coordinate 249,818 of NZ_JANGEY010000004.1, forward strand.
CACCACCACCCTGGTGCTCGGCGCCAACCTGGAGAACCTCGACGCCAGTCAGACCGGCACCACCCGCCTCAACCTGACCGGCAACGCCCTCGCCAACCGGCTGATCGGCAACGACGGCGACAACCTGCTCAGTGGCGGCGCAGGCAACGATGAGCTCAACGGTGGTGCGGGCGACGACCTGCTGATCGGCGGAGCAGGCGCCGACCGGCTGCTTGGTGGCAGCGGGCGGGATACATTCCGCTTCGCGGCACTGACGGACCTCGGGCTGGGTGAGCGACAGGACGAGGTCGCCGATTTCGAGAACGGCCTCGACAAGCTCGATTTCAGGTCGCTGGGCGGCTACACCTTCGTGGGCGACGCGGAGTTCACGGGCGCCAAGCAGTTGCGGATCGAAAGCGCCGCCGACGGGCTGCTGCTGTACGGCAACACCAACACGGACCTTGCCAATGCCGAGTTCTCCATCAAGCTGACCGGCCTGGCGAGCCTGTCGGCGGAGGACCTCCTGCTCTAGATCGCCTGCTCGCAGGTCGACGCCGGACAGCGCACGGGCGGCCGCCCGTGCGCTGGGCCGGGCCTCGCCGAACGATCCGCCAGCCCCCTCAATCTCCCCAGACCAGGCGCAGGCTCTCGAAACGCTCGAACATCTGGCGGTCCATCAGGCGCACCAGGTCCGGGTCGAAATGGCGACCGGACTGTTCGCGGATGTACAGCTGGGCTTCCTTGGGAGTCCAGCCCGCCTTGAAAGGGCGCGCGGCCCGCAGCGCGTCGTAGACGTCGCACAGCGCCACGATGCGCGCGGACAGGGGAATCTGCTCGCCGCCGAGTCCCTGCGGATAGCCGCTGCCGTCCCAGCGCTCATGGTGGTGCAGGGCGATCTCGGCGGCCAGCTGCAGCAGCGGGTTGGCGGAGTCGTCGTGGAGGAAGCCGTAGCCGAGTTCGGTGTGGCGGCGCATGATCCGCCCCTCCTCCTCGTCGAGCGGGCCGGGTTTGAGCAGGATGCTGTCCGGAATGCCGACCATGCCGACGTCGTGCATGGTGGCGGCCACGCGCAACTGCTCGACCCACGCCTCCCGGCAGCCATAGGCTCGGGCCAGCAGGGCGGCGCTTTCGCCGATGCGGATCATGTGGTGGCCGCTCTGGTTGTCGCGATACTCGGCAACGCGCACCAGGCAGCGGACCACTTCCTCGGTGCTCCTGGCCAGTTCGCGCCCGCGCTCCTCGACGCGCTGCTCGAGCAGGCGCCGCTCGTTGTCCAGCTCGATGCGGGTGAACCACAGGCCGAGATGATTGCGCAGGCGCAGGAACATTTCCCGGCTGTCGACCGGCTTGCTCAGGTAGTCGCTGACACCCAGCTCCAGGGCGCGGTTGCGGCTGTCGAGATCGTGCCGACAGGAAACGGCGACGATCGGCTGGTCCTCGGGCAGATACTTGCGCAGCAGGCGCAGCACCTCGAAGCCGCCCGGACGCGACATGTCGAGATCGAGCAGCAGCAGGTCCCAGCCGTTCTCCAGCAGCCAGGTCAGGCCGTTGGCCGGATCGGCGAGAGTCCGGGCATTCTCCAGCCCGGCCGCCGCCAGGGCCTCCTGCAGCGGCGCCAGGCTGCCACCGACGCTCTCCAGCAGCACGATTCTCGCCTGGCGCAGGTGTTGCGGAACGTTCGGCATGGGGTCCTTCCTCTGAAGATCGGCCGTCGGATCGCTCTGAAGGTTGTCGATTTTCGCCGAGGGGTCAAGCGCGGCTGCCCGCACCGCGAAATGCCCGACACTTTGCAGCCGACGGCCATCGCATTGCGCGCCGCAGCGACCCGCCGCGACTCTGCCGCCAAGCTGACAAAACCGTAATCTGCGCCTCAGCTTCCCGACAGCTCGGGTGCGCTATGGTGGCGTGCAGGACATTCGGGAATGCCGCCCTGCGGCAAGACAGCCAGGCGCGGCCATCCGGGCCGCCTCGACTGACAGGAAAGACACAGCATGCGATCTTCGACCTCGCGACGCACCTTCATCAAGGGCCTGGCCGCCGGCGGCGTGCTCGCCGGCCTCGGCCTGTGGCGCCAGCCCGTGTGGGCGCTGGCCAGCCCCGGCCAGAGCGGCGTGCTGGCCGGCACGCAGTTCGACCTGAGCATCGACGAACTGCCGGTCAACTTCACCGGCAAGGCGCGCACCGCGATCGCCGTCAACGGCAGCCTGCCGGGCCCGCTGCTGCGCTGGCGCGAGGGCGACACCGTGACCCTGCGGGTGCGCAACCGCCTGAAGGAGGACACCTCGATCCACTGGCACGGCATCCTGCTGCCGGCCAACATGGACGGCGTGCCCGGCTTCAGCTTCGCCGGCATCGCCCCGGACGGCATGTACGAGTACCGCTTCAAGGTCAAGCAGAGCGGCACCTACTGGTACCACAGCCACTCCGGCTTCCAGGAGCAGCGCGGCGTCTACGGCCCGCTGGTGATCGATCCGCTGGAGCCGGAACCGTTCCAGTACGAGCGCGACTACGTGGTGATGCTCTCCGACTGGACCGACGAGCACCCGGCGCGGGTACTGGCCAAGCTGAAGAAGCAGGCCGACTACTACAACCAGCACCGCCGCACCGTCGGCGACTTCATCCGCGACGTCGCCGACAAGGGCTGGAGCGACACCCTCGGCGAGCGCTGGGCCTGGGCGAAGATGAACATGAGTCCGACGGATCTCGCCGACGTCAGCGGCGCCACCTATACCTTCCTGCTCAACGGCCAGGCGCCGGACGGCAACTGGACCGGCGTGTTCCGCCCCGGCGAGCGCATCCGCCTGCGCCTGATCAACGCCGCGGCGATGAGCTACTTCGACTTCCGCATTCCCGGCCTGAAGATGACCGTGGTCGCCGCCGACGGCCAGAACGTCGAGCCGGTGGAGGTCGATGAAATCCGCCTGGGCGTGGCGGAAACCTACGACGTGATCGTCACCCCCGACGCCAGCCAGGACGCCTGGACCCTGTACGCCCAGGCGATGGACCGCAGCGGCTACGCCCGCGGCACCCTGGCCGTGCGCGAGGGACTGAGCGCGCCGGTGCCCGCACCCGATCCGCGCCCGGTGCTGAGCATGGCCGACATGGGCCACGACCATGGCGCCCACGGCAGCGCGGACGCTCATGCCGGGCATGCCGCTGCCCACGGCAATCACGGCAATCACGGCAATCACGGCAATCACGGCAGCCAGGCTGCCGCCATGGCGCATGCCGGGCACGGCGCGCATGCGGCCATGCAGCACGGCCACGGGGCTCACGCCGCGCCCGCGGCGACCATCGCCATGCAGGGCCACCCGGCCAGCGAGCGCGGCAATCCACTGCTCGACATGCAGACCCAGATGCCGACCCACAAGCTCGACGATCCGGGCATCGGCCTGCGCGACAACGGCCGCCGGGTACTGACCTACGCCGACCTGCGCAGCCGCTTCGCCGACCCGGACGGCCGCGCGCCGACGCGCACGATCGAGCTGCACCTGACCGGCCACATGGAGCGCTTCGCCTGGTCGATCGACGGGGTCAAATTCGCCGATGCCGAGCCGATCCGGCTGAAATACGGCGAACGGGTGCGCATCGTGCTGGTCAACGACACCATGATGCACCACCCCATCCACCTGCATGGCCTGTGGAGCGACCTCGAGGACCAGTACGGCAACTTCCGGGTCCGCAAGCACACCATCGACATGCCGCCCGGCGCGATCCGCAGCTTCCGCGTCACCGCCGACGCCCTCGGCCGCTGGGCCTTCCACTGCCACATGCTGATGCACATGGACCTCGGCATGTTCCGCGAAGTCCGCGTCGAAGAATGACCAGGAGAACCGCCATGACCACGTCCCTCAAGCGCCCCACCCTGCTCGCCGCCTTCGGCCTGCTGGCCGCCCTGCACCTGCCGCAGGCGCTGGCACAGGGCGAAAACGAACACGCCGGCCATCACCCGCAAGGTGCGGCAACCGGCCAGCCGCAGTCCCAGTCCGGCGCCATGCCGGCCCCGGGCAACGTGGGCCAGATGCCCCAGGGCGGCATGATGGATCATGGCCGGATGCAGCCGGGCCAGATGATGGATCACGGGCAGACGATGCAGCAGATGCACGAGCAGCACATGAACCACGGCCAGATGGGCCATGGGCAGATGAACCCCGGCGACGCGCCGTCCGCAACCGCGCCCGACAGCCAGGAAGCGCAGCATGATCATGACCACTAAACGGCCGCTGGCCATCGCCCTGGGCCTGGGCCTGCTCGCCAGCGCCCAGGCCCAGGCCGCCGAGCCGCACGGCCATGCCGGCCATGGTGCGGCGGCAGTGCCGGCTGCGCGCGACGCGCACGGCGCCCATCACCCGCAACCGGCATCCCCCGCCCCCGCAGGCCAGGGCATGCCGATGATGGAGCATGGCCAGATGGGCCATGGCGGCATGACGCATGAGCAGATGATGCAGATGCATCAGCAGCACATGCAAAGCGGCCAGATGGATCACGGCGCCATGAGCCACGAGCAGATGATGCAGATGCATCAGCAGCACATGCAAAGTGGCCAGATGGATCACGGCGCCATGAGCCATGAGCAGATGATGCAGATGCACCGCCAGCACCAGCCACATCGGCAGGGCCACCCGGGGCCCGTGCTGCCGGCGATCAGCGACGCCGATCGCGCGGCCGCCTTCCCCGACCTGCCCCACCAGCACATGCACGACGGCGGGACCAACTTCCTGTTCCTCGCCGACCAGCTGGAGTGGCAGGACGCCGACGCCGGCAGCGCCCTGGCCTGGGACCTGAGCGGCTGGGTCGGCGGCGACATCGACCGCCTGGCCTGGCGCGCCGAGGGCGAACGCCTCGCCGGACGCACCGAGAAGGCCGAGCTGCAACTGCTGTGGAGCCACGCCATCGGCCCCTGGTGGGAATCGGTGCTCGGCGTGCGCCAGGACTTCAAGCCCGGCCCGGCGCAGACCTGGGCCGCCTTCGGCGTGCAGGGCATGCCGCTGTACGGCCTGGAAACCGAGGTCACCGCCTTCCTCGGCGAAGGCGGACAGAGCGCCCTGCGCCTGGGCGCCGAGTACGACATCCTGCTGACCAACCGGCTGATCCTGCAGCCGGCGGCCGAACTCAACCTGCACGCTCGCAACGACGAGGCGCGCGGCGTCGGCTCCGGCCTCTCCGACCTCGAACTGGGCCTGCGCCTGCGCTACGAGATCCGCCGCGAGTTCGCCCCCTACCTCGGCGTCAGCTGGCACCGCGCCTACGGCAACACCGCCGACCTGCACCGCGAGCACGGCGAGGATGTCAGCGAGGCGCGCCTGGTGGCGGGCATCCGTTTCTGGTTCTGAGAGCGACGATGAGAAGAACAATAACCACCCTGGCGCTGGCCAGCCTTGCCGCAACGGCGGCCGGCGCCGGCATCGTCTGGTCGGGGCTGATCAACGTCGGCGCCGACGACCCGCACCCGGAGAGCCTGCACAGGCTGCTGACGCTGGCTCGCGAGCGATCGATCGCCGTGCGCGCCGCCGACATCGCGGTACCGGACCTGAGCGACCCCGAACTGATCCGCCGCGGCGCGGGCAACTACCACGCCATGTGCATCGGCTGCCACCTGGCACCCGACATGACGCCGACCGAGCTGAGCCAGAACCTCTACCCGCCGCCACCGAACCTGGTGCAGATCGGCACCAACGGCAATCCGTCGGCCGCCTTCTGGGTCGTCAAGCACGGCATCAAGGCCACCGGCATGCCGGCCTGGGGCAAGAGCATGGGCGACGAGCACATCTGGGGGATGGTCGCCCTCATCCATCAGCTGCCGAGCCTGGACGCCGCGCAGTATCGCGCCCTGGTGGCGTCGAGCGACGGCCACTCCCACGGCGGCGGGGAAACCGACATGCACGACCACAGCGGGCAGCACGACCACCACGCGGCACAGAAATCGCCGACCGCGCCCGTCCACCTCACAGGTCACGAGCATGCGCGGGAGGTCAACGACGCGCCGGAGGCCGCGAACAAGAAGTTCCATGTACACCCGGACGGGAAGGAACATGCCCACCACCACTGATCAGTGTCGCCGATCCGGCCGCTCCAGCCCCAGCTTCTCGATGCGGTAACGCAGCATGTCGCGGGAGAGTCCCAGCAGCCGAGCCGACTTGGTGACGTTCCAGTCGGTGCGCTCGAGGGTCCTGCACATCAACTCGCGCTCCAGCTCCGCCAGGCTCGGCTGGAGCATCTCCTCGGCGCCATCGGCGAATGGGCCGGCCATCGACCGCAGGACGTCGGCATGGCCTGCTCCCGGCAGGTTCAGTTGCTCGGCGCCGATACACAGCTCACGCGCCAGCAGCACGGTCTGCTCGAGCAGGTTGCGCAGCTCTCGCACGTTGCCCGGCCAGTCGTAGCCACGCAGCACGGCCTCGGCCTCAGCGCTGAACTGCAGGCCTGGCTTGCCGTAGCGACGGGCATGCAGGGCGAGGAAGTGCCGGGCCAGACCGAGGATGTCCTCGCCGCGCTCGCGCAGCGGCGGCACCTGGATGGCGATGATCCGCAGGCGATAGAACAGGTCGCGACGGAAGCGCCCCTCCTGCACCATCTTTTCCAGGTCGCAGTTGGTGGCGCTGACGATGCGCAGGTCGACCTTGCGCTCCTTGACCGAACCCAGGCGACGGATGGTGCGATCCTCGAGCAGCTTGAGCAGCTTGGCCTGCAGCGGCAGATCGATCTCGCCGATTTCGTCGAGGAACAGGGTGCCGCCGTCGGCGGCCTCGACCAGGCCGACACGTCGTTCCTTGGCGTCGGTGTAGGCGCCCTTCTCGTGGCCGAACAGCTCGGCCTCGAGCAGGTGCGAGGGGATCGAGGCGCAGTTGACCTCGACGAAGGGGCCGTCGCGACGCATGCCGTCGTAGTGCAGGGCGCGGGCGACCAGTTCCTTGCCGGTGCCGGTCTCGCCGTTGATCAGCACCACCGGTAGCTCGCTATCGGTCATGCGGCTCTCGGCCTCGAGCACCCGACAGATCAGCGCCTTGAGCGTCCGCATCGGCAGCGACTCGCCGATCAGCGCATCCAGGCCGGCCCCGCGGGCGTCGCGATGCTGGTAGAACGACAGGCGATGCTCCAGCTGGCGCGCTTCGATGGCGCGCTGGATCAGCAGCCACAACTCGGCCAGCACCACCGGCTTGGTGAGAAAGTCGTAGGCGCCGGCCTTCATCGCCTCGACCGCACACTCGATGTTGCCATGGGCGGTCATCATCACCGTCTTGACCCGGGTATCCATGCCGCGCGCCTGGCGAATCAGCTCGATGCCGGAGATGCCCGGCAGGCAGTGGTCGGTGAGCAGCACGTCGGGCCTCTGGCTGGCCAGAGACTCCAGGGCCGCCTCGGCGCTGGGACAGACCTGCGCCTCGTAGCCCTTGCGCTCCAGATAGGTGCGGATGTTGTCCGCCAGGGTTTCGTCGTCCTCGACGATCAGCACGCTGTACTCCATGTCCTAGCCTCCCTCCGCCATCCGGAAGCTCAGGGCGACCCGGGTTCCCTCCTGCTCGCGACTGGTCAGGCGAACCTCGCCGCCGAAACGCTCCATGATCCGCCTGACCAGTGCCAGCCCGACGCCAAGGCCGCCGCGCTTGGTCGAGTAGAACGGCTTGAAGGCCATTTCCAGCTGCTGCGCCGACATGCCGATACCGGTATCGCCGATGCTCAGACAGAGGCGGCGCTGCGTCGGATCGACCTGCAATGCCAGACGCAGGCGCCCGCCATGCGGCATCGCCTCCAGGGCATTGGCCAGCACGCTGTTGAGGGCCTGGTTGAGCAGTACCGGGTGGCTGACCACCCGGGGGACCGGCGCCGGCGACCACTCCAGCCGAACACCGGTCCTGGCCATCTGCGGCTCGAAGGCGTTGAGCACCTCGCCCACCGCCGCGACGAGGTCCACCGCTTCGTGCTCGTCGTTGAGCTGGCTGGAGCACAGCAGCAGCTCGCGCACCCACTTCGACAGCCGATCGACCTGGGCGATGATATCGACGATGTTCTTGCGCGCCGGCGAGCAGTCCAGATCCAGCGCCAGCTCGGCGCTGGTACGGATCGCCGCCAGCGGATTGCGCAAACCATGGGCCACCGCCGAGGACATCTCGCCGAGGGCTACCAGGGTCTCGTTCTCGATCAGCTGGCGCTGCTGGGCGGCCAGCAGGTCCGAGCCACGCCGGACGATCCAGAACAGGCCGAGATAGACGGCTCCGCCGCCCACCCCCGCGGCCAGCCAGAGCAGCAGGTGGGCGCGCTCCATGCGCTCGATCAGGTCGGAAGACTCCTTGTAGATCTCCAGCACCGCGGCCACCTCGCCGCTCTGGTCGAGCAGCGGGATGTAGTTCTCGAAATACAGGCCGCTCGGACTGCGCACGAACTGCTGCTCGGTACGCCCCCCCTGCACTTTCCAGTGAGCATGGGCGACATGGGTCTTCTGCCGGAAGGCCTGCTCGAGCTCGTCCCTGTCGAGCAGGCGCCGACCGACCAGCTCGGCATTGGTCGACCAGACGATGGTGCGGTCGGGAGCGAACAGGTTGACCTGCAGGGCGTCGGGCAGGTTGCTGACGTGGTCGAGGAACTCGCTGCGCACTTGGTGCAGATGCACGCGGTCGATCTCCTCGCGCACCACCTCGTCGCGGAAGTCGAGGAAATCGCCGAGGCCCACCGGGGCAGTGAAACTGGCGTGACGAATCTCGCCCTCGGTGAGGGCGCGGATGACCTGCGCGGTCAGCATGGCGTCGCGCTCGATGCTGTCGACGATCGCATAGCGAGTGGCGCTGATCGCCATGCCCACCGCCACCACGGCGATCAGGCCGAGGCTGACCAGGGAAAACCATCTGAGCAGATTGAATGGTTGCGGAGCCGAGGCCATCGCCGTCTCCTGTCGTGCTTGCGTCGGAATGAGGCCCGGCGGATCGTGCCGCCCATGCCCACTCCACGCTCCATCGCCCTGTCCACAACCATAGTCGAGCCTGCCGTCAGCCAAACGTCGACGTGGCGCCCCGCAGCGAAAAGCCCCAGCCGTTCGTCCACTTGCCGACGGGCGGTCGATAGGGGCCTGGACCGGCAAAGCTGGTAGACTGTCGCGGTTTTTTCCAGCCCGTGAGTGTCGCCGTGGAACTGTTCAAGGAATTCACCTTCGAAGCCGCCCATCTCCTGCCCCATGTGCCGCAGGGCCACAAGTGCGGGCGCCTGCATGGCCATTCGTTCCGCGTGGCGATCTACATCGAGGGCGAGGTCGACCCCTACACCGGCTGGATCCGCGACTTCGGCGAGATCAAGGCGATCTTCAAGCCGATCTACGACCGCCTCGACCACTACTACCTGAACGACATCCCCGGCCTCGAGAACCCCACCAGCGAGAACCTCGCCAAGTGGATCTGGCAGCAGCTCAAGCCGCTGCTGCCGGAGCTGTCGCGGGTGCGCGTGCACGAGACCTGCACCAGCGGCTGCGAATACCGCGGCGACTGATCCGCGGGCTGCGCCGTGGCGGTCGCTGCCGAAGCCCGTGCCCCGAATTCGCCGGCGCAGGTGCGCGAGCGCGGCCTCGACCTGGTCAAGTGGCTGGCGCTGGCCAGCATGGCCGTCGACCACCTGCGCTTCCTGATCCCCGGCCACGCCCTGCTCGGCTGGAGCTTCATCCCCGGCCGGCTGGCCTTCCCGCTGTTCTGCCTGGCGCTGGCCGCCAACCTGGCGCGCCGCCCGCCCGGCGCGTTCGGCGCCAGCGAGCGCCGGCATCTCGGCGCCCTGCTGCTGTTCGCCGTGCTCAGCGAACCGGCCCACGACCTGATGCTCGGCAACGCCGCCAAGTTCAACATCCTGGTCAGCCTGGCCATCGGCTGGGGCATCGCCTGGGGCTGCAGCGCCCTGCAGCGCGGGCCGCTGCTGCTCGCCGGGCTGCTCGCCGGCGGCGCCGCCTGGCTGCACGCCAGCCTGACCTACGGGATGCTCGGCGTGCTCTTGCCGACCCTGTGCCTGCTGACCCTGCAGCGCGGCGGCCCGTGGCCGCTGCTGGCGACCCTGAGCGTGCTGCTGGCCAACCTGACCCCGCGGCTGTCCGCCGCGCTGCTCGCCGGGCAGCCGCGCGACTGGCTGATCGCTCTCAGTTGCCTGGCCGCCCTGCCGCTGGGTTTCTGGCTGCTGCGCGCCGCGCTGCCGGCGGGCCTGCGCGTCCCGGCGGTCGGCCGCTGGGCCTACTTCTTCTATCCGCTGCACATGCTGGCGATCGCCGCGGCCGCCTGGCTGCTGCGCATGCCCTGAGGGAACGCATCATGCGCCTGATCCACACCTCCGACTGGCACCTGGGGCAGACCCTGCACGGCCAGGACCGCGACCACGAACACGCCGCCTTCCTGACCTGGCTGCTCGACACCCTGGTGGCGCAGCGGGCCGACGCCCTGCTGATCGCCGGCGATATCTTCGATACGGTCAACCCGCCGCTCAGGGCCCAGGAGCGCCTGTACGACTTCATCGTCAGCGCCCATCAGCGCCTGCCACGGCTGGACATCGTGATGATCGCCGGCAACCACGACTCCGGCGGGCGCATCGAGCTGCCGGCGCCGTTGATGCGCCGCCTCAACGCCCACGCCCTCGGCCGCGTCGAGTGGCTGGACGAGGACGCGCTGGACAGCGACCGCCTGCTGCTGCCGCTGCAGCGCGAGGACGGCGAGATCGGCGCCTGGTGCCTGGCCCTGCCGTTCCTGCGCCCGGCCGAGGTCACCGGCGGCGCGGTGGGCGACGACTACCTGGCCGGCATCGCGCGGGTGCACCGCGAGCTGATCGCCGCCGCCGAGGCGCGCCGCGCGCCGCAGCAGGCGCTGGTGGCGGTCAGCCACGCGCACATGGCCGGGGCGGCGGTGTCCGAGGACTCCGAGCGCAACATCGTCATCGGCAACGCCGAGGCGCTGCCGGCCAGCCTGTTTCCCGAGGCGGTGGCCTACGTCGCCCTCGGCCACCTGCACAAGCCGCAGCAGGTCGCAGGTCAACCACGCATCCGCTACAGCGGCGCGCCGCTGCCGCTGTCGTTCGCCGAGGTCAACTACCCGCACCAGGTGCTGCGCATCGAGCTGGATGGCGCGAGCCTGCGCAGCGTCGAGCCGATCCGCGTGCCGCGCGCGGTGGACATGCTGCGCGTCGGCCCGGCGCCCCTTGCCGACGTGCTGGAGCAGCTCGCCGCCCTGCCCGCCAGCGCGCTTGAGCGCGAACGCCAGCCCTGGCTGGAGGTGCGCGTGCAGCTGGAGCAGCCGCAGCCCGACCTGCGCCAGCAGATCGAAGCGGCGCTGGACGGCAAGGGCTGCCGGCTGGTGCGCATCGCCAGCGAATACCTTGGCCGCGGCGAGGAAGCCGCCCCCTTGGTCGGCCTCGACCAGCTCGACCCGCAGGAGCTGTTCCGCCGCAGCTGGCAAGCCGAATACGGCAGCGAGGCCGACGCCCAGGTGCTGGAGGATTTCCTGACCCTGCTGCAGACCGTGGAGCTCGAAGGAGAGCCGGCATGAAGATCCTCGCCATCCGCCTGAAGAACCTCGCCTCGCTGGCCGGCGAGCAGCAGGTCGACTTCACCAGCGAGCCGCTGGCCAGCGCCGGGCTGTTCGCCATCACCGGGCCGACCGGCGCCGGCAAGAGCACCCTGCTCGACGCCCTGTGCCTGGCGCTGTTCGGCGAGACGCCGCGCCTGCAACACGCCCGGGCCGCCCTCAAGGTGCCGGACGGCAGCGACAACGAGGCGCTCGGCAGCGACGACGGGCGCAACCTGCTGCGCCGCGGCGCCAGCGGCGGCTTTGCCGAGGTCGATTTCGTCGGCGTCGACGGCAAGCGCTACCGCGCGCGCTGGGAAGTGCGCCGCGCCCGCGACAAGGCCAGCGGCAAGCTGCAGGCCAGCCAGCAGAGCCTGCGCGACCTGGACGGCGACCAGCTGCTGGCCACTGCCAAGCGCGAGTTCGCCGAGCAGATGGAGCAGCGCCTGGGCCTCAACCTGCAGCAGTTCACCCGCGCCGTGCTGCTGGCGCAGAGCGAGTTCAGCGCCTTCCTCAAGGCCGACGACAACCAGCGCGGCGAACTGCTGGAGAAGCTCACCGACACCGGCGTGTACAGCCGCATCGGCAAGGCCGCCTACGCCGCCGCCAAGCGCGCCCGCGAAGCGCTGGAAGCGCTGGAGCGCGAGGCCGGCGGCATCCGCCCGCTGGCCGCGGACGAACGCACGTCGCTGGAGCAGCAGCACGCCGAGGCCGCGAGCCGGTTCAAGGCCGAGCAGGCCGCCCTGCAGCATCTGCAGCAGCAGCGCCAGTGGCTGGTCGAGCGCGACCGCCTGCAGGCCGAGCAGCAGGCCGCGCAGGGCCAGCTCGACGCCGCCCGCGCCGCGCAGGAAAACCTCGCCGGCGAACGCCAGACCCTCGTCCTGCTCGAACAGCTCGCCCCCGAACGCCACCGCTTCGCCCGCCAGGCCGAGCTGGGACCGCTGCTGGCCGGGCTGGACAGCGACCTGCAGCGCCATGGCGAGCAACAGCAGGCGCTGCAGCAGCACCTGGGCCAACTGGAGACGGCCGCCAGCGCCAGCCACGCGCAGGCGCAGGCCGCCGAGCAGGCCCGCCAGCAGGCCGCGCCGCTGCTCGCCCAGGCGCATGCCGAAGAACAGCGCCTGAGCGAACTGCAGCAGGAACTGGCCCGAGCCCGGCAGGCCGAGCAGCAGGCGCACGGCGAAGCCACCGAGGGCGAACGGCAGCTGACCGAATTGCAGGCTCGCCAGCACGCGCTGGCCAGCCAACAGACCGCGCTGGCCGAGCGCCTGCAGCACAGCGCCGCCCTGCACGCTCTGTGCGCCGCCTGGGACGGCCATCGCCCGCGCCTGCAGCAGGCCGTGCAGCTGGCCAACCGTCTGCAGCAGGGTCGTGGCGAGCTGCCGGCGCTGGAGCAGGCGGCCCACGACGCGCAGGAACGCCGCGCCGCCGCACAGCGGCAGCTCGCCGAACTGCAGCAGCGACTGGGCGGCGACAGCCCCGCCGAGCAGCTCGAGCGCCTGCAGCCGCAGCTCGACGCCTGGCGCCCGCGCCTGCACGGCCTCGACCAGGCGCAGCGCCACTGGCTGCGCCGCGAGGAGCTGGCCAGCGGCCTGGCCGCCGTGCAGGCGCGCAGCGCCGAACTCCAGGCCGAGCGCGAGCGGTGCGTGGCCAGCGGCAAGGCGGTCGCCACCCAGCTGCAGGGCGCCGAGCAGGCGCTCAAGCTCACCCTGGAACTGCTGGAGCGGCAGCGCCTGGCGCGCAGCGCCAGCGTCGAGGCACTGCGCGCGCAGCTGCAGGACGGCGAGCCCTGCCCGGTGTGCGGCAGCGCCGAGCATCCCTGGCACCACGGCGATGCGCTGCTCGCCGCCCTCGCCAGCCAGGACGAGGCCGAAGCCACGCGGGCTGGCCAGCAGGTCGACGAACTCAAGGAGCAGCGCGCCGGGCTGGCCGCCGAATACAAGGGACTGGAGCGCCAGCTTGGCGAAGCGGAGCAGGAACGGGCGCGCATCGGCGCCGAGCTCGAGCGCCTGGACGCCATGCTCGCCAGCCAGACCGAACTGCTGGCCCAGCCAGTCGCGCAGCGCAGCGCCTGGCTGAGCGGGCAACTGGCCGAGCTGCGCCAGTCCATCCAGCAGGCCGAGCAGCGCCAAGGCGAACTGCTGGCCCAGCAGCGGCGCAGCGAACAGCTGCAGGCGCAGCTGCGGGCGGCCGACAAGGCCGCCGAGACGGCACGCCAGCAACTGGAGCAGCAGCACCAGCGGCTGACCACCGACCAGCAGCGTCTGGATGCCGAACTGCAAGCCTTCGCCGCCCTGCTGCCCGGCGACTGGCTGAGCCGCTGGCAGGAGGAGCCGGCGCGCAGTTTCATGGCGCTGGATCGCCAGGTCGCCGAGCGCCTGCAGCAGCTGGACGAGCAGCGCGAACTGAGCGAGGAGCACCAGCAGCGGCAGACTGTGCTGGAGCAGGAGCGCCTGCGTCAGCAGCAGCGCCAGCAGCAGCTGCAGGCCACTGGCGAGCGCCTCGCCGAGCTGCAGACTCGCCGCCAGCAGGCCGAGGCCGGTCTGCGTCAGTGCCTGGGCGAACAACCCAGCGCCGCCGTCTGGCAGGCGCAGCTGGAGCAGACGGAAAGCCAGGCCCGCGCCACCGCCAACGCCGCCGGCGAGGCGCTGCAGCAGGCCCGCCAGCAGCAGATCCGCTTGAACAGCGAGGGCGACAACCTGCGCCAGCGCCAGCAGGCGCTGCACACCGAGCAGACCGAACTGACGCGCGAACTGGCCGCCTGGCGCGCCGGCCATCCGCAGCTGGACGACGCCAGCCTCGCCGCCCTGCTGGCCCGCCCGGCCGGCGACCTCGCCCAGCTGCGCTCGCAGCTCAAGGCCGCCGAGGATGCCGTCACCCAGGGCCAGGTGCGCCTGGACGAGCGCAGCCAGCAGCTGGCCACGCACCTGGCCAAGGTGAGCGAAGCGCCCGAGCCGGCTGTGCTGGAGCAGGCGCTGGGCGAACAGCGCCAGCGCTGCGAGCAGGCCGAACAGCAGGCCACCGACCTGCGTGCCTCGCTGGTCGAGGACGACCGCCGCCGCCAGCAGAGCCGCGAGCTGCTCGAACGCATCGCCGCCGCGCAGGCCGAACACCTGCGCTGGGGGCGGATCAGCGCACTGATCGGCTCGGCCGACGGCGCCACCTTCCGCAAGATTGCCCAGGGCTACAACCTCGACCTGCTGGTGCAGCACGCCAACCTGCAGCTGCGCCAGCTGGCCCGGCGCTACCGCCTGCAGCGCGGCGGCAGCGCGCTGGGCCTCTTGGTGCTGGATACCGAGATGGGCGACGAGCTGCGCTCGGTGCACTCGCTGTCCGGCGGCGAGACCTTCCTGGTCTCGCTGGCGCTGGCGCTGGGCCTGGCGTCGATGGCCTCGAGCAAGCTGCGCATCGAGTCGCTGTTCATCGACGAGGGCTTCGGCAGCCTCGACCCCGAGTCGCTGCAACTGGCGATGGACGCGCTGGACAACCTGCAGGCGCAGGGGCGCAAGGTGGCGGTGATCTCCCACGTGCAGGAGATGCACGAGCGCATCCCGGTGCAGATCCGCGTGCAGCGCCAGGGCAACGGGGCGAGCACGCTGCGGGTGGTCTCATAGCGCCAAAGGATGGTGCGCTCCGCCCCCCAGCGAGCAAGCTGCTCTCTGTAGTAGGGGCGAATTCATTCGCCTATGCGAGGCGTTTTGGCGAATGAATTCGCCCCTACAGCGGATGTGCCGCTATGCGCCGGCCTTGGCCCGCCGCTGCTCCAGCAGCTTGCGCAGCTGCTGGTCGAGCTTGTCGAGGCTGCCGGCGGGGTCGAGCCAGTAGTCGGTGGACCACAGGCGGACGATCTGCCAGCCGAGGCCGCGCAGCACGCTCTCGCGGATCTTGTCGCGGTCGCGGGCGGTGGCCGAGCGGTGGTAGGTGGCGCCGTCGCACTCGATGCCGGCCAGGTAGCGCCCCGGCGCGTCGGGGTCGACCACGCCCAGGTCGATGCGGAAGCGCGACACGCCGACCTGCGGGTGCAGCACCCAGCCCTTCTCGGCCAGGGCACGCGCCACCGCCTCTTCGAACGGCGAGTCGAAGCCGCCCACCGAGCCGTGCACCGCCTCGTCCAGCGCGCGCGCGCCGCGCTCGGCGAATTCGAGGAAGTGCCTGAGGTCCTTCACCCCCTCGGCGGCGGTGCGCGACAGATCGATCTGCTCCGGGCGCAGGCTGGTGAACACCTTGAGTTCGCTGCGCGCGCGGGTGATCGCCACGTTGAGGCGGCGCTCGCCGCCGCTCCTGTTCAGCGGGCCGAAGTTCATGCTGACCAGGCCGAGGCTGTCCGGGCCGAAGGTCGTGCTGAACAGGATCAGGTCGCGCTCGTCGCCCTGCACCGATTCGAGGTTCTTGACGAACACCGGCTCGATCAGCGCCTCGTCGAAGTGCCGGTCCAGCGCCGGATTGCGCCGCCGCGCGGCGTCCAGCAGGTCGAGGATCAGGGTCTGCTGCTTCTGGTTGAAGGTGACCACGCCGAGGCTCAGCGCGCCCGGCTCGACGTCCTGCAGGCGCTGCTCGATCTCCGCCACCACCGCGTCGGCCTCGGCGCGGTTGGTCTGGCTGCCGCCGCGGTCGTAGCTGCCGGCGACGTACTGCAGGTTGACCGCGCGGTCCTCGGTGGCCGGCGACGGGAAGGTGATCAGCCCGCCCTTGTAGTAGCGGTGGTTGGAGAAGGCGATCAGGCTCTCGTGGCGCGAGCGGTAGTGCCAGGACAGGCCGACGGTCGGCAGGTTGGCGCCGAGCAGCTCGTCGAGGATGCTCTCCAGGTCCTCGTCGTCGCTGCCCTCCTCCTCGCCGGCCGGCGCGGTGGTGAAGAAGCTGGTCGGCGGCAGCTGCTTGGGATCGCCGACTACCACGGTCTGGCGGCCGCGGGCGATGGCGCCGATGGCGTCCCACACGGTGATCTGCGAGGCCTCGTCGAAGATCACCAGGTCGAAGGCCTGGCCGGCCGGCAGGTACTGGGCGATCGACAGCGGCGACATCAGCAGGCAGGGGGTCAGCGCGCCGATGGCGTTCGGCGCCTCGGCGAGCAGCTGGCGCAGCGGCTTGTGGCGGGTCTTCTTCTCCAGCTCGCGGCGGACGATGCCGAACTCGCTGGACTTCTGCGCGTCCTCGCGGTCGACCAGACCCTGGCGGATGCGCATGCGGATGCACTGCGCGGTGATCTCCCGCACGCGGTCGTCGAGGGCGCGGAAGCTGGCGATCTTGCGCTCGTGCTCGACCGCGACGAAGTTGCGCAGCACCGGGGTGGCGTCGATCTTCTGCACCAGCCACCAGCGCGCGTAGTTGACCTCCAGGGTGCGCTGCGCCTGGCCGGCCGCCACGCGGCCCTGCTCGAGGGCCTCGACCAGCGGCAGCAGGCCCAGCGCCAGCGCCTCGCCGCGCACGCGCAGCCAGGCGCACCAGGCATGCAGGCGGCCGTGGCCGGCCTGCAGGCGGGCGGTCAGCTCCAGCAGGCTTTCCAGGCCGGCCAGGCCGGGACTGTACAGCTCGTCGACGCTGCGCCCGGCCAGACCGGCGAAGGCCTCCAGCGCCTCGGCGAAATCAGTGTGCAGTTGCAGGTAGCGACCGCACAGGCGGCCGACCGGCGCATCGGCGGCGAGCAGTTCGTTGGCGTCGACCACCAGCAGGCGCAGGCCGCTGCGCAGCGCGGCGAGCTGCTCGGGGTCGGTGGCCAGCGCGGCGAGCAGCTGGCGCAAGCGCCAGGCGGTGTCGGCCAGTGCGCGCAGCTGTGCCGGGTCGGAGTCCAGCCCGCGCCAGCCGGGCAGGCCGTCGAGGCGGGCGAGCAGCGGCTGCAGTTCGCCGTTGACCACCTGCAACTCGCACAGCGCCGGCAGATCGGCGTCGATCCGCGCGGCCTCGCCGACACCGGCTTGCTCGTGCAGCCAGGCGTGGAACTGGCGCAGCCTGAGGATCTGCAGCGGCCACCAGCAGTCGCAGGCCTCTCGCCAGCGCCGCTCCAGTGCGGCGAGATCGAGCGCCAGCAAGCGCTCGCGCGGCCAGGGCACCGACAATCCGGCCTCGGCGGCGGCGAAGCGCTCGAGCAGGCCGACCGCGCGGTTGAGCGCATCGAGGCGCTCCAGCACGTCGGCCTGGAAGGCGAAGCCCAGCTCCTTGCCGATGGTCTGCGGCAGCAGGTCGAGCAACTGTTCCAGGGCGGCGAGCTGGCCGCGGCCGTTGAGCGGGCGGATCAGGCCAAGGCGCTGGCTCAGCTCGATGAGCGCACCCTGCAGGGTGCGCGCGCGCGTCGCCAGGGTCTCGGCCTGTTGCAGCAGCGCCTGCTGCCAGGCCAGGCTCCACTCCTCCTGCTGCACGAAGGCCAGCGGATGGCCGGCGATATCCCCCAGTTCGGCGGCGTTGAGGTCGATGCGCTCAGCCACTGCCAGCAGCTGCTCGCGCGCCGCGGCGTCGTGCTGGTCGGCGCTGGCCCAGCGCAGGCGCACCTCGGGAACCTGCGCGCCGGCCACCGCAGTGGCCAGCGCCTGGCGGATGCTCAGGCCGTTGCGGCGGGTCTCGTGCAGGGCCTTGACCAGCTGGTTGAGCTCGTCGCGCAAGAGGCGCAGGCGCTGGGTCTCGCGCTCCCACTCGCCCGGGCCCAGCTCGGCGCCGGCCTGCCAGGCCGCGCCGAGCTGGCGGATCACATCCTGCTTGCGCGCCTTGTTGGAGTGCAGCTCCAGGCAGAACTCGCCGAGGCCGTGCTCGCGCAGGCGGCGGTAGACCACCTCCAGCGCCGCGGCCTTCTCGGCGACGAACAGCACGCTGCGACCGAGCGCCAGGTTGTGGGCGATCATGTTGGCGATGGTCTGCGACTTGCCGGTGCCCGGCGGGCCGATCATCACGAAGTTGCGCCCCTCGGCGGCAGCCACCACCGCGGCGAGCTGCGAGGAGTCGGCGGACAGCGGGGTGAACAGCTGCTCGGGACTCAGGCGGCGGTCCAGCTCGCGCGGCTCGACGAATTCGCCGCTCTGCGCGAACGGCTCACGCGGGGTGTCGAGCAGGTGGCGCACCACCGGGTTGTCCTTGAGCTGCTCGACGCGGTCGACCAGATCCTTCCACATCAGGTACTTGGCGAAGGAGAAGGTGCTCAGCAGCACCTCGTCGAGCACCTCGAAGCCGTCCAGCTCGAGCACCTCGCGGCGCAGGCGGGTGAGGATGCCGGCGATGTCCAGGCCGCGCTCGTCGGTCGGCAGCAGCGCGTCGAAGCCCTGGATGTCGAGGGCGAAGTCCTGGCGCAGCATCTCCAAGAGGGTGGTGTTGAAGCGCGGCTCGTCGTCGCCGAGACTCAGGCGGATGCCGGCGTTGATCGACTTGCGGGTCAGGCTCACCGGCACCAGGATCAGCGGCGCGCGGTAGCTGCGCTCCGGCTCGCCGGGACGCCGCCAGCGCAGCATGCCGATGGCGAGGAACAGGGTGTTGGCGCCGCCCTCCTCCAGGTCGGTGCGCGCCTTGCGGTACAGCTCGACCAGGGTGGCGTCGAGCCTGTCGGCCTCCAGCGGGGCGAACAGGCGGCCCTTGGCCAGCGCGGCGAGCGCCGCCTGTGCCTGGCCGGCGGCCTCCTCGGGCGTGGCGGCTTTTGGCAGCGCGTCGACGGCGAAGCTCCTGCCGTCGGCCAGCAGGTCCTCCAGCGCCGCCGGATCGGGCGCCAGCAGCGGGATGGCGACCTTGCTGTCGCGCAGGTTGAGCAGCGGATTGCGCAGGGACAGGTCGAGCAGGCGGCGCTGCCACTGCGCCAGGCGCCCGCCCGGACCGGCCGGCAGCTCGTCGTCCGCCGCGGCCGGCACGGCCAGCTCCGGCGCCTCCAGCACGCGCGGGTCGGCGGCCGGCATCGCGGGCGCGTCCAGCGGGCGGATCTGCGCGGCGCGCGCCTGGGCGAGATCGAGCACCAGCACGAAGCGCTCGTCGTCATTCAGGCGCTGCTGGGCGGCGCGGATCGCCTCCTTGAACGGCACGCCCTGGCCGAGCAGGCCCGTGTCGAACAGCAGCACCTCCTTCAGTTGCACGCGCTTGCGCAGGACCAGCACGTCGGGGGTACAGATGCGCGGAAAGCCGCCCTCGCCGTTCAGCCACAGGCCGGCGTAGGCGTGCTGCTCCTCCAGCACGATCAGCGGATGCAGGCCGAGGCGTTCGAGCAGCGCGGCGCACAGCAATGCCGTGTCGAGAACGCTGGCGCTGCGGCCCTGGACGATCTGCGCCGGGCTGCGCAGGTGCTGCGCCTCGCCGAGCGGCGCGGGCAGCGGCAGGCCGTCGAGGCGCAGGCCGAGCAGCACGTTCCACAGCGCCGCCGTCTGCAGGCCGAGGCGCGCGGTATCGGCACTGGCATAGCCGTGCAGGGTGGCGTCGTGGCCGTTGCGCCTGAGCAGTTCGCCGGCCAGCGTCAGCAGCTTGTCCAACACGCCCTGGCCGGGCAGGCAGAAGGCCGCCAGCCGTTCGGGGGCTTCGCGATAGCCGGGCCACGGGTGACGTTCGGAACCGGCGATGTCCGTCGCCCCGGGCGGGTCGTTCTCCGCGCTGCGGCTCTGCTCCGGGGCAAGGGCGTGTTCGGACATCCGGGGGTCTCCAGCAGCGGGCCGCGCTACGACGGCCCGGTGCCGGCGCAACGGCGCCGGCAGCAGTGTTCATGGGGGAAAAGGCGCCAGGCACCTGTACGGGCGAACAGTATCCGCGGCTGCCGTGCAGGTAAAGGTTTTTTCCAGCAAAGTCAGGCAGTTGGACCGCACAGTTGAGGAGAAATTGCAGGAAAGGCGATGGGCGGGCAGGTTCGCCCGGATTGCGGCACAATCGACAGGACCGCCGCCGCCGAAACCGACCATGCAGATCGACGAAGAACTGACCTTCAAGAAGCTGGAAATCTTCCTGGCCTTCATGCGCAGCGGCAACCTGTCGCGCGCCGCTGCCGAGCTCGACACCAGCACGGTCAGCGTGCACCGCGCCATCCACTCGCTGGAGAGCGCCCTGCGCTGCCCGCTGTTCAAGCGCGAGGGGCGCAAGCTCACCCCGCTGGAGAGCGCCCACGTGCTGGAGGACCGCGCGCAGAAGCTGGTCGCCGACATGCTCGACACCGTGCGCCTGACCCGCGAGGCGGCCGGCTTCTCCGCCGAGCGCTTCAAGCTCGGCGCGCTCTACTCGCTGACGGTGAAAACGGTGCCGCAGCTGATCATGGGCCTCAAGCTGCGGCGCAGCGAGCTGAACATCGACCTGATCCTCGGCTCCAACGTCGATCTGCTATACAAGCTGAAGAACCTCGAGCTGGACGCCATCCTGGTGTCGCTCAACGACAGCGTGGCCGACCCGGACTGCGAGTCGCTGCCGCTGTTCCGCGACGACATCTTCCTCGCCGTGCCCACCGACTCGCCGTTCGCCAGCCAGGCGGAGGTGGACCTGGCCGACCTCAGCGAGGCCACCTTCATCACCCTCACCCAGGGCTTCGCCACCCACCAGGACGCCCTGCGGGTGTTCCAGCAGGCCGGCTTCGCGCCCAGGGTGGCGATGCAGGTCAACGACATCTTCACCCTGCTCAGCATGGTCAGCTCCGGGGTCGGCTACGCCCTGCTGCCCGGGCGCATCGCCGCGGTGTACGAGAACCGCGTGCGGCTGATCCCCCTGCAGGCGCGCTACCGCCTGCAGCAGCAGATCGGCGTGGTGTTCCTCAAGAGCCGCGAGCGCGACCCCAACCTGCTGGCGCTGATAGCCGAGTGCCGGATGTATGCCAAGCGGCACGCGGGCTGAAAAAGGCCGGCGCCGATTGCAGGCGGGGCGGAAATTGACTACCGTCCGCGCCCGAAATCGAACCACCCTGCGGTGAAGCAAGCATGCGCGCACTCCGAGACGAAGACGACTACGACGACTATCCACGCCGTGCCCCGGCGCCGCGCCGCGAGCGGCGCCTGGCCTGGGAGATCGCCCTGGGCATCTGGCTGGGCGGCATGGCCCTCGCCGTCACCTCCGGACTCGGCTGGCTGCTGGTCGGAGCCCTCGCCATCACCACCCTCAGGTTCGGCATCTGAACCCGGTCCTGTCGCGGCGGGCGCCAGGTAGATCGTCGACTGGGAGCTGAAGTCCATGGCACCCCGCCGGTGAGCAGGTATTTGCCCCACAGCACCAGCGCCGTCAGCATGAAGAACAGGGTGATGCCATTCTTGCCGCCGGCAATCCGCGCGGTCACCGTGCAATAGGCCGCCCAGAGATGGCACCGGCAAAGGCCAACCCGTAGCTGAGCGGGTTGTGCCGGATGTTGGCGGCCATCCCGGAGAAATCCAGCCCCTGCTCGCCGCCCCGCCCCCAGCGCAGGAGCAGGCCATGTACGCTCATGCCCTACTCCTCCTCGTCCGCGCCGCTGCGCCGGCGGAACAGCGGCCGCGGCTCCAGCACCGAGCGGCCGTACAGCACGCTGATCCCCTGCAGGCCCTTGAGCGCGTCGGCGGCCGACTTGTCCTCGCGTACCGCGAAGGCGTCGAAGCCGCACTGGCGCATGTGGCTGAGCTGATCGCGCAGCACGTCGCCGACCGCGCGCAGCTCGCCCTGCCAGCCCAGCCGGGTGCGCAGCAGGTAGGCCTGGCTGTAGGCGCGGCCGTCGCGGAAGCTGGGGAACTCCAGGGCGATCAGCGGCAGGCCGGCCAGCCAGGGCGCCAGTTCTTCCGGCTCGTCGTCGGGTGCCAGCCAGACGCCGTCGCGGGTATCGGCGCGGCCGGCCAGCACATCCGCGCTCTGCCTTTCGCGCCACAGCGCCAGCGGCAGCAGCAGCGGGCCGTCCGGCAGCGGCTCGCCCGCCTCGCGCACCCAGCTCCAGGGATCGTCGGCGACGATGCGCGCGCCGTCCGCGCCCAGCTTGATCAGGTTGTTCATGCCGGCACCTCCGTCTGGCGGTAGACCCGTTCCTTGAACGGCTCCAGGCCGATGCGCTGCACGGTGTCGACGAAGGGCTCGTCGCCCTCGCGGTAGGCGACGAAGGTGTCGACCAGCCGCTCGATCACCTCGGGAATCTGCTCGGCGCCGAACGCCGGACCGATCACCCTGCCCAGCGCGCTGGCCTTGCCCTGGGCGCCGCCGATGGTGACCTGATACCACTCGCTGCCGTTCTTGTCGACGCCGAGGATGCCGATGTTGCCGATGTGGTGGTGGGCGCAGGCGTTCATGCAGCCGGAGATGTTCAGGCTCAGCTCGCCCAGATCGTGCAGGTGGTCGAGGTCGGCGAAACACGCCTGGATGGCCTGGGCGATGGGGATCGACTTGGCATTGGCCAGCGAGCAGTAGTCGCCGCCCGGGCAGGCGATGATGTCGGTGAGCAGGCCGATGTTCGGCGTGGCCAGGCCCAGCTCGCCGGCACGCTGCCAGACGGCGTACAGGTCGGCCTTGCGCACGTCGGGCAGCACCAGGCTCTGTTCGTGGGCGATGCGGATTTCGCCGAAGCCGTAGCGCTCGGCCAGCTCGGCGATGCCTTCCATCTGCTCGGCGGTGACGTCGCCCGGCGGCAGGGCCGGCCCCGGCTTGGTGGACAGCACCACCGCGGCGTAGCCCGGAACCTTGTGCGGCTGCACGTTGCGCTCCACCCAGCGGGCGAACGCCGGGTCGCCGGCCAGCGCGCTGCCGTAGTCGAGGTCGGCATCGTCCAGCGCGGCGTAGGCCGGCGGCGCGAAGTGGGCGGCGACGCGCTGGTACTCGGCCTCGGTCAGCTCGGCCGGGCCGTCCTTGATGTGCTGCCATTCCTCCTCCACCTCGCGGGCGAAGGCCTCGACGCCGAGCGCCTTGACCAGGATCTTGATCCGCGCCTTGTACTTGTTGTCGCGCCGGCCGTGGCGGTTGAACACCCGCAGGATGGCCTCGACGTAGGACAAGAGGTGGCGCCAGGGCAGCGCCTCGCGCACCTGCTGGGCGAGGATCGGCGTACGCCCGAGACCGCCGCCGACCATCACCCGCAGCAGCAGCTCGCCGGCCGCGTCGCGGTAAAGGTACAGGCCGATGTCGTGCATCATGATCGCCGCGCGGTCCTGCTCGGCCGAGCAGATGGCGATCTTGAACTTGCGCGGCAGGTAGAGGAATTCCGGGTTGACCGTCGACCACTGGCGGAGGATCTCGGCCAGCGGCCGCGGGTCGAGCAGCTCGTCGGCGGCGACCCCGGCGAAGGCCTCGGTGGTGATGTTGCGCACGCAGTTGCCGGAGGTCTGGATGGCGTGCATCTCCACCTCGGCCAGGCGTTCGAGGATGTCGCCGACCTGCTCCAGCTCGATCCAGTTGAACTGGATGTTCTGCCGGGTGGTGAAGTGGCCGTAGCCGCGATCATGGTGGCGGGCGATGTGCGCCAGGCAGCGCAGCTGATCCGCCGCCAGCGTGCCGTAGGGGATGGCCACGCGCAGCATGTAGGCATGCTTCTGCAGGTACAGGCCGTTCTGCAGGCGCAGCGGCAGGAACTCCTCCTCGCTCAGCTCGCCGCTCAGGCGCCGGGCGATCTGGTCGCGGAACTGCGCGACCCGTTCGAGCACCAGGGCGTGGTCGTATTCGTCGTATCGGTACATGGGCTACCTCGTCCGGCCAGCCCGCGCCGTCGCGGCGGCGGGCAATCTGGCGGCGACTATGCCCAGCGGCAGCGCGCAAAAACAGCGGCAGATCCCGCGCAAAAAACCATATCAGACCGCCCATGCGAGATCGGCCGCCGGCCGTCGCGGCCCATCTGATCCGCTTTTTATCGCCGGATCTGAGCCTGTTTCCCCGGCAGTCGATCTCCGATCATGGCCCCATCTTTTGCAGGCCTATGGAGCCTTCCCATGAGCGAACGCATTCCCGCCCGGATCGTCGAGACGGTCGAACCGCGGCCCACGCGCCTGACCCCCGCCCAGGCCGGCGGTCCGATCCACACCCGCAGCTTCACCGGCCTGTACCGCAACCTGCGCCTGGCCGGCGCCGGCGCGCTGTTCCTGCTGTTCTTCGGCACCGCCTGGCTGAACTGGAACGGCCGCCAGGCGGTGCTCTGGGACCTGGCCGGGCGCAAGTTCCACATCTTCGGCGCCACCTTCTGGCCGCAGGACTTCATCCTGCTCTCGGCGCTCTTGATCATCTGCGCCTTCGGCCTGTTCGCCATCACCGTGGCCGCCGGGCGGGTGTGGTGCGGCTACGCCTGCCCGCAGAGCGTGTGGACCTGGATCTTCATGTGGGCGGAGAAGGTCACCGAGGGCGACCGCCAGCAGCGCATCAAGCTGGACGCCGCGCCCTGGTCGGTCGGGAAACTGCTGCGCCGCGGCGCCAAGCACGGCCTGTGGCTGGCGGTCAGCCTGATCACCGCGCTGGCCTTCGTCGGCTACTTCACGCCGATCCGCGCGCTGGTCCACGACCTGTTCACCCTGCAGCTGGACGCCACCGCCGCCTTCTGGGTGTTCTGCTTCACTGCCGCCACCTACCTCAACGCCGGCTGGCTGCGCGAGAAGGTGTGCCGCGACATGTGCCCCTACTCGCGTTTCCAGAGCGTGATGTTCGACGCCGACACCCTGGTGGTCTCCTACGACAGCGCCCGCGGCGAAAGCCGCGGCCCGCGCAAGAAGGAACTCGACCACAAGGCCGCCGGCCTCGGCGACTGCATCGACTGCACCCTGTGCGTGCAGGTCTGCCCGACCGGCATCGACATCCGCGACGGCCTGCAGCTGGAATGCATCGGCTGCGGCGCCTGCGTCGACGCCTGCGACAGCATCATGGACAAGATGGGCTACGCCCGCGGGCTGGTGCGCTACGGCTCCGAACGCGAACTGGCCGGCGGCAAGACCCGCTGGCTGCGCCCGCGCCTGGTCGGCTACGCCGCGGCGCTGCTGCTGATGTTCGGCGCCTTCGGCTGGGCCCTCGACGCACGGCCGCTGGTGTCGCTGGACGTGACCAAGGACCGCGGCCTGTTCCGCGAGAACAGCGCCGGGCAGATCGAGAACATCTACCGCCTCAAGGTGATCAACAAGACCCAGCAGGCGCACCGCTATGCGATCTCGCTGGTCGAGCCCGGCCCCTTCGTCCTGCAGGGCGCCAAGGAGCTGCAGCTGGCGCCCGGGGAGATCCTCGACGTCGCGGTGAGCGTGGCGCTGACCGCCGGGCACACGGCCGACAGCGCCACGCCGCTGCGCTTCGCGGTGGCGGATCTGGACGATCCCGAGGTGCGGGTAGTCACCGCCAGCACCTTCGTGTCGCCGCGCCATCGCTGATGCTCCCCGTAGGGGCGAATTGATTCGCCAACGACCGCAGCAAGGCGAATGAATTCGCCCCTACAAGCCAGGTACCAGCCCAACCCCGGAGCCGAACCATGCGCAGTGGCAAGCCGTTAGACTACCTGACGCCCATCCGCAGGCCGCTGAGCCCGGACAAGATGAAACGCTACGAGAAATTCGCCGACGAAATCGCCGAGCTGATCCGCTCCGGCATCCTCGCTCCCGGACAACGGGTGCCCTCGGTGCGCCACGCCAGCCGTACCTACGGGGTCAGCCCGTCGACGGTGTTCCAGGCCTACTACCTGCTGGAGAGCCGCGGGCTGATCGTCGCCCGGGCACGCTCGGGCTACTTCGTCCGCGAGCTGGCCCGGCGTCCGCTGCCGGAGCCGGAGATCAGCGCCCGCGAGGCGCAGACCAGCGTGGTCGACGTCAGCGAACTGGTGTTCTCGGTACTCGGCTCGCTGAAGGACCCGGACACCGTGCCGTTCGGCTCGGCCTTCCCCAGCCCCGACCTGTTCCCCCTCGCCCGCCTGGCACGCTCGATGAGCCACGCGGTGCGCGAACTGGCGCCGCGCGCGGTGATCGCCGACATGACCGAGGGCAACGCCGACCTGCGCCGGCAGATCGCCCTGCGCTACATGGTCAGCGGGGTGCTGCTGCCGCTGGAGGAACTGGTGATCACCAGCGGCGCCATGGAGGCGCTCAACCTGTGCCTGCAGTGCGTGACCCGTCCGGGCGACCTGGTGGCCATCGAGGCGCCGGCGTTCTACGCCACCCTGCAGGTATTGGAACGCCTGGAGCTCAAGGCGGTGGAGATCCCCGTGCACCCGCGCGAGGGCATCGACCTGGCCAGCCTGGAGGCCAGTCTCCAGCAGTTGCCGATCAAGGCCTGCTGGTTCATGAGCAGCCTGCAGAACCCGCTCGGCGCGAGCATGGACGACGACAAGAAGCGCGCGCTCTACGCGCTGCTGCAGCGTCATCAGGTGCCGCTGATCGAGGACGACGTCTACGCCGAGCTGTACTTCGGCAGCCAGCCGCCCAAGCCGGTGAAGAGCTTCGACCGCGAGGGCCTGGTGATGCACTGCGGCTCGTTCTCCAAGTGCCTGGCGCCGGGCTACCGCATCGGCTGGGTGGCCGGCGGGCGCTGGGCCGAGCAGATCCGCCGACTCAAGCTGATGACCACCCTCTCGCCGTCGGTGCCGGCGCAGGCGGCCATCGCCGACTACCTGCAGCACGGCGGCTACGACCGTCACCTGCGCCGCCTGCGCCATGCGCTGGAGAGCCAGCAGGCGTCGATGCTCGCCTCGGCGGCGCGGCACTTCCCGGCCAGCACGCGGGTGACCCGGCCGGGCGGCGGCTACTTCCTGTGGTTCGAGTTCCCCGAGCAGGTCGACTCGCTCAAGCTGTTCCAGCTGGCCCTGGCCCAGGGCATCAGCCTGGCGCCGGGGCCGATCTTCTCGGCCACCCGGCGCTTCGGCAACTGCGCGCGGCTCAACTACGGCCATCCGTGGGACGCGCAGAGCGAGCGCGCCATGGAAGTGCTCGGGCGCATCATCGCCTCGTTCTGATCCGGTCGAATCGCGTCGATCTGAGTCTGTTTTGCAGCGAACCCGCCTCCTACAGTGTGCAACGTGCCGCGCCTTGCGCCGCGGCCGCCAAGCACCCTGTCAGCAGAAAGGTTTCGACATGAGCACAACGATTTCCGAACAGGCGTACGACTACCGGGCGGTGCGCCAGTTCGCCGTGATGACCGTGGTCTGGGGCGTCGTCGGCATGGCCATGGGGGTGTTCATCGCCTCGCAGCTGGTCTGGCCGGCCCTCAACTTCGACCTCGAATGGACCAGTTTCGGCCGCCTGCGCCCGCTGCACACCAGCCTGGTGATCTTTGCCTTCGGCGGTTGCGGGCTGTTCGCCACCTCCTACTACACGGTACAGCGCACCTGCCAGGCGCGTCTGTTCGGTGGTCCGCTGATCGCCTTCACCTTCTGGGGCTGGCAGGCGGTGATCGCCATCATGCTGGTCAGCCTGCCGCTGGGCTACACCACCACCAAGGAATACGCCGAAATCGAGTTCACCGGCGCGGTGGTGATGGCCGTCGTCTGGGTCGCCTACGCGGTGGTGTTCTTCGGCACGGTGATGAAGCGCCAGACCAGGCATATCTACGTCGGCAACTGGTTCTTCGGCGCCTTCATCCTCGCCACCGCGATGCTGCACATCGTCAACCACCTGGCCATCCCGGTCGGCTGGTTCAAGTCCTACTCGCTGTACAGCGGCGCCACCGACGCCATGGTGCAGTGGTGGTACGGCCACAACGCGGTGGGCTTCTTCCTCACCACCGGCTTCCTCGGGATGATGTACTACTTCGTGCCCAAGCAGGCCGGCCGCCCGGTGTATTCCTACCGGCTGTCGATCGTGCACTTCTGGGCGCTGATCACCCTGTACATCTGGGCCGGCCCGCACCACCTGCACTACACCGCGCTGCCCGACTGGGCGCAGACCCTCGGCATGGTGATGTCGATCATCCTCCTCGCGCCGAGCTGGGGCGGCATGATCAACGGCATGATGACCCTGTCCGGCTCCTGGCATAAGTTGCGCACCGATCCGATCCTGCGCTTCCTGGTGGTGTCCCTGGCCTTCTACGGCATGTCCACCTTCGAGGGCCCGATGATGGCGATCAAGACCGTCAATGCCCTGTCCCACTACACCGACTGGACCATCGGCCACGTGCACGCCGGGGCGCTGGGCTGGGTGGCGATGATCACCTTCGGCGCGCTGTACCACCTGATCCCCAGGGTATTCGGCCGCGCGCGGATGCACAGCATTGCGCTGATCAACCTGCACTTCTGGCTGGCGACCATCGGCACCGTGCTGTACATCGCCTCGATGTGGGTCAACGGCATCATGCAGGGCCTGATGTGGCGCGCCACCAACGAGGACGGCACGCTGACCTACTCGTTCGTCGAGGCGCTGGAGGCCAGCCACGCCGGCTTCCTCGTGCGTCTGATCGGCGGCCTGTTCTTCCTCACCGGCATGCTGCTGATGGCCTGGAACACCTGGCGCACCGTGCGCCTGGCCGACCCTGTCGTCTCTCAGGCTCATGCGCAGTGCGCATGACCTTTCGCCCGGCGCTTCCCGGCGCCGGGCTTTTTTATTTGCGGAGAATCACCATGACCAACGAACTCTGGCTGCTGACCTGCGTGACCCTGTTCTTCATCGCCGTGCAGCTCTGCCTGTCCGGCCGGAGCCGGCGCAGCCTGGACGAGGCGACCATGCTGCCGTTCGCCGACGATCCCGAGGTGGCCCGGCGCATGGAACAGGCCACCGGGCGCAGCCGTACCGGTTGTGCCTGCCCGGGCACCTGCCGTGGCAACTGCGACGACTGGATCAGCTTGCGCGCCTGATCCGTACCCCGCCCAAACGCCAACGGCCCGCACAAGGCGGGCCGCTGGCACTTCGACATCGTCCGGGATCAGAACAGCGCGCGCATCATGAAGTACAGCAGCGACGGGCCGAGCAGGCAGCCGAGGGCGGTGTAGAAGGCCGCGGTCAGGCAGCCGTAGGGCACCAGCCTGGGATCGGTGGCCGCCAGGCCGCCGGCCACGCCGCTGGTGGTGCCCATCAGGCCGCCGAAGATCACCGCGCTGCGCGGGTTGTTGAGGCCGATGTAGGGCGCGACGAAGGGCGTGGCGACCATCACCACGATGGCCTTGATCAGGCCGGCGGCGATCGACAGCGCCATCACCTCGGAGCTGGCGCCGATGGCCGCGCCGGTCACCGGGCCGACGATGTAGGTCACCGCACCGGCGCCGATGGTGGTCAGGCTGACCGCGTCGGTGTAGCCGAAGGCCAGGGCCACCCCGGCGCCGGCGACGAAGGAGGCAAACACCCCGACGAACAGCGAGATCACCCCGCTGGCGCCAGCGCGCTTGAGTTCCGCCACGTTGACGCCGAAGGCGGTGGCGATGATCGCGAAGTCGCGCAGCATGGCACCGCCGAGGATGCCGATGCCGGACAGCAGCGGGATGTCCACCAGACCCTTCTGCCCGCCGGTGTACAGGCCGCCGACGTAGGACAGCACCAGGCCGAGCAGGATGGCGATGGCCGAGCCGTGCAGGCGGCCGCGGGTCAGCTTGGCCGATGCCCAGTAGGACAGCCACATGGTCGCGCCGATCACGGCGAAGCCGCTGATCATGCCGTAGCCGTTGAGTACCTTGGTCAGGGATTCGAGGATCATGGCAATCACCGTTGGGCGCTGGAGGTGGCAGGGGTTGCGGCGGGGGCGGCAGGCGTGGCGGGCTTGGCTTCAGGCTCCGGCGCCACCTCGTCCTTGCGGCCGAGGCGGTCGAGTACCGGCACCAGGGCGAAGCTCAGGCTGACCGCGGCCAGGCCGGCGAGGATCGCCGCCGGGCCGCCGGACAGCGCGCCGACCACGTTCTGCTGGGCGGCCATGGCGACCACGATGGGAATGTAGATAGCGCTCCAGAACTCGATGCCCTGTTCGGTCTTGGCGCCCAGGGCGCCGCGCTTGTGCAGGTAGCTGCCGCCGAAGATCAAGAGGAGCATGGCGATGCCGACACCGCCGACGTTGGAGGGCACACCGATAAGCACGCCGAGCAGGTCGCCGACGAACA
Source organism: Stutzerimonas stutzeri (assembly GCF_024451105.1). Taxonomy (GTDB): domain Bacteria; phylum Pseudomonadota; class Gammaproteobacteria; order Pseudomonadales; family Pseudomonadaceae; genus Geopseudomonas; species Geopseudomonas stutzeri_A. The sequence continues at coordinate 280,157 of NZ_JANGEY010000004.1, forward strand.
GGCCGGTCAGCGTGCAGATTGCGAGCAGGGCTACACCGTAGATGATCATTGTTGTTGTCCTTTGATGGATCGAAGTTGTTGTTCTTGTACTTCGCGAGGGGGCTGTCAGCGGTCGGCGCAGCCCTCCTCGCGCAGTAGCGCGACCAGGGTGTCGAGACGGGCGCCCTGGAAGGCAGCCACGGTTCCCTGTCTCATGACCCGCCGCGCCAGTCCGCTGAGGACCGTGCCCGGGGGCATTTCGATGTGCAGGCGCGCGCCGCGTTCCCAGGCGTTGCGCAGGGTGCCCTGCCAGTCGACCAGGCGGCACATGTTGAAGGCCAGGTCGTCGCGCAGGGCGCTCGGCTCCATGACCAGGCGCGCCGAGCTGCTGCTGAGATAGCGCAGCGCCGGACGACGCAGCTCCACCTGGGCGAAGGCGGCGGCCAGTTGCGCGGCGGGTGCGTCGAGCAGCGCGCAGTGCGAGGGCACGCTGACCGCCAGGCGCTTGACCGCGCCGGCGCCGAGGGCGCGGGCCCGCTCGCCCACCGCCGCCATGGCCGCCTCGCTGCCGGCGATCACCAGCTGGTTGGCGGCGTTGACGTTGGCCAGGAACACCGGGCTGTCCACGCCGTGGACCTCGGCCAGCAGCGCTTCGACGGTCGAACGCTCCAGGCCCATGATCGCGGTCATCCCGTAGCCGCTCGGCCAGGCGCGTTCCATCAGTTCGCCGCGCAGGGCGACCAGCCGCACCGCGTCGCCGAATGCCAGCGCCCCGGCGGTCACCGCCGCGGCCCAGGCGCCGATCGACAGCCCGGCCACGTAGTCCGGCCGCGCGCCGCGTGCCAGCAGCAGGCGGGCGCAGGATACCCCGGCGAGCAGCAGGCACAGCTGCACGGCGCGGGTGGAACGCAAGGCTTTCTCACTATCCAGCGCCAGCACGTCCTCGTCCAGCACCGCACTGGCCTCGCGCAGACAGGCGGCGACCTCGGGTGCGTCCGGCAACTGGTGGAGCATGCCCGGCTGCTGGGCGCCCTGGCCGGGGAAGGCGAACAGACTGCTCATGCCTCCACCTCCTGCCACGGGTCGCGCACCAGACGCGGGCCCTGCTCGGTCTTGAGCAGCACCTGCGGCGCCGGCCCCGCCCACTCGCGCAGGGCGATGGCCCCAAGCGGGGTCTCCAGTTGCAGGTCGACCCGGCACAGGGCGCGGTCGAGCAGGCCCAGCAATTCTGCGGCAGCGCCGCGCTCCAGCGGCTGCGGCGCGCGCAGCAGCAGGTCGAGGTCGCTGTTGGCGTGCAGCACTTGCGCCCCGCTGGCCAGTTGGTAGCCGGCGCCGCCGGTGACGCCCCAGGCGAGATCCAGGGCGTCCAGCTGCGGCGTCAGCCAGGCCAGCGCACGCAGGGCCGGCCAGGCGTCCTGCCCTGCCCCGCCGCCGGTCAGTTGCTCCGGCGCCACGCGGCGGCGGATCGCCGCCAGCGGCATCCAGCTGGCATGGCGCTGCTCGCGGCCACGCCCGCGCACGCCCACCGCGACCTGGCCCTGCGGTGCCGGGCCGCGGCGCACCACCACCGGCAGGCCGGCGGCGAGCACCTCGCGCGCCCAGTCCGGCGCAGCGGCGTCGAGCTGCGCGGGGTGCATGCCCCAGAGCAGGTCGTGGGCTAGCGGCTGGCAGTCGATGGCAGGCATGGGCAGCTCCTCCCGCTTACCACTGCGCGCGCAGCAGCTCGCGCACGCGCTGCGAGGCGGCGCGGTTGGTGGCGCCGAGGCGGCCGCGCAGATCCGAGCCCTTGCTGCGGATGTCGGCCTGTGCCTGTTCCAGGCAGGCCTGCAACCGCGCCAGGTCGTCGCCCTGCGGCGCCTCGATGGCGTCCACGCTCAGGGTTTCCCAGAGCAGGCCGAGGCTGGCGTAGCTGTCGAGGTCGTAGGCCATCGGCGGCACCTTGGCGGCCAGCGCCTCCAGTTCGTCGACGCTGCGCAGGGTGACCCGCGCGGCGGACTCCTTGCCCATGGCGTGGACCATCACCCCCGGATCGCGCAGGGCGACGATGCGGTTGGCCTGGTAGCCGTGGGCGAGGAAGGCGCCGGACATGGCCTTGCCGACCAGCAGGGCGATCACCGGATGGCCGGCCAGGCGGGCGCGGGCGTAGCCGTCCACCGCGCCGGCCAGTGCCTGGTGGATGCCGAGGGCTTCCTCGCGGCGGCCGTAGGCCTGGCTGGGCACGTCGACAACGGCGACCACCGCGCGCTTCACTGCGGCATCGCGGTCGGCGGCGATCACCTCGTCCAGCGCGCGGCCGAGGCTCCAGCCTTCGAGCAGGCCGACCTCGCCGCCGCGGGCACGCGGGAAGCGGTTGGCCGCATCCGGCACCACGGCGAGGTAGCGGGCCGGCTGGCCGCCAAGGCTGGCGTCGACCACACGCACCGAGGCGGGGTAGCCGGGCTGCTCGGCGGCGTTGCCGGTCAGGGCGCGCAGCCAGTTCAGGCCGCGTTGCGAAAGGACGGTGCTCATGCCTGGTCTCCTTGGTAGAGGGCGCGCACGGAGGCGGCGTCGGCCTGCGGTGCCGCGTCGAAGCGCGCCAGCAGGTCGAGGAAGCGGGCGTACTGGCGGCTGCGCGGCAGGGCGTCGCCGGGCTGGGCGAGGGTTTGCAGCAGGCGCGCGCGGATCGTCTCGACCTCGTCGGCGACGTAGGCGTCGACCAGACCGCAGGCGAAGCGCTGCTCGCCGCCGGTGAGGCTCCAGATGAACGGGCGGTCGCGCGAGTCGTACTCGTCGAGGCCGGCTTCCTGCTCGATCACCTGCGGGCCGTTGAGGCCCAGGCGCGCCTCGCGGGTGACCAGCAGGTGGCTGCACAGCGCGGCGGCGATCGACATGCCGCCGAAGCAGCCCACCGGGCCGGCGACCACGCCGATCACCGGCTGGTACTGGCGCAGCTCGACGATGGCGGCCTGCACCTCGGCGATGGCCGCGAGGCCCAGGTTGGCCTCCTGCAGGCGCACGCCGCCGGTCTCCAGCAGCAGCACGGCGCAGGTGGGGATGCCGTTGCGGTTGTCCTCGGCGGCCAGTTCCAGCGCGCCGGCCAGCTTGGCGCCGCCGACCTCGCCGAGGCTGCCGCCCTGGAAGTTGCCCTCGATGGCGGCGATCACCGCCGGGCGACCGCCGAGGCTGCCCTTGGCCACCACCACGCCGTCGTCGGCCTGGGCGACGATGCCCTGGGGCTCCAGCCACGGCGACTTGACCCGGGCGAAGGGGTCGAGCAGCTCGCGCATGCTGCCCTGATCGAGCAGCGCGGCGGCGCGCTGACGGGCGCCGAGTTCGACGAAGCTGCGACTGTGCAGCAGTGCATTCAGGTCAGACATCGCTCACCTCCTCCAGCGCCTGCTCCAGACGCAGCCGCACCACACCGGGGGTGGCGCCGAAATCGTGGATATCGACGTTCAGGGCCGGCGGGTTGCCACCGGCGAACATGCGCTCGAACAGGTGGCGCCAGCGCTCGGCGCTGCCGTTCACCGAGGTGACCACCTGGATGCTCAGGGTGCCGGCCTGGCCGGGTTCGAGCAGCACTTCCAGATCGCCGGAGCCGACGCAGCCCACCTGGGCGCGCCGGCTTACCGGCAGGCCGGCGGGGAAGGCAAAGGACAGGGTTTCCATGTTCACAGGCTCCCAATCTGCGCCCGGAGCTGCGGCTCCAGGCGGTCGAGGAATAAAGTCGCGGCGAGCAGATCGGCTGCACCGCCGGGCGAGGCATTCAACCTCAAGAGATGGCATTCGAGATCCTTGAGCCGCCGGCGGCCGGCCAGGCTGGCGCTGCCGCCGGCCTCGAGCACTGCGCGGGCGCCGTCCTGCATGCAGGCCAGCCCCTCGGGGCCGGCGCGGTGCAGCACGCAGGTGTCGTCGAGCTGGGCCATGATCGCCAGCAGCGCATCCAGGCGGGCGTGGCTTTCGCCGGCGCCGGCGGCGCGGCTGCGCTTGAGCTGCGGCAGGCCGTGGTGCAGCGCGCCGGGGAAGCCGGCCTGGGCCTCGGCGCGGGCGCCGCCGACGCCGTAGCGCTGGCGCACCCGCTCGCCGTTGCTCGGAGTGCGCTGCGGCACATGACGATCCTCCAGCCGCGCCAGGCGTGCGGCGCGCAGGGTCACGCCTGCCGCGCTCGGCCGCGCTTCCTGGGCGGCGGCGGTGACCAGCAGGCCCAGCGCCCAGATCGCCCCGCGGTGGGTGTTGACCCCGCCGGTGACCGCGAGCATCTGCGCCTCGCCGTCGCGGCCGAGGCGGCCGAGGGTCTCGCGCAGGGCCACATCGACCCGCCCGGCTTTCTCGCCGGCGGCGGCCATGGCGTGGAAGGTGGCCCACAGCGACCAGGCCGAGGCGTGCATCAGCTCCAGGCTGAGATCCTGATGGGCGCCGCTGCCGCGGCGGTCGACCAGCGCCGGCTTGGGCGACAGCTCGACCTCGTCGATCAGCGCCTCGACGGCGAGATCGGCGAGCGCCTCGGCCAGGCTCAGGCGCGGGCGAACGGCAATCTGTGCGTTCATCACCAGCTCCTGAACTTGGCAGGCGGGTTGTAGAGGCCACCGGACCAGTCGACCAGCTCGGCGATGCTCTTGGCGGCGAGCAGCTCGCGGCTGGCTTCGGTGCGGCGGATGCCGAGATCCTCCGGCAGGGCGATCAGCCCCTCGCGGCGCATGCGTTCGGTGTCTTTCGGGTCGTGGCGCAGGCCGATGCTGGTGACCCCGGCCACCGCGGCGATCATCGCCTGGCGCTCCTCCAGCGAGCGCGCCTTGTACAGGTAGGCGATGCCCTCCTCGGTGAGCAGGTGGGTGACGTCGTCGCCGTAGATCATCACCGGCGCCAGCGGCATGCCGACCTTGCGCGCCACCTCCACCGCGTCGAGCTGCTCGACGAAGGTCGGTTTGCCGCCCTCCTGGTAGGTCTCGACCATCTGCACCACCAGCTTCTTGCCGCGTTCGAGCAGCGTCACCGGCTCGGTCATGTCCAGCCAGGCCGGGGTGGCGTGACGGCGGCCACGCGGGTCGTGGCCCATGTTCGGCGCGCCGCCGAAGCCGGCCAGGCGGCCGCGGGTGACGGTGGAGGAATGGCCGTCGCCATCCACCTGCAACGTGGCGCCGATGAACAGGTCGACCGCGTACTGGCCGGCCAGCTGACACATCATGCGGTTGGAGCGCAGCGAGCCGTCGCGGCCGGTGAAGAACACGTCCGGGCGTGCCGCCACGTAGTTCTCCATGCCCAGCTCGGTGCCGAAGCAGTGCACGCTTTCCACCCAGCCGGTCTCGATGGCCGGGATCAGGGTCGGGTGCGGGTTGAGCGTCCAGTTGCGGCAGATCTTGCCCTTGAGGCCGAGGCGCTCGCCGTAGGTCGGCAGGATCAGCTCGATGGCCGCGGTGTTGAAGCCGATGCCGTGGTTGAGCGACTGCACCTTGTGCTTCTCGTAGATGCCGCGGATCGCCATCATCGCCATCAGCACGTGCACCGGCTTGATGTGGCGCGGATCGCGGGTGAACAGCGGCTCGATGTAGAACGGCTTGTCGGCCTGCACCACGAAGTCGACCCAGCTGGCCGGGATGTCCACGCGCGGCAGGTCGCGCACGTCGTCGACGATCTCGTTGACCTGGACGATGACGATGCCGTCGCTGAACGCCGCCGCCTCGACCAGCGCCGGGGTGTCCTCGGTGCTCGGCCCGGTGTAGATGTTGCCCGCGCGGTCGGCGATGAAGCCGGCCACCAGGGCGACGTTGGGAATCAGGTCGACCAGCAGGCGCGAGTACAGCTCGATGTAGGTATGGATGGCGCCGACTTCGAGCAGGCCGTCCTCCATCAGTTGGCCGATACGCAGACTCTGCGGGCCAGCGAAGGAGAAGTCCAGCTTGCGGGCGATGCCGCGCTCGAACAGGTCCAGATGCTCGCTGCGACTGACGCTCGGCATGATCATGTGCAGATCGTGCAGGCGGCCCGGATCGGCCTTGGCCAGCGAGCGGGACAGGAAGTCGGCCTGCTTCTGGTTGTTGCCTTCCAGCACCACGCGATCGCCGGGGGCGAGCAGCGCTTCCAGGGCGGCGACGATCCTGTCGGTCGGCAGGACCACGCCGTCGGCCAGCTGGCGCACCTGGGCGAGGCGGCGCTGCTTCTCGCTGCGCCGGCGCGACCACTGCGGCGGGGGGGAAATTGTTGTTGTCATGGCTACTCCACGAGGTTCCGCTGTCGTGGAGTCACGGTAGGGGTCGGCGAGGGGGCGTTCAATCAAGCTCGGCGGTCGATCGTTACTCCAAGGTTAACGATTGTAGAGCGACCGGCTGCGTTGACCCGCGCACCTGCGTGCATCCCGGCGCAACCGCAACGCCAGGTGCCGCGGTCGCCGGGGGCGGCGGCGTTGGCGGGGGGGTGCCCATGCCCTCCCCCCGACAGGCCTGGGCCCCGGACTTTCCATGCGATACTGGCTGCGCCCCCGGAATTACACTTGCCGCAATCCTGCCAGCATTGTCGACGAAGAGTGACCCCATGACCGCATCCCCCACCGGCCAGTCCACACCCGACTGGCGGCCCTCCCCCGACCTGCTGGCCCTGCTCGACGACCTCGGCGAGGACGACTTCCTCGACCGCTTCCTCGACTGGGTCCATGTCGTGCTGGGAGCCGACCAGTGCATGCTGTTCTTCTGCGCCGCGGACAAGCGCGTCTCCACCCTGCTGTACAAGGACTTTGCCCAGGACGAATCGGCCCGTGCCCTCGCCCACTCCTACATCAGCGAGCGCCGCTACATGCAGGATCCCAACTTCGCCCTGCTCAAGGAATGTCCGCCGGGCGAGCTGCACGTGCTGCACCTGGAGCACCTGGGCAACGAGATGGGCCCCAACTACCGGCGGCGCTTCTTCGACGAACCGGGCTTCAAGGACAAGCTGTCGATCATCCGCGGCCACGCGGCGGGCAACTACTACCTCAACCTGTACCGCCGTGCGGGCAGCTTCGCCGAGGTGCTGCGCCATCCAGAGGAGGAAGCCGCCGCTGCGCGGATGCTCGGCAGCCTGCTGGTCAAGCACTACCTGATCAACCAGAAGATGCTCGCCCAGGGTCCGCTGGCCTTCCTCTCGCAGCGCGAGCGGCAGGTCTGCCAGGCGGTACTGCAGGGCAAGAAGAGCGAGCTGATCGCCGACGAACTCGGCATATCGCTGCACAGCGTCGCCACCTACCGCAAGCGCGCCTACGAGAAGCTGGGCATCTCCAGCCGCGCCCAGCTGTTCGCCCTGTGCCAGTAGCCGTCCCTTTTTTCAGGTGACATGACCCACCTGCGGCTTCACTTAATCTGCGCGCCTCAGCAGTAGTTCTCCACTACAAGAAACGAAAGAGTCCGCTCATGAAGCCCGAAAGCCACCTCAAAGAAGCCGGCTGTCCGTTCAACGGCGAAGAGTTCCTCGCCAGCCTGCGCGACGGTCGCGAGGTCCACGTCACCCGCGAGACCGCCGAGGGCATCTACGTCAACGGCGCCAAGGTGGTGGCGACCAACTCCGCGCTGACCCACTACAACTTCATCGGCCAGACCGCCGCCCAGGAGATCGGCGACGATCCCGACTTCGCCCTGCTGTTCATCCCCCCGATGAACGCCAAGGGGGTCAAGCTGATCTCCCGCGTGTCCTACGAGAAGAACGCCAGCGACAGCGCCTCGCCGTTCGACTACCCGCTGTCCGCGCTTCGACGAGAACGACGCGATCCTGATCCTCGAGGACGTGTTCATCCCCTGGAAGACGTGCTGATCTACAAGGACAAGCAGAAGCTCATGCAGTGGGGCTTCGCCGCCGGCTTCGGCCGCCTCTACCCGCTGCAGGCCTGCACCCGCTTCGCGGTCAAGCTGGACTTCCTCGCCGGCCTGCTCGAGCAGGTGCTGGAGTGCACCGGCGCCATCGCAGCGTCAGCGCCGACCTCGGCGAAGTGGTCGCCTGGCGCAACCTGTTCTGGTCGATCAGCGAGCACATGTGCCTGGTCGCCGAGGAATGGCAGAGCGGCGCCTTCCTGCCGCCGACCGCGTCGGCGTTCAACTACCGCACCTTCGCGCCGATGGCGTACGACAAGATCTTCCACATCGTCAAGACCACCGCGGCCAGCGGCTTGATCTACCTGCCGGGCAGCAACGTCGACCTGCAGAACCCCGAACTGGATGCCGCCCTCGCCCGCTACTGCCGCGGCTCCGGCGACATCAAGCACACCGACCGGATCAAGATCATGAAGCTGATGTGGGACGCCATCGGCAGCGAGTTCGGCGGCCGCCACCACCTCTACGAGCTGAACTACGCCGGTACCGCCGACGCCATCCGCATCCAGTGCCTGGGCGCCGCCCGCGCCAGCGGCGAGATGGCCCGGATGCGCGCACTGTCGCAGAAGTGCATGAGCGAGTACGACGTGCATGGCTGGAAGATTCCCGGACTGAAGTGACCGTCAACCGCCCCGAGAAAAGCCGGCCCCTGCGGCTCACATGCTGCGCAGCTGCCTCCCGCGTACGACACCGGGCGCCGCACGACCGCGTCAGTAGCTCGGCAGATCGTTGGGGCGCAGGTCGAACAACAGTACCTCGGCGCTCTCGCCGGCGTCGAACTCGATCACCCGCACCTCGCGCATCCGGGCACCAGCGCCGGCCTCCAGACGCTGGCCGTTGACGCTCAGCGCACCGCGAGCGACGTGGACGTAGGCGTGACGCCCCGCGGACAGCTCGAAGCGCTGCCGCTCGGCGCCGTCGAACAGCCCGGCGTAGACACGGGCGTCCTGGCGGATCGTCAGCGAACCGTCGGCACCTTCCGGCGACATGATCATGCGCAGCCGGCCGCGTCTGTCCTCGGCAGAGCAGTGGCGCTGCTGGTAGCCCGGCGCGCTGCCCCGGCGCTCGGGCACGATCCAGATCTGCAGGAAGTGCACCGGCGCCTCGCTCGAGGCGTTGTACTCGCTGTGGCGGACGCCGCTGCCGGCGCTCATCATCTGCACGTCGCCGGGACGAATCACCAAGCCGTGGCCCATCGAGTCCTTGTGCTCCAGCGCACCATCCAGCACATAGGAGAAGATCTCCATGTCACGATGGCCGTGGGTGTCGAAACCCCGTCCGCCACGCACCCGATCCTCGTTGATCACCAGCAGGCCGGAGCAGCCCGTGTGGGCGGGATCGTGATAGCTGCCGAAGGAAAAGCTGTGCCGCAAGTGCACAGCCGAAGTTGGCGAAACCGCGCTCGGCGGCCGGTCGGATGTCCAGCATGTCGCTCTTCTCGCTCACCGGGGCGCGGCTTGTACCTCGGGACGTTGCGTCATTGACGATGGCGACACCTACCGAGCAACCGCTACCTGCCGCCCCGCGTGCGGACGCTGATCGACTTCCTGTCGGAGCAGCTGGGAGAGGCAGGAGCGAATCGGGAACACCCCCCGAACGGATCTGACGGCATCACCGAGAACGCCATCAGGACTCAAAAAAACTTCCACATTTCAGAAGCTTAGTGTATAGTCACCCTCGTTTTCCGATAGCCGGAAACATCTCGGGGCGTAGCGCAGCCTGGTAGCGCACTTGCATGGGGTGCAAGGGGTCGAGTGTTCGAATCACTCCGTCCCGACCAAAAATCTCCACAAAAACGCCGGATCGGCAACGATCCGGCGTTTTTTTGCTTTTGCAGGTCCGCTCGCCGCCAACGACGAGTACCGCGAGTCAGACTGGCTTGCGGAGGATCTGCAGCACCCCCTCCAGCTCGACGATCATCTGCCGGATCAACTGGTGGTACTGACTGCTGTCGTCGCGCGCTTCGGCGCTGGAGAGCCGCTGTCGGGCGCCGCCGATGGTGAAACCCTGCTCGTAGAGCAGCGCTCTGATCTGACGGATCATCAGCACGTCCTGGCGTTGGTAGTAGCGGCGGTTGCCGGCGCGCTTGACGGGACTGAGCTGGGGGAATTCCTGCTCCCAGTAGCGCAGCACGTGCGGCTTGACGGCGCAGAGTTCGCTCACCTCTCCGATAGTGAAGTAGCGCTTGCCGGGAATCGGTGGGAGCTCGTGGTTATGGCTTGGTTCCAGCATGGGCTTCGACTCTCGCCTTGAGTTTCTGCCCAGGGCGGAAGGTGACCACGCGACGGGCGGTAATGGGAATCTCCTCGCCCGTCTTGGGGTTGCGGCCCGGCCGCTGGCGCTTGTCGCGCAGGTCGAAGTTGCCGAAGCCCGACAACTTGACCTGCTCGTTGTGCTCCAGCGCCTGACGAATTTCCTCGAAGAACAGCTCGACCAGCTCCTTGGCTTCCCGCTTGTTCAGACCCAACTCCTCATGGAGGCGTTCGGCGATCTCGGCTTTCGTCAGGGCCTTCATACGCTTACTTCCTTAACGTGGCTTGGAACCTTTCCCCCAGGGAAGCAATGACTCTCCGCAGATTTTCATTGACTTCTTCGTCGTTAAGAGTGCGTGAAGGATGCTGCCAGGTCAAGCCGACTGCCACACTTTTGCTATGCGGATCAATACCTTTGCCCTGGTAGACATCGAACAGACGCAGGTCGGTGAGATGCTCGCCAGCCTGGACGCGGATATCCTCCAGCAGGCTCTGCGCGGGCACCTCGCGACCGACCAGCAGCGCCAGGTCGCGGCGCACTTCGGGGAAGCGCGACAGCTCGCGGAACTGCGGCAGGCGACCGGCGGCCACCTCGGCCAGCACCAGCTCGAACAGGTACACCGGCTGATCCAGGTCCAGCGCCTTGGCCAGCTCCGGATGCAGGGCGCCGAGGAAACCGACCAGCCGGCCGTCGCGCTCGATACGCGCGGTCTGCCCCGGGTGCAAGGCCGGATGCTCGCCGGCAACAAAGGTGAAGGCAGAACCGGCGCCGGCGTAGCCGAGCAGCGCCTCGACGTCGGCCTTGAGGTCGTAGAAGTCCACGCCGTCCTTGCCGTTGGCCCAAGCCTCCGGCAGGCGGCTGCCGCAGATCACCCCGGCAAGCATGGCCTCCTGCTTGAGCTCACCGAGCTGACCGACGAAGCGCAGGCCCGACTCGAACAGGCGCACGCGGCTCTGCTGACGGTTGAGGTTGTGCTGCAGCGCCTTGACCAGCCCCGGCCACAGCGAGGCGCGCATGGCGGCCAGGTCGGCGGAGATCGGATTGGCCAGGGTCAGCGGCGCCACGCCCGGATGGAACAGCTCGAACCACTTGGGATCGATGAAGCTGAAGGTGACCGCTTCCTGGTAGCCGCGGGCGACCAGCAGACGACGCAGCTGGCCGAGCTCGGCACGCGCCTCGCTCTGCGGCTGCGGCGCCAGGCGCGCCTCGGGGTAGCGTACCGGCAGGCGGTTGTAGCCGTACAGACGGGCCAGCTCCTCGATCAGGTCCACCTCGATGGACAGGTCGAAGCGGTGACTGGGAATACCCACCTGCCACTGCCCCGCCCCGCTGGCGGCGACCTTCAGGCCCAACGCGGTCAGCAGGCGCTCGACCTCGGCATCGGCCAAGGATAGACCAAGCATCTGCTCGATGCGCTCGGCACGCAGGATGACCGGGGCGACCTGCGGCAGGTGCTCTGCGCTGACCACCTCGACGATCGGGCCCGGCTCGCCGCCGACGATCTCCAGCAGCAGCGCGGTGGCGCGCTCCATGGCCTCGCGGGCCAGCTGCGAGTCGACACCGCGCTCGAAGCGGTGCGAGGCGTCGGTGTGCAGGCCGTAGGAGCGGGCCTTGCCGGCGATGGCGATGGTGTCGAAGAAGGCGCTCTCGAGGAACAGGTCGCGGGTGCCGGCAGCGACGCCACTGTGCTCGCCGCCCATCACGCCGGCGATGGCCAGGGCGCGCTCGTGGTCGGCGATCACCAGGGTGTCGGGACGCAGCTCGACTTCCTGGCCGTCCAGCAGCACCAGCTTCTCGCCAGCCTCGGCCAGACGCACGCGGATGCCGCCCTTGATCTCGGCGAGATCGAAGGCGTGCATCGGCTGACCCAGCTCGAGCATGACGTAGTTGGTGACGTCGACCGCCGGATCGATGGCTCGCACGTCGGAGCGGCGCAGGCGCTCGACCATCCACAGCGGGGTCGGACGCGACAGGTCGACGTTGCGGATCACCCGGCCGAGGTAGCGCGGACAGGCGTTGGGCGCCAGCAGCTCGACGCTGCGCACCTCGTCGTGCACCGCCGGCACGACAGCGACCGCCGGACGGGCGACCGGGGCGCCGTACAGGGCACCGACTTCGCGGGCCAGACCGGCCAGCGACAGACAGTCGCCACGATTCGGGGTCAGGTCGACCTCGATGCTGGCATCATCGAGATTGAGGTAGCTGCGGATGTCCTGTCCGACCGGAGCATCGCCAGCCAGCTCGAACAGACCGGAGTCGTCGTCGCTGATCTGCAGCTCGGAAGCCGAGCAGAGCATGCCGAAGGACTCGACGCCGCGCAGCTTGGCCTTCTTGATCTTGAAGTCGCCCGGCAGTTCGGCACCGAGCATGGCGAAGGGGATCTTGATTCCCGGGCGGGCATTGGGTGCACCGCAGACCACCTGGAAGGTTTCGCTGCCGCTGCTGACCTGGCAGACGCGCAGCTTGTCGGCGTCCGGGTGCTGTTCGGTGGAAAGGATCTCGCCGACCACCACGCCGGTGAAGACACCGGCAGCGGGAGTGACGCTGTCCACTTCGAGGCCGGCCATCGACAGGCGGGCCACCAGTTCATCGCGCGATACCTGCGGGTTGACCCAGGTGCGCAGCCATTGTTCGCTGAATTTCATCCTGTTCTCCTGAAAGCGGGTTGACCGATCGACCTAGCGGAATTGCGCGAGGAAGCGCAGGTCGTTGTCGAAGAACAGGCGCAGGTCGTTGACGCCGTAGCGCAACATGGCCATACGCTCGACGCCCATGCCGAAGGCGAAGCCTTGGTACTTCTCCGGATCGATGCCGGACATGCGCAGCACATTCGGATGGACCATGCCGCAACCCATCACCTCCAGCCAGCCGGTGTGCTTGCACACGCGGCAACCCTTGCCGGAGCACATCACGCACTCCATGTCGACCTCGGCCGACGGCTCGGTGAAGGGAAAGAACGACGGACGGAAGCGCACGCCCAGCGGCTTCTCGAAGAACACCCGGAGGAACTCCTCGATGGTGCCCTTGAGGTCAGCGAAGCTGACGTTCTCGTCGACCAGCAGGCCTTCGACCTGGTGGAACATCGGCGAGTGGGTGATATCGGAGTCGCAGCGGTAGACGCGGCCGGGACAGACGATGCGGATCGGCGGCTGGGTCGACTCCATGGTGCGCACCTGGACCGGCGAGGTGTGGGTACGCAGCAGCATGTTGGCGTTGAAATAGAAGGTGTCGTGCATTGCCCGCGCCGGGTGGTGGCCGGGGATGTTGAGCGCCTCGAAGTTGTGGTAGTCGTCCTCGACCTCCGGGCCCTCGGCGACGCTGTAGCCAATGCGGGTGAAGAACTGCTCGATGCGCTCGAAGGTGCGGGTCACCGGGTGCAGGCCGCCGCTTGCCTGACCACGGCCCGGCAAGGTCACGTCGATGCGCTCGGCAGCCAGCCTGGCTGCCAGCGCGGCGGACTCGAGGTCGGCCTTGCGCGCATTGAGGGCATCCTGAACGCTGGTCTTGGCGGCATTGATCAGGGCGCCGGCCTTGGGGCGCTCCTCGGCGGAGAGCCTGCCCAGGGTCTGCATCAGCTGGGTCAGTTCGCCCTTCTTGCCCAGATAATGAACGCGGAGCTGCTCCAGGGCGCTCACGTCTTCGGTGTGTCGCACGGCCTCCAGGGCTTGGGAGACCAGCGCATCCAGGTTTTCCATGTACGGACTCCAGATACAAAATAGGGGAAGGGCACAAGGCCCTTCCCCTATCGGTGACGTTGCCCGGACCCGAAGGCCCGATGATTGTCGCGGGGCTTAGGCCAGAGAAGCCTTTGCTTTTTCGACAATCGCAGCGAACGCCGCTTTTTCGTTCACAGCCAGATCGGCCAGAACCTTGCGGTCGATCTCGATGGCGGCCTTCTTCAGACCGGCGATCAGACGGCTGTAGGACAGACCGTTGACGCGAGCACCCGCGTTGATACGGGCGATCCACAGGGCGCGGAACTGACGCTTGCGCTGACGACGGTCGCGGTAGGCGTACTGACCTGCCTTGATGACCGCCTGCTTGGCGACGCGGAACACGCGCGAGCGTGCACCGTAGTAGCCCTTGGCGAGCTTCAGGATCTTCTTGTGACGACGACGAGCGATGACACCACGCTTGACACGAGCCATGCTTTTAGAACCTCTTGATTATCTTGACCGGATTAACGAACGCGCAGCATGCGCTCTACTTTGGCGACGTCGGATGCATGCATCAGCGAAGTGCCGCGCAGCTGACGCTTACGCTTGGTGGTCATCTTGGTCAGGATGTGGCTCTTGAAAGCGTGCTTGTGCTTGAAGCCGTTTGCAGTCGGCTTGAAGCGCTTCTTGGCACCGCTCTTGGTTTTCATCTTGGGCATGTTCGGATACTCCGCATTCAGTAATTACATGTAATCGCAAGGCCTGCCTGACGCCCTGGAGATTACTTACGCTTCTTGGGTGCGATGACCATCATCAGCTGGCGTCCTTCCAGCTTCGGATGCTGCTCGACGGTGCCATATTCGGCGAGATCGGCTTCGACCCGCTTCAACAGCTCCATGCCCAGCTCCTGATGAGCCATCTCGCGGCCGCGGAATCGCAAGGATACCTTGGCCTTGTCCCCATCGTTCAGGAAACGTATCAGGTTGCGTAGTTTTACCTGATAATCCCCTTCTTCCGTACCGGGACGGAACTTCACTTCCTTGACTTGTGCCTGCTTCTGGTTCTTCTTCGCCTCGGCAGCCTGCTTCTTCTTCTCGAACAGGTGCTTGCCGTAATCCATGATCCGGCATACAGGCGGAACCGCATCAGCAACGATCTCAACCAGGTCGAGTTTGGCGTCTTCGGCAGCCTGCAGGGCTTCGTTGAGAGAAACCACGCCGACCTGTTGACCATCCACGCCGATCAGGCGAACTTCGCGGGCGGTGATGTTTTCATTGATCGGGGGCCGGGACTGTACTCGCCTGTCTTGTCTCATGTCGCGCTGCTTAATAGTGATTACTCCAATGGGTTACCGACCGCGCCGCGATACGGCTTCGGCCAGCAGATTCTGGAACTCGCCTACGGTCATGGAGCCCAGATCCTGTCCGTCGCGCGTACGCACGGCGACGGTCTGCGATTCGACTTCGCGATCCCCGATCACCAGCAGGTAGGGAACCTTGAGCAAAGTATGCTCGCGGATTTTAAAGCCGATCTTCTCATTTCTCAAGTCGGCCTTGGCACGATAGCCGTTGGCCTCGAGCTCTTTTGCCACCTGAGCGGCAAATTCACCCTGCTTGTCGGTGATGTTCAGCACCACCGCCTGGGTTGGCGCCAGCCAAGCCGGGAACGCGCCTTCATAGTGTTCGATGAGGATGCCGATGAAGCGCTCGAAGGAGCCCAGCACCGCACGATGCAGCATCACCGGATGCTTGCGACTGTTGTCCTCGCTGACGTACTCGGCGCCGAGGCGGATCGGCAGGTTGAAGTCGAGCTGCAAGGTGCCGCACTGCCAGACGCGACCGAGACAGTCCTTCAGGGAGAACTCGATCTTCGGGCCGTAGAAGGCGCCCTCTCCCGGCTGCAACTCCCACGGCAGGCCGGCGGCATCCAGCGCCGACTGCAGGGCCGCCTCAGCGCGATCCCACAGCTCGTCGGAGCCGACACGCTTCTCAGGACGAGTCGACAGCTTGAGCTGCACGTCCTTGAAGCCGAAGTCGGAATACACGTCGAGGGTCAGCTTGATGAAAGCCGCCGCCTCATCCTGCATCTGGCTCTCGGTGCAGAAGATGTGCGCATCGTCCTGGGTGAAGCCGCGCACGCGCATGATGCCGTGCAGCGAGCCGGACGGCTCGTTACGATGACAGGCACCGAACTCGGCCAGACGCAGCGGCAGCTCGCGGTAGCTCTTCAGCCCCTGATTGAACACCTGTACGTGGCACGGGCAGTTCATCGGCTTGACCGCGTAGTCGCGGCTTTCCGACTCGGTGGTGAACATCAGGTCGCCGTAGTTCGCCCAGTGCCCGGATTTTTCCCACAGCACGCGATCGACCACCTGCGGCGTCTTGATCTCCTGGTAGCCATGCTGGCGCTGCACGCGGCGCATGTACTGCTCGAGCACCTGATAGAGCGTCCAACCATTCGGGTGCCAGAACACCATGCCAGGCGCTTCTTCCTGGGTATGGAACAGGTCGAGACGCTTGCCAATCTTGCGATGATCGCGCTTCTCGGCCTCTTCCAGGCGATGCAGGTAGTCCTTGAGATCCTGCTTGCTGCCCCAACAGGTGCCGTAGACGCGCTGCAGCATCTTGTTCTTCGAATCACCACGCCAGTAGGCGCCGGCCACCTTCATCAGCTTGAAGGCCTGCAGCTTGCCGGTGGAGGGTACGTGCGGGCCACGGCACAGGTCGATGAACTCGCCCTGACGGTAGAAGGACAGCTCCTCGTTGCCGGGGATCGACTCGATGATCTCGACCTTGTACTTCTCGCCAAGGCGCTCGAAGAAGGCCACCGCATCGTCGCGGGACATCAGCGAGCGGCTCACCGGCAGATCGGCCTTGGCCAGCTCGTACATCTTCGCCTCGATCTTCTCGAGATCCTCGCTGGTGAACGGGCGCTCGCAGTCGAAGTCGTAGTAGAAGCCGTTGTCCACCACCGGACCGATGGTCACCTGGGTACCCGGGAACAGCTCCTGCACGGCCATCGCCATCAGGTGGGCACAGGAGTGACGCAACACCTCGACGCCCTCGGCATCCCGCGCGGTGATGATCGACAGGGCGACGTCGCCGTCGATGACGTACGAAGTGTCGACCAGTTGGCCGTCGACCTTGCCGGCCAGTGCCGCCTTGGCCAAGCCGGCACCGATCGACTGGGCCACCTCGGCCACGCTGACCGGCTGCTCGAACGAGCGCTGACTGCCGTCGGGAAGAGTAACGATGGGCATGGCTGCCTCCTCTCTCAGTGGTGACCCCTACCAAAGGCCACATGGGGTGGGATGAGCCAGTAAACGGCGCCCGACGGAAAAACTGCCTCACGATGGCAGGACCGAAACGGCCTTCCCGACACACAGGCGGAGATCACTGGAAAATAAGCTGACCATCGTTTCAGAAAAGGCCTGCCGGCGCAAGACGAGATGACGCCGCTCAGAGCGAATCCAGGAACTCGCCGACCAGGCGATTGAACAGCGCCGGGCGCTGCACGTTCATGCCGTGGGAAACCCCCGGCAGGATTACGCTGCGCACATCGGACAGGCAGTGCCCGAGCATCCGCAGGATCGCTGGAAACGGCTGCGGACTGCGCTCGCCGCCGAGCAGCAGCACCGGACAACGAACCGCCGCCAGCAAGCCCTCGCCCACCGGCTCGGGATGATCTTCAACCAGCCCCACCAGGGTGTAGGCATTATCCAACGCCATATGCCGAAAGCGCGCCGAGGAGCGCTCCCAGATACCGGGGCCACTTACGGTATCGACGAACAACCGCAACCCCGCCTCGACTTGTCCGGCACGAATCAGGCCCAGCGCCTCCAGACGGAATCGATTGCGCTCGCCGCCCGTCGGCGGTACCGATGCGCCGCTCGCCACGTACAATCCGGACGCATAATCGCCACCAGGATCGGCCAGCAGCAGGGAGCGCACCAGATCCGGGCGCTGCGCCGCCAAGCGCAGAGCGACATTACCGCCCCGCGAGTGCCCCAGCACATGCATCGACTCACCCTGACGCTCAACCAGCTCGATCAAGTCCGCGACGTGCCGCTCGATGGAAAAGCCCCCTCCCCGTCCATCCCAGCGCTCGGGGAAACAGCGCCGCAGGCTGGGGGCCAGTACCCGCCAGCGTCCGGCCAGCGCCGGAACCTGCGCCGACCAGAAGCGGTGATCGCACAGAGAGCCATGCACCAGCAGCAGCGCCGCACCCTCGCCGGATTCGACCCCCCTCAACGCGTAATCCGCCAGATGCCAGACCGCCATCTCCACCAACCGACCCCACCAGATTTCTTTCGGATGCGGAAAACAGAAAAGCCGGTCATCAAGACCGGCTTTTCTGTTTTTGGTAGGCACAATTGGACTCGAACCAACGACCCCCACCATGTCAAGGTGGTGCTCTAACCAACTGAGCTATGTGCCTGCAATTTGGTAGGCGCAATTGGACTCGAACCAACGACCCCCACCATGTCAAGGTGGTGCTCTAACCAACTGAGCTATGCGCCTGCAGTGGCCGCGAATATTAAGGATCATCCTTAACCCCGTCAACACCTTTTTTGCTAAGCCACTGAAAAACTCCATTTTTTTGCTCCGTGAGCAATTTCGCGCAGTGCCTCCCCCACTGGCAGCCGCCACCGATCCCGCGTAGGATCGAAATATACGTAAAGGATATAAAACAGAGGTTCAAGATGACGCACACATCCTACCCACAGTCCTATTACGCCTTTTCCGCCCTCTCCGCCCCCGAACGTCCGGCACTGCAGGGGGAGCAGGAAACCGACGTGTGCGTCATAGGCGCCGGCTACACGGGACTGTCCTCCGCCCTGTTCCTACTCGAGCATGGTTTCCGCGTCATCGTCCTGGAAGCGGCCAAGGTCGGCTTCGGCGCCTCCGGACGCAACGGCGGGCAGATCGTCAACAGCTACAGCCGAGACCTCGACGTCATCGAGCACAGCACCAATGCTCCTGCGGCTCGCCTGATCGGCGAGATGGCCTTCGAGGGGGGACGGATCATCCGTGAACGCATCCAGCGCTATGGCATTCGCTGCGACCTCAAAAACGGCGGCGTGTTCGCCGCCTTCACCAGCAAGCAGATGCGCCACTTGGAGACCCAGAAGAAGCTCTGGGAGCGCTACGGACACACCCAGCTGGAGCTGCTGGATCGCCAGGGAATCCGCCGCTCGGTAGCCACCGAGCAGTACGTCGGCGGACTGCTGGACCTCAGCGGCGGGCATATCCACCCCCTAAATCTGGCCCTCGGCGAAGCCACTGCCGTGGAGTCGCTGGGCGGGACGATCCATGAGCAATCGCCCGTGCTGCGTATCGAGCGAGGCAGCACTCCAGTCGCCCACACGGCGTCGGGGAGCGTACGGGCGAAGTTCCTGGTGGTCGCCGGCAACGCCTACCTAGGCAACCTGCTCCCGGAGCTCGCCGCCAAAGCGATGCCCTGCGGCAGTCAAGTGATCGCCACCGAGCCACTCGGCGAGGAATACGCACGCAGCCTGCTGCCGCAGGACTACTGCGTGGAGGACTGCAACTACCTGCTCGACTACTATCGCCTCTCCGCCGACCACCGGCTGATCTACGGCGGCGGCGTGGTCTACGGTGCCCGCGATCCAGCCGACATCGAATCGATCATCCGTCCGAAGATGCTGAAGACCTTCCCCCAGCTCGAGAGGGTGAAGATCGACTTCGCCTGGACCGGTAACTTCCTGCTGACCCTGTCGCGCCTGCCGCAGGTCGGACGCCTGGGCGACAACATCTACTACTCGCAAGGCTGCAGCGGCCACGGAGTCACCTACACGCACTTGGCTGGCAAGGTGCTGGCCGAAGCCCTACGCGGCCAGGCCGAGCGTTTCGACGCCTTCGCCGGCCTGCGCCATTACCCCTTCCCGGGCGGCCGACTACTGCGCGCACCCTTCACCGCGCTCGGCGCCTGCTACTACCAGTTGCGCGACCGCTTGGGCATATAGCGCCCTACCGAGGACATGCCGGCAGGATCGGGCACTCACCTCCCCGTACAGCCGGCGACAAAGCCCGGGCGTAGCGCTCCTCTTGTGGCTCCAGGCGCCGGGCACAACGCTGCGCCAACGCGGCCTGCGCGGTGCACCCCTGCTCAGCCAGCACATGCGCAAGGTTGCCCCAGGCCGGCGCCAATGGCGGCTCGACGGTCACCGCCTGCAACAGGGCGCGCTGTGCAACAACAGGCTCTGCGGCCGCGTAGCGCTCATTGCCCAGCGCAAACCAGCTGATGCCCTCCTCCGGCCAGTGGCGGACAGCCGCCTGATACGCACGCCCCGCCGCACCGGCATGACCGGTCTGTTCGAGATCGACCGCAGCCTGCAGCCAAGGCCGCAGCTCGGCTCGAGCAGGAATCCGCTCGGGCGGCAGCGTCAGCACCGCCCAGCGCCCGCCACGCGCCCAGGTGGCGTCGAAGCTGGCGAAGTCGCTCACCCAGCGCCGCGTAGTCCCGGAGCGCAGGATCAGCTGACGCTCCCGACGGTCGTACCCCACCACCACCGCAAAGTGCCAACGCGGATACCAGCTGAAAGCGAGGTTCTGCAGTACCAGCACCGGGTTGCCGGCAGCCACTTCGGCCAGCAGGACGTCGAGTCGCGGCTCCAGCGGATAGACGAGCAGATCGTGATCCCGCGCAGCAGCCACCAGCTCGACCTGCAGGCTGCCTCGGCGTCCCGGCAGAAACACCCGATCCTTGAGCAAATCCGGCGAAGCGGCGACCCCCCTGTGCTTGAGCATGGTCGCCAGCGCCGCCGGGCCGCACTGGTACTCGGCCTGCGGAAAGAAGGGCACCTCGTCGAGTTCTGCTCGCTCGGGTAGTTGCTCGATCTGCTCGGCAAGTCGGGGAGCCGATCCGCACCCGACGAGGAGCAGGACGACCAGCAGCGCCGTCAACCAACTCAGCGATTGATGCATTTGACGAAAGTGAACACGTCTGTGGCGCACAGCATGTCGGTGATGATAAAGATTACCAGGAACAGCACTATGACCCCGATAATGCCGCCGGCCGGCGCCTCGCTGAGCTGCTGGTTGAATTGCACCAACTCGGCGCTGGTCAGACTCTGGATACGCCGCTCGACCTGTCCCCGTTCGACGCCAAGATCGGCCAGCTTGTCGCGCACACCCTGATCCTCCAACATGGCAAGCAACTGCTGGCGATCGAGCTGTTGTTGCTGCGCCTGCAGCACCTCGCCGGTGCCGAGCATTGCCGCCTCGGCCAGAGGCACCTGAGAGACGGCCAGCAACTGGAGCATCATCACCCCGGCAGCCAAGCGGCGGGAAACTGCGCGTTTGAACATGGACAACTCCTCCTGTGGATCCGCTCTAGACTGTCACTGCTTGACAGGGTTCCTCCGCAGCATAGGTGAAGCCGCGGCAACGTGCGCCATCTCACATCCAAGGCGCCCGCAGTCCGAACGCCCGGTCTTCGCACACCCCTATGATCGACCGCCCGATACCGGCCATAACGCCCGGAGGCACGCAGAGCATGACCTCCCCCCCTCGCCAGGAACACTTCGGTAGCGCCCCTAAGACACGCGGCGAACTCGCCGTGATCGGCGAACTGCTGCCCTATCTGCGCCCCTACCTAGGCCGCATCGTCCTAGCATTGGGGCTGGTGATCGCCGCCAAACTGCTCAACCTGTCGGTCCCGCTCCTGCTCAGAGACATCGTCGACGACCTCAACGCCACCCCCAGCCTGCAGTTGCTGCCGGTCGGCCTGCTGCTGGCCTACGGCGCGGCACGCATCGGGGTCACCCTGTTCACCGAACTGCGCCAGGTGGTGTTCGCCCGAGTGATGGCCCGCACCTCCCGCGAGGTCACGCTCAGGGTGTTTCGCCACCTGCACGACCTGAGCCTGAAGTTCCACCTGAGCCGTCGCACCGGCGGCGTGGCGCGCGACGTCGAGCGCGGTGGCAGCGCCATCACCGACCTGCTCGACTGGACCCTCTACTCGATCATCCCGATCGCCTTCGAGGTGATCCTGGTTACCTTGGTGCTGGTCTGGACCTACGACTGGCGCTTCGCCGCCATCACTCTCGCCACTCTGCTTATCTACGCCCTGTGGACCTTCGCGGTCACCGAGTGGCGGACGCGCTACTACCGGGCCTCCGTGGAGGCCGACACCCGTGCCAACGAGCGTGCAGTCGATTCGCTGCTCAACTACGAGACCGTCAAGTATTTCAACAACGAGGCACACGAGGCGAACCGTTACGACGAGAACCTGCGCCACCTGGAAAATACCAAGGTCAAAGCGACGATCAGTCTGGCGACGCTCAACCTCGGTCAGGCTGCCGTGGTGTCGATCGGTGTCACCGCCATGATGTGGCTGGCGGCGACCGGGGTCGTCGACGGCAGCATGACGATCGGCGACCTAGTGCTGGTCAACGCTTATCTACTGCAGCTTTCCGCACCGCTGTTCCTGCTCGGCATGATGTATCGCGAGGTAAAGCAGGCCCTGACCAACATGGAGCGACTGTTCAGCCTGCTCGACGAGCGCCAGGATGTGCAGGACGCCCCCGGCGCCAAGGCGCTGGTGAGTCGCCTGCCACGAGTCCGCTTCGAAAACGTGCGCTTCGGCTACGATCCACGCCGGCAGATCCTCCAAGACGTCGACTTCGAGATCCCCGCCGGCGGTACGATAGCGGTGGTCGGCCACTCCGGCTGCGGCAAGTCCACCCTGGCGCGCTTGCTGTACCGCTTCTACGACGTCGACGGCGGCCGCATCACCATCGACGGTCAGGATCTGCGCGAACTAACCCAGGCCTCGTTGCGCAGCGCCATTGCCATAGTCCCGCAGGACACCGTGCTGTTCAACGACAGCATCTACTACAACATCCTCTACGGTCGCCCGAACGCCAGCCGCACGGAAGTGGAATCCGCAGCCCGTGCGGCGCATATCCACGAGTTCGTGCAGAGCTTGCCGGATGGCTACGAAACCCAGGTCGGCGAGCGCGGCCTGAAACTCTCGGGCGGGGAGAAACAGCGCGTAGCGATCGCTCGAGCCATCCTCAAGAACCCGGCAATTCTTATCTTCGACGAAGCCACCTCGGCGCTTGACTCGCAATCCGAGCGGACCATTCAAGCCGAGCTGGAAAGGATCCAGATCGGGAGAACCACTCTGGTCATCGCTCACCGGCTATCGACCGTGATGAATGCCGACCAGATCCTAGTTATGGATGCCGGGCGGATCATCGAGCGGGGCACACATGCGCAGCTGCAGGCATCGAATGGTCAGTACGCGCAGATGTGGCGACTGCAGCAGCAACGCGCCGAGCAATCGACCATGAAACCACAGCACTGAGGCATCAATAAAACGTCGAACCGGCCTCTGGATCGAACAACTCCGAAACGTGACCTTCGTCGTTACCGACAACTGCATCAAGTGCAAGTACACCGACTGCGTGGAAGTCTGCCCGGTGGACTGCTTCTACGAAGGCCCGAACTTCCTGGATGATCCATCCGGACGAGTGCATCGACTGCGCGCTGTGCGAGCCGGAGTGTCCCGCTCAGGCCATCTTCTCCGAAGACGAGGTTCCGGAAGATCAGCAGGAATACATCGAACTGAACCGCGATCTGGCGGAAGTCTGGCCAAACATCACCGAGAAGAAGGACGCCCTGCCCGACGCCGAAGAATGGGACGGCGTGAAGGACAAGCTGCAGTACCTGGAGCGCTGATTCGCCCCAGCCACCGCCGCGTAGCCCCAGCCCCGCTTGCCCCTGCAGCGGGGCTTTTTCATGCCGGCTCGGAACGGGTCTGTTTTACGTCGACAACGACAGCCCCTTTTTTCAGGGGCCAATGACGAAACCCCGACCAGCGTTTGCTGATCGGGGTTTCTGTATAGGTGCTTGACGATGACCTACTCTCACATGGGGAAGCCCCACACTACCATCGGCGATGCGTCGTTTCACTGCTGAGTTCGGGATG
>NZ_JANGEY010000005.1 GCF_024451105.1 Stutzerimonas stutzeri
CCCATCCCGAACTCAGCAGTGAAACGACGCATCGCCGATGGTAGTGTGGGGTTTCCCCATGTGAGAGTAGGTCATCGTCAAGCACCTATACAGAAACCCCGATCAGCAAACGCTGGTCGGGGTTTCGCTCATTCCGCGAAAACCTCGATGCCTGAGAGAACAGCTCGGATAAGATGGCCTTTACTGCCATGTGAGAGATGCGCATGCCCGCTTCTGAATCCGAATCCCCGGCGCCTTTGCACGAGTTGCCGCTGGACCAGTTGATCGCCTGTCACGAGTGCGACCTGCTGATGCACAAGCCCGATCTGGCCCTGGAGCAGAAGGCCTCCTGTCCGCGCTGTGGCTACGAGTTGTATGCGCACCGGGCACAGGTGGAGCGGCGCAGCTTGGCTCTGGTGCTGACTGCCCTGGCTCTGTTTCTGCCAGCCAATTTCCTGCCGATCATGCAGCTGACCCTGCTCGGCCAGACGACCCAGGATACCGTGTGGAGCGGTGTGGTCAGCCTCTGGCGCAGCGGAATGGAAGTGGTGGCGCTGGTGGTGTTCCTGTGCAGCATGGTGGTGCCGCTGCTCAAGCTGCTCTGCCAATTGCTGGTGCTGCTGTGCATCCGCTGGCGATGGGAGCTGGGCTGGGGGCGTTGGGTCTATCGCTCCTATCACCATCTGCGCGAGTGGGGGATGCTTGAGGTGTACCTGATCGGCATCCTTGTTTCCATCGTCAAGCTGGTCGATATGGCCGATCTGACCCTGGGGACGGGGCTGTTCTGCTTCGTCGGTCTGCTGCTCGCCCAGATCTGGCTGGAGGTGACCATGTCGCCCCGGCAGATTTGGGAAGCGCTGGAGGAGGAGAGCGATGCGCGCGCTTGATGTCGGCATCCTGGTTTGCGACGAGTGCCATCTGCTCAGTCGTCAGCGTCCCGGTGAGCTGCAGTGCTGCCGGCGTTGCGGAGCGCGGCTGCATGCCCGTCGCCCGAACAGCATCGCGCGGACCTGGGCGCTGCTGCTGGCCGCATTCGTGCTCTACATTCCAGCCAACTTGCTGCCGATCATGACCGTCAACCTGTTCGGTCAGGGCAGTCCGGCGACCATCATGCAGGGCGTGCTGGAGCTGATCCACGCCGGTATGCTGCCCATCGCCCTGGTGGTGTTCGTCGCCAGCATCCTGGTACCTACCTTCAAGCTGGCCGGCATCGCCCTGCTGCTCTATTCGGTGCAGCGCCATCTGCCGCTGTCGCCGCGCCAGCGCATCTTCATGTTCCGCTTCATCGAGTGGATTGGCCGCTGGTCGATGCTGGACATCTTCGTCATCGCCATCCTGGTCGCCCTGGTCAGCTTCGGCAACTTGGCTAGCATAGAGGCAGGCGTCGGCGCCCTAGCCTTCGCTGCCGTGGTGATCCTCACCATGCTGGCAGCGATCACCTTCGACCCCCGGCTGATCTGGGACAACACCGACGCGGAACTGCGCCATGAGTGAACTCGCCCACCCCGACATACGCAAGACCAGCAACTGGTCCGCAATCTGGGCGCTGCCGCTGCTCGCCCTGGCCATCGGCTTGTGGCTGCTGTGGCGTGCTTTCAGCGAGGCCGGCATCGAAATCCGCGTGCACTTCGCCGACGGCGACGGCATCCAGGTCAGCAAGACTCAGGTGATCTACAAAGGTATCCCGGTGGGCAAGGTCGTCGACCTGCAGGTCAGCCCCGACCTGCAGGGTGTCGACGCCACCATCGAGATCGACCGCAAGGCCGAGGACTACCTGAGTGAGGGCACCCGCTTCTGGCTGGTCCGCCCGCGGGTGTCGCTGGCCGGAGTGACCGGTCTGGAGACCCTGGTTTCCGGCATCTACATCGCCATCGATCCGGCGAAGGGCGAGCCGGCGCGTCAGTTCCAGGCGCTCGCCGAGCCGCCCGCGCTATCCGACAGCCTGCCCGGCCTGCACATCACCCTCAAGGCCGAGCGTCTCGGCTCGCTTGACCAGGGCAGTCCGGTGTTCTATCGACAAATTCAGGTTGGCCAGGTGAAGAGCTACCGACTGGGCGAGGACCAGCGCACGGTCGAGATCCAGATCTATATCCAGCCGGCCTACGCCCACCTGGTGCGCAAGCATACCCGCTTCTGGAACGCCAGCGGCGTCAGCTTCAGCGGCGGCCTGTCTGGCTTCAAGCTGCGCACCGAATCGCTGGTCAGTCTGGCCACCGGCGGGATCGCCTTCGCCACTCCGGAGCATCGTCTGGACAGCCCGCCCACCGATCCGATCTTTCCGTTCCGCCTCTACGACGACTTCGAGGCCGCCGAGGCCGGTTTCCGCGTGCAGCTGCAGTTGGACAACGTCGGCGGACTGCAGCCGGGGCGCACACCGGTGGTCTTCAACGGCGTGCAGGTCGGCACGCTGCGCAAGATCGACATGGGGCGTGACTTCTCCCGGCCGGTCGCCGAACTGACCATGGACCCGCGCGCCGAGGAGCTGCTGCTCGACAGCAGCGAGTTCTGGGTGGTCAGACCGTCGATCTCGCTGGCCGGCATCACCGGGCTGGAGGCACTGGTGCAGGGCAACTTCATCGCCGTGCGCTTCGGCAAGGAAGGACGCATGTCGCGCGAGTTCAGCATCCGAGCGAAGGCACCGCCGCTGGACCCGAACGCGCCTGGCCTGCACCTGGTGCTGACCAGCGAGCGCCTCGGTTCGCTGGATGTCGGCAGTCCCGTGCTGTATCGGCAGATGCGAGTCGGCAGTGTGAGGAACTACCAGCTTGCGGCCGACCGTCGCACCGTGCTGCTGGACGTGCACATCGAGCCGGATCATGCCGGCCTGGTGAACGCCTCGACACGCTTCTGGAATGCCAGCGGTATCACCCTCAAAGGCGGGCTGTCGGGCGTCGAGGTGAAGAGCGAGTCGCTGCAGACCCTGGTGCTTGGCGGGATCGCCTTCGACACGCCTGATCCGCAGGCGTCGGCGGTGATCCGTTCGCGACGCTTTGCGCTGCACGAAAGCGAGGGGCAGGCCCTGGCCCGTGGACGGCTGATCGAACTGCGCGCCGAGCGTGCTGATGGCCTGAGCGAGGGGACGCCGCTGCGCTATCGCGGGTTGGAGGTGGGACGGGTGGAGCAGGTAGGTCTGGCCGACGACTTCAGCGCAGTGCTCCTCGAGGTGCGCGTCGAGCGTGCCGAGCAGCGCATCGCCGCTACCGGCAGCCGTTTCTGGGTGGTGCGTCCCGAGCTGGGACTGGCGCGCACCGCCAATCTCGACACGCTGGTCAGCGGCCCCTACCTGGAAGTGCAGCCGGCCGAGCGCCCCGGCATTGCACAGCGGCGTTTCGAGCTGCTCGAGCGCGCGCCCGAGGCGACCGCGGCGCCGCGTAGGGGGCTGGCGCTGGTGCTCAGCGCGGCGCGCCGCGGCTCGCTCGCGGCCGGCGACCCGGTCAGCTATCGGCAGATGCCGGTGGGTCAGGTCACCGGCCTGGAGCTGGGGCCGAGTGCCGACCGGGTGCTGATCCACGTCCTCATCGAGCCGCGCTATGCCGCGCTGGTGCGCGGTGGCAGCCGGTTCTGGAGCGCCAGCGGAATCGACGTCGACTTCGGCCTGCTCAAGGGCCTGCAGGTGCGCGCCGAGTCGGTCGAGACCATAGTCGCTGGCGGCATCGCCTTCGCAACGCCGGACGAGACGCGTCCGGTGCAGCCGGGGCAGACCTTCGTGCTATTCGACGAACCTGAGGCGGAATGGCTGGACTGGGCGCCGAAGATTCCGCTGCAGCCCTGAGTCCGGGGCGTGACGCTTTCCCGCACGCGGGATTCGCGCCACAATCTGCCGATAGCCAGAACGGCGTACAGCGCCACGCCCGCGCCGGCGACGGGATCATCAGGAGATCGACATGAGCAACGACCGCGTCATCATATTCGACACCACGCTGCGCGACGGCGAGCAGAGCCCCGGCGCGTCCATGACCAAGGAAGAGAAGCTGCGCATCGCCAAGGCGCTGGAGCGCATGCGCGTCGACGTGATTGAAGCCGGCTTCGCCATCGCCAGTCCCGGTGACTTCGAGGCGGTCAAGGCGATTGCCGAGACCATCAAGGACAGCACCGTATGCTCGCTGTCGCGCGCGCTCGACGCCGACATCGAGCGCGCGGCCGAGGCGTTGAAGAATGCCAACTCGGGGCGTATCCACACCTTCATCGCCACCAGCCCGATCCACATGCAGTACAAGCTGCGCATGCAGCCCGACCAGGTGATCGAGCAGGCCGTGCGCGCGGTGAAGAAGGCGCGCAGCCTGTGCGGCGACGTAGAGTTCTCCTGCGAAGACGCCGGCCGCTCGGAGATCGACTTCCTCTGCCGGATCATCGAGGCGGCCATCGACGCCGGTGCGCGCACCATCAACATCCCGGACACGGTCGGCTACGCTATCCCGCACCAGTACGCCGACACCATCCGCCAGTTGCTCGAGCGCATCCCCAATGCCGACAAGGCGGTGTTCTCGGTGCACTGCCACAACGATCTCGGCCTGGCGGTTGCCAACTCGCTGGCCGCGGTGGTCGCCGGCGCGCGCCAGGTGGAGTGCACCATCAACGGCCTCGGCGAGCGCGCCGGCAACGCCGCGCTGGAAGAGATCGTCATGGCGATCAAGACCCGCAAGGACCTGCTCGACGTCTACACCAACATCGAGACCGAGCACATCCTCAGCACCTCGCGGCTGGTCTCCGGCATCACCGGCTTCCCGGTGCAGCCGAACAAGGCCATCGTCGGCGCCAACGCCTTCGCCCACGAATCGGGCATCCACCAGGACGGCGTGCTCAAGCATCGCGAAACCTACGAGATCATGCGCGCCCAGGACGTCGGCTGGAACGCCAACAAGATGGTCATGGGCAAGCACTCCGGGCGCAACGCCTTCCGGGCGCGTCTCGAGGAGCTGGGTATCGTCCTGCCCGGCGAGGCCGAGCTGAACGCCGCCTTCGCCCGCTTCAAGGAGCTGGCCGACAAGAAGCACGAGATCTTCGACGAGGACCTGCAGGCGCTGGTCAGCGACAGCCTGGCCGAGGAAGCACCGGAACACTTCAAGCTGGTCTGCCTCGAGGTCACCAGCCGTACCGGCGAGGTGCCGCATGCCGAGCTGGTGCTGGCCGTCGACGGTGTCGAGCACAAGGTCGCCGCCAGCGGCGCCGGTCCGGTGGACGCCACCTTCCAGGCCATCGAGGCGATCGCCCAGTCGCAGGCCAACCTGCAGCTGTACTCGGTGAATGCCATCACCCAGGGCACCGACTCCCAGGGCGAGGTGACCGTGCGCCTGGAGAGGGGCGGGCGCATCGTCAACGGCAATGGCGCCGACACCGACATCCTCGCCGCCTCGGCCAAGGCCTACCTCAACGCACTGAACCTGATGCAGGCCGGCGTGCACAAGACCCACCCGCAGGCGGACGGCGTTTGATCGACGAGCAGCGCCGCCGCGCCTACCTCGGCGCCATGCAGGTGACCAGCTGGTTGCCGCGCGTGGCGCTGCCGTTCGCCGCGCCTTCGCGGCCCGAACTGCTGGCGGTGACGTTGCCGGCCGAGTCGACGCGCCCGCAAGTCACGCCGAGCGGCCGTTCGGGGCCGGGCTCCCGACCGCAGGGTGCGGTGCCGGCAGCCGAGCCGGCCGTGTCGCGCAAGGCTCCGGTGGTACCGCTGCGCCCGCGCGTCGCCAAGCCGCCTGCCGCGCCGCGCGACACCGCCGCGCCGCCCGCACCGCGCCGCGAGCCGCCGCCGCGCTTCGCCCTGCAACTGCTGCGCGCCGGCAACTGCCTGCTGCTCGCCGAGCTGCCCACCGGCGAGCCGTTCGCCAGCCGCGATCCGGCCTACCGTCTGCTCCGCGATCTGTTGCGCGCCGCCGGTCTGCCGGACAGCCCGCGGCCGCTCGGCGAGCCGATCCGCTGGCCGTTGATCCGCAACAACCCGGAGTTCGACCAAGGGCCTGCGGCGGCACGCGATTACGTGCGCACCGTGCTGCAGAGCCAGCTGGAGCAGGAGCCGACGGCCTGCACCTGGCTGCTCGGCATGCCGGCCCAGCGTTTCGCCGCCAGCGAGGCAGCACCCGAGGCCTGCCGCGAGATCGACCTGGATGGCCTTGGCACGGGCTGGGCCCTGCCGGGGCTGGAGCAACTGATGGAAACGCCGGCCCTCAAGGCCGGAGTGTGGCACAGCATGCGGCGCCTTATGCGCCGCTGGACGAATGAAGCATGACTGATGCGGTAAGTTTCCGGCGCATGAGCGCCGACGACCTGGACGCGGTACTCAAGATCGAATACGCCGCCTTCAGCCATCCCTGGACCCGCGGCATCTTCACCGACGCCCTCGGCTGCTATGAGTGCTGGCTGATGTTCGAGGGCGGCCAGCAGGTCGGCCACGGGGTGATCAACCTCATCGCCGACGAGGCCCATCTGCTCAACATCACCGTCAAGCCGGAGAGCCAGGGCCGCGGCCTGGGCTTGCGCCTGCTCACCCACCTGATGCAGCGTGCCCGCGAGCGCGGCGGCAACGAGTGTTTCCTCGAGGTGCGCGCCTCCAACCAGTCGGCCTATCGTCTGTACGAGCGTTTCGGCTTCAACGAGATCGGCCGCCGGCGCGACTACTACCCGGCCGTCGGCGGGCGCGAGGACGCGCTGGTGATGGCCTGCCCGCTGTTCGACTGAGGCTCCGGCGGGCCCGCTACGCCGGGCCTGCCGGAAGTTTCTCCTGACCTTTGTCGGAGCGCCCGGGATGACGCTGCAAACCGCCGAGGTGATCGTGGTCGGCGCCGGTCTTTCCGGGCTGACGGCCGCCTGGCGGCTGGGCTGGGCCGGTAAGTCCGTACGCGTGCTGGAGGCGGCGCCGCGTATCGGCGGGCGCCTGCTGAGTGCGCGCTTCGCCGACGGCCAGCCGGTCGAGCTGGGGGCCGGCGGCGTCGCGCCTGGGCAGCAGCGCCTGCACCAGTTGCTCGACGAGCTGGGGCTGGCGCCGCCAGCGGCTGACGGGCGCGGCGCCGTGGCGGAACTCCACGACGCGGCGCAGGCTGCCCTGCCGTGGCACGCGCGTTGGGCGCTGCGGCGCCTGTGGCGGACTCTCGAGCGCCAGGCCGCGCTGCTGCCGCCCGAGCCCGATCCCCGTCATGCCCTGGCCGCCCGTCTGGATCGACGCAGCCTGGCCGCCGAGCTGGCCAGCACCTGGCTGGGGCGCTCCGCCCGTCAGTGCTTCGTCGCCGAGGCCGAGCTGCTATTCGGCGTCGAGCCGCAGCAGCTATCCCTGCTGCAGGCACTGCTGCAGCTGCGCCGCCACGGCGGCCGGCGCGGGCTCGTCGCGCTGCAACTGGGCCTTGATCACTGGCGCCCGGCGACCGGCATGCAGGCGATCTGCGAGGCGCTGACGGTACGCCTGGGTGACGATCTGCTCCTCGACTCCCCGTTGCTGGCGCTGCGTCAGGACGAGGAGGGCGTCGAGCTGTTCACTCCGCATGGCCGTCAGCGGGCCGGCCGGGTGGTGCTCGCCCTGCCGGCGCTGCAGCTGGCGCGCCTCGATTTCCAGCCGGCGCTGCCGGGCTGGCACGACCACGCGCTGCGCCATCTGCTGCCGCAGGCGAGCCTGGAGGCGCGCCTGCGCTACGAGCGGCCGTTCTGGCGCGAGCGTCTGCCGCAGGTCGCCCTGCCGCGCCGCGATGGCGACTGGCTGATCGTCGAGCAGCCGGCCTTGCGCGTCGGCGAGGGCGTGTTGCGGGTACGGCTGGGCGGCGAGGCGGCGCGAGGACTGGGGCGACTGGCAGCGCCGGCCCGTCAGGCCCGTCTGCTGGAGGGACTGGCCGGGCTGCTCGGCGAAGCGGCGCGCACGCCGCTGGAGTGTCTGCTGCATGCCTGGCCCGACCAGCCCTTCCTGCGCGGCGCCGCCGCGCTCTGGCCCGCCGGCGGCTGGAGTCTGCAGGCGCCCACGCTGCGCCGCCCGCAGGGCCGGGTGCACTTCGCCGGCGCCGATCTCGCGTCGCGCTGGCCGGGCACCCTGGAGGGGGCGGTGGAGGCCGGCGAACGGGCGGCCGAGGAACTGCTCGCCCTCCGCTGAGGCTCTGCGTCGCGCTTGCCAAGGCGGCGGCGGGCTGCGTATGGTGCCGGGCTGGCCTGCAAGGAGTCGCCCATGTCCATCGTCCGTTCGTCCATCGTCCCGCCGCCGATCCGCGCGGAGGCTTGGCGATGAACCTGCGTCACGGCTGGGCGGTCGGCGGGCTGGTGCTGTCCTGCCTGTGCTGGGCCGGCAATGCGCTGGTGGCGCGTGCGGTGGCCGACAGCATCCCGCCGATGTCACTGGCGTTCTGGCGCTGGTCGCTGGCGCTGGCCATCCTGCTGCCCTTCGTCGGTCCCGCGCTGTGGCGGGAGCGCAGCGCGGTGCGGGCCGCCGGCTGGCGGCTGTGGGTGGTCGCCGCGCTGGGCATCGCCTGCTACAACTCGCTGCTCTACCACGCGGCGCACAGCACCTCGGCGATCAACATCACCCTGCTCAACACCTGCCTGCCGCTGGCCACCTTCCTCGGCGCCGGCCTGCTGCTCGGCGAGTGGCCGGCGCGGCGCGCCTGGTTCGGTCTGGCGGTAGCCGCCGGCGGCCTGCTGCTGCTGATCGGTCGCGGCGAGTTGGCGACTTTCCTTGCCCTCGACTTCTATCGCGGCGACCTGATCATGCTGCTGGCGGTGGCCGCCTGGGCGCTGTATTCGCTGCTGATGCGCCTGTGGGGCGCACGCCTGGGGCTGGCGCCGTTGCCGCTGCTCGGGGTGATGATCCTGTTCGGTCTGGTGCTGATGCTGCCGTTCTACCTGGCCGAACTGGTCCGCGTCGGCGGCTTCGCGCCGACGCCGGCGACCCTCGGGGCCATCGGCTACACCGCGCTGTTCGCCTCGCTGCTCGCCTACCTGACCTGGAATCATGGGCTCGGTGTGCTCGGTGCGGCGCGCGCCTCGCTGTTCAGTTACCTGATGCCGCTGTTCGCCGCGCTGCTGGGCTGGCTGCTGCTGGACGAGCGGCTGGCCTTCTACCACTGGCTGGGCGGTGCGCTGATCTTCGCCGGCCTACTGCTGGCCACTCGTCCGGCACCAGAGGTTCAGCGCAGTGGCGAGTAGTTGTTCTGCGCATGGCAGGCGGCCGGGTCGCGGCGCTCCCGACACAGTCGGGCGAAGGCGACCTTGGCGCCGCGCCGGCAGTCGCGGTAGCGCAGCGAGCCCGTCTTCTCGTTCATGCACACGCTGGCATAGTCGATGCGCCCGTCGCGCTCGCGCCACTTGAAGGTACCGCGCTCCACGGTCTGGCGGCTCTTCCACGACCACTGGGCCGAGCGCGTCACGGCCTTGGCTGTCGCTGCGGCGCGCTTGGGTGCGGCAGTCGGCGGCGGTGGCGGCAGGCGATTGACGATTCCCCGCGGCTGGTAGTTGTGTTCGTCGAAGTCGGTCTGGCGGGCGGAGCGGGGCGGGTCGGCAGCAGCGGTGCCAGCGAGTCCGAGCAGCAGGCCGAGCAGGACGAGGCCCGGACGGGATGTGCGACGGGTAGGCTGTTCGCTGCGCATGCGGCCTCCTGGCTGCGCGGCCCCGAGTCCTTCGGAGCGGAAGGGTCAGCCTAGCCGGTGGTTTTTTCCGAGGCAACGAAAAAGGGCCTGCATTTCTGCAGGCCCTTTCGCAATTTGGTGGCTACGCAGGGACTTGAACCCCGGACCCCAGCATTATGAATGCCGTGCTCTAACCAACTGAGCTACGTAGCCGATGTGGCGCGCATTATCCGGAGCGCCGATGCTCGCGTCAACCCCTCGGGCAAAGATTTTTCAGTGCTATCAACGGCTTGGCCGTGTGTGCCGGAAAACGACGAACCCCGGCATCAGGCCGGGGTTCGCTTGGGGAGGGGGAGCAGTCAGACGTTGAAGCGGAAATGCATCACGTCGCCATCCTTGACGATGTACTCCTTGCCCTCCAGGCGCCACTTGCCGGCTTCCTTGGCGCCGGCTTCGCCCTTGTACTGGATGAAGTCGTCGTAGGCGATGACCTCGGCGCGGATGAAGCCCTTCTCGAAGTCGGTGTGGATCACCCCGGCGGCCTGTGGGGCGGTGGCGCCGATCTTCACGGTCCAGGCGCGGACTTCCTTCACCCCGGCGGTGAAGTAGGTCTGCAGGCCGAGCAGCTGGTAGCCGGCGCGGATCACCCGGTTGAGGCCCGGTTCTTCCATGCCCATCGATTCGAGGAACATCTGCTTCTCCTCGTCGTCGTCGAGCTCGGCGATCTCCGCCTCGATCTTGTTGCACACCGGCACCACGATGGCGCCTTCCTCCTCGGCGATGGCCTTGACCACGTCGAGGTGCGGGTTGTCGTCGAAGCCGTCCTCGGCGACGTTGGCGATGTACATCACCGGCTTGCTGGTCAGCAGGTGGAAGCCACGGATGACGCGCTTCTGCTCCTCGTCCATGTCCTTCATCAGCGAGCGCGCCGGCTTGCCGGCGGTGAAGTGCGGGATCAGTTGCTCGAGGATGGCCTTCTGCGCCAGGGCTTCCTTGTCGCCGCCCTTGGCGTTGCGCGCCACCTTCTGCAGCTGCTTCTCGCAGCTGTCGAGGTCGGCGAAGATCAGCTCCAGGTCGATGATCTCGATGTCGCGCTTGGGATCGACCGAGTTGGAAACGTGGATCACGTTGTCGTCCTCGAAGCAGCGCACCACGTGGGCGATGGCGTCGGTCTCGCGGATGTTGGCGAGGAACTTGTTGCCCAGGCCCTCACCCTTGGAGGCGCCGGCGACCAGGCCGGCGATGTCGACGAACTCCATGGTGGTCGGCAGCACGCGCTCGGGCTTGACGATCTCGGCCAGGGCGTCGAGGCGCGGGTCGGGCATCGGCACGATGCCGCTGTTCGGCTCGATGGTGCAGAACGGGAAGTTCTCCGCGGCGATGCCGGACTTGGTCAGGGCGTTGAACAGGGTGGACTTGCCGACGTTGGGCAGGCCGACGATGCCGCAGTTGAATCCCATGGTGTATCCCTCGCGGAGATGAATTCGATCGAAAAGGGGGGCGTCAGGCTTTCTGGCTGTGCAGCTGCTGCATCGCCTTGGTCCAGTCGCCGGCGAGCATTTCCGGCAGCACGTCGAGGGCGAAGTCGATGCTCGCCTCGAGCTTTTCCTGTTCGCTGCGCGGAGCCCGGCCGAGGACGAAGCCGGAGACGAGGTTCTTGTCGCCGGGGTGGCCGATGCCGAGCCGCAGGCGATAGAAGGAATTCTGGTTGCCGAGCTGGGCGATGATGTCCCTGAGCCCGTTGTGCCCGCCGTGACCGCCACCGAGCTTGAGCTTGGCGGTGCCGGGGGGCATGTCGAGTTCGTCGTGGGCCACCAGGATGGCCGCCGGCGGAATGCGGAAGAAGTTCGCCAGCGCCGCCACGGACTGGCCGCTGCGGTTCATGTAGGTGGTGGGGATGAGCAGACGAACGTCGCGGCCCTGATGGCTGAACTTGCCGACCAGGCCAAAGTACTTCTTGTCCATGCCGAGGTTGACGCCCAGCTTGCGGGCCAGTTCCTCGACGAAAAGAGCCCCTGCGTTGTGCCGGGTCTGCTCGTATTCCGGACCGGGGTTACCGAGGCCGACGATCAGTTGGATGGCAGTCACGACAGGGGCTCTCTCAGGCGTGCAGGCGATTATCAGGCGCGCACGAAGTCCATGTGCAGGGCGAAGCCCTTGGACGGATGACGCTGGACGGCCTTGATCACGACGTTCTGCACGGCGCCGTCGATGTTCAGGGCAACGGTGCTGCCGAACACGGACTGGTCTTCCAGCAGCTTGACGACCTCGCGGGCTTCCATGCAGATCGACTGCGGGGCCTGCTCGCCGCCGTAGACGACGGCCGGTACCAGGTTGGCGTTACGACGCAGGCGGCGGCTCGCACCTTTCCCCAGGTCGGAACGCGCTTGGGCATTCAGGGTGAAGTTGGTCATTGCAGTTCTCCAGAATGACAACATGCCCGGCGCTTGCGACCAGCGTTCCGGGCTGTTGGCTGAGGCCCCTCGTGGGGCAGTGGTATCGGCGCCCGTTCCTCAGCGGAACATGGCGCTGATGGATTCCTCGTTGCTGATCCGGCGCACGGCTTCGGCGACCACCGGACCGATGTCCAGCTGGCGGATGCGCTCGCAGGCCTGGGCGGCGGCGGACAGCGGGATGGTGTTGGTGACCACCAGTTCGTCCAGCTCGGAGCCGGTGATGTTCTCGATGGCGCGGCCGGACAGCACCGGGTGGGTGCAGTAGGCATAGACCTTCGAGGCGCCGTGCTTCTTCAGTGCGCTGGCGGCATGGCAGAGGGTGCCTGCGGTGTCGACCATGTCGTCGACCAGTACGCAGGT
The DNA here is from genome assembly GCF_024451105.1 of Stutzerimonas stutzeri. GTDB lineage: Bacteria > Pseudomonadota > Gammaproteobacteria > Pseudomonadales > Pseudomonadaceae > Geopseudomonas > Geopseudomonas stutzeri_A. The sequence goes on from NZ_JANGEY010000005.1 coordinate 12,326, forward strand.
GCGGCCCTCGACGTCGCCGATGATGTGCATCACCTCGGAGACGTTGGCCTTCGGCCGGCGCTTGTCGATGATCGCCAGGTCGACGCCCAGGCTCTTGGCCACGGCGCGGGCACGCACCACGCCGCCGATGTCCGGGGAGACGATCATCAGGTTCTCGAAGCGCTGATCCTGGATGTCGTCGACCAGGGTCGGCGAGCCGTAGATGTTGTCCACCGGCACGTCGAAGAAACCCTGGATCTGGTCGGCATGCAGGTCGACGGTGAGCACGCGGTCGACACCGACCACGGTCAGCATGTCGGCGACCACCTTGGCGCTGATCGCCACGCGGGCGGAGCGCGGCCGGCGATCCTGGCGGGCATAGCCGAAGTAGGGGATCACGGCGGTGATGCGGCTGGCCGAGGAGCGGCGGAAGGCGTCGGCCATCACCACCAGCTCCATCAGGTTGTCGTTGGTCGGCGCGCAGGTCGGCTGGATCAGGAAGACGTCCTTGCCGCGCACGTTCTCGTTGATTTCGACGCTGATTTCGCCGTCGGAGAACTTGCCGACGGAAACGTCACCGAGAGGGATGTGCAGCTGACGCACGACACGGCGGGCGAGATCGGGGTTGGCGTTCCCCGTGAAGACCATCATCTTGGACACGCGCAGTACCTGCCGACTGAGGGTGGGCCTAAATGAACAAAAAACCTTTGTGACCTCGCGGTCGTGACCGCAAAACCACAAAGGTTTTTCAGGAATATGGCAGGGGCGGCTGGATTCGAACCAACGCATGGCAGGATCAAAACCTGCTGCCTTACCGCTTGGCGACGCCCCTGTGGCGTTAAAACCGAATGCTGCCTGTGTACGAAACCTGCAGGAGGTTATGGCAGGGGCGGCTGGATTCGAACCAACGCATGGCAGGATCAAAACCTGCTGCCTTACCGCTTGGCGACGCCCCTGTATCGTACAACTGCGAGTTACGCACCCGCTTCCCTTGCCAGCTCTTCGAGTCTGCGGTGCAACGACGATAGGTTGCGACCGCGAGCTACGAAGCTGGGCAGAGTCTCCGGAAGCTGGCGCGAAACTTTATCAGCATCGTCGCGGTTTGGGAAGCTCCCAAACACGCAAGCTCCGGTGCCAGTCATTCTTGCGGAAACGAATTTGTTCAGCAAGTTCAAGACGTTACGAACTTCCGGGTAACGCTGCTCGACGACCGGCTGGCAGTCGTTACGACCGCCCCCTGCGGGAAGGCCGCAAACTCTAATGGCCGGCGTGTCGCGTGTCAACTCCGCTGCGGAGAAAATTTCTGCTGTGCTGACAGACACTTGCGGTACGGCGACGAGGAACCAGGGTTCGTCCAGCTTGATCGGCACCAGCTGCTCGCCGACCCCGCCGGCGAAGGCGGCGCGGCCGCGGACGAACACCGGCACGTCGGCGCCGAGGCGCAGGCCCAGTTCGGCCAGTCGGTCGAGGCCGAGGCCGGTCCGCCACAGTCGGTCGAGGCCGAGCAGGGTGGTGGCGGCGTCCGAGCTGCCGCCACCGATGCCGCCGCCCATCGGCAGGCGCTTGTCCAGCCAGATGTCGGCGCCCAGCGGCGTGGCGGATGCCTGCTGGAGCAGGCGCGCGGCGCGCACGATCAGGTTGCTGTCGTGGGGCACGCCGGCGACCTCGCTGTGCAGGCGGATCGCGCCGTCCTCGCGCAGGCGGAAGCCCAGTTCGTCGCCGTAGTCGAGGAACTGGAACACCGTCTGCAGTTCGTGGTAGCCGTCGGCGCGGCGGCCGAGGATGTGCAGGAACAGGTTGAGCTTGGCCGGGGCCGGCAGGATCAGGGTGGCTTCGTGCATGTCGGTCATCGGTCGGTCACAGGCCGAGGCGGCGCGGCTGCCATTCCTTGATCACCAGGGTGATGTCGAGGTTCTGGCCGAGCAGCTTGAGGCGTTCGGGCAGCCAGTAGCCGTCCTGCTGACGGTAGTTGGCGTACTCGACGCGCCAGCCGTCCTGCTCCAGGCGGGACAGGCGGCCATCGGCGTCGAGGATCAGGCGGCTGCGGCTGTCCGGAGCCGGCAGGCCGCGCACCCACCAGAGCAGGTGGGACACCGGCAGGCGCCAGCCGAGCTGCTCCTCGAGCAGTGCCTCGGGGGATTCGGCCTGGTAGCGGCCCTGGTTGGCCACCTCGAGGAGGATGTCGCCCTCGCGGCCGGTCAGCCGGGCGGCGCCGCGGCCGAGCGGGCCGGACAGGCGAATGTCGTAGTAGTCCTGGCGCTGCAGCCAGAACAGCGTACCGCTGCCGGAGTCCTGCGGCGCGCGGATGCCGACCTTGCCGCTGATCTGCCAGCCGTCGATGGCCGCGACCTGGGTCTTGTGGCTGCGCCAGGCGCGCGGGTCGCCCTGTCCGGCGAGGTCCTCGCGGGGTGTCACTCCGGCGCAGCCGGCGAGCAGCAGCAGGCCGACGAGCGACAGGTGTCGGAGTCTCATGGTCGCTCCTTGCCGGTCAGGCGCCGGAGGGTTTCGCGCAGGACGGGGCTGTCGGGACTGTCGGTCAGGGCCTTGCGCCACACCTCGCGGGCCTCGCTCTGCTTGCCACGCATCCACAGCACCTCGCCGAGATGGGCAGCGACCTCGTGATCGGGCATCAGCTGCAGGGCCTTGCGCAGCAGTCGCTCGGCCTCGGCCAGGTTGCCCAGACGGTAGTTGACCCAGCCGAGACTGTCGACGATCGCCGGGTCGTCGGGGTTCAGCTCGTAGGCGCGCTCGATCAGTTCGAGTGCTTCGGCGTAGCGGGTGGTGCGGTCGGCCAGGGTGTAACCGAGGGCGTTGAGGGCCATGGCGTTGTCCGGCTCGCGTTCGATGATGAAGCGCAGGTCGCGCTCCAGGCCGGCCAGGTCGCCGCGCTTCTCGGCCAGCATGGCGCGGGTGTAGAGCAGGTTGAGCTCTTCGGGAAACTGCTCGAGCGCCTCGCTGATCCTCTGCCAGGCGTCGTCCAGGCGCTGCTGACCGGACAGGCTCTCGATCTCGATCAGATACAGCTGCAGGGCGTAGTCGGGCTGGCTGTCGCGGGCGCCGGCGAGCAGGCGCTGGGCCTCGGCGCCGCGGCCGGCCTTGACCAGCAGCTCGGTGCGACGCACCTGCGCCGGCAGGTAGTCGTTGCCGGGGCCGACCGCCGCGTATTCGCGCAGGGCGGTGGCGCGGTCGCCGCCCTGCTCGGCGATGCGGCCGAGGTTCAGGTGGGCGGCGTCGACGTGGGCGTCGCGCTCGATCAGCTCCCGCAACAGGCTGCGCGCCTCGTCCCAGGCCTCGCTCTCGAGGCTGACCAGCGCCAGCGACAGGCGCAGGTCGTCGTCTTCGGGAAAACGCTTGAGCAATTCGCGGAACTGGATGCGGGCGTCCGTCGTACGCTCCGCCTCGAGCAACTGGCGGGCGTAGGTCAGGCGCAGGCGCTTGTCGTCCGGGTGCAGGCGGATGCCGCCTTCGAGCACCCGCAGGCCCTCGGCGTCGCGTCCGAGCGAGCGCAGCAGGCGGGCGCGCAGCAGCAGCGGGGCGACTTCGCGACTGCCGGCCGGGTGCGCCTCCAGGCTGCCCAGGGCGTCCTCGCTACGGCCGTCCTGCTGCAGCAGCACGGCGCGGCCGAACACCAGCTGGGCGTTGTCCGGATGGCGCTCGAGCAGGCGCTCGAAACTCTGTCGCAGGCCCGCCCGTGCCTCGGGTTCGAGCTGGGCGGCGCTCAGAGCGAGGAAGTCGAAGTGGGTGTCGCCGCGGGCCTTGAGCACCTGCTCCATGTAGCCCATGGCCTCGTCGTGGCGGCCGGCGCGGGCCAGTTGGATGGCGGCGAGGCGCTGGGCGTCGAGGTTGTCCGGCGCGCTGTCGGCCCACAGCAGCACGGTTTCCAGGGCGGCCTCGTCGGCGCCCAGGTACTCGGCGATGCGGAAGGCGCGCTCGGCCACCGCGGGGTCGCCGGTGACGCGGGCCTGTTCCAGATAGTTGGCCAGGGCGATGTCGAAGCGGTCGCGCTGGCCGGCCAGTTCGGCGACCAGCAGGCTGTACAGGGTGTCCTGGCCGAACGAGGCGACCGGCGCCGTGCGCCTGGCCGGGGCCTCGGCGGGCGTGGCTTCCGGCGGGGTGCCGGCGGTGCGGGCGGAGGGCAGGAGCTGGCAGCCGCCCAGCAGGGTCAGGGCAGTCAGCAGCGCGAAGGATTTGTTCATGACGGGCATACGCGGGCTCACCGGCAGGTCGGGCAATCATGACACAAGCGCGGGGGCAAGCCCATGGCTGCACGGGGCCATCGTCGCCTGCGGCGGCGCGGCAGTTGTCGTGCATCGCGTCAAGTAGGACAATTGCCGGCTTTCCAGGTCACCTCAGCGTCCCCGCATGGCATTTCTCGCCCTCGGCATCAACCACAAAACCGCATCGGTGGCGGTCCGCGAGCGCGTGGCCTTCGGCCCCGAGCAACTGGTCGACGCCTTGCAGCAACTGTGCCGGGCGACGCCTTGTCGGGAAGCCGCGATCCTCTCCACCTGCAACCGCAGCGAGCTGTACCTGGCGCTGGACGGCGTGCCGGTCGAGACGATCCTCGGCTGGCTGGCCGGCTACCACGGGCTGAGCCTCGACGAGCTGCGCGCCTGCGCCTACGTCCACCAGGACGATGCCGCCGTGCGCCACATGATGCGGGTGGCCTGCGGGCTGGACTCGATGATCCTCGGCGAGCCGCAGATCCTCGGCCAGATGAAGGACGCCTACGCCAGCGCGCAGCAGGCGGGGACCCTCGGCCCGCTGCTCGGCCGACTGTTCCAGGCCACCTTCAGCACCGCCAAGACGGTGCGTACCGACACCCGCATCGGCGAGAACCCGGTATCGGTGGCCTTCGCTGCGGTGAGCCTGGCCCGGCAGATCTTCAGCGACCTCAAGCGCAGCCAGGCGCTGCTGATCGGCGCCGGCGAGACCATCGCCCTGGTCGCCCGCCACCTGCACGAGCAGGGCGTGTCGCGCATCGTGGTGGCCAATCGCACCCTCGAGCGCGCCAGCGCGCTGGCCGGCGAGGTCGGTGGTCAGGCCGTGCTGCTCGCCGACATCCCCGAGCAACTGGTGGGCAGCGACATCGTCATCAGCTCCACCGCCAGCCCGCTGCCGATCCTCGGCAAGGGGGCGGTCGAACGGGCGCTGAAGAAGCGCAAGCACCGCCCGGTGTTCATGGTCGACATCGCCGTGCCGCGCGACATCGAGCCGGAGGTCGGCGAGCTGGACGACGTCTATCTGTACACCGTGGACGACCTGCACGAGGTGATCGCCGAGAACCTGCGCAACCGCCAGGACGCCGCGCGCGCCGCCGAGGAACTGGTGCTGGCCGGAGTCGGCGCCTTCATGGCGCGCCTGCGCGAGCGCGACAGCGTCGACCTGCTGCGCGCCTACCGCTCCCGCGCCGAGCAGCTGCGCGACGACGAGCTGGCCAAGGCCCAGCGGCTGCTCGGCAACGGCGCCCCGGCCGAAGAGGTGCTGGCCCAGTTGGCACGCAGCCTGACCAACAAGCTGCTGCATGCGCCCAGCGTGCAACTGAAGAAGTTTTCCGCCGCCGGCCGCCACGACGCGCTGGCCGTGGCCCAGGAACTGCTCGACCTCGACGGCGAGCGGCATCGCTAACACCCGTGCGCCGCGCCCGTGCGCGGTGCCAGCCATGGTGAAACCGCACCGATGAAAGCCTCGCTGCTGAACAAGCTCGACACCCTGCAGGATCGTTTCGAGGAGCTGACCGCGCTGCTCGGCGACGCCGAGGTGATCGGCGATCAGACGAAATTCCGTGCCTACTCCCGCGAATACGCCGAGATCGAGCCGGTGGTCGAGGCCTTCCGTGCCTTCCGCAAGGTGCAGGGCGACCTCGACGGCGCCCAGGCGCTGCTCAAGGACAGCGACCCCGACCTGCGCGAGATGGCCGAGGAGGAAGTCGCCGAGGCCCGCGCGCAGCTCGAGGTGCTCGAGGCCCGGCTGCAGCGCATGCTGCTGCCCAGGGACCCCAACGACGGGCGCAACGTGTTCCTCGAGATCCGCGCCGGCACCGGCGGCGACGAGGCGGCGATCTTCTCCGGCGACCTGTTCCGCATGTACTCGCGCTATGCCGAGCGTCAGGGCTGGCGGGTCGAGGTGCTCTCCGAGAGCGAGGGCGAGCACGGCGGCTACAAGGAGGTGATCGCCCGGGTCGAGGGCGACAACGTCTACGCCAAGCTCAAGTTCGAGTCCGGCGCGCACCGCGTGCAGCGCGTGCCGGAAACCGAATCCCAGGGGCGCATCCACACCTCGGCCTGTACCGTGGCGGTGCTGCCCGAGCCCGACGAGCAGGCGGCCATCGAGATCAACCCGGCCGACCTGCGCGTCGACACCTACCGCGCCTCCGGCGCCGGTGGCCAGCACGTCAACAAGACCGACTCGGCGGTGCGCATCACCCACCTGCCGACCGGCATCGTGGTCGAGTGCCAGGAAGAGCGCTCGCAGCACAAGAACCGCGCCCGCGCGATGGCCTGGCTGGCCGCCCGCCTGCAGGACCAGCAGGACGCCGCCGCGCACAAGGAAATGTCGGAAACGCGCAAGCTGCTGGTCGGCTCCGGCGACCGTTCCGAGCGCATCCGCACCTACAACTTCCCCCAGGGCCGGGTCACCGACCACCGCATCAACCTGACCCTCTACTCGCTGAACGAGGTGATGGGCGGCGCGGTCGAGCAGGTGATCGAGCCGCTGCTGCAGGAATACCAGGCCGACCAGCTGGCGGCGCTGGGCGATTGAGGCTGGCGTCAATCGTAGGGTAGAAAACGCGCGCAGCGATTTTCTACCGCTACCGCCGCTCTCCCGGTGGACAACGCTGCGCGGTTGTCCACCCTACCTTCGAACGCGCCTCCGCTGGAGAACGCCGCTGATGCCCACCATCGAAACCCTGCTGAGCAACGCTGCTCTACCCGACTCGCCGAGCCCCCGCCTGGATGCCGAGCTGCTGCTCGCCCATGCGCTCGGCAAGCCGCGCAGCTACCTGCGCACCTGGCCGGAGCGCGAGCCGGACGCCGCGCAGTGCGCCGCTTTTGCCGCCCTGCTGGCGCGCCGCCGCGCCGGCGAGCCGGTGGCCTACCTGCTCGGTCGCCAGGGCTTCTGGAGCCTCGACCTGGAAGTCGCGCCGCACACCCTGATCCCGCGTCCGGACACTGAGCTGCTGGTGGAAACCGCGCTGGCGCTCGGCCCGACGGGGCCGGCGCGGCTGCTGGATCTCGGCACCGGCACGGGGGCCATCGCCCTGGCCCTGGCCAGCGAGCGGCCGCACTGGCAGCTGCTCGGCGTCGACCGGGTGGCCGAGGCGGTGGCGCTGGCCGAGCGCAACCGCGCGCGCCTGGGCCTGGACAATGCCCGCTTCATCGAGAGCCTGTGGTTCTCCGCGCTGGCCGGCGAGCGCTTCGCGCTGATCGTCGGCAATCCGCCGTACATCGCCGCCGACGACCGCCATCTGGATGAAGGCGACGTGCGCTTCGAGCCGGCCAGCGCGCTGGTCGCCGGGCGCGACGGGCTGGACGACATCCGCCAGATCGTCGCCGAGGCGCCGGCGCATCTCGAGCCGGGTGGCTGGCTGCTGCTCGAGCATGGCTATGATCAGGGCGTGGCGGTGCGCGCGCTGTTCGCCGCGCACGGCTTCGCCAGGGTGGACAGCCGCCGCGACCTGGGCGGCAACGAGCGGATCACCTTCGGCCAGTGGCAGGGAGGCCGCGATGCTCAGTGACGACGAACTGCTGCGCTACAGCCGACAGATCCTGCTCAGGCAGATCGACATCGACGGCCAGTTGAAGATCCAGGCCGGCCGCGTGCTGGTGGTCGGCCTCGGCGGCCTCGGCTCGCCGGTGGCGCTGTACCTGGCCGCCGCCGGGGTCGGCGAGCTGCAGCTGGCCGACTTCGACACGGTGGACCTGACCAACCTGCAGCGCCAGGTGATCCACGACAGCGCCAGCGTCGGCCAGCGCAAGGTCGACTCGGCCATGGCCCGCCTCGCCGCCATCAACCCGCATGTACGGCTGGTGCCGCTGCGCCAGGCGCTGGACGCCGATACACTGGCCGCCGCGGTGGCGGCGGTCGACGTGGTGGTCGACTGCTGCGACAACTTCGCCACCCGCGCCGCGGTCAACGCCGCCTGCGTGGCGGCCGGCAAACCGCTGGTGTCCGGCGCGGCGATCCGCCTGGAGGGCCAGCTGGCGGTGTTCGATCCGCGCCGTGCCGAGAGTCCCTGCTACCACTGCCTGTACGGCGCCGGCAGCGACGAGGAGCTGACCTGCAGCGAGGCCGGGGTGCTCGGCCCGCTGGTCGGTCTGGTCGGCAGCCTGCAGGCGCTGGAGACCCTCAAGCTGCTGGCCGGCTTCGGCGAGCCGCTGGTCGGCCGCCTGCTGCTGGTCGATGCGCTGGGCACGCGCTTTCGCGAGCTGCGCGTGAAGCGCGATCCGCACTGCGCGGTCTGTGGCGATCAGCATGGCCAGTGAGGCGCCGGTCGGGGTATTCGACTCCGGGGTCGGCGGCCTGTCGGTGCTCGGCGAGATCCGTGCGCGGCTGCCCGCCGAGTCGCTGCTCTACGTCGCCGACAGCGGCCACGTGCCCTACGGCGAGAAGAGCCCCGAGTACATCCGCGCGCGCTGCCGGCGCATCGCCGAATTCCTCCTCGGCGAGGGCGCCAAGGCCCTGGTGGTGGCCTGCAACACCGCCACGGTGGCGGCGGTAGCCGAGCTGCGCGAGCGCCACCCCGGGCTGCCCATCGTCGGCATGGAGCCGGCGGTCAAGCCGGCGGCGGCGGCCAGCCGCAACGGCGTGGTCGGCGTGCTGGCCACCACCGGCACGCTGAAGAGCGCGCGCTTCGCCGCGCTGCTGGACCGCTTCGCCCACGACGTGCGGGTGGTCACCCAGCCCTGCCCGGGGCTGGTCGAGTGCGTCGAGCAGGGCGCCCTGCGTGCACCGGCGACCCGTGCGCTGCTGCAGTCCTACGTGCAGCCGCTGCTGGAGGCCGGTTGCGACACGCTGATCCTCGGCTGCACCCACTACCCGTTCCTCAGGCCGCTGCTGCGCGAGCTGCTGCCGGTGCAGGTCGAGCTGATCGACACCGGCGCGGCGGTGGCGCGCCAGCTCGGGCGTCTGCTCGGCGAGCGCGACCTGCTGGCAGGGGGGCCGGCGCAGCCGGCGCGCTTCTGGTCGAGCGGCGATCCGGACGCCCTGGCGAGGATCCTGCCGGTGCTGTGGGGCGAGTCGGCGGCGGTCGAACGACTGGGCTGCTGAATCCCCGGCTCTTTCCTGGCGACGAGCGGCCCCTATACTTGCAACGAACGTGTCACGCGGGGCAGCACTCCGGAGGGCTGGCTGCTGCCGCGCAGTCCACGACATCCACGGAAGTTCATTGCAAGGAATCGTCATCATGAAGCGATTGCTGACTGTCGGTGCCGTGCTGACGGCTCTGGGCGCGAGCGTGCCGGCCAGCGCCTGGGATCTGACCCTGGCCGCGGGGGTGACCCGCGAGTCCACCGAGGTGCTGCGTCTGGGCCTGCAGCGCGACTTCGAGCGCAGCTGGTGGCAGAGTTCCACCGGCCGGCTGACCGGCTACTGGGATGCCGGTTACACCTACTGGTTCGGCGACAAGACGGCCAGCAACCACAGCCTGTCGTTCGCCCCGGTGTTCGTCTACGAGTTCGCCGGCGAGACTGTGCGCCCCTACGTCGAGGCCGGCATCGGCGTGGCGCTGTTCGACAGCACCGAGCACGAGAGCCACGACCTGAGCACGTCCTTCCAGTTCGAGGACCGCCTCGGCTTCGGCGTGCGCTTCGCCGGCCAGGAGATCGGCCTGCGCGCCATCCACTACTCCAACGCCGGGATCAAGAAACCCAACGACGGCGCCGAGACCTACACCCTGCACTACCGCACGGCGTTCTGAGTCAGCCGCGCAGCCGCGCCTGCTCGCGGTACAGCGCGGCGAAGCCGTGCAGCACCGGGATGACCAGCGCCCAGATGGCGGCGAGCAGCAGCAGGCTCGGCAGTGTGCCGAGCGGCAGGCCGACCCCGGCGATGCGGGCGCCGGCCCAGTAGGCCAGCGGCCCGCCCACGGCGCCGAGCAGGCTGCCCAGCCACCAGGGCCGCGCGCTCCAGGCCAGGCAGTGGTTGAGGGTGGTGCCGAGCAGCGCCCAGAGCAGCGCCAGCCACAGCGGGATCAGCTGGCGCGGCTCGCCGAAGTCGAACACCCCGAGCTGCAGCAGGAAACTGTCCAGCGCGCTGCCGGCGATCAGCGCACTGGCGACCAGACGGCCTTCCTCGCGCCAGCGGGCGACCCACAGGAAGTGCGCCAGCAGCGCCAGCGTCGGCACGCCCAGCAGCCAGGGGCGCTCGGCGCCGAACACGCAGGCGAACCAGCTGGCCTGGAACAACAGGGCGTTGAGCAGCAGTTTGCGGTTCATGGTCTCGACCAGTGCGAATGGGGACGGCATTGTCGCCGTCTGACCGATTGGTGGCCAGTTGTGCCGGGCGCCAGGGGATGCCTGCCGGCATCCTCGGTGGGTTACGCCGCAAGCGGCTAACCCACCCACACCCGACTCAGGTTCAGCCGTTGCGCTCCAGCCGACCCAGCAGCGGCGCCGGCCGGGCGTCCGGGCGGGCCAGCAGCATCTGCACGGTGCCGATGGTGCGTTCGAGGAAGCCGCCCTCGCAGTAGCACAGGTAGAACTCCCACAGGCGGAAGAAGGCGTCGTCGTAGCCGTGTCGTTCCAGTTCGCCGCGGGCGTGGCGCAGGTTGGCGTGCCAGTGGCGCAGGGTGCGCGCGTAGTGGGCGCCGAAGTCCTCCAGGTGCAGCAGGTTCAGGTCGGTGTCGGCGCTGAGGGTGACCAGCATCGCCTCGATCGACGGCAGCGCGCCGCCGGGGAAGATGTAGCGCTGGATGAAGTCGACGCTGTTGCAGGCCTGCTGGTAGCGCTGGTCGCGGATGGTGATGGCCTGCAGCAGCATCAGTCCGTCGGGCTTGAGCAGCTGCATGCACTGGCGGAAGTACTCGGGCAGGTAGCGGTGGCCGACCGCCTCGATCATCTCGATCGACACCAGCTTGTCGTACTGGCCGCGCAGGTCGCGGTAGTCCTGCAGCAGCAGGGTGACCCGATCGCCCAGGCCCAGCTCGGCGATGCGTCTTGCGGTGTAGTCGTGCTGCTCGCGCGACAGGGTGGTGGTGGTCACCCGGCAGCCGTAGTGGCGGGCCGCGTACAGCGCCATGCTGCCCCAGCCGGTACCGATCTCCAGCAGGTGGTCGGAGGGCTGGAGGTCGAGCTTCTGGCAGATGCGTTCGAGCTTGTTGAGCTGGGCCTGCTCCAGGCTGTCGTCCGGGGAACGGAACATCGCCGCCGAGTACATCATGGTCGGGTCGAGGAAGGCCTCGAACAGCTCGTTGCCGAGGTCGTAGTGGGCGGCGATGTTGCGCCGCGAGCCGTCCTTCGAGTTGCGGTTGAGCGCGTGCAGGGCGCGCAGGAACGGCCGGCCGAGCAGCGCCAGGCCGCCCTCCAGGTCGTCGAGCACCTCGAGGTTGGCGACGAACACGCGGATCACCGCGGTCAGGTCCGGACTGCTCCAGTAGCCGTGGATGTAGGCCTCGCCGGAACCGACCGAGCCGTTGCTGGCGACCAGCCCCCAGGCGGCCGGATCGTGGACGTGGATCTCGCCGTGCAGCTCGGCGTGCGGGTCGCCGAAGCTCTGGCAGTCGTCGCCTTCGACCAGCAGCAGGCGGCCGCGGCGCAGCTGGCCGAGCTGGCGCAGCACGGCGCGGCGCAGCAGGGCGGTGGCCAGGCCGAGCTTGCCGAGGCCGGCGAACAGGCGGGTGCGGGAGGCGGTCAGGCTAGAGCTTTTCATCGCAGGACTCCTTGAGCCGGTGGGCGACGCGGTAGTGGCCGTCGGCCGCCCCGTGGGAGAAGAACGGCACGCGCTTGAGTGCCAGGCGCAGCGCCTGCCAGTAGATGCCCAGCACGGTCTTGGCGGTCATCCACGGGAAGGCGCGCAGGTGGCGGTGCACGGCGGCGCGGTCGAGGGCGTGGCGCTCGAGGCCGAGGGTGGCGTCGAACAGCTTGCCCTCGGCGTCGTGGTCCTCCATGTGCACGCCCAGGCGCGCGCCGGGCGCACCGAAGTGCAGGTGGTATTCCAGCTCGCGGGGCAGGAACGGCGAGACGTGGAACGCCTTGGCCACCGCGAAGTGCTGGCTGCCCTCACCCTCGGCGGGCAGCACGTAGTGGTAGCGCTGGTGCCAGGGGGTGTTGCTGACTTCGCAGAGGATCGCCGCCAGGCGCTCCTCGGCATCGAAGCAGTAGAAGAAGCTCACCGGGTTGAAGCTCAGCCCCCAGCAGCGCGGCTGGGTGAGCAGGCAGATGCGCCCCTCGGGCGCGGCGCCCAGCGCCTCGGCAAGGCACCGGCGCACGGCCTCCATGAGCGGCAGGCCCTGGCCGGTGAGGTGCGGCAGGTAGTCCTGCTCGCGGAAGGAGAGCGGGGCGAAGCACCCGCGGCCGAGCAGCGGCGACAGCTCGAACAGCGCGTCCTGCTCGGCCAGGTCGAGGTACAGCAGGCCGATCCGGTAGCGGAACGCGTGGGCCTTCGGGCGCAGCCGGCGGTGGCGCACCCAGCCGCTGTAGAAGGCGCTGTTCACAGCGCCTCCCCGAACTCGGCGGCCACGCGCAGGGCGCTGACCACGCCGTCCTCGTGGAAGCCGTTGGCCCAGTAGGCGCCGCAGTAGTAGCTGTGGTGGGCGCCGAGCAGCTCGCGCCAGCGCGCCTGGGCGGCGATGCCGGCGAGGCTGTACTGCGGGTGGGCGTAGCGGAAGCGGCCGAGCACCTGCGCCGGATCGACCGCCTCGTTCTGGTTGAGGCTGACGCAGAAGGTCCGCGAGGACGCGATGCCCTGGAGGATGTTCATGTCGTAGGTGACCGCCGCCAGACGGTCGCCCGGCGCGCCGAGGCGATAGTTCCAGCTCGCCCAGGCCAGCCGGCGCCGGGGCAGCAGGCGGGTGTCGGTGTGCAGCAGCACGTCGTTGTCGGCGTAGGGCAGGGCGCCGAGGATCTCGCGCTCGGCAACGCTCGGCTCGGCGAGCAGGGCCAGCGCCTGGTCGCTGTGGCAGGCGAAGACGATCTTGTCGAAGCGCTCGCGGCCGGCGGCGCTGTGCACCGTCACCCCGCCTTCGTCGCGCTCGACGCGCAGCACCGGGCAGTTGAGGCGGATGGCGTCGGCGAAGGATGCGCTGAGCGGCGCAACGTAGCTGCGCGAGCCGCCCTTGATCACCCGCCACTGCGGCCGCTCGTTGACCGACAGCAGGCCGTGGTTCTTGAAGAAGCGCACGAAGAACTCCAGCGGGAAGGCCAGCATGCCTTCCAGCGACATCGACCAGATCGCCGAGCCCATCGGCACGATGTAGTGGTCGACGAAGCGCCGGCCGTAGCCGCGGCTGGCGAGGTAGTCGCCGAGGGTGGTGCCGGCCGGCAGGCGGCCGCCGGCCAGGTCGGCCAGCGCCTCGCGGTTGAAGCGCAGGATGTCGCGCAGCATGCCCCAGAAGGCCGGCGACAGCAGGTTGCGGCGCTGGGCGAACAGGCTGTTGAGGTTGTTGCCGTTGTACTCGATGCCGCTCACCGGGTCGTGCACCGAGAAGCTCATCTCGGTGGGCTGCGACTCGACGCCGAGGCGTTCGAGCAGGCGGATGAAGTTCGGGTAGGTCCAGTCGTTGAACACGATGAAGCCGGTATCCACCGCGAACGAACGGCCATCCACCGTCACGTCGACGGTATGGGTATGCCCGCCGACCCAGTCGCTGGCCTCGAACACGCAGAGTTCGTGCTGGCGGGCGAGCAGGTAGGCGGTGGTCAGGCCGGCGATGCCGGTGCCGACGATGGCGATTCTCATCGGGTGTCATCCTTGGAAGGGTTGCGGCTCATGCGCCGGGTCACCGCCAGGCGCAGGCGGCCGGGCAGGTGGGCGAGCAGCAGGAGCAGGGCGATGAACGGGCGCGGGAAGGCGATTTCCAGCGCGCGGCGCTCGAGGCCGTCGGCGATGCGCCGGGCGGCGCGATCGGCCGGCCAGCGCATCGGCATGGCGAAGTCGTTCTTGCGGGTCAGCGGGGTGTCGACGAAGCCGGGGCTGATCACGCTGACCGCGATACCCTCGGCGGCGAGGTCGACGCGCAGCGATTCCAGCAGGTAGCGCAGCGCCGCCTTGGAGGCGCCGTAGGCCTCGGCGCGCGGCAGGGCGAGGAAGGTCGCCGCGCTGGCCACCCCGGCCAGCAGCGGCTGATCGCCCTTGCGCAGCAGCGGCAGCGCCGTCTCGACGCAGTGCGCGGCGGAGAACAGGTTGGCGGTCACCACCCGCTCGACCATCGCTGCCTCGAAGGCGCGCACCTCGACGTACTCGCAGGTGCCGGCGTTGAGGATCGCCAGGTCCAGCGCGCCCCATTCGGCATCGATCCGCGCGGCGATGGCCGCCACCGCGGCGGGGACGGTGAGGTCGCCGGGCAGCACCAGCACCTGCTGCGGCCAGCGCGCGGCCAGCGCGTCCAGCGGCTCGCGGCGCCGCGCGCTGAGCGCCAGGCGGTGGCCGCGTTGCAGCAGCTGCTCGGCCAGGGCGGCGCCGATGCCGCTGCTGGCGCCGGTCAGCCAGATACGTTTGCCATTCATGCCAGCCTCCTCTTCAGCCAAGCGATCAGCCGGCCGAATACCGGCAGGTGCTCGTAGAGCAGCGCGCCGGCGTCGAAGTAGTCGCGGTGGCGGTAGACCTTGCCGTCGCGCCACTGCAGGTGCGAACAGCCGTCCACCGTGATCGGCCGCCCGCCGGCCAGGCGCGGGTGGCGGTAACTCATGCTCCAGCGCAGGTAGCCTTCGCCGTCGCCGGTCTGGTCGAAGCCGTGGAAGTCGAAGCGCAGCGCCTGCACGTTGGCGTACAGCTCGGCGAAGTAGCGCTGCATCGCCGCCAGGCCGCGGATCTCGTGCAGCGGGTCGACGAACAGCGCATCCTCGCTGTACAGCTCGCCGAGCGTGCCGAGGCTGTCGCGGTCGAGGGCGGCGAAGCGGCGGGCGAAGTCGCGCAGGAAGTCGCTCATGGCATCTCCTCTCAGGCCGGGGCCTTGTCCAGCGCCTGGAAGGCCGCCAGGGCACGCTCGCGCGAGCGTGCCAGGTCGACGATCGGGCGCGGGTAGTCGGGAACGCCGAACAGCCCGCCGAGGGCCGCCGGGTTGTGGATGTCGCGCTTGTTCAGCCCGGCCAGCTCGGGCAGCCACTGGCGGATGAAGGCGCCGTCCGGGTCGAACTTCTCCGACTGGGTCAGCGGGTTGAAGATGCGGAAGTAGGGCGCGGCGTCGGTGCCGGTGGAGGCGCTCCACTGCCAGCCGCCGTTGTTGGCGGCCAGGTCGCCGTCGATCAGGTTCTGCATGAACCAGCGCTCGCCGTGGCGCCAGTCGATCAAGAGGTTCTTGGTCAGGAACATGGCGACGATCATGCGCAGGCGGTTGTGCATCCAGCCGGTGGCCAGCAGCTGGCGCATCGCGGCGTCGACGATGGGGATGCCGGTACGGCCCTGCTGCCAGGCCGCGAGGTCTTCCGGCGCGTCGCGCCAGGCCAGCGCCTCGGTCTCGGCGCGGAAGGCGCGGCCCATCGACACCCGTGGGTAGCCGACCAGGATGTGCTTGTAGAACTCGCGCCAGAGCAGCTCGTTGATCCAGCTGACCACCCCCGGATTGCCGCTGGCGAATTCCCCTTGGTTGACCGCCAGCGCCGCGTGCAGGCACTGGCGCGGCGACAGCACGCCGGCGACCAGGTAGGCCGACAGCGCACTGGTGCCGGGTCTGGCCGGGAAGTCGCGCTGGCGGTCATACCACTCCAGGTGTTCGGCGGCGAAGGCATCCAGCCGCCGCTGCGCCGCTGCCTCGCCAGCCGGCCAGCGCTGGCGCAGCGCGTCGCTCGGCGTGGCGAAGCCGTCGATGGCGGCCGGCACGGGGTCGCTGGCGATGGCGCTGGGCGGCTGGATCGGCGGCAGCGGCTGGATCGCCGGCAGGTGCGTGGCCAGCTCGGCGTAGCAGCGCTTGCGGAACTGGCTGAACACCTGGAAGTAGCCGCCGCTCCGGGTCAGCAGGCTGCCGGGCTGGAAGAGGGGCTGGTCGAGATGGCTGTGCCAGGCGATCCCGGCGCCCTGCAGGGCGGCGGCCACCGCGGCGTCGCGGCGCTGCTCGTGGACGCCGTACTCGGCGTTGACGTGCACGCTGCGCACGCCGTGCTCGCGGCACAGCGTCAGCAGCACGCCGGGGGCGTCGTCCCAGCGTTCGGCGCTGCGCAGCAGCAGCGGGATGTTCAGTGCGGCGAGGTTCTGCGCCAGCTCGGCGAGGTTGCGCAGCCAGAAGTCGACCTTGCAGGCGGCGGCGTCGTGTTCGTGCCATTGGCGCGGCGAGAGCAGCCAGACGGCCAGCAGCGGACCTTCGCCGGCGGCGGCGGCCGCGGCGGCCAGGGCGGTGTTGTCGCGCACGCGCAGGTCGCTGCGCAGCCAGACGAGGCGGGTCATCGGGGCATCCTCAGGGCGCGGCGAGCAGGCCGCGCTGGTGCAGGTAGTGGTGGGCGTCGAGCGGGGTGTCGGCCAGCGCCAGGCGCTCGAGAGCGGCCAGCTCGTCGCGGTGGATCTGGGCGGCCGGGCCGGCCAGCAGCAGCGGCAGGCGGCAGCCGGCGTGCAGGCGCGGCAACTGGCGGCGCAACTGCGCGGCCTCCAGCGCCTGGCTGGAATACAGCAGCACCGCGCGTGGCTGCAGGCGCTCGACGGCGAGGTTCAGCTCGCCCGGCGGCAGCGTCCAGTCGAGCACCTCGACCGGGCACTGGCCGTCGCTGAGCAGCCAGGCGCACAGCCACAGGCCCGGCTCCATCGGCAGTTCGGAGAGGTTGGCGAGCAGCAGCGGGGCGCCCTGCTGCTGGCGGTTGTTGTGGTAGACCCGTGCGCCGAGCCGGCTGCGCAGCCAGGAGCGGAAGAACACCCGCTCCAGCGCGGCGCCGAACTGGCCCTGCCAGCGCTGTTCCAGCTCGTCGAGCAGCGGCAGCAGCAGGTGGCGGCACAGCGGCTGCGGCGGGTAGAGGGCCAGGGCGCGGTTGTAGGCGTCGTCCAGCCGGCGTTCGGCCAGCGCGACGACCGCCTCGAGCAGCTCGCCGCGCAGCGACTCCCAGGGACCGTCGGCCGGGCCGCTCGGCGCGCAGTCCTGGTCGAGCAGCTCGCGGATCTGGCCGACCGCCACGCCGCGGTTGAGCCAGGTGAGGATCGCCTGGATGCGTTCGACGTGCGCTTCGCCGTACAGGCGGTGGCCCTTGGCGGTGCGCTGCGGCACGATCAGTCCGTAGCGGCGCTCCCAGGCGCGCAGGGTCACCGGGTTGATGCCGGTGCGCCGCGCCACCTCGCGGATCGGCAGCCAGCCTTCGGCCTGCGCCTCGGCGTCGAGGGGCGCGTCGTCCTCGTCGTGGCCCTGACGGGTCGGATCGTGCGGGTGCATGGCGGTCCTCCGCTCAGATGGCGTTGCGCAGGCCGAGCTCCTGCGGGTGCGGCTGCAGGTAGGCCTGCAGGGCAACGTAGCGGTCCGGATGGCGGCGGAAGTGGTACTTGAGCAGGGTCAGCGGCACCACCAGCGGCACCGTGCCTTCGCGGTACTCGGCGATCAACTGCTGGATCTCGCGGCGTTCCTCGCCGGGCAGGGCGCGGCGCAGGTAGCCGGACAGGTGCTGCAGCACGTTGGCGTGGGTGCCGCGGGTGGCGCACTTCTTCAGCGCCGCCATCAGCGCAGTGAAGTAGCGCGGGCCGAACTCGGCCGGGTCGTGCTCGCCGATGCCGGCCAGCAGGCGGCCCAGCTCGCGGTACTTGCGCGGGTTGTGGGCCATCAGCAGGTACTTGTGCCGCGAATGGAAGGCGATGATGCCCTTGCGGCTCAGGCCGTCGCGGCACAGCTGCTGCCAGTCGCCGTAGGCATACACCCGGGCGATGAAGTTCTCGCGCAGCACCGGGTCGTTGAGGCGACCGTCTTCCTCGATCGGCAGTTCCGGACGCAGGCGGGCGAGGGTCGCGGTGAACAGGCCGCTGCCATGCTCGGCCGGACGGCCGTCGGCCTGGTAGACCTTGACCCGCTCCATGCCGCAGGACGGCGACTTCTGCATGACGATCAGGCCGCTGATGTCGGTGAGCCGCGCGGCCATGCCCTCGGCGTAGCCGATCAGCGCCTCGGTGACGTCGCGCTCGCGGGTTACGGTGCCGACCGCGCGCGGCGTCTGCGGATCGCCGACCAGGCGAATCGGCTCGCGCGGGGTGCCCAGGCCGATGCCGACCTCCGGGCACAGTGGCTGGAAGTCGAAGTGCCGGGCGAGGGTCTGGCTGCACAGCTGCGACTGCTTGTGGCCGCCGTTGTAGCGCACCTGGTCGCCGAGCAGGCAGGCACTGATGGCTAGCTTGAGGCGGGGGACTTGGGGCTGTGTGTGGTTCATGGCGTGCACCCGGGCGTCGGGTACAGGCGGCAGGAGCGGATCGAGAGCGCTGCAGCCTGTACAGGAAAGTGGCTCTGTACAACCTTAGCTGCAATATTAGGGCTTAAATTGTACAAGTCAAATATCTTGTACAATTATGGTAATGCTTTTTTTTGCGCTCAGCCGGCAGATGGTTACTTCCAGCCCATCCGCCAGCGGCCATCGTCCTGCAGTTCGCGCCAGTCGCAGCGCCGGCTGCGGCCGGTCAGCACGGCTTGCAGCTCGACCTCCAGCACGGTGCCTTCTTCGTCGCGGTACAGCTCGGTGACCAGGAAGTGCTTCTCGCGGTCGACGGGCTGCACCGCCGTCCATTTCGACAGCTGCAGCTTGGCCGGATTGATCCGGTGCATGGCAGGCTCCAGGGGAATAGGCGTGGCGGGAGGGGCTCAGGGACGTAGCCGCCGGCTGTCCGGCGGCCGCAAGTGCGGATCAGGCAGCGTGCTCGAGCAGGCGGCGGGCCGCTTCCTGGCCGCTCAGCCAGGCGCCCTCGACGCGCCCGGACAGGCACCAGTCGCCGCAGGCATACAGGCCGAGGTCGGCGTCGGCCAGCGCACCCCACTGGTGCGCCTGCGCCGGGCGGGCGTACAGCCAGCGGTGGGCCAGGCTGAAGTCGGCCTCCGGCACCGCGCAGCCGATCAGTTCGGCGAAGGCGCAGCGCAACTGCTCGACCACCGTCTCGCGCGGCAGGTCGAGGTGCTGGCGGCTCCAGGCGCTGGTGGCGTGCAGCACCCAGCTGTCCGGGCTGCCGCTGCGCCCCGGTTTGCTGCGGTTGCGGGCCAGCCAGTCGAGCGGGCTGTCCTGCACGAAGCAGCCCTCCACCGGGGTATCCAGCGGTCTGGCGAAGGCCAGCGCCACCGCCCACACCGGCTCCATGGACGCGCTGGCCACGGTGGCTGCCAGCTTGGGCGCGGCGGAGAGCAGGGCGGTGGCCTGCGGCGCCGGGGTCGCGACGATCACCCGACTGAACGGGCCGTGGCTCTGGCCGTCGGCGTCCAGCAGGTGCCAATGCCGCTCGCCGCGGAACACCTCGACGATGCGGCAGGCGAAGGTCGCCGGCAGTTCGCCGAGCAGGTTGCGGGTCAGCGCGCTCATCCGCGGCACGCCGACGAAGCGCAGCTGGGTGTCCGGCGACAGGCTCAGCTGACCGCCCTGCGACTGGTAGAGCACCGGCTTCCACTCCGCCAGCCAGCCGCTCTCCTGCCACTGCTGCACGGTCTCGACGAAGCGGCGGTCGCGGGCGGTGAAGTACTGGGCGCCCAGGTCGAGGTCGCCGACGTCGCTACGCCGGCTCGACATGCGTCCGCCGCTGCCGCGGCCCTTGTCGAACAGGTGCACCTCTAGCCCCGCCGCCGTGAGGGCGTGGGCCGCCGACAGGCCGGCCATGCCGCTGCCGATGATGGCGATGGGAGTGTTCATGACGTCACCTCTTTACCGGGAATTCAGGCTTATCCTTGGACTCTACTTATACAATATGCGCGTCTTGTACAAAATGGTATGGTTGTGTCCAGCCTTGAATCCGGCCGGTCTGCCCATGGTGACCTGGCCGGTGTTTTCAGTGTGGACCAGACTCTGGACTGACGCATGCTAGCGGACGAGGAGATACGGCGATGCGCATTCTGCTGACCGGTGGTACCGGGCTGATCGGGCGCGCGCTCTGCGCCTTGTGGGCAGGACAGGGGCACGAACTGCTGGTGTGGAGTCGGCGCCCGCACGAGGTCGCCGGTCTGTGCTGCGGCGCACGCGGCATCGCCCGGCTCGACGAGCTGGGCGAGGACGCGCTGCCGGATGCGGTGATCAACCTGGCCGGCGCACCCATCGCCGATCGCCCCTGGACGACGGCGCGACGCCAGGTGTTGTGGGACAGCCGGGTCACCCTGACCCGCCAGCTGGTGGACTGGCTGGCCGCCCGCGAGGCCAGGCCGAAGGTACTGGTTTCCGGCTCGGCGGTGGGCTGGTACGGCGATGGCGGCGAGCGACTCCTCGACGAGGACAGTCCGGCCGGCAGCGAGGACTTCGCCAGCGAACTGTGCTTCGCCTGGGAGGAGGCCGCGTTGCGTGCCGAGGCGCTGGGCATCCGCGTGGCGCTGGTACGTACCGCGCCGGTGCTGGCGCCGCGCGGCGGCATGCTGGCGCGTCTGCTGCCGCCGTTCCGTCTGGGCCTCGGCGGGCGGATGGGCAGCGGCCGGCAGTGGATGCCGTGGATCCATATAGAGGACGAGGTGGGACTGATCGATTTCCTCCTGCGCCACGAGGACTGCCGCGGTCCCTATAATGCCTGCGCGCCCAACCCGGTGCGCAACGCCGAGTTCGCCGCCACCCTGGGACGCGTGCTGCATCGTCCGGCCTGCCTTCCGGCACCGGCCTTCCTTCTGCGCCTGGCGCTGGGCGAGATGTCCGACCTGCTGCTCGGCGGGCAGCACCTGAAGCCGCAGCGTACCCTGGATGCCGGCTACCGATTCCGATTCCCCGATCTGGAGGCGGCGCTGACCGACCTCCTCGCCCGACACTGACAAGGACACTGCATGACCGATCACGCGTTGCTGCTGGTCAACCTGGGTTCGCCGGCCTCCACCGAGGTGGCCGACGTCCGTCGCTACCTCAACCAGTTCCTCATGGACCCCTACGTCATCGACCTGCCCTGGCCGCTGCGCCGGCTGATCGTGGCGATGATCCTGATCCGTCGTCCGGCCGCCTCCGCCGAGGCCTACCGTTCGATCTGGTGGGAGGAGGGCTCGCCGCTGGTGGTGCTCAGCCGCCGCCTGCAGGCCAGGGTCGCCGAACGCTGGTCGCACGGCCCGGTGGAACTGGCGATGCGCTACGGCGAGCCGTCGCTCGACACCGCCCTGCAGCGCCTGGCCGCCCGGGGCGTCCGGCGGGTGACTCTGGCGCCGCTGTATCCGCAGTTCGCCGACAGCACGGTGACCACGGCGGTCGAGGAAGCGCGCCGAGTGATGAAGGCGCGCCGGCATCCGTTCGCCATGGACGTGCTGCCGCCGTTCTACGACCAGCCGGAGTACCTCGAGGCGCTGGTCGCGAGCGCCCGGCCCTACCTGGAACAGGGCTTCGACCATCTGCTGCTCAGCTACCACGGCCTGCCCGAGCGCCACCTGCACAAGAGCGATCCGAGCGGCAGCCACTGCCTGAAGGGCGCCGACTGCTGCCGGCGCGCCAGCGGGGCGATCCTCGACAGCTGCTATCGCGCCCAGTGCCTGCGCACCAGCGAGGGCTTCGCCGCGCAGGCCGGGCTGGACCCGGCGCAGTGGTCGGTGGCCTTCCAGTCGCGGCTGGGCCGGGCCAAGTGGATCGAGCCCTACACCGACGCGACCATCGAGGCGCTGGCCCGCAAAGGCGTGAAGAAGCTGCTGGTGATGTGCCCGGCGTTCGTCGCCGACTGCATCGAGACCCTCGAGGAGATCGGCGACGAAGGCCGCGCCGAGTTCCGCGCCGCCGGCGGCGACGACCTGGTGCTGGTGCCCTGCCTGAACGACCA
The DNA here is from genome assembly GCF_024451105.1 of Stutzerimonas stutzeri. Lineage (GTDB taxonomy): Bacteria > Pseudomonadota > Gammaproteobacteria > Pseudomonadales > Pseudomonadaceae > Geopseudomonas > Geopseudomonas stutzeri_A. Next base: position 34,316 of record NZ_JANGEY010000005.1, read on the forward strand.
CCCGCAGTGGGTCGAGGCGCTGGTCCGCTTGTGCGAGCGCATGCCACGGGCGCTCTGATGCCTGACCGTAGGGGCGGATTCATTCGCCTTTGCACGACCTGCTGGCGAATGAACCCGCCCCTGCAGCGATCTTGCGATTCGCGCCATCCGATGGCTCAGGGCAGCTGGCGCAGCCGTTCCAGCAACCGGTGGTTCGGATGGCCGTCGGCCGGCCAGCCGAGCAGCTGCTGGCTGGCGCGCACCGCGCGGCGGGTGTTGGCGCCGATGATGCCGTCCGCCGCGCCCGGGTCGAAGCCGTTGCGCGCCAGGCGCTCCTGCAGCTCGATGCGCTCGCTGCGTGACAGCGGTCGCTCGCCGCGCGGCCAGGCCGCGACGATCTGGCCGCCGCCGGAGAAGCGTTCGCCGAGCAGACCGATGGCCAGGGCATAGGCGGTGGAGTTGTTGTACTTGAGAATGGCGCGGAAGTTGTCCAGCACCAGGAAGGCCGGGCCGCGATGCCCGGCCGGCAGCAGCAGGCTGGCCAGCAGGGCGTCGTCGCGCACCACGTCGTAGGGATGCTGCGGGCGCACGCCCAGATGCAGCCATTCGCCCAGCGGCTTGCGCAGCTCCGGGTCGGCCAGCGCGTAGTCGAAGCCGGCCGGCAGGCGCACCTCCATGCCCCAGCTCTGCCCGCTGCGCCAGCCCGAAGCGCGCAGGTAGTTGGCGGTGGAGGCCAGCGCGTCGGCGGTGGAGTCCCAGATGTCGCGGCGGCCGTCGCCGTCGAAGTCCACCGCGTGGCGCTGGTATGTGGTGGGGATGAACTGGGTCTGGCCCATGGCGCCGGCCCAGGAGCCCTGCATGCGCTGCGGCTGCACATCGCCCTGCTCGAGGATCTGTAGCGCGGCGAGCAGTTGGTCGTGGGCGAACTGCGGGCGGCGCCCCTCGTAGGCCAGGGTGGCCAGCGAGCGGATCACGTTCATGTTGCCCATGTTGCCGCCGAAGTTGCTCTCCATGCCCCAGATCGCCACCAGCACGTTGCGCTCGACGCCGTAGCGCTGCTCGATGGCACGCAGGGTCGCGGCATGCTCGGCGAGCAGGCGCTGGCCGCGGTGCACGCGCTGCGCGGAGACCGCGCCGTCGAGGTATTCCCAGACCGGCCGGCTGAACTCGGGCTGGCTGCGGTCGGCGCGGATCACTGCCGGATCGGGGACGATGCCGGCGAAGGCGCGCTCGAAGACGGCCGGAGCGATGCCGGCGGCCAGCGCCTCGCCACGGAAGGCATCGCGCCAGTGCGCGAAGCTCGGGTACGGCGTCGCCGGCGCAGCCGGCGCGACGACGGGGAGGGCGGGCGCCAGCGCCGGTGCGCCGGCTGCCGGCAGGCTGGCGACCGGCCCCTGAGCGGGCGGCTCGGCACAGGCGCCGATCTGCACCAGTGCCAGCAGCAGCGCACTGCTGCCGAGCAGACGACGGCGCCACGGACGCCCGGCGGTCGGGTTGAGCATGAACGACTTCCACGGCTAGGGGGTAACAGTGGGCAACCTTATCATGCCGCGCAGCCCTTTGACTCCGGAGGCCGACCGGCGCAGCGCGGCAAGCCCGCGACGCTCAGTCGCGGGGCGTATCCCGGTCGCCGTGCGCGCCACAGGCGAGGCTGTGCAGGATCGGGCAGTCCGGGCGCTGGTCGCCTTGGCAGTGCTCGACCAGCTCGCGGAGGCTGTCGCGCAGGCTGGCCAGCTCGGCGATCCGGCGCTCGAGGCCGGCGATGTGTTCGAGGGCCAGCGACTTGACGTCGGCGCTGGCGCGCTGGCGGTCCTGCCACAGCTCCAGCAGGCGGCCGATCTCCTCCAGGGAGAAGCCGAGGTCGCGGGCGCGACGGATGAAGGTCAGGCGGTGCAGGTCCTGCTCGCCGTAGCGGCGATAGCCGTTGTCGCCGCGTCCGGCCGGCTGCAGCAGGCCGATGCTCTCGTAGTGGCGGATCATCTTGGCGCTGAGCCCGGAGTGGCGCGCAGCCTGGCCGATGTTCATGGCGGACTCCCTGCAGGTGCGAAAAAGGTGGCTGAGGACGGCAAGGATCGACCTTGCCATGGGGGCAGGGTCAAGCGCCACGTGGCGCATGGCCCGGCTTGCCGGCAAGGGCCACGACCGACCGAATCCACCCGCCGCCAGCGCATCTGCAAAAAAGTACCTGCGATCCGCAAAAAACTCCTAACCCCTCCTGCCCGCCCCGTCTAACTTCAAATCACGGCAGACGAACTGCCGGGGCAAAAAGATGACCTGAAGCGGGGTATGGAAAAATGGAAATCAAAGGAATCAAAGAGGCAGTGGTCAAGTTCATCAAGGATGAAGAGGGTTTGACGATCGTGGAGTATGCGGTGGCGGGTGGGCTTATCACGCTCGGCGCAGTTGCTGCGTTTATTACTCTCGGCGAGAACGTGGATACTCAGATCACCTGTCTGGGAAATGCCGTCTTGGGTAATGATTGCTGATGCGGATAGTCGGCAGATAATAATTAATTTTTCATTTTGGGGGGCTCCAATGCTGATTGCATTGATATCAGCGCTCCTCCTGGGGGCGGTGATTTACGACGTGGTAAGTCACCGACTCCCCAACTATTACCTGTTGCTGATCGCCGTTGCCGGATTTTCCGGCCAGGTTTGGCTGGCCGGGACGGGTGGGGCGCTGTCGGCAGGTGGGGGATTGCTGACCGGTCTGGCGCTGTTCCTGCCCTTTTACGTACTGGGGGGGATGGCCGCAGGAGACGTCAAGTTGATGGCCGCCGTCGGTACCTTTCTCGGGGCGGCCACGACCTTGTGGGCGGCGGCTTATACGCTGATGTTCGGCGCCGCCATCGGAATTGTCTATCTCGTCTACAGGGGGCAATTCGGCAATCTGCTCGTACGTTACTGGGCGATGGCCGCCACGCGCAGTCGAATATCGGCTGCGGACGGCGATGCGGCCAGGCACCGTTTCCCATATGCGCTCGCCATCGCTGCAGGAACCATGACCAGCCTGTATTGGACGCCGCTTTAAACAACTTTCACGGAAACCAGGGAGCAGGCCATGAATACGCCAGGACTTGCCAGGGTCGAAGGCTCCGGAGTAGATAGGGAAAGCACGGGCTCCGGCGATTTGATGAATGTCGCACAGCCGCGCACAGTGGCGGAAACCGGACTGTCCGAGCCGCTGCTGGTCGATCTGCTCTGCAAGCACCTCTATGACGCCGGCAGCCTGGACACCGGCCGGCTGATCGAGCGCCTGGCGCTGCCGGGGCCGGTGCTGGACGAACTGCTGGCGTTCCTGCGCAAGGACGGGCGCATCGAGGTGCTCGGCCAGGCCGGCAACGGCGGCCTGCGCTACGGCCTGACCGAAAGGGGCCGCAGCAGTGCCCGCGATGCCCTGGCGCGCGCCGGCTACATCGGTCCTGCGCCCTATCCGGTCGAACGCTACCGCGAGCTGCTCCGCGCCCAGACCATCCACCATGGCGGAGTGACCGCCGATGAGATGCAGCAGGCGTTCGACGGCGTGGTACTGCATGGCGGCATGCTCGACCAGCTCGGCGCCGCGCTCAACTCCGGGCGGGCGATCATGATCTACGGGCCTGCCGGCACCGGCAAGACCTTCATCAGCAGCAAGCTGATCCGCCTGTTCGGCGAGGCGATCTGGGTGCCGCACGCCATCGCCATCGGCGAGGCGATCATCGAGGTGTTCGACCCGCAGGTGCACAAGCGGGTCGAGGACGAGGCGCCCAGGCCGAGTCTGCGCCTCGACCTGGGGCACGACCGCCGCCTGCTGCGCTGCAAGCGTCCGGTGGTGGTCACCGGCGGCGAGCTGACCATGGATCAGCTGGATATCCGCTACGACCCCTACACCCGCCAGTACCAGGCGCCGCTGCAGCTCAAGGCCAGCAACGGCATGTTCATCATCGACGACATGGGCCGCCAGCGCATGGCGCCGGCCGAGCTGCTCAACCGCTGGATCGTGCCGATGGAGGAAAAGAAAGACTTCCTCAACCTCGGCGGCGGCCGCCACTGTGAACTACCTTTTGACCTGATCCTGGTGTTCTCCACGAACCTCGATCCGCTGCAGCTCGCGGACGAGGCCTTCCTGCGCCGGATCGGCTACAAGCTGCATTTCGACTACCTGACCCGCGACGAATACGAGCGTATCTGGCGTCAGGAAGTGGAAAGCCTGGGCATCCCCTTCGATCCGCTGCTGCTGCGTTACGTGATCGAGGGCCTGCATCAACCGGAAAAGGTGCCGCTGGCACCCTGCCACCCGCGCGATCTGCTGGGCATGGCGAGGGACCGGCAGCGTTATCAGGGGCGCTCCGGGCCGCTGACGCCGCAGGAGCTTGAGTGGGCCTGGCGCAACTACTTCGTCCGCCTGCCGGGTGCCGAGCAAGGAGAAAGACCATGAGTTCCCGCACATTGATGTTGATCGCGCTGTCGATGGTGTTCGGCTTGGGTGCCGCCTGGATGGCCAACAACTGGCTGACGGCGCGCATGAACGCCGGCACCGATACCAACATGCAGAACGTGGTGGTGGCGGCGGTGGAGATTCCCTTCGGCCAGATGGTCGAGGCCCAGCACGTCAAGCTGGTGGCGATGCCGAAGGGCACGGCGCCGGGCGACTCCTTCGACGCGGTGGACAAGGTCACCGGGCGCATCGCCACCTTCACCCTGCTGCAGGGCGACGTCCTGCGCAGTGCACGGCTGGCCGAGCACCTCGGGGGCAGCACCCTGGCCTCGCTGATCGAACCGAACAAGCGGGCCATCTCGGTGCGGGTGGACGACGTGGTAGGGGTCGGCGGTTTCCTCCTGCCGGGCAACCGCGTCGACGTGCTGGCCACCAAGAAGACCTCCGGCTCCGGTAACGACGCCAAGTCGGAAACCATTCTCGAGGATCTGCGCGTGCTGGCCGTCGACCAGACCGCCAGCACCGACAAGACCCAGCCGGTGGTGGTGCGCGCGGTCACCCTGGAGATGACTCCGGAGGAGGCCGAGGTGCTGGTCAAGGCTCAGACCGAGGGCAAGCTGCAGCTGGCGCTGCGCAACCCGCTGGAAGAGAAGAAGGCGCCGGCTCCCAAGCCTGAGCCGGTGGTGGCAGTGGCGCCGCCGGCGCCCAAGCCCAAGCCGGTCGTGCGGCGTCCCGCCGGCGATGGTCTGGGTCAGGTCACCATCATCCGCGGCACCGAGGTGGAGAAGGTCAGCGTACAGCGTTAGCGAGTCGTTGCGGCAGGCGGGCGCCGCATAGCGGCCGCACCCGAGGAAGGCAGGCAAGCGTTGATAAAAAGACGAAGGAGCAGGTCATGGACACGATCCACAGGTGGGGGGCGCATGCGCTGTGCACGCTGGGCGCCTGGCTGTTGCTGTCGCTGGCGGTGCAGGCCGCCGAACCCGGAGCGCCCGGTGCGGGCGTGCCGGCCGGAGGCATCACCAATATCGAGGTGCCGATCTACAAGTCGCGGGTGCTGACGACCCGGGCGCCGGTGCGCAGGGTCTCCATCGGTAATCCGGAGATCGCCGACGTGCTGGTCACCAACTCGCGCGAGCTGTACATGCTCGGACGCTCCCTGGGCAGCACCAACGTGCTGCTCTGGGATGGCAACGGCCGGCTGGTGGACAGTCTCGATCTCGAGGTGGTGCACGATCTGGGCGCGCTGAAGAGCAAGCTGCACGAGCTGATGCCCAACGAGCGGATCTCGGTGTTCAGCGCCCAGGGAGCCCTGGTGCTGCGTGGCCAGGTATCCAGTGCGGCGGCCATGGATACCGCGGTCAAGGTGGCCAAGACCTATACCGCGCAGAGCAAGAGCATCGCCCAGGGCAAGGCCGAGGCGGCGCAGACGGCGCCGAGCAAGAAGCTCGAGGTGATCAACCTGCTCACCGTCGGCGGCAGCCAGCAGGTGATGCTCGAGGTCAAGGTGGCCGAGATGCAGCGCAACCTGTTCAAGTCGCTGAACGTGCGCTTCAACGCCCTGGACTTCGGCTCCTCCAGGCGCTGGTCGACCGGTGGCTTCAACAATGGCCAGGGGCTGGGCTTCAACGAGGACGGCGCGCTCGATCCGACGACCCTGATCGGCAATGGCAAGGGCATCCTCGGCCAGTTCCTGTCCGACAACTTCCTGTTCAACGTGGTGCTGGAGGCGGCCAAGGACAACGGTTCGGCCAAGGTGCTCGCCGAGCCGACGCTGACCACCCTGACCGGCCAGCAGGCCGAGTTCATCTCCGGCGGCGAGTTCCCGGTGCCGATCACCGAGGACGACGGCATCACCATCGAGTACAAGGAATTCGGCGTCGGGGTGAAGTTCCTGCCGACGGTGCTCGACTCCGGCCGGATCAACCTCAACCTCAACGTCTCGGTCAGCGAGCTTTCCAATGCCAACGCGCTGACCCTGGACACCGGCCTGAACAGCGTGCTCGGCCAGGGCGTGTCGCAGTTCATCCCCTCGCTGACCAAGCGCAGTGCGCAGTCCACCGTCGAGCTGGGCAACGGCCAGACCATCGCCATCGCCGGTCTGATCAACGAGACCACGCGCGACTTCGTCAGCAAGTTCCCGGGGCTGGGCGACGTGCCGGTGCTCGGCCACCTGTTCCGCAGCCAGGAATACCTGAGCGGCGAAACCGAACTGGTGATCCTGGTGACTCCGCATCTGGCCAAGCCGGTGGACGCCAGGGCCGTGCGCTTGCCGACCGAGCGTTTCGTCGAACCCAGCGACCTGGACTTCTACCTGCTCGGCAAGACCAAGGGCAATGCGCCGGGGCGCAGCGTGCCGGTCAGCCTGGGCGTCAGCGAAGGCCGCTTCGGCCACGATCTGGACTGAGGGGAGCATGGAGATGAAAGCACTAATTGCGTTGCTGCTGCTGGCCTCCCTGGCCGGCTGCATGACCTACGAGGAAGGCCGGGTCGGCTCGCTGGGCTACACGGTATACGCCACCCACTATCAGCAGATCGCCGACAGGGAGATGGCAGCCAACCCGGGTACCGAGGTCTCGCCGACGGGCGTCGATGGGCCGCTGACGGAGAAGGTCATGGACGATTTTCGCGGCGTGACGGGCGACGCCAGGCAGGTCGCCCAGCCGATCCAGATCAACGTCGGCAACTGATGTCGGGATAACAGTGTGTGAGGTAGCCGCCATGCGTCCCCTGACTGGAAATAACTTCAAGCAGCATTGGCCCGGTAGTCAGAAGGGGGGCGTCATGGTGCTGGTGGTCATCGCCCTGGCCGCCATGCTGCTCATGGGGGCGCTGGCCCTCGACGGCGGCCACATGCTGCTCAACAAGACCCGCCTGCAGAACGCCGTGGATGCCGCGGCACTGAGCGGAGCGAAGACGTTGCAGCAGTCGTTCGGCGCCGGCAACGCTTCCAGCCTGGCGCGCGACGCCGCTCTGGACACCCTGGCGCGCAACGCCGCCGCCGATGGCAACGGCGAACTGGCCAGGGCCATCGGGGCAGCCGGGATCGGGGCGTTCGCCGTGGTCGAGCTGTCCAACAGCGTCTACGGACCCTTCTCCTTCCCGGGGCCGGCCAATGCCAGCTACGTGCGGGTGTCGGTGCCGGACTTCCCTCTGGTGGGCATCTTCTGGAATGCCGCGCGCATGCTGGGCAGCGGGGCGTTGGGCGAGAAGGCGGTGGCGGCGGTCGCGACCGCCGGCCCCAGCCCGTCTGCCAGCCCCTGCAAGATCGAGCCGATTCTGGTCTGTGGCGACCCGAACCAGAATCCTGCCAATGGAGCCTCCTCCTTCTGGGGCTACGGCTACGGTGACCTCGAGGTGCTGAAGAGTGCCGCCGGCAACACCCCAGCCATCGGCCCGGGCAACTTCCAGCTGTTGCGCCTGGATGGGGCGGCCGGTGCCAACGACTTGCGCACAGCGCTGGCTGGCGGCATCGAGCGGTGCAATGTGGTGGGAGAACTCGTGGACACCGAGCCCGGCAACACCGTTGGGCCGGTGGCGCAGGGGCTGAACACCCGCTTCGGCGAGTACAACGGTCCGGGTATGAACGCCACCAGCTATCCGCCGGACTGGGTCACCGAGTTCAGCACGCCCAAGATGACCTACGACGGCACCAACATCCTGCATCAGGGGCAGGTCGTCAGCTCCAGCGGTGGCGACCTCTCGGCTGGCAGCACGCAGCTCTACGACATCAATGACTGGATGAGAGACAGCGCCGCCTGCGCAACCTCAGGTAGCTGTGCCGGTACCTACGAGCGCCGCATGCTGAATATCGTCATCGGCAACTGCAACGGTGTCTCCGGCGGGCAGGTCGAGGTGCCGGTGCTGGACTTCGGCTGCTTCTTCATGCTGCAGACCGTAAACCAGCAGGGCAATCAGGCCCAGGTATTCGGCCAGTTCGCCAGGGAGTGTGAGGGCGATGGGGTGGCCGGGCCGGCACCGACCGAGGATACCGGGCCGGTGATCATCCAGCTGTACAAGACCTACATCGACAACAACCGTACGCCAAGTACCGACTCTTGATTCATTGTCGTTACCTGGTTGCCGGGCGTATATCCGGCAAGGAAGGGGATTATGCGTGCTCACCCATTCAAGGCGGGACGGACCCAGCGGGGCGTGGCCATGGTCGAGTTCACCATCACCCTGCCGCTGCTGCTCCTGCTGCTGCTGGCGATAGCCGAGCTTGGCCGCATGCTCTACCACTACAACAACCTGCTGCAGGCCAATCGCGATGCGGTGCGCTACGTGGCCGGGCGGGCCTGGAACGGCAACCTGGGGACGGTGGAAATCGGCGCCGTACTGGAAGCTCGGACCAAGAATCTTGCCGTCTACGGCTCGCCGACGCCGCGCCCCGGTCAAGAGGTGGTGCCCGGGCTGACCACCGCGGATGTGCAGGTCAGCACGGCGGGCGCCGAACATGTTCAGGTCAGCATCCGCTACGTGTTCCGCCCGGTGATCGGCGAGGGGCTGCCGGCGATCATCGGCGATGCCCTGCCGCTGCGCTTTCCGCTGGTCGCCACTACCGTCATGAGGGGGCTGTGATGAAGAGGAAACACATGGGCGGCCTGTATGTGGTGGAGTTCGCCATCATCGGCTCGTTGCTGCTGGTCCTGCTGTTCGGCGTTCTGGAGATGGGCCGGCTGTACTTCACGGTCAACGGTCTGAGCGAGGTGGTGCGGCGAGGCGCCCGGCTGGCCGCCGTCTGCGACATACGCGACGAGCGTATCCTGCGCCGGGCGATCTTCAGCGACATCAACAACGGCGGCCCCAGTTCGCTGATCGGCTACCTGGAGACCGCCCACCTGAACCTGGTCTACCTGGACGAGAACGGTAACGTGGTGGCCAACCCGAACGACCTGACGGGGGCCAACGGTTTTCGCGCCATCCGCTACGTGCAGTTGAGGGTCGATGCCTTCCCCTTCGAGCTGCTGATTCCTGGCTTCCGCGGTGTGTTCACCCTGCCGGCGTTCCGATCGACCATCCCACGCGAAAGTCTCGGCCGGCATGCCGAGAACGTTCTTCCGGAGATCACGCCATGCTGAAATCCAAGGAAACTGCCTCGACGACGGACAGCAGTATCCGCCACGGCGTGAAGCTGCTGATCAGCAGTCGCGACCCGCAGGCGCTGAAGAGTCTGCAGGAGGTCTGCCAGCAGGTGCCCGGCCTGCAGGTCAGTGCGCGGCTGGTCAGCAACGGCCACTGCGATCCGCTCTACGGCCTCGAGCAGATGCCCGACCTGCTGCTGCTGAAGGTGAGCGGCATGTGGCACGACGAGCTTGCCGCGATCATGCAGCACCCGGTCGCCGAGCGGCCGGCGCTGCTGGTCTGCGGGGCGCTGGACCAGGCCGAGGGGCTGCGTCTGGCCATGCAGGCCGGGGCGCGCGATTTCCTCCCCGATCCGCTCGACCAACACGAACTGATCGCCGCACTGCATCGCCTGGTCCAGGAGAAGCGCGCCACGGGCACCGGCCATGGCCAGTTGCTGGCGGTGATGAACGCCAAGGGCGGCTCGGGGGCGACCCTGGTGGCCTGCAACCTGGCGCAGCAGTTGAGTCTGCATGCCAGCGTGCTGCTGATCGACCTCGATCTGCAGTTCGGCAGCGTGGCGCACTACCTCGACGTGCAACCCGAACACAGCCACGTGGAGGTGATGCAGCGCAGCGGCGAGCTGGACAGCCTGGCGCTGCGTGGCTTCTGCGCCCACTACAGCGCCAACCTGCACGTGCTCGGCGGCCGCGCCAGCGAGTTCTGTCTGCCGCAGGACGTCCTGGCCGAACAGCTGGAAGCCCTCCTGCATCTGGCGCGCACCTCCTACGACTGGGTGGTGGTCGATCTACCGCGACAGATCGACCACCTGACCAGCACCGCGCTGGAGAATGCCGACAAGGTGATGGTGGTGCTGCAGCAGAGCATCAGCCACCTCAAGGATGCCGACCGCCTGATGCGCATCCTGCACGAGGACATGGGCATCCAGAGCAACCGCCTGGCCGTGCTGGTCAACCGTTACAACAAGAATGCCGCGGTCGGTACCAGGGACATCGAGGAGACCCTGCATTGCGCGCCGCCGCTGCTGCTGCCCAACGACTTCAACACGGTCAGCGAAAGCCAGAACGCCGGAGTTCCGCTGGCCATCCATGCACCGCGTGCGCCCATCACCCAGGCCATCCGGCAGATCGCCGAGGACCTGCAGGGCCCGGCGGAGGAAATCAGCCAGGGCGGACTGCTCAAGCGGGCAGTGAGCCGCCTGTTCGGGGGGTACGGTCATGCTCAATGAATTGCGCAATCGCCTGCGCCAGGCTCCGTCCAAGGGGGCGACGGCGCCTGCCGCCTCCGGCGAAGCCGGCAGCGTGGAAGGGCCGCATCTGGCCTGGGAAGAGGTCGCGCCGGTGGAGAACTACAGCACGCGCACCCAGCTCAACCCGCTGGAGGCCGAATGGCGCGAGCGGATCTACACGCAACTGCTCAAGGTGATGGACCTGTCGCTGCTGGACAGCCTGGAGCCGGCCGAGGCGACCCGGCAGATCCGCGAGATCTGCCAGCGTCTGCTCGACGAGCACTCGGCGCCGGTCAGTGCTGCCAGTCGGCAATTGATCATCAAGCAGATCTCCGACGAGGTGCTCGGTCTCGGTCCGCTGGAGCCGCTGCTGGCCGACGGCACGGTGTCCGACATCCTGGTCAACGGCGCCAAGTCGGTGTACGTCGAGCGGTTCGGCAAGCTGCAGAAGAGCGACGTGTGCTTCCGCGACGACGCCCACCTGCTCAATATCATCGACCGCATCGTGTCCTCGCTGGGGCGGCGCATCGACGAGTCCTCGCCGCTGGTGGATGCGCGCCTCAAGGACGGCTCGCGGGTCAATGCGATCATTCCGCCGCTGGCCATCGACGGGCCGAGCATGTCGATCCGCCGCTTCGCGGTCGATCTGCTCAATACCGAGAGCCTGATCCAGCGTGGCACCCTGACCCCGTCCATCGCCCTGGTGCTCAAGGCCATCGTGCGGGGGCGTCTGAACGTGCTGGTCTCCGGAGGCACCGGCACCGGCAAGACCACCATGCTCAACGTGCTGTCCAGCTTCATTCCGCACAACGAGCGCATCGTCACCATCGAGGACTCGGCCGAGCTGCAGCTGCAGCAGCCCCACGTGGTGCGCCTGGAAACCCGTCCGCCGAACATCGAGGGCCGCGGCGAGGTGAACCAGCGCGAGCTGGTGCGCAACAGCCTGCGCATGCGTCCCGACCGTATCGTCATCGGCGAGGTGCGCGGTTCCGAGGCGCTGGACATGCTGGCGGCGATGAATACCGGCCACGACGGTTCGCTGACCACCATCCACGCCAACACCCCGCGCGATGCGCTGGGGCGCATCGAGAACATGGTGGCCATGACCGGGGCGACCTTCCCGATCAAGGCGCTGCGCCAGCAGATCGCCTCGGCCATCGACGTGGTGGTGCAGCTGGAGCGCCAGGAAGACGGCAAGCGTCGGCTGGTCAGCGTGCAGGAGATCAACGGCATGGAGGGCGAGATCATCACCATGACCGAGATCTTCGCCTTCGAGCGGCGCGGCATCGGCGAGCACGGCGAGGTTCTCGGCGACTACAAGCCCACCGGCATGGTGCCGGCGTTCCGCGACGTGCTGGCCAAGCGCGGCATCGAGCTGCCGCTCAACCTGTTCCGCCCCGAATGGATGGAGGGCCAGACGTCATGAGCCAGATCCCCACCGAGTTCATCCTGATCTTCCTCGGCATGGTGTTCCTTTCGGTCTTCCTGCTGGCCCAGGGGACGGTGGTGCCGGTGTTCGGCGAGGCCGGCAAGGTCCGCAAGCGCATCCGCGAGCGGCTGCATACCCTGGAGCGCGCCAACGACCTGCCGAACATGCAGGTGGTGCTGCGCCAGAAGTATCTGAAGCGCCTGTCGCCGCTGGAGGCCGCGCTGGAGCAGTTGCCCGGCATGGAGAAGCTCGGCGAGATGGTCGAGCAGGCCGGGCACGAGTTCCGCGCCTACCGGGTGGTACTGCTCGGCCTGGCGTTGGCCGTGGGCGGGGCGATCCTGGTCTGGCTGTGGTTCCCGCTCTGGTGGGTGGCGCTGTTGGTCGGTGCCGCGCTGTTCTGGGTGCCGATCATGAAGATCTCCAGCGATCGGGCCCGGCGTTTCGCCGAGTTCGAGGAGCAGTTGCCCGACGCCCTGGACTCCATGGTCCGTGCGCTCAAGGCCGGCCATCCGTTCAACGAGACGCTGCGCCTGGTGGCCGAGGAGCAGAAGGGCGTGGTGGCCCACGAGTTCGGTCTGACCTTCGCCGACATCAACTATGGCAACGACGTGCGCCGCGCCATGCTCGGTCTGCTCGAGCGCATGCCGAGCATGACGGTGATGATGCTGGTGACCTCGATCCTGCTGCACCGCGAAACGGGCGGCAACCTGACCGAGATCCTCGAGCGCCTCAGTTCGCTGATCCGTGGGCGCTTCCGTTTCCAGCGCAAGGTCAAGACCCTGTCGGCGGAGGGACGCATGTCCGCCTGGATCCTGGTGGCCATTCCTTTCGTGCTGAGCATCGGGTTGATGCTCACCTCGCCAGAATACCTGCCGCTGCTGCTCAAGGAGCCGGTCGGTCACAAGCTGGTGATGGGGTCCTTCTTCGCCATGCTGCTGGGGATTTTCTGGATCAGAAAGATCATTCGCATCCAGGTCTGAGGCCTGGGCGCTTCCTTGGGAGGGACTGCAAATGGATTACCTGTTGAGTCTGCTCAATAGTGCGGTCGGCAACGAGGATCTGGCGCGCCTGCTGTTCGTCGGCTCCATCGGCCTGAGCGTGGTGCTGCTGGTGGCGACGCTCGCCATGCTGGTGGTCGGTCTTCAGGACCCCGTGCAGCGGCGCCTGAACATGCTCAAGTCCGCCAGCCCATCGGCGGTGCACGGAGGGCCGGGCAACCTGCAACTGATGCTGGCCCAGATGGGCGAGCGTTTTGCCGGCGATGTCGACTGGCAGAACTCGCCGACCCGTAGCCTGCTGATGCATGCCGGTTTCCGTCACCCGTCCGCCGCCCAGGTCTACTGGGCCACGCGCCTGCTGCTGGCGCTGGTGCTGGGGGGGATCGCGGTGCTGTTCCTGCCGTTTCTCAAGCTGTCGCTGCTACAGGCCGCGCTGCTCGTATGTTTTGCCGTCGGGGCCGGCTGGCTGATCCCCGGCATCTATGTCGAGCGGCGCAAGGAGGCGCGGATGCGCTCGTTGCGTGCGGCCTTTCCCGACGCCCTGGACCTGCTGGTGGTCTGCGTCGAGTCCGGTCTGGCGCTGCCGCAGTCCATCGAGCGGGTGGCTCAGGAGATGGCGGTGAGCCATTCCGACCTGGCCGAAGAGCTGGCACTGGTCAACGCGGAGATCCGTGCCGGCATCTCCAGCACCGAGGCGCTGCGTCACTTGGCCGAGCGTACCGGACTGGAGGACGTGAACGGTCTGGTCAGCCTGCTGGCGCAGAGCATCCGTTTCGGCACCAGCGTGGCCGACACCCTGCGCATCTACGCCGAAGAGTTCCGCGACCGCCGAACCCAGGCTGCCGAGGAGCAGGCCGCCAAGCTCGGCACCAAGCTGGTCTTTCCACTAATCTTCTGCCTGTGGCCGAGCTTTTTCCTGGTCGTCATCGGGCCGGTGATCGTCGGCGTTCTCAAGGCCTTCGGGAGATTGTGACATGCGCAGGATCGCACTTCTGGCAGCCGCTGCTGCCGTTCTGGCGGGTTGCCAGAGCACGGGGGAGAGGGTCGGGGCGAGCAGCAACAGCGGTCTCTATGACGGCGGGCGCGCGGTGCTTTACAAGGTGCAGAAGGGCGCGGACACGCCCGAGCAGGCCATGCGCATGGCCGCCGCGGCCTATCGGGCGGGCGATACGGATCAGGCGTTGTTCCAGTTCCTGCGCGCCAACGAGCTGGATCCCAAGCGGCTGGATGCGCTGGTGTGGGTGGCGCGCATCCACCGCGAGCGAGGCAATCGGCAACTGGCCGAGCTGGCCTTGCGCAACGTGCTCGCCGAGCAGCCCGCGCATCTCGAGGCCCTGGCGGAGCTGGGCACGCTGCAGATCGCCATGCGCCGCTATCCGGATGCGACGCAGAGCCTGGAGAAGGCGCTGCAGGTCGATCAGCAGCGCCTCGGCGGCGAGTCGCTCGGTGCGAGCGCACCGAGGGTGGACGAGAAGTCGCCGCTGCGCGTCTACAACGGTCTGGGGGTGCTGGCCGACCTGCGCAACGACTTCGCGCAGGCGCAGCTGTACTACCGCCTGGCGGCGCAGATCGAGCCCCGCTCGGCGATGGTGGCCAACAGCCTTGGCTATTCGCGCTATCTGGCCGGCGACTGGGAGGGGGCGCGTCAGGCCTATCTGCAGGCGCTCGGCCACGATGGCGGCTACAAGCCGGCCTGGCGCAACTACGGCATGCTGCTGGCGCGCATGGGGCGCTACGAGGAGGCCCTGTCGGCCTTCGAGCAGGTCGAGCCGCGCGCCGAGGCCAGCAACGATGTGGGCTACATCTGCCTGATCGAGGGCAAGCTGGACGAGGCCGAGCGATTCTTCCGCAGTGCCATCGACCAGTCGCCGTCCTACTACGAGGTGGCCTGGCAGAATCTCAAGCGGGTCCAGCAGATCCGCCGCATCCGCCACGAGGGGGGCAGTGCCGAGGAGCTGGGACTGCGCCACATGCCGCCACGGGCGCCGGCAGCCCCGGTGGTGTCCAGCGTCGGCCTGCCGACCCCGCGGCAGTTCGAGGCGCCCTGAGGCGCTTGCCGCTATGGTGGCAGGCCGGGCCTGCCGCGTATCGGCGCCGGAGGGGCTGCCCTCCTCCAGTCGTAGAAGCCCGCTTGCTGGCGATCCTCCCGCGAAGGATCGCCAGCAAGCGGGCTTCTGCCTTTCTGCCGGTCCATGTCGCCCGTGGCGAAGCCATCCTGGCTAGAGTGCAAGCTCCGTCGTCAATCCGTCCAGATTGGGGAGCGGCGGCAGCTCTTCCGTCTGCCGCTGGGCCTGCCGGCAGGTGCTCGGGCTGTGGCCGAAATGCTGACGGAAGGCGCGGGCGAAGTAGGAAGGGTCCTTGAAGCCGACCATGTAGGCGACGCTGGAGATCGGGATGTTGCTGTTGATCAGCAGCTCCTCGGCCGCCTGCATGCGCTTGCGCACCACGTACTCCTGGAAGCCGATGCCGCAGCTCTGCTTGAACAGGCGGCTGAAGCGCACCACCGACATGCCGCACAGCTCGGCCATCTCGCGTTCCTCGATGCGTTCGCGGAAGTGGCCGTCGATGTGCGCCAGGGCCGCATAGAGTGGCTGCTGGGCGTGCTGCCCGCGATTCAGGCGTACGCACTCGGGCAACTGCTCGACCCGTGCGGGGCGCTGGCGATGGTTGCTGCCCGACGGGCGTTGGCGCAGGTCGTGCAGCTCGCGCAGGGACTTGAGGTAGCGCAGGCGCTCGGCGCTGGACAGCGGCACCACCAGGTATTCCCAGACGCCGGAGCGGAATGCCCAGACCGCCAGCTCCTCGGAGTGCTGCATGGTGAGCATGGTGATGGGCACGGAGGGGAGCCGTCGCTTGACCTCCAGCAACAGGTTCAGGCCGCCGCTGTCCGGACGGTCGAAATGCAGGCAGAGCATGTCCGGCAGCGGCTTGTCCTCCGGGCCCGGCAGGTTGTCGAGCCCGTAGGCCAGCGTCACCTGGCACTGGGGGACGAACTGCTGGATGCACTGTTCGGCGGACTGGGAGCTGGTCAGATCGAACCAGAGCAGACGGGGTCTGCAGGCGGCCTTGGTACTCATTCCTGTGACTACTCGGCTAACTTGCTTTTCATAGCAAGTTAAGATCAGTCGGGAGCGGGAGATGAGATCGAATCGAAGTAGATTCCGGCTTTTCCGTCACTCGTTCAGCATAAGTCGGCAGATACGAAGAAGCCGGCGCGAGGCCGGCTTCTTCGGAGGGTGCCTGAGAGAGGCGAGTCTGCGAATCAGACCACGCCCTGGGCCAGCATGGCGTCGGCGACCTTGACGAAGCCGGCGATGTTGGCGCCCTTGACGTAGTTGATGCGGCCGTTCTCGGCGCCGTAGTTGACGCAGGCGTGGTGGATGTTCTGCATGATGCCGTGCAGCTTGGCGTCCACTTCGCCGTCGGTCCACAGCAGGCGCATGGCGTTCTGGCTCATCTCCAGGCCCGACACGGCCACGCCACCGGCGTTGGAGGCCTTGCCCGGCGCGTAGAGGATGCCGGCCTCGACGAACAGGTCCACGGCTTCCAGGGTCGACGGCATGTTGGCGCCTTCGGCGACGCAGAAGCAGCCGTTCTTCATCAGGGTGCGAGCGTCCTCGGCGTCCAGCTCGTTCTGGGTGGCGCACGGCAGGGCGATGTCGCACGCCAGGCCCCACGGGCGCTGGCCTTCCAGGTACTGCAGGCCGAAGTGGGCAGCCATTTCCTCGATGCGACCGCGACGGACGTTCTTCAGGTCCATCAGGTAGTCGAACTGCTCCTTGTTCAGGCCGGCCTCGATGAACAGGGTGCCGGCGGAGTCGGACAGGGAGATGACCTTGCCGCCCAGCTCCATGACCTTCTGCGCAGCGTACTGGGCCACGTTGCCCGAGCCGGAGATGGCTACGCGCTTGCCGTCGAAGCCTTCGTGACGGGTCTTGAGCATTTCCTGGGCGAAGTACACGCAGCCGTAGCCGGTGGCTTCCGGACGGATCAGGCTGCCGCCGTAGCTCATGCCCTTGCCGGTCAGCACCGAGGTGAACTCGTTGGCCAGGCGCTTGTACTGGCCGTACATGAAGCCGATCTCGCGGGCACCCACGCCGATGTCGCCGGCCGGCACGTCGAGGTCGGCGCCGATGTGGCGATACAGCTCGCTCATGAACGACTGGCAGAAGCGCATCACTTCGGCGTCGCTCTTGCCCTTCGGATCGAAGTCGGAGCCGCCCTTGCCGCCGCCCATGGGCAGCGAGGTCAGCGAGTTCTTGAACACCTGCTCGAAGGCCAGGAACTTCAGCACGCCGAGGTTGACCGACGGGTGGAAGCGCAGGCCGCCCTTGTACGGGCCGATGGCGCTGCTCATCTGCACGCGGAAGCCGCGGTTGACGCGCACGTTGCCCTGATCGTCGACCCACGGTACCCGGAACATGACCACGCGCTCGGGCTCGACGATACGCTCGAGGATGTTGGCCTTCAGGTAGCGCGGCTCGCTCTGCAGGAACGGCCACAGGCTGCGTACCACCTCTTCGACGGCCTGGTGGAATTCCGGCTGGTCGGGGTCGCGGCGCTTGATCTGCGCCAGGAAGGCGTCAAGGGACTGGGGCATGGGAGAGCCTCGATAGTTTGTTTCGAAATCGGTGCAAGCCTTGGATGGGCGGGGAATTTATCAGTCGCGCGTGCTTTGTGATAGTGCAAAATGACGCTTGGGTGAAACTTTTTGGTGCTTTTATGTAAATGCGCTCGCGCATATTCCGTTTTCAAGGGGTTTCGCTGGCTGCTTATGTGCACGTATTTGGTGCCTGTGCGGGGCGAAAATGGTGCGTGGTGCGCGGGGCGGACTCGTCCCCGGAGGCGCCGGCGGCCGGTTCGGACGGGGGAGGGCGCCGGCGGAAGGGAGAGAGGCGCTGCGTCCCGCGGCGGGGACGCAGCGGGCGAGCATCAGTCGATGCCGAGCTTCTTCAGGCGATAGCGCATCGAACGGAACGACAGACCGAGGCGCTGGGCGGCGGCGGTACGGTTCCAGCGGGTTTCCTCGAGGGCCTGCATGATCGCCTGGCGCTCGATGTTCTCGAGGAAGTCCTCCAGGTCGTCGATCTGCGCCAGCTGGCCGGCCGCGCCGTCGCCGCTGGCGGTGGCCGCGGGCGCGTCGCCCAGGCGCAGGTCGCTGGCCTGGATGAGATCGTTCTCGCAGAGGGTGTAGGCGCGCTCGAGCATGTTCTCCAGTTCGCGCACGTTGCCGGGGAAGCGGTAGTTCTTCAGTTTCTCCAGGGCCTCGGCGGAGAGCCGGGCCGGCTCCAGGCCGCATGCGGCGGCCAGGCGCTGCAGGGCGCGCTCGGCGAGCAGGGGGATATCCTCGCGGCGCTCGCGCAGCGGCGGCACGCACAGCTCGATGACGTTGAGGCGGTAGTAGAGGTCCTGGCGGAAACGTCCGGCGGCCACCTCGGCGGCCAGGTCCTTGTGGGTGGCGCTGAGGATGCGCACGTCCACCGCCACTTCCTGCTGGCCGCCGACCGCGCGCACGGCCTTTTCCTGGATGGCGCGCAGCAGCTTGACCTGCATCGGCAGCGGCAGGTCGGCCACCTCGTCGAGGAACAGGGTGCCGCCGTCGGCGGCCTTGAACAGGCCGGGCTTGTCCTCCACCGCGCCGGTGAAGCTGCCCTTGCGGTGGCCGAAGAACTCGCTTTCCATCAGCTCGGAGGGAATCGCGCCGCAGTTGACCGGCACGAACGGCCGTTCGGCGCGCGGGCCGAGCTCGTGGATCAGGCGGGCGACCAGTTCCTTGCCGCTGCCCGATTCGCCGCTGATGTACACCGGCGCCTGGCTGCGTGACAGCTTGGCGATCTGCTTGCGCAGGGCGCGCATCGGCGGCGAGTCGCCGAGCAGGCGGCTGTCGACCGAGCCCTCGGCCGCCGCGCCCTGTGGCGGAGTGCGCAGGCGCAGGGCGGTGGCCACCAGCTCGCGCAGGCGGGCGAGGTCCACCGGTTTGGTGAGGAAGTCGAAGGCGCCGGCCTTGAGGGCGTCGATGGCGGTGTCGACGCTGCCGTAGGCGGTGATCATCGCCACCGGGGTCTGCGGGTAGCGCTGCTGGATCAGCTGGACCAGCTCTTGGCCGGTGCCGTCGGGCAGGCGCATGTCGGTCAGGCACAGGTCGAACGGCTCGCGTGCCAGCCATTCGCGGGCCTCCTTGACGTTGCGCGCGCAGCGGGTGTCCAGCTTCATGCGGCCGAGGGTGATTTCCAGCAGCTCGCGGATGTCGGGTTCGTCGTCGACGATCAGGGCTCGTTGCGCCATGGTCAGCTCGCGGTCTTCGGATGGGCAAAGGTGATTCGGAAGCAGGCGCCGCCGTCGCGGGGCACGAAATCGAGGCGCGCGCGGTTGCTCTCGCACAGTTCGCGGGAGATGTACAGGCCGAGCCCGGTGCCCTTGCTTTCGGTGCTGAAGAACGGCTCGAACAGGTTGCCGCGCTGCTCGGGCGGAATGCCGTCGCCGTCGTCGAGCACTTCCAGCACCGGCAGGCGGGTGCTGCCGTCGCGGAACAGGTTCAGCCAGACCTGGCCCTTGCCGTGCTTGCGGGCGCTGTGACGCAGGCCGTTCTGCACCAGGTTGGTGAGGATCTGGGTCAGCTGCTGCGGGTCCATGCGCGTCTGGATCGAGCCGGCGACGCACTCGAGGTGCAGGGTGGCGTCGTCGCGCAGGCTTTCGCGCAGTTCGCCGGCGAAGCGGTGCAGCCAGTAGCGCAGGTCGAGCAGTTGCGGTTCGGCCTGGCGGCGCCGCGACAGCTGCAGGACGTTCTCGATCACCAGGTTCATGCGCCGCGAGTGGTCGAGGATGATCTGGGTCAGCCGGCGGTCCGGCGGGCTGAGGTCCTCGGCCTCCTGCAGCAGCTGGGCGGCGTGGCTGATGGCGCCGAGCGGGTTGCGGATCTCGTGGGCGATGCCGGCGCTCAGGCGGCCGAGCGCGGCCAGCTTGAGCTGCTGCGCCTGCTGGGCGATGTGCGAGACGTCCTCGAGGAAGATCAGCAGGTTGCGCTCGCCCTTGCGCTGCAGGGGGACGAAGCTCGGCTGCAGCATCGGGCCCTCGGCGAAGGCTTGCAGGGGCTGGGGGCGCAGTGCCGGGTTCTCCCGCCATTCGTGCAGGCGCTCGAGCAGCGCCGGGCAGTGTTCGTCCAGGCGCTGGGTGACCAGCTGGCGCTGGCCGAGCAGGCTCAGGCTGCTGGGGTTGGCCAGCAGCACGCGCTGCTGCGGGTCGAGCACCAGGATGCCGGTGCGCATGCGCTGCAGGATCAGCGCGTTGAGCGCCTGCAGGTCGGCGACGTCGGCGGCATGGCGGCGTGCCAGGGTCTCGCTCTGCTGCAGGCGGCGGCCGAGGGCCTGGATGATCAGCGCGGCGGCGAAGCACAGCGCGCCGAGGGCGCCGGCCTGCACGTAGTGGCCGGCGTCCGCCGGCCGGCTCAGGCTGAGATAGAAGGTCAGGTAGATCAGCCCGCAGCTGGCCAGCGCGGCGATGACCAGGCCCAGGCGTCCGCGCAGGATGCTGTTGGCGATCGCCACCGAGATCACCAGCAGCGGCGCCAGGCCGCTGGAGATGCCGCCGCCGGCATAGAACAGGGTGCTCAGCAGGGTGACGTCGAACAGCGCCAGGGCGAACAGGCTCAGCGGGCGGTTGGCCTGCTGCAGCAGCACGCCGAGCACCAGGTTGATCGCCAGGTAGGCCCAGCTGCCGAGGCGCAGCAGGGTGGCGTCGGCCATGTTGTTCAGCAGTTCGCGGTGCATGTCGCTGGTGACCAGCAGCACCAGGGCCAGGCCGACGCTCAGGCGATAGAGGTGGTACAGGCGCAGGATGCGTTGGCCCTGCTCGGCGCCCGGTGCCCAGAACTCAGCGGGATTCAGGGGGAGTGTCCTGTTCGAGGTGGGCACGGCTGCAGTACCAGCGGTCGTCGTGGGCGAGAGCCTCGGCCTGCGGGACGTGCACGCCGCAACGGGCGCAGCGCACCATCGGCTGGGCCTCGGGGGGGGCGGGCGGGCGCGGGCGCTGCGGCCGGGTGAAGCGTTGCCACAGCCACCAGGCGAGGGCGAGCAGGGCGATCAGGATCAGTAGGCGAGCCATAATGCTCTCGTCGGCAATCGGGAACGGCCGCCAGTGTAGCGTCGCCGACGGAGCGAGCCCAGCACCGCCCGCCGCGTCTGTGCGTTGTGTCGGCTGCGGCCGTTGCGGGACAATGCCGGCCTTGCCGCAGGCGCCGCGTCTTTCGCGAGGGTGCGCGTCTGCCCCCCTTCAGATGGAGAGCAGCATGAGTCAAGTCCTGCGGGTCGCCATGGCCCAGCTCAACCTGCGCGTCGGCGATATCCACGGCAACGTCGAGCGCATCATCGAGGCCGCCGGGCGCGCCCGCGAGCAGTGGCAGGCCGACGTGATCGTCTTCCCCGAGCTGGCGCTGTGCGGCTACCCGCCGGAGGATCTGCTGCTGCGCGCCAGCATGCAGCAGCGCATCGAGGCGGCGCTGGAGCGTCTGGCCCGCGAGGTGCGCGGCATCCGCCTGCTGGTCGGCTTTCCCTGGGTCGAGGGCGAGCGGCGCTACAACGCCTGCGCGCTGATCGAGGAGGGACGGCTGGTGGCGCGCTACTTCAAGCAGAAGCTGCCCAACTACCAGGTGTTCGACGAGAAGCGCTACTTCGTCGCCGGCGATCGGCCCTGCGTGGTGGACATCGCCGGCGTGCCGGTGGCGCTGAGCATCTGCGAGGACATCTGGCACCCCGAGCCGATGGCCGCGGCACGCGACGCCGGCGCGCGGCTGATGCTCAACCTCAACGCCTCGCCGTTCCACCTCGGCAAGCAGGCCGAGCGCGAGGCGACCCTGGCGGCGCGCGCCGTCGAGGGTGGCATGCCGATCGTCTATGTCAACCAGGTCGGCGGCCAGGACGAGCTGGTGTTCGACGGCGGCTCCTGCGTGGTGGCTGCCGACGGCGCCCTGTGCCAGCGCGCGCCGGCCTACGAGGAAGGGCTGTTCCTCGCCGAGCTGCGGGTCGACGACGGACGGGTGCAGCCGCAGCCCGGGGACTGCGCGGAGCTGGTCGGCGAGGAGGCCAGCGCCTATGGCGCGCTGGTGCTCGGCGTGCGCGACTACGTGCAGAAGAACGGCTTCAGGGGCGTGGTGCTCGGTCTGTCCGGCGGCGTCGACTCGGCGCTGACCCTGGCCATCGCCGTGGACGCCCTCGGCGCCGACCGAGTGGAGGCGGTGATGATGCCCTACCGCTACACCGCACAGATCAGTCTCGAGGACGCCGAGGCCGAGGCGCGCACCCTGGGCGTGAGTTATCGCGTGCTGCCCATCGCACCGATGGTCGAGGCGTTCCTGGATACCCTGGCGCCGGTGTTCGAGGGCCTCGGCCGCGACACCACCGAGGAGAATCTGCAGGCGCGCTGCCGCGGCACCCTGCTGATGGCGATCTCCAACAAGAAGGGCTACCTGGTGCTGACCACCGGCAACAAGAGCGAGGTGGCGGTCGGCTACTGCACCCTGTACGGCGACATGGCCGGCGGCTTCGACGTGCTCAAGGACGTGCCCAAGACCCTGGTGTTCCGCCTCTGCCGGTACCGCAACGGCCTGCATGGCGAGGTGATCCCGCAGCGGGTCATCGACCGTCCGCCGTCGGCCGAACTGGCCCCCGACCAGAAGGACGAGGACTCGCTGGCGCCCTATCCGGAGCTCGACGAGATCCTGCGCCTGTACGTCGAGGAAGACCTGTCGGCCGACGCCATCGTCGCCCGCGGCTTCGCCGAAGCCACCGTGCGCCGGATCCTGCGCCTGGTCGATCTCAACGAGTACAAGCGCCGCCAGGCCGCGGTCGGCCCGCGCATCACCCAGCGCGGCTTCGGTCGCGACCGTCGTTACCCGATCACCTCGGGCTGGCGGATCGGCGAGTGACCGGCGTCCGGGAGTGAAAACGAAAAAGGGGAGACTCGAGCGAGTCTCCCCTTTTCGGTCGGCGCCTCGGGTTCAGTCGAACAGGCCGAAGCTCAGCCGGCTCCACCAGGAACGGCGCGGCGCTGCGTCTTCTCCGCCGGCGGCGGCGTCCGGCGCCGACAGTTCGGCGGGGATGGCGTCGCGCGCTTCCTGGTACTGGCGCTGCATCTCCTGGCTGGCGCGGGTCTGGCCCGGCGGCAGCGGCGCCCGGGTCTCGATCAGGCCGAGGGTGGCGCGGCTCAGCCAGGTACGGGTGTCGGCCTCTTTCTCGGTCGGCACGAACTCGCCGCTGGCCAGGGTCGGATGGTCGGCGTAGTTGAGCTTGAGGGTGGCCAGGCTGGCGCTCGCCGGTTCGTCGAGAGCGAGGCGCTGGTAGGCCTCGGTCATCACCGCCAGGCCGTCGCCGACTGCCGGGGTTTCCTGGAAGTTCTCCACCACGTAGCGGCCGCGGTTGGCGGCGGCTACGTAGGCCTCGCGCTTGAGGTAGTACTGGGCGACGTGGATCTCGTAGGCTGCCAGCAGGTTGCGCAGGTAGATCATCCGCGCCTTGGCGTCCGGGGCGTAGCGGCTGTTCGGGTAGCGCGCCACCAGTTGGGCGAACTCGTTGAACGAGTCGCGGGCCGCGCCCGGATCGCGCTTGGTCATGTCCAGCGGCAGGAAGCGCGCCAGCAGGCCGCGGTCCTGGTCGAAGGACGCCAGGCCCTTCAGGTACCAGGCGTAGTCGGCGTCCGGGTGCTGCGGATGCAGGCGGATGAAGCGCTCGGCGGCGGCCTTGGCGGCTTCCGGTTCCTGGTTCTGGTAGTAGGCGTAGATCAGCTCGAGCTGGGCCTGCTCGGCGTAGCGGCCGAACGGATAGCGCGCCTCGAGGGCTTTGAGGGTGTCGACGGCGATGGTGTAGCTGCGATTGTCCAGGTGCTCCTGCGCCTTCCGATACAGCTCGGTCTCGCTGAGGTTCTCGTCGATCACCTGCTTGGAGGAGCAGGCTGCGGTGAGGGCGAGGGTGGCGATCAGCAGCAGGCGTTTCACGTGCATGGCGCTTGGGTTCCCTGGGGCCGGGTGCGTGAAGGGGGCCGGCCTGATATGATTGGCAGCCCAGATTCCTCTGGGCAAAGACGCCGTATTTAACCACAAGCCCGTGGTCAACCAAAGCCGCCGGCCCTCCCGATGTCCGCCATGTCCGAACTCATCCAATTGCGTGCCGAGGTGCCGTCCGAACTGGGCGGACAGCGGCTTGACCAGATCGCCGCCCAGGTCTTTCCCGAGCACTCCCGTTCGCGGCTGGCCGGCTGGATCAAGGACGGTCGCCTCACCGTCGACGGTGCCGTGCTGCGCCCGCGCGACATCGTCCACGGCGGCGCCGTGCTCGCGCTCGAAGCCGAGCGCGAGGCCCAGGTCGAGTACCTGGCTCAGGACATCGCCCTGAACGTCGTCTTCGAGGACGAACACCTGCTGGTGATCGACAAGCCGGCCGGCCTGGTGGTCCACCCGGCCGCCGGACACGCCGACGGCACCCTGCTCAACGCCCTGCTGCACCATGTGCCGGAGCTGGCCAGCGTGCCGCGTGCCGGCATTGTCCACCGCCTGGACAAGGACACCACCGGGCTGATGGTGGTGGCCAAGACCCTCGAGGCGCACACCAACCTGGTCGCCCAGTTGCAGGCGCGCAGCGTCAGCCGCATCTACGAGGCCATCGTGGTCGGCGTGGTCACTGCCGGCGGCACCGTCGATGCGCCGATCGGCCGTCATGCGCAGCAGCGCCAGAAGATGGCGGTGAGCAAGACCGGCAAGCCGGCGGTCAGCCACTATCGGGTGCTCGAGCGCTTCCGCGCGCATACCCATGTGCGGGTCAAGCTGGAGACCGGGCGCACCCACCAGATCCGCGTGCACATGGCCCACATCCATTTCCCGCTGGTCGGCGATCCGGTCTACGGCGGGCGCTTCCGCATTCCGCCGGCGGCCAACCCGCTGCTGGTGGAAACCCTGCGCGGCTACCCGCGCCAGGCGCTGCACGCGCGCTTCCTCGAACTGGACCACCCGGCGAGCGGCGAGCGGATGGGCTGGGAGTCGGAGCTGCCGGACGACTTCGTCGAGCTGCTCAACCTGCTGCGCGGCGACCGCGAGGCGTTCATCGGATGAGCCTGCAGGTCGGCGATCTGCTGATCCCCGACTGGCCGGCGCCGGCCAGCGTGCGCGCCTGCGTGACCACCCGCGCTGGCGGGGGCAGTCGGCCACCGTTCGACAGCCTCAACCTCGGCGATCACGTCGGTGACGATCCGGCGGCGGTGGCCGAAAACCGCAGCCGCCTGCAGCAGCTGCTCGGCTGCCGGCCGGCCTGGCTCGGGCAGGTGCACGGCGTGGCGGTGGTCGAGGCCGATCCGGCGCAGGTGGCCGAGGCCGACGCCAGCTGGAGCGCCACGCCGGGCGTGGCCTGCACCGTGATGACCGCCGACTGCCTGCCGGTGCTGTTCTGCGACCGCGCCGGCACGCGGGTCGCCGCGGCGCATGCCGGCTGGCGCGGGCTGGCCGCCGGGGTGCTGGAGGCCACGGTCGCCGCGCTGGGCTGCCCGGCGGGCGAGTTGCTGGTCTGGCTCGGCCCGGCGATAGGGCCGCAGGCCTTCGAGGTCGGCGCCGAGGTGCGCGCGGCCTTCGTCGCGCAGCATGCCGAGGCGGCCGCGGCCTTCGTGCCCAGCGCCAACGCCGGGCGCTTCATGGCCGACCTGTACCGTCTGGCGCGCACCCGCCTCGCCGCCGTCGGCGTCACCGCGGTGTACGGCGGCGGACTGTGCACTTTCACGGATGCCGAACGCTTCTATTCCTACCGCCGCGAGCCGCGCACCGGCCGCCTGGCCAGCCTGGTCTGGCTGGCGCCGACACAGCCCTGAATGGGTGTAGGGGAGGTGACTCGCGCAGCGATTACCTACCACCCAGGCCGCGTCCATCCCATCGGTAGAAGATCGCTGCGCGAGTCTTCTACCCTACGAGTCTGACGCCCCGCGTCCCGCTTGACCCCGGTCAAGTCCCCGGCCCTTGAATCGCCGACGATCGTCCTCATCTATCCTGCAACCCGATTCCCAGGCGGATGCCGCAAGGCCGCTCCGCCGTCGCTTGCGAAGGACGAACCCATGCGTATCGACCGTTTGACCAGCAAACTGCAACTGGCCCTGTCCGATGCCCAGTCGCTGGCCGTGGGCCGCGACCACAGCGCCATCGAGCCGCTGCACCTGATGTCCGCCCTGCTCGAGCAGCAGGGTGGTTCGATCCGTCCGCTGTTGATGCAGGTCGGCTTCGACATCGCCGCCCTGCGCCAGGCGCTGGCCAAGGCGCTCGACGACCTGCCGAAGATCCAGAACCCCACCGGCGACGTGAACATGTCGCAGGATCTCGCCCGCCTGCTCAACCAGGCCGACCGCCTGGCCCAGCAGAAGGGCGACCAGTATATCTCCAGCGAGCTGGTGCTGCTCGCCGCGCTGGACGGCGGCACCCGTCTGGGCAAGCTGCTGCTCGCCCAGGGGGTGAGCAAGCAGGCGCTGGAGAACGCCATCGCCAATCTGCGCGGCGGCGAGGCGGTCAACGATCCCAACGCCGAGGAATCGCGCCAGGCGCTGGACAAGTACACCATCGACATGACCAAGCGCGCCGAGGACGGCAAGCTCGACCCGGTGATCGGCCGCGACGACGAGATCCGTCGCACCATCCAGGTCCTGCAGCGGCGCACCAAGAACAACCCGGTGCTGATCGGCGAGCCGGGCGTCGGCAAGACTGCCATCGTCGAGGGCCTGGCCCAGCGCATCGTCAATGGCGAGGTGCCGGACGGCCTCAAGGACAAGCGCCTGCTCTCCCTGGACATGGGCGCGCTGATCGCCGGCGCCAAGTTCCGCGGCGAGTTCGAGGAGCGCCTCAAGGCGGTGCTCAACGAGCTGGGCAAGCAGGAAGGCCGGGTCATCCTGTTCATCGACGAGCTGCATACGATGGTGGGGGCCGGCAAGGCCGAGGGTTCGATGGACGCCGGCAACATGCTCAAGCCCGCCCTGGCGCGCGGCGAGCTGCACTGCGTCGGCGCCACCACCCTCGACGAGTACCGCCAGTACGTGGAGAAGGACGCCGCCCTGGAGCGCCGTTTCCAGAAGGTGCTGGTCGACGAGCCGAGCGAGGAGGACACCATCGCCATCCTGCGTGGCCTCAAGGAGCGCTACGAGGTGCACCACGGGGTGACCATCACCGACGGCGCGATCATCGCCGCGGCGAAACTGAGCCACCGCTACATCACCGACCGCCAGCTGCCGGACAAGGCCATCGACCTGATCGACGAGGCGGCCAGCCGCATCCGCATGGAGATCGACTCCAAGCCCGAGGCGCTCGACCGCCTGGATCGCCGGCTGATCCAGCTGAAGATCGAGCGCGAGGCGCTGAAGAAGGAAACCGACGAGGCCACGAAAAAACGCTTGGCCAAGCTGGAGGAGGACATCGCCAAGCTGGAGCGCGAGTACGCCGACCTCGAGGAGGTCTGGAAGTCGGAGAAAGCCGAGGTGCAGGGTTCGGCGCAGATCCAGCAGCAGCTCGAGCAGGCCCGCGCCGACATGGAGGCCGCGCGTCGCCAGGGCAATCTGCAGCGCATGGCCGAGCTGCAGTACGGGGTGATCCCCGAGCTGGAGCGCAAGCTGGCCAGCGTCGACAGCGGCGAACAGAAGGACAAGCAGCTGCTGCGCAACCGGGTCACCGACGAGGAGATCGCCGAGGTGGTGTCCAAGTGGACCGGCATCCCGGTGGCCAAGATGATGGAGGGCGAGCGCGACAAGCTGCTGCGCATGGAGGACGGGCTGCACCAGCGGGTGATCGGCCAGCACGAGGCGGTGGTCGCGGTGTCCAACGCGGTGCGCCGCTCGCGCGCCGGGCTGGCCGACCCGAACCGGCCGAGCGGCTCGTTCCTGTTCCTCGGCCCGACCGGGGTGGGCAAGACCGAGCTGTGCAAGGCGCTGGCCGAGTTCCTCTTCGACACCGAGGAGGCGATGGTGCGCATCGACATGTCGGAGTTCATGGAGAAGCACTCGGTGGCCCGCCTGATCGGCGCGCCGCCCGGCTACGTCGGCTACGAGGAGGGCGGCTACCTGACCGAGGCGGTGCGCCGCAAGCCGTACTCGGTGATCCTCATGGACGAGGTGGAGAAGGCCCACCCTGACGTGTTCAACGTGCTGCTGCAGGTGCTCGAGGACGGCCGCCTGACCGACAGCCAGGGCCGCACCGTGGACTTCAAGAACTGCGTGGTGGTGATGACCTCCAACCTCGGCTCGGCGCAGATCCAGGAGCTGGTCGGCGATCCGGAAGCGCAGCGCGCCGCGGTGATGGATGCGGTCAGCCACCACTTCCGCCCCGAGTTCATCAACCGCATCGACGAGGTGGTGGTGTTCGATCCGCTGGGCAAGGAGCAGATCGGCGGCATCGCCGAGATCCAGCTGGCGCGTCTGCGTAGCCGACTGGCCGAGCGCGAGCTGGCGCTGGAGCTGACGCCCGAGGCGCTGGAGAAGCTGATCGCCGTCGGCTACGACCCGGTGTACGGCGCGCGGCCGCTCAAGCGCGCGATCCAGCGCTGGATCGAGAACCCGCTGGCGCAGCAGATCCTCGCCGGCGAGTTCGCCCCGGGGGCGACCATCCATGCGCGGGTCGAGGGCGAGCGGATCGTCTTCGCCTGAGCCTCGGGGTTCTATCGGATCGAGCGGCGCCTGCGGGCGCCGCTCTGCCGTCAGCCGTCCGGCTGAGCCTCCTCGAGACGCTGCAGTACCCGATAGATCGCCTTCAGCGCACGCTCCATCAGCGGGGTATCGCTCGGCTCGCCGATCAGGCGCACGCTGCCGTCCTGCAGCGCCCTGGCCAGTCGCGCAGCCGGCCAACTGCGGCTGTGCTCGCCGATCGGGTCGATGAACAGGTAGTGCTGGGTGGCCGGGCTGAACCACGACAGGCGTAGGCGACGCTCCTGCCCCTCCTCGTCGAAGGCGAACAGGCTGCCGAACGGCAGGCTCTGCAGGCGCTGCAGCTGGGCCTGCCGTTCGTCGTCCGGCGGGGCGTCGCCGCTTTCCTCGGCTGCCGCCGGCTCGCGCTCGGCGCCGTGCAGCAGAGCGCCCAGCGGGCTGTCCGGCAGTTGCGCCTGCAAGTCGGCGACCAGTTCGGGCTGGCGGGTCTGCACGGCGTGCTGGCAGGCGATCACGTCCTGCAGCAGGCGGCGGATGTCGGCGTCGGCCAGGCAGCCCAGGCGCTGCAGGCCTTCGCGCAGGCGCTCCAGCAGGTCGAGGCGCTCGCGCTGCATGCGCTCGCGCTCGTCCGGGAGCAGGGGGGTGCAGCTCCAGGCCAGTTGTTCGGCGGTGCGGCAGGCGCACCGCCATTCCTCGCTGTCTTCGCCGTGGCGCAGGTGGACCAGTGCCAGCACGTCGTGCCAGCCGCTTTCCAGCAGCTCGCGGATCAGCTCCGGCAGCGCGCGGCCGGCGAGCACCCCGCGCAACTGATCGGCTGCGCGCAGGCGGGCCGCCTGCAGGCGGTCGCGCCCGCGGGCCGAATCCAGGGTCCGTCGCGCGCGGCGCTCGACCCGCTGCTGCAGGCGCTGCAGGTGCGTCTCGAACTCCTCCTGCAGGCGGGCGAAGCCGCTGCGCTCCATGGCGAGGTCGCCGATGATGCGTTCGACGATGTCCTGCATCAGCTCGAGCAGGCCGGAGGCATCGCAGTCCTCGACGAAGCGGGCGCCGGCCCGGGCCATGCTGTCGAGCAGCCGGCGTGCCGGGTGGTCCTCGTGGGTGAACAGCTGGCGGTCGCGCAGGGCCAGCTTCAGGTACGGGGTGTGCAGGTGCGAGAGCACCGTCTTGCAGCGATCCGGCAGGCCGGGGTCGTCGAGGATGAAGGCGAAGAGCATGCCGACCAGGTCGATGATGTCGGCATCCTCGCGGCTCAGTTGCTGCTGGCCGGGCAGGGTGCAGGCGGCCTCCAGTTCGGCTTGCAGGCGGACCTTGAGCTGGGCGACGTCCTGTGGCTGCTGCAGGCGCAGCTCGGCCTGCCTGGCGCTGAGTTGCTGCAGGCGGTTGAGGGCGGCGATCAGCTCGGCCTCGCTGTAGGTGCCGGCGGGCGGCGGCTGCGATGCTGCTGTCGGAGCTGTCGGAGCTGTCGGAGCTGTCGGAGCTGTCGGAGCTGTCGGAGCTGCGGCGGCGGGCTCGGTGCCGCGGGCTCTCGGCGGGAGGCGGCCGAGCAGTTGGGTCACGCCCAGGAACAGCTGGGCGCTCTCGCCGACGGCCGGCTCGGCTGCCGGCCCCGCCGTGCGCCGGGGGCCGCGCTCGCGGCGAGGCGGAGCGTCCGTCGGGCGTTCGGGGTTGCGCCGGGCAGTCGGCTGCTCGCTCGGCGGCGGCTGGATACCGTCCTCGGCGAGGCGCTGGTCGAGCGCCGCGTACAGCTCGGCCAGCGAGTCCATGGTCTGCTGCTCGAACAGTGCGTAGAGGATGCGGCGGATCGCCAGCGGCAATCCCTCGCCCGGCAGGGCCAGGCGGAAGGCGCCGGCGACGGCTTCGGGAGCGAAGGGGCTGTCGCCGCGCAGGGCGGCCTGGGGATCCGGGGTCAGCTGGGCCAGCCGCTCCTCCAGGGGGGCGAGCAGCCCCTGGCAGCGATGGCGACAGCGCTTGACCATGTTGCCGAGCAGCAGGTTCTCCTCGTGTTCTTCGTGCGCCAGCAGCGACAGCGGCTCGCGCTCGTCGTCCGAGGGGTTGGCGCTGTTCGGGCTGAGACCTTCGAGATAGGCGGCGAAGCCGGCGGCGAGCTGCTGGTGGAAGCGGCGCACGATCAGCGTGCGCTGCTGGCGAACGGCGCGCATGCCGTCGAAGTAGAGCGCCTGCTCGAGGTTGCTGCCGGCCTTGTCGGCCTGGGCGAACAGGGCGTCGTCGACCTGCTCGAAGGTGCGCGCCAGTTGCTGGTCGAGGTGATTCATCACCAACTGGCGGCAGCCCTGTTCCAGTTGGCCGAAGCGGGGGCGAATGCTGCGCCCGGCGAGTTTGACGGGGGTGGGAGACTCTGGCGGTGGCGTGTGGCTCATTGACTGATCTGGCGGGCCCGCGCCCTGCGCTCTCGAAAGGAATGCACATATAAGCAAGAGCGGAAGATTCTGCCAAGCATGGAAAAAAAATGCAGCAGGGGGTTGACGAACTGTCCTGGATCCGTAAAATGCCGCGCCACTGACACGGGAAATCGGCAGCGCCGATCGCCGTAGAGGGTTGGAAGTATCGACGTTCCGCGATAGCTCAGTCGGTAGAGCAAGTGACTGTTAATCACTGGGTCCCTGGTTCGAGTCCAGGTCGCGGAGCCAACTTCCAGGCGGGGTATAGCGCAGTCCGGTAGCGCGCCTGCTTTGGGAGCAGGATGTCGGGAGTTCGAATCTCTCTACCCCGACCAGTTCAGGGTCGTTAGCTCAGTGGTAGAGCAGTTGGCTTTTAACCAATTGGTCGTAGGTTCGACCCCTACACGACCCACCATATTTCCTTCCTCGGAAGGTCGAAAAGCTGGAAGTGCCGCAAGGTCTTCCGGTTTTCTCGTTTGCGCGCGTTTTTCGTCTACGTCCCGGGGGAGCCGACCGGCGAAGGTGCCGCCGGTCGGTCGTCGTCGTCAGTGCAGCTTGAGGCGCGGCTCGGTGCTGCGGCCCAGGCGGTCGCTGAGCATCAGCAGCAGGGTACGGAACTTGCCGTACAGCGCCATCTGGTGCAGGCGATACAGCGAGATGTAGAACCAGCGTGCCAGGCGTCCTTCCAGCATCACGTCGCCGGTCAGGTTGCCCATCAGGTTGCCTACCGCGCTGAAGCTCGACAGCGAGATCAGCGAGCCGTAGTCGCGGTAACGGTACTCCAGCAGCGGCTCGCCGCGCAGGCGACGGGCCAGCGACTTGGCCAGCAGGGCGGCCTGCTGGTGGGCGGCCTGGGCGCGCGGCGGAACGTTCCTGCCGTCCTCCATCGCGCAGGCGGCGCAGTCGCCGAGAGCGAAGATGGCGTCGTCGCGGGTGGTCTGCAGGGTCGGGCGCACCACCAGCTGGTCGATGCGGTTGGTTTCCAGTCCGTCCAGTTCACGCAGGAAGCCCGGCGCGCGGATGCCGGCAGCCCAGACCTTGAGGCTGGCCGGCACGAACTTGCCGTCGGCGGTGTGCAGGCCGTCGGCGGTGACTTCCTTGACCGGCGAGTCGACCAGCACCTTGATGCCCAGCTTCTCCAGGGTGGCGTGGACGATGCCGCTGAGGCGTTCGGGCAGGGCGGGGACTACCCGCGGGCCGGCCTCGATCAGGGTCAGGTTGAGGTTTTCCGGGCGGATGCCGTCCAGCCCGTAGTCGGCCAGCAGCAGGGCAGCGTGATGCAGTTCGGCGGCCAGCTCGACGCCGGTGGCGCCGGCGCCGACGATCGCCAGGTTGATCTGCGCGCTGCCGTGCTGCTGGGCCTGGGCGTGGGCGCACAGGTACTGGTTGAGCAGCAGGTTGTGGAAGCGCTCGGCCTGGTCGCGCGAATCGAGGAACAGGCAGTGCTCGGCGGCGCCCTGGGTGCCGAAGTCGTTGGTCTTGCTGCCGACCGCCAGCACCAGGGTGTCGTAGGCGATTTCGCGCTGCGGCACCAGCTCGACGCCGTTCTCGTCGTGCTTGGCCGCCAGCAGGATGGCCTTGCGCGTGCGGTCGAGGCCGCACATGCGCCCGGGCTGGAACTTGAAGTGGTTCCACTTGGCCTGAGCCACGTAGTTCAGCTCGTCCTCCGAGGAGTTCAGCGAGCCGGCGGCCACCTCGTGCAGCAGCGGCTTCCAGATGTGGGTGAGGTTGGCGTCAACCAGGGTGATGCGCGCCTGGCCGCGTTTGCCGAGGCTGCGGCCCAGGCGGGTGGCGAGTTCGATCCCGCCGGCGCCGCCGCCGACTATCACGATGTGATGGGGCATGAGGATGTCTCACAAGGCTTGGAAAATCCGGTGGAGACTGGCGGCGCGGGGGCGAGAGGATCATCTGACCAGCGAACTCAGCAGGCGGCTCAGCAGGCCCAGGCCGACGACCGTGGCCAGCAGGACGAGCATCAGCAGCCAGGGCCGGAACGGCTGGCGTTTCACCTGATGCTGCGGGGAGCTGAGGTAGTGCTCGACCCGGCGCTGGTCTTCGGGGTTCAGACGGCTGGACATGGCAGTCTCGAAAAATCAATGCGACATTGTATGTCTTGCGCTGCCTGCGACTCAATGCCGCATTGGGAGGAGATACTCAAGGAGGAGTTCACAGCGCCATCTCCACGTCGAACAGCAGGGTGCGCGCCTGGTTGTGGCGCAGGAAGGCCGGGGCGTCGCTGTGGGCGAACAGCACCCGGGCGTAGTTGGGACCGACGATCGACAGCGAGCGCCAGCCCTGGCGCAGGTATTCGCTGGGCGGCGGAAAGCGGCTGTTGAAGTCGGGGATCTCGCGCTTGAAGCTGACGTAGGCCACGAGGTCCAGTTCGCCGAGATCGATGCCGCGTTCGTCGTAGTTGTGGGCCTTCTTGCGCAGGGTCGGGCCGAGCCGCTGCTGCACCTCGGCCAAGGGGATGCGGCGCGGGCGCGGCTCGCGGCGCTGCAGCTGGGCGAGGCTGCGTGCGGCGCGGCGGCGTTCGAGCTCCTCGCGCCACTCGTCGTTGAGCCGGCGGCCCTCGTCGAAGACGAAGAACACCTCGAAGCAGGCGTCGCGATAGAGCACGTCCGGCGGCTGCTGCTGCGGTGCGGCGAAGTCCTCCTCGCGGTGGGCGATGTTCAGCGCCTGCAGCAGGCGCTGGCAGACCCAGCGCTCGCGTTCCCACTTGCGGCCGTTGGAGAGGAAGTCGGTGGCCGCCTCGGCCTCGCGCACCAGGTGGTGCAGATAGTCGTGCTCGTCCATGCTGGAAGTGTAGTCGGCGGCCATGCCGAGGTGGTCCCGGCAGGTTGTCGCAGCCGCTTCGAGCGGCGTGTCGGCGGTGTAAACTCCATGCAGCGACCTCCGGAGTAGCCATGCAGCTGCGCGAAGCCACCCCCGCCGACCACCCCGTCCTCCATGCCCTGTGGGCGCGTACGCCGGGCATCCGGTTGCGCGCCGAGGATGCCCTTGCCCCCTACTGCGCCTACCTGGCGCGCAATCCGGGCCTCAGTCTGGTCGCCGAGGCGGGGGGAGGCGTGGTCGGCAGCCTGCTGGCCGGGCACGACGGCCGGCGCGGCTACCTGCAGCATCTGGCGGTCGATCCCGCCTGGCGACGCCGTGGCGTCGCCTCGGCGCTGATCGCCGCGGTGCTGGCGCGTCTGGCGGCGCAGGGCATCGCCAAGAGCCACGTGTTTGTCCTCGACGCCGAGCCAGCCGCCCTGGCCTTTTGGCGCGCCCGCGACGGCTGGGGCGAGCGTCGCGACATCCGAGTCTTTTCCACCCTGGAGCAGAAAGCATGAAACCCTGGATCTGTCTTGCCCTGGCCCTGCTGGCCGGCGCCGCCCATGCGCTGGAGAGCGGCGAGCGCCTGGCGCCCTGGACCCTGAACGACCAGTTCGATGCGCCCTACACCCTGGACGATGAGCTGCGCGTCTTGCTGGTGGCGCGCAGCATGGACGGCGCCAAGCTGCTCGACGCCGCGCTGGCCGGGCAGCCCAAGGGCTACCTGGAGGCGCGTCGCGCGCTGTTCGTCGCCGACATCAGCCGCATGCCCAGCCTGATCGGCAAGCTGTTCGCCATCCCCGCCATGCGCGACTACAACTACCGCGTGCTGCTCGACCGCGAGGCGCAGGTGGTGCCGCAGTACGCGGCGCCCGAGCAGGGCGTGCTCTGGCTGCAGCTGGAGCAGGGCGTGCTGCGCGAGCGACGCACCTTCGACGACGCGGGCGCGCTGCGTGCGGCGCTGGAGCAGGTCGCGCCGTGATCGCCGTCGAGCTGCTCAGCGAATCCAGCCTGTGGCTGGGCGCCTTGCTGTTCCTGCCGCTGCTGCTCGCCGCGTTGTGGCACGCGCCCTGGGTCGAGCTGTTCAGCGACTTCCGCCGCCAGCATCTGCTGTTCGGCACCGTGCTGGCGCTGTTCCTGCTCTGGCTGGTGCGCCGCGATTTCGCCTCCGGGCTATCCTTCCACTTCATCGGCATGACCGCGGTGACCCTGCTGCTCGACTGGCCGCTGGCGGTGCTCTCGGCCTTCGCCGCACAGCTGGCGCTGGTCGGCCTGGGGCGCCAGGATCTGCTGGCGCTGGGGGTCAACGGCGTGCTGCTGATCCTCATCCCGGTACTGGTCACCGAGGCCTGCGCGCGCGCGGTCGAGCGCCTGCAGCCGCGCAACCTGTTCGTCTACATCTTCTTCAGCGGCTTCTTCCCGGCGGCGCTGGTGGCCGTGCTGGTGCTGCTGGCCGGACTCGGCGTGCTGCTCAACGACGGGATCTACCAGATGCCGCCCTGGCTGGACGACTTCGCCGGTTTCCTCTGGCTGATCATGTTCCCCGAGGCGTTCATCAACGGCACGGTAGTCACCGCGCTGGTGGTCTACTACCCGGAGTGGCTGGAGACCTTCAACCGGACCCGCTATCT
This sequence comes from Stutzerimonas stutzeri, assembly GCF_024451105.1. Taxonomy (GTDB): domain Bacteria; phylum Pseudomonadota; class Gammaproteobacteria; order Pseudomonadales; family Pseudomonadaceae; genus Geopseudomonas; species Geopseudomonas stutzeri_A. Next base: position 69,931 of record NZ_JANGEY010000005.1, read on the forward strand.
GCAGGCGCCGTGGAAGGAGGAGGGCAAGGAAGGGGGGAGGGGGAGCGACGGGGACTGAGGTTCAGGCTGCGCGTCTTTCCGGGGCCGGAAAGCAAGAAGCCTCCCGGTCGGTGAACCGGAAGGCTTCGCGGCGGTAGCTGCCCTTGCCCTTGGCGGGCGTTTCCCGGCGGCAGCGGAACAGTGGTTGGGCGACCAGGGACTTGGCCTTGTTCGGGCCGGGCTTGCGTTTCTTGGCCATGCTGCTTTCCTCGTGGGTGAGCCCGCCCAGTGCAGGCGCGCGCATCATCGGACGCTGTGCGAAAAATGTCCAGTGCCTCAGGACAGGAGATCCCCGGCTACGCGTCGGGGAGGCGCAGGCGGACGCCGGCGACGGCCAGGGTCAGTTGGCGCAGACCGTTCCACGGGTCGCCTTCCGCCTGGCCCTTGATCTGTTCGTCGATGCGCTGGGCGTCGACCAGCAGTTGCTGCCAGCGGCTCGCCGGCTGGCGTTGCACGGCGCGGCCGACCAGGCCCTGGCGCTTGCCGAAGATCGGCGGTCTGGTCTGGGCGATCAGCCGCTCCAGCGGCAGGCCTTGGGCGTGCTGCTGGGCCAGACCGGCGAGCAGGCGCAGTTCGCGGGCCAGTCCCCAGAGGACCACCGGCGCTTCCACGCCTTCGCCGCGCAACCCCTCGAGCATGCGCAGGGCGTGCGCCGCCTCGCCGGCCAGCGCCGCGTCGAGCAGGCCGAACAGGTCGAAGCGCGCGCTGTCGGCGACGCTGGCCTGCACGGTGGCGGCATCCAGCTGGTTGCCCTCGACCAGCAGCCGGAGCTTCTCGATCTCTTGTACGGCAGCCAGCAGATTGCCCTCGATGCGCGCCACCAGCAGCTCGACGGCATCGGGCGTGGCGGCGAGACCGGCCTGGGCCAGGCGCTGGCGCAGCCACTGCGGTAGCTGGGCGGCGTCCAGCGGCCAGATCTGCAGGCACTGGCAGTGCTCGCCGTCGAGCAACGCCTTGCCCCACTTGCTCTTCTGGGTCTTGCCGTCGAGCCTCGGCAGGCTGAGCAGCAGCACGGTGTCCTCGGCCGGGCGGGCGAGGTAGTCGAGCAGCACCGCGACGCCCTCGTCGTTCGGCCTGGCGGACGACAGGCGCAGCTCGAGCAGGCGCTTATCGGCGAACAGCGACAGGCTGGCGCCGGCCTCGCGCAGCAGGTTCCAGTCGAAGCCGGCGTCGGCGTGGAACACCTGACGCTCGTCGAAGCCCCGGGCGCGGCAGGCGGCGCGGATGGCGTCGCAGGCTTCCTGGCAGAGCAGCGGATCGTCGCCGCTGACGGCGTAGACGGGCGCCAGCGGGCCCTGCAGGTGCTTGGCCAGTTGCGCGGGGGAGAGCTTCATGGGCGCGGGAGCGGGGCCGGCAGGCCCCGCGGGGGATCAGCGGGCCGGGCTCGCCGGGCCGCCCTGGGCGCCGACGTCGGCGGCGCGCGCCTCGGTCTCGGCGCGCGCCTGGGCCTGTTCGCGCAGCTGCTCCAGACGGGCCGGGCTCAGCTGGCGCAGACGCAGGGCCAGCTGCCGGACCAGCTCGTGGCGCATCTCCGCACGCAGCCGCGCGGCCTCCTGCTGGGAGCCGATCAGGTTGTTGGCGTCGTGCACATAGACCTTCTGCACTTCGACGCGCTCGGCGAGCAGCTGCAGGTTGCCGCTGCGCACCTGGTAGTCGAGGCTGGCGGTCAGTTCGTTCTCGGCGCTGCGCGCCGCGCTGGTATAGCTGGCGGTGCGCTGGCTCTGCTGCTCGCGTCCGAGCACCAGCTGATAGGGGGCGCCGCCGTGCACGCGCACACCGCTGTTCTCCAGCACCTCGCGCACTTCCTTGACCGTGTCGCCGTAGGCGTCGCGGGCGCGCAGGTCGAGCTCGTGCACGGCGAAGTCGTCGCCGGCGGTGCCGCGCAGCTGGAAGCCGCAGGCCGTCAGCAGGGTGGTCAGGGTCAGCAGCAACAGGGCGGACAGGCCAGGTTTCATCGAACATCCCTCGTTGTGGAACGACGCCCGCGGGGCGGGCGCCGGTTGGCGTCGTCGGTCAGTTGGCGACGATGTTGACCAGCTTGCCGGGGACCACGATCACCTTGCGGATGGTGGTGCCTTCGGTGAAGCGCAGCACGTTCTCGTTGGCGCGCGCGGCAGCCTCGACTTCCTCGCGGGAGGCGCCGGCCGGCACGGCGATGTGGCCGCGCAGCTTGCCGTTGACCTGCACCACCAGCTGCAGGGTGTCCTGCACCAGAGCGGACTCGTCGACCGCCGGCCAGGACGCGTCGATCACTTCGTCGCCGTGGCCCAGCGCCTGCCACAGGGCATGGCTGATGTGCGGGGTGATCGGTGCCAGCAGCAGGGTCACGGCCTCCAGGCCTTCCTGCAGCAGGGCGCGCTCCTGCGCGCTCTCGGTCGGCGCCTTCTCCAGCACGTTCATCAGGGTCATCACCTGGGCGATGGCGGTGTTGAACTTGCGGTGCTGGCCGATATCGGTACTGGCCTGGCGGATCGCCAGGTGGATGGCGCGGCGGATCTCCTTCTGGCCGTCGCTCAGCGCGGCCTTGTCCAGCGCGCCCGGCAGGCCTGCGCCGACGTGGGCCTGGGCCAGGCGCCAGACGCGGCGCAGGAAGCGCGAGGCGCCCTCGACGCCGGCGTCGGACCACTCCAGGCTCAGCTCCGGCGGCGCGGCGAACATCATGAACAGGCGGCAGGTGTCGGCGCCGTACTGCTCGATCATGGTCTGCGGGTCGACGCCGTTGTTTTTCGACTTGGACATCTTTTCGGTGCCGCCGATCTCCACCGGCAGGCCGTCGCTCTTCAGGCGCGCGGCGATCGCCTTGCCCTTGGCATCGGTGTCGACCTCGACGTCGGCCGGGTTGAACCACAGCTTGCTGCCGTTTTCCTGCAGGCGGTAGTAGGTCTCGGCGATCACCATGCCCTGGGTCAGCAGGTTGGTGAACGGCTCGTCGCTGTCGACCAGGCCCTCGTCGCGCATCAGCTTGTGGAAGAAGCGCGCGTAGAGCAGGTGCAGGATGGCGTGCTCGATGCCGCCGATGTACTGGTCGACCGGCAGCCAGTGGTTGGCCGCGGTCTTGTCGACCATGCCGCCCTCGAACTGCGGCGAGGCGTAGCGGGCGTAGTACCAGGACGACTCGACGAAGGTGTCCATGGTGTCGGTCTCGCGCTTGGCCGGCGCGCCGCATTTCGGGCAGCTGCAGCTGTAGAACTCGGGCATGCGCGCCAGCGGGCTGCCGGCGCCGTCCGGCACCACGTCCTCGGGCAGCACCACCGGCAGCTGGTCTTCCGGCACCGGCACGTCGCCGCAGGCGTCGCAGTGGACGATCGGGATCGGGCAGCCCCAGTAGCGCTGGCGGCTGATGCCCCAGTCGCGCAGGCGGAAGCGGGTCTGCTTCTCGCCGTGGCCGCAGGCCTCCAGGTCGGCGACGATGGCGTCGAAGGCGGCCTGGAACTCGAGGTTGTCGTACTTGCCGCTGTTGACGGTGAGCAGATTCGTCTTGTCGGCGTACCAGTCCTGCCACTGGGCGGCGTCGAAGGCGGCGTCGCCCTCGGCCTGGCGGTAGACCTGCACGATCGGCAGGCCGTACTTGTTGGCGAACTCGAAGTCGCGCTCGTCGTGGGCCGGCACCGCCATCACCGCGCCTTCGCCGTAGCCGGCCAGCACGTAGTTGGCGACGAATACCGGCAGCTTGTCGCCGGTCAGCGGATGGACGACGAACTGGCCGGTGGCCATGCCCTTCTTCTCCATGGTCGCCACGTCGGCCTCTGCCACCGAGCCGGACTTGCACTCGGCGATGAAGGCGGCCAGCTCGGCGTTGCCCTCGGCGGCGCGCTGGGCCAGCGCATGCTCGGCGGCGACCGCCACGTAGGTGGCGCCCATCAGGGTGTCCGGACGGGTCGAGTAGACCTTCAGGCGGCCCTCGCCGCCGCAGGTCGCGGCGTCGTAGTCGAACTCGATGTCGGCGCCGAAGCTCTTGCCGATCCAGTTGCGCTGCATGGTCTTGACCTGCTCGGGCCAGCCGTCGAGCTTGTCGAGATCGGCGAGCAGCTCCTCCGCATAGGCGGTGATGCGGAAGTAGTACATGGGGATCTCGCGCTTCTCGATCAGCGCGCCGGAGCGCCAGCCGCGGCCGTCGATCACCTGCTCGTTGGCCAGCACGGTCTGGTCCACCGGGTCCCAGTTGACGGTGCCGTTCTTGCGGTAGATCACCCCCTTCTCGAACAGGCGGGTGAACAGCCACTGTTCCCAGCGGTAGTAGTCCGGCTTGCAGGTGGTGACCTCGCGCGACCAGTCCACCGCCAGGCCCAGACTCTTCAGCTGGGTCTTCATGTAGTCGATGTTGGCGTAGGTCCAGGCCGCCGGCGCCACCTGGTTCTGCATCGCGGCGTTCTCCGCCGGCATGCCGAAGGCGTCCCAGCCCATCGGCTGCAGCACGTTCCTGCCCTGCATGCGCTGGTAGCGGGCGATCACGTCGCCGATGGTGTAGTTGCGTACGTGCCCCATGTGCAGCTTGCCGCTCGGGTAGGGGAACATCGACAGGCAGTAGTAGGTGTCCTTGCCGGGTTGTTCACTCACCTCAAAGGACTTCTGCGCGTCCCAGTGGGACTGCGCGGCGGCTTCGATCTCGCGGGGCTGGTACTGTTCGTGCATGGCTCTGCCGGACTGGAAAGGGGGGGTGGACCAAAGCTGCCAAGCATACATGACCCCCGCGGATCTGGGGAAACCCCGATCCGCGGGCACCGGCGCTACGCCTGGGCGTCGCGGGCCGCCTGCAGGCGCCTGGCGGTGCTGTTCAGCAGGCGCTCGGCGGCGACGATGGCGCGGGTGTGACGGCCCTCGCCGACCTTGCCGCCGGCATCGAACAGCTCGACGCGGAAAGCGTACAGCTTGCCCTCCATGCCGAGGAAGGTCGCGCGGGCGCGCACCGTCTCGAACAGCGGGGTAGCGGCCAGGTGGGTGACGTCGACGCCGACGCCGACCGACAGTTCGCCGTCCTTGAGCAGCGGGCGCATCAGCCGCGCGGCGGCCAGCTCCAGCAGGCCGACCATCCGCGCGGTGGCCAGCACGTCGGGGAAGTCGTCGCCGGGCTCGCTGCACAGGGTGCGTGGCGAGTCGCTGCCGGCCACGCGGTATTCGAGCTCGTAGTGGCTGTCGACGGCCAGGCTGGGGGTATCTGCCGGGTTGCTCATGGACTGGGTTCCTGCGCGGTTGCGAGTGGTGCGCCATGCTAAGAGGGCTGGCCGGAGAGAATCCACTCCGTGATGCCGCTATCATCGTCGGCTGGACGAGGAGGACTGCGGTGCCGCTGCGCTATCTGATCAAGCAGTTGCTGCTGCCGCCGGGCGGACTGCTGCTCCTGCTGTTGCTGGCCCTCTGCTGGCACCGGCGCCACCCGCGCCGGGCGCTGGCCTGTGCGCTGCTGGGGCTGGGCGGGCTGTGGCTGACCAGTCTGCCGGCGACGGTCGAGCTGGGCGCGCGTCTGCTCGAGCGCGAACCGGCGCTGGAGCGCGCCGAATGGCCGCGGCTGGCGCAGCGCGCCGACGCCATCGTGGTGGTCGGCGGCGGCCGCGAGCGCGGCGACCCCGCCTGGGGCGGCGACCAGCCGAGCCTGCTGGCGCTGGAGCGCGCCCGCCTGGCGGCGCGTCTGCACTGGGTCAGCGGTTTGCCGATCCTCGCCAGCGGCGGCCTGCACTTCGGCGCGCCGCCCAGCGAGGCCGAGCTGCTCGCCGCGGTGCTGGGCGAGGATTTCAGCGTGCCGGTGCGCTGGCAGGAGGGGCGTAGCCGCACCACCTGGGAAAACGCCGTGTTCAGCGCGCCGCTGCTGCGCGATGCCGGGGTCAGGCGCATCGTGCTGGTCACCCAGGCCTGGCACATGCCGCGGGCGCGCTGGTGCTTCGAGCGCCAGGGCTTCGAGGTGATCCCCGCGCCGCTGGGCTTTCTCGGCGTGGCCAACGGCCGGCCGCTGGGTGGCTGGCTGCCGGAGGCGCGGGCGGTCTGGCAGAGCGGCCTGTTGCTCAACGAGGCGGCCGGGCTGCTGCTCTATCCGCTGCTGTATCGCTGATCAGCGCGCGCCGTGGCGGGCTAGCGCCCATTCGACGTGCTCGCGGACCAGTGCGCTGGGATCGTCGCGGCGCAGGCGCAGTGCCTCGAGCACCGGGATGCTGGTCGGCGCGTTGCCCAGGCCGACCGCCAGGTTGCGCAGGAAACGCTGGTAGCCGGCGCGGCGCAGCGGCGAGCCTTCGGTGCGGGCGAGGAACTCCTCTTCGCTCCAGCGGAACAGCTCGGCCAGTTCGATATTGTCGAGGTTGTGGCGCGGGCGGAAGTCGCGCTCGCCGCTGGGGCGGGCGAAGCGGTTCCACGGGCAGACCAGCTGGCAGTCGTCGCAGCCGAACACCCGGTTGCCGATCGGCGCACGCAGCTCCTCGGGGATGCTGCCCTTCAGCTCGATGGTCAGGTAGGAGATGCAGCGCCGCGCATCCAGCTGCTGCGGGCCGACGAAGGCGGCGGTCGGGCAGACGTCCAGGCAGGCCCGGCAGCGTCCGCAGTGCTCGCTGCCGGGCGCTGGGTCGACCGGCAGCGGCAGGTCGACGAACAGCTCGCCGAGGAAGAACCAGCTGCCGGCCCGGCGGTTGATCAGCAGGGTGTTCTTGCCGATCCAGCCGAGCCCGGCCCGTTCGGCGAGGGCCTTCTCCAGCACCGGCGCGCTGTCGACGAAGGCGCGGTAGCCGAACGGGCCGATCGCCGCCTGGATGCGCTCGGCCAGTTGCTGCAGGCGCTTGCGCACCAGCTTGTGGTAGTCGCGGCCCAGCGCGTAGCGCGAGACGTAGGCCTTGCGCGGGTCGGCGAGCACCTCGGCCATGCGCGTGTCGCCGGGCAGGTAGTCCATGCGCAGCGAGACCACCCGCAGGGTTCCGGGGACCAGCTCGGCCGGCCGCGAGCGCTTGTGGCCGTGGGCGGCCATGTAGTCCATTTCGCCGTGGTGGCCGGCGGCCAGCCAGCGCGCGAGGTGCGCCTCGTGCTCGTCCAGCGCGACGCCGGCGATGCCGACCTGCTGGAAGCCCAGTTCGCGGCCCCAGGACTTGATCGCCTCGGCGAGGGCGGCGGGATCGGGAGCGTTGATCGACATGGCTGGCGGTGGTCCGGGGCAGGGTGGGTATAATTGTGCCAGATGCCCGAGTCGATTGGTCCATGCCGCAGACTGCCCTCGCCTTGCCCCTTGCCCTGTATCGCGCCGCCCAGGTCCGCGAGCTGGACGCGCGCCTGATCGCCACCGGCACCCCCGGAGGCGAGCTGATGCAGCGTGCCGCCTATGCCGTCTGGCGTGCGTTGCGCCGCCGCTGGCCACAGGTCGGCGAGCTCTGCGTGCTGGCCGGGCGCGGCAACAACGCCGGCGACGGCTACCTGGTCGCCATGCTGGCGCGGCGCGCCGGCTGGCGCGTGCGGGTGCTGGCGGTCGGCGAGCCGACGCAACTGGCTGGCGATGCCGCCAGCGCCTGCGCCGCGGCACAGGCCGCCGGGGTGCCAGTCGAGCCGTGGAGCGAGTGCGCGCCGCTTTCCGGCGTGCTGGTCGATGCCCTGCTCGGTACCGGTCTGGTCGGCGCGGTGCGCGAGCCCTACGCCCAGGCCATCCGCCTGGCCAACGCCAGCGGCCTGCCGATCCTGGCGGTCGACCTGCCCTCGGGGCTGTGCGGCGACAGCGGGCGGATGCTCGGCGTGGCGATCCGCGCCGAGCTGACGGTGACCCTGCTGGCGCTCAAGCTCGGCCTGTTCTGCCTGGACGGCCCCGACCGCTGTGGCGAGCTGGTCTTCGACGACCTGCGTGCCGACCCGGCGCCGCTCGGCGAGCTGCCGCCGGCGGCGCTGCGCCTGACCGCGGACAGTGCGCCGCGCCTGCCACCGCGGCCGCGCAACGCCCACAAGGGCCAGTTTGGCCACGTCCTGCTGGTCGGCGGCGACCTCGGCTACGGCGGCGCCGCGCTGCTCGCCGCCGAGAGCTGCCTGCGCGGCGGCGCCGGGCTGGTCAGTCTGGCCACCCGCGCCGAGCACGTGTCGGCCATGCTGGTCCGTCGCCCCGAGGTGATGGCTCGCGCCGTGCAGTCGTCCTTCGAGCTGCACGCGCTGCTCGCACCGGCCGACGTGCTGGTGCTCGGCCCGGGCTGCGGTCAGGGCCCCTGGGCGCGTACCCTGCTGGCCGGGCTCGGCGCGCAGGCCAAGCCTCAGGTGTGGGACGCCGATGCCCTCAACCTGCTGGCCGCCGGGCTGCTGACGGCGCCGGCCGGCGACTGGCTGGTCACCCCGCATCCGGGCGAGGCGGCCCGCCTGCTCGGCTGCAGCGGCGCCGAGGTGCAGGCCGACCGCCCGGCGGCGGCGCTGGAGCTGGCTCGTCGCCTGAACGCCGTGGTGGTGCTCAAAGGCCTCGGCAGCCTGGTGGCGACGCCGGGCGGGGAACTCTACCTGTGCGACCGCGGTCATCCGGCGATGGCCGGGGCGGGCCTCGGCGACGTGCTCGCCGGCCTGCTCGGCGCACTGCTGGCGCAGGGGCTGGATGTGACCGCCGCAGCGCGTCTGGGCGTCTGGCTGCATGCCAGCGCCGGCGAGCGCCTGGGCCGCGGCGGCCGCGGCCTGGCCGCCGCCGATCTGATCGCCGAAATTCGTGAACTGCTGGAGGAGCACAGTCCGTGCCTGAACTGACCCTGTACGCTGCCGACGAGGCCGCCATGCTGGCCCTGGGCGCGCGCCTGGCCGAAGCGACCGGCGGTCGCGGGGTGATCTGCCTGCACGGCGATCTGGGCATGGGCAAGACCACCCTGTCGCGCGGTATCCTGCGCGGGCTGGGCCATGCGGGGCCGGTGAAGAGTCCGACCTTCACCCTGGTCGAGCCCTACGAACTGGGCGAAAAGCGGGTCTACCACTTCGACCTGTACCGCCTGGCCGACCCGGAGGAACTGGAATTCTTCGGCATTCGCGACTATTTCGAAGGTGACGCGCTGTGCCTGATCGAGTGGCCCGAGCGCGGCGCCGGTATCCTGCCGCCGGCGGACCTGGATATCCGCATCGACGTGCACGGCGAGGGCCGGGCGTTGCGCCTGCAGCCCCACGGCGCGCGGGGCGAGTCCTGGTGCGCCGCCCTGACCACTGTGGGAGTCCGATGAACATGGGATGGGCCTTTCGCCCCCGGGCGCTGCTTGCCGTACTCGGCGCCACGCTGGCCATGCTGGCCGTCGAGCTGGCGCAGGCGGCCAGCGAGATTCGCGGCGTGCGTCTGTGGCGCGCGCCGGACAATACCCGCCTGGTGTTCGATCTGAGCGGGCCGGTGCAGCACAAGGTGTTCACCCTGAGTGCGCCGGACCGCATCGTCATCGACGTCGAGGGCGCACAACTGCGCACGCGGCTCGAGCAACTGGCCACGGGCACGACGCCGATCACCGGGCTGCGCGCCGCCGAGCACGCGCCGGGGCAGCTGCGCATCGTCATCGAGACGGCGGCGCCGGTCGAGCCGAAGAGCTTCAGTCTGGCGCCCAACCAGCAGTACGGCCACCGTCTGGTGGTCGACCTGTTCGATCAGTCGGCGGGCGGGCCGGCCAGGGTGCCTTCCGCGCCGCCGCCGGTGGCGCAGGGCGCGAGGCCCGCGCCGTCCGGCCCGCCGCCGGCCGCGCCGCAGGCTCCGGCCAAGGCCGTGGTGCGCGAGGCCGCCGCCAGCCGTCCGGCGCCGCTGCCCGGCGGCCAGCGCAGCATCGTCATCGCCATCGATGCCGGCCATGGTGGCGAGGACCCGGGGGCCATCGGCCCGCGCGGGCTGCGCGAGAAGGACGTGGTGCTGGAGATTTCCCGCGAGCTGCAGCGACTGATCAACCAGGAGAAGGGCTTCCGCGCCGAGCTGGTGCGCACCGGCGACTACTTCATCCCGTTGCGCAAGCGTACCGAGATCGCCCGCAAGAAGGGCGCCGACCTGTTCGTCTCCATCCATGCCGATGCCGCGCCGCGCGCGGCGGCCTTCGGCGCCTCGGTGTTCGCCCTTTCCGACCGCGGCGCCACCTCGGAGACCGCCCGCTGGCTGGCCGACAGCGAGAACCGTTCGGACCTGGTCGGCGGCGTCGGCAGCGTCAGCCTCGACGACAAGGACCGCATGCTCGCCGGCGTGCTGCTCGACCTGTCGATGACCGCCACCCTGTCCTCCAGCCTGGACGTCGGGCAGAAGGTGCTGACCAACATGGGGCGCATCACCCCGTTGCACAAGCGCCGGGTCGAGCAGGCCGGCTTCATGGTGCTGAAGTCGCCGGACATTCCGTCGATCCTGGTGGAGACCGGGTTCATCTCCAACCCGCAGGAGTCGCAGAAGCTGGCCACCAAGAGCCACCAGCAGGCGCTGGCGCGCTCGATCCACAGCGGCGTCCGCCAGTTCTTCCACGAGAACCCGCCGCCCGGCACCTACATCGCCTGGCTGCGCGAGCAGGGCAAGATCAAGCTCGGCGAGCGCGAGCACCGCGTGGCGCCGGGCGAGAGCCTGGCACTGATCGCCCAGCGCTACCAGGTCAGCCAGGCCGCGCTGCGTAGCGCCAATCGTCTGAGCGGCGACGGTCTCAAGGCCGGCCAGTTGCTGGTCATTCCGGCGCCGACCCTGGCGGTACAGCCGTGAGCGCGCCGGCGCGCATCCAGCTGCTGACGCCGCGGCTGGCCAACCAGATCGCCGCCGGCGAGGTGGTCGAGCGACCGGCCTCGGTGGCCAAGGAGCTGCTGGAGAACAGCCTCGACGCCGGCGCCACGCGTATCGACGTCGAGGTCGAGCAGGGCGGCATCAAGCTGCTGCGGGTGCGCGACGACGGCGCCGGCATCGAGCCGGACGACCTGCCGCTGGCGCTGGCGCGCCACGCGACCAGCAAGATCCGCGAGCTGGAGGACCTCGAGCGGGTGCTCAGCCTCGGTTTTCGCGGCGAGGCGCTGGCCTCGATCAGCTCGGTGGCGCGCCTGACCCTGACCTCGCGGCGGCGCGGTACGGCGCAGGCCTGGCAGGTCGAGGTGGAGGGCAGCGACATGGCGCCGCGCGTGCAGCCGGCGGCGCATCCCGACGGCACCAGCGTCGAGGTGCGCGACCTGTTCTTCAACACTCCGGCGCGGCGCAAGTTCCTGCGTGCCGAGAAGACCGAGTTCGACCACTTGCAGGAGGTGGTCAAGCGCCTGGCGTTGACCCACTTCGAGGTCGGTTTCCACCTGCGCCACAACGGCAAGGGCGTGCTCGCCCTGCATCCGGCGCAGGATGAGGGTGGTCGCGCGCGGCGGGTGGCCAGCGTCTGTGGCCCGGCCTTCCTCGAGCAGGCGCTGCCCATCGACATCGAGCGCGGCGGCCTGCGTCTGTGGGGCTGGGTCGGTCTGCCGACCTTCTCGCGCAGCCAGGCCGACCTGCAGTATTTCTACGTCAACGGCCGCATGGTGCGCGACAAGCTGGTCGCCCACGCGGTGCGCCAGGCCTACCGCGACGTGCTGTACAACGGCCGCCATCCGGCCTTCGTGCTGTTCCTCGAGATCGACCCGGCGGTGGTCGACGTCAACGTGCACCCGACCAAGCACGAGGTGCGTTTCCGCGACAGCCGCATGGTCCACGACTTCCTCTACGGCACCCTGCACCGGGCGCTGGCCGACGTGCGTCCGGAGGACCAGCTGGCGGTCCCGGCCGCCGTGCAGCGCAGCGAGCCGCAGGTTTCCGGGCTGGCGGCCGGCGAATTCGCCGGGCAGAACGAAATGGCGCTGACCGAGCATGTGCCGGCGGCCGCGCCGGCGGAGCCGGCCTGGCAGCCGCCGCTCGGCGGGCAGAGCCGTCCGAGCAGTGGCGGCGGCTATCGGCCGGCTCCTGCGCCGTCGCCGGCCGGTCAGCCGCAAGCCGAGCTGCAGGGCGCCTACCGCGAGTTCTTCGCCCCGCTGGCCGCGTCGTCGCCGCTGCCCGAGGGGCAGGGCGACGTGCCGCCGCTGGGCTACGCGCTGGCCCAGCTCAAGGGCGTCTACATCCTCGCCGAGAACGCCCACGGCCTGGTGCTGGTGGACATGCACGCCGCCCACGAGCGGATCACCTACGAGCGCCTGAAGAGCGCCATGGCCAGCGAGGGCCTGCGCGGCCAGCCGCTGCTGGTGCCCGAATCCATCGCCCTGAGCCAGCGCGAGGCCGACTGCGCCGAGGAGCACGCCGCCTGGTTCGCCCGCCTCGGCTTCGAGCTGCAGCGTCTGGGACCGGAAAGCCTGGCGATCCGCCAGACCCCCGCGCTGCTCAAGCAAGCCCAGGCCGGCCAGCTGGTCCGCGACGTGCTGAGCGATCTGCTCGAGTACGGTTCCAGCGACCGCATCCAGGCCCATCTCAACGAGCTGCTGGCGACCATGGCCTGCCACGGTGCGGTGCGCGCCAACCGCCGGCTGAGCCTGCCGGAGATGAACGCCCTGCTGCGCGACATGGAGCACACCGAGCGCAGCGGCCAGTGCAACCACGGTCGGCCGACCTGGACCCAGCTGGGCATGGACGAGCTGGACAGGCTGTTCCTGCGCGGGCGCTGAACGCCGCCTTCCCATCACTCTCAGCGAGCCTTGCGATGTCCGCGTTGCCCCCCGCCATCTTCCTCATGGGTCCGACCGCCTCGGGCAAGACCGACCTGGCCATCGAGCTGGCGCGAGTGTTGCCGTGCGAGATCGTCAGCGTCGATTCGGCACTGGTCTACCGCGGCATGGACATCGGTACCGCCAAGCCGTCGCGCGAGCTGCTCGCCGAGTTCCCGCACCGGCTGATCGACATCCGCGATCCGGCCGAGTGCTACTCGGCCGCCGAGTTCCGCGCCGACGCCCTGGCGGCGATGGCCGAGATCAGCGCGGCCGGGCGCATCCCGCTGCTGGTCGGCGGCACCATGCTGTACTACAAGGCGCTGCTCGAGGGGCTGGCCGACATGCCTTCGGCGGACCCCGCGGTGCGCGCGCAGCTGGAGGCGCAGGCCGCCGCCGAGGGGCTGGCCGCGCTGCACGCCGAGCTGATGCTAGTCGACCCGGAGTCGGCGGCGCGCATCCATCCCAACGACCCGCAGCGTCTGGTGCGCGCCCTCGAGGTTTACCGGGTCAGCGGCTTGGCGATGAGCGAGCATCGCCGCCGCCAGCAGGTGTTGCAAAATCTGCACGGGGACGCGCCGCAGGTCGGGGCTTTGCCGTATACTGTCGCGCAACTGGCCATCGCCCCCGCACAGCGTTCGCTGCTGCACGAGCGCATCGCCCGACGTTTTCACCTGATGCTGGAACAGGGCTTCGTGGCCGAGGTCGAAGCGCTGTACGCGCGCGGCGATCTGCACCCGGGATTGCCGTCGATTCGCGCGGTGGGTTACCGGCAGGTATGGGAATATATCGAGGGGCGTCTGACCCGGGAGGAGATGGCCGAGCGCGGCATCGTCGCCACCCGTCAACTGGCCAAGCGACAATTCACCTGGCTGCGCAGCTGGTCGTCGCTGCACTGGCTCGACAGTCTGGCCGGCGACAATCTGGCGCATGCCTTGAAATATCTGCAGGCGGTCTCCATTAATGGCTGAGTTTCGGCCCGCAGCCGGCTATCCTGTGGGGAAAGCGCAGCAGCAAGCCATGACTTCGTCGATTTCGACCTCAACTAAATACAATTACTTATCCCCTGAAGGAGTGTGGAAAATGTCAAAAGGGCATTCGCTACAAGCCCCTTACCTGAATACCCTGCGTAAGGAACGCGTCCCGGTTTCCATCTATCTGGTCAACGGCATCAAGCTGCAGGGCCAGATCGAGTCGTTCGACCAGTTCGTCATCCTGCTGAAGAACACCGTCAGCCAGATGGTCTACAAGCACGCGATCTCCACCGTGGTTCCCAGCCGTCCGGTCCGTCTGCCCAGCAGCGAGCAGGGCGAGCCGGGCAACGCCGAATAAGCGGAGTCGTCCACCTTGTTCTTTGAGCGCCACGAGGGTGGCGAGCGGGCCATTCTGGTCCATCTGGAAGGGCAGGCGCCCGAGGCGCGTGAAGATCCCGACGAGTTTCTCGAACTGGCTCGGTCGGCCGGTGCCGAGGTGGCTGGCTTCGTCAGCGTGCCCCGGCATCAGCCGACCGCGCGCTTCCTGATCGGCAGCGGCAAGGTCGACGAGATCCGCGAACAGGTCAGGGCCGAGCAGGCCGAGCTGGTGATCTTCAACCACACCCTCACGCCCAGTCAGGAGCGCAATCTCGAGCGCGAGTTCGAGTGCCGGGTGCTCGACCGTACCGGGCTGATCCTCGACATCTTCGCCCAGCGTGCGCGGACCCACGAGGGCAAGCTGCAGGTCGAGCTGGCCCAGCTCGAGCACATGAGCACTCGCCTGGTGCGCGGCTGGACCCACCTGGAGCGCCAGAAGGGTGGCATCGGCCTGCGTGGGCCGGGCGAGACCCAGCTGGAGACCGACCGCCGCCTGCTGCGCGTGCGCATCGGGCAGATCAAGCAACGCCTGGAAAAGGTGCGCAGCCAGCGCGAGCTGGCCCGGCGCGGCCGCAAGCGCGCCGAAGTGCCGGTGGTGTCGCTGGTCGGCTACACCAACGCCGGCAAGTCGACCCTGTTCAACAGCCTGACCGCGGCGGACGTCTATGCCGCCAACCAGCTGTTCGCTACCCTCGATCCGACCCTGCGGCGTCTCGACTTTCCCGACGTCGGCCCGGTGGTGCTCGCCGACACCGTGGGCTTCATCCGCCACCTGCCGCACAAGCTGGTCGAGGCGTTCCGCGCCACCCTCGAGGAGTCGAGCAACGCCGATCTGCTGCTGCACGTGATCGACGCCCACGAGCCCGAGCGCGACCTGCAGATCGAGCAGGTCTACGCTGTGCTCAAGGAAATCGGCGCCGACCGGCTGCCGACCCTCGAGGTCTACAACAAGCTCGACCTGCTGCCCGGCGTGGCGCCGCAGATCCAGCGCGACGACAGCGGCAAGCCGGTGCGCGTCTGGCTGTCGGCGCGCGAGGGGCTGGGGCTGGACCTGCTGCGCCAGGCGGTCGCCGAGCTGCTCGGCGAGGACCTGTTCGTCGGCACCCTGTGCCTGCCGCAGCGACTCGCCCGCCTGCGCGCGCAGCTGTTCGCCGCCGGCGCGGTGCAGGAGGAGGAGCACGACGAGCAGGGGGCTATCCTTCTGAAGGTGCGCCTGCAGCGCGCCGAGCTCAATCGCCTGGTCAGTCGCGAGGGATGGCGCCCGGACGACTTCCTCGCGCAACACACTTTGCAATAAAGCCTGCAAGGCCGGCTTTGCCGCCGGTCCGAGGCTTTCGGTAGCATGGACGGATGGGCGCGATGCGCGCGTCCACGCGTTATCAGTGGGGAGAACGCTATGGCCTGGAACGAGCCGGGTGGCAACTCGAACGACAACGATCCCTGGGGCGGTCGCCGTGGCGGCGGTCGCCAGGGGCCACCGGACCTGGATGAAGCCTTGCGCAAGCTGCAGGACAACCTGAACGGCATCTTCGGCGGCCGCAAGCGCGGCAGCGACGGTGGGGCCGGCGGCAAGGGCGGCGGCCTCGGTCTGCTGCTCGTCGGCTTCGGCGTGATCGCCGCGCTCTGGCTGTACAGCGCCGTCTACGTGGTCGACGAACAGGAGCAGGCGGTGATCCTGCGCTTCGGCAAGTACCACGAGACCGTCGGTCCCGGCCTGAACCTCTACCTGCCGCCGATTGATCGCAAGTTCCAGGAGAACGTGACCCGCGAGCGCGCCTACAGCAAGCAGGGGCAGATGCTCACCGAGGACGAGAACATCATCGAGGTGCCGCTGACCGTGCAGTATCGGATCAGCAACCTGCAGGAGTTCGTGCTCAACGTCGACCAGCCGGAAGTCAGCCTGCAGCACGCCACCGACAGCGCCCTGCGCCACGTGGTCGGCTCGACCTCGATGGACCGGGTGCTGACCGAGGGCCGCGAGCAGATGGCCATCGACGTCCGCGAGCGTCTGCAGCGCTTCCTCGACACCTACAAGACCGGCATCACCGTCACCCAGGTGAACATCCAGAGCGCCGCCGCCCCGCGCGAGGTGCAGGAGGCCTTCGACGACGTGATCCGTGCCCGCGAGGACGAGCAGCGCGAGAAGAACCAGGCCGAGGCCTACGCCAACGGCGTGATCCCCGAGGCCCGCGGTCAGGCGCAGCGCATCATCGAGGAGGCCAACGGCTACCGCGACGAGGTGATTGCCCGCGCCCAGGGTGAATCCGAGCGCTTCAGCAAGCTGCTCGCCGAATACCGCAAGGCGCCCGAGGTGACCCGCCAGCGCCTGTATCTGGAAACCATGCAGGAGCTGCTGGGCAACACCAGCAAGGTGCTGATGAGCGGTGACAAGGGGCAGAACAGCCTGCTCTACCTGCCGCTGGACAAGATGATGGAGGGGCGCGCGCCACTGTCGTCTCCGGCCATGCCGGGCATGTCGTCCGGTGCGGCGGAGCCGGCGCCGCGGATCGTCGATCCGCAGCGTGACCTGCGTTCGAGGGAGAGTCGCTGATGAGCAACAAGTCGCTGATCGCCCTGATCGCCGCTGCGGTACTGGCGCTGGTGGGCTGGAACTGCTTCTACATCGTCCTGCAGACCGAGAAGGCGGTGCTGCTGCAGTTCGGCCGGATCGTCAAGGCCGACGTGCCGCCGGGTCTGCATGTGAAGATCCCCTACGTCAATCAGGTGCGCAAGTTCGACGCCCGCCTGCTGACTCTGGATACCCCGACCCAGCGCTTCCTCACCCTGGAGAAGAAGGCGGTGATGGTCGACTCCTACGCCAAGTGGCGGGTCGCCGACGCCGAGCGCTTCTACACCGCCACCTCGGGCATGAAGCAGATCGCCGACGAGCGCCTGTCGCGGCGCCTCGAGGCGGGCCTGCGCGACCAGTTCGGCAAGCGCACCCTGCACGAGGTGGTGTCCGGCGAGCGCGATGCGCTGATGGCCGACATCACCCAGTCGCTGGATCGCATGGCGCGTCGCGAGCTGGGCATCGAGGTGCTCGACGTGCGGGTCAAGGCCATCGACCTGCCGCGCGAGGTCAATCGCAGCGTGTTCGAGCGGATGAGCACCGAGCGCGAGCGCGAGGCTCGCGAGCACCGTGCCAAGGGGCGCGAGCTGGCCGAAGGCATCCGCGCCGACGCCGACCGCCAGCGCCGCGTGCTGCTCGCCGAAGCCTACCGCGAGGCCGAGGAGTTGCGCGGTGTCGGCGACGCCGAGGCAGCGGCGATCTACGCCAGGGCCTACAGCCAGGATCCGGAGTTCTATGCCTTCCACCGCAGTCTGCAGGCCTACCGCGAGAGCTTCGCCGGCAAGCGCGACGTGATGGTGCTGGATCCGAACAGCGAGTTCTTCCGCTATCTGGAGCGGACCAGGCCCTGACCGGTCCACCCGGCGGCTGCCCGTGCAGCCGCCGGGGTGATCGCGGGGAAAACGTGTTATCATGGGTCAGCCGGGATTTCCCGGCTTTTTTGCGTCTGCGGGAACCATGTGGCAAGAACTCGGCATCGCTCTCTGTCTGCTGCTGGTGCTGGAAGGCATCCTGCCCTTCCTCAGTCCGCGGCGCTGGCGCGAGGCTGTCGTCAGTCTGGCGCAGCTGGAGGATCGCCAGCTGCGGCTGATCGGACTGGGCAGCATGCTGCTCGGGACGGGGCTGCTCTACTGGCTCCGTTGAACACCACGCCCGGCCGAAAGGGGAGAGGCAATATGGCAACGCTGGACCGCTGGCTGCTGCCGGACGGAATCGAGGAAGTGCTGCCGGCAGAGGCGGCACGCATAGAGGCGGCTCGCCGTCAGGTGCTGGATCTGTTCCGCAACTGGGGTTACGAGCTGGTCATCACCCCGCACATCGAATATCTGGACTCGCTGCTCACTGGCGCAGGGCAGGATCTCGACCTGCGCACCTTCAAGGTCACCGATCCGCTGTCCGGGCGGCAGATGGGGTTTCGCGCCGACATCACCCCGCAGGTGGCGCGCCTCGATGCGCACACCCATCGCCAGGAAGGGCCGAGCCGCCTGTGCTACGCCGGCAGCGTGCTGCATGCCCGGCCGCGGGCCTTGTCCACCTCGCGCAGCCCGATCCAGATCGGTGCCGAGCTGTACGGCGACGCCAGCACCGCCAGCGACCGTGAGGTGATCGCCCTGATGCTCGAGGTGCTCGAGCTGGCCGGGGTGTCCGACGTGCACATGGATCTCGGCCATGTCGGCATCTATCGCGGCCTGGCGCGCGCCGCCGGGCTGTCCGGCGAGGCCGAGCAGCAGCTGTTCGACGCCCTGCAGCGCAAGGCCGTCGACGAGATCGCCGAGCTGACCGCCGCCCTGCCGGGCGAGCAGGCCGCCATGCTGCGTGCGCTGGCTGAGCTGTGTGGCGGCCGCGAGGTGCTGGCCGAGGCGCGCCGCCGACTGGGCGCGGCGCCGGCCGAGGTGCTTGCCGCGCTGGCCGAGCTGGAGACGGTGGCGGGCGAGCTGGCCGCGCACTATCCGCAGCTGCCGCTGTACTTCGACCTGGGCGAACTGCGTGGCTACCACTACCACACCGGCATGGTGTTCGCCGCGTTCGTGCCCGGCGTCGGTCAGTCCATCGCCCAGGGTGGTCGCTACGACGACATCGGCGCCGACTTCGGGCGCGCCCGGCCGGCCACCGGCTTCTCCACCGATCTGAAGACCCTGGTCGGTCTCGGTCGGACGATCCAGGCCGAGACGCCGGGTGGCGTCTGGGCGCCGCAGGACGGCGAGGGGCTCTGGCAGGCCGTGCTCGAGCTGCGCCGCGGCGGTCGCCGGGTGGTGCAGGCACTGCCCGGGCAGACGCTGGCCGATGCGCGTACCGCCGGCTGCGACAGCGAATTGCGTTTACAGGAGGGTGGCTGGCAGGTCTCGCCGCTGGCTTCCTGAGTACTTTTGCCGGCCGCGCGCCGGTACCGACCTTCCACGAGGGGACAAGTGTTATGGGTAAGAATGTCGTGGTCCTGGGCACCCAGTGGGGTGATGAGGGCAAGGGCAAGATCGTCGACCTGCTGACCGACCAGGCCGCCGCCGTGGTGCGCTACCAGGGTGGCCACAACGCCGGTCACACCCTGGTGATCGACGGCGAGAAGACCGTCCTGCACCTGATTCCGTCCGGCATCCTGCGCGACAACGTGCAGTGCCTGATCGGCAACGGTGTGGTGGTGGCGCCGGATGCGCTGCTCAAGGAAATCACCAAGCTGGAAGAGAAGGGCGTGCCGGTACGCGAGCGCCTGCGCATCAGCCCGGCCTGCACCCTGATCCTGCCGTACCATGTGGCTCTCGATCAGGCGCGCGAGGCGGCCCGTTCCGAAGGCAAGATCGGCACCACCGGCCGCGGCATCGGTCCGGCCTACGAGGACAAGGTGGCTCGTCGCGGTCTGCGCATCGGCGACCTGTTCAATCCCGAGCGTTTCGAGAAGAAGCTGCGCGAGCTGATGGAGTACCACAACTTCGTGCTGCAGAACTTCTACAAGGCCGAGCCGGTCGACGTCGAGAAGACCCTCGCCGACGCCCTGGCCTACGCCGAGATCCTCAAGCCGCTGGTCACCGACGTGGCCGCCCGCCTGCACGAGCTGCGCAAGGCTGGCGCCTACATCATGTTCGAGGGCGCCCAGGGCTCGCTGCTGGATATCGACCACGGCACCTACCCGTACGTGACCAGCTCCAGCACCACCGCCGGCGGCACCGCCACCGGTTCGGGCTTCGGTCCGCTGTATCTGGACTACATCCTCGGCATCACCAAGGCCTACACCACCCGCGTCGGCTCCGGTCCGTTCCCCACCGAACTGTTCGACGAGACTGGTGCGCGCCTGGCCAAGGTCGGTCACGAGTTCGGCTCGACCACCGGTCGCGCCCGTCGCTGCGGCTGGTTCGATGCGGTGATCCTGCGTCGCGCCATCGAGATCAATTCGATCTCCGGTCTGTGCCTGACCAAGCTGGACGTGCTCGACGGTCTGGAGACCGTCAAGCTGTGCGTGGCCTACAAGAATGCCGCTGGCGAGGTCATGAGCGAGGCGCCGACCGACGCGGACAGCTACGTCGGTCTCGAGCCGGTCTACGAGGAGATGCCGGGCTGGAGCGAATCCACCGTCGGCGCCAAATCCATCGACGACCTGCCGGCCAACGCCCGCGCCTACATCAAGCGCGTGGAAGAGTTGGTCGGTGCGCCGATCGACATCATCTCCACTGGCCCGGACCGCAACGAGACCATCGTGCTGCGTCATCCGTACGCCTGAGTGTCGCGCTGCCGGGAAAAAGGCCGCTGATGCGGCCTTTTCCTTTTTCCGGCTGGCGGGGTTGCGGGGCGTGCCGGCGGGGCGGGGTATGGCTTTTCGGCAGGCGAAAAAAAAACCGGATCTTGCGATCCGGTTTTTTCGAATTGGTGCCCAGGAGAAGACTCGAACTTCCACGATATTGCTATCACTGATACCTGAAACCAGCGCGTCTACCAATTCCGCCACCTGGGCGTGCCATGTCTGCCGTTGCCGGCGAAGCCTGACTGCTTCTTTCTTCGGCATCCGCTTGCGCGTCTGCTTGGAATTGGTGCCCAGGAGAAGACTCGAACTTCCACGGTATTGCTACCACTGATACCTGAAACCAGCGCGTCTACCAATTCCGCCACCTGGGCGTGCCATGTCTGCCGTTGCCGGCGAAGCCTGACTGCTTCTTTCGCTGACATCCGCTTGCGCGTCTGTCTTGAATTGGTGCCCAGGAGAAGACTCGAACTTCCACGGTATTTCTACCACTGATACCTGAAACCAGCGCGTCTACCAATTCCGCCACCTGGGCCAATAGTGCGATGATCGCTCATCTGCTCTATCGTTACAGCCTGCAGGGTTGCTGCTGCTGTGGGCGCGCATCATACGGTCGCCCTCGTCGGCTTGTAAACCCCTGATGCGAAAAAATTTTATTGTGCCGACGAGGCTGCCCTGCGGGGCGCTTTCGCGCTTCAATATAGGCATGACCAAGCGCAAGACAACCAAGGGTGAAAACCGACACATGGCCGATTGGCAAAGCCTCGATCCCGAGGCCGCCCGCGAGGCGGAAAAGTACGACAACCCCATTCCCAGCCGCGAGCTGATCCTCGCCCACCTGGCCGAGCGCGGTGCGCCGGCCAGCCGCGCCCAGCTGTTCGAGGAGCTGGGGCTGGCCGGCGAGGAGGCCGAGGAGGCCCTGCGCCGCCGCCTGCGCGCCATGGAGCGCGACGGCCAACTGATCTATACCCGCCGCGGCGCCTATGCCCCGGTGGACAAGCTCGACCTGATTCGCGGGCGCATCAGCGGCCACCGCGACGGCTTCGGCTTCTTGATTCCCGACGATGGCAGCGACGACCTGTTCCTCAGTCCGGCGCAGATGCGCCTGGTGTTCGACGGCGACACCGCCCTGGCGCGGGTCTCCGGCGTCGACCGCCGCGGCCGCCGCGAGGGGGCGTTGGTCGAGGTGCTCGACCGCGCCCACGAAACCCTGGTCGGCCGCTTCTTCGAGGAAAGCGGCGTGTCGGTGGTGGTGGCCGACAATCCGAAGATCCAGCAGCAGGTGCTGGTGCTGCCCGGCAAGCAGGGTGCGGCGCGCCACGGCCAGTTTGTCCAGGTGCGCATCGACGTCTGGCCGACGGCATTCCGCCAGGCCCAGGGCGAGGTGGTCGAGGTGCTCGGCGACTACATGGCGCCGGGCATGGAGATCGAGGTGGCGCTGCGCAGCTACGACCTGCCGCACGTCTGGCCCGAGGGCGTGCTCGCCGAGGCGAAGAAGCTCAAGCCCGAGGTGGACGAGAAGGACAAGGAGAAGCGCGTCGACCTGCGCCAGCTGCCGTTCGTCACCATCGACGGCGAGGACGCCCGCGACTTCGACGACGCGGTCTACGCCGAGGGCGTGAAGGGCGGCGGCTGGCGGCTGTTCGTCGCCATCGCCGACGTCTCCCACTATGTGAAGGTCGACTCGGCGCTGGATGCCGAGGCCGTCGAACGCGGCAACTCGGTGTATTTCCCCGAGCGGGTGATTCCGATGCTGCCGGAGGAGCTGTCCAACGGTCTGTGCTCGCTGAATCCGCTGGTCGACCGTCTGGCGATGGTCTGCGACATGACCGTGTCGAAGCGCGGCGAGCTGACCGGCTACCAGTTCTACGAGGCGGTGATCCATTCCCATGCGCGCCTGACCTACACCAAGGTCAGCCAGTTGCTGGAGAAGCCCAATTCCAGCGAGGCCAAGTTCCTCCGCCAGCAGATGCCGCACCTGGTGCCGCACCTGCGCCAGCTGTATGCACTGTACAAGGCGCTGCTGGCCGCCCGCCAGCAGCGCGGCGCCATCGACTTCGAGACCCAGGAGACGCGCATCGTCTTCGGTGCCGACCGCAAGATCACCGAGATCCGGCCGACCCAGCGCAACGACGCGCACCGGCTGATCGAGGAATGCATGCTGTGCGCCAACGTTGCCACCGCGCGCTTCCTCGAGGAGCACGACATCCCGGCGCTGTACCGGGTGCACGACACGCCGCCGGCCGAGAAGCTGGAGAAGCTGCGCGGCTTCCTCGCCGAGCTGGGCCTGAGCCTGCATCGCGGCAAGGGCGAGCCGACGCCCAAGGACTACCTCAACCTGCTCGAAGCGGTGCGCGAACGTCCGGATTTCCACCTGATCCAGACGGTGATGCTGCGCTCGCTGAGTCAGGCGGTGTACAGCCCGGAGAACGCCGGCCACTTCGGCCTCAACTACGAGGCCTACGCCCACTTCACCTCGCCGATCCGTCGCTATCCGGACCTGCTGGTGCACCGGGCGATCCGCAGCGTGATTCGCTCCAAGCGGCAGACCGACAAGGTGGTGCGGGTCGGCGCGGCGAGCCTGCCCAAGGCGCGCATCTACCCCTACGACGAGGAGCGCCTGGCCTGGTTCGGCGAGCAGTGCTCGATGACCGAGCGGCGCGCCGACGAGGCGACCCGCGACGTGGTCAACTGGCTGAAGTGCGAGTACATGCGCGACCGGGTCGGCGAGACCTTCCCCGGGGTGGTCACCGCAGTGACCGGCTTCGGCCTGTTCGTCGAGCTGACCGACATCTACGTCGAGGGCCTGGTGCACGTCACCGCGCTGCCGGCCGACTACTACCACTTCGACCCGATGCATCATCGTCTGTCCGGCGAGCGCTCCGGGCGCAGTTTCCGGCTCGGCGACAGCGTCGAGGTGCTGGTGGCGCGCGTCGATCTCGACGAGCGCAAGATCGACTTCGAGCTCAGCGACAACCCGCTCACCGTGATGCCGACGCGCAAGCGGCAGGCGAAGACCGGCAAGGCCGCGGAGCGCAAGCGCGGCGCGCCGCGCGAGCTGGAGACGCCCGGCGCGCCCGCGCCCTCGCGCCGCGAGGCAGGCAGGACCGGTCGGGTGCAGGCGCTGCCCGAGGTGGCCCCGGAGCTGCTCGAGCAGGCCGATCTGCTGCTCGGCAACGTCGACGTGCAGAAGAGCCGGGCGGTGAAGAAGAGGCTGCTCGATGAGGCTAAGGCGCCGCAGTCGAGCAAGACCGACAAGGGCAAGGTCAAGGCCAAGACTGCCGGCAAGGCCGCGGACAAGAAGAAGGCCATTCCCCGGCCGCTTCGGGTTTCCGGGGTGGCCAAGGGCAAGAGCAAGGCCAGCAAGAAGCCCGCGAGCCAAGCGCCGGGCGGGCAAGCCATACGCAAACGCAAGGTCGAAGAATGAGTCAGTGGGAACGGGTTTACGGCGTGCATGCCGTGGAGGCATTGCTGCGCCATCATCCCAGGCGGGTCAAGCAGCTGTGGCTGGCCGAGGGGCGCCAGGATCCGCGCGTGCAGGCGCTGCTGCAACTGGCCGGCGATGCGCGTGTGCCGGTCGGACAGCGCGAACGTCGCGAGCTGGACGAGTGGGCCGAAGGCGTGCACCAGGGGGTGGTCGCCGAGGTCAGCCCCAGCCAGGTGTGGGGCGAGAACTACCTCGAGGAGCTGTTGGCGCGTGGCGACTCGGTGCCGCTGCTGCTGGTGCTCGACGGCGTCACCGATCCGCACAACCTCGGTGCCTGCCTGCGCACCGCCGACGCTGCCGGGGTGCAGGCGGTGATCGTGCCCAGGGACAAGTCGGCGACCCTCAACGCCACGGTGCGCAAGGTCGCCTGCGGCGCCGCCGAGGTGGTGCCGCTGGTGGCGGTGACCAACCTGGCGCGCACCCTGGAGAAGCTGCAGCAGCAGGGCCTGTGGGTGGTCGGCACCGCCGGCGAGGCGACCCAGGAGATCTACGATCTCGACCTGAGCGGGCCGACCGTGCTGGTGATGGGCGCCGAGGGCAAGGGCATGCGCCGGCTGACCCGCGAGCGCTGCGACTACCTGGCCAGGCTGCCGATGGGCGGCAGTGTCAGCAGCCTCAACGTCTCGGTGGCCACCGGCGTCTGTCTGTTCGAGGCGGTGCGCCAGCGGCGCCCGGCTCCGGGCATCTGAATCGCCGTTCCGGCGGTTGCGGGGCGCGGCCGCCCTCCGTACAATGTTGCCCCTTGTCGTCCCGGCAGGCGCCTGTGCGTCCGCCGCCGACAAGCACACACGAAACATTCACTCCTTGCCTGACCGCTTTCCGCGGCAGGCTGTCCAACCCGTAAGGAGCATTACATGCGTCATTACGAAATCGTCTTCCTGGTTCACCCGGATCAGAGTGAGCAGGTCGGCGGCATGGTCGAGCGCTACACCAAGACCATCGAAGAAGACGGTGGCAAGGTCCACCGCCTGGAAGACTGGGGTCGTCGTCAGCTGGCCTACGCCATCGACAACGTCCACAAGGCCCACTACGTGCTGATGAACGTCGAGTGCAGCGCCGCTGCCCTGGCCGAGCTGGAAGACAACTTCCGCTACAACGACGCCGTCATCCGCAACCTGGTGATCCGTCGCGATGCCGCCGTGACCGAGCAGTCCGAGATGCTCAAGGCCGAAGAGAGCCGCAGCGAGCGTCGTGAGCGTCGCGAGCGCAGCGAAAGCGCCGAAGGCGCCGCCGAGGGCAGCGACGGCGAAGGCGCCGACGAGTAATCTTCGTAACCAGTATTGAGGAGCCACTTCATGGCACGTTTCTTCCGTCGTCGCAAGTTCTGCCGTTTCACCGCTGAAGGCGTTGTCGAGATCGACTACAAGGATCTCAACACCCTGAAGGCCTACGTCTCCGAAACCGGCAAGATCGTTCCGAGCCGTATCACTGGCACCAAAGCCAAGTATCAGCGTCAGCTGGCCACCGCCATCAAGCGCGCCCGCTACCTGGCCCTGCTGCCCTACACCGACAGCCACGGCCGCTAAGGCCCGGCCCGTCGACAGGTCAACGGACTAACCCATGCGGGCACTGGCCGATTTCGTCATGCGTGGCCGTCTGCAGGCCGCCGTGACGGTGGTCGTCGCGACGGCCCTGCCCATGCTGTTCTGGGTCGGCGCGGCAGCCGGTGCACTGGTGCTGCTGCGTCGCGGCCTGAACGACGCCCTCGGCGTCGTGGCCTGGGCACTGCTGCCGACCCTGCTGTGGTGGCACTACGGCGAGCCGCGGCCGCTGCTGGTGTTCGCCGGCACCCTGGCCTTGGCTGCGGTGCTGCGCGCCAGCGTCTCGTGGACGCGGGTGCTGCTGGCCAGCCTGGTGCTCGGCGTGCTGTACGGCGTGCTGATCGACGCCCTGTTCGGCGCCAATGTCGAGCAGAACGCGGCCGAGCTGCTCGGGCTGATGCCGCAGATGCTCGGCGAGGCCTACCAGCAGATGGGCGCGGACGAGAAGGCCCGCGTCGCCGCGCTGCTCACGCCGGTGCTCACCGGGCTGATGGCCGCGCTGCTGCAGGTGCTCTGTCTGGTCTGCCTGCTGCTGGCGCGCTACTGGCAGGCGCTGCTCTACAACCCGGGCGGGTTCGGTAGCGAGTTCCGTACCATCCGTCTGCCGGCGCCGCTCGCCGTGGCCCTGCTGGTGGGAGTCTTCCTGCTGCCGGGGCTGGAGACCGGGCTGGCCATGCTGACGCCGCTGTGCAGCGTACCGCTGGCCTTTGCCGGCGTGGCGCTGGTGCACGGCCTGGTGGCCCGGCAGAGCCTGGGGCGCTTCTGGCTGGTGGGCATGTACGTGTCGCTGCTGTTGTTCATGCAGCTGGTGTATCCGTTGTTGGTCGTGTTGGCCGTGGTCGACAGTCTGTTCGATTTCCGTGGGCGCGCCGGGCGCGATAGCGCGCAGGGCCCCACGGACGGTGAAGGTTAAAAGTCAAGAGGTTTAGAGCCAAATGGAAATCATCCTGCTGGAAAAAATCACCAACCTGGGCAACCTGGGCGACAAGGTGAATGTCAAGGGCGGTTACGCCCGCAACTTCCTGCTGCCGCAGGGCAAGGCCACCATGGCCACCGCCGAGAACGTCGCCGCGTTCGAAGCCCGCCGCGCCGAGCTGGAGCAACAGGCTGCCGAGAAGAAGGCCTACGCCGAATCCCGTGCCGCCCAACTGGCCGAGCTGGAAATCACCATCACCGCCACCGCTGGCGATGAAGGCAAGCTGTTCGGCTCCATCGGCACCCACGACATCGCCGACGCCCTGACCGCCTCCGGCGTGGAAGTGGCCAAGAGCGAAGTCCGCCTGCCCAACGGTACCATCCGTCAGGTCGGCGAATACGACGTGGCCGTGCACCTGCACACCGACGTCGAAGCCACCGTCCGCGTGGTGGTGGTGGCCGCCTAAGGTCGCCGCCTGCGCCCGTGCATCCCTGGTGCCGGGCCGCTAACATCGGGCACGCCCTGCGTTCGCAGGCGTGCCCTTTGTCTTTCTGCAGTACGGTGAACATGGTAGCGAAGCGATGAACGAGATCAGCGTCCCCGCGCAGTACGACCTGGAGACCGCCGCCCTCAAGGTGCCGCCGCACTCGATCGAGGCCGAACAGGCGGTGATCGGCGGCCTGATGCTGGACAACAACGCCTGGGAGCGGGTGCTGGATCTGGTGTCGGACAACGACTTCTACCGCCACGACCACCGGCTGATCTTCCGCGCCATCCACAAGCTGGCCGAGCGCAACCAGCCGTTCGACGTGGTCACCCTGTCCGAGCAGCTCGACAAGGAAGGCCAGCTGAGTCAGGTCGGCGGCCTGGCCTATCTCGGCGAGCTGGCCAAGAACACCCCGTCGGTGGCCAACATCAAGGCCTACGCGCAGATCATTCGCGAACGCGCTACCCTGCGCAAGCTGATCGGTATCAGCAACGAGATCGGCGACAGCGCCTACAACCCGCAGGGCCGCGGCGCCGACGAGATTCTCGACGAGGCCGAGCGCAAGATCTTCGAGATCGCCGAGTCGCGCCCCAAGAGCGGTGGCCCGCAGGGGCTCAACGAGCTGCTGACCAAGGCCATCGACCGCATCGATACCCTGTTCAACACCCACGAGGCGATCACCGGGCTGTCTACCGGCTTCACCGACCTGGACGAGAAGACCAGCGGCCTGCAGCCGGCCGACCTGATCATCGTCGCCGGCCGCCCGTCGATGGGCAAGACCACCTTCGCCATGAACCTGGTGGAGAACGCCGTGCTGCGCAGCGACAAGGCGGTGCTGGTCTACTCGCTGGAGATGCCCGCCGAATCGCTGGTGATGCGTATGCTCTCCTCGCTGGGGCGCATCGACCAGACCAAGGTGCGCTCCGGTCGCCTCGACGACGACGACTGGCCGCGGCTGACCTCGGCGGTCAACCTGCTCAACGAGCGCAAGCTGTTCATCGACGACACCGCCGGCATCAGCCCCTCGGAAATGCGCGCGCGCACCCGCCGACTGGTCCGCGAGCATGGCGAGCTGGCGCTGATCATGGTCGACTACCTGCAGCTGATGCAGCTCGGCGGCAGCGGCGGCGAGAACCGTACCAACGAGATCTCCGAGATCTCCCGCTCGCTGAAGGCGCTGGCCAAGGAATTCAACTGCCCGGTGATCGCCCTGTCGCAGCTCAACCGCTCGCTGGAGCAGCGTCCCAACAAGCGTCCGGTCAACTCCGACCTGCGCGAGTCGGGCGCCATCGAGCAGGACGCCGATGTGATCATGTTCGTCTACCGCGACGAGGTCTACCACCCGGAGACCGAGCACAAGGGCGTCGCCGAGATCATCATCGGCAAGCAGCGGAACGGTCCGATCGGCACCGTGCGGCTGGCTTTCCTCGGCAAGTACACGCGTTTCGAGAACCTCGCGCCGGGGATGTACAACTTCGAGGATGAGTGATCCGCAGGCCTGAACAGATCAAGGAAAACGGGCGCCCAGCGAGTAAGATGGGCGCCCGTTTTCCGTTTCGAGGCCCTCGCCATGCGCCCCCTGGTTGCCACCGTCGATCTGTCCGCCATCCGCCACAACTACGCGCGGGCCAGGGCCTGCGCGCCGGGCCGGCGGGTGTTCGCGGTGGTCAAGGCCAATGCCTACGGTCACGGCGTGCGCGAGGTGGTCAGCGCGCTGCCGGAGGCCGACGGCTTCGTGGTCGCCTGTCTGGAGGAGGCCGGCGAGGTGCGCGGCCTGCACGGCAAGGCGCGGGTGCTGCTGCTGCAGGGCTGCTTCGAGCCGCGCGAGTATCAGATGGCTGCGCAACTGGGCCTGGACGTGGTGGTGCAGAGCCGCGAGCAGGCCGAGATGCTGCTCGGCGTCCAGCCGAGCAGGCCGCTCAGCGTGTGGCTGAAGCTGGACTCCGGCATGCACCGGCTGGGCTTTTCCGCCGTCGAGCTGCGCGAGTGGCATGCGCGCCTGGGGGCTGCCGAGCAGGTCGGCGAGCTCAACCTGCTCAGCCACTTCGCCTGCGCCGACCTGCCCGGGCATCCGCTCAACCGGGCGCAACTGGACAGCTTTCGCGGCCTCGACGACCTGCCCTTCGCCAGCCGCTCGCTGGCCAACTCGGCGGCCATCCTCACCCGTGCCGAGGCGCATTTCGACTGGCTGCGCCCGGGGATCATGCTCTACGGCGCCAGTCCGTTCGCCGAGCGGCCGGCCGCCGAGTTCGACCTGCGTCCGGCGATGACCCTGAGCGGCGCGCTGATCGCCGTGCGCGAGGTGGCGGCGGGGGAGAGCGTCGGCTACGGTGCGAGCTGGGTGGCCGAGCGTCCGGCGCGCATCGGCACCCTCAGCTGCGGCTACGCCGACGGCTACCCGCGCTGTGCCCCGGCCGGCACCCCGGTGCTGGTCGGCGGCCGGCGCGTGCCGCTGGTCGGTCGAGTGTCGATGGACCTGCTGACCGTGGACCTGTCCGCCGTGCCCGAAGCGCAGGTCGGCACGCCGGTGGAGCTGTGGGGGGCGCAGTTGCCGGTCGACGAGGTGGCCGCGGCCTGCGGCACCATCGGCTACGAGCTGCTCGGCAAGGTCGCCGCACGGGTGGCGCGCCGGCACCACTACTGAGCGGCTGCCGGCGCGCCGCCAGTCACTTCTCCCAGTCGTGCGGGCATTCCCGGCAGCCTTCCATGTTGGTGCCCTGGAAGGTGGCGTAGTGGCGGCGCGCGCCGGCGAGGTCGACGTTCTCCAGGTTGGCGTCGTTGATCTTGGCTTCCTGCAGGTTGGCGTCGCGCAGGTTGGCGCCCTTGAAATCGGCCTTGCTCAGCCAGGCCATCTCCAGATTGGCCGCGGTGAGGTCGGCGTCGTGCAGGCGCGCCGCGGAGAGGCGGGCGAATTCCAGGTTGGCGCCGCTCAGGTCGGCGCCATCGAAGCGGGTGGCCTGGCCGTGCAGGGCCCAGCCGTTGATGGCGACCAGCCGCGCGCCGGACAGGTCGGCCAGGCGCAGGTTGGCCTGCTGCAGGCTGGCGCGGGTCAGGTCGGCCCGATGCAGCTTGGCCTTCTCCAGATTGGCCAGGTCGAGTCTGGCGTGGCGCAGGTCGGCGCCGGAGAGATCGGCGCCGGACAGGTCGATCTTGCGCAGATCCAGGTGGCGCAGGTCAGCGCCGCGCAGATCGGCGCCGGGGCAGCGGCTTTCCGCAGCCAGGCGGCAGCCGTCGATCACGGTGGTGCCCGCGTCGTCGGCCGCCTGGGCGAAGGGGGCGATCAGCAGCAGGGCGAGGGGCAGGTGTCGGTTCATGGCGGCATTCCTGTAGGGTGCGCCGTGCGCACCGTGGCGGGACTAACGGGAGGGCGGAAAAAGGCGGAGGCGCGCCGGGCGCCTCCGCGAAGCCGACGCAGCGGGTGGCCGGCCGGGAGCCTGGCCCGCCCCGCAGGGCAGGCCGCGGCCGGTCAGCGCTTGGCGGTCTTGCCGTCCCAGCTCGGCAGCTTGAACACCCAGAACGAACCGCCCTGGGCGACCGGCTTGGTCAGCTCGGCCATGTCGCCGCCCCACAGCGGCACCGCGCCGCCGTAGCCGGCGGTCACGCCGATGTACTGCTCGCCGTCCATCTCCCAGGTAATCGGCGGGGAGATGATTCCGGTGCCGACGTTGAATTTCCACAGCTCCTTGCCGGTCCTGGCGTCGAAGGCCTTGAAATAGCCGTCGCCGGTGCCGGTGAACACCAGGTTGCCCTTGGTCGCCAGCACGCCGGCCCACAGCGGCAGCGGCTCCTTGTGCTCCCAGGCGACCTTGCCGGTGGTCGGGTTCATCGCGCGCAGGATGCCGACGTGGTCGTCGTACATGCGCTTGATGCGGAAGCCCTGGCCGAGATAGGCGGAGCCCTTCTTGTAGGCGACCTCCTCGGTCCAGTAGTCCTCCTTCCAGTGGTTGGCCGGTACGTAGAACAGTCCGGTGTCCTGGCTGTAGGCCATCGGGTTCCAGTTCTTGCCGCCGAGGAACGGCGGCGAGACCTCGATGGACTTGCCGTGCTTCTCGCCCGGCTCGGGCTTGGGCGGGCGCTGCCCCTCGACCTCCACCGGGCGGCCGGTCTTCAGGTCGATATGGGTCGCCCAGGTGATGCCGTCGACGAACGGGAAGGCGTTCTTGAGCTTGCCGTCCTTGCGGTCGACCACGTAGAAGAAGCCGTTGCGGTCGGCGTGGGCGGTGGCCTTGACGGTCTTACCGTGCTTGTCCTTGTAATCGAACAGCACCAGCTCGTTGTTGCCGGAGAAGTCCCAGGCGTCGTTCGGGGTGTGCTGGTAGAACCACTTCACCTCGCCGGTGGTCGGGTCGACGCCGACCTGGCCGGAGGTGTACAGGCTGTCGTAGTCCTTCGGATCGCCGCCGTCGGCGGTGCGCGCCCAGCCGTTCCACGGCGCCGGGTTGCCGGCGCCGACGATGATGGTGTTGGTTTCCGGGTCGAAGCTGGCGCTCTGCCAGGGCGCGCCGCCGCCGTGGCTCCAGGCTTCCTTCTTGCCGGTCGGGTGGTTGGGGTCATCCGGCCAGGACGGCGCCTTGATGTCGCCGGTGGGGGTGCTCTCCTTGCCGTTCAGGCGGCCCATGTGGCCCTCGACGAACGGGCGCATCCAGACTTCCTCGCCGGTCTCCGGGTCGCGGGCGAACAGCTGGCCGACCACGCCGAACTCGTCGCCGGAGCTGCCGTGGATCAGCAGCACCTTGCCGCTCTTGCCGTCCTTCACCAGGGTCGGCGCGCCGGTCATGGTATAGCCGGCGGCGTGGTCGCCGAACTTCTTGTTCCAGACCACCTTGCCGGTATCCTTGTTCAGCGCCACGATGCGCGCGTCGAGGGTGCCGAAGTAGATCTTGTCGCCGTAGATGGCGGCGCCGCGGTTGACCACGTCGCAGCACGGGCGGATGTCGTCGGGCAGGCGGTGGCTGTAGCTCCACAGGCGCTTGCCGGTCCTCGCGTCGAGGGCGAACACCCGCGAGTAGGAGCCGGTGACGTAGATCACCCCGTCGTGGACGATGGCCTGGGATTCCTGGCCGCGCTGCTTCTCGTCGCCGAAGGAGAAGGACCAGGCCGGGGTCAGCTTGAACACGTTGCCCGAGTTGACCTGGGCCAGCGGGCTGTAGCGCTGGGCGTGGGTGCCCATGCCGTACTGCAGCACGTTGCTGGTGGTGAGGTGATCGTTGGCGATGTCTTCCCAGCTGACCGGCTTGGCCATCGCCGGCAGGCCCAGCCCCAGGCCGGCGGCCAGCACCAGGCAGTGGATGGCGCGGCCCAGCGGGCGCGGAGCGGAAGGCAGGATCTCTCTTGTTGTCATGGGGGGCGGTATCCCTGGTCGGTGGTGGAAGGCTGCGTGCGGCAGCCGCTCACCCCGATAGTGGCCCCGCGAGGGGGCGCCGGATAGGGAAGGCTTCCCGCCGTCATAGGGAAAAAATCCCTTTTTAAACAATGACTTATTCTGATACCAAGGGTCTGCTTCGAAGGGCCCGAGGTACTGCTTCCAAGGTCTCATACCAAGGGAGTAGGGCGCGGGCACCAAAGCAGAATACAGCCCCTGGCCGCCGTCTCCCTAAGATGCGATCAACGCATTCCCGTCCCGGAATGCATCGCCTTGCACCGCATCGAAACGAGGTACCGCCATGAACAACAAGAAACTGCTGCCGGCCCTGCTGGCTTCCCTGGCCATCGGCGCCGCCACCCAGGTCCTGGCCCATGGCGACGTCACGCCCCAGGTGGTGAATACCGCCGGGATCGAGCAGCTGGGCGAGGAGTGGCGCGATGAGAACCCCTATCGCAAGCCGCATCCGGATCACGACAAGGCGGTGGAGATCGGCGCTTCCGCCTACAACCAGAACTGTGCGCGCTGCCATGGCCTGGAGGCCATCTCCGGAGGCATCGCTCCCGACCTGCGCGAGCTGGAGGCCGGCCTGGACGGCGACGAGTGGTACAAGGAGCGGGTGATCAACGGCGCGGTGCGCGACGGCGCCGTGTACATGCCGCGCATGGCCGATCACCTCAGCCAGGAGGCGCTGTGGGCGATCCGTACCTACATCGAGAGCCGCGCCGAAGCGGCGGAGTAAGCCGACATGGCGCGCCTGCTGGTGGTTCTGTCGCTGTGCCTGGGGCTGTTCGCCGCGGCCCAGGCGCAGGTGCGCCCCTTCGACGACATCGTCGCCTCCGGGGTGCTCAAGGTCGCAGTCTACGAGAACTTCCCGCCCTACAGCTTCCAGCGGGACGGTCAGGCGCGCGGCGTTGACGTCGAGCTGGCGCAGAAGCTGGCCGACAGTCAGGGCCTGCGTCTGGAGCTGATGTGGATGACGCCGGGCGAGAAGCTCGACGACGACCTGCGCAACTTCGTCTGGAAGGGCCACTACCTGCGGCCGAACGAGCTGGCCGACGTGATGCTGCGGGTACCCTACGACCGCGAGTTCTCCTACAAGCGCAACGAACTGGGCGAACTGGTCAACGAGTTGGTGGTGATGTTCGCTCCCTACCAGCGCGAGCGCTGGCAGGTGGCCCACGACAGCCGACGGCTCGAGGAGGTACCCAGCGTCGCGGTGTTCGCCTACCACCCGATCGGCGTCGAGGTGGACAGCGTGCCGTCGTTCTACATGAGCTCGGTGTTCGGCGGGCGGA
Organism: Stutzerimonas stutzeri; assembly: GCF_024451105.1. Classification (GTDB taxonomy): domain Bacteria; phylum Pseudomonadota; class Gammaproteobacteria; order Pseudomonadales; family Pseudomonadaceae; genus Geopseudomonas; species Geopseudomonas stutzeri_A. The sequence continues at coordinate 103,267 of NZ_JANGEY010000005.1, forward strand.
TGAGCCGCAACACTCGTCACTACGGCAGTCCGCCCGAGGCCTTCGCCGCCATGCGCGAGGGCAAGGTGGACGCGGTGATGGCGATGCGCGGCGAGATCGACTGGCTGCTCCGCGAGGCCGCCGATCCGCGGCTCAAGACCGCCGACAACGCCTATCCGGAGATGGGCCGCCAGCAGTGGGACATCGGCATGGCGGTGCACGAGAGCAACCGCCAGTTGGCCTACGCCCTGGAGGGCGGCCTGGTCGAGCTGATCGGCTCCGGCGAGCTGGCGCAGATCTACGCCCGCTACGGCCTGCGCTACGAGGTGCCGGAGCTGTATGCGGGCGAGGTGCAGGCGCAGCAGTGAGCGGATCTTTCCCGCGCGCCTGCGCGGGAGTCGCGGGCAGGATCGGTGCCCACGCTGGAGCGCGGCACCATCGGTTGATGCAGACGGTAGGAGGCAGGGAATGACGATCCGAAGCATGGGCCTGGCACTGGGCTGGCTGCTGCTGAGCAATCCGCTGTGGGCGGCGGGGTCCGATCCGCTGCAGTCGCCGATGTGGAGCTTCCACCAGACCCGCTTCCTCGGCGAGGCCGCCTACGAGTTCGACGAGCGGGTGGTGCTTGGCGCCCCGCCGTTCGCCGAAGACTCGCGCCAGGTGCCGATCAGTATCGACGCCACCGCGCTCGGCCAGGAGGTGGTGCGCATCGTCGCCTGGGCCGAGCTCAATCCCATCGCGCACATCTTCACCTTCTTCCCCAGCGGTCCGGTGGCGCCGCGCATCGCCCTGAACATCCGCGTCGAGCAGGCCACGCCGATCCGCGCCGCGGTGCTGACCCGCGACGGCACCTGGCACGTCGGCTCGGCGCGTGTCGACGCCGCCGGCGGCGGCTGCACCGCGCCCAGCGCGGTGCGCGCCGAGGCCGGCTGGGAGGACCGGCTGGGCGAAATCTTCGGCGCGCGCTTCGCGCAGGGCGAGGGCAGCCGCCTGCGCCTGCGCGTCTCGCATCCGATGGACAACGGGCTGTCCGGCGGCATCCCCGAGTTCTTCATCGAGCGCGCCGAGCTGCGCGGCACGGCCGGCGAGGTGCTGGCCAGCCTGGAGCTGCACCCCTCGGTCAGCGAGAACCCGACCCTGACCCTGCAGCTCGGCGAGCGCGAGGCCGGCCAGCGCCTGTGGCTGCGCGACAACAACGGCAACGAGTTCGAGGCGGCGTTCTGAGCGTCCGCCCAGCGCGGTGCGGGATCGCGGTTCGGGGCGCAGCCGAGGGCGCTGCGCCTCCATCACACCGGAAAGGAGGCAGCATGCGTTTGTTCACCCTGTTCGTGGCGATCTTCCTCGGCCTGCCGCCGGCCTCGGCCGAGCTTGCCTACCGGCTGGAACCCCGGCAGATCGCCGAGAACAGCTGGCTGGTGGAGGGCAGCACGGAGAACTTCGCGGCGAGCAACGGCGGCGACATCGTCAACGTGGCGTTCATCGTCACCGACGCCGGCGTGGTGCTGATCGACACCGGCATTTCCCGACGCTACGGCGAGGCGCTGCGCGCGGCCATCGGCCGAGTCACCGACAAGCCGGTCGTCCTGGTGATCAATACCCACCATCACCCCGACCACGTGTTCGGCAACCAGGCCTTCGCCGACGTGCCGATCGCGGCGCTGGCGCGCACCCGCGAGCTGCTCGCCGAGCAGGGCGCGGCCTTCGCCGACAACATGTACCGCCTGCTCGGCGACTGGATGCGCGGCACCGAGGTGTTCCTGCCGAGCGAGACGCTGGAGCCCGGCGTGCGCGAGATCGGCGGCCACCGCCTGCGTCTGCTGGCCTTCAGCGGGCACACCGGCGCCGACCTGGCGATCTTCGACGAGACCACCGGCGTGCTGTTCGCCGGCGACCTGGTGTTCTACCAGCGCGCCCTGACCACCCCGCAGACCCCGGGGCTGGACGTCTGGCTGGACGAACTGGCCGAGCTGGAGAAGCTGCCGTACCGGTTGCTGGTGCCCGGCCACGGCCCGCTCGCCACGGGCCCCGAACCTTTCGCACAGATGCGCGACTACCTCGGTTGGCTGGACGGCCTGCTGCGCGAGTCGGTCGGCCGGGGGCTGGACATGAACGAGGCGATGCGCGCGCCGATCCCCGAGCGCTTCGCCGCGATCAGTCTGACCCGCTTCGAGCTGATCCGCACGGTCAGCCACCTCTATCCGAAGTACGAGGCGCAGGTGTTCGAGCGGGTGGACCGGACGCCGTAACCCGCGCCGGCGCCCGACCCTGGTCGGCAATGACACCAGGGCTTGCTCTGGATCAACGTCCGGCGCCCGGGGGCTTTCACAAATGTTAAACAGATCCGCCGCACGGGCCGCAGGGCAGGGGAAACTGTCGGGGCGAGAGCGCTCGACGGCGAGCGATGTGCGGAGAGGGACTTTGATGAACTGCAAGACCGATGGAAACCTTGACGACCTGCACGAGTGCTGCGGTCAGTGCGACGGCGAACGGCCCCCGATCACGGCCGACCGGGCGCTGCAGATGGAGTTGGAGTGGCGTGCCCAGGAGCGCATCGCCATCGCCGAGCTGGTGGACCAGGCACATCACCTGATCGGCGAGGTCATCCGCGGCGAGCACGGGCCCGAGGTGCTGGCGGCGGCCAGCAGCCAGCTGGCCAAGGCGAGCCAGTTGCTCAACTGGCCGACGCCGTTCGATCCGGCCCTCTACGAGCGGAGCGCCGACTGACTGGCCGGCCCCCGCCCTTGGCGTCCAGCAAGCCCCGCCGTGTGCGGGGCTTGTCGATTCCGGGGCGCGGCCTTGTCGCTCCGCCGGGCACTGACTAGGGTTCTCTCAGTCGGTCCGGGCGAGGCGATGGGCATGACGGGCTCTCAGCTGGCGATTGTCGCGGTGCTGCTGGTCACCCTGGGATTGTTCCTCTGGGGGCGCTGGCGGCACGACCTGGTGGCGCTGGCCGCCCTGCTGGCCTGCGTGCTGCTCGAGCTGGTGCCGGCCGACGCGGCCTTCGCCGGCTTCGGCCACCCGGCGGTGATCACCGTCGCCTGCGTGCTGGTGCTCGGCCAGGGCCTGCAGCAGAGCGGCGCGGTGGACGTGCTGGCGCAGCGCCTGCTGCCGAGCGGCGGCGGGCCGACCGCCAGCCGGCTGGCGCTGCTCGCACTGGCCGCCCTGCTGTCGGGCTTCATGAACAACGTCGGCGCCCTGGCCTTGCTGATGCCGCTGGCCCTGCAACTGGCGGCGCGGCATGAGATGGCCCCGGGGCGGCTGCTGATGCCGCTGTCCTTCGCCTCGATTCTCGGCGGCATGACCACCCTGATCGGCACGCCGCCCAACCTGATCGTTTCCGGCTACCGGGCGAGCACAGGCCTGGGCGACTACGCGATGTTCGACTTCGCCCCGGTGGGCCTGGCCGTGGCGCTGCTCGGCGTGCTGTTCGTCGGCCTGCTCGGCTGGCGCTGGGTGCCGGCGCAGCGCCCGGCCGGCACCACGCACTTCGAGAGCGACAGCTATCTCAGCGAGGTGCGCATCGCGGAGGGCAGCAAGGCGGCCGACCGGATGCTCCGCGAGGTCGAGCAACTGCTCGACGACTACGACGCGCAGATCGTCGGGCTGGTCCGCCATGACCTGCGCATCGCCTCGCCGGCGCCGCGCCGCCGTCTGCGGGCCGGCGACATCCTGATCATCGAGGTCGAGCCGGAGTCGCTGGGCCAGGTGCTGTCCAGCCTCGGCGCCAAGCTGGAAGAGGACGTGCAGCAGCCGGCTGCGGCGCAGGTGGCCGGCCCGGAGGGCGACCGGGCATCCGTCCCGGTCGCGGACGCGGCGCAGGGCGCGACGTCGGCGGCGAACGCGGAGCCCGCGGAGGCGGCGCCGAAGAACCGGGTCGGCAGCGAGGAGGTGGTGATCCGCGAGCTGGTGGTGATGCCGGGCTCCAGTCTGATCCGCCGCTCGGCCCGGGACCTGGAGCTGCGCAGCCGCCATGGCATCAGCCTGCTGGCGATCTCGCGGCAGGGCCTGCGGGTGATCCGCCGTCTGCGCTCGACCCCACTGCGCGCCGGCGACATGCTGCTGCTGCAGGGCGGCGAGGAGGCGCTGGCCGGCTTTGCCGCGCTGTTCGGCTGCCTGCCGCTGGCGCCGCGGGACATCCGCGTGCCGAAGCAGGGCCAGGCGCTGCTCGCCGGCGGGCTGATGCTGGTGGCGGTGGCGCTCGCCGCCTTCGGCGTGCTACCGCCGGCGCTGGCCTTCGCCGGCGGCGCGCTGGCCTTCGCGGTGACCAACGTGGTACCGCCGCGCGCCCTGTACACGGCGATCGACTGGCCGGTGATCGTGCTGCTCGGCGCCATGCTGCCGGTGGCCGACGCCATGCTGACCAGCGGCGCGGCCGACGTCATCGCCCGCTTCCTGCTCGAGCGGCTGGCCGGCGGCGAGGCGGTGCTGGCGCTGGTGCTGCTGCTGGTGGTGACCATGTTCCTCTCCGACCTGATGAACAACGCCGCCACCGCCGCGGTGATGAGTCCGATCGCCCTGAGCAGCGCGGCGCAGCTGGCGGTCAACGCCGACGCCTTCCTGATGGCCATCGCGGTCGGCGCCTCCTGCGCCTTCCTCACCCCCATCGGCCACCAGAACAACACCCTGATCCTCGGCCCCGGCGGGCTGCGCTTCGGCGACTTCTGGCGCCTGGGACTGGCGCTGGAGATGCTGGTGGTGGCGGTGGGAGTGCCGCTGCTGCTATGGGTCTGGCCGCTCTGAGCGCGCCCTCCGAGCCCGCGCCGGATGCGGCCTGGCGGCTGGGTATTGCTACCAAGGAAGCATGTCTTTGCTCCCCGCGATCAATTGTTGCACTACCCCCTGCGGCGAAGAATTCACTGCAGACCGGGAAAAATTCCCGGCACATAACAATGAACCCGCAGAGGTAGCCGCAATGAAGCACTCCGGTCTCACCCATTCCTTTGCCAGGACCACGCTGGGCCTTGCGCTGGCGCTGGCCGGCGCGTCGGCCTGGGCCGTCAGCGACGAGGAGATCCTCAAGGACGCCCAGACCACCGACAGGATCGTCACCAACGGCCTGGGCCTGCAGGGCCAGCGCTACAGCACCCTGGATACCCTCAACACCGGCAACGTCAAGGAGCTGCGTCCGGTCTGGGCCTTCTCCTTCGGCGGCGAGAAGCAGCGCGGCCAGCAGGCCCAGCCGCTGGTCAAGGACGGCGTGATGTACATGACCGCCTCCTATTCGCGGGTGTTCGCTGTCGATGCGCGTACCGGCAAGGAGCTCTGGCAGTACGACGCGCGCCTGCCCGACGGCATCATGCCATGTTGCGACGTGATCAACCGCGGCGTCGCCCTGTACGACGATCTGGTGATCTTCGGCACCCTCGACGCCAAGCTGGTCGCCCTCAACAAGGACACCGGCAAGGTGGTCTGGCGCAAGACCGTGGCCGACTACAAGGCCGGCTACTCGATCACCGCGGCGCCGCTGATCGTCAACGGCAAGCTGATCACCGGGGTGTCCGGCGGCGAGTTCGGCGTGGTCGGCAAGATCGAAGCCTACAATCCGAAGAACGGCGAGCTGCTGTGGACCCGGCCGACCGTCGAAGGCCACATGGGCTACGTCTGGAAGGACGGCAAGAAGGTCGAGAACGGCATTACCGGCGGCCAGGCCGGCAAGACCTGGCCGGGCGACCTGTGGCAGACCGGCGGCGCGGCGCCGTGGCTGGGCGGCTACTACGATCCGGAGACCAACCAGCTGCTGTTCGGCACCGGCAACCCGGCGCCGTGGAACTCGCACCTGCGCCCCGGCGACAACCTCTACTCGTCCTCGCGTCTGGCGCTGAACCCCGACGACGGCACCATCAAGTGGCACTTCCAGACCACTCCGCACGACGGCTGGGACTTCGACGGCGTCAACGAGCTGATCTCCTTCAACTATCAGGACGGCGGCAAGACCGTGAAGGCGGCGGCCACCGCCGACCGCAACGGCTTCTTCTACGTGCTCGACCGCACCAACGGCAAGTTCATCCGCGGCTTCCCGTTCGTCGACAAGATCACCTGGGCCAAGGGGCTGGACAAGAACGGCCGGCCGATCTACGACGACGCCAACCGTCCGGGCTCGCCGAACGAGGCCGGCGCGCAGGGCAAGACCGTCACCGTGGCGCCGTCGTTCCTCGGCGGCAAGAACTGGATGCCGATGGCCTACAGCCAGGACACCGGGCTGTTCTACGTGCCCTCCAACGAGTGGAGCATGGACATCTGGAACGAGGGCACCGCCTACAAGAAGGGCGCGGCCTACCTGGGCGCCGGCTTCACCATCCACCCGCTCAACGACGACTACATCGGCGTGCTGCGCGCCATCGACCCGAAGACCGGCAAGGAGGTCTGGCGCTACAAGAACTACGCGCCGCTGTGGGGCGGTGTGCTGGCCACCAAGGGCAACCTGGTGTTCACCGGCAACCCGGAAGGCTACCTGATGGCCTTCGACGCCAAGACCGGCCAGAAGCTCTACGAGTTCAACACCGGCTCGGGCGTGATCGGCTCGCCGATCACCTGGGAGATGGACGGCGAGCAGTACGTCTCGGTACTGTCCGGCTGGGGCGGCGCCGTGCCGCTGTGGGGCGGCGAGGTGGCCAAGCGGGTCAAGGACTTCAACCAGGGCGGCATGGTCTGGACCTTCAAGCTGCCGAAGGAGGTCGCGGCGGTGGCCAAGCGCTGATCCGTCCAGACGCGTCGCACGAGGCCGGCAGATTGCCGGCCTCGTCGTTCGTGGCGGTCGCTCAAGTTCGCCGCAAGACGGCCGATAGCTAGGCGATGGCCCATGCAGGGCAGTCGCCGGCGCATTCCCCCCGACGGTCTGCCGTGCTTCTAAAAAGAACAATGTCGGCATGCCCGGCGGCAGCTGCGGACGACCGGTCGGTCGGCCCGCCGCGCCGGAGCTGGCCGCTTCCATCGAGGAGCCCCCATGTCATCCATCCTTACCCGCGCTCTCGCCGAGCGCCTGGCCACGGTCGGCGGCGCGGCGCTGCTGTTGCTGGCCCAGGCCCAGGGCTGGCTGCCGTTCTGGCTGTGCCTGGTCCTGCTGCCGCTGCCCTGGCTGCTGGCGGCGCTGTGGCGCCGGCGCGGCGCCGAGCAGGGGCGGGGGGGCGGCGTCGACGTCGGCCGGCTGGCCCGCGGCCTGTCCCTCTCGGTCAGCCACAATGCCCTGTCGGCCGCCGGCGTCGCCTACTCGGTGCAGCAGCTGGCGGCGCGCGGCGAGTCGCAGGTCGACGCCGCGGGGCGCATCGTCGGCAGCGCCGAGGTGATGATCGCCACCGAGGCGCAGACCTCGGCGCTCAGCAAGCAGGCCGCGGAGTCGGCGATCGAGGCGCGGCAGAGCAGCGAGGACGGTCGCCGCGTGCTGGTCGACACCATCGGCCGGATGCAGCAGCTGCGCCAGCAGGCCGGCGCCAGCCGGGCGCTGATCGAGGAGCTGAACCGGCGCAGCGAGGAGATCCAGCGGGTCACCGGGGTGATCCAGGAGATCGCCAGCCAGACCAACCTGCTGGCGCTCAACGCGGCCATCGAGGCGGCGCGCGCCGGCGAACACGGTCGCGGCTTCGCCGTGGTGGCCGGCGAAGTGCGCAGCCTGGCCGGGCGTACCGCCGCGGCGACCGCCGAGGTGGGGCAGATGATCGGCGAGATCCAGCGCCAGACCGGTGAGGTGGTCGAGCAGATCCGCCGGCTGTCCGCCGAGCTGGTCACCGGGGTGGCCGAGGTGGAGCGCGCCGGCCAGCATCTGGAGAGCATCGCTGCGCTGTCGGTGGACGTCGAGCGGCAGATCAGCGAGATCGCCGCCGGCTCCGACAACAACCGTCGCCAGCTCGGCAGCCTGTTCGAGGCGGTCGAGCAGATGCGCAGCGACCTGGCGGTGAGCGAGGAGCAGACCCGCCGCCTGGAGGACGAGGCGATGAAGCTGGAGGAGCTGACCGAGACGATCAGCGAGCAGCTCGCCGAGGTGGCCCTGGACGACTACCACCAGCGCGTCTACGACCTGGCCCGCGAGGGTGCCCAGGCGATCAGCCGGCAGTTCGAGGCGGCGATCAAGGCCGGCCGGATCGGTCTCGACGACCTGTTCGACCGCCATTATCAGGCGATCCCCGGCACCCGGCCGCAGAAGTACGCCAGCCGCTTCGACCGCTTCACGGACGAGGTGCTGCCGGCCATCCAGGAGCCGCTGCTCAAGCGCCACGAAGGCGTGGTGTTCGCCATCGCCTGCACGCCGGACGGCTACGTGCCGACCCACAACCTGGCGTTCAGTCAGCCGCTCAGCGGCGACCTGCAGGCGGACATGGCGCACAGTCGCAGCAAGCGCATCTTCACCGACCGCACCGGCATCCGCTGCGGCAGCCACCAGCAGCCGCTGCTGATGCAGACCTACACCCGCGATACCGGCGAGCTGATGCACGACCTGTCGGTGCCGATCTTCGTCCAGGGCCGTCACTGGGGCGGCCTGCGTCTGGGCTATCGGCCGGAGAGCGCGCCGCTGGCCGCCGAGCCAGCGCGCCGCGACCACGCGGCGGCCTGAGCCCCGCAACCGGGCGCCCCGGCGGCGCCTTGCGCTTTGCGGCCGTGCGTGCAACCTTTCCTGCGGCCGTTACTACCAAATAACGAGCTTCTGCCTTCCATCGGCGCATACCGACGCCGGGCGTGGACTGCCACCATCAACCCACAGTCCGCGCAGAACCGGATCGGACCGCAACAATAAAAGAGAGGCCATGAGCATGATCTACGCACAACCGGGTACCGAAGGCGCCATCGTTTCCTTCAAGCCGCGCTACGGCAACTACATCAACGGCGAGTTCGTCGCACCGCTGAAGGGCCAGTACTTCACCAACACCACGCCGGTCACCGGCGAGGCCATCGCCGAATTCCCGCGCTCCGATGCCTCGGACATCGAGCTGGCGCTGGACGCCGCGCATGCCGCCGCCGACGCCTGGGGCCGCACCTCGGTGCAGGACCGCGCCAACATCCTGCTGAAGATCGCCGACCGCATCGAGCAGAACCTGGAAGTGCTCGCCGTGGCCGAGACCTGGGACAACGGCAAGGCCGTGCGCGAGACCCTCAACGCCGACGTGCCGCTGTCCGCCGACCACTTCCGCTACTTCGCCGGCTGCATCCGCGCCCAGGAAGGCTCCAGCGCCGAGATCAACGACACCACCGCCGCCTACCACTTCCACGAGCCGCTGGGCGTGGTCGGCCAGATCATTCCGTGGAACTTCCCGCTGCTGATGGCCGCCTGGAAGCTGGCCCCGGCGCTGGCCGCCGGCAACTGCATCGTGCTCAAGCCGGCCGAGCAGACCCCGCTGTCGATCACCGTGCTGATCGAGCTGATCGGCGACCTGCTGCCGCCGGGCGTGCTGAACATCGTCCAGGGCTTCGGCCGCGAGGCCGGCGAGGCGCTGGCCACCAGCAAGCGCATCGCCAAGATCGCCTTCACCGGTTCCACCCCTGTGGGCTCGCACATCCTCAAGTGCGCCGCCGAGAACATCATCCCCAGCACCGTCGAGCTGGGCGGCAAGAGCCCGAACATCTTCTTCGAAGACATCATGCGCGCCGAGCCGGAGTTCATCGAGAAGGCCGCCGAGGGTCTGGTGCTGGCGTTCTTCAACCAGGGCGAGGTGTGCACCTGCCCGTCGCGCGCGCTGATCCAGGAGTCGATCTACGACGAGTTCATGGCCGTGGTGATGAACAAGGTCAAGCAGATCAAGCGCGGCAACCCGCTGGACACCGAGACCATGGTCGGCGCCCAGGCGTCCAACCAGCAGTTCGAGAAGATCCTTTCCTACATGGACATCGCCCGCGAGGAGGGTGCCGAGATCCTCACCGGCGGCGCCGCCGAGAAGCTCGAAGGCAGCCTGGCCAGCGGCTACTACGTGCAGCCGACCCTGATCAAGGGCACCAACGACATGCGCGTGTTCCAGGAAGAGATCTTCGGCCCGGTGGTCGGGGTGACCACCTTCAAGGACGAGGCCGAGGCCCTGGCGATCGCCAACGACACCGAGTTCGGCCTGGGCGCCGGCGTGTGGACCCGCGACATCAACCGCGCCTACCGCATGGGCCGCGGCATCAAGGCCGGCCGGGTGTGGACCAACTGCTACCACCTGTACCCGGCGCACGCCGCCTTCGGCGGCTACAAGAAGTCCGGCGTGGGCCGCGAGACCCACAAGATGATGCTCGACCACTACCAGCAGACCAAGAACCTGCTGGTCAGCTACGACATCAAGCCGCTGGGCTTCTTCTGACCGGCGGCGGCGGACGGGACGGCAGCCCGTCCGCCGGCTCTCCCTGTTCTCCACCGGTGCGTACTCCCGGCGTACCGTCCCTTGCTGTGTTGCTTGTCGATGCGCTCCCCCGGGCGCGGTTGCCGAGGGGTTACCCATGGCTCCAGGCGACCTTGTATCGAACGCGGCTCTGGCCGCGTTTTTTTTCGTCCGCCGGTCGCTCCGCCGGCAGGACTACCAAGGATCGCCGAAACTCCTTCCAAAGTACCATTTGGCGCTCCGGCGTTAGGGCGCATAACTGTCTTGCCGGAATTCGCCGGTTTCGACAACAAGAGGACTGCGCCATGTGGACCAAGCCCGCCTTCACCGATCTGCGTATTGGCTTCGAAGTGACCATGTACTTCGCCAACCGTTGATCCACTACAGCCCCGGTTCTTCCGGGGCTTCCCGTCAGGGGATTCCCCCATGCACATCCGCATTCTCGGTTCCGCCGCCGGCGGCGGCTTTCCCCAGTGGAACTGCAACTGCCGCAACTGCCGCGGCCTGCGCGAAGGCACCCTGAGCGCCACGCCACGCACCCAGTCTTCCATCGCCCTGTCCGACGACGGCGCGAACTGGATCGTCTGCAACGCATCTCCCGACATTCGCGCGCAGATCGAATCCTTCCCGGCCCTGCAGCCGGCCCGCGCGGTGCGCGACACGGCGATCCGCGCGCTGATCCTGCTCGACAGCCAGATAGACCACACCACCGGCCTGCTCACCCTGCGCGAGGGCTGCCCGCACGAGGTCTGGTGTACCGACATGGTCCACCAGGACCTGACCAGCGGCTTTCCGCTGTTCAACATGCTCGGCCACTGGAACGGCGGCCTGCAGCGCCAGCGCATCGAGCTGGACCGCGCCTTCACGGTCGCCGCCTGTCCGGCGCTGCGCTTCACGCCGATCCCACTGCGCAGCGCCGCGCCGCCCTATTCGCCGCACCGCAACGACCCGCATCCGGGCGACAACATCGGCCTGCTGGTCGAGGATGCCAACACCGGCGGCAAGCTGTTCTACGCCCCCGGCCTCGGCCAGGTGGACGGCGCGCTGCTGGAGTGGATGGACCGTGCCGACTGCCTGCTGGTCGACGGCACCCTGTGGCGCGACGACGAGATGATCCACGCCGGCTGCGGCAGCAAGCTGGGCAGCGAGATGGGCCACCTGCCGCAGAGCGGCGCCGGCGGCATGCTCGAGGTGCTCGAGCGCCTGCCCCGGCCGCGCAAGGTGCTCATCCACATCAACAACACCAACCCGATCCTCGACGAGGACTCGGCCGAGCGCGCCGAGCTGAAGGCGCGCGGCGTCGAGGTCGCCTGGGACGGCATGAGCATCGTGCTGTAAGGCAGATCGCAGAACGTAGGGTGGGTTAGCCGCGCAGCGGCGTAACCCGCCAACGATGCCGTCAGGCATCGCGCTTGCCGGCCTTGCGGCCGGGTGGTGGGTCACGGCCTGCGGCCTGATCCACCCTACGCCAGGTGCCAGGCACCAGCAGAACAACAACGAGCCGCGCCGGTCGCGGCCACCCGAGGAGCCGTGATGACCCAGACTGCCATGAGCCCCGCCGAGTTCGAGCAGGCGCTGCGCGCCAAGGGCGCCTACTACCACATCCACCACCCGTTCCACGTCGCCATGTACGAGGGGCGTTCGACCCGCGAGCAGATCCAGGGCTGGGTGGCCAACCGCTTCTACTACCAGGTGTGCATCCCGGTGAAGGACGCGGCGATCATGGCCAACTGCCCGGACCGCGACACCCGCCGCGAGTGGATCCAGCGCATCGTCGACCACGACGGCGCACCGGGCGAGGAAGGCGGCATCGAGGCCTGGCTGCGCCTCGGCGAGGCGGTCGGCCTGGATCGCCAGCAACTGCTGTCCCAGGAACTGGTGCTGCCCGGGGTGCGCTTCGCGGTGGACGCCTACGTCAACTTCGCCCGCCGCGCCTCCTGGCAGGAGGCGGCCAGCAGCTCGCTGACCGAACTGTTCGCCCCGACCATCCACCAGTCGCGGCTGGACAGCTGGCCGGCGCACTACCCGTGGATCGACGCCGGCGGTTACGACTACTTCCGCAAGCGCCTCAAGGAAGCGCGTCGCGACGTCGAGCACGGCCTGCGCATCACCCTGGCGCACTACACCACCTGGCAGGCCCAGCAGCGCATGCTGGAGATCCTGCAGTTCAAGCTCGACGTGCTGTGGAGCATGCTCGACGCCATGAGCATGGCCTACGAGCTGGAGCGCCCGCCGTACCACACGGTGACCGCCGAGCGGGTCTGGCACCGGGGGATCGCCCTGTAAGTGCCGACGACGGATCGGCGTGCGTAGGGTGGATGGCCACCCCGTGGAAAATGACCGCAGGTCTTTTCCAGCATCGAAGCCTGCGGTGGGAACGCGCTGGGTGCGCTTCCCACCCTACGGAGAATGACCGATGAGCGAAGACATCCAGCTCAAGATTCCGGCGCTGCGCCGCGGTTTCCGCTTCCAGTGGGAGCCGGCGCAGGGCTGCCACGTGCTGCTCTATCCCGAGGGCATGATCAAGCTCAACGACAGTGCCGGGGCGATCCTCGCCGAGGTCGACGGCGTGCGCAGCGTCGCTGCCATCATCGATGACCTCTGCGCGCGCTTCCCGGACGTGCCGGGCATCGACGAGGACATCCTGGCATTCCTGGAGGTGGCCCGTGAACGGTTCTGGATCGAGCTTCGCTAAGCCGGGGCACGTGCCCGGCCCGCCGCTGTGGCTGCTCGCCGAGCTGACCTACCGCTGCCCGCTGCAGTGCCCGTACTGCTCCAATCCGCTGGACTTCGTCCGGCACCAGGAGGAGCTGACCACCGAACAGTGGATCGAGGTGTTCCGCCAGGCCAGAGAGCTGGGCGCCGCCCAGCTCGGCTTCTCCGGCGGCGAGCCCTTGGTGCGCCAGGACCTCGCCGAGCTGATCGCCGCGGCGCGCGGGCTGGGCTACTACACCAACCTGATCACCTCGGGCATCGGCCTGACCGAGGCGCGCATCGCCGAGTTCGCCGAGGCCGGCCTCGACCACATCCAGATCAGCTTCCAGGCCGCCGACGAGGAGGTGAACAACCTGCTGGCCGGATCAAAGAAGGCCTTCGCCCACAAGCTGGAAATGGCCCGCGCGGTGAAGAAGCACGGCTACCCGATGGTGCTCAACTTCGTCACCCACCGGCACAACATCGACAACATCGAGCGGATCATCGAGCTGTGCATCGAGCTGGAGGCCGACTTCGTCGAGCTGGCCACCTGCCAGTTCTACGGCTGGGCCGAGCTCAACCGCGCGGGACTGCTGCCGACCCGCGCGCAACTGGAGCGCGCGGAACGGATCACCAACCAGTGGCGCGACCGGCTGGCCGCCGAAGGCCACCCGTGCAAGCTGATCTTCGTCACCCCGGACTACTACGAGGAGCGTCCCAAGGCCTGCATGAACGGCTGGGGCAGCCTGTTCCTCGACATCACCCCGGACGGCACCGCGCTGCCCTGCCACAGCGCGCGGATGCTGCCGGTGCAGTTCCCCAAGGTCACCGAGCACAGCCTGAAACACATCTGGTACGACTCCTTCGGCTTCAACCGCTACCGCGGCGACGACTGGATGCCCGAGCCGTGCCGCTCCTGCGACGAGAAGGACCGCGACTTCGGCGGCTGTCGCTGCCAGGCGTTCCTGCTCACCGGCGATGCCGACAACGCCGACCCGGTGTGCAGCAAGTCGCAGCACCACGGCCTGATCCTCGACGCCCGCCGCCAGGCCGAGGAGGCGCCGAAGGGGCTGGACGAGCTGACCCACCGCAACGTGCATGCCTCGCAGCTGATCTGCAAGGGCTGAGGGAGCGATGCTGGAGCTGCCCTGCGGTGATTGGCCCAGCGCCTGGAGCGCCGAACGGGCTGCCGCGGCCAGCCGCGACTTCGCCGAGCTGCGCGCCGGCCTCGGCGGCCTGTTGTGGCTGCAGTTCGATCCGGCCGAGGCGGCCTGCAGGCTGTGGCTGTGGCGCGCGGGGCGGGCGCGGCGGCTGACCCCGCCGGGCTTCTCGGTGCGCAGCCGGGTCTACGAGTACGGCGGCGGCGCCTTCTGCGTGCTGGAGGACGGCGTGGCGCTGGTCAGCGAGGCCGACCAGCAGGTCTGGCATCTGCCCGTGGCCGCCGACGGCACGCCGGGCGAGCTGCGTGCGCTGAGCGCCCATGCCGAGCGCCGCTACGGCGACCTGCACTGCGCTCCAGCCTGGCAGGCCGTGCTGGCGGTGGAGGAAAGCCGCGAGTCTGGTGCGGTGTTGCACCGCCTGGTCAGCCTGGATCTGGCCGCCGGCGCGCGCCGGGTGCTGGTCGAGGGCGCCGACTTCTACAGTGCGCCGCGCGTGTCCCCGGATGGCCGCTGGCTGGTGTGGATCGAATGGGATCGTCCCGAGCTGCCGTGGACCGCCACCCGCCTGTGCCGGATGGCGCTGCACGCCGACGGCTCGCTCGGCGCGCGCGAGGTGCTGGCCGGCGGCGCGGGCGATCAGTCGCTGCAGCAACCGTGCTTCGCCGCCGACGGCCGCCTGACCTGCCTGAGCGACCGCGACGGCTGGTGGCGGCCGTGGATCGAGTGCGAGGGGCGCTGGCGGCCGGTCGACTGGCCTGTGGTGGACAAGGCTGCGCCGTTGTCCACCCTACGCTTGAACTCGGCCGTAGGGTGGGCAACCGCGCCTGCGTTGCCCACCACTTGGAGCGAGCCCCGGCCCATGGCGGAGGCTGACCACGCCCCCGCGCCCTGGCAGCTGGGCACGGTCAGCTACCTGCCGCTGGCCGGCGGCGGCTGGCTGCTGGCGCGCTTGGAGGAGGGCTGGGGCCTGCTGGTCGAGCGCGACGCGGCCGGCCGCGAGCGCCGCCTGGCAGCGGAGTTCAGCCGCTTCCGCCAGCTGGCGGCCGATGCGCGGCACTTTTACTGCATCGCCGCCGCGCCGGACCGGCTGCCGGCGCTGCTGGCCATCGCCCGTGACTCGGGCGCGGTCGAGATCCTCGCCGGCGGCGAGCGGCCGCTGGCCGAGGCCGAGCTTTCCCGCCCGCAGGCGATCCGCTTCGCCACGGGCGCGGGGGAGAGCGCCCAGGCGTTCTTCTATCCGCCGCGCAACGCCGCCTGCGCGGTAGCGGCCGACGAGCGGCCGCCGCTGGTGCTGTTCCTGCACGGCGGGCCGACCTCGGCCTGCTATCCGGTATTCGATCCGCGCATCCAGTTCTGGACCCAGCGCGGCTTCGCCGTGGCCGATCTCAACTACCGCGGCTCCAGCGGCTTCGGCCGCGCCTGCCGGCTGCGCCTCGCGGGGGCTTGGGGCGACATCGAGGTGGCGGACGCCGTGGCGCTGGTCCGCCACCTCGGCGAACAGGGACTGATCGACCCCGCGCGCGCCTTCATCCGCGGCGCCAGCGCCGGCGGCTACACGGCGCTGTGTGCGCTGGCCTTCCACGACTGCTTCCGCGGCGGCGCCAGCCTCTACGGGGTCAGCGACCCGCTGGCCCTGCGCCGCGCCACCCACAAGTTCGAGGGCGACTACCTGGGCTGGCTGATCGGCGATCCCGTGCGCGATGCTGAACGCTACGCGGCGCGCACCCCGCTCGCGCACGCCGGGCGCATCCGTGCGCCGCTGATCTTCTTCCAGGGCGGCCTGGACGCCGTGGTGGTGCCGCAGCAGACCGAGGCGATGGTCGCCGCGCTGCAGGCCGGCGGCGTGGCGGTGGAGTACCGCCTGTATCCGGACGAGCGCCACGGTTTCCGCCGGGCCGCCCACCTGGCCGACGCGCTCGAGCGCGAATGGGCCTTCTACCGGCGCCTGCTGGAGTGACGCCCGTCGGCACGGACCACCTTCGATGGATTGCAAAGACCGAGCAATGCAGTAGGCTGTCGCCGTGTAACACTCCATAACAACAACGATGCCGTCAGGTTACTGCATGTCTCTTTCGCCGCTCCGCAAGTTCGTCAGCCCGGAAATCATCTTCGGCGCCGGTTCCCGCCATTCGGTGGGCAACTACGCCGCGACCTTCGGCGCGCGCAAGGTGCTGGTGGTCTCCGACCCCGGCGTGCAGGCGGCCGGCTGGGTCGCCGACGTGCTGGCCAGCCTCGACGCCCAGGGCATCGCCCATGTGCTGTTCACCGGCGTGTCGCCCAATCCGCGGGTCGAGGAGGTGATGGCCGGTGCCGAGCTGTACCGCGCCAGCGGCTGCGACGTGATCGTCGCGGTGGGCGGCGGCAGCCCGATGGACTGTGCCAAGGCCATCGGCATCGTCGCCGCGCACGGACGCAGCATCCTCGAGTTCGAGGGCGTCGACACCATCCGCGTGCCCAGCCCGCCGCTGATCCTGATCCCCACCACCGCCGGCACCTCGGCGGACGTCTCGCAGTTCGTGATCATCTCCAACCAGGCCGAGCGGATGAAGTTCTCCATCGTCAGCAAGGCGGTGGTGCCGGACGTGTCGTTGATCGACCCGGAGACCACGGTGAGCATGGACCCGTTCCTCTCCGCCTGCACCGGCATCGACGCGCTGGTGCACGCCATCGAGGCGTTCGTCTCCACCGGCAGCGGCCCGCTCACCGACCCGCACGCGCTGGAGGCCATGCGCCTGATCGGCGGCAACCTGGTGCAGATGATCGCCACACCGGACGACATCGCCCTGCGCGAGAAGATCATGCTCGGCAGCATGCAGGCCGGGCTGGCCTTCTCCAACGCCATCCTCGGCGCGGTGCACGCCATGAGCCACAGCCTCGGCGGCTTCCTCGACCTGCCGCACGGGCTGTGCAACGCGGTGCTGGTCGAGCACGTGGTGGCGTTCAACTTCGACGCCGCGCCGGAGCGCTTCCGCCTGGTCGCCGAGACCCTCGGCATCGACTGCCGCGGACTGACTCCGCCGCAGGTGCGCGCGCGGCTGGTCGAGCACCTGATCGCCTTCAAGCAGGCGGTCGGCTTCGAGGAAAGCCTGCGCCGCCACGGCGTCGGCAGCTCGGACATTCCCTTCCTGTCGCAGCACGCCATGCGCGACCCGTGCATCCTGACCAATCCGCGGCAGTCGACCCAGCGCGACGTCGAGGTGGTGTATGGCGAAGCCCTCTGAGGCGCGTCCGGAGCTCGCCGGCCTGCTGGGCCTGGGCAGCCACTCGGCGCGCAAGAGCTACTATCCCGAGCTGGCCGCGCGCCTGGACGAACTCGAGCGCGAGCGCAACCGCTACAAGTGGCTGTTCGAGCACGCCGTGCACGGCATCTTCCAAGGCAACCTCAACCACGGCATCCTCGCCGCCAACCCGGCGCTGGCGCACATGCTCGGCTACGAGGATCCCCGGCAGGTGCTCTGGTCGCGGACCGACCTGGCCGAGCGGCTGTTCGTCGGCGGCGCCGCCGAGCTGGCCCGCATCGAGGCCGCGCTGCTCGAGCGGAGCGGCCTGTTCGGCTACGAGACGCGGCTGCGCCGGCGCGACGGCAGTTGCATCGACGTGCTGATGAACCTGTTGCTCAAACCGGACGAGGAGGGGGTGGTCGAAGGCTTCGTCGCCAGCTCAACGTCGAGCTGGAGCAGCGGGTCGCCGTGCGCACCGCCGAGCTGCTCGAGGCCAACCGCAACCTGCAGCAGGATATCCGCGAACGCGAGCGCATCCAGTGTGAGCTGCGCGAGGCGCGCGACGCCGCCGAGGCGGCCAATCGCAGCAAGGACAAGTACCTGGCGGCGGCCAGCCATGACCTGCTGCAGCCGCTCAACGCCGCGCGCCTCTTGATCGCCACGCTGCGCGAGCGCGCCCTGCCGGACAGCGAGGCCAACCTGGTGGAGCGCACCCACCAGGCGCTGGAGGGCGCCGAGGACCTGCTCGCCGACCTGCTCGACATCGCCCGCCTGGACAGCCGGGCGATCCGCCCGGATCTCGCCGTCTACCGACTCGACGAGCTGCTCGCACCATTGGCCTCGGAGTTCCAGCCGGTGGCCGCGGCCGCAGGGCTGGAGCTGCGCGTGCGCATCCCGCGCCTGGCGGTACGCACCGACTTCCGCCTGCTCACCCGCATCCTGCGCAACTTCCTCAGCAACGCCTGCCGCTACACCGACGCCGGGCGCGTGCTGCTCGGCTGCCGGCGGCGCGGCGACTGCCTGGAGATCCTGGTCGCCGACAGCGGGCGCGGCATCCCGGCCGACAAGCTGGAGGAGATCTTCCTCGAGTTCAACCAGCTCGACGCCGGCCGCGCCGCCGAGCGCAAGGGCGTCGGCCTCGGCCTGGCGATCGTCGAGCGCATCGCGCGGATGCTCGACTATCGCATCGCCGTGCGTTCGCAACCGGGCCGCGGCTCGCTGTTCGGCATCCTGGTGCCGCTGGCCGAGTACGTGGCGCCGCTGCCGGTCGCGCGTCCCCAGGAGAGCGTCGGCGACCCGCTGCCGGGGCGCCGCGTGCTGGTGGTCGACAACGAGCCGGACATCCAGCAGAGCATGCAGGCGCTGCTCGCCCAGTGGGGCTGCGAGGTGCGGGTGGCCGGCGGCCTGGAGGAGGCCCGCGGACAGCTGGCCGGCTGGGACGCGGAGCTGCTGCTGGTCGACTACCACCTCGACCAGGGGGCCAACGGCTGCGATCTGATCCGCAGCCTGCGCCGCGAGTCGGGGCTGGCGCTGCCGGCGGTGATGATCACCGCCGAGCGCAGCGAGCAGTGCCGGCGACGCCTGCACGAGCACGGCATTCCGCTGCTCAACAAGCCGGTCAAGCCGGGCAAGCTGCGCGCGGTGCTCAGCCAGTTCCTCGGCTGAACTGTGATGCGCATCAACTTTGTGCGTGCGCCCGGCGACAAAGGTCGTATGGCTCGCTTAAATCCCCCATTCGCGCGAGGCCGCTGCCATGGTGGTGCGGTCCGCGGATAACCATAAGGAGTTTCGGGGATGTTGAAGCGGACGCTGTTGGCCGCAAGCCTCTGCCTGGGGGCTGGCCTTGCTCAAGCCGAGGAACTGCTGCGGGTCTATGGGTGGGAGGGGCGCCTGTCGCCTGCGGTGATCGAGGGCTTCGAGAAGCAGAGCGGGATCAGGGTGGAGTACACCACCTACACGTCGGCCGAGGACATGCTGCGCGAGGTCGGCGCCGGCAGTCGCTACGACGTGGTGTTTCCCTCGCACTTCCAGTTGCCGGCGCTGGTC
This sequence comes from Stutzerimonas stutzeri, assembly GCF_024451105.1. Taxonomy (GTDB): domain Bacteria; phylum Pseudomonadota; class Gammaproteobacteria; order Pseudomonadales; family Pseudomonadaceae; genus Geopseudomonas; species Geopseudomonas stutzeri_A. The sequence continues at coordinate 122,647 of NZ_JANGEY010000005.1, forward strand.
GCCGATCAGCGCCTGCAGCCGCTGGATCCGGGCAGACTGCCCAACCTGAGCCAGGTCGACCCCGACCTGCTGGCCATGCTCAGCGGCTTCGACGGCAAGCGCCGCCACGCCGTGCCCTACCTGTGGGGCACCGTCGGCCTGGCGCTGAACGTCTCCCAGGTGGTCGACACCCTCGGCGAGATGCCGGAGGACAGCTGGGGGCTGATGTTCGATGCGCAGAACAGTGCGCGCCTGGCCGCCTGCGGCATCGGCCTGCTCGATGCCCGCGAGGAGGCCCTGTCGCTGCTGCTCAATTACAAGGGCCGCGCCCTGGAGCGCAGCGCGCCGCGGGCGATCCGCAAGGCCGGCGAGGAGCTGGGCATGCTGCGCGAGCGTGCGCGCAGCTTCGACAACGGCGCCTACACCCAGCAGCTCGCCGACGGCAAGCTGTGCATGGCCATGGCCTGGAGCGGCCACGTGCTCAAGGCCGCCGATGCCGGCGCGCCGCTGCGCTTCGTGATGCCGCGCGAGGGCGCGCTGATGTTCATCGATACCATGGCGATCCCGCGTTCGGCGCAGAACGTCGCCGGCGCGCACCGCTTCATCGATTACCTGGCCAGCGCCGAGGCTAACACCCGCAACTCGCGCGATACCCTGTTCTACCCGGTCGCCCGCCCCGATGCGCCGGCGATGACCCGCCTGGCCAGCGAGCGCCTGGAGCTGGTGCTCACCGGCGACCAGCGGCGCAGTTTCTTCTTCCTCGAGGCGCTCAGCGCGCGCACCAAGAGCGCGGTGGACGACGCCTGGGCACAGGTCAAGCGTTGACCCCGGCGCCGCGCGCCGCCTGGGCGGCGCGCGGCGGCCACTGGCGGTGCAGGCGCTCGAGCAGGGCGTCCTTCTCGCTCCACAGCCGGTTGACCCACTGCTGGAACTCCAGGCGATAGGCCTCGTCCTCGGCGTAGCTGTGGCCGAGGAACTGCGCCGGGATCGGCCGCGCTTCGAAGTGCACCACGACCCGCCGCAGGCGACCGCAGAGCAGGTCGCGAAAGCGCGGCCGACCGTCCGGGTAGTGAATGGTCGCGTCGACCAGCGTGGCGAACTGCTCGCCCATGGCATCGATGGCCAGGGCGATGCCGCCGGCGCGCGGCCGCAGCAGGTGGCGGTAGGGCGACTGCTGGTCCTGGTGCTTGGCTGCGCTGAAGCGGGTGCCCTCGAGGAAGTTGAACAGCGCCACCGGCACTCCGCGCAAGCGCGCGCAGGCGCGCCGGGTGGTGGCCAGGTCGGCGCCGCGCTGCTCGGGGTGGCGCGCCAGGTAGGTCTTCGAGTGGCGCTTCATGAACGGGAAGTCGAGCGCCCAGCAGCACAGACCGAACAGCGGGATCCAGATCAGCTCCTGTTTGATGAAGAAGCGCAGCAGCGGCAGGCGGCGGTTGAGGTAGCGCTGGAGGACGAAGATGTCCACCCAGCTCTGGTGGTTGCAGGTCACCAGGCAGGAAGTGCGGTCGGGCAGCCGCTCGAGGCCTTCGACCTGCCAGTCGATGCGCCCCACCAGGCCGATCCAGGCCCTGTTGCCGTCGGCCCAGTACTCGGCGACATGGCCCATCTGCCGTCGGCTCCAGCGCCGGCAGGTAGGCAGCAGCTTGAGCAGTGCCAGGGCCAGCAGCGGGCCGCTCCACAGCAGGGTGTTGAGGGTCAGCAGCAGAGCGGCGGCGAGGCCGCGCAGCGGCGCGGGCAGGTGTCGGAACATGGTCGGGATCCGCAGCGGAGGCAGGCCGGCGATGATAGCCCAGTCCCGCCGCCGCGGCGCCGGCCCATCCGTCCCGCCGTGGGTCGCTTTCGCGTCATCGGCGACGTAGAATCAGGGGCCATACTCCATTCGCAAAGGTTCACCCCATGCAGATCGCGGCCAACAAGGCGGTATCCATCGACTACACCCTGACCAACGAGAGCGGCGAAGTCATCGACAGCTCCGTGGGCAGCGCCCCGCTGGTCTACCTGCATGGTGCCGGCAACATCATCGTCGGCCTGGAGAAGGCCCTCGAAGGCAAGCAGGCCGGCGACGAACTGGAGGTCAGCATCGAGCCGGAAGAGGCCTACGGCGACTACAGCGTCGAACTGGTGGCGGTGCTCGATCGCTCCATGTTCGAGGGCGTCGACCAACTGGAGGTCGGCATGCAGTTCCACGCCTCCGCACCGAACGGCGGCATGCAGATCGTCACCATCCGCGACATCGAAGGCGACGACGTCACCGTGGACGGCAACCATCCGCTGGCCGGTCAGCGCCTGAACTTCAAGGTCAAGGTGGTCAACGTGCGCGACGCCCAGCCCGAAGAGATCGCCCACGGTCACATCCACGGCGAAGGCGGCCACCACCACTGAGTGGCGGTCGGCGGCGTTCGATCTGCTGCTAAGCTGTAGACGCAAGGCGCTGTTGCCGCAGGCAGGAGCGCCTTTTCGTCGGTGGGCCCCGAGACTGGCATGGAGCTGAGCGATGAGCCTATTTCACGATCTGACCCTCAAGGCCCTGGACGGCGGCGAACTGCCGCTGGCTCCCTTCAAGGGCAAGGTGGTGCTGGTGATCAACGTCGCCTCGAAGTGCGGCCTGACCCCGCAGTATGCCGGCCTGGAGCATCTCTACCAGCAGTACCGCGAGCGCGGCTTCAGCGTGCTCGGCCTGCCGTGCAACCAGTTCGCCGGCCAGGAGCCGGGCAGCGAGGCCGAGATCGGCGCGTTCTGCGCGCTCAACTATGGGGTGAGCTTCCCGATGAGCGCCAAGCTCGAGGTCAACGGCCCGAATCGCCATCCGCTGTACCTGCTGCTGGCCGGCGAGGGCGCGGAGTTCCCCGGCGACATCACCTGGAACTTCGAGAAGTTCCTGGTCGGCCCCGACGGCCGCGTGCTGGAGCGTTTCGCGCCGCGCATCTCGCCCGAGGACCCGCAGGTGATCCAGGCGATCGAGAAGGCGCTGGCGGCCCTGGCCTGAGCCGCCCGCGCGACGCCATGTCTCAACCGGCCCGACGCTCCAGTCGCGCCGCCCCGTCCTCGCGCACCCAGAACACCGTCGCACCGGCCACCGCCGCCGGCATCAGCAGGATGTTCAGCCCCGGCACCAGCAGCGCGGCGTAGGTCGTCGCGCCGAACCCCAGGCTCTGCCAGCGCTTCTCGCGCAACCAGGCGAGCATGTCGTCCCAGCCCATCTTGTGGTTGTCGGCCGGATAGTCGATGTACTGCACCGCCATCATCCAGATCCCGAACAGCAGCCACAGTGGTGCAGCCAGCAGGTTCAGCCCCGGAATCAGCGACAGCACCAAGAGCCCCAGTGCGCGCGGCAGGAAGTAGGCCAGCTTGCGCAGCTCGCGGCCGAGGGTGCGCGGGATCATCGCCAGCAGCTCGGCCCAGCTGAACGGCGGCGAGTTGTCCTCGCCGCGCACCACCGTCTCGACCTTCTCGGCGAGGAAGCCGTTGAACGGCGCGGCGATCAGGTTGGCCAGCAGGGTGAAGCTGAAGAACACGATCAGCAGCACCAGGGCGACGAATAGCGGCCACAGCAGGTATTCGAGGAAGGCCAGCCACTGCGGCAGGCTGGGCATCAGCGCCTCGACCCAGAAGCCGAACTGCTGCACCGCCAGCGTCACCAGGGCGACGAACAGCAGCAGGTTGACGGTCAGCGGCAGGAGGACGAACAGGCGCAGGCCGGGGCTGAGGATCAGGCGCAGGCCGGCGGCGAGGTAGCCGGGGCCGGAGAGGGTCTGGGTGGGCATTGCGGACTCCATCGGGAACACGCGGCCAACCTTAGCACGGGGGATGCCGTAGGGTGGGTTGGCCGCAGAGCGGCGTAACCCACCGACGATGCCGGCGAGCTGCGTTCCGGAGCGGTAGAAAATCGCTGGCGCGAGTTTTCAACCCTACGACATGTCTGGCGTCAGCCCTTGCGCTTGAGCGGCAGCTCGGCGAAGCGCACGCCGGAAAGGCCAGTGGCCTGCAGGGCGCGGATGTTGGCGTGGTCGCTGCCCTCGGGGGTGGCCAGCACGCTGCGGTAGTGCTCGCCGAAGGCCAGCAGGGTCTCCTCGTCGCTGAGGCCCTCGAGGAGGGCCAGGCCAAGCAGCTTGCAGGAGCCCTCGTTCTGCCCGGCGGCGCTTTCGGTGCTGCCGTTGACGAAGGCCTGCGGCCGGTAGTCGTAGTGCGCGGCGATGAACGCCAGGGTGTCGGCGAAGGGATGCTCGGCGCGGCGCAGGGCGGCGCGGAAATCGTTCAGTGCGGTCATTTCTTGCTCGCTTGTTCGAAGGCGGCCAGCTGCTGCGGCGTGGCCTCTGTCTGGTACCGGGCCTTCCACTCGGCGTAGGGCATGCCGTAGATGGCCTCGCGCGCGTCCTCGGCGGACAGCTCGATGCCGCGCTCGTCGGCGGCGGCCTTGTACCACTTGCCCAGGCAGTTGCGGCAGAAGCCGGCCAGGTTCATCAGCTCGATGTTCTGCACGTCGCTGCGCTCGCCCAGGTGCTGGAGCAGACGGCGGAAGGCGGCGGCTTCCAGTTCGGTGCGCTGTTGTTCGGTCATGGCGGCTTCTCGCGCGGTCGGTGGGGGAGGTCGATCATAAGAGCCGTGGCCGCGGCGGACAATGCCGGGCGGCCTGCGGACTCACCGATGGCCGGCGAGGGTGATCGACACCGACTCGGCGAAGCGCAGCGCGTGCGGCTTGTCCACCTCGACCTCGGCGTAGCGCACCGCCGGGTGGGCCATCACCAGGTCGAGGATCTCCTGGGTCAGCCGTTCGAGCAGGGCGAAGCGGTTCTCCTCGACGTGGCGGATGATCGCCTTGGTGATGGTACGGTAGTTCAGCGCCTGGTCGATGTCGTTGCCCTGCACCGCGTCCTGGGCCGGGTAGAGGATGGTCAGGTTGATCAGCACGTCCTGCTTGTTGAGGATCTCCTCCTCCTTGATGCCGATGAAGGTGCGCAGGCGCAGGTCCTTGACGCGGATGCGCGCCATGCCGGATTCCAGACGAGGCATCTACTTGCTCCGGGAGATCAGTTGCAGGAATTCCTGGCGGGTGTTGTAGGACTGGCGGAAGGCGCCGAGCATCACCGAGGTGTTCATCACCGAGTTCTGCTTCTCCACCCCGCGCATCATCATGCACATGTGCTGAGCCTCGATCACCACCGCCACGCCGGCGGCGTTGGTGACGCTCTGGATCGCTTCGGCGATCTGCCGGGTGAGGTTCTCCTGGATCTGCAGGCGGCGGGCGAACATGTCGACGATGCGCGCCACCTTGGACAGGCCGAGCACCTGACCGGTGGGGATGTAGGCAACATGGGCCTTGCCGATGAACGGCAGCAGGTGGTGCTCGCACAGCGAGTACAGCTCGACGTCGCGGACGATCACCATCTCGTCGTTGTCGGAGGCGAACAGCGCACCGTTGACGACTTCCTCGAGGCTCTGCTCATAGCCGCGGCAGAGGTACTGCATGGCCTTGGCGGCGCGCTTGGGGGTGTCGCGCAGGCCCTCGCGCTCGGGGTCCTCGCCGAGGCCGACGAGAATTTCGCGGTAGTGCTGGGTGAGTTGCGACAGTTGATCGCTCATTGTTCGATTCCTCGTGGCGGCCCGCTCGGGCTCATTTCAGGTGGCGGCCGCCGTTGACGCACAGGCTGGTGCCGGTGACGTAGGGGTTGTCGAGAAGATAGCGCAGGCTCTGGTAGACGACCTCCGGTCCCGGCTCGATGCCGAGGGCCGACTTGGCCAAGGTCTTTTCGCGGTACTGCGCGTCGTCGTGCTCGTGGAACATCACCAGCGCCGGGGCGATGGCGTTGACCTTGATCCGCGGGGCGAACTGCGCGGCGAACGACAGGGTCAGGTTTTCCAGCCCGGCCTTGCTGGCGCAGTAGGCGACCCGGTTGGCGCTGCCGCGGCGGGCGACGTCGTCGGTGATGTGCACGATGTCCGCGGGCGTCGAACGCTCCAGCAGGGTGCGGCAGCGCAGGTTGATCAGGTAGGGCGCCAGCATGTGCACGCCGACCATGTGCGCGAAGGCCTCCGCCTCGCGGCCCGGCTCCTCGCGCAGCCAGTCCGAGGCGTTGTGCACGATGGCGCGCAGGCGGTCGGTGTGCCGGTGCAGCGCCTCGATGAAGGCGAGGATGCCGGCCTCGTCGGAGAGGTCGGCCTGCAGGGCCAGCGCACCGCGCTCGCGCAGGGCGTCGATGCCGGGTCGCTCGCGCCGGTAGCTGACGATCAGCGGCTGGCCTTCGTCGAGCAGGCGCTGGGCGCAGTGCAAGCCGACCCGCTGGCCGGCACCGGTGATCAGGATGGGGGCGGGTGACTGGCTCATGCATGCCTCGCGCAGGGGGACGGTTCAGCGGCGCAGCCGCCGGGTACCTGACAAGTGTGGGGCGGAGCACCGACTGAACCGTGGTCAAAGTTATACCAGTGAGGCGCCTTGTACAACCCTTCGCCCTGTGTGGATTGGGGCGGCGTCGCGGCGGCTTCGGCTGGCCTGGCGCCGCGAGGGCTGGGCAGCCGTTCCGCAGCAGGTTTTTCGAGAAACTTTATTGTACGAGGATATGATTTTTGTATATGTGCGTGGCAGCTTTCCGGCGCGGGGGGGATTTCACTCCGGCGTTCGCCTGGCCGCGGAGGCGTTCGGCGGCAGCCGGCAGCCTGCCGCCGGGCAGCGCGCCGCGCCGTCCGGATGCGGCAGCCAGTGCAGTTGCGGGCGCAGGCGACAGAACAGTCGATAGCCCGCCTCCAGCAGCGGGCGCAGCGGCGGCCAGCGCAGTGGCGCGGCCCAGTGCCCGAGGCCGGCGGCGCGCCAGCTCCAGAAGGTGGCGTCCAGGCCGTCGACCCAGCGGCCGTCGGCGAAGCGGGCGTGCAGGCGTGCCTGCAGTTGCGTCAGGCTCAGGCCCAGGGACGTCGGGTCGAAGTCGCCTGCGGCGATGTCCACCAGTTGCAGGCGGGCTGCGTCGGCGCGCCGGCGCAGCAGACGGATCTCGCGGGCGCACAGCGGGCAGGCGCCGTCGTAGTAGAGGGTCAGCGGCCAGGCTGGGGCGTCGGACATGGTGCACTCCAGATTTGTACAGGTATTGTACAATTTAAGCCGTCAAGCGCCTGGGTTACAATCGGCATCATCGTCCGTCTGCGTGATGCCCATGTCCGAACTGCCTGCCTCTGCCAGCCTGCCTGTCGTTCCCCGGCAGGAGGAGCTGTATCCGATCCGCGAGGTCTCGCGCCTGACCGGGGTGAATCCGGTCACCCTGCGAGCCTGGGAGCGGCGCTACGGACTGATCCAGCCGACCCGCACCGACAGCGGCCACCGGCTGTATTCGCAGGCCGACATCGAGGCGGTGCGCAGCATCCTCGCCTGGATCGAGCGCGGTGTGGCGGTCAGCAAGGTCGGCAAGATCCTCGCCCGTTCGAGTGCGCTCAAGGCGCCGAGCGCGCCAGCCTACGACGACGTGGCCGCCGGCGAGTGGGGCGAGTGGCAGGCGCAGCTGCGTCGGGCGGTGGGCGCCTTCGACGAGGCGCAGCTGGAGCGTCTGTACGGCCAGGTGTACTCCAGCTATCCGTTGGCGGTGGCCTTCCAGGAGGTGCTGATGCCGGTGTGGCAGGAGCTGCTGCTGCGCCAGGACGGCTTCGGCCAGACCAGCGAATGGTTGTTCCTCGACACCTTCCTGCGCGGGCGGGTCCTGCAGCGCCTGCAGTTCTGCCATGGCCAGGGCGAGGAGCGGGTGCTGCTCGCCGCGCTGCCCGGCCACTGTCACGAGCTGGAGCTGCTGGTGGCCGGCCTGCTGCTGGCCGGCGGCGAGCTGGCGGTCGGTCTGCTGGGACTCGGCCAGCCGTTCGACGAGCTGCCGCTGGTCTGCGGGAAGATCCAGCCGCAGGCGCTGGTGCTGTTCTCCAACCGCCCGCCGCCGGCCGAGCTGCCGCGGCAGCTGTCCCGTCTGGCCCTGGCCCTGGACTGCCCGCTGGCGTTGGCCGGCGAGGTGGCCGAACTGGCCGAGGAGTCCCTGCAGGGCGGTGCGGTGGCCTGTCTGGGTAGCGAGGGGCGCCTGATGCAGCGGCGCCTGCGCCAGTTCCTCGCCGGTCATCTGGATACCTGACGGCGGTCGTACTTCTCCCTCCCTCGCCGTTGCCGGTCCTCCCTCCGCGCGAGCCGCGCCCGGGGCGAAGCGTCGCGTGCGGCAGAAAGGATTTGCCAAGGCGCGGCATGTTATTATACAAAAGCTATACAGATTCGCGTGCTGTACAGGTCGCTGTTCCCCTCCGGCGTCTGTCCGCGACTCCTCCTGCGCACTCCGGCAGCCGTCCGGTACTCAATTTGGCTGCCGGAGTTTTTTATTTCCCGCTGTCGCCGATTGATTCATCCCGCGTCTCGGCCGTGATTATTTCACGGTTCCACTGCAGCCGATTATCCCGGTTGCGCTCCTGAAATACCTGCCTTGGCGGTTTATCCGTCTGTTTGTTAATATATTAATCGAATTCGCCGTGGAACTTCCGCAGGATTCCCGGTGGCGCGGTCGTAGTCTTTGCCTTTGTCGTGAATTTCTGGCGGGGCCCTCTGGAATGGGCATCCTGGCGATTCGTCATGCTCTTTCGACGGTGGTTACGGCAACTTCGCTGCGTCATTTATATGTTTGTCTGGAGAGGGTTTGCGTGTGTCTTGGTTAGTTCGACAGAAAATCGGCATTAAACTTGTTGCCGGATTCTTGCTGGTTTCGTTTGTCGGTGCGCTGATCGGCGTGCTGGGAATTCTGAAGGCGGCACAGATGAACGAGTTGGCCACGGCGATGTACGAGAACGAGGCCATCGGCATTCGCCGCATCGGCGAGGTGGAGAACCGCTTCATCGCCGCGACCCGGGCGCTGCGCAGCGCCATCCTGGCCGGCTCCCCGCTCGAGCGCGAGCTGGCCGTGATCGACGTTCGCGAGCACCTGCAGAGCGCGAACGTCGAACTGCTCGAGGCGAAGAAGACCTTCGTGACGGAGCGTGGCCTGCTCGATGCGCAACGGGCGCAGAAAGCCCTCGACGATTACCGGCAGATCGCCGAGGAGGTCGTCCGCCGGCTGGAGACGGACGATCCGGACCGTGCGCGCAACGCCGCCGACTACCTCGCCAGCGAGGCTCGCCCAGTGGCCGAGCGCACCGAGGAGCTGCTGGGGCAGATGGTCGAGGCGAAGACGGCGAATGCCGGGCGCATCGCCCGGGAGACCGGCGAGATCTACGCCGGCAACCGCCTGCTGCTGGTTGCCCTGACCGTGCTGGGCGTGCTGGCGGGCATCCTGATCGGCACGTTGCTGACCCGCAGCCTCACCCGCCAGCTCGGCGGTGAGCCATGCGAGGTGGCCGCGTTGGCCGCCAGCATCGCCAACGGCGACCTGACCGCGCGCATTGACCTGTCGCGCGCCGCGCCGGGCAGCGTCGCCCACGCGATGGGGCGGATGCAGGAGGCGCTGAGCCGCGTGGTCGGCTCCGTGCGCGCCGGCAGCGACGGCATCGCCAGCGGCTCCGCGCAGATCGCCAGCGGCAATCTCGACCTCTCCTCGCGCACCGAGCAGCAGGCGGCCTCGCTGGAGCAGACCGCGGCGAGCATGGAAGAGCTGACCTCCACCGTGAGGCAGAACGCCGACAACGCCCGACAGGCCAGCGCCCTGGCCAGCGACGCCTCGAGCACTGCCGAGCATGGCCGTCAGGTGGTCCATCAGGTGGTCGACACCATGCAGGGCATCACCGACAGTTCGCAGCGCATCGCCAGGATCATCGACGTGATCGACTCGATCGCCTTCCAGACCAACATCCTGGCGTTGAACGCCTCGGTGGAGGCCGCGCGGGCCGGCGAGCAGGGGCGTGGCTTCGCCGTGGTGGCCGGCGAGGTGCGCAACCTGGCCAGCCGCAGCGCGGAGGCGGCGCGCGAGATCAAGGCGCTGATCGAGGAGTCCGCCCTGCGGGTCGAGGGCGGCTCCAGGCTGGTCGAGCAGGCCGGCAGGACCATGGCCGAGGTGGTCGGCGCAGTGCGTCGGGTCAGCGACATCATCGACGAGATCTCCGCCGCCTCCATGGAGCAGAGCGAGGGCATCGCCCAGATCAATGCGGCGGTGGCGCAGATGGATCAGGTGACCCAGCAGAACGCGGCCCTGGTCCAGGAGGCCTCCGCCGCTTCGGCCTCGCTGGCCGAGCAGGCGCAGCGGCTGCAGGCGGAGGTCGCCGTGTTCCGTCTGCAGGGCTCGGAGGGGGCCGGCCGTGCGCCGCTGGGCGAGGCGCCGGGCAGGCATCCCCGGCTGGCGCCGACCGTGGCGGCGCGGCCGGCGGCGGCTGGCGCAGGGGCAGGGGCCGGGGAGTGGGAGTCCTTCTGAGGCGCGGGCCGATGGCGCCGGCCCGCTCGCGGCCGGGTCAGCCCCGGGCGGCGCGCAGGGCCGCCAGCTCGGCCCGCACGCCGGCCAGTTCGGCCTCCAGCTCGCGCACCCGCTGCTGGGCCTCGACCTGCTCGGTGACGTCCTTCTGGATGCCGATGTAGTAGGTCAGCTGGTCGGCTTCGTTGAACACCGGAGTGATCGACAGCTCGTTCCAGAACGGCGAGCCGTCCTTGCGGTAGTTGCGGATCACCTGACGGCACGGGCGGTGCTCGTGCACCGCACGGCGGATCAGGTCCAGTCCCGGCTGGGCGCGGTCTCCGGCCTGCAGGAAGCGGCAGTCCTGGTAGAGGATGTCGTCGACGCTGTAGCCGGTCAGCCGCTCGAACGCCGCGTTGGCATAGATGAGGATGTTGTCGTCGCCTTCCTGTTCGGCCACCACGATGCCGTCGTTGGAAGCGTCGACTACCAGTTGCAGCAGTTTGGCGTTGATCATCGGGACTGTCCTCGGGGTGATGGCCGCATTCTAATCCATCGCCGTCCGCTTGCCATGCCGATGCGGGCGCGTCTGCCGGCCGATGGGGCATAATCGGCGGTCCTGTCAGAACGCCCGGGAGGGCCGCCATGCTCCAGCTCGCCATCGTTTCCGGTTCCGCCTTCGGCACTGCCGAGGAGGTCGCCCGCCATGCCGAGCAGTTCCTCCGCGACGCCGGCATCGCGGCCCGCCATCTGCCGCGCGTCGGTCTCGAGGAACTGCTGGACCTGGACCCGCAGGCGCTGCTGGTGGTGACCTCGACCACCGGGATGGGCGAGGTACCGGACGACCTGCAGGCGCTGCTCGACGAGATCGAGGCCTGGCAGCCCGACTGGCGCGGTCGGCCGCTGGCGGTGATCGGCCTGGGCGATACCGCTTACGGCGAGCAGTTCTGCGCCGCCGCCCTGCAGGCGCACATGCTGCTGCTGCGCCTCGGCATGCGTGATCTGCAGTCGCAACTGCAGCTGGACGCCAGCGAGACGGTGACGCCGGCCGAGGACGCCGAGCCCTGGCTGGCACGGCTGGCCGCCAATCTGGGCTGATCGCGCGCCGCGCGGCGGACAGGCCGCCGCACGGCGCCTATACTCCAGACAAGAAGCAGAAGCGTCAGGCGACCGCAGGTCGTCATGCCAGCCGCTCCGGGGGGATCACGCTGGGCAGCAGCCGGGCGGGTCGGCACAGACGCCATCCACCGACCAGTCAGGAGTACGCCCATGTTCGCCATCATGGAAAACGCGCGTCTCGAGGAGCTGCACCTGGCCAGCGACCCGGCGACGGGCCTGCGGGCGATCATCGCCATCCACAACACCCATCTCGGCCCGGCCCTCGGCGGCTGCCGCTATCTGACCTATGCCGACGAGGACAGCGCGCTGCGCGACGCCGTGCGCCTGGCCCGCGGCATGAGCTACAAGGCGGCGCTGGCTGGCCTGGCGCAGGGCGGCGGCAAGGCGGTGATCGTCCGCCCGCCGCACGTCGCCGATCGTGCCGCGCTGTTCGAGGCTTTCGGCCGCTTCATCGACACGCTCGGCGGCCGCTATATCACCGCCGTCGACAGCGGCACCTCGGGTGCCGACATGGACTGCATCGCTCGCCATACCCCGCACGTCACCAGCACCACCGCCGGCGGCGATCCCTCGCCGCACACCGCGCTCGGCGTGTTCGCCGGTATCCGCGCCACCGCCCGGGCGCGCCTGGGCGGCGACTCGCTGGAGGGGCTGTGTGTCGCCGTGCAGGGACTCGGTCACGTCGGCTTCGCCCTCGCCGAGCATCTGGCCGCGGCCGGCGCGCGGCTGCTGGTCAGCGACATCGACGAGGGGCGCCTGGCGCTGGCGGTCGAGCGGCTCGGCGCACGCCCGGTGGCCGCCGATGCCCTGATCGGCGCGCCCTGCGACATCCTCGTGCCCTGCGGCCTGGGTGGGGTGATCAACCCGCAGAGCATCGATCGGCTGCGCTGCGCGGCGGTGGCCGGCGCCGCCAACAACCAGCTGGACAGTCCGGAGATGGGCGACGAGCTGGCGGCGCGCGGCATCCTCTACGCCCCCGACTACGTGATCAACTCCGGCGGCCTGATCTTCGTCGCCCTCCAGCACCAGGGCCGCAGTCCGGCGGAGATCACCGCCCACCTGGCGCAGATCGGCCACCGGCTCGAGGAGATCTACAGCGAGGCGCAGGCCGAGCGGCGTTCGCCGGCGCGGGTCGCCGACGACCTGGCCGAGCGGCTGATCTACGGTTCCTGATGCGCCGTCCCACGCCCGGCGCCTGCCGCGCCAGGCCGCCACGCACCGGCAAGGTGCCAGGGAGGAAGCCATGCCCCACAGCTCCATCGAACTGCCCTACACCCGCTACCTCGACGCTGAGGGCCGCCCAGTGGTGCCGCTGCCCGACTGGGCGCTGGACGGCGAGCGGCTGCTGGCGCTGTATCGCGCCATGGTCCGCACCCGCCTGTTCGACCAGAAGGTGATCGCCCTGCAGCGCACCGGGCGGGTCGGCACCTACGCCTCGAGTCTCGGCCAGGAGGCGGTCGGCGCCGCCGTCGGCAGCCTGCTGCGCGCCGACGACGTGCTGGTGCCCTACTACCGCGACACCGCCAGCCAGCTGCTGCGCGGGGTGAGCATGACCGAGATGCTGCTCTACTGGGGCGGCGACGAGCGCGGCAGCGACTACCGCGGCGCAGCGGCGCGCGGCGACTTTCCGCTGTGCGTGCCGATCGCTACCCAGGCGCTGCACGCCTGCGGGGTGGCCAGCGCGTTCAAGATCCGCGGCGAACACCGGGTGGCGCTGACTACCTGCGGCGACGGCGCGACCAGCAAGGGCGACTTCCTCGAGGCGCTCAACGTCGCCGGCACCTGGCAGTTGCCGGTGGTGTTCGTGGTCAACAACAACCAGTGGGCCATCTCGGTGCCGCGGCGCATCCAGTGCGGCGCGCCGACCCTGGCGCAGAAGGCGCTCGGCGCCGGCTTCAGCGGCGAGCAGGTGGACGGCAACGACGTGATCGCGGTGGTCGAGCGCCTGCGCCTGGCCATCGAGCGCGCCCGCCACGGCAAGGGGCCGAGCCTGCTCGAATGCATCACCTACCGGCTGTGCGACCACACCACCGCCGACGACGCCACCCGCTACCGCAGCGCCGAGGAGGTCAACCAGGCCTGGCACGAGGAGCCGGTCAAGCGTCTGCAGACCTACCTGGTCGGCCGTGGGCTGTGGGGCGAGACGCGCGAGCAGGCGCTGATCGCCGAGTGCCAGGCCGAGCTGCAGCAGGCCGTCGATGCCTACGAGGCGCTGGCCGCGCAGGACCCGCTGTCGGTGTTCGAGCATGTCTACGCGCACTGGCCGCAGGCGCTGGCCGAGCAGCGCGAGCAGTTCGCCGAGCGCGTCGCCCGGCGTAAGCAAGGAGCCGACCATGAGTGAGAAAAAGTACAGCCTGCTGGAGGCGGTCAACCTGGCCTTGCACCGCGCCATGCGCGAGGACGAGAACGTGGTGGTGCTCGGCGAGGACATCGGCGTCAACGGCGGCGTGTTCCGCGCCACCCTCGGGCTGCGCGAGGCGTTCGGCCTCAAGCGGGTGATCGACACCCCGCTGGCCGAGAACATGATCGCCGGCCTGTCGGTCGGCATGGCCGCCCAGGGCCTCAGACCGGTGATGGAGATCCAGTTCCTCGGCTTCATCTACGCCGCCATGGAGCAACTGGTGTCGCACGCCGCACGGCTGCGCAACCGCACCCGCGGGCGGCTCGCCTGTCCGCTGGTGGTGCGTTCGCCGATGGGGGCCGGCATCCGTGCCCCTGAGCACCACAGCGAAGCCACCGAGGCGCTGTTCGCCCACATCCCTGGTCTGCGCGTGGTGGTGCCTTCGTCGCCGGCGCGCGCCTACGGCTTGCTGCTGGCGGCCATCGACGACCCCGATCCGGTGGTGTTCCTCGAGCCGACCCGCCTGTACCGGATGAACCCGCAGCCGCTGGCCGACGACGGCCGGCGGCTGCCGCTGGACAGCTGCTTCACCCTGCGCGAGGGCGGCGACCTGACCCTGGTCAGCTGGGGCGCCAGCGTGCACGAGACCCTGCAGGCGGCCGCGCTGCTGGCCGAGCGCGGCGTCAGCGCCGAGGTGATCGACGTCGCCTGCCTCAAGCCGCTGGACCTCGACACCCTCGAGGCCTCGGTGCGCAAGACCGGGCGCTGCGTGATCGTCCACGAGGCACCGAAGAGCGGCGGGGTGGGCGCGGAGATCGCCGCCAGCCTGTACGAGCGCGCGCTGCTCGACCTGCACGCGCCGATCCAGCGGGTCGCCGCGCCGGATATCCCGCCGCCGCTGTACCGCCTGGAGCCGTACTACCTCCCGGACGTCGGCGACATCCTCGCCGCCTGCGAGACGGTGCTGGAGTACGCCTGATGATCGGTAATCGGCAGGGGGGACAACGGCGCAGCCTTGTCCACCGTTGCGCGATGCGCTGGCAAAGACCTGCGGTCGCTCCCCCCCTGTGGTCTGAACCACGCCTGAGCCTGTAGGGTGCGCCGTGCGCACCCGCATGGACTGAAGCGACCGGTGCGCATGGCGCACCCTACGGAGAATCGCCATGAAACATTTCAAGCTGCCCGACCTCGGCGAAGGCCTGCAGGAGGCGGAAATCGTCAAGTGGCACGTCCAGGCCGGCGACGACGTCAAGGCCGACCAGTTGCTGGTCTCGGTGGAGACCGCCAAGGCCATCGTCGACATTCCCGCGCCCTACGACGGCGTGGTGGCCAGGACCTACGGCGCCGAGGGCGACATCCTCCACGTCGGCGAGCCGCTGCTGGCCTACGAGGGCGAGGGCGAGGACACCGGCACCGTGGTCGGCAAGCTGGAGGCCGGCGAGGCGGGCGGCGGCGACAGCTTCTTCGTCGGCGCCGCGCCCTCGACCCGCGAGCACCTGGCGCCGCGCGCCACTCCGGCGGTGCGCCAGCTGGCCCAGCGCCTCGGCGTCGAACTGGCCGGGCTCTCCGGCTCCGGCGCCGATGGACTGATCACCCGCGCCGACGTCGAGGCAGCCGCCGAGAGCGCGCGCAGCAGCTTCGGCGGCGAGCGCCTGCGCGGCGTGCGGCGCAGCATGGCGCTGAACATGGCGCGCGCCCACGCCGAGGTGGTGCCGGTGATGCTGGTCGAGGACGCCGACCTCAGCCGCTGGGCGTCCATCCGTGACCCGCTGGTGCGCCTGGCCCAGGCCATCGCCGAGGCCTGTCGCGCCGAGCCGGGACTCAACGTCTGGTTCGACGGCAAGGCCATGGCGATCCGCCAGCATGACCGTCTCGACCTGGGCATCGCGGTGGACACCCCCGACGGCCTGTTCGTGCCGGTGCTGCACAACGTCGGCGGGCGCACGGCCGACGACCTGCGCGAGGGCATGCGACGCATGCGCGAGGCGGTCAAGGCGCGCTCGATCCCGCCCAAGGACATGATGGGCGCGACCCTGACCCTGTCCAACTTCGGCACCCTGTTCGGCCGCTACGCCAGCCCGGTGGTGGTGCCGCCGCAGGTGGCGATCATCGGCGCCGGCAAGATCCGTGACCAGCCGGTGGCGGTCGATGGCCGGGTGGCGGTGCACCCGGTCATGCCGCTGTCGCTGACTTTCGACCACCGCGTGGTCACCGGCGGCGAGGCGGCGCGCTTCTTCAAGGTGCTGGTGGAGGCGCTGGAGCAGCCGGAAGGCTGAGCAGCCATGACCGGCGGGTGAACGGGTTGGCTGGCGTCGTCGACATGGCGGTGTAACATCGCTGCAAGGATCACGACCACGGAGAATCGCCATGCCTGCTGCAGACCTGCCACCCTGTTCCGTACTGCTGCTCGCCGGCGGGCGCGGGCAGCGCATGGGCGGGGTGGACAAGGGGTTGGTGGAGTTCGCCGGCCGCCCGCTGATCGCCACCCTCAGTGAGCGGGTGCAGCCGCTGACCGACGATCTGATCATCTCCTGCAACCGCAACGCCGAGCTCTATGCGCTGTGGGCCGACCGGCTGGTCAGCGACGACAGCGACGACTTCCCCGGTCCGCTGGCCGGCATCCGGGCCGGCCTGGCCGCGATGCGTCACGACTGGCTGCTGGTATTGCCCTGCGATGCGCCGCAGATCGACGACGACCTGCTCTCGGCCATGCGCCACCAGGCACTGCGCGAGCCGCAGCGGCCGCTGCTGCTGCGCCGCGGCAACCAGCCGGAGCCGCTGTTCTGCATGATCCCGCGCTGCCTGCAGGGCGAACTGGAGCGTGTCTGGCAGGCCGGCGAACGCAGTCCGCTGCGCTTCCTGCTCGGCGCCGACGCGCAGGTGCTCGGCTGCGCCCCGGACGATCCGCGGCTGGCCAACCTGAACACCCTGGAGGCTCTCGGGGCGGCGGCGCCGCGCCTCGCCGGCGACCAGGGCGCCGCCGTCGCGGAGCCGCCCCAGGCAGCTGGCACGGGAGTTGCTGAACCTGTTCGGCAGACCGTCGCGGCAGCGACTGCGGGGCTGACCCATCTCGATGCGCGGGGGCGCGCCAGCATGGTCGACGTCACCGAAAAGGCCGTCACCGCCCGCGAGGCCAGCGCCGAGGCGCTGGTGCGCATGCAGGCGCAGACCCTCGAGTTGATCGTCGGCGGCGGCCATCCCAAGGGCGACGTGTTCGCCGTGGCGCGGGTCGCCGGGATCATGGCGGCGAAGAAGACCCACGAGCTGATCCCGCTGTGCCACCCGCTGCTGCTTACCGGGATCCGCGTCGAACTGGAGGCGCAGGGCAGCGACACGGTGCGCATCGTCGCTACCTGCAGGCTGGCCGGACAGACCGGGGTGGAGATGGAGGCGCTGACCGCCGCCAGCGTCGCCGCCCTGACCCTCTACGACATGTGCAAGGCGGTGGACCGCGGCATGAGCATCGAGCGCGTGCGGCTGCTGGAGAAGAGCGGCGGCAAGAGCGGCGACTACCGTGCAGAGGAGATTCGATGATCGAAGTGCGCTATTTCGCCCGCTACCGCGAGACGCTGGACTGCGACGGCGAGCGCCTGCCGTGGTCGTCCGAACTGGACAGCCTGGAGGCACTGCGCCAGCTGCTGCTGGCGCGCGGCGGCGCCTGGCAGGTGCTGGCCGAGCAGTGCCTGATGTGTGCGCGCAACCAGGAGCTGTGCGACCTCGCCGAACCGTTGGCCGACGGCGACGAGGTGGCCTTCTTCCCGCCGGTGACCGGAGGCTGACATGGACATCCGCGTACAGGTCGAGGCGCTCCAGCCCGGCGCCGAACTGGAGAGGCTGCACGCCGCCAACGCCGGTATCGGCGCGGTGGCCTCCTTCGTCGGCTACGTGCGCGACTACAACGACGGCGCCGCGGTCGCCGGCATGACCCTCGAGCACTACCCGGGCATGACCGAGAAGGCCCTGGCCGGCATCGTCGAGCAGGCCCGCGCGCGCTGGCCGCTGCTCGGCGTGAGCGTGGTCCATCGCGTCGGCCGCCTGCTGCCGGGCGAGCCGATCGTCTTCGTCGGTATCGCCAGCGCCCATCGCCAGGCCGCCTTCGAGGCCTGCGCATTCGTCATGGACTACCTGAAGACCCGGGCGCCGTTCTGGAAACGCGAGGACACCGCGGACGGTGCGCGCTGGGTCGGCGCTCGGGCCAGCGATAGCGAGGCCGCCGAGCGCTGGGGCTGATCGAGAAGGTTTGCCCCTTTCGGAGGCATTCTTGCTCCGTTCCGGTGCAGCGGGCGAGGGCGCCGCTGCAATGCCCCTGCGACGTGCTTAACTATTGGGCGAGACGCTGCTCCAGGCGCCACCGGCAGGCTGGTGCAGTCCTTGCATCCGCACGGCCTACCTGACCGCCTGCGGCGGCAACCGAGGAGAGTCCCGCGATGAACGACGCCATGCTGCTGGACGGCCATGGCCGCAAGATCGACTACCTGCGTCTGTCGGTGACCGATCGCTGCGACTTCCGCTGTGTCTACTGCATGGCCGAGGACATGACCTTCCTGCCGCGCCAGCAGGTGCTCGGCTTCGAGGAGATCGTCCGCCTCGCCCGGCTGTTCGTCGGCCTGGGCGTGCGCAAGATCCGCCTGACCGGCGGCGAGCCGCTGGTGCGCCGCGGCATCGTCGACCTGTGCCGGCAGATCGCCGCGCTGCCCGGACTGCGCGAGCTGGTGATGACCAGCAACGGCTCGCAACTGGTCAGGTTGGCCGCGCCGCTGGCCGAGGCTGGGGTCCGGCGCCTGAACATCAGCCTCGACAGCCTGGATGCGCAGCGCTTCCACGCCATCACCCGCACCGGCCAGCTCGACCAGGTGCTGGCCGGTATCGAGGCGGCGCGCGCGGCGGGCTTCGCGCGGATCAAGCTCAACAGCGTGATCATGAAGGGGCGCAACGACGACGAGGTGCCGACGCTGGTCGACTTCGCCGTCGCCAACGGCCTGGACATCAGCTTCATCGAGGAGATGCCGCTGGGCCAGGTCGGTCGCGACCGCGGCGAGGCGTTCTGTTCCAGCGACGAGGTGCGCGCGCGCATCGCCGAGCGTTACAACCTGTTCGACAGCCCCGAGCAGAGCGGCGGACCGGCACGCTACGTGCGCCTGGAAGGCCATCCCGGCACCCGCGTCGGCTTCATCTCGCCGCACTCGCACAACTTCTGCGCCAGCTGCAACCGCCTGCGCCTGACTGCCGAGGGGCGCCTGCTGCTGTGCCTCGGCCACGAGCACTCGCTGGACCTGCGCGGCCTGGTGCGCCGCCACCCGACCGAGGACCGGCCGCTGCTCGAGGCGATCGGTGCGGCCCTGCAGCGCAAGCCGCTGCGCCACGAGTTCGCCAGCAGCGGCGAGGTGCAGGTGCTGCGCTTCATGAACGCCACCGGGGGCTGAGTGCCGGGCGCGCCGGCGGCATCCGTGACGCTGTGGCGGCTTCGAGCGATAATGTTTCGCTTTTCGCACCCGCAGCGCAGCGACACAAGGAATGCCCCCCATGAGCGAAGCCCAAGCCGATCTCGACATGCAACTGATGCGTGCCGCCGCCTCCGAAGCCGCCGGCGTGCTGCGCACGCTCGGCAATCCCGATCGTCTGCTGTTGCTCTGCCAGCTCAGTCAGGGCGAGCGCTCGGTCGGCGAGCTGGAGTCGTTGCTCGGCCTGCGCCAGCCGAGCCTGTCGCAGCAACTGGCGGTACTGCGCAATGAGGGGCTGGTGCGTACCCGGCGCGACGGCAAGCGGATGTTCTACTCGATCGCCGAACCAAAGATGTTGGTGCTGCTCGGCACCCTCTACCGGCTGTACTGCCCGCAGGGCGACGAGGCCCGCGGCTCTGAGTAGAGCTTTCTATTACGTAGTTTGTTTGGCGTTGCCTCCCCTTCCTGATCCCCGAATTCGGCTAGCTGACCCTCGGTGTGGCCTGGTCGTCGAAGATCAGGACTGGCAAGTTCGAACGCTACGAGGGCCTGTTCGCCGACCACGGCAGCTTCGACATCCTCGAGAGCTACGGCACCGGCCTGGCCTGGAAGGCCACCGACCGCCTCCAAGGCCTTCGGCGGCGGCGAGGTGGCCCTGAAGATGCAGCAGGGCAGTGGCGGCATCGCCTACGCCTGGAAGCTCTGCAGCGGTTCGGCGATTTCCCACCCGCATCCTCGCGCAACCCCTTAAACTTGCACCACCCGCGGGGCGACCGACCGGTCGCCCCGTTCCGTTCCGGGTCGATTCAGCGAGGATTTCATGCAGGACAACGTTTCCCCGGCAGTCGCCGGTCAGGTCGGTTACGTCGCCATCGAGCAGCCGTTCGGCCTGCAGCCGCCCCAGGTGCATTGCCCGATCTGCGGCCAGCAGCAGTTCGTCGAGCAGGACGACGAGTACCTGGAGACGCCCTGCGAGCACCTGGCCTTCGTGTTCGGCGGCGAGGAGGACGAGTTCGTCTACGCCTCCGACGACTTCGCCGAGCGCTTCGCCCGCTTTGACGCCGAGCTCGATGTCCGCTTCCCCGACGACGACGCCCGCGCCAGCGCCGAGTACGAGGAAGCCAGCAGCTTCTACCGCGACCTGTTCGCGCGCCGCCTGGCCGATCTCGGCTATGGTGCCAGCCTGCTGGCCCTGCGCATCACCTACGGCGGCATGGCCGAGGGCAGTCCGGTGTGGTTCAGCGACGTCTACGGCTTCGACTATGCGTCGATCCGCGAGGATGACGCGCAGTAGCGCCCGCCCAGCCCATGCTCGATCTCGGCGCCTATCTGGGCCTGTTCCTCGCCGCCTTCGGCGCCGCCAGCCTGCTGCCGCTGCAGTCCGAGGCGCTGCTGGTCGGCCTGCTGCTGGCCGACCGCTATCCGCTGGCGGCCCTGCTGGCGGTGGCCACCGCCGGCAACGTGCTCGGCTCGCTGCTCAACTGGCTGCTCGGCCTGTATGTCGAGCGCTTCCGCCAGCGGCGCTGGTTCCCGGTGAGCGAGGCGCAGTTGCAGCGTGCCCAGGGCTGGTACCGGCGCCACGGGCGCTGGTCGCTGCTGCTGAGCTGGTTGCCGGTGGTCGGCGATCCGCTGACCCTGGTCGCCGGAGTGATGCGCGAATCCTTCTGGATCGTGCTGCTCCTGGTCACCCTGGCCAAGGGCGTGCGCTACGCGGTTCTCGCCGCCGCGACCCTGGGCCTGGCCTGATCGCGCTTGCTGCCTCGCTGCCTCGCTGCTGCCGCTGGGCGCGAATGGCTGCCGTGAGCCGGCAGGCTGACAGCTACTGGACAATACTCTGTGCTGTTCTCAACCATGCCGCGCACCCCGCGGGAGGATGCCATGGAACAGCCGATCCACGCCTTTCACCACTTGTTCGAGCAGCTCGGCCTGCCCAACGACAACGACTCGATCCGCCGCTTCATCGAGCGCCATGCGCCGCTGCCCGATGATGTGCAACTGGCCGACGCCAGCTTCTGGACGCCCGCCCAGGCGGCCTTCCTGCGTGAGGAGATCCTCGAGGACGCCGACTGGGCCGAGGTGGTCGACAATCTCAACGCAGCCCTGCGCGCCAGATAGCGGCATACGGACAGCAAAGCGCCGCGCCATCCACAGGGGAGGGCGCGGCGCTGATGGGGCCGGGCAATCAGCCCTGGCGGATCAGATGGTCGAAGGCGCTCAGTGCGGCCTTGGCACCCTCGCCGACGGCGATGACGATCTGCTTGTAGGGCACGGTGGTCACGTCGCCGGCGGCGAACACGCCGGGGATGCTGGTCTGGCCCCGGGCGTCGACCACGATCTCGCCGAAGCGGGTCAGCTCCAGGGTGCCCTTCAGCCAGTCGCTGTTCGGCAGCAGGCCGATCTGCACGAAGATGCCTTCCAGCTCGAGTTCGTGCACCGCGTCGGTGTGGCGGTCCTTGTAGACCAGGCCGGTGACCTTCTGGCCGTCGCCCTTGACCTCGGTGGTCTGCGCCATGGTGATCACGGTGACGTTGGCCAGGCTGCGCAACTTGTTCTGCAGCACCGCGTCGGCGCGCATGTGCTCGCCGAACTCCAGCAGGGTGACGTGGGCGACGATGCCGGCCAGGTCGATGGCCGCCTCGACGCCGGAGTTGCCGCCGCCGATCACCGCCACCCGCTTGCCCTTGAACAGCGGGCCGTCGCAGTGCGGGCAGTAGGCCACGCCGCGGCCGCGGTACTCCTGCTCGCCCGGCACGTTCATCTCGCGCCAGCGCGCGCCGGTGGCGAGGATCACGGTCTTCGCCTTCAGCTCGCCGCCGTTGTCGAACTGCACGGTGTGCAGGCCGTCCTCGGTCTCGGCCGGGATCAGCTTGCTGGCGCGCTGCAGGTTGATGATGTCGACCTCGTACTGGCGCACGTGCTCTTCCAGCGCGCGGGCCAGTTTCGGGCCTTCGGTCTCCGGCACCGAGATGAAGTTCTCGATGGCCATGGTGTCGAGCACCTGGCCGCCGAAGCGCTCGGCGGCAACGCCGGTGCGGATGCCCTTGCGCGCGGCGTAGATGGCCGCCGAGGCGCCAGCCGGGCCGCCGCCGACCACCAGCACGTCGAAGGCGGTCCTGGCGTTGAGCTTCTCGGCGTCGCGGCTGCCGGCGCCGGTGTCCAGCTTGGCGAGGATCTCCTCGACGCCCATGCGGCCGTTGCCGAACGGCTCGCCGTTGAGGTAGATGCTCGGCACCGCCATGATCTGGCGCTGCTCGACCTCGGCCTGGAACAGCGCGCCGTCGATGGCCACGTGCTTGATGCGCGGGTTGAGCACCGCCATCAGGTTGAGTGCCTGCACCACGTCCGGGCAGTTGTGGCAGGACAGCGAGAAGTAGGTCTCGAACTGGTAGTCGCCGTCGAGCGCCTTGATCTGCGCGATCACCTCGTCGGAGACCTTCGGCGGGTAGCCGCCCACCTGCAGCAGGGCCAGCACCAGCGAGGTGAACTCGTGGCCCATGGGCAGGCCGGCGAAGCGCGGGCCGACCTCCACGCCGTTGCGGCGGAAGCCGAACGAGGGCTTGCGGGCGTCCTGGCCTGCGGTATTCAGGGAGATGCTGTCGCTCAGGGCGTTGATGTCCTCGAGCAGGGCGAGCATTTCCTGGGATTTGGCGCCATCGTCCAGGGACGCGACGATCTCGTAGGGCTCGGTGACCTTCTCGAGGTAGGCCTTCAACTGGGCTTTCAGGTTGGCGTCCAACATGGCGACGGTATCCCTCTGCGAAATTCGAATATGAAAATGCCCGGGCGGAACCCACCCGGGCATTCGGGCGTCGCGGGAGCCGGATGACCGCTCCCGCGAGGCGACAACCAAGAAAGGCTGCTTAGATCTTGCCGACCAGGTCCAGCGACGGGGTCAGGGTCTCGGCGCCTTCCTTCCACTTGGCCGGGCAGACCTGGCCCGGGTGGGCGGCGGTGTACTGGGCGGCCTTCAGCTTGCGCAGGGTCTCGCTGACGTCGCGGGCGATCTCGTTGGAGTGGATCTCCAGGGTCTTGATCACGCCTTCCGGGTTGATGATGAAGGTACCGCGCAGGGCCAGGCCTTCTTCCGGAATGT
Source organism: Stutzerimonas stutzeri (assembly GCF_024451105.1). Lineage (GTDB taxonomy): Bacteria > Pseudomonadota > Gammaproteobacteria > Pseudomonadales > Pseudomonadaceae > Geopseudomonas > Geopseudomonas stutzeri_A. The sequence continues at coordinate 145,933 of NZ_JANGEY010000005.1, forward strand.
GCACGCCGAAGGCGTTGGTCAGCACGTGGGTCGGGTCGCCGATCAGCGGGAACTGGGCTTTGCCGACGGCCGGGGAGGTTTCGTGCCAGACCTTGTGGGAGAAGTGGGTGTCGGTGGTGACGATGTACACCTCGGCGCCGGCCTTCTGGAATTCGGCGTAGTTCTCGGCGGCGTCTTCGATCTCGGTCGGGCAGTTGAAGGTGAAGGCTGCCGGCATGAAGATCAGCACCGACCACTTGCCCTTCAGATCGGCTTCGGTGACCTCGATGAACTTGCCGTTGTGGAAAGCGTTGACCTTGAACGGTTGAACCTGGGTATTGATGAGGGACATTCGCTGAACTCCTTCAGGGTTGAAAACTGGTTGGCGGGGAGCATCCTACCCCGCGCAGGGGGTTAGGCATAATTGATTGAGGGCATCGCCCCAATCGCCTGGCTCTATGAGCCCCTGGGCCGTCCGTCCGGCAGGCCGGGCGGCAGCCAGCCGGTACTCTACATCAGACTTGGCCGCAGTGAACCTTTGCCGTACACTTGACTCAAACCTCGCAAGCAAGCAGTACCCAGGGGCCGATCAGGATTCGACGCCGGTAACAAAACTTGAGGGGCATGCCGAGTGGGTAACAGAACTCGTAAATCCACTGTTACAACTTCATAGTTGCCAACGACGACAACTACGCTCTGGCGGCTTAATGCCCCAGCAGTCTCCAGGGGATGCCTGTAAACCCGAAAAGACTGTCAGATAGAACAGGATCGCCGCCAAGTTTGCTGTAGACGTAACGGCTAAAACTCATACAGCTCGCCCAAAGCACCCTGCCCGTCGGGCGGCAATGGGTTAACTCAGTAGACTGGGATAAGCATGTAGAACCGATAGCGGAGAGCTGGCGGACGGGGGTTCAAATCCCCCCGGCTCCACCAATTGAACAGAGCAAAACCCCTGATTTTCCTAGAGAAATTTAGGGGTTTTGCTTTTCTTGGGCCTGGGCTGTCGAAGAAAGTGACGACGGAAGGCTGCGCCCGGAACGATCCTCGGGTTCCCCATTGCAAGGGCGCGGCCCGTGGCGGGAAAGCCGAAGCCCGGCCGGGTCGGTCTGTGCGGCGCCCGGCCGGCGGTTGGTCTGGCTGGCGTCCTGGATGGAGCGCGGCTGCGTCTTCGTCTGCCCGTGCATCTTCTTCGCCCGCGGAGAGGGTTGCTCCTGGCCCGGTGAGCGTCGAGCGGCTGGATATCCCGGCGCTGCTGCCGAACCGGCTCAGCCGAAGATCTTGTTGAGCATGCGGCTGACGAAGCCGCCCTCGAGGTCGCGCTTGACGTAGTTGACGTAGTGCTTGTCGTCGCGCTTGATGTGGTTGGTTAGCCACAGGCCGATGTCGCTGCGTACCTCGCGAGCCAGGCGGATCGGGTCCTCGCCGTTGCCAAAACGCTCGCGGTAGGCGTGGGCGCGCTCCTTGAAGCGTTCGTGGACCTCGTGGTGGGCTTCGAGCATCGGGTAGCCGGCCTTTTCCATCAGGCTCTCCTCGAAGGCGTTGTGGGAGATCGCGTAGTCGATCAGCGACTTGATCACCTGTTCGATCTCGCCGATGTCGCGGGTCTTGATCGCGTGGTCGATCTCTTCCAGGTACTCGAAGATGCGCTTGTGCTGTTCGTCGATGATGTCGATGCCGGTTTCGAACTCGCTGGTCCAGCTGATCGCAATAGCCATGGCTCTTCCTCGTTGAGTGCTGGTCTGGGCGCGGATCGCTCCGCCTGTCCAATTCAAAGCAAGTCTAATGCCATACTGTTTCCATGGTTTTGCGGCGAGATGACACGACGCCGGATGTGGCTCCGTGCGCTCTGCGCCGCCTGTCTGCGGCGGTCGTCGGGGGGCTTGCCGCACTCTTTGGGTGCAATGCTGCGCAATTTTCGGCATTGCCGTCAGGGCGCGGGCGGGATCGGCGCTGTGGGTGGATACTTGTCGGGCTGCTCCGTTGCTCCCTCACTCTCAGCGAGGTATGCCCCATGCGCCGCCCGGCCGTTGCCCTGCCCCCGATTTTCGCTCGTCTGCTGGCGCTGCTGCTCGCCATTTCCCTCGTCGGCTGCGCCTCGCTCGGCGGGCGAGATCCGCTCGCCCTCAACGTGGTCGGAGTCGAGCCGCTGCCCGGGGAGGGGATGGAGCTGCGCATGGCGGTGAAGCTGCGGGTGCAGAATCCCAACAGCGCTCCGGTCGACTACGATGGCGTCGCTCTGGAGTTGCTGGTTAACGGTCGGCCCCTGGCGCGCGGGGTGAGCGATGGGCGCGGCAGCGTGCCGCGCTTCGGCGAGAGTCTGCTGGTGGTGCCGGTGAGCGTTTCGGCTTTTTCCGTGCTGCGCCAGATGCTCGGCCTCAGTGAGCAGGCTCGGCTGGACAGCGTGCCCTACGTGCTGCGCGGCAAGCTGGGTGGCGGCTGGTTCGGTGGGCGGCGCTTCAGCGATTCCGGGCTGCTCGACCTGCGGGGGGTGAGCGAGGGGCTGCGCTGAGGCCGGCGGCCGGCTCAGCCGGCCAGGTCCCAGACGCTATCGTCCTGCAGGGCGCGGGTCGGCACGTAGCGCGGCCTGCCGCCGACCTCCTCGAGCTCGGTGAGGCCGGCCAGTTGGTTGACGATGCGGTAGCGCTTGCCGGCGGTCTTGTCCTTGAGTGGGTAGAGTTCGGCGATCTGTCTGGCCAGTTCGGTGAGGGTGGGCATAGCTCTGCTCCGTGAATCCATGGCAGCTATTTACCGTGTGTCGGTTACAGTTGTGCTAAGGCGGGAGCAAGAAGCATGCCGCGAGTCGACGGCTGGAGGAGGCGGTCGGCCCGGTCGGTGGTGCGGGTGACGCTGGGGGCTTTTTCACGGGCAACAAAAAACCGGCCGAGGCCGGTTTCTTGTCGGAACAGAAGCTTACGCCTGGGCGAGGGCCTTGATGTGGCCGTTCAGGCGGCTCTTGTGACGAGCGGCTTTGTTCTTGTGGATGATGCCTTTGTCGGCCATGCGGTCGATCACCGGCACCGCCAGGGTGTAGGCGGTCTGGGCCTTGGCCAAGTCTTTGGCATCGATAGCCTTGACTACGTTCTTGATGTAGGTACGCACCATCGAGCGCAGGCTGGCGTTGTGGCTGCGACGCTTCTCAGCCTGTTTGGCACGTTTTTTGGCGGAGGGGGAGTTGGCCACCGTCGAGCTCCTCGAAAACTGGGGATACCAAGTAAATAAGGCCGCGAATCATGCCGACGCCGAGGGGCGTTGTCAAGGGGCGATGCGGCGTTGGAGTGCTGGTCTGCCGGGCGGGCGCTGGCTTACACTCGCCGACCTTTGCAGGGGCGGGGATTAAAGCATGTCCGGCGAGTCGGCCAAAAGCGGTTTGTTGCGTTCCAGCGCGGTGGTCAGCGTGATGACCCTGCTTTCGCGGGTGCTGGGCATGGTGCGCGACATGGTGGTGGCCGCCTATTTCGGCTCCAGCCCGGCGGCGGATGCCTTCTTCATTGCCTTCAAGATCCCCAACTTCATGCGCCGGCTGTTCGCCGAGGGCGCCTTCGCCCAGGCCTTCGTCCCGGTGCTCTCCGAATACCGCGAACGCCGTACGCTCGCCGAGGTGAAGCAACTGGTCGACCGGGTCGCCGGCACCCTCGGTCTGACCCTGACGGCGATCACCGCGCTCGGCGTGGTCGCCTCGCCGTACCTGATCATGCTGTTCGCGCCGGGCTTTCGCGGCGATCCGGAGAAGCTGGCACTGGCCGGCGACCTGCTGCAGATCACCTTCCCCTATCTGTTGCTGATCTCGCTGACCGCTTTCTGCGGCGGCATCCTAAACAGCTACGGGCGCTTCGCCGTGCCGGCCTTCACCCCGGTGCTGCTCAACGTCTGCATGATCGGCTCGGCGGTGCTGCTTACTCCCTATTTCGAGCAACCGATCATGGCGTTGGCTTGGGGCGTGTTCATCGCCGGCCTGGCCCAACTGCTGTTCCAGCTGCCGTTCCTGGCGCGTATCCGCTTGCTGCCGATCCCGCGGCCCGATCGCAAGGACGAGGGGGTCAGGCGGATCATGACGCTGATGGTGCCGGCGCTGTTCGGGGTGTCGGTCAGCCAGATCAACCTGCTGCTGGATACCGTACTGGCTTCCTTCCTGCAGAGCGGCAGCGTGTCCTGGCTGTACTATGCCGACCGCCTGTCGGAATTGCCGCTGGGGGCCTTCGGCATCGCCATCGGCACGGTGATCCTGCCCAGCCTGTCGCGCCAGCATGCCGGCGGCGACCCCAGGGCCTTCTCGGCGACCCTCGACTGGGCGCTGCGCATGGTGCTGCTGGTCGGCGTGCCGGCGGCGCTGGCCCTGGCGATCCTCTCCGAGCCGCTGATCGCCAGCCTGTTCCACTACGGGGCAATGACCACCCGCGACGTGGAGCAGGCGGCCAACGCGCTGGAGGCCTATGCGCTGGGGGTGCTGACCTTCATGCTGATCAAGGTGCTGGCGCCGGGCTTCTTCTCCCGTCAGGACATGAAGACGCCGGTGCGCATCGCCGTGCAGTGCATGGTCGCCAACATGGTGTTCAACCTGATCCTGGTCTGGCCGCTGCAGCACGTCGGCCTGGCCCTGGCCACCTCGCTGTCGTCGATGCTCAACACCGCACTGCTGTTCTGGGGGCTGTACAAGGTCGGCGTTTACCGCCCGGCGCCCGGCTGGGGGCTGTTCGTGGTGCGCCTGCTGGCGGGCTGCGCGGCCATGGTGGCGCTGGTCTGGTGGCTCAACTCGCCCTCCGCCGAATGGTTCGCCTGGGGCTGGCAGCGCCGTGCCGCGGAGCTGACGCTGCTGGTGGGCGGCGGTATCCTCGCCTATGTCGCGACGCTCGGCCTGCTCGGCCTGCGCCTGCGCCATCTGCGTCACTGACTCGCCGTCGGGCCTACGCCTGACGCGCGGGCATGGGTATAATCGGCCACTTTGTGAGCAAGACACGTACGATGCAACTGGTCCGAGGTCTTCATAACCTGCGCCCCTGTCACCAGGGCTGTGTTGCCACCATCGGCAACTTCGACGGCGTGCACCGCGGCCACCAGGGCGTCCTGGCGCGCCTGCGCGAGCGTGCGGCGCAGGCCGGCCTGCCCAGCTGCGTGGTGATCTTCGAGCCGCAGCCGCGCGAATTCTTCGCTCCGGACAAGGCGCCGCCGCGCATCAGCAGCCTGCGCGAGAAGCTCGAGCTGCTGCGCGCCTGCGGGGTCGACCGGGTGCTGTGCCTGACCTTCAACCGCCGCCTGCGCGAACTGTCCGCCAACGCCTTCGTTCACCAGATCCTCGTGGAGGGCCTGGGCGTGCGGCACCTCGAGGTCGGCGACGACTTCCGCTTCGGCTGCGATCGCGCCGGCGACTTCGCCCTGCTGGTCGAGGCCGGATTGCGCGAGGGCTTCACCGTCGAGTCGGCCGACACCATCGAGCTGGACGGCGCACGGATCAGCAGCACGCGGCTGCGCGAGGTGCTGGCCGCCGGCGACTTCGCCATGGCCGAGCGCCTGCTCGGGCGGCCCTACACCATCGGCGGCCGGGTCCTGCACGGGCAGAAGCTCGGCCGCACCCTGGGCGCGCCGACCGCCAACCTGCGCCTCGACCGCCTGCGGCCGGCGCTCAGCGGCGTCTATCTGGTCAGCACCGAGCTGGACGGCAAGCGCTGGCCCGGGGTGGCCAACATCGGCACGCGGCCGAGCGTCGCCGGCGACGGTCGCGCCCACCTCGAGGTGCATCTGCTGGATTACTCCGGCGACCTCTACGGTCGCCGCCTGGTGGTGCAGTTCCACCACAAGCTGCGCGACGAGCAGCGTTTCGCCTCCCTGGAGGCACTGAAGTCGGCGATCGACGCGGATATCGCCGCCGCCCGTGCCCACTGGCAGGGTCAACCGTTAGAGAACCTGATGAAATGACCGACTACAAAGCGACCCTGAACCTGCCGGAAACGGCATTCCCGATGAAGGCCGGGCTGCCGCAGCGCGAGCCGGAAACCCTCAAGTACTGGGACAGCATCGACCTGTACGGCCAGCTGCGCGCCCTCGGTGCCAACCGGCCGAAGTTCGTCCTGCACGACGGCCCGCCGTATGCCAACGGCAACATCCACATCGGTCACGCGGTCAACAAGGTTCTCAAGGACATCATCGTCCGCTCCAAGACCCTCGCCGGTTATGACGCCCCCTACGTGCCGGGCTGGGACTGCCACGGCCTGCCGATCGAGCACAAGGTCGAGGTCACCCACGGCAAGAACCTGCCGGCGGACAAGACCCGCGAGCTGTGCCGCAGCTACGCCAGCGAGCAGATCGACGGTCAGAAGGCCGACTTCATCCGCCTCGGCGTGCTCGGCGACTGGAGCAACCCGTACAAGACCATGAACTTCGCCAACGAGGCCGGCGAGATCCGCGCCCTGGCCGAGATGGTCAAGGGCGGCTTCGTGTTCAAGGGCCTCAAGCCGGTCAACTGGTGCTTCGACTGCGGCTCGGCACTGGCCGAGGCCGAGGTGGAGTACCAGGACAAGAAGTCCGACGCCATCGACGTGGCCTTCGCCGTCGAGGACGCCGACAAGCTGGCCGAAGCCTTCGGTCTGGCCGAGCTGGCCAAGCCGGCCGCCATCGTGATCTGGACCACCACGCCGTGGACCATCCCGGCCAACCAGGCGCTCAACGTCCACCCCGAGTTCGACTACGCGCTGGTCGACACCGGCGCGCGCCTGCTGCTGCTGGCCGCCGAGCTGGTGGAAAGCTGCCTGCAGCGCTACGAACTGCAAGGCGAGGTGCTCGCCACCGCCAAGGGCGCCGCGCTGGAGCACATCCGCTTCCGCCACCCGTTCTACGAACGCTTCTCGCCGGTGTACCTGGCCGAGTACGTCGAGCTGGGCGCCGGTACCGGCATCGTCCACTCGGCGCCGGCCTACGGCGAGGACGACTTCCGCTCCTGCAAGCACTACGGGATGAGCAACGACGACATCCTCAACCCGGTGCAGAGCAACGGCGTGTATGTCGCCGATCTGCCGTTCTTCGGCGGCCAGTTCATCTGGAAGGCCAATCCGCAGATCGTCGCCAAGCTCCAGGAAGTCGGTGCGCTGCTCAAGCACGAGAGCATCAGCCACAGCTACATGCACTGCTGGCGGCACAAGACCCCGCTGATCTACCGCGCCACCGCGCAGTGGTTCGTCGGCATGGACCGCCAGCCGGCGGCGGGCGCCAGCCTGCGCGAGCGCGCCCTGGCGGCCATCGAGCAGACCGAATTCTTCCCCGGCTGGGGCAAGCCGCGCCTGCACGCGATGATCGCCAACCGTCCCGACTGGTGCATCTCGCGCCAGCGCAACTGGGGCGTGCCGATCCCGTTCTTCCTGCACAAGGCCACCGGCGAGCTGCACCCGCGCACCGTCGAGCTGATGGAGCAGGTCGCCCAGCGCGTCGAGCAGGAGGGCATCGAGGCCTGGTTCAAGCTGGACGCCGCCGAGCTGCTCGGTGACGAGGCCGCCGACTACGACAAGATCAGCGACACCCTCGACGTCTGGTTCGACTCCGGCACCACCCACTGGCACGTGATGCGCGGCTCGCACCCGATGGGCCACGCGCAGGGTCCGCGCGCCGACCTCTACCTGGAAGGCTCCGACCAGCACCGTGGCTGGTTCCACAGCTCGCTGCTGACCGGCGCGGCGATCGACGGCCACGCGCCGTACCGCGGCCTGCTGACCCACGGCTTCGTGGTCGACGAGAACGGCCGCAAGATGTCCAAGTCGCTGGGCAACGTCATCGCCCCGCAGGAAGTCACCGACAGCATGGGCGCCGACATCCTGCGCCTGTGGGTTTCGGCCACCGACTACTCCGGCGAGATGGCGGTGTCCAAGCAGATCCTCCAGCGCAGCGCCGACGCCTACCGGCGGATCCGCAACACCATGCGCTTCCTGCTCTCCAACCTCAGCGGCTTCAACCCGGCCACCGACCTGCTGGAGCCGTCGCAGATGCTGGCGCTGGATCGCTGGGCGGTGGACGCCGCCGCGCGCCTGCAGGGCGAGCTGACCGAGGCCTACGAGCAGTACCGTTTCTGGAACGTCTACTCGCGTGTGCACAACTTCTGCGTGCAGGAGCTGGGCGGCTTCTACCTGGACATCATCAAGGACCGCCAGTACACCACCGGTGCCGACAGCCAGGCACGCCGCTCCTGCCAGACCGCGCTGTTCCACATCGCCGAGGCGCTGGTGCGCTGGATCGCGCCGATCCTCGCCTTCACCGCCGAGGAGATCTGGCAGTACCTGCCGGGCGAGCGCAACCCGTCGGTGTTCCTCAACACCTGGTACGACGGCCTGTTCGAACTGGACGCCGACGCCGAGCTGGGCCGCGAGTTCTGGGCCGAGGCGATGGCGGTCAAGGCCGCGGTCAACAAGGAGCTGGAGAACCAGCGCAACGCCAAGACCCTCGGCGGCAACCTGCAGGCCGAAGTCACCCTGTACGCCGAGGAGGCGCTGGCCGCCCGGCTGGCCAGGCTGGGCGACGAACTGCGCTTCGTGCTGATCACATCCGCAGCCAGCCTGGCGCCGCTGGCCGAGGCCCCGGCCGATGCGGTGGACAGCGAGCTGTCGGGCCTCAAGCTGCGCGTGCTCAAGTCGGGCCATGCCAAGTGCACCCGCTGCTGGCACTTCCGCGCGGACGTCGGTACGCACGCCGAGCACCCGGAGCTGTGCGGCCGCTGTGTGGACAACGTCAGCGGCAGCGGCGAGGTGCGCCTGCATGCGTGAGGCTGCCGGGCGCTCCAGCGCCTTGCCCTGGCTGTGGTTGAGCGCGATCGTCTTCGTGCTCGACCAGGCCAGCAAGCTGTACTTCGACAGCAGCCTGCAGATGCACCAGCAGATCGTGGTCATCCCCGATTACTTCAGCTGGACCCTGGCCTACAACACCGGCGCGGCCTTCAGCTTCCTCGCCGACCACGGCGGCTGGCAGCGCTGGTTGTTCGCGATCATCGCCGTCGGCGTCAGTGCCGTGCTGGTGGTCTGGCTCAGGCGCCTGCCGCGCCGCGGTCAGGGCTGGCTGGCGCTGGGCCTGGCGCTGGTGCTGGGCGGCGCCGTGGGCAACCTGTTCGACCGGGTGGTCTACGGCCACGTGATCGACTTCATCCTGGTCCACTGGCAGAACCGCTGGTATTTCCCGGCCTTCAACGTCGCCGACTGCGCGATCAGCGTCGGTGCCGTGCTGCTGGCCCTGGACATGTTCAAATCCGAGAAGAGCGGAGATTCGCAATGACTGAACAGCGCATCGGCCCCGAGCGCCAGGTAACCCTGCACTTCGCCCTCAAGCTCGAGTCGGGCGACGTGGTCGACAGCACCGAAGGCAAGAATCCGGCCGTGTTCAAGGTCGGCGACGGCAACCTGCTGCCCGGCTTCGAGCAGGCCCTCTACGGCCTCAAGGCCGGCGACAAGCGCTCGCTGGCCATCGAGCCCGAGCACGGCTTCGGCCAACCGAACCCGCAGAACGTGCAGGTCATGCCGCGCGGCAACTTCGAGGGCATGGAACTCTCCGAGGGCCTGCTGATCATCTTCAACGACGCCGCCAACGCCGAACTGCCCGGGGTGGTCAAGGCCTTCGACGACCAGCAGGTGACCATCGACTTCAACCACCCGCTGGCCGGCAAGCGCCTGACCTTCGACGTGGAAATCGTCGACGTGCAGCCGGCCTGAGCCTGTAGTAGGGCGGGTTAGGGCGCAGGCCGTAACCCGCCAACCAGGCCGTAGGCCTGGCGTGCGCCCCCCTTGAATTTCCGCGTGCCGAGACCAGCCATGCAAATCACCCTCGCCAATCCCCGCGGCTTCTGCGCCGGCGTCGACCGCGCCATCGAGATCGTCAACCGTGCCCTCGACGTGTTCGGCCCGCCGATCTACGTGCGTCACGAAGTGGTGCACAACAAGTTCGTGGTCGAGGGCCTGCGCGCGCGCGGCGCGATCTTCGTCGAGGAACTCGACCAGGTGCCGGACGACGTCATCGTCATCTTCAGCGCCCATGGCGTATCCCAGGCGGTGCGCGACGAAGCGGCGCGGCGCGGCCTCAAGGTGTTCGACGCCACCTGCCCGCTGGTGACCAAGGTGCATCTCGAGGTCGCCCGCTACAGCCGCGATGGCCAGGAGTGCATCCTCATCGGCCACGCCGGTCACCCCGAGGTGGAAGGCACCATGGGCCAGTACGACGGCCGCAACGGAGGCGCCATCTACCTGGTCGAGGACGAGGAGGATGTCGAGCGCCTTGCGGTGCGCAACCCCGAGGCGCTGGCCTACGTCACCCAGACCACCCTGTCGATGGACGACACCTCCAGGGTCATCGACGCCCTGCGCGCGCGCTTCCCGGCCATCCAGGGGCCGCGCAAGAGCGACATCTGCTACGCCACCCAGAACCGCCAGGACGCGGTCAAGCAGCTCGCCGAGGACTGCGACCTGCTGCTGGTGGTCGGCAGCCCGAACAGCTCCAACTCCAACCGCCTGCGCGAACTGGCCGAGCGCATGGGTACGCCTGCCTACCTGATCGACGGCGCCGACGACCTCCGGCGCGAGTGGTTCGACGGCCGGCGGAAGGTCGGCATCACCGCCGGCGCCTCGGCACCGGAGGTGCTGGTCCAGGGGGTGATCGCCTGCCTGCGCGAATGGGGTGCCGACGAGGTGCGCGAGCTGGACGGCCAGCCGGAGAACGTGACCTTCGCGATGCCGAAGGAGCTGCGGGTGGTGCAGGAGGGCTGAGGGGCGGGCGCGCGGTCAGCAACTGCCTGCCGCGCCGATCTCGGTGCGCACCCGGCCGCTGGCAGCCAGCACCAGGCGCCTGATCGCCTGCTTGCCGCTTTCGTGGCACAGGCTGATGGTGCCTGCCTGGAGGGCGCCGCTCTGGAGTCTGGTGCGCCCTGTGGGCGTGTAGCGAATGTAGCGCCTCACCGGCGTGTTGCCGCTGATGCGCACGCCTTTGGCAATGGCATCGCCGATCTTCAGAATCGGTTCATCCGCATCCAGAGCGCCATTGCCGTTGTGGTCGACGAATATTCGCCAGCCACTACTCCATTCGCCATCCTGGTTGTCGAGCACGACGGGCCGTCTGCGCATGATCGCCTCCTGGCGTGCGCGGGTCAGCGCCATGCCGAGATCGATGCTGGCCTGTCGCAGCTGCTGGCCATGGATCGTCTGGCGCATGGCGGGAGTGGCGATGCTGAGGCCGATCGACAGCACGGCCAGCGCGAGGATGACTTCTGTCAGGGTAAAGCCGCGGATTGAACCGAGCATGGCGTCCGTGCTCCTGTCGGTTGGCGGGGGCTCCCGCGTCCTGCGGGAACTGGCGGTAAAGGTTAGCGTGGTCGAGCGGTGTGATCCGGGAATCGTGGCAAAGTTTGCCGTACTTCACAGTGGCTCGCCGGACAGGCGGGCAAATGGACCAGTCGTCGCATGAAGGATCTTGTTCCGAGCGCTGCGGTGCAATGATCGCTCTCGCAGAACGCACGGAAGCGTTGAGCCGTGCAGCGATTCTGCCGGGCAGATCAAGATCGCAGCGGATGGCTTTGGGTAGACTCGCGGGGCTTCATGATCGAATAGGGGCGATGTCGTGGTGGACAAGCAAATGCAGCGGGGCTTTTCGCTCATCGAGTTGATGATCGCCGTAGCGATCATCGGTGTCATAGCGGCCATTGCCTGGCCGAACTATCAGGACTATATCGCTCGCGGCAAGCGAGCCGAGGCCCAGGCCTATCTGATGGATCTGGCCCAGCGGCAGCAGCAATTCATGTTGGATGCCCGGCGCTATACGGGCACGCTCGCCGATCTTGGCGTGAGCATGCCAGCCAGTGTCGCCAACAACTATCAGACGCCGACGATCACGCTCGCCGGCCCGCCACCGACCTTCACCATCACCCTTGCGCCCAAGTCGCCGGGGGCGATGAGCGCCGATGGCAGTCTGATCGTCAATAGTGCCGGTACCAAACTGCGGCGTATCACCAGTGGGGGGGCGACGGTCGACAAGGCCTGGTAGTTCCTCTGGAGCCGGCGGTGCGCCGGCAACGCTTTTTTCGATGCGCAAGCATTCACCAAGTGTTTTCGGGGTCGTGTATGTGGAGCGGGTTGCACGGTGGTAGCGAGACAGGGGACATGCCTCGCTGCAAGGTGGCAGGTTTCACGGTGATCGAGCTCATGATCGCTCTGGCGATCATGAGCCTGCTGCTGGGGGTCGCCGCACCTGCGTTCAACGGCATGGTGGCCAGTCAGAGGGTCAAGACGGCTACCTTGGATCTGCATGCCAGCCTCTTGCAGGCTCGTTCCGAAGCAGTGAAGCGCAACGGGACCGTTCGGATTCGTCCTCCGGCGGGCAGTGACGACTGGGCGGACGGCTGGGTGATACCGAATCCGCAAACGCCGAACTCGGATAGCAATCCGTTGTTCCAGTCCCTGCCGTCTGCCGGCCTGGAGATCACCTCCGATGCAGCCTACTTCGACTTCAGGGCATCGGGGCGCGTTGAAAGCGATATCGCCGCCAATGGCGACGGCGAGTTTCTCCTGCAGATTGCCTCTGCAACCGACAGCAGCAAGAAGCGCTGCCTGGCGATAGGTCTTGCCGGTAGGGCCCGATCCGTACCTTGCCCGGATACAGACGGAGACGACGAATGAACATGCGTTCAAGCAGCCGGGGAGGCGCTCAGGCGGGGTTCAGTCTGATCGAGATTCTCGTCACCCTGCTGATTCTGGCGATCGGCCTGCTGGGCCTCGCCGGATTGCAGACGCGGATGCTGACGACCGAGCTCGAGTCCTTCCAGCGCTCCCAGGCGTTGGTGCTGGCCCAGGACATGGTGAACAGGATCAATGCCAATCGGGTTGCCGCCAGAAGCTCGGCCTACAGTGGGAGCACGGTATACGGAACCGGCAATACGCTGGGCGACTCCGGTTGTGGCGGAGCCGACGACCTGTGCCAGTGGAGCCAGGCTCTGAAGGGGGCAGGCACCAGAAGTGCGGATGATGGCAGCATCGTCGGTGCACTGGTCGGCGCGCGTGGCTGCGTGGAAACCGTGAGCGGGGTGGGCGCATCCGAGGTGGTCCTGCGCGTTACCGTCGTATGGCAGGGGATGACGTCTACGGTGGCGCCGTCGCTGGGCTGCGGTCAGGGGTTGTACGGAGCAGACGATGGCATGCGCCGCGCCGTTTCCATGCTTGTCACACTGGCCTATCTGGGGAGCTGACATGAGTGGCATGCATCATATACGGCACAGCCGTTCAGCAGGTTTCAGTCTGATCGAGATGATGGTGGCGATGACCATCGGCGTGCTGATCCTGCTGGCGGTATCCGAGGTGTTCATCAACAACAACCGTACTTTCACCGAACTCGAGAAGACCAGTCGACAGATCGAAAACGGCCGCTACGCCATGCAGTTGCTGGAAAGCGAGCTGGCCAATACGGGGTTCCTGGGAGAGTCGCTGGGTTGGACGTTCCCGGGAGGCGGCAATATTCCGCCGGTCTGCACGGACAGCCACGCCGAGATCGAGAGAACCATGGGGGTGCCGGTCTTCGGTGAAAACGATGTGACCGGTAGCGCGGCACCATCCTGCCTGGGGAGCTTCAAGGACGGCAGTGCCTATCTGGCCGTGCGGCGTGCGAGCACCTGTGCGATCGGGACGGCCGGTTGCGATGGGTTCAGGGCCGGCCAATACCATCTGAGGGTATCGGCCTGTCTGTCGAGCAATCCCGGGCTGATCACCCTGGAGCGCCCCGCATCCCTGGACGAAATGTCCGATGTGTGGGATCGGCGTTGCGGCACAAACCTCCCCTCTGGAGAGGATGGACTGGCACCGACCTACCGGTATCTGAGCCGTCTCTACTACGTGCGCGACGGCGACATTCTGGCGCGCGCCGAACTTCAGGATCCGACAGCCGCGACCAAGTATGCCGTGACTCCGCTGGTCGAGGGCATCGAGCGCCTGCATTTCGAGTATGGACTGGACGTCGATGGGAGCGGCAGTGTCGATACGTTCGATGCTGCACCCTCCGGTGCCGAGTGGGAGGATGTCGTCGCGGTACGGATCTGGCTGCTGGCACGCAACCTCGAGCCTACGCCCAATTATTCGGATGGACGCACCTACAGGATTCCGGGGCTGGACGACTACACCCCCGACGACGGCTTCAAGCGCCAGCTGTACACCAGCACCGTGCGCCTGAATAACGTTGCCGGGCGACGGGAGGCGCCGTCGTTTGCTGTGGCTCCGGGAAGTGAAGACGAAGATGGCGATGGGGATGACGGCGAGGAGACCGGCGCCCCTGCCGATCCGAGCGGGCCCGCTGAATCGTGAGGGAGAACAGTATGCGATTGTCGGGAAGTCTCGCTGCCAGGCAGCGCGGGGTGGTGTTGCTGGTCGGCCTGGTCATGCTGCTGATGGTGACCCTCATGGCCATCAGCGGCTTCAACATGGTCAAGGTCAACCAGCAGGTGACCGGCAACATGGAAAGTCGCGCGCAGGCATTGGTGGCGGCCAATGCCGCCATCGAGGAGGCGATCAGCGCCACGCTGTTCTTCCGGCAGCCGGGCAATATCTTCGTGACCTCCTGCGGTGCGCCCAACACCAGGTGCTACGACTTCAATGCTGACGGCACGGCGGATGTGACGGTGACGGTGAACAATCCGCAGTGCGTGGTCGTAACCCCGATCATGAACAGCACGCTCGATATCACTAATTCGAATGATGTCGGCTGCATCATCGAGGGAAGTGCCGAGTCGCTGTGTGTCGATTCCGTCTGGGATCTGGAGGCAACCGCCGTGGACAATGTGACGGGGGCGCGGGCGACCGTACGCCAGGGCGTTTCCGTGCGCGTTTCGCTGAACAACATTGTGTCCGCATGCCCGAGCTGATGAAGAGGAACAGGAACATGATGCTCTTGTGGAAAAGGCTTTCGCTAGCCATGGCCGGCACGCTGCTGGCCATGCTTTCGATGTTCGTGCAGGCCGAAGATATCGATGTCTTCGTCGGCGGTACCGGGGGCAGCGGCGGTCAGCCGAACATCCTGATCCTGCTGGACAACACGTCCAACTGGGCGCGACAGAGCCAGAAGTGGCCCGGGGGCATCACCCAGGGGCAGTCCGAAGTGCGTGCGATCAAGACCGCGCTGAACGGCCTGGTTGGCAAGGTCAATGTCGGCATGATGGCATTCACCACCGGAGGGGACGCCAACCAGGATGGCGGCTTCGTGCGCTTCGACCTGCAGCCGCTCACGGCGAGCAGTCAGGTCGCGTTCAACGGCAAGCTCGATCAGATTTTCAACAACATCAACTCGCCCGTCGAGAAGCGCAACTCGGGTACGCCCTGGGGCAACCTGATGTATGACGTATACAACTACCTGGTCGGGCGCACTCAGTCCTTCGCCGGTGCGGGCACCCCTGCTTCGCTTGCCGATAGTGCGGGATACAGCACGCTCTACTCCACCTTCGCCTCGCCTCTGGATGCCGAGGACGCCTGCGTGAAGACCTATGTGATCTTCATCGGCAATCCCAGTCAGAGCGGACCCTCTACCGACAGCAGCGCCAACAGCAGCGCCCTCGCGGCGCTGTACGCCGGCCTGGATGTGTCCGGTACGGGAGCAGACAAGCTGGCCGGGCAGAGTAGCGGAACGCCGCTACCGATTCCGCTGTTCACGACTACGGAAACCACGAGCACCTATATCGTCCCGGCGGGTACGGAAAGCTTTTTCACCACGAGCAAGCAAGGAAATCAGTGTTATACGAGCGTGACGGACTGTTCTTCTGATCTTGCCAAGAACAACTCCGCTTGCCCGGCCGGTAGCACCTGTACTTGTCTGAATGATCCGCCGCCGGTCGCTTCAGGCTGCAACTCGGGTAATAACTACACAGTCAGGGCTGTTACCAACAGTGCTACGACTGCCACCAGCGTTGACACGCAGGTGACTCCGACCGGGCAGTACAACACCACCAAGGGCGCCAACTGGAATCTGGACGACTGGGCGAAGTTCCTCTTCCAGCATGGTGTGCCGATCACCACTCAGGTGACCGAGGAGGATGAAGAAGGGGTGCCTCAGACCCGTAACGTGACCGTGCGCATGCCGGTGGTGACCTACACCATCGACGTGTTCAATGCCCAGCAGAACGCCGACCATACCGGCCTGATGATGAGCACGGCGACCGTGGGGGGAGGCAAGTACTTCGCGGCACGCAACGAGGATGCCATCGTCGATGCCCTCAACAAGGCGGCTTCGGAGATCCTGTCCGCCAGTTCGACCTTCGCCGCGGTGGCCTTGCCGTTGAGCGCCACCAACCGGGCGCAGAACGAGAACCAGGTCTTCATCGGCATGTTCCGTCCCAACAGCGATGCTTCGCCGCGCTGGTTCGGCAACCTCAAGCGTTATCAGGTCGGTCTGATCAACGGCAAGGCCGAGCTGGTCGACGTGAATCGGGATCCGGCCATCAACACGCTGACCAACTTCCCCAGCGAGTGCGCGAAGAGCTTCTGGTCGACAGACTCGGGCACCTACTGGCAGGACAAGAACGTCAACCCATCCCCCTTGAGCAAGTGCGTGGGGGCAACGACCAGTCCCTGGTCGGATGCGCCTGACGGCCCGTTCGTGGAAAAGGGCGGTGCGGCCCAGGCGTTGCGCAACTATCCCTCGTCGACGGCTCGGGATATCAGCTCCCGCAATGTGCTGACGGTCGGGTCAAACGGTCTGACGGCCTTCAATTCCAGTTTCGCCACCTCGGTGCCCGGTGGGCAGCCGGTGATCGACTACGTGCGTGGGCATGCTACGGACAGTGCCGGCAATACGGTGAACCAGGCGCGTCCGACGATTCACGGCGACGTAGTGCACTCCAGGCCGCTGCCGATCAACTACGGGGTTGCCGAGGGCAATACGGCTGCGACCATCAGGGTGTTCTATGGCACCAACGATGGCCTGCTGCGTGCCATCGATGCAGCGACGGGCAAGGAGAGTTGGTCGTTCGTGGCGCCAGAGCATTTCGGCAGACTGCAGCGACTGAAGAACAACCAGCCGCTGGTCGCCTTCCCCAACCAGGATCCGGCGGACAACCCTGAGCCGAAGGGGTACTTCTTCGACGGCGCGATCGGCAGCCATCTCGAGTATGACCAGCAGAATCGGGTAACCAAGGCCTACATATTCCCGACCATGCGTCGCGGCGGGCGCATGGTCTATGCCTTCGACGTTACGGATCCGGAAGATCCCGAGTTGCTGTGGCGCAAGGGCTGTCCGCTGGCCACCTCCGATACCGGTTGCGATACGGGGTTCTCCGGTATCGGGCAGACCTGGTCTCTGCCCAGGGCTGCCTACCTCAAGGGGTACGAGAATGGTGATGCTCCGGTCGTGATCTTCGGCGGGGGATACGACAATTGCGAGGATACCGATGCCACCACCACCACCTGCACCAGCTCCGCCAAGGGACGGGCGATCTACGTGGTCGATGCCGAGGACGGCTCTCTGGTTGCCGCCATTCCCACGACGGGGTCGGTGTCTGCAGACGTCACCCTGGTGGATATCGATTATGACGGCTACACCGATTACGCCTATACCGTGGATCTGAGTGGCAATGTCTGGCGGGTGAACTTCGTCGATCCGACGACCAAGGTGGCAGCGGATGTTGCCTCTGCTACGTGGGCTGCGACGGCCGCCACCAAGATCGCCTATACCAGCGGCGGCGCGCGCAAGTTCCTCAATGCCCCGTCGGCGCTGCCCTATCAGGGCAAGGTCTACTTGGCGTTCGGCTCGGGCAATCGGGAGCGGCCGCTGACCAGCAATTACCCGTATAAGCAGGACATCGATGATCGTTACTACGTGTTCCTGGATTATCCGGCGAACAACACCGCGTATGATCTGGATGGGGCTGGAATGAGCGACTTTACCGCTCCGACGAGCTGCGAGACTGCCGGCATCTATCCGTCGGATGCGGTTGACGCCAAGCGCGGCTGGTACATGAGCCTGCCGGGACGCGGGGAACAGGTAGTGACCACCTCGGTGATCGCCGGCGGCGTGGTCGCCTTCAATACCTATCAACCCGGGGGGACTCCTTCGCCGGGGATGTGCACGCGGCCCATGGGGATTGCCAGCTCCTACCAGGTGAACCTGTTCAACGCGTCGGGTGCTGTCGGCGTGGACGGGCATTGTGGTGGCGAGCGTTCGATCGAGACGGGGACCGGCATGCCGATTTCCCCGACAGTGGGTACGGTCGTGGTGAAAACCAATCCCTCGTGCACCGGCGACAGCTGTGATGAGGATGATGGTGACGCGATCACCTTCTGTATCGGCTGCGAGGGTCTGACGCCGACCGAGATCGAGCCGAAGATCGATCAGACGCGTTCGCGTACCTACTGGAACTCCGACATCGATCGCTGATGCTCGTTCGGCTGCCACGGTCTGCTGCAGGCCCTGGCAGCAAGGCGTAGACTCACGACCCGCATCCATGAAACTGGATGCGGGTTTTGTTTCTCAGCACAAGGCACCCCCCATGCACAACACCCTCATCATCGGCGCCGGGGCCATCGGCCTGCAGTCGGCGCGCCTGCTGGCCCAGGCCGGCTGCCAGGTCACCTTGCTCGATCAGTCCTTGGTTGGTGGCGAGGCGTCGTGGGCCGGTGGCGGGATCGTCTCGCCGCTCTATCCGTGGCGCTACAGCGAGGCGGTGACGGCGCTGGCGCACTGGTCGCAGGATTTCTATCCGCGCCTGGCCGACAGGCTGATCGAGGAGGGCGGCATCGATCCGGAGGTGCACGTCACCGGACTGTACTGGCTGGACCTGGAGGACGAGGCCGAGGCGCTGGCCTGGGCTGCGCGCGAGGGACGGCCGCTGCGGCAGCTCGAGATGGCCGAGGTGGAGGCGGCGGTGCCGCCGCTGCGCCATGGCTACCGACATGCCATCCACATGGCCGGGGTGGCCAATGTGCGCAATCCGCGTTTGCTCCAGTCGCTGCGTGCGGCGCTGGCAAAGTTGCCCAACGTGGAGATCCGCGAGCAGTGCGCTGTCACCGATTTCCTGCGCGAGGATGGCCGGGTGGTCGGCGTGCAGACCGCACAGGGCGAGCTGCGTGCCGACTGCGTGGTGGTCGCTGCCGGTGCCTGGAGCGGCAAGCTGCTCAGGACCCTCGGCCTCGAGCTGCCGGTGGAGCCGGTCAAGGGGCAGATGATCCTGTTCAAGTGCGCGGCGGACTTCCTGCCGGCGATGGTCATGGCGGGCGGCCGCTACGCGATTCCGCGTCGCGACGGGCACATTCTGGTCGGCAGCACCCTGGAGTACGAAGGCTTCGACAAGACGCCGACCGGCGAGGCGCTGGACAGTCTGCGCGCCTCGGCCATCGAGCTGCTGCCGGCGCTGGCCGATGCCGAGGTGGTCGGGCACTGGGCCGGGCTGCGTCCGGGCTCGCCGGACGGCATCCCCTTCATCGGCCCGGTGCCGGGGTATGAAGGGCTGTGGCTGAACTGCGGGCACTTCCGCAACGGTCTGGTGCTGGCGCCGGCGTCCTGCCAGTTGCTGAGCGATCTGCTGCTGGGCCGCGCGCCGGTCGTCGACCCTGTGCCCTACGCGCCCGCCTTGCGTCTGCGCCGGGCGGAGTGATAGCCTTCGCGCCACGTTTTTCGCCGGTGTAGCTCAGTCGGTAGAGCAGCTCATTCGTAATGAGAAGGTCGGGGGTTCGATTCCTCTCACCGGCACCAGAAAAGTCAAGGCCTGCAGCGATGCAGGCCTTTTTCGTTCCCGTGCCGGGCTCCTCCCTACCTACAGGCTCAACCGCATCGACAGGTCGATGGCCTTGACGTCCTTGGTCAGGGTGCCGATGGAGATGTAGTCGACGCCGGTTTCCGCGTAGCTGCGCAGGGTGTCGCGGTTGATGCCGCCGGAGGCTTCCAGCTTGGCTCGCCCTGCGGTGATCTCGACGGCGGTGCGCATGTCGTCGTGGTCGAGTTCGTCGAGCATGATGATGTCGGCGCCGGCTTCCAGCGCCTCGCGCAGTTCGTCGAGGTTCTCCACTTCCACCTCCACCGGGCGCCCCGGGGCGATCTGCCGGGCGGCGGCGACCGCCTGGGCGATGCCGCCGCAGGCGGCGATGTGGTTCTCCTTGATCAGGAAGGCGTCGTACAGGCCGATGCGGTGGTTGTGACAGCCGCCGCAGGTGACCGCGTACTTCTGCGCCAGACGCAGGCCGGGCAGGGTCTTGCGGGTGTCGAGCAGCTTGACCGGGGTGCCCTCGACCAGATCGGCGTACTCGCGGCAGCGGGTGGCGACTCCGGAGAGCAGCTGCAGGAAGTTCAACGCGCTGCGCTCGCCGCTGAGCAGGGCGCGCGCCGGGCCTTCCAGGCTGAACAGGGTCTGGTCCTGCATGGCGCGCTCGCCGTCGGCGACGTTCCAGCGTATCTGCACGCGCGGATCGAGCTGGCGGAACACCTCGTCGACCCAGGCGGTGCCGCAGACGGTGGCGGTCTCGCGGGTGATCACCCGCGCACGGGCGATGCGCTCGGCGGGGATCAGTTGGGCGGTGATGTCGCCGCTGCCGATGTCCTCGGCAAGTGCGGCGCGCACGTTGGCGGCGATTTCGGCGCCGAGGTCGGCCAGGCGAAGGTTGGGCATGAGCGGCTCCCTGTGGGTTTTTGCCGATTATAGGCTTTTCCCTCTTGCGGGCGGGGTGGGTGAAAGCTCGCCCGGGTCATGCGGCATGTGTGATCTGCCGCAGGATCCTGGCAGATGGTGCCTTTGCCTCTTCATGGGGCTACTTATAATCGACCCATCGCCCGGTCGAAGACCGGGGCCGGTTTCGAGCCAGTCGCGCGACCTCCCCCGAGCGTCGGCCAGAGGAAAATGCCATGTCCACCGGAGCGAAAGTTGTTCCCCTGAATGTCGGGTCGGCAGCACGCTCATCTACTTCGGAGCGAGTCATGCCGGCCGGTTTGCAGCCGCTGCGCGAGCAGGCGCGGCATTTCCTCAGGCAGGGGTTGCAGCGGGTGTTCGACGCTGCGGACGACAGTCTTTTCGAGATGGGCGGCATTGTCGCGCAGCAGGAGCTGTTCGACGTCATGCGCGCCCTGCGCCTGAAGCGCGAGGGCATCGAGAAGTCGGTGCTGGACGGACTGGACAGGAGTTTCCGGGAGGTCTGTGCGGATCGGCGGTCGATGGACATGGACAAGCTGCCCGCGGGCTTGCTGAGCCTGGTCAGCCATGAGGAACTCGAGGAGAGCGTCGCCGTCAAGACCATGGTGATGCGTTCGCTGAGCGAGACCGGCAGCGAATACGAGCCGTTGCAGCGGCGTCTGCAGGCGTTGGTCGGCAAGCCGGTGAGCGAGGACAACAACCCGCTGTCGGCGCGTACCCTGTGTACCCTGATGCTCGAGGCCCTGCGCCCGCTGGAGCTGAAGATCCAGCTGCGGCTGCTGCTGCTCAAGCTGTTCGAGAAGCACCTGCTCAAGGGCATCGGGGAGTTGTACGCCGCCGCCAACGACAGTCTGATCGCCGCCGGTGTCCTGCCCGACCTGCAGCAGCATGCGCCGCGTCCCCTGCGCTCCGCCGCCCGCGAGCGGGCCGCTGTGGCGGCGCCGGCTGCCGCGGAGGTGGCGGAGCCGCAGCTCGCGCTCGGCGAGCTGCGCGAGCTGCTCGGCCAGGTGCGCGGCGCGGCGCCCGCCACGCCGACCGATGCGGTTCCGGTCAGCCAGGGGGATCTGACCCGCCTGCTGTCCTTCCTGCAACGCCAGCCGGCAGCTGCCGGCAGCCCGGCGAATCTGCGCCAGCAACTGGACGCCTTGCTGGCGCGCGCCACGGCGAACAGCCCGCGGCCGCGGGTGATCGGCAAGCTGGACGAAGACGTGATCACCCTGGTGTCCATGCTGTTCGAGCAGGTGCTGGCCGACGACGCGCTGCCCGAACCCCTGCGCGGGCCCATCGGCGAGATGCAGGTGCCGCTGCTCAAGGCAGCGATCCTCGACGAGGAGGTGTTCGCCAAGCAGAGCCACCCGGCCCGCCAGCTGTTCAACGAGGTGACGGTCGCCGCCCGCGACAGCGAGGAGCTGGCCGACATTCACCGTGAGCGACTGCGCGGCAAGATCGAACAGGTATCGCAGCGGTTGCGCGAGGAGTTCACCGACGACCCCGCGGTGTTCGCCTGTCTGCTCGAGGATTTCACCCGCTTCACGGCCAGCGAACGCAAGCGCGCCGCGCTCCTCGAGCAGCGCCTGCTCGAGGCGGAGGAGGCGCGCGCGCTGCGCGAGCATGCCCGCCAGCAGGTCGACCGTCTGCTCAGCGAGCGGTTGCAGGGGCTGACCCTGCCGGCCGCCATCGTCCAGGGGCTCGAGCGCGGCTGGGGCGGCGTGCTGCAGCTGATCCTGCTGCGCGAGGGGCAGGAGTCGCCGGGGTGGGCGCAGGCCATGGCGACGCTCGACGAGCTGCTCGCTCGTGTGGCCCCGCTGCGCAGCCTCGAGGAAGCTCGCCTGCTGCTCGACGAGCGTCGCAACGCGCTGTTGGCCGAGCTGCGCCGCGGCCTGGAGCAGGTGGCCTACGACAGTTTCGAGCAGCAGCGCTTCTTCCAGGAGCTGACCCAGTGGCAGCGCAAGCTGCTCGCCGACTTCCGCGCCGGACGGGTCGAGCCTGCCGTAGCACCGATGGCGGACCAGGCTGCCGAGCCGCCGGTGGCCGAGCCGGTCGCGGCCTGCCCGGAACGGAGCGGGGCCGTCGCGCTGGAGGTACGGGACGAGGATGCGAGCGAGGCGGCGGTCGAGATTCCGCTGCTGGCGGCCGACGAGCCGGCGGCCGTTCCGGCGCCGGCCTGCGAGTTGCCGTCGCTTCCCCAGCCCCAGGTGGCGGAGCCCGGCGAGACGGTACTGGCGCAGGAGGCGGTGGCGGCGGCGCCGGTCGCAAGCGCCGCGGCGGCGGATGACGAGCTTCCGCTTGCCGCTGCGGCCGAGACGGCGCCGGCGGTCGCTACGATTGCCGGGACTGTGCCTGGTGCGGAGCCTCCGGCGGTGCTGGCCGAGGAAAGCGAGGCGGCGTCGGTCGAGGAGGTCCACCGTGCGCTGGTGGACAGTCTCGGCACCGGCAGCTGGATCGAGCTGCATGCCGAAAGCAGCAAGCAGCGTTGCAAGCTGGCGGCCTTCATCCGGGTCACCGGCCAGTACATTTTCGTCAACCGCGCCGGCGCCAAGGTCGCCACCTACGATCGCGAAGGACTGGCGCAGGCCTTCGCCAGCGGCATGGCGCGGCTGATGGACAACGCCCAGCCGTTCGACCGCGCCTTGCAGGCGATCATCGGCAACCTGCGCGAGATGCGCGGCGCCTGAGGTGCGGCCCGCTTGGCGGGGGCGGCCGGCTGTTCTAGAGTGGCGGCAACCAAGGAGCCGCCCATGCAGATCGACCCCCGGACCGGCTGGTGCGCCGCGGCGCACCGCTGTCCTTCGCCCAACTTCAATGCACGACCGGCCGGCGAGGTGTCGCTGCTGGTCATCCATAACATCAGTCTGCCGCCGGGACAGTTCGGCACCGGCCAGGTGAAGGCGCTGTTCCGCAACGAGCTGGATCCGCAGGCCCATCCCTACTTCGCCGGCATCGCCCAGCTGCAGGTGTCGGCGCACTTCCTGATCGAGCGCGATGGCGGCCTGGTCCAGTTCGTCTCCTGCAACGAGCGCGCCTGGCATGCCGGGGTGTCCTGTTTCGCCGGCCGCGAGCAGTGCAACGACTTCTCCGTCGGCATCGAGCTGGAGGGTACCGACGAGTTGCCCTACAGCGACGCGCAGTACGCCACCCTGGGCTCGCTGAGTCGCGAGCTGATGCGCGTCTATCCCGGAATCACCCGCGAGCGCATCTGCGGGCACAGCGATATCGCTCCGGGGCGCAAGACCGACCCCGGTCCGGCCTTCGACTGGCGGCGTTATCTCGACGCGCTGGCGGCGGAGCGCCAGGCATGAGCTTCCTGGTGTTGTTGCTGGTCGTGGCGCTGGAGCGCATCGGTCACTGGCGCCAGCGGACGCAGCAGGATGGCCCTTTCCATGTCGCGCTGACGCGCGTCGAGGCGGCGCCCCGGCTGGCCGGGCGGCCGCTGCGCCAGTTGCTGCTGCTGGTCGGCATGCCGCTCGCGTTGCTCGCCCTGTCGCTGTGGGCGCTGGCGCCGCTGGCCTACGGCATCCTGCTGTTGCCGGTGCACCTGCTGGTGCTGCTGTGGAGTCTGGGGCGCGGCGATCCCTGGCTGGATCTGGCGCCGTTTCGCGACAGCTGGCAGCGCGGCGATGCCGAGGCGGCCTATCTCGATGCCCGTCGCGACCTGGGCGTGCAGGCCGAGGATGCCTCGGGCCTGCTGAGCCAGGTGCAGGGCTTCCTGCTCTGGCAGGCACAGCAGGGATTCTTCGCCGTGGTGTTCTGGTACGCGCTGCTCGGCCCGCTGGCCGCGCTGGCCTATCGGCTCCTGGCCCTGGTGGTCGAGCATGCCGCCGGCGAGGGACTGCGCGCCCTGGCCGTGCGCTTGCGGCATCTGCTGGACTGGCTGCCGGCGCGGCTGCTGGCGCTGAGCCTGGCGCTGGCCGGCAACTTCGTCGCCACCCGGCGGGTGCTGTCCGGGCGACTGCTCGACCGGCATGCCGGCGCTGCGCAACTGGTGGCCGACGCCGGTCGGGCCGCGGTCGATACGCGGGCCGGGCAGGGCGGGCTGGAGAGCCTGGACGAGCTGTGGAGCCTGCTGCGCCGCGCCGCGCTGCTCTGGTACAGCGCACTGGCGCTGTGGGTGCTGTTGCGCTGAGGCTCAGTCCCAGCCGAATAGCGCGCAGGCATTGCGGCTGCTGGTTTCGGCCAACTGGTCGGCGGAGATGCCGCGCAGCTCGGCCAGCACGGTGCAGATCTCGGGCAGGTATTCCGGGCTGTTGCGCTGGCCCGCGTGCATGCTCGGTGCCATGTCCGGCGCGTCGGTTTCCAGCACGATGCTCTCCAGCGGCAAGCGGGCGACCAGCTTGCGCAGGCGGCTGGCCTGCGGCCAGGTGGCGGCGCCGCCGAGGCCGAGGCGGAAGCCGAGCTTCCGGTATTCATTCGCCTCCTCCAGGCTGCCGGAGAAGGCATGCACGATGCCGCCGCGGGCCGGGCGGTAGCGCTTGAGGGTGGCGATGGTCTGCGCGTGGGCGCGGCGGACGTGCAGCAGGCTCGGCAGCTCGAACTCGCAGGCCAGCGCCAGCTGCGCCTCGAACAGCGCCTGCTGGCGTTCGCGGTCGAGGCCTTCGACGAACCAGTCGAGGCCGAACTCGCCGAGGGCGCAGAGTCTGGCATCGCCAGCCAGACGCTGCAGCCACTCGCGTAGCTCGACGAGATGCTCGGGGCGGTGCTGGTCGAGATAGACCGGGTGCAGGCCGAAGGCGGCGTGCAGGCCGCCCTCCTGCTCGACCAGCTCCCACAGGCGCTGCCAGTTGGCCTGGTAGACGCCGAGCACCACCAGCCGCTCGACGCCCTGCGCCCGGCAGCGCGCCAGCACGGCATCGCGGTCGACGTCGAAGTCGGGGAAGTCGAGATGGGTGTGGGTGTCGATCAGTTGCATGGCACAAGTGTAGAACGTAGGTCGGGTCAGCCGCCTGGCGGCGTAACCCGACAAGTATGCCGCCAGACGTTCTGCAGGCCATGGCCAGCCTATGGCTGGCTTGTCGGATTACGGCCTGCAGCCTACCCGACCTACGCCACGGTTGGGCCTGTCAGTGATGCTCGCGGGTAGCGCGGAACTTCACGTCCGGCCAGCGCTCTTCCATCAGGCTGAGGTTGACGCGGGTCGGGGCCAGGTAGGTGAGGTGGCCGCCGCCGTCGATGGCGAGGTTCTCGTAGGCCTTGTCCTTGAACTCCTTGAGCTTCTTCTCGTCGCCGCACTCGATCCAGCGCGCCGACCAGACGTTGATCGCCTCGTAGGCGCACTCGACCTTGTATTCCTCCTTGAGGCGGCTGGCGACCACGTCGAACTGCAGCACGCCGACCGCGCCGAGGATGATGTCGTTGTTGCGCTCGGGGAAGAACACCTGGGTGGCGCCTTCCTCGGCCAGTTCCTGCAGGCCCTGGCGCAGCTGCTTGGACTTCAGCGGGTCCTTCAGGCGCACGCGGCGGAACAGTTCCGGGGCGAAGTGCGGGATGCCGGTGAAGCCGAGCACCTCGCCTTCGCTGAAGGTGTCGCCGATCTGGATGGTGCCGTGGTTGTGCAGGCCGATGATGTCGCCGGCGTAGGCCTCCTCGAGCATCTCGCGCTCGCTGGAGAAGAAGGTCAGCGCGTCGGCGATCTTCAGGTCCTTCTTGATCCGCACGTGGCGCATCTTCATGCCCTTCTCGTACTTGCCCGAGCAGATGCGCATGAAGGCGATGCGGTCGCGGTGCTTGGGGTCCATGTTCGCCTGGATCTTGAACACGAAGCCGCTGAACTTCTCCTCGGTGGGCTCCACCACCCGCTCGTGGGCGGCGCGGGGCAGCGGCAACGGCGCCCAGTCGACCACCGCGTCGAGCACCTGGTCGACGCCGAAGTTGCCCAGCGCGGTACCGAAGAACACCGGGGTCATCTGGCCGCGCAGGAAGGCGTCCTGGTCGAATTCGTGGCAGGCGCCCTGCACCAGCTCCAGCTGCTCGACGAAGTCGTCGTACTGGTCGCCCAGGTGCGCGCGCGCCTCGGCCGAGTCGAGACCGTCGATGACGATCTGCTCGATGCGCTCGTGACCGTGGCCCGGCTGGTAGACGATGACCTTGTCCTCGGCCAGGTGGTAGACGCCCTTGAAGTCCTTGTAGCAGCCGATCGGCCAGGTGATCGGCGCGGCCTTGATCTTCAGCACCGCCTCGATCTCGTCGAGCAGTTCGATCGGGTCGCGGATGTCGCGGTCGAGCTTGTTGATGAAGCTGACGATCGGCGTGTCGCGCAGGCGGCAGACTTCCATCAGCGCGATGGTGCGCGGCTCGACGCCCTTGCCGCCGTCGAGGACCATCAGCGCGCTGTCCACCGCGGTCAGGGTGCGGTAGGTGTCCTCGGAGAAGTCCTCGTGGCCGGGGGTGTCGAGCAGGTTGATCATGTGCTCGCGGTAGGGGAACTGCATCACCGAGGTGGTGATCGAGATGCCGCGCTGCTTCTCCATCTCCATCCAGTCGGAGGTGGCGTGGCGGTCGGACTTGCGCGACTTCACCGTACCGGCGACGGCGATCGCCTTGCCCATCAGCAGCAGCTTCTCGGTGATGGTGGTCTTGCCCGCATCGGGGTGGGAAATGATCGCGAAGGTACGGCGCTTCGCGACTTCGGCGGCCTGAGTGGTCATCGGAAAGGGAACCCGTCGACGAGTAGTCGGTCTGTCAGAAAAGGCGGCGATTATAGCGGATGAGCCCCCCCGCTGACCGGCGAGTGATGAATGGGGGCGTGCGGAGGAAATTTCTGGTTGATCTTGGCTCCCCATGGTCCTAAAGTTCGCGCCCGAACGCTCATGCTGGAAACGATCCATCCGGCTCAAGTACTGACGACGAGACAGCAAGGTCAACCCGCCCGACGGTTGGCCTTTTTGCTTTCGGCGACATGCCTTGGGAAGTAGGCGAACCAAAGTGGGGAAACTGATCAGGCGTTCGCGGCCATCGTGGCCACTCCACCACCTTTCCATTTGCCATCCGATCTGCCCTATGGAGCCCAGGCATGCCCATCAAGGTTGAAGACTATTTCGATCGCGACACCTTCAAGAAGATGAAGGCCTTCGCCGACCAGAAGGAAACCCCCTTCGTGGTGATCGATCTGCCCACCATCTCGCGCGCCTACGACCAGCTCGGCGCCTGCTTCCCGTTCGCCAAGACCTACTACGCGGTCAAGGCCAACCCGGCGGTGGAGATCATCGACCTGCTCAAGGACAAGGGCTCCAGCTTCGATATCGCTTCCATCTACGAGCTGGACAAGGTGCTGGCCCAGGGCGTCGGCCCGGAGCGCATCAGCTACGGCAACACCATCAAGAAGGCCCGCGACATCCGCTACTTCTTCGACAAGGGCGTGCGGCTGTTCGCCACCGACTCGGAAGCCGACCTGCGCAACATCGCCAAGGCCGCCCCGGGTGCCAAGGTCTACGTGCGCATCCTCACCGAGGGGTCGACCACTGCCGACTGGCCGCTGTCGCGCAAGTTCGGCTGCCAGAGCGACATGGCCATGGACCTGCTGGTGCTGGCCCGCGACCTCGGCCTGGTGCCCTACGGCGTGTCCTTCCACGTCGGTTCGCAGCAGCGCGACATCTCCGTGTGGGACGCCGCCATCGCCAAGGTCAAGGTGATCTTCGAGCGCCTCAAGCAGGAAGACGGCATCACCCTGCAGATGATCAACATGGGTGGCGGCTTCCCGGCCAACTACATCGCCAAGACCAACAGCCTGGAAACCTACGCCGAGGAGATCATCCGCTTCCTCAAGGAAGACTTCGGCGACGAGCTGCCGGAAATCATCCTCGAGCCGGGCCGCTCGCTGATCGCCAACGCCGGCATCCTGGTCAGCGAAGTGGTGCTGGTGGCGCGCAAGTCGCGCACCGCCGTCGAGCGCTGGGTGTACACCGACGTGGGCAAGTTCTCCGGCCTGATCGAAACCATGGACGAGTCGATCAAGTTCCCGATCTGGACCGAGAAGAAGGGCGAGATGGAGGAGGTGGTGATCGCCGGCCCGACCTGCGACAGCGCCGACATCATGTATGAGCACTACAAGTACGGCCTGCCCCTGAACCTGGCCAGCGGCGACCGCCTGTACTGGCTGTCCACCGGCGCCTACACCACCAGCTACAGCGCGGTGGAGTTCAACGGCTTCCCGCCGCTGAAGGCCTACTACCTGGACTGATCCGGGAGCCTTCCACGCCCAACGAAAACGCCGCGACTTGTCGCGGCGTTTTCGTTGGTGGAGCGCTACGCGTGAAATATTTGCTTACATTCTTGGCTTTGTCAGCAGTTTGTAAAGCTTGATCGGGAATCGATCCCATATAAGATCGCTCGCAAATATTAATGGGAGTGATTCTTGTGTATAAGTGCAACAACAAGCCAGCCAACTTCCCCCAACCGCGCCTGCTGGCCTCCGCGGTGAGCCTGGCGCTCGCCTCCTGGGCCGGCAGCGCAATGGCTGCCGAAGTCCCCGCCGGCCAGGGCGCAGCCCTCGAGCTGGGCCAGGTGACCGTCCAGGGCCAGCAGGAGCAGGGCTACAAGGTCGAGCAGGCCTCCTCGCCCAAGCAGACCGCTCCTCTGCTCGACACCCCGCAGACCGTCAGCGTGATTCCAGAGGCGCTGTTCCGCGAGCAGAACGCGCAGAATCTCACCGACGTCCTGAAGAACACCCCCGGGATCAGCTTCAACGCCGGCGAGAACGGTTTCGCCAGCGGCACCAACAACTTCAGCATGCGCGGCTTCGACACCAGTGCGAACATCTTCATCGACGGCGCGCGCGACAACGGCAGCTACACCCGCGACGTGTTCAACGTCGAGCAGGTCGAAGTGGCCAAGGGCCCGGCCGCCGACAACGGCCGCGGCGGTGCCGGCGGCTATGTCAACCTGGTCACCAAGACCCCGCAACTGCGCGAGTTCGTCGCCGGCAGTGCCAGCTACGGCTTCGACCAGTACGATTCCGAGGCACGCAAGCGCGTTACCCTCGATACCAACCAGCTGATCAACGACGGCGCCGCCCTGCGTCTCAACCTGCTGCTGGAAGACAGCGGCGTCGCCGGCCGCGAGCATGCCGAGAAGAACAGCTGGGGCCTGGCGCCCTCGCTGGCCTTCGGCCTGAACGGCGATACCCGGGCGATCTTCGCCTACGAGCATGTGGAGATGAACGATCGTCCGGACTGGGGCGTCTCCGGAGCCTCGGTCAAGGGACTCAAGGGCGACACGCCTTACAACCCGGCGCTCTCCGGCGTGGATCGCGACACCTTCTACGGGCTGAAGTCGGACTTCGACGATACCGTCAGCGATGCGCTGCTGGTGCGTTTCGAGCATGACCTGAGCAGCGGCATGACCCTGAGCAACCAGACCCGCTGGGCGCGCGTCGACCGCCAGGCGCGCTACACCATGCCGTTCCGCTACCTGGGTGCGGCAGGCCTGCAGACCGACACCCAGTTCTATGACCGGGTCAACACCAGCCTGAGCAACCTCACCAACCTGTCGGCGCAGTTCGCCATCGGCTCGATCCAGCACACCCTGGCCACTGGCCTGGAACTGACCCGCGAGAAGGCCGAGGCCGGCACCTATGCCGAGGTGCGTCCGCAGGTGGTGGTCGATCCGTTCGATCCCGACTGGAAGCGCAGCGGCCCCACGGCCATGCGTGGTCAGCTGCGCGAGCGCAGCGACGTCGAGGTCGACACCGTGGCGGTGTATCTCTACGACACCCTGGAGTTCAGCCCGCAATGGCAACTGACCGGCGGTCTGCGTCTGGAGCAGTACCAGGTCGACATCCGCAGCCGCAACGTACAGACCGGGGCACCGGTCGGCGCCGACGGTTTCGACGATCGCGAGTTCAGTGTCGGCGGCAAGCTCGGCCTGGTCTACAAGCCGGCCGAGAACGGCAGCATCTACGCCGCCTATGGCGTCTCCACCCAGCCGCCGGGCTCCTTCCTGTCCAACCCGGACATCTCGCGGGTCAACGGCCAGGCCTTCCCGGGTTTCGTCGAGGGCGCCGATCCGGTGCGTGCGCACAACTACGAGATCGGCACCAAGTGGGATCTGTTCGGCGACCGCCTGTCCACCGCCGCGGCGCTGTTCTACACGGTCAAGGACCGCGTGGCGATCACCGGCCGCGATGCCGGCGAAACCAGCGACAGCCTCAAGGGCTACGGCAAGCAGGTGGTCAAAGGCCTGGAGCTGAGCGCCTCCGGCAAGATCACCGACGACTGGAACGTCTTCGCCGGCATCGTCTTCATGGACAGCGAGCGCCAGCACAGCGCTTACCTGGATGAAGTGCGTCGTCGTGCCAACCCGGGCGACTACGGCACTGCACAGCGTACCGATGGCGACGAACTGGCCTTCACGCCGCGCGTTTCCGGCAACCTGTGGACCACCTACCGCCTGCAGGACGGCCTGACCCTGGGCCTCGGCGCGCAGCATGTGGGCTCCTCCTATCTGGGCCGCCCGGACGATGCCAGCCGGATCATCGCCAACGGCCTGCATGGTCGTCTGCCCAGCTACACGCTGTTCAACGCCATGGCCAGCTATCCGGTCAGCGAGAACCTCGACGTACGCTTCAACGTCGACAACCTGACCAACGAGGAGTACGCGGTATCCACCAACTGGAACGGCCGCCGCGCGATGCTTGGCGATCCGCGGACCTTCACCCTCAGTACCGACTTCCGTTTCTGAGTCGGTCATGAGCCAGCGCCCCGGCCGTGCGAGCGGCCGGGGCGTTTCCGTTTGTCCTGGATCAAGCAGTGCCGGCACGGCGCCACTGTTGCCTGGTGTCTGCCTAATTTAGAATCGTTCTCGACTTCGCGGCGCTGCCGCCCCATTCCCCCGTCGCCGGAGACGAGCCGCCATGATGCTGAGCATTCCCGATGTGCTGACCCCCGAGCAGGTACGCCAGTGCCGCGCCGCGCTGGAGCAGGCCAGCTGGCAGGACGGCCGGCTGACCGCCGGACACCTGGCGGTCGGTGTCAAGGCCAACCAGCAGCTGGCCGAGGACGACCCGCTGGCCCGCCAGCTCGGCGACTTCGTGCTCGCCCGTCTCGGCCAGTCGCCGCGCTTCATGGCGGCGGCGCTGCCGCTCAAGGTGGTGCCGCCGCGCTTCAACCGTTACAGCGGCGGCGGCACCTACGGCAACCACATCGACAACTGCGTCTTCAGCGTGCCGGGCAGCGTGCAACGGATCCGCGCCGATCTCTCGGCCACCCTGTTCTTCAGCGATCCCGACGAGTACGAGGGCGGCGATCTGGTGGTCGAGGACTTCTTCGGCAGCCATCGCGCCCGCCTGCCGGCCGGGCATCTGGTGCTCTATCCGAGCGGCAGCCTGCACCGGGTCGAGCCGGTGACCCGTGGCGCCCGGCTGGCGGCGTTCTTCTGGATCCAGAGCCTGGTCCGCGAGGACAACCAGCGCGCCATGCTGCTGGAGCTGGACGACTCGATCCAGGCGCTGCGCCGCGAAGTGCCGGAGAGTCCCGAGCTGGTGCGCCTGAGCGGCGTCTACCACAACCTGCTGCGCCACTGGTCGAACACCTGAGGAGCCACGATGCACCAGATCCTCCCCAAGCTGCAGCAGATTCCCGCCGAGATCGCCGCGCCGGGCGACTACGAGGCCTTCGCCCGCGCACGGATGAGCGAGCCGGCCTGGGCCTACATGGCCGGCGGTGCGGCGGACGAGCTGACCCTGCGCGACAACTGCGCGGCCTTCCAGCGCCTGCGCCTGCGCAACCGGATCCTGGCCGACCTGCGCGGCGGCGATACCCGTGTCGAACTGTTCGGCCAGTCTTTCGACCACCCGGTCTTCCTCGCCCCGGTGGCCTTCCAGAAGCTCGCCCACCCCGACGGCGAGCTGGCCAGCGTGCTGGGCGCCAGCGCGCTGCGCGCCGGCATGGTGGTCAGTACCCAGGCCAGCGTCGCGCTGGAAGACATCGCCCGCCAGGCGCAGACACCGCTGTGGTTCCAGCTGTACATCCAGCCGGACCGCGCCTTCACCCGCGAGCTGGTGCAGCGCGCCGAGGCTGCGGGATACCAGGCGCTGGTGCTGACCGTCGATGCGCCGGTCGGCGGCATGCGCAACCGCGAGCAGCGCGCCGGCTTCGTCCTGCCGCCCGGTGTCGAGGCGGTCAACCTGCATGGCATGCGTCCGCTGCAGGCCAGCGCCGACCCGGCCACCGGCAGTCTGCTGCTCGGCAGCGCGCTGCTGGCGGCCGCGCCGGGCTGGGCGGATCTGGACTGGCTGCGCGGCCTGACCCGCCTGCCGATCCTGCTCAAGGGGGTGATGACCGGCGAGGACGCCAGGCGGGCCGTGGCGGCGGGGGCCGACGGGCTGATCGTCTCCAACCACGGCGGGCGCACCCTGGATGGCCTGCCGGCGACCATCGAGGTACTCGCCGAGGTGGCAGCCGCCGTCGAGGGGCGTGTGCCGCTGCTGCTCGATGGCGGCATCCGCCGCGGCAGCGACGTGCTCAAGGCACTGGCCCTGGGCGCGCGGGCGGTCCTGATCGGTCGATCCTACATCTTCGGTCTGGCGACCGCCGGGGCGGTCGGCGTCGCCCATGTCCTGCAGCTGCTGCGCGCCGAGCTGGAGGTGGCCATGGCGCTGACCGGCTGCCGCAATCTGGCGGCCATCGGCCCCGAAGTGCTCTGGCGTTCGCCTCAGTAGAGGTCGCGCCGATAGCGCCCGGCCTCGCGCAGGCGCTCCACCTCGGCGCTGCCGAGCAGGCCGTGGAGCAGGGCGTCCACCTCGCGGCCCATGCCCTGCAGACTGCCGCAGACCAGCAGGGTCGCACCGCGCCCGATCCAGGCGCGCAGTTCGTCGGCGGATTCGCGCAGCCGGTGCTGGACGTAGGCCGGCGTTGCCTGATCGCGTGAGAAGACCAGATCCAGGCGGGCCAGGTGGCCGCTGCGCTGCCAGCCCTGCAGCTCCTCGCGCAGCAGGCAGTCGTGGGCGGCGTTGCGTTCGCCGAACAGCAGCCAGTGACCGTGCTGGCCGAGCTGCTGGCGCTCGCGCAGGTGCGCGCGCAGGCCGGCCAGGCCGCTGCCGTTGCCGATCAGGATCAGCGGGCCGCAGTCGGCCGGCAGGCGAAAGCCCGGGTTGGCCCGGATGCGCAGGTCGATGGACTCGCC
The DNA here is from genome assembly GCF_024451105.1 of Stutzerimonas stutzeri. GTDB lineage: Bacteria > Pseudomonadota > Gammaproteobacteria > Pseudomonadales > Pseudomonadaceae > Geopseudomonas > Geopseudomonas stutzeri_A. The sequence goes on from NZ_JANGEY010000005.1 coordinate 179,618, forward strand.
CGGCGCGGCATGCCGGCACAGCCAGCCGGAGCCGATGCCCGGGCGGCCGTCGGGGTGCTGCTGCTGGCGCACCAGCAGCTCCAGGTCGCCGTCGGCGGGAAGCGAGGCGATCGAATAGTCGCGATGGGCGAGCAGCGGCAGGCGCTCGACCAGTTGTGCGCCGCTCAGGCCGTGCAGGTCATCGGGCGCTTCCGGCAGCTGGCGGCGGCTCAGCGCCTCGCCCAGGCTGGCGCCGTCGGCCAGCGCTGTGCTGCCATCCAGGTTCAGGGCGGCGAGCAGCGCGGCGACCCGCTCGGCGGGCTGGCGCGGGCCGATCTCGGCGATGTCGCCGGCCTGCCAGTCGGGCGTGCCGCTGGCGGGGGTCAGCTGCAGGTGGAACAGCGGCGCGCCCTGGCTGCCGGGATTCAGGCAGCTGCGCCGGCTCAGGCGCCAGGGCTGATAGTCGGCGGCCTGCCAGTCGCTGAACGCGGCGTGCCCGGCGAGCTGGCCGAGCTGCTGCTGCCAGCGGCGCAGCACCGCGGCATCCAGGCGGTCGGCCTGCAGCGGATCGAACAGCGGCCGCGCGCCGCGCGCGCGCAGCGTCCGGTCGAGCCGGCGGGCGAAGGCGCAGAACTGCGGATACTGGCGGTCGCCGAGGCCGAGCAGGGCGTACTGCAGGTCGCGCAGCTCGAGGTCCGCCTGCTCCAGGCGGCGGGCGAAGCGCGCGGCGTGCTCGGGCGGCTCGCCGTCGCCGTAGGTGCTGGCCACCAGCAGCAGGCGCGCGGGCGGATTGGCCAGGTCGAGCGCCTCCAGTGGCACGGCTCGCGCCGCCAGGCCGGCCTGGGCGAGCTGCGCGGCGCTGCGCTCGGCGATGGCCCGCGCCTGGCCGCCCTGGCTGGCGTAGGCGACCGGCAGGCAGTCATGCGCCGGCGCGCCCGGCCGCCCGGCCCGCCAGCCGCGCCAGGCCCGCAGGCAGACTGCCAGCCAGATCAGCACGGCGAGGGCGGCCCAGATGGCGCGGGACGTCTCCAGCCAGGGCATCAGGGCGCCAGCACTTCCAGGGTCGCGCTGTAGGTGGCACGGCGCTCGCTGGCCGGCTTGGCGACGCCTTCCTGGCTGCTCAGCTCGGCTTCCAGCCAGTACATGCCCGGCGTCGGCCAGGTAATGGCGACCTTGCCGGCGGCGTCGGTCTTCACGCTGAAGTCGCCGGTCGCGTCGCGGTAGCGGTTGCCACCGGGCACCACGCGGACTTCCACGCCCTTGGCCGGCTTGCCGTCGAGCAGGAAGGCGAACTCGGCGGTCTCGCCGGCGAACAGGTCGTTGGGGTGGGTGACCGGCAGCAGCTCCAGGCCCTGGTTGGTCGGTGTCAGCACGCGGTCGCTGGGCTTGCCGGCGGTGACGAAGGTTTCCATGCGGTTGCTGGTCTGGATCACCCGCAGCTCGGCGGCGTTGGCCGGAACGGCCTTGGCCAGCTCCTCGGCCTTGCCCATCCAGCGCCGGCGCTCCTCGCCTTCCTGCCAGGTGGCCATCAGGCCGCTGCTGGCCACCGCCAGCTTGTAGGTACCCTTCTGGGTCAGGTGCACGTCGAAGGTGCTGCGGTAGCGGCCGACGCTGCCGTTCTCGGCCTTGACCTCGCTGCCGTCGGGGGCCAGCACCAGCAGCTTGTTGGCCGGGCGGCGCATCGGCGGCTGGGCCGGCTTGCCGTCGGCGCCGGCCTGCGGAGCGCGGGGGGCGAGCTGCAGCGGCTGGCCGATGCCTTCCAGCTGCAGCGGGAAGTGCTCGAAGTAGAACAGGTCGTTGGAGACCGCGGCGTCCACGGTGATCCACGGGTCCTCGCCGGACAGCACGGTGGCGGAGGGCAGCATCCAGGCGCGGTGGGCCTGCGCGGACAGCGGCAGGCAGACGGCGAGGGCCAGGGCGGCCCACTTGAACAGCGGTTTGGTGTGCAGCGCTTGCATGACGGCTTCCTTGGGTCGGGGGTTCCGGGATCAGGGATTGAGCTGGAGGGTGACGGCGCCCAGTTCGGTCTTGCCCTGGGCCTGATGGTGCTCGGTCTGTTGCGGCGGCCAGCTGAACGGCACGCGCAGCAGCTCGCGGCCGCCGACCTCGCGGGCCGCCTCGACCACCAGGCGGTAGTCGCCGGCCGGCAGGCTCTTCAGGCGCGGGTCGTCGCCGGCGAAGCTCAGGCTGTGGCGGCCGACCGCGCGGGTCGCGCCGCTCACCCCGTCGACCGGCAGCTCGAGGTTGCGACCGCTGCGCCGCCACCACTGGCGCAGGTCCTTGAGCCACTTCTCGCCTTCCTGGTCCTTCATCTTCAGGTCGTACCAGACCGCCAGGTCGGCGACGTGCCGCTGGTCGGGCGTCTCCAGCCAGAGGGCGACGTAGGGGCGGTGGTACTCGGCGACCTCGAGGCGGGGGATTTCCACCTCGACCTTGAGGTCGGCGGCGAAGGCCGGCGCGGCGAGCAGCGAGCAGAGCGGGAGGAGCAGGCGTTGGCGCATGGGGCGATCCTTCAGTGGATGAACAGCAGGGCGAGCAGCACCGGCAGCAGCAGGCCGAGGCCGGTGAGCGGCCAGGTGGTCGGCCGGGCCTGGGCCTGGCGCTTGAGCAGCAGCAGTCCGCTGAGGCTGAAGACCACGCAGACCGCGGCGAACAGGTCGATGAACCCGCTCCAGGCCGCGCCGGTGTGGCGGCCCTTGTGCAGGTCGTTGAAATAGGCGATCCAGCCGCGGTCGGTGGACTCGTATTCCAGCGCGCCGGATTCGAGGTCCAGGCTCAGCCAGGCGTCGCCGCCGGGACGCGGCAGGCCGATGTACAGCTCGCCATCGCTCCACTCGGCCACGCGGCCAGCCAGGCGAATATCCAGTTCGTCCTCCAGCCAGTCCTGCAGCGCGCCTGGCAGCCCGGCCTCGGGGATCTCGGCGCGCAGGGCGGCGTGCAGCGCCTCGGGCAGCTGCGCCGTGCGGTTTTCCACCTGCGCGCGGCTCTCGATCTGCGCGGCGTGGTTGAGGGTGATGCCGGTGACGGCGAACAGCAGCATGCCGGCCAGGCACAGCGCGGAGCTGATCCAGTGCCATTGGCGGAGGGTGCCGAGCCAGAGGGTGCGGGGCATGGTGCGGTCCTGCACGGAGCGGGTGGGGGAGGTCTGGCGGGGATTCTATCGGTGCTTCGGCGCTTTTGCGAAAAATTTACCGATAATATACGTTCGCGTTTGTAGGGATGGGCCCGCCGGGTGGCGGGCCGGCCGGGGCGCTTAGAAGTTGTAGGTGGCCGACAGCCACAGACGGCGCCGCTCCTGGTTGTTGTTGTACTCGTTGCCGTAGTCGAAGGTGGTACCGGCGGCGTTGGTGGCGTAGCGCTTGTAGCTGATGAAGTCCTTGTCGAACAGGTTGTGGATGGCTGCGCTCAGGTCGAGGTTGTCGCTGACCCGATAGCTGCCGCCCAGATGGAACAGCGAGTAGGCCTTGTAGTCGCCGAAGGCCTCGTAGGCGTAGTTGATCGCCGGGGTGGTACGGCGGAAGCGCTCGCTGCGGTATTCGCCGCGCAGCCAGGTGCTCAGGCGCTCGGTGGCCTGCCAGTCGAGCTTGGCGTTGAACTGGTGGCGTGGAGTGTCGTTGAGCGGCAGGCCGTCGTTGACACCGCTCTTCTGCTCGGTGTCGGTGTAGGTGTAGTTGGCGCTCAGACTCCAGCGCGGTGCGAACTGGTAGCGGCCGGCGACCTCGACGCCCTGAGTGACCGCCTCGTCGACGTTGACCGGCAGGCTGAAGGTCTGGTTGCGGCCGGGGCGGCCGCGGTCCAGCCAGGGTCCGCCGGGTACGGTGACGCAGTTCGCCGAGGCGTTGAATTCGCAGTTGTCGACGGTGATCGACGACAGCTTGTCCTCGAACTTGTTCTGGAACAGCGTGACGTTGGCGTTGAAGTCGCTGAAGTTGTCGTAGTAGATGCCGAATTCGCTGCTGGTGCTGGTTTCCGGCTTGAGGTCCGGGTTGCCGAGCAGCGGGATGGTCCCCTGGCCGCCGAAGCCGTTCAGGCCGTTGGCCAGCGCCTGCAGGTCGGGCGCCTTGAAGCCCTGGCTGACGCCGCCCTTGAGGGTCCAGTTGTCGCTGGTGTTCCACACCAGGTAGGCGCGCGGGCTGAGCTCGCCGCCGAACTTGTCGTGGTCGTCGCGGCGCAGGCCGAGGGTCAGCGCCAGGTCGTCGCGCAGGCGCCATTCGTCCTCGACGAAGATGGCGGTCATCTTGTGCTCGAACGGAGCGTCGACCAGTCCCTCGGTCATTTCGGCCTTCCACCACTGCCCGCCGACGGTGACGTTATGGTTGCCGAGGCTGCTCAGCAGCTTGATGTCGAAGATGTCGTTCTGTGATTCGAGGGTACGCTTGGAGCCGCCGATCTTGCCCGGCGTGCCGTTGGGGATCAGGCGGCCGAGGGTCTCGGTTTCGTTGCGGGTGTAGCTGGTTTCCAGGGTGCCGAAGGCGAAGCGCCCGGTGTGCGACAGCAGGTACTGTTCGCGGTGGTAGCGCTGGTCGCTCTCGTAGCCGCCGCTGGCGCCCAGGGTGCCGAGCTGCCCCTTGCTGTTGTCGTAGCGCTGCCTGGTCTTGTCGATATCGAGGCTGATGTCGTGGTCTTCGCTGGGCGTGAAGGTCAGACGAGCGCCGGCGTTGTAGACGTCCTGCTCCACCGGGTTCCAGCCCATGCTGGGGCTGGTCTCGCCGGTCGCACCATAGTAGGTGATGTCCGAGGCGTCGCGCTCCTGGTACCGGCCGCGCAAGGCCAGGCCCAGCTTGTCGGCGACCAGCGGGCCACTCAGGTACAGGCTGGTCGAGCGGGTATCGCCGTACTCGTCGTGCTGCTGCAGGGTGGTGTCGACGGAGACCGAGCCGCCCCATTCGCTGCCGACCTTCTTGGTGATGATGTTGATCACTCCGCCCATGGCGTCGGAGCCGTACAGGGTCGACATCGGGCCGCGGATGACCTCGATGCGCTCGATGGCGTTCACCGGCGGCAGGAAACTGCTCCTGGTTTCGCCGAAACCGTTGGGAGTGATGTTGCCCGCCGGGTTCTGCCGTTTGCCGTCGATGAGGATCAGGGTGTAGTCGCTGCCCATGCCGCGGATGCTGATGTTCAGGCCGCCGGTCTTGCCGGCGTTGCCGCTGACGTCGACGCCCTCCACGTCGGACAGCGCTTCGGCCAGGCTGGAGACGCGCTTCTTCTGCAACTCTGCGCCGGAGATCACGCTGATGCTCGCCGGCGCTTCGGCGATCTTCTGCTCGAAGCCGGCGGCGCTGACCACCACGTCGTCGAGCTCGACGCCGTTGGCGGCGGCGAGGCTGGTCTGGCCGAGGCAGGCGAGGGCGATGGCGCTGGCGAGGAGGGAGCGGGAGGGTCGATTCATGGTGGGCTCGCTGGGGTATGTCCATATGAGAGTGCTCTGCTATTGCTAATAGTATTGATTCTCATGATCTATGCGTAAGCCCTTTACCTGATTTTTACCTTGTGGCCTCGGCCGAGGAGGGGCAGGACGGTCCTGGTCGGGCGGGCGCGGAGGAAGCCTTCATGGCGGGATTGCGGGCAGGTCGCCGGGATGTGCGAGGCAGGAGGGGCGCTGGAGCGGAAGGGTTCCCTGGCGAGTGTAAAGTTAACGTAAATATTGTGTCTGGGTATTTTATGAAAATAATTCTCAAATAGAATCGCATCGCATTTACACAGGAGGGTAATCCCCATGCGTGCGTTCGTCAGATCCATCTCCCCTCACCGGCGGCACCTGCTGGCCTCGGCCATCGGCCTGGCCGTGGTATCCCTGGCAACGCCGGCCATGGCCGAGGAGCAGGGCAGCCTGCAGCTCGACAAGGTCCGCGTGCAGGGCGAGCAGGAGGCCGGCTACAAGAGCGAGGCGGTCGCCTCGCCGAAGTACACCGCGCCGCTGCTGGACACCCCGCAGACCATCAGCGTGGTGCCGCAGAAGTTGATCGAGCAGCAGCAGGCGCTGAGCCTGCGCCAGGTGCTGGCCAACGTCTCCGGCATCACCTTCAGTGCCGGTGAGGGCGGTGGAGGCTCCGGCGACAGCATCAACATCCGCGGCTTCGGTGCCAACGCCAACATGCAGATCGACGGCCTGCGCGACAGCGCGCAGACCAACCGTACCGACACCTTCAACATCGAGGCGGTCGAGGTCATCAAGGGCCCCAACTCGGTGTTCGGCGGCAGCGGCACCACCGGCGGCAGCATCAACCAGGTCACCAAGCAGCCGCAGTCGCGCGACTTCACCCGTCTCGGTGCCAGTCTGGGCACCGACAACTACCAGCGCCTGACCCTGGACACCAACCAGACCCTGGACGGGGTGGGTAGCGACAGCGCCTTCCGTCTCAACCTGATGGCCCACGAGAACGACGTGCCGGGGCGCGACGAGATCGACCGGCAGCGCTGGGGCATCGCGCCCTCGCTGGCCCTGGGGCTGAGCGCAGATACCCGGCTGACCCTCAGCTACTTCCACCAGAGCGACGACATCCTGCCCGACTACGGCGTACCGGCGCTGGACGGCAAGAAGCTCGCCGGCGTCGACCGCGAGGGCTACTTCGGCTGGAAGAACATCGACAAGGACGAGATCGAGACCGACTCCTTCACCGCCAAGCTCGAGCATGCGTTCAGCGACAGCCTCAGCCTGCAGAACCTGACCCGCTACAGCCGCATCGACCGCGACGCGGTGATCTCCGCCTCCCACGTCAATCTGCTCGGCACCGCTGCCGATCCGGTGGCGCCCGGTCGTTACCGCCCGGCCGGCCCGCAGGGCTACGGCCGCGATGTCAGTACCGAACTGTTGATCAACCAGACCAACCTGCGTGCCGACTTCGCCACCTTCGGTCTGGCGCACAGCCTGGCAACCGGCGTCGAGGTTTCCCGGGAGAACTACGATCGCACCACCTACAGCTACGGGCTGAACTTTGCCGGCCGCGACTTCGATCTGGGCAATCCGCCAGGCTACTACAGCGGACCGATCGACAAGGCGGATACGGCCGATACCTCGACCCGGCTGGACAACCGGGCGGTCTACGTCTTCGATACCATCGCCCTCGATCCGCAGTGGGACCTGAGCCTGGGCCTGCGCTACGACTGGATCGACGGCGAGTACAAGAACGTCGCGCTGCCGGTCGGCACCCTCACCAGGCTGGACAGCCGCGACGAGCAGCTCAGCGGCCGCGCCGGCCTGGTCTACAAGCCGACCGAGAACGGGCGCATCTATCTTGCCTACGGCACCTCGTTCAACCCCTCGGCCGAATTCCTCGCTTCCAGCGCTGGCGGCCTGAGCGCGGCGACCGCCGACCTCGCTCCGGAGAAGAACGCGACCTGGGAGCTGGGCAGCAAGTGGGAGCTGTTCGAGCGTCGCCTGGAACTGGACGCCGCACTGTTCCGGGTCGAGAAGACCAACGCCCGCGAGAGCATGGCCGACGGCAGCACCCAACTGGCCGGCGAGCAGCGCGTGCAGGGCGTCGAGCTGGGCGTGACCGGGCACATCACCGAGCAGTGGGACGTCTTCGCCAACTACACCTTCCTCGACAGCGAGACCCTCAAGGCGGCCGATACCGCCGCCGGTCGCGCCCGCGAGGGCCACGCGCTGGCCAACACCCCGCCGCGCTCGTTCAACCTGTGGACCTCCTACGAGCTGCCGGCCGGCTGGACCCTGGGCTACGGCGCCCGCTACGTCAGCGAGCGCAACGTCGCCGCCAGCGGCACCGCCAAGCTGGATGCCTACTGGCTGCACAACGCCATGGTCGGTTACCGGGTCAACAGGAACCTCGACCTGCAGCTGAACCTCAACAACCTGCTCGACGAAGACTACGTGGAGCGGGTGCGCCAGACCCCGGGCGCCGCCACGCGTTCGTCCGCCATCGAGTACGGCGACGGCCGCTCGGCGATCCTCTCGGCCAACTACGCCTTCTGACCGCAACCCCGAGGCGGGCCCCGCGTCGCGGGGCTTCGTCGACTCGGCAGGCGGCGGTCGTGACTGTCGGGGCGCCCTACTCGACGCGCAGCGCCAGCGCGCCCTCGTGCAGGCGGGCGGTCAGGCGCTGGCCCGGCGCGGCGTCGGCGGCGCGGCGCACGGCGCGGCCGTGCTCGTCGAGGAGGATGCTGTAGCCGCGCCCGAGGGTGGCCAGCGGGCTGACGACCTGCAGGGTCTGCACCGTGGCTTCCAGCTTCTGCCGGCGCTCGCGCAGGCCGGCGTGCATGGCGCGCGGCAGGCGCTGGGCAAGGTGCTCGAGGCGCTGGCGCAGCAGTTCGAGCAGGCGCTCGGGATGCTGGGCGGCCAGGCGGGTGTCGAGGTGCGCCAGACGCTCATGGGCGGTGCGCAGGCGCTGGTCCAGCGCCCGGCGCAGGCGCAGCTCCAGGTCGTCGAGGCGCTGGGCCTGCTGGCGCAGCCGTTCGCCGGGATGACGCAGGCGCCGGCGCAGGCCGTCCAGCTGCAGCCGGCGGGCGGTGAGCAGGTGCTGCATGCGCAGGGTCAGGCGGCGCTGCAGGCCGTCGAGGCGGCGCTGCAGGTCGCTGGAGTCGGGGGCGAGCAGTTCGGCGGCGGCCGAGGGGGTCGGCGCGCGCAGGTCGGCGACGAAGTCGGCGATGGTCACGTCGGTCTCGTGGCCCACGGCGCTGACGATCGGCGTGGCGCAGGCGGCGATGGCCCGCGCCACCGCCTCCTCGTTGAAGCACCAGAGGTCCTCCAGCGAGCCGCCGCCGCGGGCGAGGATCAGCGCGTCGAAGCCCTGGCGGTCGGCCAGCTGCAGGGCGCGGACGATCTGCGCCGCGGCATCGGCGCCCTGCACCGCGCTGGGCACCAGGGTCAGCTCGACCTGCGGCGCGCGGCGGCGGAACACGCTGACGATGTCGCGGATCACCGCGCCCGACGGCGAGCTGACGATGCCGACGCGCCGCGGGTGGGCGGGCAGCGCGCGCTTGCCCGCGGCGGCGAACAGCCCCTCGGCGGCGAGCTTGTCCTTGAGCGCCTCGAAGGCCAGGCGCAGCGCGCCGTCGCCGGCCGGCTCCACCGCGTCGAGGATCATCTGGTAGTCGCCGCGGCCCTCGAACAGCGAGACCTTGCCGCGCACCTTCACTGCCAGGCCGTCGCGCAGCGCCTGGCGCAGCCTTGCTGCGCTGGCGCGGAACAGCGCGCAGCGCACCTGGGCGCCGGCGTCCTTGAGGGTGAAGTAGACGTGCCCGGAGGAGGGCCGCGCCAGGTTGGAGATCTCGCCCTCGACCCACACCCGGGGGAACACGTCCTCGAGCAGGTGGCGGGCGCGCTGGTTGAGCTGGCTGACGGTCAGGACCTCGCGATCGAGGCCGAGCCGCTGGAAGGGATCGGTGAGCATGGCCGGCATGATAAGCCGAGCGCGCGGCGGGAGCGACAGGGATTCAGTCGTCGGCGAGCAGACGCTCGAGCAGCCAGGCGGCGACCGGGCCGAGTTCGCGCCGGCGCGACCAGACCGCGTCCACCGCCACGCGCCGCGGCCAGCCGTCGAGCGCCAGCTCCCGCAGGCGACCGTTGCCGTAGTCGGCGACCAGCTGGCGCGGCAGCGTCGCCCAGCCGCAGCCGAGCGCGGCCATTTCCAGCAGCAGCAGGTAGTCCGGCGCCGACCAGCAGCGAGCGCCGCTGCGCTCGCTGCCGGGCAGCGCGTCGGCCGACGGTTCGCCGACGGCCACGCTGCTCAGGCGCAGCGCGCGCCACTGCGCCAGGTCCGCGGGAGCGACCCGCGCCAGGGCGGCCAGCGGATGGCCGTCGGCGACGAACAGGCCGAATTCGGCGCCGGTCGCCACCCCGGCGTGGGCGATGTCCGGCGGGTAGGCGGGCTGCGCGGCGAGCAGGCCGAGCTGGGCGCGACCCTGGCCGATCAGGTCGAGCACGTCGGCGTGCTCGGCGATCAGGCACTCGAACTCCAGGTCGGGAAAGCGCCGGTCGAGCTCCAGCAGGCGCGCCTCGTACTGGCGGGGTTGGTAGGCATCGGACAGGACCAGGGTCAGGCGCGCCTCCTGGCCCTGCGCCAGGCGGGCGGCGTGCCGCGCCAGGCGGTCGCCGGCGGCCAGCACGGCCTCGGCGTGGGCCAGCAGGCTGGCGCCGGCCTCGGTGAGTTCGAGGCGGCGCGGGCCGCGCTGGAACAGCTCGACGCCGAGGTCGAGCTCCAGGCGCGCCACCGCTTCGCTGACGGTCGACTGGCTCTTGCCCAGCCGCCGTGCGGCGGCGCTCAGCGAGCCGCAGGCGGCCGCCTGGGCAAAGGCCCGGAGCGCTTCGGTGGACAGGTTCATATCGGTTTATCCGATGGCAGCTGGTTTTTTGATGGCTGAATGACCGATGAGAATAGCGCCCGCTGCTGTCGATAGCGAGGTCCCTGCCATGAGTCTGAACGTCAATCCCCTGCAACGCTCGCTGGGCGAACGCATCGGCCATGCGCTGGCCTTCGAGCTGATCGCCCTGCTGATCTGCGCACCGGCGCTGGCCTGGCTGCTGGGCAAGCCGCTGCTGCAGCTGGGGCTGCTGACCCTGATGTTCTCGACCGTCGCCATGCTCTGGAACATGCTGTTCAACTGGCTGTTCGACCGCGCCCAGCAGCGCCTGGGCTTCCGCCGCGACCTGCGGGTACGGCTGTGTCACGCGCTGCTGTTCGAGACGGGGCTGATCGTCGTGCTGGTGCCGCTGGCGGCCTGGTGGCTGTCGATCGGCCTGCTCGAGGCGCTGCTGCTCGACATCGGCCTGATCCTGTTCTTCCTGCCCTACACTCTGGCCTTCAACTGCGGCTGGGACGGGCTGCGCGAGCGCTGGCCGGCGCGCCGCGCTGCGGCGCCGGCCGTCCGGCGGACTTGATTTGTCCGTGCCAGCGCCTAAGCTGCCCGGCCACCTCGTGTCCGACTCGCTGCCATGACCGCACAGCTCATCCTCGTCCCGCAGATTTCCAGCGTCCCCGCCCACGAGGCGAAGGCGCGCCAGCTGCTCAACTGGCTGGTCAGGCGCGAGATCGTCGCGGCGCTGCCGACCACCTGCGGGCAGGGCGGCAACGGCATGGCCTACGCCATCGCCCCCGGCGCGCGGCGGGTGGCCCGGCATCCCGAGCGCTTGCCGTTCGGCCAGCCGCACAACGGCCTGGAGATCATCACCCGGCGCTGCATCTATACGCCGACCCGCGATTTTCGCGAGGAAGCCGGCTGTCCGCAGTGCCGCCAGGAGATCGGCGAGCCGCTGTTCGACAGCCTGGAGGCCTGGTGGCCGGGGGAGACCGACAACTTCACCTGCCCGGAATGCGGCTTCGAGGACGACATCAACGGCTTCCTGTTCCTGCAGCCGTGCGGCTTCTCCGACCTGGGCTTCATCTTCAACGGCTGGGCGGAGGCGGGATTGCGTCAGGACTTCCTCGACGCCTGCGCCGAGCGGCTGGGTTTTCCGCTGCGCGTGGTGCAGGTCGATCCCTAGGCGTGCCCTGTAGTAGGTGGCTGTTACCCGTTCGCCGTGCCATGGTCGATACTGCTGGTTCCTTCACCACCTGACAGGGAAAGAACCATGGCTGCGAAGAAGATCCTCATGCTGGTCGGCGATTACGTCGAGGACTACGAGGTGATGGTGCCGTTCCAGGCGCTGTCGATGGTCGGCCATACCGTGCACGCGGTGTGTCCGGGCAAGGCCGCCGGGCAGAGCGTGCGCACCGCGATCCACGACTTCGAGGGCGACCAGACCTACAGCGAGAAGCCGGGGCACAACTTCGCCCTCAACGCAGACTTCGCCGCCGTGCAGGCCACCGACTACGACGCCCTGCTGGTGCCGGGCGGCCGCGCGCCGGAGTACCTGCGCCTGAACGCCGAGGTGATCGCCCTGGTGCAGGCCATCGCCCGGGCCGGCAAGCCGATCGCCGCGATCTGCCACGGCGCCCAACTGCTGGCTGCCGCCGGCGTGCTCTCGGGGCGCGCGTGCAGCGCCTACCCGGCCTGCGCGCCGGAGGTCGGCCTGGCCGGCGGGCGCTACGTGGAGATCCCGGTCGACCAGGCGCACACCGACGGCAACCTGGTCACCGCCCCGGCCTGGCCGGCGCATCCGGCCTGGCTGGCGGCGTTCCTCAAGGTGCTCGGCACGCGCATCGAGCTGTAGTCCGCGCCGCGGGACGGTAGAAAACCGCTGCGCGAGTTTTCTACCCTGCGAAGGCTGCGCCGCCAGTTGGTAGGGTGGACAACGGCGCAGCCCTGTCCACCACCCCGGCGCTGCCGGTGCCATGCCCGGGAGAGGAAACCGTCATGTGCGAGCTGTACGTCAAGGCCGACCCGATCCTCTACGAGTCGCGCTCGCGCTCGTTGCGCATCCGCGGGGTGGTCACCACCCTGCGCCTGGAGAACCAGTTCTGGGACATCCTGCGCGAGATCGCCGAGGTCGACGGCATGACCACCAACCAGCTGATCGCCAGGCTCTACGAGGAGGTCATGGACTACCGCGGCGAGGTGGTCAACTTCGCCTCCTTCCTGCGCGTCAGCTGCACCCGCTTCCTGGCCCAGCGCCGCGAGCGGGGCGCCGAGCTGAGCCTGGTCGGCGGCCGGGCCGTCTCCTGAGAGACGCCCGGCCCTGCCTCACAACCCGCAATCCTCCGCCTGGCGGTCCAGCAGGCGGCGCTGCAGGGCGCGCACTTCGGCGTTGGGCTGCTGCTGCTCGATGAAGCCGAGCAGCGGGTCCTCCACCGCGGTGCTCACCCCGGCCAGTTCCTCGATCACCGCCTGGCCGCAGAACGGCACGTAGGCCTCGGAGTAGCCGCCCTCGTGGACCAGCACCAGGCGGCCGTCGGCCAGTTCCTCGGCGACCTGGCGCAGGCGCGCGGTCATCGCGCGGAAGGTGCCGCTGTGCGCCAGCATGCGCGCCAGCGGGTCGACCGCGTTGGCGTCGTAGCCGCAGGCGACCACGATCAGCTGCGGGCGGAAGCGCGCCAGCGCCGGCACCACCAGGCGCTCGAAGGCGTACAGGTAGGCGTCGTGGCCGCCGCCCGGCAGCAGCGGGATGTTCAGGTTGCAGCCCTCGCCGGCGCCGGCGCCGCGATCCGCCGCGCCGCCGTAGCCGGCCGGGAAGCAGCCCTCCTGGTGCAGGGAGATGGTCAGCACGTCCGGGCGCTGGTAGTAGATCGCCTGGGTGCCGTTGCCGTGGTGCACGTCCCAGTCGATCACCGCCACCCGCTCGACGCCGTGGCGCGCCCTGGCCACCTCGATGGCCAGCGGAATGTTGGCGAGGAAGCAGAAGCCCATCGCCTGGTCGGCCAGGCAGTGGTGGCCCGGCGGGCGCGACAGCGCGTAGGCGTTGTCCGCCTCGCCGTGCAGCACCGCATCCACCGCGGCGATGGCCAGTCCGGCGGACAGTCTGGCGATCTCGTAGCTGCCCGGGCCGATCGGCGCGTGCTCGCCGAGCAGGCCGCCGCCGGCGTCGCTGAGCGCCTTGAAGCGCTGCAGGTAGTGCGCCGGATGCACCCGCAGCAGGTCCTCGTCGCTGGCCGGCGCGGCCGTGCGCAGGTCGAGCCGGCGGGTCAGGCCGGAGACGTCCAGCAGGTTCTTCAGGCGGCGCTTGGTTTCCGGCGACTCGGCGTGGCCGGCGGCGGCCGGCGGCTGCACCCAGCCGCCCACCGGGAGGATCAGCGCGTGCTGGCTGGCGCTGTGCCAGAGGCAGAGCTCGTCGAAGAAGAAGGCGGTGCGTCGGCTCATGTCGGTTGCTCCTTTGAAGCGGGATTCAGGCCGGCTGGCGGCGGTTGATGGCGAGGATCAGGCCCAGCGACAGGGCGGTGCAGGCGGCGGCGCCGAGCAGCACGCCGTGGAAGGCGCCGCCGCTGGCCTCGAGCAGGCGACCGGCGATGGCCGGGCCGAGGGCGAGGCCGCCGCCGATCACCAGGTTGGTGGCGTTCATCAGCCGGCCGCTGGGGTCGAGGGCGGCCAGGCTGGCGAGGATGTAGGGCAGCACGAAGGTCCAGGTGAACTTGAACAGCAGCGCGGCGGCGGCGAAGCGCGCCAGTTGCGGCTCGCCCAGCAGCATGAGCACGGCGGCGAGCATCGCCAGGTAGCCGGCCAGCAGCAGCGGCGCGCGGCCCCAGCGTTCGCCGAGCAGCGAGGCGCAGGCGGCGCCGGCGATGCCGAGCAGGGTGGCCACGGCGAGGATCTCGCCGCTATCGGCGGCCGACAGGCCGGCCTGGCCGGCGATGCCGCCGATGAAGGTCCACACCGCGCTGAGGGCGACGTAGAAAGTCAGCACGGCGAGGATGCCGAGGGCGGTGCGCCGGCGCTGTCCCGGCAGGCGCTCGCCCGCCGTGGCGGCGTGGCCCTGGCCGGCGGCCGGCAGGCAGCGGGTCAGCGGCAGGCACAGGCCCATCAGCCCGGCGAGCAGCAGGTAGGCGGCGGCGATGCCGTGTGCGGCGAACAGCTTGGGCAGCACGGCGAGGCCGAGGGCGCCGACCACCAGCTGGCCCATCACCCACAGTCCGTAGGTGCGCCCGGGATTGGTGGTGCTGGCCGCGCTGGACATGCACAGGATCATCAGCGAGCCGCCGGCCAGGGCGCTGGCGAAGCGCAGGGCGAGCAGCGTCGAATAGCCGCTGGCGAACGCCGAGGCCAGGTTGGCGACGACGAACAGCAGGCCGGCGGCGAGCGCGGCGCGGCGCCAGTCGACGCGGCGCAGCCACCACCAGGCTGGCAGGGTGGCCAGGCTCATGGCGCCGAGTTCGCAGGAGAACAGGTCGCCGATCTGCGCCGGGGCGAGCTGCCACTGCGCGGCGAGCTGGGCGGCCAGCGCCGGGGCGGTCATCAGCACCGCGGGGGTGATGGCGGCGAGCAGGACGATGGCGGCGAGCAGGGCGAGGCCGCCGCTGGCGCGGGAGGCCGCGGCGTCGATGTGGGTCTGGGTGGTCATGGGATGCTCCGGGTCAGAACACGTGGACCAGGCGCAGCAGGGCCTGCTCGCCGTGGAAGCCGTTGTCGGTGTCGAGGTTGCGCGACAGGGCCAGTAGCAGCTGGTTCTTCTGGTCCAGCCAGTGGCCGAGTTCGAAGCCGAGCTGGGTGTAGCGCTGGTGGGTGCCGTCGAGGCGCTCGCCGTCCAGGCGCAGCTCGCCGCCGTCGGCGTGGATCAGGCGTAGCGCGCCGTAGCTGGCCGGGGTGAAGTCGTAGGAGGCGAAGGCCTGCAGGCGGTACAGCGGGTCCTGCTCGAGATCCATGCCGTGGTAGTCGTCGTTCTTGCCGAAGAGCTGCGCCTCGAGGTTGGCCTCCAGCACCCAGTTCTCGCCGAAGCCCCGGGTGTAGTTGTAGTTGAAGGTCGCCGTCCAGCGGTTGGCGCCCGGCGAGACGTCGGGGTTGCCGGCGTGGTACTCGCCGAGCGGTGCGCCGATCAGGGTCAGCAGGCCGCTGTAGGTGCGGCGCTCCGGGTCGTTGATGAAGAACAGGGTGCCGCCGAACTGCGGGTCGCCGAGGCCCTGTGCGCTGCGATGCGCGGCGCTGCCGGGCAGGCGCGCCTCGATGTCGGCTAGCGGGATGATGAACTGCGGGGTGCACAGGGTGCCGCAGATGTCGCTGAACCACAGCTGGCGCCAGGCGAAGGCGTTGACGGTCAGCTCGGCGTCCTTGTCGGTGCCGCGTGCGCCGCGGAACTCGTCGGCGCGCACGGCCGGCAGGTAGAACACGCCGAGGCTGGTGCCGGCCGGCGCGGTGAAGAAGTCGCGGGCGTTGAGATCGGCGGCGCTGGCGCCGGAGGTGGCGAGGCTGCCGGCCAGGCCGAGCAGGGCGACGCCGAGCAGGCGTCGTGGCGATGCGGTCATGCGGTGTTTCCTCTCTTGTTGTTGTGCTGGAACGTGTTTTTGCGGGCAAGCCGAACCCGGCCCGGCCAGCGCGAAGCGCGGCGGGACTGGGCATGCGGGGTTGCGCGGGGCGGATCAGTCGGGGGCGAGTCGCTGCAGCAGGTGGGCGACGCTGGCCTTGTCGTTGATCCCGAGCTTGGAATAGAGGGTGCGGATGTGGTGGCGCACGGTATTCGGTGCGAGATCCAGCTCGCGGGCGATCTCCTTGTAGGTGCGCCCTGCGCCGAACAGCAGGGCGACCTCGCGCTCGCGGCTGCTGAGCTGCTCCAGCGGCCCGCGGCGGCGTGCGGTGAGCAGGTGCAGGTCGCCGACGATGCGCGACTCGATCGCCAGCCGCGCGCCGGCGTAGCCCTGCGGGCTGGCCTGAGGCGGCAGCTGCGGGCCGGTCCATTGCGGCCACTCGCCGAGCAGCAGCTCGACGAAGCCGCGCTCGGCGCAGTGCAGCACGCCATGGCGGTCGCACACCGCCATGGCCAGCGCCTGCGACTGCAGCGACTCGCGCATGGCTACCAGGGTGCGGATCTGGTTGGCGGACACCGCGGCGACCAGGTGCGGCATCAGGTTGTCGAGCAGCAGCCGGTCGAGCTCGCCGAAGCGTGGCGCGCCGGGGCGGCGGTACAGCGACAGGTGGTCGCTGAGCTGGGTCTGCGGGTCGACGTGGATGATGCAGATCAGCTCGCCGAGCTCGTGGCGGGCGGCCAGCCAGCGCAGCCCGGCCGGGCTGTCGGCGGCCTGCATGTCGACGATCACCGCGCGCTCCGGGGTGGCATAGACGCGGTCGACGGTGATGTCTTGTGCGCGGATCGACTGCCAGTCGTCGAGGTACTCGGCCGGCAGGCCGAACAGGTGGCGGCTGTGCTCCTCGGGCAGGCCGTCGATCAGCGCGGCGCGTCCCCACCAGGCCTTGTCGAACGCCAGCAGGTCTTGCAGGCGCTGCAGCGCCTGGTGGTGGAAACTCTCGAGGGCCTTGTCCCTGGCCAGGCGGTTGATGTCCAGCAAGGCGTTGCCGAACTCCACCAGCCAGTGGCTGGCGATCGGCGGGTCTTGCCGTGCGGGGCTGCGCATGCGGTGCTCCTCGGGCCTGGTTCTTGTCGTTGTCGGCGCCGACCTGCGGCGGCAGGGGCTGGGTTCGAGTATCGACCCGTGGAGGAGGGCGCACTATCCTGCAGATGCAGGATGCGGTCGGCCGCTCGCAGGCTGTCGGCAGGCGCGGACTTGCGTTGAGCGCGGCCGGTCGGCCGGGTATAATGCCGCGCTTCCATTTTTTCCCGTCCGGGAGCCCCCGCCATGCTGCGCATCAGCCAAGAAGCCCTGACCTTCGACGACGTTCTCCTGATCCCCGGTTATTCCGAGGTTCTGCCCAAGGATGTTTCCCTCAAGACCCGCCTGACCCGTGGCATCGAGCTGAACATCCCGCTGGTTTCCGCGGCCATGGACACCGTGACCGAGGCCCGCCTGGCCATCGCCATGGCCCAGGAAGGCGGCATCGGCATCATCCACAAGAACATGACCATCGAGCAGCAGGCTGCCGAGGTGCGCAAGGTCAAGCGTCACGAGACCGCGATCGTGCGCGATCCGGTGACCGTGACCCCGGACACCAAGATCATCGACCTGCTGGCCCGCGTGCGCGAGCTGGGCTTCTCCGGCTTCCCGGTGCTGGCCAACAACGAACTGGTCGGCATCGTCACCGGCCGCGACCTGCGCGTGAAGCCCAACGCCGGCGACACCGTGGCGGCGATCATGACGCCCAAGGAGCGTCTGATCACCGTCGAGGAAGGCACCGGTCTCGAGGAGATCAAGGCCAAGCTGTACGAGCACCGCATCGAGAAGATGCTGGTGGTCGACAAGCAGTTCCACCTGCGCGGCCTGGTGACCTTCCGTGACATCGAGAAGGCCAAGAGCTACCCGCTGGCCTCCAAGGACGACCAGGGCCGCCTGCGCGTCGGCGCCGCGGTCGGCACCGGCGCCGACACCGGCGAGCGCATCGCCGCGCTGGCCGCCGCCGGCGTCGACGTGGTGGTGGTCGACACCGCCCACGGCCACTCCAAGGGCGTGATCGACCGCGTGCGCTGGGTCAAGCAGAACTTCCCCGAGCTGCAGGTGATCGGCGGCAACATCGCCACCGCCGAGGCTGCCCTGGCGCTGGTCGAGGCTGGCGCCGACGCGGTCAAGGTCGGCATCGGCCCGGGCTCGATCTGCACCACCCGCATCGTCGCCGGCGTCGGCGTGCCGCAGATCAGCGCCATCGCCAACGTTTCCGCCGCGCTCGCCGCGGTCGGCGTGCCGATGATCGCCGACGGCGGCATCCGCTTCTCCGGCGACCTGTCCAAGGCCATCGTCGCCGGCGCCAACGCGGTGATGATGGGCTCGATGTTCGCCGGCACCGAAGAGGCGCCGGGCGAGGTCGAGCTGTTCCAGGGGCGCTCCTACAAGTCCTACCGCGGCATGGGCTCGCTGGGCGCCATGGCCCAGGCCCAGGGCTCCTCGGACCGCTACTTCCAGGACTCCGCCGCCGGCGCCGAGAAGCTGGTGCCGGAAGGCATCGAAGGCCGCGTGCCGTACAAGGGCGCCCTGTCCGCCATCGTCCACCAGCTGATGGGCGGCCTGCGCGCCTCCATGGGCTACACCGGCTGCGCCACCATCGAGGAGATGCGCACCCGCCCGCAGTTCGTGCGCATCACCGGCGCCGGCATGGCCGAGTCGCACGTGCACGACGTGCAGATCACCAAGGAAGCGCCGAACTACCGCGTAGGTTGATTCCCGAACTTCCGACAGGGCGACACGGGGCTGCTTTCCAGCCCCGTGTCGTTTGTGCATTCCGCTAGAGAGACGGCCATGGCCCACCACGACATTCACGCTCACCGGATCCTGATCCTCGACTTCGGCTCCCAGTACACCCAGCTGATCGCCCGCCGCGTGCGCGAGATCGGCGTGTACTGCGAGATCCACCCGTTCGACATGGACGACGAGGCGATCCGCGCCTTCGACCCGCGCGGCATCATCCTCGCCGGCGGTCCGGAGTCGGTACACGAGGACAACAGCCCGCGCGCGCCCCAGGCGGTGTTCGACCTGGGCGTGCCGCTGTTCGGCATCTGCTATGGCATGCAGACCATGGCCGAGCAGCTCGGCGGCAAGGTGCAGGGCTCCGACCTGCGCGAGTTCGGCTACGCCCGCGTCGACCTGGTCGGCAAGAGTCGCCTGCTCGACGGCATCGAGGACCACATGGACGCCGACGGCCTGCTCAGCCTCGACGTGTGGATGAGCCACGGCGACAAGGTCACCGACCTGCCGGTCGGCTTCCACATCGTCGCCAGCACCCCGAGCTGCCCGATCGCCGCCATGGCCGACGACAACCGCTGCTACTACGGCGTGCAGTTCCACCCGGAAGTGACCCACACCAAGCAGGGCGGGCGCATCCTGTCGCGCTTCGTGCTGGACATCTGCGGCTGCGCCGCGCTGTGGACCCCGGCCAACATCGTCGACGACGCCATCGCCCAGGTGCGTGCCCAGGTCGGCGAGCGCAAGGTGCTGCTCGGCCTGTCCGGCGGCGTCGACTCCTCGGTGGTCGCCGCGCTGCTGCACCGCGCCATCGGCGACCAGCTGACCTGCGTGTTCGTCGACAACGGCCTGCTGCGCCTGCACGAGGGCGACCAGGTGATGGCCATGTTCGCCGAGAACATGGGCGTCAAGGTGATCCGCGCCAACGCCGAGGAGCTGTTCCTCGGCCGCCTGGCCGGGGTCAGCGACCCGGAAGAGAAGCGCAAGATCATCGGCCGCAGCTTCATCGAGGTGTTCGACCAGGAGGCCAAGAAGCTCGAAGGCATCGACTTCCTCGCCCAGGGCACCATCTACCCGGACGTGATCGAGTCGGCCGGCGCCAAGACCGGCAAGGCCCACGTGATCAAGTCGCACCACAACGTCGGCGGCCTGCCCGAGGACATGCAGTTCCAGCTGGTCGAGCCGTTGCGCGAGCTGTTCAAGGACGAGGTGCGCAAGATCGGCCTGGAGCTCGGCCTGCCCTACGACATGGTCTATCGCCACCCGTTCCCGGGCCCGGGCCTGGGCGTGCGCATCCTCGGCGAGGTGAAGAAGGAGTACGCCGACCTGCTGCGGCGCGCCGACCACATCTTCATCGAGGAGCTGCGCAACTTCGACTGGTACCACAAGACCAGCCAGGCCTTCGTGGTGTTCCAGCCGGTCAAGTCGGTCGGCGTGGTCGGCGACGGTCGTCGCTACGCCTGGGTGGTCGCCCTGCGTGCGGTGGAAACCATCGACTTCATGACCGCGCGCTGGGCGCACCTGCCCTACGAGCTGCTGGAGAAGGTCTCCAACCGCATCATCAACGAGATCGAGGGCATCTCGCGGGTCACCTACGACGTGTCGAGCAAGCCGCCGGCGACCATCGAGTGGGAGTGATCCCTCGGCGCTGCTGAGGTGACCGGCGAAAGGGCAGCTGCGGCTGCCCTTTCGCATTTCCGGCGTCCGCCCGGCTCGCTATGCTGCAGGAACCGACCGGCAAGGAGTGTCCGATGTCCCTGTGCAGTTCTCCCCTGGCGCGCATGAAGGCCATCGCCCTCGGTCTGCTGCTGCTGGCCGCCGTGCTCTATGCGCTGGCCACCCACCTGCTGCCCCTGCATCCGGGCTGGGGCTACCTGCAGTCGTTCGCCGAGGCGGCGATGGTCGGCGCCATCGCCGACTGGTTCGCGGTCACCGCGCTGTTCCGCCATCCGCTCGGCCTGCCGATCCCGCACACCGCGATCATCCCGCACAAGCAGGCGCGCCTGGGCCGCAACCTGGCCGACTTCCTCTGCACCCACTTCCTCGCCACCCCGCAGGTGATGGCCAAGCTGGAGGCCTTCGACGCCGCCGGGCGGCTGGCCGCCTGGCTGCGCCGCCCGGCCAACGCCGAGGCGCTGGCCGGCCAGCTGGTCGGCGTGGCCCGCTATGGGCTGGGCGCCCTGCGCGACGAGCGGGTCGGCCAGTTCATCCAGCGCAGCGCTACCGGCAAGCTGCGCGAGCTCGACCTGGCGCGCCTCGGTGGTCAGCTGCTGGACATGCTGACCCACGAGCGCCGCCACCAGGCGATGCTCGACGAACTGCTCGCCCAGCTCGACCTGCTGCTGCAGGACGAGGCGGTGCAGCGGCGCATCGCCGCCGGGCTGTCCGGCGAGTTCAGCGCCCTGCGCCTGCGCCTGTTCGGCAAGGACATCCCGCTCGACGAGAAGGCCGGCCAGTGGTCGGCGGACAAGCTGGTGTGCCGGGTTTCCGAGCTGATCGGCGAGATCAGCCGCGATCCCCGGCACGAGCTGCGCGGCCACTTCGATGCCTGCGTGGCGCGCTTCATCGCCCGGCTCAAGGAGGATCCGGCCTTCCGCCTCAAGGGCGAGCAGATCCGCGAGCAGCTGCTCGCCCATCCGGCGCTCGCCGACTACCTGCGCGGCCTGTGGGACGAGCTGCTGGACTGGCTGCAGGCCGACCTCGCCGCCGCCGACTCGACCATTCGCCGCCGCCTGGGGCGCCTGTGCCTGCGCCTGGGCGAGGCGCTGGAGCGCGACGCGGCGATGCGCCGCTGGATCAACGACCAACTGCTCGAGGTGGCGCCGCTGCTGGTCGAGCGCCACCGCGAGGACATTCGCCGCTACATCGCCGAGCGGGTGGAGCGCTGGGACAGCGCCGAGCTGGTCGAGCAGCTGGAGCGCAACGTCGGCAGGGACCTGCAGTTCATCCGCATCAACGGCACCCTGGTCGGCGGGCTGGTCGGCCTGAGTCTGCACGCGCTGACCCAGCTGGTCCTCGGCTGAGAGGGGCTCAGCGGCGGCGCAGACGCTCCACCTCGACGCCTCCGGCCGACCAGCGGCCGCGCACCTGCACGTAGTCGCCCGGGCGCGGATTCTTGTCGATGCGGGTGCCGGCCTCGACGCGCAGCGGCAGGCCGTCGAGCATCCAGCCGGCGCCGAGGGTGCCGTGCAGGCGCAGGCGGGCGCCGAGCGGCGCGGCGGCGGGACGGCCTGCAGCGTCGCGGGCGCCCTGTTCGATCCACGCGGCGATCAGCGCGATCTCCGTCTCCTCCAGCCAGGGCGGGCCGTCGTAGGGCATGCGCGGCAGCGCCTGGCCGCGGATGCGGCGCAGCAGCTCGCTGGCCCCGGCATTGCCGGGAATCACCCGGGCACGTTCGCCGCTGGCCAGCGCCTCGGCGAGCGAGGTCAGCCGGTAGCCCTCCGGCGGCGGTCCCATCAGGCCCTGGGCGGTGTGGCACTTGCTGCAGCGGCGGGCGAGGATCGGCGCCACCTCGGCCCAGGTCACCCTGCCGTCGGCTGGCGGGGCTGCAGGTGCGGGCGCTGCGCCCGGTTCGTCTGCGGGGAGCAGGCCGCCGGCGATCCAGCGTTCGACCAGGTCGATCTCGGCGGCGGACAGCCAGGGCGGTCCGCTCATCGGCATGCGTGGCTGGCGCGCGCCGCTCAGGCGCAGCAGCAACTCGCTGTCCTGCGGCTTGCCGGCGAGCGCCACCGGGCCGCGCTGGCTGCCTTCGCGCAGGCCGTCGAGGCTGTCCAGGCGCAGGCCGAGCGGCGCGCTGGCGCCGGCGTGGCAGAGCACGCAGCGCGCCTGGAGGATCGGCGCGATCGCGGCGTAGGTGACCGGCTGCTGGGCGAGGGCGGCGGGCGGCCCGAGCAGCAGCAGGAGCGGCAGGCGGCGGAAGAGGGACATGGCGACTCCAGGATTCCCGGCGAGGCGTCTCCTGCAAGCCTAGTCCAGGAGGCTGTGCCGATGTGTCGCAGCTGCGGCTCGCCTGCGGGCTGTAGAAAATGAGAAACTCTGTCATCCGCGTCCCGCTCGCGGCATTCCGCCGCAGTCGGGCGATTCCGTTTTCGCTCGCGAGGTACCCCGATGTCCTTCACCCGTCGACAAGTCCTCGCCGGCCTGGCCGGTCTCGGCGCCCTCGGCGTGGCCGGCGGCAGCGCGCGCTACTGGCTGGGGCGCCCGGCCGCGCCGGCCGGCCACGACTACGAACTGATCGCCGCGCCGCTGGACGTCGAGCTGGTGCCCGGCCGCGCCACCACCGTCTGGGCCTACGGTGGCCAGGCGCCGGGTCTGGAGCTGCGCGCCCGGCAGGGCGAGCGGCTGCGGGTGCGCTTCGTCAACCGGCTGCCCGAGCCGAGCACCATCCACTGGCACGGCATCCGTCTGCCGCTGGAGATGGACGGCGTACCCTATCTGTCACAGTTGCCGGTGCTGCCCGGCGAGCACTTCGACTACGACTTCGTGGTGCCGGACGCGGGCAGCTTCTGGTACCACCCGCACACCGCCAGCGGCGAGCAGCTCGGTCGCGGCCTGGTCGGCCCGCTGATCGTCGAGGAGCGCGAGCCGAGCGGCTTCCGCCACGAGCGCACGCTGAGCATCAAGCACTGGCACGTGGACGAGGCGGGAGCCTTCACCGACTTCAGCGTGCCGCGCGAGGCGGCGCGCGGCGGTACGCCGGGGCGGCTGTCGACGGTCAACGGCGTGCATGTGCCGACCCTCGACCTGCCGGCCGGGCAGGTCGTGCGCCTGCGCATCCTCAACCTCGACAACACCCTGACCTACCGCCTCAACCTGCCGGGCGCCGAGGCGCGCGTCTACGCCCTCGACGGCAATCCGGTGGCGCCGCGGCCGCTGGAACGCGAGTACTGGCTGGGGCCGGGCATGCGCATCGAGCTGGCCCTGCGCGTGCCGGCGGCCGGCACCGAGTTGGCGCTGCGCAACGGCCCGCTGCGTCTGGCGACCCTGGCCAGCGTGGCCAGCCGGGAGACGACCGTCGGCGACTGGCCGCCGGCGCTGCCGGCCAATCCGGTGGTCGAGCCGGACCTGGCCGCGGCCGAGACCCTGCGCTTCAACTTCGAGTGGGCCGGCGCGGTATCGGCCAATCTGGAACGGGGCGCGGCGCACAGCTTCTGGCAGATCAACGGCCAGGCCTGGGACATCGACGACCGGAGCTGCGTCGAGCGGCCGATCGCCACTCTGCGGCAGGGACGCAGCTACGTCCTCGAGCTGCGCAACATCAGTCAGTACCAGCATCCGATCCACCTGCACGGGATGACCTTCAAGGTGCTGTCCTCCAACCGTCGGCGCATCGAGGCGCCGTGGTTCACCGACACCTACCTGCTCGGCAAGAACGAGACGGCGCGGGTCGCGCTGGTCGCCGACAATCCCGGTACCTGGATGCTCCACTGTCACGTGGTCGACCACATGGAGACCGGGCTGATGGCGGCCATCGCGGTGGTCTGAGTGGCGAGGGCGGGGTAGGGTGTAGGGCGGTGCAACTCGCGCAGCGATTGCCCACCAGTCAGGCGGCGCCGCGGCCTGCGCTCAGCGGTTGAAAGTTGCGGCGCGCGTTTTCTGCCCTGCGGTCCATATGCGCCTTCGGGCTGTGCAGGCTTGACTCCGTGCCGGCTTTTCCCAAACTGGCGGGCTTTCCTCCCGCCGCAGCCTTCGCCATGAAAAGACCCGTGATCATCGACCGCAGCCAGGACGAGCGCTTCATGCGCGAGGCGCTGGCCCTGGCCGCCGAGGGGGCCGCGCTGGGCGAGGTGCCGGTGGGGGCGCTCGTGGTGGTCGACGGCGAGGTCGTCGGGCGCGGCTTCAACTGCCCGATCTCCAGCCACGATCCCAGCGCGCACGCCGAGATGGTGGCGATCCGCGACGCGGCGCGCCAGCTGGAGAACTACCGGCTGGTCGGCAGCACCCTGTACGTGACCCTCGAGCCGTGCAGCATGTGCGCCGGGCTGATCGTCCATTCGCGCATCGCCCGGGTGGTCTACGGCGCCACCGAGCCCAAGGCCGGCGTGGTGGAAAGCCGCGGACGCTTCTTCGAACAGGCCTTCCTCAATCACCGCCTGCTGGTCGAGGGCGGCGTGCTGGCGGCGGACTGCGGGGGCATTCTCAGCGAGTTCTTCCGCGCGCGGCGCCAGAAGGGCTAGCCGGCGGCCGGCTCACAGCTGCGGTTCGGGCTTGACCGTCTTGTCCACGCCGGGACGGTGCAGGCCGCGGTCGGCCACCTGGCTGCCTTCCAGCTGCGGCTGGGTGACCCAGGTGAGGATGTCGTAGTAGCGCCGGATGTTGTTGACGAAGTGCACCGGTTCGCCGCCGCGGGCGTAGCCGTAGCGGGTCTTGCTGTACCACTGCTTCTGCGCCAGGCGCGGCAGGATCTTCTTCACGTGCAGCCACTTGTCGGGGTTCAGGCCGGCCTCGCGGGTCAGCTTGCGAGCGTCTTCCAGGTGGCCGCCGCCGACGTTGTAGGCGGCCAGGGCGAACCAGGTGCGGTCCGGCTCCTCGATGCTGGCCGGCAGGCCGGCATGCACCTCGGTGAAGTAGCGCGCGCCGCCCTGGATGCTCTGCCGGGGGTCGAGGCGGTTGCTCACGCCCATGGCCGTGGCGGTGCGCTGGGTCAGCATCATCAGCCCGCGCACGCCGGTCTTGGACACCGCGTCGGGTTGCCACAGCGACTCCTGGTAGCCGATGGCGGCGAGCAGCCGCCAGTCGACCTGATACTGCTCGGCGGCCTTGCGGAAGTACTGCTCGTAGCGCGGCAGGCGCTGCTGCAGGTGTTTGGCGAAGGTCACGGTGCCGACGTAGCCGAGTACCTCGATATGCCCGTAGTAGCGCTCCTTGAGCTGCTGCAGGCTGTTGTCCCTGCGGGCCTTGGCGAGGAAGGCGTTGATCTCCGCGAGCAGGCTGTCGTCCTCGCCGGGCGGCACCGCCCAGGCCAGATGCTGGTCGCCGGCGAGATCGAAGCCGACCCGCACGTTGGGATAGCCGAACTGGCTCATCGCCAGCTCGTTGGAGCCGACCAGGGTCAGGTCGATGCTGCCGTCGTCGACCATGCCCAGCAGGTCGGCCACCTCCACCTCGTCGGACTCGCTGTAGGCGAGCTCCGGCAGGCGCTGTTTGAGTTCGGCCAGCCGTTCGGCCTGGATGCTGCCCTTGACCACGGTGATGCGCTTGCCGACCAGCTGCTCGGGCTTGGTCGGCCGCGGCTGGCCGTTGCGGTAGACTACCTGCAGGGTGACGTCCAGATAGGCGTCGCTGAAGCGCGCCTGCGGCTGGCGGCTGGCCGAGGCGATCAGCCCGGCGGCCAGGTGCGGGCCGTCCGCGGCGTTGAGACGCTCGAACAGCTCGTCGATGGTATTGGCGGTCTCGATCTCCAGGCGCACGCCGAGGCGCTTGGCGAACTGCTCGGCCAGCTCGTATTCGAAACCGGTCTCGCCGTTGCGATCCTGATAGTAGGTGGTCGGACTGTTGCGGGTGATCACGCGCAGCACGCCGTCCTCCCGGACCCGCTCGAGGGCGGTGGGGGCTTCGCCACACGCGCTGAGCAGCAGGATCAGGACGGTCGTCAGCAGCCAGGCGCTGTGACGCAGGCGGAGAGCATAGAGGCTGAACATGGATGGAGTATACGCAAAGCCGGGCGGGGGCCATACCTCGACGGTCGGATAGGCGTCCGCCGGCGGGCGCGCTGCGGGTGCCCGGCAGGTCGCTTTGCGCTAGAATCCCCAGTCTTTCGCATACCTTGCCCAAGAGGCTGTTCCGACAATGCTGATCCTGCGCGGCACCCCCGCCCTTTCCGCCCTCCGTCACGGCAAACTGCTCGAGCAACTGACCCAGAAGGTTCCGGCGGTCGCCGGCCTGTACGCCGAGTTCGCCCATTTCGCCGAGGTGTCCAGCGCACTGGACGGCAACGAGGAACAGGTGCTGGCGCGCCTGCTGCAGTACGGCCCGAGCGTGCCGGTGCAGGAGCCGGTCGGCCGCCTGCTGCTGGTGGTGCCGCGCTTCGGCACCATCTCGCCGTGGTCGAGCAAGGCCACCGACATCGCCCACAACTGCGGCCTGGCGAAGATCCAGCGCCTGGAGCGCGGCATCGCCTACTACGTGGCCGGCGAGCTGTCCGACGCCGAGGTGCAGGCCGTCGCCGCGCTGCTGCACGACCGCATGACCCAACTGGTGCTGGCGCGTCTGGAGGAGGCCGCGGCGCTGTTCAGCCATGCCCAGCCCAAGCCGCTGAGCGTGGTCGACGTGCTGGGCGGCGGTCGCGCCGCCCTGGAAGCGGCCAACCTCGAGCTGGGCCTGGCCCTGGCCGAGGACGAGATCGACTACCTGGTGAAGAACTTCGGCGAGCTGGGGCGCAACCCGCACGACGTCGAACTGATGATGTTCGCCCAGGCCAACTCCGAGCACTGCCGGCACAAGATCTTCAACGCCAGCTGGGACATCGACGGCGAGGAGCAGGCCAAGTCGCTGTTCGGCATGATCAAGAATACCTACGAGCTGCACCGCGAAGGCGTATTGAGCGCCTACAAGGACAACGCTTCGGTGATCGAGGGCTTCGTTGCCGGGCGCTTCTTCCCGCAGCCGGGCAGCCACGAGTACGCCGCCCACCAGGAGCCGGTGCACATCCTGATGAAGGTGGAGACCCACAACCACCCGACCGCCATCGCCCCGTTCCCCGGCGCCTCCACCGGCTCCGGCGGCGAGATCCGCGACGAGGGCGCCACCGGCCGCGGCTCCAAGCCCAAGGCCGGCCTGGTCGGCTTCACCGTCTCCAACCTGCAGATCCCCGGCTTCGAGCAGCCCTGGGAGAAGCCCTACGGCAAGCCCGAGCGCATCGTCAGCGCGCTGGACATCATGATCGAGGGCCCGCTCGGCGGCGCCGCGTTCAACAACGAGTTCGGCCGTCCGGCGCTGACCGGCTACTTCCGCACCTTCGAGCAGGCCGTCGACACCCCGCGCGGCGAGGAAGTGCGTGGCTACCACAAGCCGATCATGCTCGCCGGCGGTCTCGGCAACATCCGCGCCGAGCACGTGCAGAAGGGCGAGATCTCGGTCGGCGGCAAGCTGATCGTGCTCGGCGGCCCGGCCATGCTGATCGGCCTGGGCGGCGGCGCCGCCTCGTCGATGGCCACCGGCGCCAGCTCGGCCGACCTCGACTTCGCCTCGGTGCAGCGCGAGAACCCGGAAATGGAGCGCCGCTGCCAGGAGGTCATCGACCGCTGCTGGCAGAT
Source organism: Stutzerimonas stutzeri (assembly GCF_024451105.1). GTDB lineage: Bacteria > Pseudomonadota > Gammaproteobacteria > Pseudomonadales > Pseudomonadaceae > Geopseudomonas > Geopseudomonas stutzeri_A. The sequence continues at coordinate 207,456 of NZ_JANGEY010000005.1, forward strand.
GGGCGACAGGAACCCGATCAAGTTCATCCACGACGTCGGCGCCGGCGGCCTGTCCAACGCCCTGCCGGAGCTGATCAACGACGCCGGCCGCGGCGGCCGCTTCGAGCTGCGCAAGGTGCCCAACGACGAGCCGGGCATGAGCCCGCTGGAGATCTGGTGCAACGAGTCGCAGGAACGCTACGTGCTGTCGGTCGACGCCGCCGACCTCGACACCTTCCGCGAGATCTGCGAACGCGAGCGCTGCCCGTTCGCGGTGGTCGGCGAGGCCACCGAGGAGCGCCACCTGACCGTGCACGACCAGCACTTCGGCAACAACCCGGTCGACCTGCCGCTCGAGGTGCTGCTCGGCAAGCCGCCGCGCATGCACCGCTCGGTGAGCCGCGAGGCCGCACTGGGCGACGACTTCGCCGCCGCCGGCCTCGAGCTGAATGAGGCGGTCGAGCGTGTGCTGCGCCACCCGGCCGTGGCCAGCAAGAGCTTCCTGATCACCATCGGCGACCGCTCGATCACCGGCCTGGTGGCCCGCGACCAGTTCGTCGGCCCCTGGCAGGTGCCGGTGGCCGACTGCGCGGTCACCGCCACCGCCTTCGACGTCTACACCGGCGAGGCCATGGCGATGGGCGAGCGCACTCCGCTGGCGCTGCTCGACGCCCCGGCCTCGGGCCGCATGGCAGTCGGCGAGGCGATCACCAACCTGGCCGCCGCGCGCATCGGCAAGATTTCCGACATCAAGCTGTCCGCCAACTGGATGGCCGCCGCCGGCCACCCGGGCGAGGACGCCCGCCTGTACGACACCGTCAAGGCGGTGGGCATGGAGCTGTGCCCGGCACTGGGCATCACCATCCCGGTCGGCAAGGACTCGATGTCGATGAAGACCCGCTGGCAGGACGAGGGTCAGGACAAGAGCGTCACCGCGCCGATGTCGCTGATCGTCTCCGGCTTCGCCCCGGTGCAGGACATCCGCCTGACCCTGACCCCGCAGCTGCGCCTCGACCAGGGCGAGACCGAGCTGCTGCTGATCGACCTCGGTCGCGGCCAGAACCGCCTCGGTGGCTCGATCGTCGCCCAGGTCTACAGCCGGATCGGCCGCAGCGCGCCGGACGTCGACAACGCCGCCGACCTCAAGGCGTTCTTCGACACCGTGCAGGGCCTGAACGCCGACGGCAAGCTGCTGGCCTACCACGACCGCTCCGACGGCGGCCTGCTGGCCACCGTCGCCGAGATGGCCTTCGCCGGCCACTGCGGCCTCGACCTCAACCTCGATGCGCTGGTCGCCGAGCGCGCGGCGCTGGGCGCCGCGCTGTTCAGCGAGGAGCTGGGCGCGGTGCTGCAGGTGCGTGCCGCCGACAGCGCCGAGGTGGTCGCGCGCTTCGCCGCGGCCGGCCTGGCCGGCTGCGTCAGCGTCATCGGCCAGCCGCTGGCCGGCGGCGAGATCCGCCTGAGCCTGGCTGGCGAGGTGGTCTACCGCGCCGAGCGGCGCATCCTGCAACGCATCTGGAGCGAGACCAGCTACCGCATCCAACGCCTGCGCGACAACGCCCAGTGCGCCGAGCAGGAGTACGACGGGCTGCTCGAGGAGGGCAACCCGGGCCTGTCCGCCAGCCTGAGCTTCGACGTCGACCAGGACATCGCCGCGCCGTTCATCAATACCGGCGCGCGTCCGCGCATGGCGATCCTCCGCGAGCAGGGCGTCAACGGCCAGACCGAGATGGCCGCGGCCTTCCACCGCGCCGGGTTCAGCGTGGTCGACGTGCACATGAGCGACATCATCGCCGGTCGCGTCAGCCTCGAGGACTTCAAGGGCCTGGTGGCCTGCGGCGGCTTCTCCTACGGCGACGTGCTCGGCGCCGGCGGCGGCTGGGCCAAGTCGGTGCTGTTCAACGCCCGCGCCCGCGACAACTTCAGCGCCTTCTTCGCCCGCCAGGACAGCTTCGCCCTCGGCGTGTGCAACGGCTGCCAGATGCTCTCCAATCTGGTCGAGCTGATCCCCGGCAGCGAACACTGGCCGCGCTTCGTGCGCAACCGCTCCGAGCAGTTCGAGGCGCGCGTGGCGATGGTCGAGGTGCAGGAGTCGAAGTCGATCTTCCTCGCCGGGATGGCCGGCTCGCGCCTGCCGATCGCCGTCGCCCACGGCGAGGGCCACGCCGAGTTCGCCAGCCAGGAGGCCCTGCTGCAGGCCGACCTGTCCGGTGCGGTGGCGCTGCGCTACGTCGACAACCACGGCCAGGTCACCGAACGCTACCCGGCCAACCCCAACGGTTCGCCGCGCGGCATCACCGGCCTGACCACCCACGACGGTCGGGTCACCATCATGATGCCGCACCCGGAGCGGGTGTTCCGCGCCGTGCAGAACTCCTGGCGTCCGGACGCCTGGCAGGAAGACGCCGGCTGGATGCGTATGTTTCGCAACGCGCGGGTCTGGGTCGGCTGATCGGCTGATCGGCTGCCCGGCCTGAGCGGCAAGGGGTGCCCATCGCAGGATGGGCACCCCTTTTTGCTGATGGCGAAGCTGCCGTCCGGCGGCTGGGTGGTGCAGGTCGCCGGGAAGGAGGCGCCAGCCGCCCGGCGCTTGTGGCAGGATAGGCAGCCTGTGGCACTTCTCTTTCCTCGCCCCGGAGATCCCGATGTACAAGCTGTGTTTCTTCGTTCCCGAATCTCACCTGGAGGCGGTCAAGACCGCCATCTTCGCCACCGGCGCCGGGCGCATCGGCGACTACGACAGCTGCTGCTGGCAGACCCTCGGCGAGGGGCAGTTCCATCCCCTGCCGGGCAGCCAGCCCTACCTCGGCGCCAGGGGCGAGCTGGCCCGGGTGGCGGAGTGGAAGGTGGAGATGGTGGTGGCCGACGAACTGATCCATGCGGCGGTCAAGGCACTGAAGGCCAGTCACCCCTACGAGACGCCGGCCTTCGAGGTCTGGCGGCTGTCGGATATGGTGTTCTGATCCGGGCTCGGCGGGCGGAACGAAAAAAGGCGTCGCATCCTCCGGATGTCGGCGCCTTTTTCGTGGGCGGGGGAGGAGCTCAGGGCCTGATCTCGATCAGCGTGCCGTCGCGGACCAGGCTCCATACCTCGCGCATGTCGTCGTTCTTCAGGGCGATGCAGCCCTCGGTCCAGTCCAGAGTGTGGAAGTACCATTCGGGATATTCGTCGTCCAGCGGGGTGCCGTGGATCATGATCATGTTGCCCGGCGGCAGGCCCTTGTCCCGGGCGTAGGCCAGATCCCGTTCGTTGGGATAGGAGATGTGCATGGACAGGTTGTACTTCTCGCTGGTCTTGCGCCAGTCGATCCAGTAGAAGCCTTCCGGCGTTCGCTTGTCGCCTTCGTGGCGCTTGGGGCCGTTGGGCTGCTTGCCGAGAGATACGCGGTAGCTTCTGAGGATCTCGCCGCGGCTGAGCAGGTGCAGGCGGCGCTCGGACTTGATCACCAGCACCTTGTCCACGCTCGCCGACTCGGGATGCAGGCTGGGGGTGGTCATGGCCTGAGCCAGGGAAGCGAAGAGGAAACAGCAGGCGACGATCAACCAACGCATGACGGGCATTCCAGTGCAAACCAGGGTGGCCGTCAGCCCGGCGGCCGGTTGTTCGTGCTGCGCGCCCATGGGCTGACCGGACGCGTCGCATCGTTCATCGAGGCCGGGCTTCGACCGGCTGTGGCGATGGGGGAATTCTAGACGGGCACTCGATTGGCGGGAAGGGCGGCGGTCTGGGACCGCGCGCCGGGGCTTGGGTGGGCTGCGTCTTTCGTGCCATGATTCCCCCATCATCCACGACGAGAGTGCTCCATGCTGGACATGCTGCGCCAACGCGTACTGGCCCATACCCCCGGGGGGCTGCCTAGCGACAGGGTGTTTCCCGAGGCGGCGGTGCTGGTACCGGTGACCCGCAGCGAGGATCCCCGGCTGGTGCTGACCCTGCGTGCCAGCGGGTTGTCCACCCACGGCGGCGAGGTGGCCTTTCCCGGCGGGCGGCGCGATCCCGACGACGAGTCACTGGTGTTCACCGCCCTGCGCGAGGCGCACGAGGAGGTGGGACTGGCCCCCGGCCTGGTCGAGGTGGTCGGCCCGCTCAGCACGCAAATCTCCCGGCATGGCATCCAGGTCACCCCCTACGTCGGCTTCATCCCCGATCGTGTCGAGTTCGCCGCCAACCGCGACGAGATCGAGGCGGTGTTCAGCGTGCCGCTGGAGTTCTTCCGCGAGGATCCGCGCGAGATCACCCACCGCATCGACTACCTCGGCTACAGCTGGTACGTGCCCAGCTACCGCTACGAGGGCTTCAAGATCTGGGGGCTGACCGCGATCATGGTGGTCGAGCTGGTCAACCTGGTCTACGACGCCGGCATCCAGCTGCGCGAGCCGCCGCCCCATTACATCCACTACCGTTGAGCGAGCCGAGGAGGCTGCCGATGAACTACCGTCTGGGCGATGCCCGTGTTGAAGCCCATCCCGACAGCTGGGTCGCCCCGGGCGCCAGCCTGGTCGGCAAGGTGCGCCTGGATGCCGGCGCCAGCGTGTGGTTCGGCGCGGTGCTGCGCGGCGACAACGAGCTGATCCACGTCGGCGAGGGCAGCAACGTGCAGGACGGCAGCGTGCTGCACACCGACATGGGCTGGCCGCTGAGCATCGGCAAGGGGGTGACCATCGGCCACAAGGTCACCCTGCACGGCTGCACCGTCGGCGACCACAGCCTGGTCGGCATCGGCGCGGTGGTGCTCAACGGCGCGAAGATCGGCCGCCACTGCCTGATCGGCGCCGGTGCGTTGATCCCCGAGGGCAGGGAGATCCCCGACGGCAGCCTGGTGATGGGCGTGCCGGGCAAGGTGGTGCGCCAGCTGAGCGAGGAGCAGATCGAAGGCCTCAAGGCCAACGCCGCCCACTACGTGGACAATGCCCGCCGCTACGCCCGCGAGCTGGCCGAGCAGGCCGACTGATGGTCGAGCCGGACAAGCCGGTCGCCTCGCCCTGCGTGTACGTCTGCGCGCTGGACGATGACGACCTCTGCGTCGGCTGCCAGCGCAGCGGCGACGAGATCACCCGCTGGGGCCGAATGGACAACGCCGAGCGCCGCGCCGTGCTCGAGCGCTGCCGCCAGCGCGCCCTGGCCGCAGGACTGTTGAACCCCCTCTGAGGAACGTCTCCGTGACCATGATCGGAACCCCGCTGTCGCCGAGCGCGACCCGTGTACTCCTGTGCGGCTCTGGCGAGCTGGGCAAGGAGGTCGTCATCGAGCTGCAGCGCCTGGGCTGCGAGGTGATCGCCGTCGACCGCTACGCCAACGCCCCGGCGATGCAGGTGGCGCACCGCAGCCACGTGATCAGCATGCTCGACGGCGCCGCCCTGCGCGCGGTGATCGAGCAGGAGCAGCCGCACTACATCGTCCCCGAGATCGAGGCGATCGCCACCGACACCCTGGTCGAGCTGGAAGCCGAAGGCTTCACCGTGGTGCCCACCGCGCGCGCCGCCAGGCTGACCATGAACCGCGAGGGCATCCGCCGCCTGGCCGCCGAGGAGCTGGGCCTGCCGACCTCGCCGTACCGTTTCGCCGACAGCTTCGAGGATTACGCCGCGGCGGTCGCCGAACTGGGCTTCCCCTGCGTGGTCAAGCCGATCATGAGCTCCTCGGGCAAGGGGCAGAGCCTGCTGCGCGGCGAGGCCGACGTGCAGAAGGCCTGGGACTACGCCCAGGAGGGCGGCCGCGCCGGCAAGGGCCGGGTGATCGTCGAGGGCTTCGTCGACTTCGACTACGAGATCACCCTGCTCACCGTGCGCCACGTCGGCGGCACCACCTTCTGCGCGCCGGTCGGCCACCGCCAGGAGAAGGGCGACTACCAGGAGTCCTGGCAGCCGCAGGCGATGAGTCCGCAGGCCTTGGCCGAATCCGAGCGCATCGCCCGCGCGGTCACCGAGGCGCTCGGCGGCCGCGGCCTGTTCGGCGTCGAGCTGTTCATCAAGGGTGACCAGGTGTGGTTCAGCGAGGTATCGCCGCGGCCGCACGACACCGGTCTGGTGACGCTGATCTCCCAGGACCTCTCCGAGTTCGCCCTGCACGCGCGGGCGATCCTCGGCCTGCCGATCCCGGCGATCCGCCAGATCGGTCCGTCGGCCTCGGCGGTGATCCTGGTCGAGGGCGAATCGCGCGAGGTGCGCTTCGGCAATCTCGGCGCTGCGCTGGCCGAGCCGGACACCGCGCTGCGCCTGTTCGGCAAGCCGGAGGTCAGCGGCCAGCGGCGCATGGGCGTGGCCCTGGCCCGCGACGAGTCGGTGGCGGCGGCGCGCGCCAAGGCGCTGCGCGCGGCGCAGGCGGTGCGCGTCGAGCTGTAATCCGTCGCTCTGCGGGCACGGGCCGGAAGCTCCCGCGAGCGGCCGGCCCTGGTCGTTGCGGGTGCCGTCGCGCTCAGCCGTCGTCGCGGGGGGGCAGGCTCTCGGCCTGCCAGGCGCGTACGCGCTTCACGCGGTTGTCCTCGGCCTGGAGGATCTCCAGGTGGTAGGGGCCGATCTTCAGGCACACGCTGCTGTCGGGGATGGTTTCCAGCGCTTCGGTGACCAGGCCGTTGATGGTGCGCGGGCCGTCGCAGGGCAGTTGCCAGTCCAGCTCGCGATTGACCTCGCGGATGTTGGCGCTGCCCTCGATCAGGAAGCTGCCGTCGTCCTGTGGGTGGACGTCCGGCTCGCGCAGGCCGGGCTGGGTGGTGAACTCGCCGACGATCTCCTCGAGGATGTCCTCCAGGGTGACCAGTCCGATCACCTCGCCGTACTCGTCGACCACCATGCCCATGCGCCGCTTCTGTTTCTGGAAGTTGATCAGCTGGGTCGACAGCGGGGTGTTCTCCGGGACGAAGTAGGACTCCACACAGGCGCTGCGCAGAGCCTCGTGGGTCAGTTGGCTGTGGGTCAGCAGGCGGGCGATGCGGCGCATGTGGATCACCCCCTCGACCTGGTTGAGGTCGTGGCGGTACACCGGCAGGCGGGTATGGGTGGTGGTGCGCAGCTGGGCGACGATCTGCTCGATGTCGTCCTCGAGGTCGATGCCGACCACCTCGTTGCGCGGGATCATGATGTCGTTGACCGTGACCCGCTCCAGGTCGAGGATGCCCAGCAGCATGTTCTGCCGGTTGCGCGGCAGGCCGCTGCCGGACTCGCGCACCACGCTGCGCAGTTCCTCGGTGGACAGGCTGTCCTGGGCGGTCTGCGCCGGGTCGACGCCGAACAGGCGCAGCAGACCGTTGCTGATCGTGCCGGCCAGCCAGACCAGCGGATAGAACAGGCGCATCAGCAGCAGCAGCACATGGCTGGCCGGGAAGGCGACCTGCTCGGGGCGCAGGGCGGCGAGGGTCTTGGGGGTGATCTCGCCGAAGATCAGGATGACGATGGTCAGCAGCACCGTGGCGATGGCGATGCCGGCCTCGCCCCACAGGTCGACGGCCAGCACGGTGGCGATCGAGGCGGCGAGGATGTTGACGATGTTGTTGCCGACCAGGATGGTGCCGAGCAGGCGATCCGGGCGACCGAGCAGGTCGCTGGCGCGCCGCGCCCCCTTGTGCCCCTCGCGCACCAGGTGGCGCAGGCGGTAGCGGTTGAGGCTGAGCATGCCGGTCTCGGAGCTGGAGAAGAACGCCGAGCAGAGGATCAGGAAGACCAGCAGGCCGAACAGGAAGCTTGAATGGAGGTCGCCCACGGCGTCGGATGCCCTAGATGTGCAGGATGAATTCGCGGACCAGCTTGCTGCCGAAGTAGGCCAGCATCAGCAGCAGGAAACCGGCCAGAGTCCAGCGGATCGCCTTGCCGCCGCGCCAGCCGAGCTGGTGGCGGCCCCACAGCAGCACGCCGAACACCACCCAGGCCAGGCAGGCGAGCAAGGTCTTGTGCGCCAGGTGCTGGGCGAACAGGTCGTCGAGGAACAGCCAGCCGGACAGCAGCGACAGCGACAGCAGTGCCCAGCCGGCCCACAGGAAGCCGAACAGCAGGCTCTCCATGGTCTGCAGCGGCGGGAAGTTGCGGATGATCCCCGAAGGGTGCTTGTGCTTGAGCTGGTGGTTCTGCAGCAGCAGCAGCAGCGCCTGGACCACGGCGATGGTGAACAGGCCGTAGGCGAGGATCGACAGCAGGATGTGGGCGAGGATCCCGGGCGCCTCGACGATCGGCCGGGTGGTGCCGCCGGGCAGCAGGGCGAGCAGGGCGGTCAGGCCGCCGAGCGGGAACAGCAGCACCAGCAGGTTCTCCACCGGGATGCGCAGGCTGGCCAGCAGGGTCAGGGCGATCACCGCGGCGGCCAGCAGGCTGGCGGCGTTGAAGAAGTCGAGGTGCAGCGCGCCGTCGTCGATCAGCAGCAGGCGCAGGCCGACGGCATGGGCGAGCAGCGCCAGCACGCCGAGCAGTCCGAGCAGGCGCTTGTCCGGCACCGCGCGGCGGGAGAGCAGCAGGGCCTGGTAGAGGGTCGCGCCGGCGTACAGGCCGGCCGCCGCCAGGTTGGGCAGCAAAGGCGTCATAAGTCCTTGTGGGGGAAGCCTCGAAGTGGTCGAGTTTGGCACAGAACCGGCTATCCACGAAAGCCTCGGGGGCGGTGTCGGCGGCGGCCGCACTCGGCTATAATCCGCGCCCTGCTGCAAGCGCCCTCTTCAAAGGAACGTGCATGTTCGAGAATCTGACCGACCGCCTCTCGCAGACGCTGCGCAACGTCACCGGACGCGCCAAGCTGACCGAGGACAACATCAAGGACACCCTGCGCGAGGTGCGCATGGCCCTGCTCGAGGCCGACGTGGCCTTGCCGGTGGTCAAGGACTTCGTCAACAAGGTCAAGGAGCGTGCGGTCGGCACCGAGGTGTCGAAGAGCCTGACTCCGGGACAGGCGTTCGTGAAGATCGTCCGCGCCGAGCTGGAAGCGCTGATGGGGGCGGCCAACGAGGATCTGGCGCTGAACGCGGCGCCGCCGGCGGTGATCCTGATGGCCGGCCTGCAGGGCGCGGGCAAGACCACCACGGTCGGCAAGCTGGCGCGCTTCCTCAAGGAGCGCAAGAAGAAGTCGGTGCTGGTGGTCTCGGCCGACGTCTATCGTCCGGCGGCTATCAAGCAGCTGGAAACCTTGGCGGGCGAGGTCGGCGTCACCTTCTTCCCCTCCGATCTGAGCCAGAGGCCGGTGGACATCGCCCGCGCGGCCATCGCCGAGGGCAAGCTGAAGTTCATCGACGTGGTGATCGTCGACACCGCCGGCCGTCTGCACGTCGACGCCGAGATGATGGAGGAGATCAAGCAGGTCCACGCCGCGATCAATCCGGTCGAGACCCTGTTCGTGGTCGACGCGATGACCGGTCAGGACGCCGCCAACACCGCCAAGGCGTTCAACGACGCCCTGCCGCTGACCGGCGTGGTGCTGACCAAGGTCGACGGCGACGCGCGTGGCGGCGCTGCGCTGTCGGTGCGCGCGATCACCGGCAAGCCGATCAAGTTCCTCGGCATGGGCGAGAAGAGCGAGGCGCTCGACCCGTTCCATCCGGACCGCGTGGCCTCGCGGATCCTCGGCATGGGCGACGTGCTCAGCCTGATCGAGCAGGCCGAGCAGACCATGGATCGCGAGAAGGCGGCCAAGCTCACCCAGAAGCTGAAGAAGGGCAAGGGCTTCGATCTCGAGGACTTCCGCGACCAGCTGCAGCAGATGAAGAACATGGGCGGTCTCGGCAGCCTGATGGACAAGCTGCCGATGCTCGGCGGGCTGAACCTCGGTCAGATGGGCAACGCCCAGCAGGCGGCGGAGAAGCAGTTCCGGCAGATGGAGGCGATCATCAACTCGATGACCCCCGCCGAGCGCCGCGATCCGGAAATGATCAGCGGCTCGCGCAAGCGCCGCATCGCCATGGGTTCCGGCACCCAGGTGCAGGACGTCGGTCGGCTGATCAAGCAGCACAAGCAGATGCAGAAGATGATGAAGAAGGTCACCGCCAAGGGCGGCATGGCCAAGATGATGCGCGGCATGAGCGGCCTGATGGGCGGCATGCCGAAGATGTGAGGATCGATCGGCGGCGGCGCGCGAGCGTCGCTGACGGACGTAGCGCGCGGCCCAGGTCGTGCGCGAGATAGAGAGGACGACTCCGGGAACGGTGCCCGCCACGGCGAGCGCCGCAAAATGGCTTTGCATTTCTCCGGATAATCCTTAAAATGTGCGGCCTTTCGGGCCGTGGGCCCTAGTGTGCATACAGCTTTTGCAAGCACCTACTACAGGAACGAAGTTCAATGGTAACCATCCGTCTTGCTCGTGGCGGCTCCAAGAAGCGCCCCTTCTACCACCTGACCGTGACCAACAGCCGCTCCGCCCGTGACGGCCGTTTCGTCGAGCGCATCGGTTTCTTCAATCCGGTCGCTGCTGGTGCCGAAGTGCGTCTCTCCGTGAACGCCGAGCGTGCCCAGTACTGGCTGAGCCAGGGCGCCCAGCCGTCCGAGCGCGTCGCTCAGCTGCTCAAGGAAGCGGCCGCCCAGGCCTGAGTCCTCGATGATGCAAAACCTGCCGGCACCCGCCGAGGACCTGGTCGTTCTCGGCAAGATCGTCTCGGTGTACGGCGTCCGCGGCGAGGTCAAGGTCTACTCCTATACCGACCCGCTGGACAACCTGCTGGACTATCGTCGCTGGACGCTCAGGCGTGACGGCGAGATTCGCCAGGTCGAACTGGCCAGTGGGCGCCTGCACAACAAGGTGCTGACCGCCAAGATCAAGGGGCTCGACGATCGCGAAGAGGCCCGCGGCTATGCCGGATTCCTCATCTGTGTACCGCGCAGCCAGCTGCCGGCGCTGGAAGAGGACGAGTACTACTGGTATCAGCTGGAAGGTCTCAAGGTCGTCAACCAGGACGGGCAACTGCTCGGAAAGGTCGACCACTTGCTGGAAACCGGCGCCAACGACGTGCTGGTGGTGAAGCCCTGTGCGGGCAGTCTGGACGATCGCGAGCGCCTGTTGCCCTATACGGAGCAGTGCGTGCAGAAGGTCGATCTGGCTGCCGGTGAGCTGCGGGTGGACTGGGATGCGGATTTCTGACCCATGCGGGTAGACGTCCTCAGCCTGTTCCCCGAGATGTTCGCCGCCATCGGCGAGTACGGCATCACCAGCCGCGCGGTGAAGCAGGGACTCCTGCAGCTGCAATGCTGGAATCCACGGGATTACACCGAGGACCGCCACCAGACGGTGGACGACCGGCCCTTCGGCGGAGGCCCGGGGATGGTGATGAAGATAAAGCCGCTGGAGCGCGCCCTGGCCGATGCCAAGGCGGCCGCAGGCGGTGCGGCCAAGGTGATCTACCTGTCGCCGCAGGGGCGTCGTCTCGATCAGGCGGCGGTCCGCGAACTGGCGAACGAGGAGCGTCTGATCCTCATCGCCGGGCGTTACGAAGGCATCGACGAGCGTTTCATCGAGGCGCACGTGGATGAAGAATGGTCGATCGGCGATTACGTCCTGTCCGGCGGTGAGCTGCCGGCCATGGTGCTGATCGATGCGGTGACGCGGCTGCTTCCCGGAGCATTGGGGCACGCCGATTCCGCCGAGGAGGATTCGTTTACCGACGGCCTGCTCGACTGTCCGCACTACACCCGACCCGAGGTGTACGAGGGCAAAAGTGTTCCGCCGGTGCTGCTCAGCGGCAACCACGAACACATCCGGCGCTGGCGTTTGCAGCAATCCCTGGGGCGTACCTGGGAACGCCGAGCCGATCTTCTGGATAGTCGCTCGCTTTCTGGAGAAGAGAAAAAGCTGCTGGACGAATACATCCGCCAGCGGAACGATAGTTAACGTATCGATGGCAAGTCGCAGACTTGTCTATGGAGCACAGCATGACCAACAAGATCATTCAGCAACTCGAAGCTGAACAGATGAACAAAGAGATCCCGGCGTTCGCCCCCGGCGACACCGTGATCGTGCAAGTGAAGGTGAAGGAAGGCGACCGTCAGCGTCTGCAGGCCTTCGAAGGCGTGGTGATCGGCAAGCGCAACCGCGGCCTGAACAGCGCCTTCACCGTGCGCAAGATCTCCAGCGGCTTCGGCGTCGAGCGTACCTTCCAGACCTACAGCCCGCTGGTCGACAGCATCACCGTCAAGCGCCGCGGCGACGTGCGCAAGGCCAAGCTGTACTACCTGCGCGAGCTGTCCGGCAAGGCCGCCCGCATCAAGGAGAAGCTGGTCTGAGACCCGCTTCCCTGGACAAGAAAAGCAGCTTCGGCTGCTTTTTTTGTGCCCGGCGATTCGCCGGCCTGGCCGAGCCGCCGGGCGCCGTGCCAGACTGGTAAGCCGCCGTCCTGTCGATCCGTCCATGTCCGAGCACGCCCATCCCCTGATCGACCGCTTCCTCGAGACTCTCTGGCTGGAGAAGGGCCTGTCCCGGCACACCCGCGAGGCTTACGGCAGCGATCTGGCGCTGTTCCGCGAGTGGCTGGTGGCGCGCGGCTTCGACCTCGAGCGGGTCGACTGCGAGCTGATCCGCGAGCATCTCGGCTGGCGACTGGAACGCGGCTACCATGCGCGCTCGACGGCGCGGCTGATGTCCTGTCTGCGTGGCTTCTATCGCTTCTGTGAGCTCCACGGGCATGTCGCCGAGGATCCGACCCTGCGGGTGGCGCTGCCGCGCCAGGCGCGCGCCGTGCCGCACAGCCTCGACGAGGCCGCGGTCGAGGCCCTGCTCGCTGCGCCGCCGCTGGACGACGCCCTTGGCCTGCGCGACCGCGCGATGCTCGAAGTGCTCTACGCCTGCGGGTTGCGGGTCAGCGAGCTGGTGGCGTTGACCCTGGAGCAGATCGACTTGCGCCAGGGGCTGGTGCGGGTGCCGGGCGCGGGGCGGCGCGAGCGCCTGGTGCCACTCGGCGAGGAGGCCTGCGACTGGTTGCTGCGCTACCTGCGCCAAGCGCGCGGCGAACTGCTGCTCGGCCGCCCCAGCGACGTGCTGTTCCCCAGTCTGCGCGGCGAGCGGATGACCCGGCAGACCTTCTGGCACCGCATCAAGCTGCACGCGCGCAACGCCGGCATCGATCGGCCGCTGTCGCCGGCCACCCTGCGCCACGCCTTCGCCACCCACCTGCTCAACCATGGCGCGGACCTGCGCGCGGTGCAGATGCTGCTCGGCCATCGTGACCTGTCGACCACGCAGATCTACGTGCGGATCGCCCGTGCGCGCCTGGCGGCGCTGCCCGCCGCCGCCGACCTGCCCGACTGATCGTCGCTGCTGTGCGCCGCTGCCGCGGATGCCGCGAGCGGCTGTGGTAGGCTTGGCCGATACATCACCGCATTCGCGTCTCAAGGAGTCTTCATGCGTCTGTCCCGTATCCTCGCTGTCGCCGGTCTCGGCCTGGCCAGCGCCATCGCCCAGGCCGCCGACCCGGATCAGACGATCCGCCAGGCCCTCAAGTCGCTGCAGCCGGACCTGCCGATCGAGGCGATCGGCGAGAGCCCGATGCCCGGCCTCTATCAGGTCCAGCTCAAGGGCGGTCGCCTGCTCTACACCAGCGCCGATGCGCAGTTCGTCCTGCAGGGTTTCCTGTTCCAGGTCAAGGACGGCAAGACCGTCAACCTCACCGAGCAGGCCGAGAGCCGCGCGGTGGCCAAGGAGATCAACGCCATTCCGGTCAGCGAGATGGTGGTGTTCCCGGCCGACGCCAAGGCGGCGAAGAAGACCCACATCACCGTGTTCACCGATACCGATTGCGGCTACTGCCAGAAACTGCACAGCGAGGTGCCGGAGCTCAACCGTCGTGGCGTCGAGGTGCGCTACGTCGCCTTCCCGCGCCAGGGCGTCGGCAGCCACGGCTACAACACCCTGGTCAGCGTGTGGTGCGCCAAGGACAGCCGCGAGGCGATGAACCTGGCCAAGAGCCGCCAGGAGGTGCCCAAGGCCGAGTGCGACAATCCGGTGACCAGGCAGTACGCACTGGGCCAGATGATCGGCGTGCAGGGTACCCCGGCCATCGTGCTGGCCAATGGCCAGATGATCCCCGGCTACCAGCCGGCGCCGCAACTGGCCGAGGCGGCCCTCGCGGCGCAGTGATCGGCGTCTCTGGCGGATTGACTAACAATCCACCAGTTCGTAATGTGCGGATCTTTTCATCGGCCGGGCTTCCCGGCCGTTCTGCGTAGTGAAGATGGGGAACTGAGCGTGAAACCGGTGAAAGTAGGTATCTGTGGGTTGGGAACCGTCGGTGGCGGTACCTTCAATGTGCTCAAACGCAATGCCGAGGAGATCGCCCGCCGTGCCGGGCGCGGCATCGAAGTGGCGCAGATCGCCGCGCGTGACGCCAACCCGCAATGCGATACCACCGGTACCCCCATCACCGGTGACGTGTTCGAGGTGGCCAGCAACCCGGAAATCGACATCGTCATCGAGCTGATCGGCGGCTACACCGTGGCCCGCGAGCTGGTGCTCAAGGCCATCGACAACGGCAAGCACGTGGTCACCGCCAACAAGGCGCTGATCGCCGTGCACGGCAACGAGATCTTCGCCAAGGCCCGCGAGAAGGGCGTCATCGTCGCCTTCGAAGCGGCCGTGGCCGGCGGCATCCCGGTGATCAAGGCGATCCGCGAGGGCCTGGCCGGCAACCGCATCAACTGGCTGGCCGGGATCATCAACGGCACCGGCAACTTCATCCTCACCGAGATGCGCGAGAAGGGCCGCGCCTTCGAGGACGTGCTCAAGGAGGCCCAGGCGCTGGGCTACGCCGAGGCCGACCCGACCTTCGACGTCGAGGGCATCGATGCCGCGCACAAGCTGACCATCCTCGCTTCCATCGCCTTCGGCATCCCGCTGCAGTTCGACAAGGCCTACACCGAGGGCATCACCGCGCTGACCACCGCCGACGTCAACTACGCCGAGGCGCTGGGCTACCGCATCAAGCACCTGGGCGTGGCGCGGCGCACCGAGGCCGGCATCGAGCTGCGCGTGCACCCGACCCTGATCCCCGCCGACCGGCTGATCGCCAACGTCAACGGCGTGATGAACGCGGTGATGGTCAACGGCGACGCGGTCGGCAGCACCCTGTACTACGGCGCCGGCGCCGGCATGGAGCCGACCGCCTCGGCGGTGGTGGCCGACGTGGTCGACGTGGTCCGCGCGCTGACCACCGATCCGCACAACCGTGTACCGCACCTGGCGTTCCAGCCGGATGCGCTGTCCGACCACCCGATCCTGCCGATCGAGGCCTGCGAAAGCGCCTACTACCTGCGCATCCAGGCCCAGGACCATCCGGGCGTGCTGGCCCAGGTGGCGAGCATCCTCTCCGCGCGCGGCATCAACATCGAGTCGATCATGCAGAAGGAAGCCGAGGCCCACGACGGCCTGGTGCCGATGATCCTGGTCACCCACCGCGTGCGCGAGGCGCAGATCGACGACGCCATCGCCGCCCTGGAAGCGCTGGAAGGGGTGGAAGGCAAGGTCGTGCGCATCCGCGTCGAGTCGCTCAACTAATTCCGTCAGCGGCCGCCGGCCCGGCCGGCGGCCCGAAGCAAAGGTTTGTACCCATGCGCTATATCAGTACCCGCGGTCAGGCCCCGGCCCTCAACTTCGAAGACGTGCTGCTCGCCGGCCTGGCCAGCGACGGCGGCCTCTACGTGCCGGAAAACCTGCCGCGCTTCACCGTCGAGGAGATCGCCTCCTGGGCTGGCCTGCCGTACCACGAGCTGGCCTTCCGGGTGATGCGCCCGTTCGTCGCCGGCTCCATCGAGGACGCCGACTTCAAGCGGATTCTCGAAGAGACCTACGGCGTGTTCGCCCACAAGGCGGTCGCTCCGCTGACCCAGCTGGGCGCCAACGAATGGGTGCTCGAGCTGTTCCAGGGGCCGACCCTGGCGTTCAAGGACTTCGCCCTGCAGCTGCTCGGCCGCCTGCTCGACCACGTGCTGACCAAGCGCGGCGAACGCGTGGTGATCATGGGCGCCACCTCCGGCGATACCGGCTCGGCGGCCATCGAAGGCTGCAAGGCCTGCGAGAACGTCGACATCTTCATCATGCACCCGCACAACCGCGTGTCCGAGGTGCAGCGCCGGCAGATGACCACCATCCTCGGCGAGAACATCCACAACATCGCCATCGAAGGCAACTTCGACGACTGCCAGGAGATGGTCAAGGCCAGCTTCGCCGACCAGGGCTTCCTCAAGGGCACCCGCCTGGTGGCGGTCAACTCGATCAACTGGGCGCGGATCATGGCCCAGATCGTCTACTACTTCCACGCCGCCCTGCAGCTCGGCGCGCCGCACCGCTCGGTGGCCTTCTCGGTGCCGACCGGCAACTTCGGCGACATCTTCGCCGGCTACCTGGCGCGCAACATGGGCCTGCCGGTCAACCAGCTGATCGTCGCCACCAACCGCAACGACATCCTGCACCGCTTCATGTCCGGCAACCGCTACGACAAGGACACCCTGCACCCGTCGCTGTCGCCGTCGATGGACATCATGGTTTCCTCCAACTTCGAGCGCCTGCTGTTCGACCTGCACGGCCGCAACGGCGCCGCCGTCAGCGCGCTGATGGACGAGTTCAAGGCCACCGGCAAGCTGTCGGTGGAGGACGACCGCTGGACCGAGGCGCGTCGTCTGTTCGACTCGCTGGCGGTGGACGACCAGGACACCTGCGCGACCATCGCCGCAGTGCACGCCGAGACCGGCTACCTGCTCGACCCGCACACCGCGATCGGCGTCAGGGCCGCCCGCGAGTGCCGGCGCAGCCTGGCGCTGCCGATGGTGGTGCTCGGTACCGCCCATCCGGTCAAGTTCCCGGAAGCGGTGGAGAAGGCCGGTATCGGTGCCGCTCCGCAGCTGCCGGCGCACCTGGCCGACCTGTTCCAGCGCGAGGAACGCTGCAGCGTGCTGCCCAACGACCTGAAGGCGGTGCAGCAGTTCGTCAGCCAGCACGGCAACCGCGGCAAGCCGTTGTAAGCCCTGCCTGCAGACGATCGACGAAGGGGCCGGTGGCGCGAGCGACCGGCCCCTTCGTTTATGCGCGGAGAAAAGCACCGCCGGCGGCGCACCTGTGCAGCGGCACGGCGCTGCTGAGGCAGTCTGCCGCAGGTGGCGGGCAGGCGCTTCGCGGAGCCCGTGCTAATAGCTAATCCTTTGAAAATCAAGCACAAAAAATGCTGAGCAAAAAATGATCAATCTGTCTGCAGGCCCTGCGCCGCCCGGCGCGGGACGATCTGTCCGGACCTTGTCCACCCAGTTATCCACAGCAATTGTGGATTGAACACGGGCTCCCGACGCGGGCGTCGCGGTCGGGCCGTTATACTCGAGAGCATCGACCAGGGAGTCCATTCATGCCTTTCGACCTTTCCAGCCTGCTGCTCGGCTTCGTCGCCGCCAGCCTGCCGCTGGCCGGCCTGCTCTGGCGCCTGCAGCAGGGGCGCGGCGAGCTGCTGCAGCGGGCGATGCTGCTCGAGGAGCGTCTGACGGCCAGCGAGCAGGCTCGCGCGGCGCTGGCCGGGCAGCTCGAGCAGTCCCGTGGCGAGGCGCAGGGGCAGCAACGCCTGCTGCTGACCCTGCAGGGCGAGAACGCCGCGCTGCGCCGCGACAGCCAGCTGCTGGCCGCCGAGCGCCAGCGCGCCGCCGAGGCGGCCGGGCAGTGGCAGGCGGAGCGCCTGCAGCGCGAGGAGGAGCTGCGCGATCTGGCCGCCGAGCGCGCCGCGCTGGCCAGCGCGCTGCGCGAGCAGCAGCAGGGCCATCGCCAGCGGCTGGAGGAGGTGCAGGCGGCGCGCGACGAACTGCGGGCGCAGTTCGCCGAACTGGCCGGGAAGATCTTCGAGGAGCGCGAGCAGCGCTTCGCCGAGAGCAGCCAGCAGCGCCTGAGCCAGCTGCTCGACCCGCTGCGCGAGCGTATCCACAGTTTCGAGCAGCGTGTCGAGCAGAGCTACCAGCAGGAGGCGCGCGAGCGCTTCTCGCTGGGCAGGGAGCTGGAGCGCCTGCAGCAGCTCAACCAGCGCCTCGGCGAGGAGGCGCACAACCTGACCCGTGCGCTCAAGGGCCAGAAGACCCAGGGCAACTGGGGCGAGCTGGTGCTCGAGCGGGTGCTCGAGCAGGCCGGACTGGAGAAGGGCCGCGAGTACGACACCCAGGTCAGCCTGCGCAGCGCCAGCGGCGAACGCTTCCAGCCCGACGTGCTGGTACGCCTGCCCGGCGAGCGCCAGGTGGTGGTCGACGCCAAGGTCAGCCTGACGGCGTACCAGCAGTACGTCGCCGCCGAGGACGAGACGCTGCGCGCCCAGGCACTCAGGCAGCACGTGCAGTCGCTGCGCGGCCATCTCAAGGGCCTGTCGGCCAAGGACTACCAGCGTCTCGAGGGGTTGCACAGCCTCGACTTCGTGCTGCTGTTCGTACCGCTCGAGGGCGCCTTCGCCGCCGCCCTGCAGGCCGAGCCGGGGCTGTTCGAGGAATCCTTCGCGCAGAACATCGTGATCGTCGGGCCGACCACCCTGCTGGCCACCTTGCGGCTGATCGACAGCCTGTGGCGCCAGGAGCGGCAGAACCTCAACGCCCGCGAGATCGCCGAGCGCGCCGGCGCGCTGTACGACAAGTTCGTGCTGTTCGTCCAGGACCTCGACGAGATCGGCAACCGCCTGCAGCAGCTCGACCGGGCTTACGCCAGCGCGCGCAACAAGCTGGTCGAGGGCCGCGGCGACCTGATCTCGCGCAGCGAGCAGCTCAGGCAGCTCGGCGCGCGCGCCAGCAAGAGCCTGCCGGCCGACTGGCTGGCGCGCTCGGCGAGCCTGCCGCTGGCGCTGGACGAGGACCCGGCCTGAGCCCGGCGCTGCTCAGAAGGCGCCCCACGCCTCGGCGCCTGCGCGCTGGCTGGCCGGTGCTCTCCGCGCCGGACCGGTGCGCTCTGTCGCCACCCGCTCGCGGCCCTGGCCAGCCAGGCGCAGCACGGCGATGCTGTGGCCCAGCTCGCCGACCTGCACCTCCAGGATCCGCGCTGCGCGGGCCGACTCCGTCACCAGGCCGGCGTTGCGCTGGGTCGCCTCGTCCAGCTGTGCCAGCGCCGCATTGACCTGCTCGACGCCGCGGCTCTGTTCGCTCGAGGCCGCGGCGATCTCGCCCATGATCTCCTCGACCTCGAGCACCGCGGCGATGACCTGGCCGATGGCCTGCTCGGCGCGACCTGCCTGCGCCTCGCCGTGGGCGACCTCGCGGCGCGAGGCCTCGATCAGCCGGCGTGCCTCCTCGGCGGCGTGCGCCGAGCGGGTCGCCAGGTTGCGCACCTCGCCGGCGACCACTGCGAAGCTGCGGCCGTGCTCGCCGGCGCGGGCGGCCTCGACCGAGGCGTTGAGGGCGAGGATGTTGGTCTGGAAGGCGATGGAGTCGATCAGCCCGATGATTTCGTCGATCCGGCTCGAGCTGGCGGTGATGCCGCCCATGCGCTCGACCACCTGGTGCATCGCTGCGGCGCAGTCGCGCACCCGATGGGTCGCCGCCCCGGCCAGATGGCTGGCCTGGCGGGCGTGCTCGTTGTTCTGCTGCACGGTCGCGGTGATCTCCTCCATGCTGGCGGCGGTCTGCTGCAGCGCGGCGGCCTGCTGCTCGGTGCGCGCGGCCAGGTCGGCGCTGCCGCTGGCGACCTGGACGGCGGCCGGTGCGACCGCAGCGAGGCTGCGGTTCGCCTCGCGGACGATGTTGCCGAGACTGCGCCGCATGACATCCAGCATGTCGCCCAGCGCGTCGAACTCGCCGCCCCGCTGCGGAGGCCTTGGGGCGGCGAGATTGCCGGCGGCGATCTGCATGCCGAACCGGGTGGCGCGCTCGATGTCGGTGCGGATGCTGCGCAGGACGAGAGCGAAGGCGAGCGTGGCGCACAGTGCGCAGGCCAGCAGGAGTCCGCCCAGCAGCAGGTCGAAGCGGGCCTGGGTCGCGGTTATCTCGGCGAGCAGCGCCGCCGCCCGATGGCTGCCGCCGTCGAGCTGGCCGAGGCCGGCGAGCTGGGCGTGTAGCGCCCGGTCCCGCCGGAGCAGCAGGCCGAAGACGCCGAGCAGGAGGAGGCCGCTGACCAGCAGCGGCGCGGCGATCCGCGCGCGCAGGCGGCCCGGCCAGCCGGACAGCCCGCCCGGTACGATGCGTCCACGCCGCAGATGGATGCCGCGATGGTCGCCGGCACGCAGGCGGGCGTAGGTGCGGCTGGCCAGCTCGATCTCCGCCGTGCTCGGCTTGACCCGTACCGAGGTGTAGCCCTGCACCTCGCCGTTCTCGACGATCGGCGCCACGTGGGCGCGCACCCAGTAGTAGTCGCCATTCTTGCGTCGGTTCTTGACCAGGCCGACCCAGATATCGCCGCGGGCGAGGGTCTGCCAGAGGTCGGCGAAGGCTTCGGCAGGCATGTCGGGGTGACGCACGATGTTGTGCGGCGCACCGATGAGCTCCTCGCGGGAGTAGCCGCTGACCTCGACGAAGGCCTGGGCGGCATAGGTAATCCGACCGTCCCGGTCGGTGCGTGAGAGCAGGTTCTGGTCCTCCCTGACCTGGTACTCGTTACCGGTTGTGTGCTGCGAGCTGTAGGCCATGTGCGTAGTCTCACCAGTGATTCGGCAGGGCGTTGGGCAAGGTGCTGCGCAGGCACAGACCGGACATGTCTGTGGGGGCAGAGGCTGGCGGAGCCCGGCGCGGCGGTCGGTCGCGATGTGTGGCTGGCCGAGGGGCGGTGCTCTCTTGTGGTGGTCGGAGGCGCTGCCTGGCGTGTGCGGGGCTCAGGCATTGCCCGGCAAAACCAAGCAATCAGTGTGCCGGTTCGCGCCGGTGCAGCGCCGGCGGCGTTTTCCCGCTCTGGCGCCGGGGCGGAGACGAGGCGCGCGAGGGGGATTGTCGGGAAGCGCACCGGACACTGCGTCGGGGAGCAGACGGCTATCTGCCGTTCACCCCAGCGGTGTGCCGGCGAATACCAGGGCCAGTCCCAGCATCAGACCCGCGGCCATCACCGGCACCGTCAGCAGGGCCAGGCGGGCGCCGCCGAGCACGGCGATCAGCACGCCCTTGATCAGGCTGTTGCTGACCACCGCGAGGGCGATGCCGCGCACCGCCACCTGGCCGTCCAGTTCGCCCAGGGCGCTGCGCGACAGCGTCAGGGTGATGGCGTCGACGTCGGTGAGCCCGGAGAGCAGCGCCACCAGATAGACGCCGGCATCGCCCAGTTCGCGACGTCCGGCTTCCACCAGCAGCAGGATGGCGGCCAGCAGCAGGGCGAAGCGCAGCGCCGGGCCGAGTTCGAAGGGGTTCTTCAGCGGTGGCTCGGCCTGCGCGTCGAACTCGCCCGCCTTGGCGCGCTGCCACCACCACAGCGCGCCGGCGGCGTAGACCAGTGCCGCGGCGCCGAGCGGCAGCAGCAGCTCGGGCAGCAGCCGGGCGTTGACCACCGCCACTTCCAGCAGCACCCGCGGGAACATCAGCGCCGAGGTGGCCAGCAGACCGGCGGCGAGCAGGGCGTGCAGCTCGCGTCGGGAGTGCAGGCGGGCTAGGGTCATGGTCATTGCCGTGGATGACACCACGCCGCCGAGCAGGGCGGTGATCAGCAGGCCGTGGCGGGTGCCGACCGCGCGGATGGCGACGTAGGCGGCGAAGCCCAGCCCGGCGATCAGCACCACCATCCACCAGGTGGTGTAGGGGTTGAAGACCTGCCAGGGGCCGTAGCCGCGATTGGGCAGCGCCGGCAGCAGCACCAGGGTGATGAACAGCAGCTTGAGCGCGCCGGACAGCTCCGCGGCGGACAGGCGCCGCAGCGCCGCGTGCATCGGCTCCTTGAGGCGCAGCAGCAGGGCCACCACCACCGCGCAGGCGCCGGCCAGCAGGCGGCTGTCGGCCAGCGCCAGGCTGCCGAGCAGGAAAGTCAGCAGCAGGGCGAACTCGCTGGTCTGGCCCTGGTCGGGGTCGTGGCGCAGGCCGACCACGTAGGCGATGGCGATCAGCACCACCACGGCCAGCAGCAGGCCCAGCCAGACCAGCGCGCCGAGGTGGCCGGCGAGCAGGACGGCCAGCCCGCCGAGCAGGCCGACCAGCCCGTAGGTGCGCACCCCGGCGGCCAGGCGCAGGTCATCGCTGTCGCGGGCGCTCCAGCCGCGCTCGGCGCCGATCAGCAGGCCGATGGCCAGCGCGCTGGCCAGGTCCAGCAGGATCTCGAGGTTGGGCGTCATCGGCGGGTCCCTGGCGGATGCATGTTCCCAGTCTAACAGCCGTGGCCGGGGACCTCAGCGCAGCTTGAGGTGGCGGCTGAGCAGGGCGCGCAGGGCGGCCGGCTTGACCGGCTTGCTCAGGTAGTCGAGACCGGCGGCGTGCACCTCGGCGATCAGTTCGGGACGGCCGTCGGCGCTGATCACCACGCCCGGCACCGGCTGGCCGAGGCGGGCGCGCAGCCAGCCCATCAGTGCCTGGCCGGTCTCCCCGTCGTCCAGATGGTAGTCGACCAGCAGCAGTTCCGGCGGGCCCTCCTGCTCGAGCAACTGCTCGCATTCGGCGCGCGAGCGCGCGGTGCGCACCTGGCAGCCCCTGCGGCTGAGCAGGCTGCGCATGCCGGTGAGGATGCTGTCCTCGTTGTCCACGCACCACACCCGCGCGCCCTGCATCGGCTGCTCCGCGGCGGCCGGCAGGCTGGGACGTGGCTGCGGCGCGGGACGACTGCGGGCCAGCGGCACGCACACGCTGAACACGCTGCCCTTGCCGACCCAGGAGCGCACCTCGATGCGATGCTGGAGTACCTGGCAGAAGCCGTCGGCGATCGCCAGCCCGAGGCCCAGGCCCTTCTCGGCGCGGGTCTGGTGGCTGTCCAGACGCTTGAACTCCTCGAAGATCACCTTGAGCTTGTCCTCGGGGATGCCCGGACCGCGGTCCCACACTTCCAGGCGCAGGTGACGGCCGTCGCGGCGCACGCCGAGCAGCACCTTGCCCTTGGCGTAGCGGAAGGCGTTGGTCAGGAAGTTCTGCAGCACCCGGCGCAGCAGCTTGGGGTCGCTGTCGATGCTCTGCCGGCTGGCGCGGATGCGCAGGTCGATGCCCTGTTCCTGAGCGAGGGCGCGGAACTCCACGCCGAGGGCGTCGTACAGGCTGTCGAGGACGAACACGCTGCGCTCGGGAGTGAAACGGCCGCTCTCCAGGCGCGAGATGTCCAGCAGGTCGGCGATCAGGTCCTCGGCCGAGCGCAGCGAGGAGTCCAGATGCTGCACCAGGTCGCGCGCCTCGCCCGGCAGTGCTTCCTGGTGGGCGAGGGCGGCGGAGAACAGCCGCGCGGCGTTCAGCGGCTGCATCAGATCGTGGCTGACCGCGGCGAGGAAGCGGGTCTTCGACTGGTTGGCCAGTTCGGCGCGGGCCTTGGCCTCGGAGAGCTGCTCGTTGAGCGCCGACAGTTCCTGGGTGCGCTCGGCGACCCGCTGCTCGAGGCTCTCGTTGGCCTCCTTGAGTGCGTCCTCGGCCTGGCGGTGGGCGGTGATGTCGGTGAACGACATGACGAAGCCGCCGCCGGGCATCGGGTTGCCGACCAGCTCGATGACCCGGCCGTTGGGGAAGGTGCGCTCGGAGGTGTGCGCGGTGCCCTGGCGCATCCAGTACAGGCGCTTGGCGACGTGGATGTCCGGGTCGCCCTTGCCGCACAGGCCGCGCTCGGCGTTGTAGCGGATGATGTCGGCGATCGGTCGGCCGATGCTGATCAGCCCCTCCGGATACTCGAACAGCTCCAGGTAGCGGCGGTTCCAGGCCACCAGGCGCAGCGACTGGTCGACCACGCTGATGCCCTGGGAGATGTTCTCGATGGCGCCCTGCAGCAGGGCGCGGTTGAACTGCAGGACCTCCGAGGCCTCGTCGACGATGCGCACCACGTCCTCGACCTGCATCTCGCGGCCCTCGATGGCCGCCTTGACCACCGCGCGCGCCGAGGAGGCGCCGAGCACCCCGGCGAGCAGGCGCTCGGTGTGGGCGATCCACTCGGGTTGGGACTGAAGCCCTTGCCCTGGCGGTAGGCGAAGCGGATGAAGCTCTGCCGCGCACGCTCCTCGCCGACGAAGCGCGCCGCCAGCATCAGCAGGTCCTGCACCTGCACGGCCAGCAGCAGGCGCGGAATCGGTCGCACCGAGGCTTCCTGGCCGACGAAGCGGCTGGCCTGCCAGTGTTCGGAGACCCGGGTGCGCGACAGCCAGGAGACCAGCGCGAACACCAGGAAGTTGCCGCACAGCGACATCAGGGTGCCCTGGGTCAGGGTGTCCAGCGGCAGGCCCAGCGGGTTGCCGGCCAGCCAGCGCTGGCCGGGCAGCTCGTCCAGCGTCCAGCCCAGTCCGCCGCCCAGCACCGGCAACAGCAGGGTGTAGAACCACAGCAGGGCGCCCACCGCCAGGCCGGCGAACACGCCGCGGCTGTTGGCCTGCTTCCAGTAAAGCGCGCCGAACATCGCCGGGGCCAGCTGGGTGATGGCGGCGAAGGCGATCAGGCCGATGCTGGCCAGGCTGATGTTCGGGCCGATCATCCGGTAGATCACGTAGGCCAGCAGCAGCAAGGCGATGATGCTGATGCGCCGTACCGACAGCAGCCAGTGGCGGAACACCTCGAAGGGCCGCTCGGCGCTGTGCCGGCGCAGCAGCCAGGGCAGCAGCATGTCGTTGGAGATCATCGTCGACAGCGCCACCGAGGCGACGATCACCATGCCGGTGGCCGCCGAGGCGCCGCCGATGAACGCCAGCAGGGCCAGGGTCGGGCGCTGTTCGGCGAGCGGCAGGCTGATCACGAAGGAGTCGGGCACCACCCCGGCCGGCAGCAGCAGCTGGCCGGCCAGGGCGATCGGCAGCACGAACAGTGCAGCCAGTACCAGGTACAGCGGAAACACCCAGCGCGCCAGGTTGAGGTCGCGCGGCTCGATGTTCTCCACCACGGTGACGTGGAACTGCCGCGGCAGGCAGATGATCGCCATCATCGCCACCCCGGTCTGCACCAGCAGCGCCGCCCAGTTCACCGGCTGGCGCCAGTAGGGCTGCAGTTCCTCGGCCTCGCGGGCGCGCTGGAACAGGTCGCCGAAGCCGTCGAACAGCCCCCAGGTGACGTAGGCGCCGACGGCGAGGAAGGCCAGCAGCTTGATCAGCGACTCGAAGGCCACCGCCATCACCATGCCGCGGTGGTGCTCGGTGGCATCGAGGTTGCGGGTGCCGAACAGGATGGTGAACAGCGCCAGCACCAGCGAGACGATCAGCGCGGTGTCCTGGGCGCGCGGGCCGGTGGTGCCGGCGTCCAGGCCGGTGAGCAGGTTGACGCCGAGGACGATGCCCTTGAGCTGCAGGGCGATGTAGGGCAGCACGCCGACCAGGCAGATCAGCGTCACCACGATGGCCAGCGGCTGCGACTTGCCGTAGCGCGCGGCGATGAAGTCGGCGATCGAGGTGATGTTCTCCTGCTTGCTGATCAGGATCATCTTGGCCAGCAGTTGCGGGAGGAACAGCAGCAGCAGCACCGGGCCGAGATAGATGGGGATGAACGCCCAGAACTGCTCGGTGGCCTGGCCGACCGCGCCGAAGAAGGTCCAGCTGGTGCAGTAGACCGCCAGCGACAGGCTGTAGACCCAGGCGCGCAGGCGCGGGCGGGTGACCCCGCTGCTCTGGCGGCGGTCGCCGTAGAAGGCGATGGCGAACAGGATTGCCATGTAGAGAAGGGCGACCGCGGCGATCAGCCCGCTGGACAGCGACATGGAACTGGCGACTCCGGAAGTGCGAACGGCAGGGTCCAGAGTGTGGCAGCAAAGTGCAGCGCCGTCAGGCACTTGCGACCAAGGTCGCGGGGCGGGGAGGCGTCTGGCGTGCGGATTGCGAGGCAGGCGGAGAGAAGGCGCCACGGCCCGCCACGGCCGCGGCGCCGACGCTCACTGGGCGTCGAAGGCCTGGCCGTTGACCCCGGCGCTGTCCGGGCCCATCAGGTACAGGTAGACCGGCAGGATGTCTTCGGGGGTCGGGTTCTGCAGCGGGTTTTCGCCCGGATAGGCCTGGGCGCGCATGCCGGTGCGGGTGGCGCCGGGATTGACGCTGTTGGCGCGCACCGCACAGGTGCCGTCGACCTCGTCGGCGAGCACCTGCATCAGGCCCTCGACGGCGAACTTGGACACCGCGTAGGCCCCCCAGTAGGCCCGGCCCTTACGACCGACGCTGCTCGAGGTGAAGATCACCGAGGCGTCCTGGGACTGCTTGAGCAGCGGTAGCAGCACGCTGGTCAGCATGAACGCCGCGTTGACGTTGACCTGCATGACGCGCATGAAGTTCTCGCCGGAAAACTGCTCGATCGGCGTGCGCGGGCCGAGGATCGCCGCGTTGTGCAGCAGGCCGTCGATGCGCCCGAACTCGCGCTCGACGGTCGCCGCCAGTTCGTCGTACTGGTGCGGCTGGGCGGTCTCCAGGTTGAACGGGAAGATCGCCGGCTGCGGGCCGCCGGCCTGTTCGATCTGGTCGTAGACCTCCTCGAGGTGCTCGATGGTCTTGCCCAGCAGGATCACCGTGGCGCCGTGGGCGGCGAAGCTGCGCGCGGCGGCGGCGCCGATGCCGCGACCGGCGCCGGTGACCAGGATCACCCGATCCTTGAGCAGGTCGGGGCGGGCGGAATATTGGAACATGATGAAGCCTCGTTGAATCGGAAAGCGCATGACCGGGACCGGTGCCGCCTGCGCGGCCATGGTGGGTTGCGCTGCGTCAACCCACCCTGGGTTTGCATTCGAGTGTGGCGCAGCCGCTGCGCAGCGGCCATGCGCCGGAAGTCTTAAGCGTCCTTCAGCAGCCGCACAATGCGCGGTCGAGCACATCGCGCAGCTCGCGCGGGTGCTCGACCACCAGGTCGGCGCCCCAGTGGCCGGGGTTGTCGTCGGGATGGATATAGCCGTAGCGCACCGCCACCGTGCGGGTGCCGGCGGCGCGGCCGGCCTCGATGTCGCGGGCGTCGTCGCCGACGTAGAGCACCTCGCGCGGGTCGAGCGCCAGTTTCGCGCAGGCCAGCAGGAGCATCTCCGGGTCCGGTTTGCTGCGCGCGACGTGCTCGGGGCAGATCAGCACCGCGGCACGCTCGGCCAGCTGCAGCCGGCGCATGATCGGCTCGGCGTAGTGCAGCGGCTTGTTGGTCGCCACGCCCCAGCGCAGGCGCGCGCGCTCGAGGTCGGCGAGCAGCTCGGGGATGCCGTCGAACGGCCGGGTCAGCACCGCGCAGTGCTCCTGGTAGCGCTCGAGGAACTCGCGGCGCAGGGCGTCGAACTCCGGATGCTCCGGGGACAGCTCGAAGGCGGTGCAGACCATGGCCCGCGCGCCGCCGGACACCTGGTCGCGGATCCGCTGCGGCTCCAGTGCCGGCAGGCCGCGCACTGTGCGCATGGCCTGGCAGACGGCGATGAAGTCCGGCGCGCTGTCGACCAGCGTGCCGTCCATGTCGAACAGTACCGCGCGCAGACGCATCGGCTCACTCCTCGCGCAGGGTCTGGATCATGTAGTTGACGTCCACGTCGCTGCCCAGCTTGTAGGTCTTGGACAGCGGGTTGTAGGTCAGGCCGACGATGTCCTTGATCTCCAGGCCCGCCTCGCGGCACCAGGCGCCCAGCTCGGAGGGGCGGATGAACTTGCGGAAGTCGTGGGTGCCGCGCGGCAGCAGCTTGAGCAGGTACTCGGCGCCGACGATGGCCAGCAGCCAGGCCTTGGGGTTGCGGTTGATGGTCGACAGGAACACCTGGCCGCCGGGCTTGACCAGGCGCTGGCAGGCCCTGATCACCGAGGCCGGGTCGGGAACGTGCTCGAGCATCTCCAGGCAGGTGACCACGTCGAACTGGCCGGGCAGCTCCTCGGCCAGTGCCTCGGCGGTGCTCTGCCGGTAGTCGACGCTGACCCCGGATTCCAGCTGGTGCAGGCGAGCCACGGCCAGCGGCGCCTCGCCCATGTCGATGGCGGTGACGGTCGCGCCGCGCAGCGCCATGGCCTCGCTGAGGATGCCACCGCCGCAGCCGACGTCGAGCACGCGCTTGCCGGCCAGGCCGACGCGCTCGTCGATCCAGTTGACCCGCAGCGGGTTGATCTCGTGCAGCGGCTTGAACTCGCTCTCGCGGTCCCACCAGCGATGGGCGAGGGCCTCGAACTTGGCGATTTCGGCGTGATCGACGTTGCTCATGGTGCGGATTCCGTTGCAAGGCTGGATGCGTCAGCCGTTTATCTTGCCAGTTTTTGGGCAGATTGGGGTGGGGACGGCCTTGCGTAGGGTGCGCCGTGCGCACCACAAGGGTGGCGCCGCGGTGCGCATGGCGCACCCTGCTCCTACGCCCCGGCGATGCGCTGGCCCCAGGCGCGGGCCTTGGCGCGCAGCGCCTCCTCGTCGAAGCGGGTCAGGCGGCCGTTCTCCAGCAGCGTCTTGCCGCCGACCCAGACGTGCTTCACGCAGTCGCGGCCGCTGGCGTAGATGAGTTGCGAGACCGGGTCGTAGACCGGTTGCTGGGCCAGGCCGGAGAGGTCGAAGGCCGTCAGGTCGGCGCTCTTGCCGACCTCCAGCGAGCCGCATTCGTCGTCGATGCCCAGCGCCCGGGCACCGTTGAGGGTGGCCATGCGCAGGGCGCGGTGGGCGTCCAGCGCGGTCGCCGAGCCGGCCACTGCCTTGGCCAGCAGGGCGGCGGTGCGGGTCTCGCCGAGCAGATCGAGGTCGTTGTTGCTGGCCGCGCCGTCGGTGCCGATCGCGACGTTGACCCCGGCCTGCCAGAGCCGCTCGACCGGGCAGAAGCCGCTGGCCAGCTTGAGGTTGGACTCCGGGCAGTGGATCACGCTGGCGTTGTGCTGGACCAGCAGGGCGAGGTCGGCGTCGTCGATCTGGGTCATGTGCACCGCCTGGAAGCGCGGACCGAGCAGGCCGAGGCGCGCCAGGCGCGCCAGCGGCCGCTCGCCGTGCTGCTCGAGGGCCTGCTGCACCTCGAAGGCGGTCTCGTGGACGTGCATGTGGATGCCGGCGTCGAGCTGCTCGGCGAGCACCCGCACGCGCTCCAGGCGTGCGTCGTCGACCGTGTAGGGGGCGTGCGGACCGAAGGCCACGCGGATGCGCGGGTGGTGGCGCAGGTCGGCGAACAGCTCGAGGCCACGGCGCAGCGCCTCGTCGGTGTCGTGGGCGCCGGGCACCGGGAAGTTGAGCACCGGGATGGTGATCTGCGCGCGCACGCCGGCACGGTGGGCGACCGCGCTGGCCACCTCGGGGAAGAAGTACATGTCGGAGAAGGCGGTGACGCCGCCCCGGAGCTGCTCGGCGACGGCCAGCTCGCTGCCGTCGCGGACGAACTCCTCGCCGACCCACTTGGCCTCGGCCGGCCAGATGTGCTCCTGCAGCCAGGTCATCAGCGGCAGATCGTCGGCCAGGCCGCGGAACAGGCTCATCGCCGCGTGGCCGTGGGCGTTGACCAGGCCGGGGGCGAGCAGCGTGCCGGGCAGCTCGCGGCGCTCGACGGCGGGCACGCCCAGCGCCTCGCTGCGCGGGGCGATCAGCGCGATGCGCCCGTCCCGGATGCCCAGCGCATGCTCGCGCAGCACCACGCCGGCCGGCTCCACCGGGACTATCCATTCGGGGAGCAGGAGCAGGTCCAGGGGGGCGGGGGTGCTGGGCATGTGCGGGCTTCCGGTGCTGCGGATGAACGGTCTGCGAGTGTAGCGGCTGCGCCGCCCATCTTGAAGCGGCGCGGCGGCCGCGGCGCTATACTGCGCGGCTTTTCACGACTCGTTGAGGAATCCCCATGCGCGAGCAACTGCTGGCAGCGGAAAAGGTCAAGGCAATCGACTGGCAGGGCGACGCGCTGCTGCTGCTCGACCAGCGCGTGCTGCCGTTCGAGGAAACCTGGCACCGCTACGACAGCGCCGCCGGGGTGGCCGAGGCGATCCGTCTGATGGTGGTGCGCGGCGCCCCGGCGATCGGCATCGCCGCCGCCTACGGGGTGGTGCTCGGCGCGCGTGCGCGCCTCGCCGCCGGCGGCGACTGGCAGGCGGCGCTGGAGGCGGACTTCGGTGTGCTGGCCGCCTCGCGGCCGACCGCGGTCAACCTGTTCTGGGCGCTGGACCGCATGCGCGAGCGCCTCGCCCGTCTGGCCGACTGCGACGACGTGCTGGCCGCTCTGGAAGCCGAGGCGGTGGCCATCCACGACAGCGATCGCGAGGCCAACCTGACCATGGCCCAGCTCGGCGTCGAGCTGATCCGCCGCCACGACGCCCGGCCGCAGAAGCTGCTGACCCATTGCAACACCGGGGCACTGGCTACCGGTGGCTTCGGTACCGCACTGGGGGTGATCCGCGCCGCGCACCTCGACGGCCTGGTGTCGCGGGTCTATGCCGACGAGACCCGCCCCTGGCTGCAGGGCGCGCGGCTGACCGCCTGGGAGCTGGCCAACGAGCACGTGCCGGTGAGTCTCAACGCCGACGCCGCCGCCGCCCATCTGATGAAGACCGAGGGGATCAGCTGGGTGATCGTCGGCGCCGACCGGATCACCGCCAACGGCGACGTGGCCAACAAGATCGGCACCTACCAGCTGGCGGTCAACGCCATGCACCATGGCGTGCGCTTCATGGTGGTGGCGCCCAGCTCGACCGTCGACATGAGCCTGGCCAGCGGCGAGGACATTCCCATCGAGGAGCGCGACGGTCGCGAGCTGCTCGAGGTCGGCGGCCAGCGGGTGGCCGCCGAGGTGGAGGCGGTCAATCCGGTGTTCGACGTCACCCCGGCCGACCTGATCGATGCCATCGTCACCGAGAGGGGCGTGGTCGAGCGTCCGGACGCCGAGAAGATGGCCCGGCTGATGTGCCGCAAGCGCCTGCACTGAGCGAATGGCCGGCCGCGCCCGGCGCGGTGGTTTGTGGTAAGCTCCGGCGGTTTATATAGGCCCGCGAGCGGGCCTCTCGCATTGCGCGTTCGGGCTGCCCCGGCAGCCCTGCCTAGATCAAAGGAACCAGGCTTCTCATGGGCGAACTGGCCAAAGAAATCCTCCCGGTCAATATCGAAGACGAGCTGAAGCAGTCCTACCTCGACTATGCGATGAGCGTGATCGTCGGGCGCGCCCTGCCGGACGCGCGCGACGGCCTCAAGCCGGTGCACCGGCGTGTGCTGTACGCCATGAGCGAGCTGGGCAACGACTGGAACAAGCCGTACAAGAAGTCCGCCCGTGTGGTCGGCGACGTCATCGGTAAGTACCACCCGCACGGCGACAGTGCGGTGTACGACACCATCGTGCGCATGGCCCAGCCGTTCTCGCTGCGCTACCTGCTGGTCGACGGCCAGGGCAACTTCGGCTCGGTGGACGGCGACAGCGCCGCGGCGATGCGTTACACCGAAGTGCGCATGGCCAAGCTGGCCCACGAGCTGCTCGCCGACCTCGACAAGGAGACCGTCGACTGGGTGCCCAACTACGACGGCACCGAGCAGATCCCGGCGGTGCTGCCGACCAAGATTCCCAACCTGCTGGTCAACGGCTCCAGCGGCATCGCCGTGGGCATGGCCACCAACATCCCGCCGCACAACCTTTCCGAGGTGGTCGACGGCTGCCTGGCGCTGATCGACAACCCCGAGCTGACCGTCGACGAACTGATGCAGTACATCCCCGGTCCGGACTTCCCCACCGCGGGGATCATCAATGGCCGTGCCGGGATCATCGAGGCCTACCGCACCGGCCGCGGGCGCATCTACATCCGCGCCCGCGCCGAGATCGAGGAGATGGAGAAGGGCGGCGGCCGCCAGCAGATCGTCATCACCGAGCTGCCCTACCAGTTGAACAAGGCGCGGCTGATCGAGAAGATCGCCGAGCTGGTCAAGGAGAAGAAGCTCGAGGGCATCAGCGAGCTGCGCGACGAGTCGGACAAGGACGGCATGCGCGTGGTCATCGAGCTGCGCCGCGGCGAGGTCGGCGAGGTGGTGCTCAACAACCTCTACGCCCAGACCCAGATGCAGAGCGTGTTCGGCATCAACACCGTGGCGCTGGTCGACGGCCAGCCGCGCACCCTGAACCTCAAGGACATGCTCGAGGTGTTCGTCCGCCACCGCCGCGAGGTGGTGACCCGGCGTACCGTCTACGAGCTGCGCAAGGCCCGCGAGCGCGGCCACATCCTCGAAGGCCAGGCGGTGGCGCTGTCCAACATCGATCCGGTGATCGAGCTGATCAAGGCCTCGCCGACCCCGGCCGAGGCCAAGGAACGGCTGATCGCCACCGCCTGGGAGTCCAGCGCGGTGGAGGCGATGGTCGAGCGCGCCGGCGCCGATGCCTGCCGCCCCGACGACCTCGATCCGCAGTACGGCCTGCGCGACGGTCGCTACTACCTGTCGCCCGAGCAGGCCCAGGCGATCCTCGAGCTGCGCCTGCACCGCCTGACCGGCCTCGAGCACGAGAAGCTGCTCGCCGAGTACCAGGAAATCCTCGTGCAGATCGGCGAGCTGATCCGCATCCTCACCAGCCCCGAGCGGCTGATGGAAGTGATCCGCGAGGAGCTGGAGAAGGTCAAGGCCGACTTCGGCGACGCGCGCCGCACCGAGATCCGCGCTACCCAGGAAGACCTCACCGTCGCCGACCTGATCCCCGAGGAGGAGCGCGTGGTGACCATTTCCCACGGCGGCTACGCCAAGAGCCAGCCGCTGGCCGCCTACCAGGCGCAGCGCCGCGGCGGCAAGGGCAAATCGGCCACCGGGGTGAAGGACGAGGACTACGTCGAGCACCTGCTGGTCGCCAACAGCCACGCCACCCTGCTGCTGTTCTCCAGCAAGGGCAAGGTCTACTGGCTGCGTACCTTCGAGATTCCCGAGGCGTCGCGCACCGCGCGCGGCCGCCCGCTGGTCAACCTGCTGCCGCTGGACGAGGGCGAGCGGATCACCGCCATGCTGCAGATCGACCTCGAGGCGCTGCAGCAGAAGGCCGACGAGGAGGGCATCGACGAGGACGTCGCGGTGCTCGAGGGCGAAGTGCTCGAGGTCGAGGCCGGCGAAGAGGCGGCCGATGGCGAGACCGCCGAGCTGGTCGCCGAGCCGACCGGCGCCTACATCTTCATGGCCACCGCCTTCGGCACCGTGAAGAAGGTGCCGCTGGTGCAGTTCGGCCGCCCGCGCAAGGCCGGCCTGATCGCCCTGGACCTGGTCGAGGGCGACACCCTGATCGCCGCGGCGATCACCGACGGCGCCCGCGAGGTCATGCTGTTCTCCGACGCCGGCAAGGTGATCCGCTTCGCCGAGAGCGGCGTGCGCACCATGGGCCGCAACGCCCGCGGGGTACGCGGGATGAAACTCGGCGAGGGCCAGCAGCTGATCTCCATGCTGATCCCCGAATCGGGGGCGCAGATCCTCACCGCCTCCGAGCGCGGCTACGGCAAGCGCACCCCGCTGTCGCGCTTCCCGCGCCGCGGCCGCGGCGGCCAGGGGGTGATCGCCATGGTCACCAGCGAGCGCAACGGCAGGCTGGTCGGCGCCATCCAGGTGCAGGACGGCGAGGAGATCATGCTGATCTCCGACCAGGGAACCCTGGTGCGCACCCGCGTCGACGAGGTGTCCTTGCAGAGCCGCAACACCCAGGGGGTGATGCTGATCAAGCTGGCCGCCGACGAGACCCTGGTCGGGCTCGAGCGGGTGCAGGAGCCCTCGGACAACGGCGACGAGCCGCTCGAAGGCGAAGCCGCCGAGGTTGCGGCGGGCGAGGGCGGCCAGGCCGAGCAGGCCTGAAGGCCGGCGGGCAGGGCGGAGCCGCGCGTGGCTCCGCCGCGGTTTTTTCGGTGCCCCGCCGGGGCGCCGGGTGATTGACAGCGCATCGCCGTCCAAGCGGCGGTCATCGGTGAACGAGAGAGACAGACGTGAGCAAGCGAGCCTTTAACTTCTGCGCCGGCCCGGCCGCGCTTCCCACCGCGGTGCTCGAGCGCGCCCAGGCCGAACTCCTCGACTGGCAGGGCAAGGGCCTGTCGGTGATGGAGATGAGCCACCGCAGCGACGAGTTCGTCGCCATCGCCGAGCAGGCCGAGCAGGACCTGCGCGACCTGCTGTGCATCCCGTCGAACTACAGGGTGCTGTTCATGCAGGGCGGCGCCAGCCAGCAGTTCGCGCAGATCCCGCTCAACCTGCTGGCCGAGGATCGCGTCGCCGACTACGTCGAGACCGGCATCTGGTCGAAGAAGGCCATCGAGGAGGCGCGGCGCTTCGGCACCGTCAACGTTGCCGCCAGCGCCAAGCCTTACGACTACTTCGCGATCCCCGGGCAGAACGACTGGCAGCTGACCCAGGACGCCGCCTACGTCCACTACTGCAGCAACGAGACCATCGGTGGCCTGCAGTTCGACTGGGTGCCGCAGACCGGCGACGTGCCGCTGGTGGTCGACATGTCCTCGGACATCCTCTCGCGGCCCATCGACGTGGCGCAGTTCGGCATGATCTACGCCGGCGCGCAGAAGAACATCGGCCCGAGCGGCCTGGTGGTGGCCATCGTCCGCGAGGATCTGCTCGGCAAGGCGCGCAGCATCTGCCCGACCATGCTTGACTACAAGGTCGCCGCCGACAACGGCTCGATGTACAACACCCCGGCGACCTTCTCCTGGTACCTGTCCGGCCTGGTGTTCGCCTGGCTCAAGGAGCAGGGCGGCGTCGAGGAGATGGAGCGGCGCAACCGCGCCAAGATGGAGCTGCTCTACGGCGCCATCGACGCCAGCGACTTCTACACCAACCCGATCGCCCGCAACGCCCGCTCGTGGATGAACGTGCCGTTCCGCCTGGCCGACGAGAAGCTCGACAAGGTCTTCCTCGCCGGCGCCGAGGAGCGTGGGCTGCTCAACCTCAAGGGCCACCGCTCGGTCGGCGGCATGCGCGCCTCGATCTACAACGCGGTGGGCATGGACGCGGTCGAGGCGCTGGTCGCCTGGATGGCCGAGTTCGAGAAGGAGCACGGCTGATGACGGATGTAATCTCCGAGAAGGAACAGCTGCAGGCCTTGCGCCTGCGCATCGACAGCCTCGACGAGAAGATCCTCGAGCTGATCAGCGAGCGCGCGCGCTGCGCCGAGGAAGTCGCGCGGGTCAAGATGGCCTCGCTGCCGGCCGGCGAGAAGCCGGTGTTCTACCGTCCCGAGCGCGAAGCCTGGGTGCTCAAGCACATCATGGAGCTGAACAAGGGCCCGCTGCACAACGAGGAAGTGGCGCGGCTGTTCCGCGAGATCATGTCCTCCTGCCTGGCCCTCGAGCAGCCGCTCAAGGTCGCCTATCTCGGCCCGGAAGGCACCTTCACCCAGGCCGCCGCGCTCAAGCACTTCGGCCACGCGGTGATCAGCCAGCCGATGGCGGCGATCGACGAGGTGTTCCGCGAGGTGGCCGCCGGTGCGGTCAACTTCGGCGTGGTGCCGGTGGAGAACTCCACCGAGGGCGCGGTCAACCATACCCTCGACAGCTTCCTCGAGCACGACCTGGTGATCTGTGGCGAGGTGGAGCTGCGCATCCACCACCACCTGCTGGTCGGCGAGACCACCAAGACCGACAAGATCTCGCGCATCTACTCGCACGCCCAGTCGCTGGCGCAGTGCCGCAAGTGGCTGGACGCCCACTACCCGAACGTCGAGCGCGTCGCGGTGTCGAGCAACGCCGACGCCGCGAAAAGGGTGAAGAGCGAGTGGAACAGCGCGGCGATCGCCGGCGACATGGCGGCCCAGCTGTACGGCCTGAGCAAGCTGCACGAGAAGATCGAGGACCGCCCGGACAACTCCACGCGCTTCCTGATCATCGGCAACCAGGAAGTGCCGCCGACCGGCGACGACAAGACCTCGATCATCGTCTCCACCAACAACAAGCCGGGGGCGCTGCACGACCTGCTGGCGCCGTTCCACCAGAACGGCATCGACCTGACCCGCATCGAGACCCGTCCGTCGCGCAGCGGCAAGTGGACCTACGTGTTCTTCATCGACTTCGTCGGTCACCAGCACGATCCGCTGGTCAGGGGTGTGCTCGAGAAGATCCGCCAGGACACCGTCGCCGTGAAGGTGCTCGGCTCCTACCCCAAGGCAGTACTGTAAAACGCGTCTGCGTCGGCCCGGGTCGCCCTTGCCCCGCGGCCGGCGATCCTTGCCGGAGGCAAACCGATGAGCTGTGATTTTCTCGCCCTGGCCGTGCCGGGCGTGCAGAAGCTGTCCCCCTACGTGCCGGGCAAGCCGGTCGACGAACTGGCCCGCGAGCTGAACCTCGATCCGGCCGGCATCGTCAAGCTGGCCAGCAACGAGAACCCGCTCGGCCCCTCGCCGAAGGCGCTGGAGGCGATCCGCGCCGAGCTGGGCGACATCACCCGTTATCCCGACGGCAGCGGCTATGCCCTCAAGGCCAAGCTGAGCGAGCGCTTCGGCCTGAGTCCGGCGCAGATCACCCTGGGCAACGGCTCCAACGACGTGCTCGACCTGATCGCCCGCGCCTGGCTGGCACCGGGGCTGAACGCGGTGTTCAGCCAGTACGCCTTCGCCGTCTACCCGATCTCCACCCAGGCCACCGGCGCCGAGGGCCGTGCCGTGCCGGCGAAGGACCACGGCCACGACCTGGATGCCATGCTGGCGGCCATCGACGCCAACACCCGCGTGGTGTTCGTCGCCAACCCGAACAACCCGACCGGCACCTGGTTCGGCCCGCAGGCGCTGGAGTCGTTCCTCTCCCGCGTGCCGCAGAACGTGCTGGTGGTGCTCGACGAGGCCTACATCGAGTTCGCCGAGGGTTCCGAACTGCCCAACGGCCTCGAATACCTCGCGCGCTACCCGAACCTGATCGTCACCCGCACCCTGTGCAAGGCCTACGGCCTGGCCGGCCTGCGCGTCGGCTACGCCGCCTCCTCGCCGCAGGTGGCCGACGTGCTCAACCGCGTGCGCCAGCCGTTCAACGTCAACAGCCTGGCCCTGGTCGCCGCCTGCGCCGCGCTGGACGACGCCGAGTACCTGGCCGAAGGCCGCCGGGTCAACGCCGCCGGCATGGCCCAGCTGGAGGCCGGTCTGGCCGCGCTGGATCTTGCGTGGATTCCCAGCAAGGGCAACTTCCTCGCCGTCGACTTCGGCACGGATGCCGCGCCGATCAACCAGGGCCTGCTGGAGCGCGGCGTGATCGTCCGCCCGGTGGCCGGCTACGGCATGCCGACCTTCCTGCGCGTGTCCATCGGCACCCAGGCGGAGAACGCCCGCTTCCTCGAGGCGCTCGCCCAGGTGCTCGATCGTGGCTGATCGCCGGCCCACGCCCCTGGTCGGTCGCCTGGTGGTGGTCGGCCTCGGCCTGATCGGCGGCTCCTTCGCCAAGGGCCTGCGCCAGCAGGGGCTGTGCCGCGAGGTGGTCGGCGTCGACCTGGACGCCGAGTCGCGCCGCTTGGCGGTGCAGCTCGGCGTGGTCGACCGCTGCGAGAGCGAGCTGGCCGCCGCCTGCGTCGGCGCCGACGCGATCATGCTGGCGGTGCCGATCATCGCCATGGAGAAGGTGCTGGCCCAGCTGGCCAGCTTCGAGCTGGGCGATGCGGTGATCACCGACGTCGGCAGCGCCAAGGGCAACGTGGTGCGCGCCGCGCGCGCCGCCTTCGGTGCGCGGGTGGCGCGCTTCGTGCCGGGCCACCCGATCGCCGGCTCGGAGAAGAGCGGCGTGGAGGCGGCCAACGGCAAGCTGTACCGCCGCCACAAGGTGATCCTCACCCCGCTGGCCGAGACCGATCCGCAGGCGCTGGCACTGGTCGATGGCCTGTGGCGCGCGCTGGACGCCGACGTCGAGCACATGAGCGTCGAGCACCACGACGAGGTGCTCGCCGCCACCAGCCATCTGCCGCACCTCTTGGCCTTCGGCCTGGTCGACTCGCTGGCCCACCAGAGCGAGAACCTGGAAATCTTCCGCTACGCCGCCGGCGGCTTCCGCGACTTCACCCGCATCGCCGGCAGCGATCCTTTGATGTGGCACGACATCTTCCTCGCCAACCGCGAGGCGGTGTTGCGTATCCTCGACCGCTTCCGCAGCGACCTCGACGTGCTGCGCGAGGCGATCGACCAAGGGGACGGGCATCACCTGCTGGGCGTGTTCACCCGCGCCCGCGTCGCCCGCGAGCATTTCAGCAAAATCCTGGCCCAACGGGCCTATGTGGACGCCATGCACTCCAACGACCTGATCTTCCTGGCCCAACCGGGCGGCAGCCTGAGCGGACGGATTCGCGTCCCGGGCGACAAGTCCATCTCCCACCGCTCGATCATGCTCGGCTCGCTGGCCGAGGGCACCACCGAGGTGGAAGGCTTCCTCGAGGGCGAGGACGCCCTGGCCACCATCCAGGCCTTCCGCGACATGGGCGTGGTCATCGAGGGTCCGCACCACGGCCGCGTCACCGTGCACGGCGTCGGCCTGCACGGCCTCAAGGCGCCGGCCGGCCCGCTGTACATGGGCAACTCCGGCACCTCCATGCGCCTGCTCTCCGGCCTGCTCGCCGCGCAGCCGTTCGACACCGTGCTGACCGGCGACCCGTCGCTGTCCAAGCGGCCGATGAACCGCGTGGCCAAGCCGCTGCGCGAGATGGGTGCGGTGATCGAGACCGGTCCGGAAGGCCGTCCGCCGCTGACTATCAAGGGCGGCCAGCGCCTGACCGGCATGCACTACGACATGCCGATCGCCAGCGCCCAGGTCAAATCCTGCCTGCTGCTCGCCGGCCTCTACGCCGCCGGTGAAACTTCGGTGACCGAGCCGGCGCCGACCCGCGACCATACCGAGCGCATGCTGCGCGGCTTCGGCTATCCGGTGAGCGTCGAGGGCGCCACCGCCAAGGTTGAGAGCGGCCACCAGCTCACCGCCACCCACATCGAGGTGCCGGCGGATATCTCCTCGGCGGCCTTCTTCCTGGTCGCGGCGAGCATCGCCGAAGGCTCCGAGCTGGTCCTCGAGCACGTCGGCATCAACCCGACCCGTACCGGGGTGATCGACATCCTCAAACTGATGGGCGGCGATCTGACCCTGGAAAACCAGCGTGTGGTCGGCGGCGAGCCGGTGGCCGACATCCGCGTGCGCAGCGCCCAGCTCAAGGGCATCGAGATTCCCGAGGATCTGGTGCCGCTGGCCATCGACGAGTTCCCGGTGCTGTTCGTCGCCGCCGCCTGCGCCGAAGGGCGTACCGTACTGCGTGGCGCCGAGGAGCTGCGGGTCAAGGAGTCCGACCGCATCCAGGTGATGGCCGACGGCCTCAAGGCCTGCGGCGTC
The DNA here is from genome assembly GCF_024451105.1 of Stutzerimonas stutzeri. Taxonomy (GTDB): domain Bacteria; phylum Pseudomonadota; class Gammaproteobacteria; order Pseudomonadales; family Pseudomonadaceae; genus Geopseudomonas; species Geopseudomonas stutzeri_A. Next base: position 246,569 of record NZ_JANGEY010000005.1, read on the forward strand.
AAGGCCGAGCCGACCCCGGACGGCATCGTCATCGACGGCGGCCCGATCGGCGGTGGCGAAGTGTGGGCGCACGGCGACCACCGCATCGCCATGTCGTTCAGCGTCGCCTCGCTGCGCGCCAGCGCGCCGATCCGCATCCACGACTGCGCCAACGTGGCTACCTCGTTCCCCAACTTCCTCGCCCTGTGCGCCGAGGTCGGGGTGCGCGTGGCCAAGGAAGGCGGGCGATGATCGCGCTGCCCCCGGTCGTCGCCATCGACGGGCCGAGCGGCTCGGGCAAGGGTACGGTGTGCAGCCGCCTGGCCCGCCAGCTGGGCTGGCACCTGCTCGACTCCGGCGCGCTGTACCGCCTGCTGGCGCTGGCCGCCGGCCGCCACGGCATCGCCCTGGACCACGAGGCGGCGCTGGAGACCCTGGCCGCCAACCTCGACGTGCGCTTCGTCGCCGCCGCGGAGGGGCTGCACGGCCAGCGCATCCTGCTGGAGGGCGAGGAGGTCGGCGACGAACTGCGCACCGAGCAGGCCGGCGCCGGCGCCTCGCAGGTCGCCGCGCTGCCCGGCGTGCGGACGGCGCTGCTGCAGCGCCAGCGCGATTTCCGCGTCGCGCCCGGGCTGATCGCCGACGGCCGCGACATGGGCACCGTGGTGTTCCCCGACGCGTCGCTGAAGATATTCCTCACCGCCAGCGCCGAGGAGCGCGCCCGCCGGCGCTACCTGCAGTTGAAGGACAAGGTGCCTGGTGCTAATCTGTCCAGTCTGCTGGAAGAGATCCGTGCGCGTGACGAGCGCGACACGCAGCGTGCTGTGGCTCCACTGAAACCGGCGTCTGACGCCATCCTGCTGGATTCCACCGAGCTCTCGATCGAGCAGGTACTGGAGCGCATCCTCGCCGAAGTCGCCGCGCGCGATCTGGCCGGATGATCCAGCGAGGCGGACGGAAACCAGTCCAATTCCTCCGCCTCTTTATGACAAACGAACCCGTGCCGGCTGGGGCGCGGATCGGGCGCATCCTGCGCCCTTGATCAACAGGTATGAACATGAGCGAAAGCTTCGCAGAACTTTTTGAAGAAAGCCTGAAATCCCTCGACATGCAGCCGGGTGCCATCATCACCGGCATCGTGGTCGACATCGACGGTGACTGGGTCACCGTGCATGCTGGCCTGAAGTCCGAGGGCGTCATCCCGGTCGAGCAGTTCTACAACGAGCAGGGCGAGCTGACCATCAAGGTCGGTGACGAAGTGCACGTGGCGCTGGACGCCGTGGAAGACGGCTTCGGCGAGACCAAGCTGTCCCGCGAGAAGGCCAAGCGCGCCGAGTCCTGGCTGGTTCTGGAAGCTGCGTTCTCTGCCGAAGAAGTGGTCAAGGGCATCATCAACGGCAAGGTCAAGGGCGGCTTCACCGTTGACATCAACGGCATCCGCGCGTTCCTGCCGGGTTCGCTGGTCGACGTCCGTCCGGTGCGCGACACCACCCACCTGGAAAACAAGGAACTCGAGTTCAAGGTCATCAAGCTCGACCAGAAGCGCAACAACGTTGTCGTTTCCCGTCGCAGCGTGCTGGAAGCCGAGAACAGCGCCGAGCGCGAAGCCCTGCTGGAATCCCTGCAGGAAGGCCAGCAGGTCAAGGGTATCGTCAAGAACCTCACCGACTACGGTGCGTTCGTCGACCTGGGCGGCGTCGATGGCCTGCTGCACATCACCGACATGGCCTGGAAGCGTATCAAGCACCCGTCCGAGATCGTCAACGTCGGCGACGAGATCGAGGTCAAGGTCCTCAAGTTCGACCGCGAGCGCAACCGCGTCTCCCTGGGTCTGAAGCAGCTGGGCGAAGACCCGTGGGTCGCCATCAAGGCTCGTTACCCGGAAGGCACCCGCGTGCAGGCCCGCGTCACCAACCTGACCGACTACGGCTGCTTCGCCGAGCTGGAAGAAGGCGTCGAAGGCCTGGTGCACGTGTCCGAAATGGACTGGACCAACAAGAACATCCACCCGTCCAAGGTCGTTCAGGTCGGCGACGAAGTGGAGGTCATGGTTCTGGACATCGACGAGGAGCGTCGTCGCATCTCCCTGGGCATCAAGCAGTGCAAGCCGAACCCGTGGGAAGAGTTCTCCGGCCGCTTCAACAAGGGCGACCGCATCTCCGGCACCATCAAGTCGATCACTGATTTCGGTATCTTCATCGGCCTGGAAGGCGGCATCGACGGCCTGGTCCACCTGTCCGACATCTCCTGGAACGAAGCCGGCGAAGAAGCCGTGCGTCGCTTCAAGAAAGGCGACGAGCTGGACACCGTGATCCTGTCCGTGGATCCGGAGCGCGAGCGCATCTCTCTGGGCATCAAGCAGCTGGAAGACGATCCGTTCTCCAACTACGCCGCCCTGAACGAGAAAGGCTCCATCGTCCGTGGCACTGTCAAGGAAGTCGACGCCAAGGGCGCCGTCGTGACCCTGGCCAACGAAGTGGAAGGCGTGCTGAAGGCTTCCGAAATCAGCCGTGACCGCGTCGAAGACGCCCGCAACGTGCTGAAGGAAGGCGACGAAGTCGAGGCCAAGATCATCAGCATCGACCGCAAGTCGCGCGTGATCAGCCTGTCGATCAAGTCCAAGGACGTCGACGAGGAGAAGGAAGCGATCAAGGAACTGCGCAAGCAGGACGTGAGCGCCGGCCCGACTACCATCGGCGACCTGATCAAGGCTCAGATGAGCAACCAGAACTGAGTTCTGCTTGATCGAGAAAAAGGGCGACTTCGGTCGCCCTTTTTTGTGCCTGCGATTCGTTGGCTGCCGCCTGCGGTGCGCCGCGTGCACCTTCTGAATCGTCAGCCGCCGAGGTACGCCCTGCGCACTTCGGGGTTGGCCAGCAGCGCCGCGCCGCTGTCCTGCAGGACGATGCGGCCGTTCTCCAGCACGTAGCCGCGGTCGGCCAGGCGCAGGGCCTGGTTGGCGTTCTGCTCGACCAGGAAGACGGTCACCCCCTCCTCGCGCAGTTGTTCGATGGTGGCGAAGATCTGCTGGATGACGATTGGCGCCAGGCCCAGCGACGGCTCGTCGAGCAGCAGCAGGCGCGGCTTGCTCATCAGCGCGCGGCCGATGGCGAGCATCTGCTGCTCGCCGCCGGACATGGTGCCGGCGCGCTGGGCGTAGCGCTCCTTGAGGCGCGGGAACAGCTCGAGCACCCGTGCAAGCTGTGCCTGGTAGTCGTCCCGCTCGGTGAAGAAACCGCCCATGGCGAGATTCTCCTCTACCGTCAGGCGGGCGAACACCCGGCGTCCCTCGGGGACGATGGCGATGCTCTTGCGCATGATCCGGCAGGAGTCCTGGCCGACCAGCTCCTCGCCTTCGTAGCGGATGCTGCCGCTGGCGGCGCGCGGGCTGCCGCACAGGGTCATCAGCAGGGTGGACTTGCCGGCGCCGTTGGCGCCGATCAGGGTGACGATCTCACCCTGCCGGACCTCGAGGCTGACTCCGTGCAGGGCCTGGATCTTGCCGTAGAAGGTGGAGACGTCATCGAATCTCAGCATGGCTCAGGCTTCCCCCAGGTAGGCCTTGATCACGTCCGGGTGGTTGCGGACCTGCTCCGGCGTGCCGTCCGCCAGGGGGGTGCCCTGGTTGATCACGTAGATGTGGTCGGAAATGCTCATCACCAGTTGCATGTCGTGCTCGATCAGCAGGACGGTGACGCCGTGCTCGCTGCGTAGCACGCCGATCAGCTCCTTGAGTTCCTCGGTCTCGCGCGGATTGAGGCCGGCGGCCGGCTCGTCGAGCATCAGCAGCTGCGGGCGGGTCATCATGCAGCGGGCGATCTCCAGACGGCGCTGCTGGCCGTAGGCCAGGGTGCCGGCCGGGCGGTTGGCGACCGCGAGCAGGTCGACGCGGTCCAGCCAGTGGGCAGCGAACTCCATGGCGTCCTGCTCGCTGCGACGGAACGCCGGAGTCTTCAGCAGGCCGGCGATAAACCCGGTGTTGAGGTGGCGGTGCTGGGCCACCAGCAGGTTCTCCACCGCGGTCATCTCGCGGAACAGGCGCACGTTCTGGAAGGTGCGGACCACGCCCTTGCGGGCGATCCGGTGTCCCGGCAGGCCGTGGATCGCCTCGCCCTTGAGCAGGATGCTGCCGCCAGTTGGCTGGTAGAAGCCGGTCAGGCAGTTGAACACGGTGGTCTTGCCGGCGCCGTTGGGGCCGATCATCGACACCACCTGCTTGGCCTGCACGGCAAGGGACACGCCGTTGACCGCCTGCAGGCCGCCGAAGCGCATGGACAGATCGCGGACTTCGAGCAGTGCGGTCATGGGCGCACCTCCAGGTGCGGGCGCTGCATCGGCAGCAGGCCCTGCGGTCGCCAGATCATCATCAGTACCATCAGCGCGCCGAACAGCAGCATGCGGTATTCGTTGAACTCGCGGGCCAGTTCGGGCAGCAGGATCATCACCACCGCGGCGAGGATCACCCCGAGCTGCGAGCCCATGCCGCCGAGCACCACGATGGCGAGGATGATCGCCGATTCGATGAAGGTGAACGACTCGGGGCTGACCAGGCCCTGGCGGGCGGCGAAGAAGCTGCCGGCGAAGCCGGCGAAGCAGGCGCCGAGGGTGAAGGCCGACAGCTTGATCAGCGTCGGGTTGAGGCCCAGCGCCCGACAGGCGATCTCGTCCTCGCGCAACGCCTCCCAGGCGCGGCCCAGCGGCATGCGCAGCAGGCGGTTGATCACGAACAGGGTGAGCAGCACCAGCAGCAGGGCGATCAGGTAGAGGAAGATCACCTTGTAGGTGGAGTTGTAGGCGATGCCGAAGAACTCGTGGAAGGTCTGCAGGCCTTCGGGGGCGCGGCGGTCGAAGCTGAGACCGAACAGGGTCGGCTTGTCGATGCCGCTGATGCCGTTGGGGCCGCCGGTCAGCCAGGTCAGGTTGCGCAGCAGGATGCGGATGATCTCGCCGAAACCGAGGGTGACGATGGCCAGGTAGTCGCCGCGCAGGCGCAGCACCGGGAAGCCGAGCAGGAAACCGAACAGTGCGGCCATCGCTCCGGCGATCGGCAGGCATTCCCAGAAGCCGAGCCCGTAGTAGTGCGAGAGCAGCGCGTAGCTGTAGGCGCCCACCGCGTAGAAGCCGACGTAACCCAGATCGAGCAGGCCGGCCAGGCCGACCACGATGTTCAGGCCGAGGCCGAGCATCACGTAGATCAGGATCAGGGTGGCGATGTCCACCGCGCCGCGCGAGGCGTAGAACGGCCAGACCAGGCCGACCATCACCAGGCCGAGCACTGCCCAGAGCTGGGTCTTCGGCTGGCTGAGGAGGTTGCCGGCGCCCTTCGGCAGGCTGGGCAGGCGTGGTACGCCGGAGCACAGGTCGGCGAGGCGCGCGCGGCTCAGTTGCCAGACGAACATGGCCAGCGCGCAGGCGGCGATGGTCCACAAGGTCGCCGGGCTGGCGCCGTGTACCTCGACGCGGATGCCCACGGTGGTCAGCTTGAGGCCGAGCACCGGCCAGGCCACGGCGAACACCAAGAGGGCGCTGAACAAGGCGGTCTTGAGGTTCCTGTTCATACCTTTTCCACCTCCGGGCGGCCGAGGATACCGGTGGGACGGAACAGCAGCACCAGCACCAGCAGGCCGAACGCCACCACGTCCTTGTACTGGTCGCCGAACAGGTCGGCGCCGAACGCCTCGGCGACGCCGAGCAGCAGGCCGCCGAGCATCGCCCCGGGGATGCTGCCGATGCCGCCGAGCACGGCGGCGGTGAACGCCTTGATCCCGGCGAGGAAGCCGATGTGCGGGTTGATCACCCCGTACTGCATGCCGAGCAGCACCGCGGCCACCGCCGCCAGCGCGGCGCCGATGACGAAGGTCAGGGCGATGATGCGGTTGCTGTCGATACCCAGCAGGTTGGTCATCTTCAGGTCTTCGGCGCAGGCGCGGCAGGCTCGGCCCAGGCGCGAGCGGGAGATGAACAGGGTCAGGCCGAGCATGGTCGCCAGGGTGACCACGAAGATCAGCAGCTGCATGTAGGAGACCACCACGCCGTGCATGGCGCTTTCGCCGAACACGAAGTTGCCCGGCAGCAGGTTGGGGATGGCCTTGTCCTTGGAGTCCTGGGCCAGCAGCACCAGGTTCTGCAGGAAGATCGACATGCCGATCGCCGAGATCAGCGGGATCAGCCGGTTGCCGCCGCGCAGCGGGCGGTAGGCGACCCGTTCGATGCTGTAGCCGTAGGCGCTGGTGACCACGATGCTGGCGGCGAAGGCGGTGATCATCAGCAGCGGCAGGCTGTCCAGACCCAGCAGGGTCAGCCCGGCGATGGCGATGAAGGCCACATAGGAGCCGATCATGTAGACCTCGCCGTGGGCGAAGTTGATCATGCCGATGATGCCGTAGACCATGGTGTAGCCGATGGCGATCAGGGCATAGGTGCTGCCGACCGTGAGGCCGTTCACCAGTTGTTGCAGGTAGTGATAGAGGTCGGGCATGGCACCACTCCTGAGGATCGCTGCACGGCTGGCGGGTGCGGGCTCGCTGGCTGCTCCGGTGCTCCCCGCTCCGGAGCGGTGCCCGCATCGGCTTGCGCGGGTCGCCGGCCCGGCAGGCGCGACGATCGAATCCTGCAGCGCCGGCGGACTCCTCGGCCGGCGCTGCACGCTCGTCCCACGGCCGGCCGGGGCTCCAGCCGGCCGCGCTGTCGTCAATGGGCCTCGGTCTTGCTGCCGTCGGCGTGCCACTCGTAGACCACGAAGCTGAAGTCCTTGAGGTCGCCCTTGTCGTCGAAGGCCAGGGTGCCGGTGGGCGTCTCGAAGCTGTGGCTGCGCAGGGTCTCGGCGACCTTCTCGGCGTCGCTGCTGTCGGCCCTGTCGATGCCCTCGGCGATCACCTGCACGGCGGCGTAGGCGGGGAACACGAAGGGCCCGGAGGGGTCCTGCTTCTTGGCCTTGAAGGCCTCGACCAGCGCCTGGTTCTTCGGGTCCTGGTCGAAGGACCTGGGCAGGGTCACCAGCATGCCTTCGGAGGCCGGGCCGGCGATGGCGGAGATTTCCGAGTTGCCGACGCCCTCAGGCCCCATGAAGCGGATCTTCAGGCCCTTCTCGGCGCTCTGGCGCAGCAGCAGGCCGAGTTCCGGGTGGTAGCCGCCGTAGTAGACGAAGTCGACGCCGGCCTGCTTGAGCTTGGCGATCAGCGAGGAGAAGTCCTTGTCGCCGCTGTTGATGCCCTCGAACATCGCGACCTTGACGCCGGCCTGCTCCAGGGTCCGTTTGACCGCGGTGGCGATGCCTTCGCCGTACTGCTGCTTGTCGTGGATGACCGCGACCGAGTTCGGCTTGATCTTCTCGGCGATGAACTGGCCGGCGGTGGGGCCCTGCAGGCTGTCCAGGCCGATGGTGCGGAAGATCATCCGGTAGCCGCGGGCGGTGATGTCCGGGCTGGTGGAGGCGGGGGTGATCATCAGGATGCCTTCGTCCTCGTAGATGTCGGACGCCGGCTGGGTGGAGCTGGAGCAGAGATGGCCGACCACGAAGGAGATGCCGTCGTTGACGATGCGGTTGGCCACCGCCACCGCCTGCTTGGGATCGCAGGCGTCGTCGTAGACCACGCCCTCGAGCATCCGGCCGTCGACTCCGCCGGCCTTGTTGATCTGCTCGATGGCCATCTGTGCGCCGATGAATTGCATGTCGCCGTACTGGGCCACCGCACCGGTGACCGGTCCGGCCAGGGCAATCCTGATGGTGTCGGCGGCGAGGGCCTGGCTGGCGGCGCCGGCCAGGGCGATGGCGGCGCACAGACGGGAAAGGTTCCTTGTTGCCTGTTTCATGGCGTGCTCCACTGTTTTTCGATGTTCTTGTGTGGTGCGGACAGGCGGCAGAGGCCGCCTGGTCCTGCAGGGCGACTCCGATCACGACATCAAGTTGCCGTCTTGCCCGGAAAAAAGCCAGTGGTCGTGGCGCTTTTCATGGCTCCGGCGGCCGCTGCGCAGCCCGACGTGCGAAGGCTTGCCTGCGCCAGGGCCGGCGCTATCATGGCCGCCCCTCCGCTCGAAGGTGTCTTGTCATGTCCGACCCTGTCTTCACCCCCTGTTCTGAACCTAGCACCCTTTATGCCAAATTGCTTGGCGAGACCGCGACCCTCTCCTGGCAGGAGCTGCAACCGTTCTTCGCCCGTGGTGCGGTGCTGAAGGTGGCCGGATCGCTGGACCTGGTGGCGGTGGCCGAGGCGCTGGCCACCGACGACAAGGACAAGGTCGCCCCCTGGCTGACCTCCGGGGAGCTGGGCCGTCTGGAGGTGGCGCACGCCGAGGACTATCAGGTGCGCGATCCGCGTCTGTGGGCGGTGGTGGTGGCACCCTGGGTGCTGGTGCAGGAGCGCGAGGCGGCGCCCGCGCTGCACTGAAAGTGAAAGGGTACGCGGCGGCTCAGTGGCTGACCCAGCGCTGCCGTGCCCAGCCGCTCAGCGCGTCCACCGCCAGCACCAGCAGGAGCATGGCGAGGATCACCGTGGCGGCCTGGGCCTGCTGGAACAGGCTGAGGCTGACGTAGAGCATCTGGCCGAGGCCGCCGGCGCCGACGAAGCCGAGCACGCTGGCCATGCGGATGTTGTTCTCCCAGCGGTACAGCGAGTAGGCGACCAGCTGCGGCCAGACCCCGGGCAGGGTGCCGTAGACGAAGGCGGCGATCCGTCCGCCGCCGGCCAGGCGGATCGCCTCGGCCGGCTCGGCCGGGGTGTTCTCCAGCGCCTCGGCGAACAGCCGGCCGAGCACGCCGGCGGTGTGCAGGGCCAGCGCCAGAGTGCCGGCGTTGGGGCCGAGTCCGGCGGCCAGCACCATCAGCGCCGCCCACACCAGTTCCGGAATCGAGCGCAGGGCGTTGAGCACGAGGCGCGCCAGCGCCCCGGCCGGGCGGCCGAAGCGTCCGGCCGCCGGCAGTGCCAGCAGCAGGCCTAGCAGGGCGGCGAGCAGGGTGCCGATGGCCGACATGGCCAGGGTTTCCAGGCCGGCACGACCGATGGCGGCGAGGTGCGCGGCAGAGACGTCGGCGGGGAAGAAGCCGGCGGCGTAGTCGGCCATCAGCGCCAGGCTGCGCGCGCTGCTCAGCCCGCTGAAGTCCAGGCCGAGCCCGGCGAAGGAGGCGGCGACCGCGGCGAGGAGCGCCAGCAGCAGGAGGGCGTTGAGCGCGCGTTTCATGTCGACCGGCCTTTCATGTCAAACGGTTGCGCAGCAGACGGCTGAGCTGGTCGGCGAGCAGCACCAGGGCGAAGAAGGTCAGCAGCATGCTGGCCACTTCGCCGCCGGCGAACATGCGCATCGACAGGTCGATCTGCTGGCCGAGGCCGCCGGCGCCGACGAAGCCCATCACCACCGAGGCGCGGATCGCGCACTCCCAGCGGTACACGGTGTAGGAGAGCATTTCCGCCGCGGCGTTGGGCAGCACGCCGTAGGCGAAGGCCGCCAGCCGCGGGCTGCCGGCGGCGAGCAGGGCGCGCGCCGGGCGCGGGTCGACCGACTCGCAGATTTCCGCGTAGACCTTGCCGAGCATGCCGCCGTAGGTGATGGCGATGGCCAGCACGCCGGCGGTCGGGCCGAGGCCGACGGCGCGGACGAACAGCAGTGCCCAGACGATCTCCGGGATGCTGCGCAGCACGATCAGCAGCACGCGCACCGGCCAGCGCAGCGCGGCGCTCCACCAGCGCGGGCGGCCGCCGCGCGCCACGGCGGAGACCGACAGCACGCGGGTGGCCAGCAGGGCGCAGGGCACGGCGAGCAGCCAGGCCAGGGCCATGCCGGCGGTGGCGATGGCCAGGGTCTCGAGGGTGGCGCGGCCGAGCAGGGCGAGGAACTCGCCGTCGTGCGCCGGCGGCCAGAAGTCGGCGACGAAGCTGCCCATGGTGGCGGCGTTGCCGGCGTCCAGCAGCACGGCCAGATTCAGCTCGCTGAGCGACAGGCCCGGCCAGAGCAGGGCTATGGCCAGAACGGCCAGCAGCAGGCGCGGCAGGGCAGCGGGATCGCGCAGGGCGGCCGCGCCGGTGGCAGGCGGGGAACGGGTCAGCATCGCGGAATGGTCACGATCTGCGGTGCAGGGGCCGGCGAGGCGGCGGACGGCTGGTCCAGCTGCTCGTTGGCATACAGGGCGTCCAGCGCCTGCGGGGTGACCGCGTGGGCCGGCAGGTCGAAGGCGATGCGCCCGTCGCGCACGCCGACGATGCGCGGGAAGTGGTTGAGCGCCAGTTCCACCGCATGCAGGCTGGCCAGCAGGGTGACGCCGCGCGCCTCGGCCTCGCGGGTCAGCACGCCGAGGGTGTGGCCGGCCAGCACCGGGTCCATGGCCGACACCGGTTCGTCGGCGAGGATCAGCTCGGCCTGCTGGTACAGCACGCGGGCGATGCCGACCCGCTGCAGCTGGCCACCGGACAGCTGGTCGCAGCGCTCGAACAGCTTGTCGGCCAGATCCAGGCGCGAGAGCGCGTCGCGGGCGCCGCCGGCATCCAGCGGATGGACGAGGTTGAGCAGGCCCTTCCACAGCGGCCACTGGCCGAGCCGGCCGGCGCCCACCGCGGTGACCACCCGCTGGCGCGGTGGCAGCGGCGGGCTCTGGTGGACCAGGCCGAGGCGCGCGCGCAGGCGCCTGCGTTGCCCGGCGGACAGCCGCCACGGCTCGCTGCCGAGCAGCTCCAGGCGGCCTGCGGAGGGCTGCAGGCTGGTGGCCAGCAGGCGCAGCAGCGTGGTCTTGCCGGCGCCGGACGGGCCGATGATGGCCAGCCGCTCGCCGCGGCTGACCGTCAGATCGACATCCTGCAGGGCGCGCCGACCGTTGGCGTGGACCAGGCCCACGCCGGTCAGGCGCACGCTCACTTCAGCAGGCCGGCGGCGCGGGCGGCTTCCTCGATGCCGGCGTAGTTTTCCGGCTTGGTCTCGATGAAGCGGCTGGCGGCCTGCAGGTCGAGGATCGCCTTGTGCTCCGGGTTGGCCGGATCGAGGGCGAGGAAGGCGGCCTTGATCCTGGCGGTCAGCTCGGGATCGAGGCTGCCGCGCACGGTCCAGTTGTAGTCGTAGTAGGTCGGCGTGGTGGCGATGACCTTGACCTTGGCGGTGTCGACCTTGCCGGCGGCGACCAGCTTGTCCCACACCGAGGCGTTCAGCACGCCGGCGTCGACCTTGCCGGCCTGTACCCAGGCGACGGTGGCGTCGTGGGCGCCGGAGAAGGCCACGCGGGAGAAGAACTGCTCGGGAACGATGCCGTCCTGCTGCATGAAGTAGCGCGGCATCAGGCTGCCGGAGGTGGAGGACACCGAGCCGAAGGCGAAGGTCTTGCCCTTGAGATCCTGCAGCGAGTTCACCGAGGCGTCGGCTGTGATGAACTTGCTGGTGAACTTCTCGTCCTGCTCGCGTTGCACCAGCGGGATGGCGTTGCCGGTCTTCAGGCGGGTCTGCACGAAGGTGAAGCCGCCCAGCCAGGCCAGGTCGACGCGGTCGGCGGCGATGCCCTCGACCACCGCGGCGTAGTCGGCCACCGGGACGAACTGCACGGACATGCCCAGCTCCTTCTCCAGGTAGGCGCCCAGCGGCTTGAACTTGCGCAGCAGCTCGGTGGGGGCCTCGTCGGGGATGGCGGAAACCTTGAGGACGTCGGCGGCGCTGGCCACCAGGCTGGAAACGGACAGGGCAATGCCGGCGGCGAGCGCCAGGGTACGCTTGAGCATGATGAATCTCCGGTTCAATAGCGGAAACGTTCGGGCGCGGATTATAGGGGCTGGCACGCGCTTTTGCGCGCCTTTTGCCGATCTCGGAGGAGTTGCCGGCCAGGCCGCTCGGTCGCCCGGCGATCTGTTGCTAAGATGCATTTTTTGCCGTTGCGGAGATGGACATGAGCGATACCTTGCCGGCCCTGGCCTTTGCCGGCATCGGCCTGATGGGCCTGCCGATGAGCCGCCGCCTGCTGGCTGCGGGCTTTCCCCTGAGCGTGTGGAACCGCAATCCGGTCAAGTGTGCGGCACTGGTGGATGCCGGTGCGCAGGTGGTCAACCACCCCGGCGACCTGTGCCATGAAGCCGACATCGTCATGCTCTGTCTGGCCGACACCGCGGCGGTGCGCGAAGTGGTGTTCGGCCCCGGCGGCATCGTCGAGACCGGCCTGCCTGGCCAGCTGCTGGTGGACTTCTCCAGCTGCGAGCCGGCGGCGACCCGCGAGATGGCCAGCGAGCTGGAGGCGCGCTGCGGCATGCGCTGGGTGGACGCGCCGGTGTCCGGCGGCACGCCGGGCGCCGAGGCCGGCAGCCTGGCGATCATGGCCGGCGGCGCGGCGGACGACATCGAGCGGCTGCGGCCGATCCTTGCGCATCTCGGTCAGCGCCTGACGCGCATGGGCGAGGTCGGCGCCGGCCAGGTGACCAAGGTGTGCAACCAGATGATCGTCGCCTGCAATGCCCTGGTGATCGCCGAGGTGGTGGCACTGGCCGAGCAGGCCGGAGTGGACGCCGGGCTGCTGGCGCCAGCGCTGGCCGGCGGCTTCGCCGACTCGAAGCCGCTGCAGATCCTCGCCCCGCAGATGGCCGAGAGCCGTTTCGAGCCGGTCAAGTGGCACGTGCGCACCCTGCTCAAGGATCTCGACACCGCGGTGAAGCTGTCGCGCGAGCAGGGTTCGGCCACGCCGATGAGCGGGCTGGCGGCGCAGTTGATGCGCCTGCACGGCAGTCAGGGCAACCTCGAGCGCGATCCGGCGACCCTGGTCGAGCTATACCGTCAGGAGGGCCAGGCATGAAGCTGTGCGCTAACCTGAGCCTGCTGTTCACCGAGCTGCCGCTGCTCGAGCGCATCCGCGCTGCGGCGGACGCCGGTTTCGCCGGGGTGGAGGTGCAGTTTCCCTACGAGGCGAGTGCCCAGGAGCTGAAGGCGGCGTTGCAGGACGCCGGCTTGCCGCTGGCGCTGATCAACCTGCCGGCCGGCGACCTGATGGGCGGCGGGCCGGGCCTGGCGGCGGTGCCCGCGCGCCAGGCGGAGTTCGACGCCGCGCTGGCCCAGGCGCTGGTCTATGCGGCGTCGGTACGCCCGCAGTGCGTCAACGTGCTGCCCGGGCGGCTGGCCGAGGGTGTCGAGCGCGAGGCGGCGCTGGCTACCCTGGTCGGCAACCTGCGGCGCAGCGCCGAGGCCTTCGCCCCGCTGGGCATCCGCGTGCTAGCCGAGGCGATCAACCCGCTGGACATGCCGGGCTTCCTGATCAATACACCCGAGCAGTTGAACTGGCTGGTCGAGGCGGTGGCTCACCCCAATTTCGCCGCCCAGCTCGACCTCTACCACATGGCCCGCCAAGGGCTGGATCTGCCGGCTTCTATCGTCGCCTTGGACGGGCGCATCGGCCACGTGCAGTTCGCCGACTGCCCGGGACGCGGGGCGCCGGGTACCGGCACGCTGGATTTCGCCGCGGCGCTGGCGGCGCTGTGCCAGGCGGGCTACGACGGCTGGCTGGCGGCCGAGTACCGGCCGGGCGAGGCCGGCACTGCCGCCAGCCTGGAGTGGCTGGCGCAGTGGCGGGAGGCGTTGCGAGCTGAGCAAGCAGTGTAGGGGCGAATTCATTCGCCCAGATGTCCCTGGCAGGAGCGAATGAATTCGCTCCTGCCAGAGCAGTGCAAGGCGTAGGTGGGCAACCGCGCAGCGTTGCCCACCTCGTCCTGTGGAACTCAGCCGGCCACCAGCACGCGGATCGCCTCCAGACGCAGGGCGGCCTTGTCGAACAGGGCGATGCCCTGCTCGCGCTGCCGGCGCAGGCTGTCGATCTCGCTGTCGCGCACGCTGGGGTTGACCGCGCGCAGCGCCTCCATGCGGGCGATCTCCTCCTCCAGTTCGGCGGCGAAGCGGCGGGCGGCCTCGCTGACCCGCTCGGCGTGCTGCGGGGCGACCTTGGCCTCGCCCTTGGCGATCAGCTTGGCCAGCACGTCGCGCTGGGCCTGGACGAACTTGTTGGCGCTGATGCGCGGCACGCTTTCCAGCTGGTCGTGCAGGGTCTCGAAGCTGACCCGCGTGGCCAGGTCGTTGCCGTTGGCGTCGAGCAGGCAGCGCAGCGCCGCCGGCGGCAGATAGCGGCCCAGCTGCAGGGCGCGCGGCGCCACCACCTCGCTGACGTAGAGCAGTTCGAGCAGCACGGTGCCGGGCTTGAGCGCCTTGTTCTTGATCAGCGCCACCGAGGTGTTGCCCATGGTGCCGGACAGCACCAGGTCCATGCCGCCCTGCACCATCGGGTGCTCCCAGGTGAGGAACTGCATGTCCTCGCGGGCCAGCGCCTGGTTGCGGTCGTAGGTGACGGTGACGCCCTCGTCGTCGCCGAGCGGGAAGCCGGCGTCGAGCATCTTCTCGCTGGGCTTGAGGATCAGCGCGTTCTCCGAATGGTCCTCGCTGTCGATGCCGAAGGCGTTGAACAGCTCCTCCATGTAGATCGGCAGGGCGAAGTCCTCGTCCTGCTCGAGGATCGCGGAGGCCAAAGCCTCGCCCTCGCCGGCGCCGCCGGAGTTGAGCTCCAGCAGGCGGTCGCGGCCCTTGTGCAGTTCGGCCTCGAGGTTTTCGCGGGCGGCGCGGCCCTCGGCCAGCAGGCGTTCCCACGCGCCGTCGTCGTCGCCTTCCAGCAGCGGCAGCAGGCGCGCGCCGAACTGCTGCTGCAGGGCGTTGCCGGTCGGGCAGGTATTGAGGAAGGCATTGAGGCCCTGGTGGTACCAGTGGAACAGGCGCTCCTGGGCGCTGTTCTCCAGGTAGGGCACGTGCAGCTGGATGGTGTGCTGCTGGCCGATGCGGTCGAGGCGGCCGATGCGCTGCTCGAGCAGGTCCGGGTGGGCCGGCAGGTCGAACAGCGCCAGGTGGTGGGCGAACTGGAAGTTGCGGCCCTCGCTGCCGATTTCCGAGCAGATCAGCACCTGGGCGCCGAATTCCTCGTCGGCGAAGAAGGCGGCGGCGCGGTCGCGCTCGAGGATGCTCATGCCCTCGTGGAACACCGTGGCCGGGATGCCGGAGCGCACGCGCAGCGCCTCCTCCAGATCCAGGGCGGTCTCGGCGTGGGCGCAGATCACCAGCACCTTGGTCTTCCTGAGCATCTTCAGGGTGTCGATCAGCCACTCGACGCGCGGGTCGAAGCGCCACCAGTGCTGGCTGTCGTCGCTGCCGTCCTCCAGCTGCGCCTGGTAGCCGACTTCCGGATAGAGGTCGGCGTGCTCGCCGACCGGCAGCTCCAGGTACTCGGCCGGGCTCGGCAGCGGGTAGGGGTGCAGCTGGCGCTCGGGGAAGCCCTGCACCGCGGCGCGGGTGTTGCGGAACAGCACGCGGCCGGTGCCGTGGCGGTCGAGCAGCTCGCGGATCAGCCGTGCGCGCGCCGCCTCGTCGCCCGCCTCGACACTGGCCAGCAGGGCGTCGCCCTCGCTGCCGAGGAAGCCGTGGATGGCGGCGCGGGCCTCGGGCGACAGTTTGCCGTGGTCGAGCAGTTCCTGCACCGCGGCCGCCACCGGCTGGTACTGGGCGCTCTCGGCGCGGAACGCGTCGAGGTCGTGGAAGCGGTCCGGGTCGAGCAGGCGCAGGCGGGCGAAGTGGCTTTCCAGGCCGAGCTGCTCGGGGGTGGCGGTGAGCAGCAGCACGCCTGGGATCTGGCTGGCCAGATCCTCGACCAGGCGGTATTCGGCGCTGGCGCCCTCCGGGTGCCAGACCAGGTGGTGCGCCTCGTCGACCACCAGCAGGTCCCAGCCGGCTTCGCGCACGGCCTGCTGGGCGCGACCGTCGTCACGCAGCCAGTCGAGGGCGACCAGCGCCAGCTGGCAGTCCTCGAAGGGATTGTCGGCGTCGCTGGCGAGGAAGCGCTCGGCGTCGAACAGGGCGACTTCCAGGTTGAAGCGCCGGCGCATCTCCACCAGCCACTGGTGCTGCAGATTCTCCGGCACCAGGATCAGCGCGCGGCGGGCGCGGCCGGAGAGCAGCTGGCGATGCAGGATCAGGCCGGCCTCGATGGTCTTGCCCAGGCCCACCTCGTCGGCCAGCAGCACGCGCGGGCTGGCGCGGTCGGCCACCTCGCGGGCGATGTGCAACTGGTGGGCGATCGGCTGGGCGCGTGCGCCGGACAGGCCCCACAGCGCCGACTGCTGCAGACGGCTGGCGTGCTGCAGGCTCTGGTAGCGCAGGGCGAACCAGGGCAGCGGGTCGATCTGTCCGGCGAACAGGCGGTCGCTGGCCAGGCGGAACTGGATGAAGTTGGACAGCTGGGTTTCCGGCAGCGAGCGCTGTTCGCTCTGCGCGTCGAGGCCGTGGTAGACCAGCAGGCCGTCGACGTCCTCGACCTCCTGCACGGTCAGCGTCCAGCCCTCGAAGTGGGTGATCTCGTCGCCCGGCGAGAAGCGCACGCGGGTCAGCGGTGCGTTGCGCAGCGCGTACTGCCGGGTATCGCCGGTCGCCGGATAGAGGACGGTGAGCAGGCGGCCGTCCTGTGCGAGGATGGTTCCCAGACCCAGTTCCGCCTCGCTGTCACTGATCCAGCGTTGCCCCGGTTGATACTGCGCCATGCATGTCTCCAGACACGAAAGAGGAAAGGCGGCATTTTAGCGGAAGCGGGGAGGGCAGGCCAAAGGCCGTGCGGACTGGCCAGAGGACCGGCGCCTGCCGCATCATGAACTCATCCCCTTCCCGCCGCCGGAGTGCGCCATGAGTGACGAGACCCTGATCGACTTCGCCGCCGAGCGCGAGCGGCGCATCCACGACCTGCACGAGAAACGCCTGCAGGACATGCGCCAGCTGTTCGAGCAGGCGTTGCCGCTGTCCGCGAAGAAGAAAGCCAAGGGCCGCGGCAAGCCGAAGAAGCGCTGAGGCCGCATCGGCGCGCGCCAGGGTGCGCCGTTTTCCCCCGGGTCGGGCGCCGCAGATGGCGCCCGTCGTGTTTCTGGTGCGTCGTTTTCCTGCAGCTCGCGTCGCTCGGGCAGCGCTTCGTTGATCTGCGTCAGGATTTGCCCGCCTTCGCCGGCGAGGCCGCCGGTGCCCGTTGATCCGGGTCAATTTCCCCGGGCAGGGCATGGGTAATCTGGCTCCAACAGCAGGACATGAGCGGAGAACGAGCCATGTTTATGGACGAGGTAGTAATCGCCGGCATCGTGATCGTCATATTGACGGCCGGCTTCCTGGGTGGATTCGGATATTTCGTCTGGAAGGACGCACAGAAAGGCAGCAAGAAGTCGAACTGATCCTTCCCGACTCACGAGCACGCAAGGCATTTGGGGCGACTTCGGTCGCCCGTTTTTTTGCCTGCGAAAAAGTTCAACGCCCGCAACAGTGCGGGCGTTGGCGTTTCTGCGGGCCTCAGCCGACCGTGATCGGCGGCAGCTGGGTCAGGGCGATGCGCAGCTTGTCCTGCGGCGCCATCACCTCCGCCTCGCCTTCCACCACGGCCTTGCCCTGCTGGTTGAGCACGCGGGTGGCAATGCGTACGCGGTTCTTAGGCAGCTTCTCCAGTACCTCCAGCTCCACGTTCAGCTCGTCGCCGAGCTTCACCGGGCGGGTGAAGCGCAGGTTCTGGCCGAGGTAGATGGTCCCCGGCCCCGGCAGGGTGGTGGCGATGGCGGCGCTGATCAGCGCGCCGGTGAGCATGCCGTGGGCGATGCGCTCCTTGAACTGCGTGGTGGCGGCGTACTCGGCGTCCAGGTGCACCGGGTTGCGGTCGCCGGAGACCTCGGCGAACAGCTGTACGTCACGTTCCTCGACGCGGTGCCGGTAGCTGGCCTGCTGGCCGACCTGCAGTTCGTCGTAGGGCGTGTTTTCTATCAGGCTCATGCGTTTTCCTTGGGTTGGATGGGGGGAGGCTGGCGCGGGTGCGCTGTTCTCCAGACGCGTCAGGTTACCGTTTCTCCGCGACGCTGTTCAGCCCCGTCGCGCGCCGCAGCTGTTATCCTCGTTGCATAGCGGCCGCTCCGCCACCTGCACTGTGGGCGCGGGATGACCATGCATAACAAGAGTGCCAGGGCCGGCGACCTCGGGGGCGGCGGCCGCCAGGCGCAGTCACTCACGGGGGAGAGTCGCGATGAGCGAAAACTTCTGGACGGACAAGTACCCGGCAGGCGTTGCCAGCGAGATCGATCCCGACCGCTACCCGAACATCCAGGCGGTGCTGCGCGAATCCTGCCAGCGCTTCGCCGAGCGACCGGCGTTCAGCAACCTCGGCCGCACCCTCAGCTACGGCGAGCTGTACCAGCTGTCCGGCGCCTTTGCCGCCTGGCTGCAGGAGCATACCGATCTGGTGCCGGGCGACCGCATCGCCATCCAGTTGCCCAACCTGCTGCAGTTTCCCGTCGCGGTGTTCGGCGCGCTGCGCGCCGGGCTGGTGGTGGTCAACACCAACCCGCTGTACACCGCGCGGGAGATGCAGCACCAGTTCAACGACTCCGGCGCCAAGGCGCTGGTCTGTCTGGCCAACATGGCACAGCTGGCCGAGCAGGTGCTGCCGCATACCGCCATCCGCCACGTGGTGGTCACCGAGGTCGGCGACCTGCTGCCGGCGCCGAAGCGCTGGCTGGTCAACGCCGCGGTGCGCTACGTGAAGAAGCTGGTGCCGCCCTATCACCTGCCGCAGGCGGTGAAGTTCACCGAGCTGCTGGCGCGCGGGCGCGGCCGGCCGCTGCGCGAGGCGCAGCCCAGGGCCGACGAGGTGGCGGTGCTGCAGTACACCGGTGGCACCACCGGGGTAGCCAAGGGCGCCATGCTCAGCCACCGCAACCTGATCGCCAACATGCTGCAGTGCCAGGCGCTGATGGCGGCCAACCTCGGCGAGGGCTGCGAGACCCTGGTTACCCCGCTGCCGCTGTACCACATCTACGCCTTCACCTTTCACTGCATGGCGATGCTGCTGCTCGGCAACCACAACCTGCTGATCACCAATCCTCGCGACCTGCCGGCGATGGTCAAGGAACTGGGCAAGTGGCGGTTCAGCGGCTTCGTCGGCCTCAATACCCTGTTCGTCGCCCTGTGCAACGACGAACACTTCCGCCGCCTCGACTTCTCCGCGCTGAAGCTGACCATCTCCGGCGGCATGGCCCTGCAGCGCTCGGTGGCCGAGCGCTGGCAGGAGGTCACCGGCTGCGCCATCTGCGAGGGTTACGGGCTGACCGAGACCAGCCCGGTGGTGTCGGTCAATCCGCGCCAGTACAACCAGCCCGGCACCATCGGCATTCCCATGCCCTCGACCCTGTGCAAGGTGGTCGACGAGGCCGGCAACGACCTCGGCCTCGGCGTGCCCGGCGAGCTGTGCGTCAAGGGGCCGCAGGTGATGAAGGGCTACTGGCAGCGCCCGGAAGCCACCGCCGAGGTACTCGATGCCGATGGCTGGCTGCGCACCGGCGACATCGCTGTGATCCAGCCGGACGGCTACCTGCGCATCGTCGACCGCAAGAAGGACATGATCCTGGTCTCCGGCTTCAACGTGTACCCCAACGAGCTGGAGGAGGTGCTGGCCAGCCTGCCGGGGGTGCAGGCGGGCGCTGCCATCGGCGTGCCGGACGCGCGCACCGGCGAGGCGATCAAGCTGTTCGTGGTGCGCAAGCCGGGCGCCGAGCTGAGCGAGGAGCAGGTGCTGGCGCACATGCGCGCCAACCTCACCAAGTACAAGGTGCCGCACCACGTGGAGTTCCGCGACAGCCTGCCGACCAGCAACGTCGGCAAGATCCTGCGTCGCGAGCTGCGCGAGCAGGAGCTGAAGAAGCGTATGGCAGCCTGAATCCGGGATCGGCACAGGGCCCACCCCGGCACCGCCATTCCCCGGGCAAATCTGCGACAATCGCCGCCTTCCGACGATTCCAGCCGATGCCCGCCCGATGAGTGACGCCGTACCCGCCTTCGACCAGCTGCTGAACAACCTCGACCAGGCGCTCAACGCCGACCGCCACCGCCTGCGCCGCCAGCTCCTCGAGCTGCGCAAGCAGGCCGGCACGCCGGCGTGGGACGAGGGCCGGCTGGCGCAGTGGCTGGAGCGCTTCCAGGCATCCATAGCCAAGGTCGCGGCGCGCCGCGCCAGCGTGCCGCGCATCCGCTACGACGACGCCCTGCCGATCGCTGCGCGGCGCGAGGAGATCCGCGCGGCCATCGAGCGGCACCAGGTGGTGGTGATCGCCGGCGAGACCGGCTCGGGCAAGACCACCCAGCTGCCGAAGATCTGCCTGGAGGCCGGCCGTGGGGTATTCGGCCTGATCGGCCACACCCAGCCGCGCCGGCTGGCCGCGCGTAGCGTCGCCACCCGGGTCGCCGAGGAGCTGGGCAGCCCGCTCGGCGAGCTGGTCGGCTACCAGGTGCGCTTCGAGGACCACAGCGGCGAGCAGTCGCTGGTCAAGCTGATGACCGACGGCATCCTGCTCGCCGAGACCCAGCACGACCGCTTCCTCGAGAAGTACGACACGCTGATCGTCGACGAGGCCCACGAGCGCAGCCTGAACATCGACTTCCTGCTCGGCTACCTGAAGAACCTGCTGCCGCGCCGTCCCGACCTCAAGGTGATCATCACCTCGGCGACCATCGACCTGGAGCGCTTCTCGAAGCACTTCAATGATGCGCCGATCATCGAGGTCTCCGGGCGCACCTACCCGGTGGAGACCTGGTACCGGCCGCTGGCCGCCGAACTGGACGAGAACGGCGAGGCGCTGTTCGACGACCTGTCGGTGGACCAGGGCATCCTGCGCGCCCTCGACGAGATCGAGGCGCACGAGCGCGCGGTCGGCAAGCGCCCCGGCGACGTGCTGGTGTTCCTGCCCGGCGAGCGCGAGATCCGCGAGGCCGCCGAGGTGCTGCGCAAGGCCAACCTGCGCCACACCGAGGTGCTGCCGCTGTACGCGCGGCTGACTCCGGCCGAGCAGCAGAAGATCTTCAGGCCGGCCGGCGGGCGCAAGATCGTGCTGGCCACCAACGTCGCCGAGACCTCGCTGACCGTGCCGGGCATCCGCTACGTGATCGACTCCGGCACCGCGCGGATCAGCCGCTACAGCTACCGCGCCAAGGTGCAGCGCCTGCCGGTGGAGGCGGTGTCGCAGGCCAGCGCCAACCAGCGCAAGGGCCGCTGCGGGCGGGTCGAGCCGGGCATCTGCATCCGCCTGTACAGCGAGGAGGATTTCCTCTCCCGTCCCGAGTTCACCGATCCGGAGATCCTGCGCACCAACCTGGCCGCGGTG
The DNA here is from genome assembly GCF_024451105.1 of Stutzerimonas stutzeri. Taxonomy (GTDB): domain Bacteria; phylum Pseudomonadota; class Gammaproteobacteria; order Pseudomonadales; family Pseudomonadaceae; genus Geopseudomonas; species Geopseudomonas stutzeri_A. The sequence continues at coordinate 267,697 of NZ_JANGEY010000005.1, forward strand.
ATCCTGCAGATGCTCCATCTGCGCCTCGGCGACATCCAGGACTTCCCGTTCATCGAACCGCCGGAAGGCAAGGCGATCAGCGACGGCTTCAACCTGCTGCAGGAGCTCTCCGCGGTCAGCCGCGACAACCAGCTGACCCCGCTGGGCCGTCAGCTGGCGCGCCTGCCGATCGACCCGCGCCTGGGCCGCATGCTGCTGGAAGGCGCCCAGCAGGGCAGCCTCGCCGAGGTGCTGGTCATCGCCAGCGCCCTGTCGGTGCAGGACCCGCGCGAGCGGCCGATGGAGCGCCAGCAGGCCGCCGACCAGGCCCACGCGCAGTGGAAGAACCCCGATTCCGACTTCGCCGCGCTGATCAACCTGTGGCACGGCTTCGAGGCCCAGCGCCAGGCGCTGGGCGCCAACGCCCTGCGCAACTGGTGCCGCAAGAACTTCCTCAACTACCTGCGCCTGCGCGAGTGGCGCGACGCCCACCGCCAGCTGCTGCTGACCTGCCGCGACCTCAAGCTGCCGCTGAACAAGCTGGAAGCGCCGGAGATCGGCGAGGGTAGGGTGGGCAACGGCGCAGCCTTGTCCACCGAGCAGCCGCAGCAGGGCCGCGGCCAGCTCGACCAGCGCGCCCGCCACGCCGTGGCCGCCCAGGACGAACGCCAGCAGGCCGCGCAGACCCTGAAGAACTACGCCGCCGTGCACAAGGCGCTGCTCGCCGGCCTGCTCAGCCAGATCGGCCAGAAGACCGAGGAGGGCGACTACAACGGCGCCCGCCAGCGGCGCTTCTGGCTGCACCCGTCCAGTGTGATCGGCCGCAAGCGCCCGCAGTGGGTGATGGCCGCCGAGCTGGTGGAGACCACCAAGCTGTTCGCGCGCATGGTGGCAAAGATCGACCCCGACTGGATCGAGCCGCTGGCGCCGCACCTGCTCAAGCGCAATCACCTCGAGCCGCACTGGGAGAAGAAGCGCGGCCAGGTGGTGGCCTTCGAGCAGGTGACCCTCTACGGGCTGATCATCGTCGGCCGCCGGCCGGTGCACTACGGCCCCATCGATCCGCCGGCCGCGCGCGAGCTGTTCATCCGCGAGGGCCTGGTGCGCGGCGAGATCAACAGCCGTGCCCGCTGCCTCACCGCCAACCGCCAGCTGCTGGAGCGGCTCGACGAGCTGGAAGCCAAGGTGCGCCGCCGCGACATCCTCGCCGACGAGGAAACCCTGTTCGCCTTCTACGACGCGCGGCTGCCGGCGGAGATCTACCAGACCGCCAGCTTCGAGAACTGGTACAAGCGCGAGGGGGCGAAGAACCCGCAGCTGCTGATCATGCGCGAGGAGGACGTGCTGGCCCGCGAGGCCCGCGAGGTCACCGCCCAGCAGTATCCGGACAGCCTGAGCATCGGCCGCCTGCAGCTGCCGCTGGCCTACCACTTCGAGCCCAACCACCCGCGCGACGGCGTCACCGTGCGGGTGCCGGCGCCGCTGCTGCCGCAGCTGCCGGCCGAGCGCCTCGACTGGCTGGTGCCGGGCCTCTTGGAGGCCAAGTGCGTGGCGCTGGTGCGCGGCCTGCCCAAGGCGCTGCGCAAGAACTTCGTGCCGGTGCCGGACTTCGTCGGCGCCGCGCTGGCCAAGCTGGCCTTCGGCGAAGGCGCCTTGCCCGAGGCGCTGGGCCGCGAACTGCAACGCATGACCGGCGCCCGCGTGCCGGAGGAGGCCTGGGCGGAGTCCGCCGCCCAGCTGGACAGCCACCTGAAGATGAACATCGAGGTGGTCGATGCGCGCGGCAAGTTCCTCGGCGAAGGCCGCGACCTGGCCGAGCTGACCGCACGCTTCGCCGAAGCCAGCCAGGCCGCGCTGGCCATTCCCGAGAGCAAGGCCGAGGCCAGGCCGGTGGAGGCCAAGGGCTTCAGCGTGGCGCAGAGCACCCAGCAGAAGATCGCCGGGCTGTCGCTGACCGTCTACCCGGCGCTGGTCGAGGACGGCGGCGCGGTCAGGGAAGGGCGCTTCCCGACCCAGGCCGAGGCCGAATTCCAGCACCGCCGCGCCCTGCAGCGCCTGCTGCTGCAACAGCTGGCCGAGCCGGCCAAGTACCTGCGCACCAAGTTGCCCGGGATCACCGAGATGGGCCTGCTGTATCGCGAGCTGGGCCGCGTCGAGGCGCTGGTCGAGGACATCCTGCTGGCCAGCCTGGACGCCTGCATCCTCGACGGCAGTGAGCCACTGCCGCGCGACGGCGCCGCGCTGGCCGCGCTGGCCGAGCGCAAGCGCGGCAGCTGGAGCGAGCACGCCGAGCGCCTGGCGAAGCTGGTGCTGGAGATCCTCAAGCTCTGGCACGGCCTGCAGAAGCGCTTCAAGGGGCGCATCGACCTGGCCATGGCGGTGGCCCTCAACGACATCAAGGCCCAGCTGGCCCAGCTGGTCTACCCTGGCTTCGTCCGCCAGACCCCGGCCGAGTGGCTCAGGGAGTATCCGCGCTACCTCAAGGCCATCGAGCAGCGCCTCGACAAGGTCGGCAGCCAGCTGCAGCGCGACCGGGTGTGGAGCGGCGAGCTGGCCGGCTACTGGGAGCAGTACCAGGCGCGCGCCGCCAAGCACGCCCAGGAAGGCAAGCGCGATCCCGAGCTGGCACTGTATCGCTGGATGCTCGAGGAGTACCGGGTGTCGCTGTTCGCCCAGCAGCTCGGCACCAAGGTGGCGGTGTCGGACAAGCGCCTGAACAAGCAGTGGGCGGCGGTGGAGGCCTAGTCCGGCGTCTGCACGCAGGGGGCGCCTGGGCGACCGGGCTGCATCGAGGCGCGGGATCGGGTGCGCGCAACGCCCCCTCGGAGGGCGGAGATGTTCGGCGTCACTCCCGCGTCAGCTCCACCATCTCCGGGGTCACCTCGATAACCCGCACGCCGTCTACCGGCGTGGCCTGCTGCTGGGCCAGCAGCGCCTGTTTCGCCACCTGGTAGCAGTCGTCGACGTGCGCGTTGCCGATCAGCTTCATCGCGCCGAAGCTGATCGAGGCAGCCAGCGCCTGGCCGAGGATCGGCACGAACTTGGCCACGGTCTTGCTGGCGACGCGGATGCCCAGGCGCTGCAGCATCTGCATCACCAACTGCTGGGTCACCCACTTGCCGATCAGGTTGTTGCCCAGGCTGGTGGCGCCGACCAGCACGATGCGCTGGATCTTCGGGTCGAGGCCGCGGACCTGTTCGGCGCTCAGGCCGAATTTCTGGTTGATCGCCGGGATCAGCTCGACCAGCAGGGCGATGTCGGCGCCCAGGTCGAGGCCGGGGACCGGCAGCACCGCCGCCCCGGCGGAGAGGCCGGCGCGTTTGGTCACCATGGCCCGGCATTCGTCGCGCAGGGCGTCCAGTTCTTCGAGGGTGCGGGGCAGCATGGGCGTCTCCGGGCTGGATGGTCAGGGTTGCGCTACGGCTTCTGCGGCGATCTCCACCCGGTTGCGTCCCTGCTGCTTGGCGCGGTAGAGGGCGAGGTCGGCCTGATGGATCATGCTTTCCGGCGTGTGCTGCCGTGCCTTGCCGACGTGGAGCAAGCCTAGGCTGGCGGTGAAGTGTACCGGTTCGCCGGTGTCGGTGAGGGTGATCAGTTCGGCGATGGCCCGGCGCACGCGCTCGGCCAGTTGGTGGCTCCCCGCCAGGTCCATTTCCGGCAGGATCAGCGCGAACTCTTCGCCGCCATAGCGGGCGGCGAGATCGCCGGGGCGCTGGCTGAGGCGGCGCAGCACGTCGGCCAGTTGGCGCAGGCAGTCGTCGCCGAACAGGTGGCCATGGCGGTCGTTGAGCGCCTTGAAGTGGTCGATGTCGATCAGCAGCAGGGTCAGGTCGTGCCCGTGGCGGCAGGCGCGGGCGTGTTCGGCGGCCAGATGCGTATCGAAATGGCGGCGGTTGCTCAGGCCGGTCAGTCCGTCGCGCTGGGAAAGCTGTATCAGTTCGCGGTTGGCGAGCTGCAACTGACGGGTCATGTCGCTGTACTCGCGCACGCTGCGGCCGATGGTGTCCAGTTCGTGGAACAGGGTGTGTGGCGGTGGCTGCACGGGGCGCTCGCCGTTGAGCTGTTCCAGGGCCCGGTTGCAGAGCAGGATAGGTTGCAGCAGGAAGCGCTGGAAGGCGTACAGCATGCCGAGGGTTATGCCGCCGAGCAGCAGCATGGCCAGCAGGCCGTAGCGGCGCAGCTGGGTCGCTTCGTGTTCGACGGCCTGGGCGATCTGCTGGGTTTTCAGTGCGGTATCGGTATTGAGGGCGGCTGCCAGGCGCTTCTGCTGCGCGAGTACCTGTCGGTAGGTTCGTTCGACCTGCGTTTCCAGTTCCTGCAGTTGCGCGAAATGGCTCTGCAGGTGCGTCAGCCCTTGTTGAGCCGGTCCATGAACGAGCGCTTGCAGCTGGCCGGCCTCGTGCCACAGGGCCTGCCAATCGGTGCCGATCAGGCTGAGGCGGGTGCAGGAGGCGGCGAAGCGGCCGACGCGGTCAGCGGACACGGGGTCGGCGCCGAGCAGGGCTTCGGCCAACTGCCGTGCTTCGCGCAGCGTGGCGCGCTGAGCGTCACGCAGCTCGGCGAGGTGCTGGATATCGCGGAGAACATGCGCGGACTGGGTGGCCAGTTCGCTGCCCGGGGAGAAGGCGAAGCTGTCGAGCAGCACCTGTGTCTGCAGGCGACTGCTGCGTGCGACATGGGCATCGCTGCTCCAGTAGAGGGTCTGGACGAAGCCGAAGAGCTGTTCGATGCGCTGGGTGTTGTAGCGCCAGCGGGTCAGGTCCGGCAGGTATTCGTCGCGTACCTGGTTGGCCTTGCTGGCAATGCCGCCGAGCAGGGGCAGTCCCAGCCAGACGCCGAGGCCGAACAGCAGGAGCAGGCCGCACAGACCGAGCCGCACGGTGGTCGCCAGGCGGGGCTGAAATTGCGCGGACGGCGACGGGGCTCTCATGCGTGCGGATTCTCAGTAGATACTGAAAGGGAAGTAGTGGCGGTTGATGCGGTCGTAGACGCCGTTGAGACGAATCTCCTCCAAGGCTCGGTTGAGTCGTTTCAGCAGCGCGGCATGCTCCCTGCGCACGGCGATGTGTGCCTTGCTGCTGAGGGTGTCGGCGAGCAACGGTGGGCCGATGAAGTCGTAACCGGCCGCCTTGGGGCGTTGCAGGAAGTCGAGCAGGTTGATGGTGTCGGACAGCACCAGGTCGACCTTGCCATCCAGCAGCAAGGCGAAGGCCTCCTCCTGGTGGGCGACCAACTGCAGCGGGCTCTGCGGGTAGCGCTGTCGGGCGAACGCGGCCTGGATGGTGTCGCCGATGACTGCCAGGCGCAGGCCGGCCAGCGACTCGGGCGAGGTGTCGGCGGCGATGCCGGTGCGTCCGGCGAATACCGAGTGCGACTGATAGTAGTAGTCGCTGAAGGCGACCCGCCGCTCGCGCTCCGGAGTGCGCGCCATGCTGGCGACTATCATGTCCACCTGGCCGGTCTCCAGGCTGGGGATCAGCTCGCCCCAGGCGATCGCCCGGATTTCGCAGTCGACCTGCATCTGCCGGCATAGCGCCTGGGCGATCTCGACGTCGAAGCCGGTCAGCGTGCCGCTGTCGTCCAGGTAGCTGAACGGCGTGTAGTTACCTTCGGTCGCGACCTGCAGGGTTTCGGCGTGGGCGGCCGGCATCAGGAGCAGGACGGGCAGGAGCAGAGCGGTCAGGCCGTGGCGCATCGTCGGGAGTCTCCTGGCGCGGGCTGGCAGTGCGGGCTGCTGTCATTTTAATGCCGGAGTTGGTTGCCGGGATTTTTTTCTGTGACTCAGGAGGCGGGCTTCTGGCATTCCATGGGGCTGCTGGGGGCCATGCGTCGAGCCGCCCGGCTCACCGATCGCGCTCCGGCGCCAGGGCGATCCAGGCTAGCAGCGGGTAGGCCAGGTAGTGGGCGGCGAACAGCAATTGGCCGGGCAGGCCGGGCTCGTCCTTGAGGTACATCAGCGCCAGCAGTCCGGCGTACAGCAGGCCGAGGCCGAGCGCGTAGAGTCCGACCAGCACGCGCCGTTCGACCGGATAGGGGCGGCGGCCGGTCTGCCAGCGGAACGTCCAGGCCAGAGCGAAGGCCACGGCAGTGGCGGCCAGCAAGGTGGCGAGTACGCCGCCGGCCTTGAGCAGCGTCCGTACCAGCAGATTGACCAGAAAGCAGGCCGCGACGGCCCCCAGGGCGTAGCGGCCGAGCCGCGGGGAGACGGAAGGCATGACGGACCTCCGGTGGTCTGTTGCCCATGGCTTGCCGAGCGCAGAACCGGAGGCAAGCCGGCAGTCGAACATATGTGAATTCGAAATGTAAAAGTTCCGCTGTAATGAAACTTTTACATCGAAGAAACCTGTCTGACACAGTCTGCCACGAATATTCCCCTCAGATCGAAACGGGCCAGGCCCGCGTTCTTACAAACGTCAAACCGTATAAGGGGAATCCTTCGATGATCCGCAAGCACTTCGCCGGCATCGCCGCCAGCGCCCTGGCCCTGGCCGTTTCCGCCCAAGCCGTTGCCGGTACCGTGACCACCGATGGCGCCGACATCGTGATCAAGACCAAGAGTGGCCTGGAAGTCGCTACCGTCGACAAGGAGTTCAGCTTCAAGGTTGGTGGTCGTCTGCAGGCCGACTACAGCCAGTTCGATGGCTTCTATACCGTGGATGGTGACAGTGCCGACGCAGCCTACTTCCGTCGCGCCTTCCTGGAAATCGGTGGTGTTGCCTACAAGGATTGGAAATACCAGATCAACTACGACTTCGCCCACAACGCCGGCAGTGCGGATGATGGCTACTTCGATGAAGCCTCGATCACCTACACCGGCTTCAAGCCGGTCGAGATCAAGGTCGGCCGCTTCGATCCGGCCTTCGGTCTGGAGAAGGCCACCAGCTCCAAGTGGGTGACCGCCCAGGAGCGCAACGCTGCCTACGATCTGGTCGACTGGGCCAACGGTCACCAGAATGGTCTGGGGATCGAAGTTTCCGCCGCGCCGACCGACGCGCTGTTCGGCTCCTTTGGCGTGCATGCCAAGGATCAGAACGACGTCGACGGCGAGAGCGTCAAACAGTTCAATCTGCGCGGCGTGTTCGCCCCGATGGCCGAGGCCGGCAACGTGCTGCATCTGGGGGTCAACTTCGCCCAGCGCGACCTGTCCGATACCGCCGTCGACAGCCGTATCCGCAGCCGCCTGGGCATGCGCGGCGTGAGTACCGGCGGCGGCAACGACGCTGGTGCCAACGGCAACCGTCTGCTGCTGGGCGGTGCCAACAGCGCTGCCGGCACCTACGGCGACGACACCGCCTGGGGCCTGGAAGCCGCCTTCGCCATGGGGCCGTTCTCGGTACAGGGCGAGTACATCAAGCGCGATCTGGAAGGCGACGCCGCCGGTGTCGCGGACATCGAGGCCACCGGCTACTACGCCCAGCTCGCCTATACCCTCACCGGCGAGGCGCGTGGTTACAAGCTCGGCAAGTTCGACAGCATCAAGCCGGAGAACAAGCAGATCGGTGCCTGGGAAGTGTTCTACCGCTATGACAACGTCAGCGTCGAGGACGACGCCGTCGGTCTGGTGGCCACCAAGGACGTCGAGGGCAAGGTGCACAACCTGGGCGTCAACTGGTACGCCAATGAGAACGTCAAGCTGAGCGGTGTCTACGTGAAGGCCAAGGTCGACAACCAGCAGAACACTGCCGGCGACGACGACGGCGACGGCTTCGTGCTCCGCGCCCAATACGCGTTCTAAGCGCAGCGCTTCATCCGCAACAGCCCCGTTCAGGCCCCGCCAACCGGCGGGGCCTTTTTGTCGCACAAGAGTCGGGCAGGCTGTGGCGACGACGGTCCAGATCTTCGATCGGCTCGGCGACCTGTCGGTCGTCCAGTGTGGGCCCCGGCGCCCAGCCGCTCCTGCGTCATGCCGTCCTTGTGGCGGCCGGGCAGACGCGCCAGGCGCTGCCCGGCCAGAAGGGCCGGGGCGTACATTGCACACCCGTCGACGGTTTACAGGCGTTTGGCCGACTCGATCAGCACCGGCTCGACCGGCACGTTCTGATGCATGCCGCGGTTGCCGGTGCGTACGCGGGCGATCTGGTCGACCACGTCCATGCCGCGCACCACCTTGCCGAACACCGCATAGCCGAAGTCGCGACGGCCGTGGTCGAGGAAGGCGTTGTCGGTCAGGTTGATGAAGAACTGGCTGGTGGCGCTGTCGACCACGTTGGTGCGGGCCATCGCCAGGGTGCCGCGCACATTGTGCAGGCCATTGTCGGCCTCGTTCTTGATCGGCTCGCGGGTATCCTTCTGGCGCATGTCGGCGCTGAAGCCACCGGTCTGGACCATGAAGCCGGGAATGACGCGGTGGAACTGCACGCCATCGTAGAAGCCGCTGTCCACGTAGCCGAGGAAGTTCTTCACGCTGATCGGCGCCTTCTCCTCGTTCAGTTCGACCTCGATCTCGCCGAGGCTGGTGGTGAGCACTACGCGCGGCGCTTCGGCGGCCAGCACGGCGCCGGAGAGGAGCAAGGCACAGGTGCTCAGGGCGAGTTTCTTCAGCATGGGGGATTTCCTGTCGTGGTTGGGTTGTTTCGCACGCGATGCCGCTGTGACCGCTGCCGGTCCGGGCGGTTCAGCCACCGCGGTAAGCCAGGGCGTACTGGCGCAGCAACTCGCTGAGGATGCGGGTGGCCGGTCCCATCTGGCGGTCCTTGTTCGGATAGAGGAAGAAGCGGATCTCGCGTCGGGTGGCATTGCCCAGCGGCAGCGGCTTGAGAGTCCCTTCGGCCAGTTCGCGCTGGATCAGATGGCCGGGCAGCCAGGCGAAGCCCAGGCCGCTGCTGACGAAGGTGGCGGCGGTGGCCAGGCTGCCCACCGTCCAGCGCTGTTCGGCGCCGAGCCAGCCGACGTCGCGCTGCTGGCGGCGCCCGGAGTCGCGGGTGACGATCTGCAACTGACTTTCCAGGTCCTGATAACTCAGCTCGCGCTGCAGCCGGTGCAGGGCGTGGTCGGGATGGGCAACGGCGATGAACTCGACGTTGGCCAGATCGCTGCCCAGTTGGCCGGGCAGGATCAAGCCGCTGATCGCCAGATCGGCCTCGCCCTCCTCGAGCGCTTCCTCGACGCCCGACAGCACCTCCTCGCGCAGCAGCACCCGGCAGCCTCGGCTCTGCGGCATGAAGGCGGACAGGGCGCTGACCACTTGGCGGGTTGGGTAGGCGGCATCGACCACCAGGCGGACCTCGGCCTCCCAGCCCTGCTCCATGTGATGGGCCAGCTCCTCGAGCTGGCTGGCCTGCTTGACCAACTGGCGCGAGCGACGCAGCAGCAGCGAGCCGGCTTCGGTGAGCACGGCCTTGCGTCCGTCGATGCGCAGCAGGGGAACGCCAAGCTGTTCCTGCATGCGTGCTACCGTGTAGCTGATCGACGACTGCGAGCGATGCAGGGCCTCGGCGGCCTGGGCGAAGCCGCCATGATCGACGACCGCCTGCAGAGTGCGCCATTGTTCGAGGGTCACGCGGGGTGCTTTCATCGGTCGTGTTCGAGTGGATTCGGGTAAGGCTGAAGATATATCAGCATTGTCGATATTTTATAGCGTATTTTTCGGCTATTTAATCGAGTTGCCTCCGGATAACCTGCAGCCATCCAAGACTACTGCAGCCGATGGAGACGATAGCGATGTCCAAGGTTCTGGTGATTGAAAGCAGCGTGCGTCAGGAAGGTTCCGTTTCCCGTCAGTTGACGGCAGAGTTCGTCGCCAACTGGCGTCGCGCGCATCCGCAGGACGAGATTGCGGTCCGCGATCTGGCGCGCGAGCCGCTGCCGCATCTCGATGCCGAACTGCTGGGCGGCTGGGCGAAGCCGGTCGAGGCGCAGAGCCCGGCGGAGCAGGCGGCGCTGGCACGCTCCAATCAGCTCACCGGCGAACTGCTGGCGGCGGACGTGCTGGTACTGGCGGCACCGATGTACAACTTTGCCATCCCCAGCACCCTGAAGTCCTGGCTGGATCATGTGCTGCGTGCTGGGGTCACCTTCAGGTACACCGCCGAGGGTCCCAAGGGATTGCTCGAGGGTAAGCGCGCCTTCGTCCTGACCGCGCGCGGCGGCGTCTATGCCGGTGGTCCGCTCGACCAGCAGGAGCCCTATCTGCGTCAGGCGCTGGGCTTCATCGGCATAGAGGAGATCACCTTCATTCATGCCGAGGGGCTGAACATGGGGGGCGATGCTGCCGAACAGGGGCTGGCTCGGGCTCGGGCGCAACTGGCGGCGGTGGCCTGAATCGATTGCCTATCTGCGTGTCACGGGGCACGCAGATCTTCACGGTCGCCCGCGGGCGACCGTTTTTTGTCTCGGAGATCGGCAAACAAGGTCTGAGGGATGGCGCACATTGGGTTAGTCTATGCGCCGGCGATTCCCATCATTCGAGGTAGGCTGTGTTTGCTGATTACGGTTTGCATGAGCGACTGCTCAAGGCGTTGTCGTCCCTGACCTTCAAGGAGCCGACGGCGGTTCAGGCCGCCGCGATCCCGCCGGCCCTGGAGGGGAGCGACCTGCGGGTGACCGCCAGGACCGGCAGCGGCAAGACCGCGGCTTTCGTGTTGCCGCTGCTGCATCGACTGCTCCAGGAGCGGAAGCCGCAGGCCGCTGCGCGCGCGCTGATCCTGCTGCCGACCCGCGAGCTGGCCCTGCAGACGCTCAAGGAGGTCGAGCGCTTCGCGCAGTTCACCTTCGTCAAGGCCGGACTGGTCACCGGCGGCGAAGGCTTCAAGGAGCAGGCCGCGGCATTGCGCAAGAATCCGGAAATCGTGATCGGCACACCGGGGCGCCTGTGCGAACATCTGCAGGCTGGTAGCCTGACACTGGACGACGTCGAGGTGCTGGTTCTCGACGAGGCCGATCGCATGCTCGACATGGGGCTGAGCGAGGACGTGCTGCGCCTGGCCGACGCCTGTAGTGCGGCGGACCGGCAGACTCTGCTGTTCTCGGCAACCACTGGTGGGCGGGGGCTCGAGCAGGTGATCGGCAAGGTGCTCCGCGAGCCGCAGATCCTGTTGCTCAATCGCCGCGACGAGCTCAACGAGAATCTGCGCCAACAGATAATCACGGCCGACGACGTTCTCCACAAGGAGCGTCTCCTGCAGTGGCTGCTGGCGCACGAATCCTTCACCCAAGCCATCGTCTTCACCAATACTCGCGCTCAGGCCGACCGCTTGGCCGGTGTTCTGCGTGCCTCCTCGGTCAGGGCCTTCGTTCTGCACGGCGAGAAGACTCAGGAGGAGCGCAAGCTGGCGGTCGAGCGCCTGCACCAGGGCAGCATCAATGTGTTGGTCGCCACCGACGTGGCGGCGCGCGGTCTGGACATCGAAGGCGTCGACCTGGTGATCAATTTCGACATGCCGCGCAGCGGCGACGAGTACGTCCACCGCATCGGTCGAGCCGGCCGCGCCGGACAGGCGGGGTTGGCCATCTCGCTGATCTGTCACAACGACTGGAACCTGATGTCCAGTGTCGAGCGCTATCTCCGACAATCCTTCGAGCGCCGTCGGATCAAGGAACTACTGGGCAGCTATCAGGGGCCGAAGAAGCTCAAGGCCTCCGGCAAGGCGGCGGGGAGCAAGAAGAGCAAGCAGGCCAAGAAGGTCGGGGTTGGCCTTAAGGCGGGGGGCAAATCGCCGACCCGGAAAGGGAAGGATAAGCCGCCGTCATCCGTCGTGCCGAATGACGGCTTCGCTGCGCCTCGGCGCAAGAAGCCGGGAGCGGCGCAAGACTGAACGGGAAGAAAACTGCAAAAAGTCGTTGACGCCCGCGCGAAGGCGTCTATAATGCGCCCCACTTCCGGCGACGAGCTGATCGAAAAAGCCTTGTAAATCAAGTGCTTGGCTTGATGGGCGAGGTGTCGGGGTGGTGCGGGGCAGCAGGTTCTTGGGCTGCTCGGCAAGTCTTCCGGCGGTCGTGTTGCGAGTCGACAGGTCGTTCGGTAGATGAAGTGGAGGGGGTTGACGGCGGCGCTGGTTGCTGTATGATTTCTCTCCCTTGCTTCGGTGGCGGGTTTGTCCGCTGAGGCGCAAGCGGTTGATTCGGAAAGAAAATTTTCGAAAATCGCTTGACAAGTTGAAAGGCTGCTGTAGAATGTGCGGCCTCGGTTGAGGCGAAAGCTTCCGCTGAATCTGATCGAAACGCTCTTTAACAAGTTGAATCAAGCAATTCGTGTGGGTGCTTGTGAGGTAAGACTGAGAGTCGCAAGATTATCAGCATCACA
>NZ_JANGEY010000006.1 GCF_024451105.1 Stutzerimonas stutzeri
CAGCTTGAGGGGCTGCAATCGCTCAGTGACAATCAATCTGCTCGGCTGTCCGCTGTGATCAGCTGAGTCCCCCGCAGACTCGACTGCTAGCGCCACGGGCAGTTACACCACTTCCTGGGACACAATCGGCCTCGAAGCTGGGTTATGCCGATCAGGCGCATCTGAGCCGCGATCTGAAACACTTCACCGGCATGCAACCGGGGAAGATGCTGCACCTGGCCTTGCAGAATCCGGGCTACTGGGCCTATCGGGTTCTGCCTCGGGCATTGGCAGAGGGTGCTGGCATGTCGCGTTTCTTCAAGCCCTGAAACCCTTCCGACTCTAGATTGCCGGCCGTTTCCCCGCGAACCGGAGTCAGGCCATGTCATTGCCCACCACCCGCGAGTTGCTTGCCCGGATGCATGCGAGGCAACTGAGCTTCACCGAAGTGACCGAGCAGCATCTGCAGCGGATCGCCTGCCACAATGCCAGCGTCAACGCTGTGGTGACCCTGAACCGGGAGCAGGCTCTGCAGCAAGCCCTGGAGCTGGATCGAACGCTGGATCGGGAGCACCTGCCAGCGCTGGCCGGGCTGCCGATTACCGTCAAGGATGCCTTTGCCACGGCCGGATTGAGAACGACGGCCAGCCATCCGCCGCTTGCCGGTTATGTACCTGCGCAAGATGCGACCCTGGTGGCGCGCCTGCGTCAGGCCGGCGCGGTACTGCTGGGCAAGACCAACCTGCCGCAACTGGCCGGTTATCCGCACTGCAACAGCCCGCTGTTCGGCCCGACCCGTAACCCCTGGAATCCGGCACTGACATCGGGTGGCAGCTCCGGTGGCAGCGCCGCCGCCGTGGCGATGGGGTTTTCCTGCCTGGACCTGGGTAGCGACATCGGTGGCTCCATACGGATTCCGGCGGCCTTCTGCGGCGTGGCGGCTCTCAAGGCCACGGAGAACCGCCTGCCGCGCACCGGACATATCCCACACTTGCCGGACGGCAGGCGCAGCGTGCGCCATTGCCTGTCTTTTGGCCTGCTGGCGCGGGATGTGGACAGCCTGCAACTGGGGTTCGGGCAGTTGCTCGGGCCGGACGGCCTGGATGCCGAAGTTCCGCCATTGGCCTCGTTGCAGTCCGCACCGCCAGAGGGCAATCTGCGAATTGCCTGGTGGGATGATTTCGACGGCCTGCCGCTCTGTCAGCGCACCAGGGCTGCCTTGCAGCGCAGCGTGACGGCCTTGCAGGAACAGGGTTTCACCGTCGGACGCTGCAAGCCTCCGAGCTTCGACTTCGATGCGGCCTGGCGTGCCTACGGTGCGATTGCCGGTGGCGAAATCGGGCTGGGCATGCCCGGAACAGAACGCTGGCTACTGTCCGTGGCCGGTCGGTTTCTGCCGCGCTCGCAACGCCTGGGGCGTTACTTCACCCAGGGTCTGAGGTCCGGTCTGCACCACTACAACCAGGCGCTCAACCTGCGCGAGCAGCTGATCCATGAACTGGAAGGGTTCCTGAGTCAGTGGGATGCCTGGATCTGCCCAGTGGCACCCACCGTGGCCTACCCACATACGGCAAAGCCTTGGTCCGCTCTGACGGTTGATCGGCAGCGTCTGCCTTATCTGGAAGCCACCGTCAGCATGACCACCCCTTTTTCGCTGACAGGAAGCCCTGTGGTCACCTTGCCCGCCGGCGTGGAGCAGGGATTGCCCGTCGGGCTTCAGGTTGTCGGCAAGCGCTGGCAGGATGAGCGACTGCTGGCAGTCTGTCGACACATTGCGCCGGTTCTGGGTGGATATCAGGAGCCACCCCTGCTGTCTGAATCATTCGTTTCCGGTGAGCAGACAGAAGGGGCATGAAGCTGGCTGGACGCCAAGGGAGGGCAAGCGAAGACCAGGGCGGCTCGACCGGAAGGCCGTCGCTCAGCCCACCGCGGCGCGCAGCTCGGCCTTCACCACCTTGTTGGACGCATTCACCGGCAGCGCGTCGAAGAAGCGCACCAGGCGCGGTACCTTGTAGTTGGCCATGCGCTGGCGCGACCAGGCGATCAGCCCGGGCTCGTCGAGCTGCTGGCCGGGGCGCAGCACCACGCAGGCGCAGCCGACCTCGCCCATGCGCTCGTCGGGCACGCCGATCACCGCGACCTGGGCGATGGCCGGGTGTTCGAGCAGACCGGCCTCGATCTCCGCCGGGTAGCAGTTGAAGCCACCGACGATGAACATGTCCTTGAGGCGGTCGGTGATGCGCAGGTAGCCGCGCGCATCTAGGGTGCCGACGTCGCCGGTGTGCAGCCAGCCGTCGGCGTCGATGGTCTCGGCGGTGGCCTGCGGGTTCTCGAAGTAGCCCTGCATGACGTGGAAGCCGCGCAGGCACACCTCGCCCGCCTCGCCCGCCGGCAGCGGACGGTTGTCGCCGTCGACGATGCGCACCTCGGTGCCCGGGAGCGCGCGGCCGCAGGTGGTGGCCACGGTCTCGGCGTCGTCGGCCGGATCGCAGATGGTCGCCAGGCCGCCGCACTCGGTCAGCCCGTAGGCGGTGGTGACCACCGCGAAGCCCAGTTCGCGGCGCATGCGCTCGACCAGCACCGGCGGGATGGTCGCCGCGCCGGTGACGGCGATGCGCAGGCTGGACAGGTCGGACTCGGCCAGCTTGGGGTGGGCGAGCATCGACAGGTACAGGGTCGGCGGGCCGGGCAGCACGGTGATGCGGTCGCGCTCGATGCGCTGGAACACCGCCTCGGCGTCGAACACCGGGTGCGGCAGGATGGTCGCGCCGCCCAAGAGGCAGGTCAGCCAGCCGGCCTTGTAGCCGAAGGCGTGGAAGAACGGGTTGACGATCAGGTAGCGGTCGCCGGGGCGCAGGCCGATGACCTGCACGTATTCGGCGAAGGCGCGCAGGTTCTGGCCGTGGGCGCTCATCACGCCCTTGGGCTTGCCGGTGGTGCCGGAGGTGAACAGCAGGTCGGACAGGTCGTCCGGGCGCACGGTCAGGGCGCGCGCCTGGGCCTCGTCCATGTCGACCGCTGAGCCGGCGGCAAGGAAGCCCTGCCAGCTCAGGTCGCCATGGTCGGAGGGCGCCTCGCAGGGCAGCACCACCACGCGCTCGAGACTGGCCGGGCGGTGGGGTTCGAGCATGGCCGGGTAGTCGATGCCGAGGAACTGGCCGACGCAGAACAGCAGGCGGGTGCCGCTGCGTTCGAGGATGTCGGCGGCTTCAACGCCCTTCATGCGCGTGTTGATCGGCACCAGCACGCCGCCGGCGCAGTGGATGCCCAGCGCGGCCAGCACCCAGTCGTGGCGGTTCGGTCCCCACACGGCGACGCGGTCGCCGGGCTGGATGCCCTCGGCGATCAGCGCGCGGCTCACCGCCAGCACCCGCTCGGGCAGCTCGGCGTAGTCGATGCGCACCTCGCCGTCGGCCAGGGCGCAGATCCCGGCGTGGCGACGCGCGCAAGCGAACACCAGGGCGGGAATGGTCGGCGGCACGCCCTCGGCGGCCGGGGTGGTCAGCGGAATCTCGGTCATCTCGGCCATCCGTATCTCAGTCGGGGAAGCGCACGCGCACGTGCGCGCTGGTGGCCACGGCCTGGCAGGCCAGGGTCCAGCCTTCGTTCAGTTCCTGCTGGTCGAGGGCCTCGTTGCGCAGCAGCTCGACCTCGCCCTGCTCCACCGTGCACATGCACGAGGCGCAGGCGCCGACCAGGCACGAGTGCGGCGCGCGCACCCCATTGCGGCGCATGGCGTCGAGCAGGGTCTCGCCCGGTTCGCAGTCGAGGGCGTGCTCGGCGCCGTCGAGGCTGACCTCCAGCCGCGCGGCCACCGCCGCCTCGCTAACCGGCGCCTCGCCCTGCTCGCCCTCGCCGGGCAGCGAGACGAAGCGCTCGACGTGCACCTTGGCGCTGGGCACCTCGAGGCTGTGCAGCGCGGTCACCGCGGCGTCCATGAACGGGCCGGGGCCGCAGATGAAGGCCTCGGCGTGCCGGAACGGCCGCGCCAGTTCGGCGAGCTGCTCGACCGCCGGAATGCCCTGCACCGAGTCCAGCCAGTGGATCACCTGCAGCCGGCGCGGGTGGGCGCTCGCCAGCGCCTTCAGCTCGTCGCGGAAGATCACCGAGGCCTCGTCGCGGTTGGCGTAGATCAGCAGCACGCGGCCGGAGCCGGCGTGCAGCACCGAGCGCAGGATCGACAGCACCGGGGTGACGCCGCTGCCGCCGCCGAACAGCAGGAAGTCGCCGTCCAGGCTGCGCGGCACGAACACCCCGGCCGGCGCCAGCACCTCGATGGCGTCGCCGGCCTTGGGCACGTCGCACAGCCAGTTGGAGGCGCGGCCGTCGCGCACGCGCTTGACGGTGACGCGCAGCGGCTCGTCCAGCAGCGGCGTGCTGGACAGCGAGTAGCAGCGCGGCAGCCAGCTGCCCTCAAAGGGGATGCGCAGGGTGAGGAACTGCCCCGGCTTGTAGCGGAAGCGCTCGGCCAGCTCGGCCGGTACCTCGAACACCAGCGAGCGGGCGTCGGCGGTTTCCTCGATGACCTGCGCGACGCGCAGGGAGATGTATTCGGGACTGTTCATGATCAGATACTCATGACGAACTGGCCGCTGTCGATGCGCAGTTCCATGCCGTTGATGGCGCGCGACTCGTCGCTGGCCAGGTACAGGGCGGCGGAAGCGACGTCCTCGGGCAGGCACATGCGGTTCATCGGGTCGCTGTCGATGGTGAACTTCGCCGGGTCGATGCCCGGCGGGTAGCTGGCGACGGTCATCGGCGTCAGCACGCCGTCGGGGTGCAGCGAGTTGCAGCGGATGCGGTACTTCTGCCGGCGGCAGTGCGCCGCCACCGCGCGGTTGAGGGCGGCCACCGCGCCCTTGGAGGCGCCGTAGGCGGCGTAGTCGTCGCGCCCGGCCAGGGCGGCGATGGACGAGACGTTGATGATCGAACCGCCGCCGCTGTCCTTCATCAGCGCGACGGCCATGCGGCAGCCGAGGAAGGCGCTGTCGGCGTTGACCCGCAGCAGCCTGTGCCAGTCGGCGAGGCTGGCCTGCTCGATGCTGCCCTTGAGCAGGATGCCGGCGTTGTTGACCAGCACGTCGAGGCGGCCGTAGCGCTCGCGCACCAGTTCGGCGACCGCGTTCCAGTCGGCCTCGCTGGCGGCGTCGTGGCGGACGAAGCTGGCCGCCTCGCCCCGCTGTTCATTAAGTTGGTCGGCCAGCGCCTGCCCGGCGTCGGCGTTGAGGTCGCTGATCAGCACCCGGGCGCCCTCGCCCACCAGCGCCTGCACGATGGCGCGGCCGATGCCGCTGGCGCCGCCGGTGACCAGGGCGATCTTGTCCTGTACCCGTCCTGTCATGTTCGTCTCCTGGTTCAGGCGTGCGCGCCGAGCGGCGCGGCCTGGGTGGTGGTGTTTTGCTCGGCACGGGCGACCGCTTCGCCGGCGCGGCGGCCGGAGAACACGCAGTCGGCCAGCGACAGGCCGCTGATGTAGAGATGCGAGGGAATGCCGATGGCGGTGCGCCCGGCGGCGTACAGGCCGGGAATCGCCTGGCCCTGGCCGTCGAGCACCGCGCCGTTGTCCTCGTCGACCTTGAGCCCACCGAGGGTCAGCGCGCCGAGCGGGAACACCGGGTTGCCCACCGAGATGTCGCAGGCGTAGAACGGCCCCTGGTCGAGCACCTGGCGGCTGCTCTCCGACTTGCCGACCGGGTCCGGCGCGGTGCCGCGCGCGGCGGCGTTGTAGGCGCGCAGCGATTCCTCGAGCAGCTCGGCACGCATGCCGGTGGCGGCGGCCAGATCGCGGGCGGTGCGGCCCTTGCGCACCTTGAGCAGCATCAGCGCCAGCGCCGGCACGCTCTGGAACCACCAGTAGCCGCCGAACAGCGCCTGCTTGATGGCCTGCCGGCGCAGGCGCGCGTCCAGCACCAGCCAGGCCTTGCCGCCCTGCTCCTCGCACAGCGGATAGCCGAGGGTGCCGCCGTAGACCTCTTCGTTGACGAAGCGCTGCCCGGCAGTGTTGACCACGATGCCCTTCGGCCAGCACAGCGGCGGGTTGATGAAGCGCCACGGCGAGACCTGCTGCAGGCGGTCGCTGGCTGCCCCGGCCGACAGGCCCAGGCGCAGGCCGCTGCCGTCGCAGCCGGTGGCGCCGACCTTGAAGTTGCGCCGGTACTTGGGCGCGTGTTCGCCGATCATCGCCCGGTTGAAGATGAAGCCGCCGGTGCTGAGGATCACCCCGCGGCGGGCCAGCACCAGCCGTGGCCGGGCGTGCTGCTGCTCGATGCGCGCGACCTTGCGGCGCAGGCTGTCGCAGTAGCTCGGGGCGAAGTTCTGCAAACGCTCGGCGCGCGCCGCGAGGCGGGCATGCTCTTTCGCCGCCTTGCTGCCGGCGGGCAGGCACCACAGCTCGGCGCCGATCACCCGGCCCCGGGCGTCCAGCACCAGGCGCCGCGCGGCGGATTGCGTCTGCGGCCGCACGCCGGCCTTCAGGCAGGCGCGCTGCAGATGGCCGTAGAGCACCGCGCCGCACTGGCCCTTGCCCACGGTGCGGTGGCCGCGCGGCGCCGGCGCATGCGCGCCGCGGTGCGAGGGCACCATCTCGTTGCCCGAGTAGTAGAGGAAGTAGCCGTCCGGCGGATACGAGGTCTTGCCGCCGCCCGGCGGCATGCTGTGCGCGTAGCGCGCGCCGTGGCCTTCCAACCATTCCAGGTTGGCCGCGCTGGACTCGCAGAAGCGGCGCAGGGTGGCGTCACCGATCACGCCCTGGGTCTCGTGCCTGAGGTAGTCGAACATCGCCTCGGGGCTGTCGGCGTAGCCGGCGTCGCGCTGCTGGCGGGTGCCGCCGCCGGCGTACACCACCCCGCCGCTCTTGGCGCTGGCGCCGCCGCCGGTGAAGCGGTCGGCGACCAGCACGTCGGCGCCTTTGGCGCGGGCCTCCAGCGCCGCGCAGGCGCCGGCCGCGCCCCAGCCGATCACCAGCACGTCGCACTGATCGTCCCACTGCAGGCTGCTGGCATCGGCCACCTGCAGCGGCAGCTGGATGTCGGTGCAGGTGGAAATCGCATCGTGCTTCATGACCGCCCTCCTCAGGCGCTGGCGGCGATGTGCCGGGCGGCGATGTAGCCGAAGGTCATCGCCGGGCCGAGGGTGCCGCCGGCGCCCGGGTAGCTGGTGCCCATCACCGAGGCCGAGGTGTTGCCGATGGCGTACAGGCCGGGGATCGGCTGGCCGTTCTCGTGCAGCACCCGGGCGTTGGCGTCGGTCAGCAGGCCGCCCTTGGTGCCGATGTCGCCGGCGTCCAGGCGCATCGCGTAGAACGGCCCCTTGGCGATCGGCGCCAGGCACGGGTTGGGCTTGACGTTGCTGTCGCCGTAGTAGCGGTCGAACACGTTGCCGCCGCGGGCGAAATCGGCGTCGACGCCGCTGCGGGCGAACTCGTTGACGCGCTTGACCGTGGCATCCAGGCCGGCGGGATCGACGCCGATCTGCTTGGCCAGGTCGGCCAGGCTGTCGGCCTTCCAGTACACGGTGTTCAGCCATTCCTTGCGCAGGCGGCTGTCGGGCATCACCTGCGCCGGCATCAGCGGGCCCATGGCGTAGTTGAAGCGGTAGTGGGCGTCGAAGATCACCCAGGCCGGAATGCTCTTGCCGTCCTTCTGGTGCTCGCGGTACATGGCGTCGACGAACTCCAGGTACGGCGCCGCCTCGTTGACGAAGCGCTTGCCCAGCCCGTTGACCACGATGGCGCCGGGGAAGGCGCGCTCGGCGAAGATACCGCGCGGCTTCTCCTCGCCGGGGACGTGGATGGTCGGCGCCCACCAGCCCCAGTCCATCAGGTCGGTGGCGGCGCCGATGGCCTGCGCGGCCTCCAGCGCGGCGCCGGTGTTGTTGCCCGGCGGGGTGGCGCTCCAGCCGACCTTAGTCGGCTGCGGCAGGTACTTGTCGCGCAGCGCCTGGTTCTGCTCGAAGCCGCCGCTGCCGAAGATCACCCCGCGGCGCGCCTGCAGGGTCATCTTCTGGCCCTCGCGCACCACCGTGATGCCGGTCACCCGGCCGTTCTCCACCACCAGCTCGCGGAAGTCGGTGTTCAGCCACAGCGGCACGTCGCGGTCCATCAGCGAACGGCGCAGCGCGGCGATCAGCGAGGCGCCGAGGGCGGCGCGGCGGTCCATATTGGTCTTGCGCCGCCACTTGAAGTCGAGCTTGTAGCGGGCGATCAGTCCGAGAATCATCAGCCGCCAGCCGAACTCGCGGGACATGGCCTTGTGCGCGTGGCGCGCGGTCCAGGCGATGCAGCCCATCAGCAGGGTGGTCGGCGACGGCTTGCGCATGTTGTCGTATTCGTCGCCGAGCAGGCTGGTGTCGAACAGCTCGGGGTCGAGGCTGCGCCCGCCGGGCAGCGAGCCGGGCAGGTGCTGGTAGTAGTCCGGATACTTCTCCGCCACCGCGTAGCGCACGCGGCTGCGCGTCTCGAGGTAGTGGATCATCCGCGGCGCGTATTCGAGGTAGGCGCGCAGGCGCTCCTCGTCGACCAGGCCGTTGGTCGAGGCCTTCAGGTAGGTGAAGGCCTTGTCGTAGCTGTCCTTGCCACCCTTCTCGGCGAAGTAGTGGTTGTTGGGGATCCAGATACCGCCGCCGGAGATCGCCGAGGTGCCGCCGTACTTGTCGCTCTTCTCGACGACCAGCACCGAGAGGCCCTGGTCGGCGGCGACCACCGCCGCCGACATGGCGCCCGCGCCGGAGCCGACGACGATCACGTCGTAGGCGGTTTGAGGCCGAACCTGTGTTGTCATTGTTGTGCTGTCCTGTGCCGTGGTCGCTGGATGTTCAGACGTAGGGATCGGGGTTGGGCAGGCCGAGCTGCACCGCGCCGTAGCTGCGCCCGTAGGCGGCCACGTTGTTGGAGATGTGTCCGCGCGCCTGGTGCAGGTCGCGGAAGGTGCGCGCCACCGGGTTGGTGTTGTACAGGCCGGAGGCGGCCATCGAGCGCAGCAGGTCGCTGACCCGCTCGGCGCACACGTTGGTGACCTGGGCGGACTGGTAGCGGTACAGCAGGCGGGTCTCGGTGTCGGGGATCTCGCCCTGCTCGGCCAGCGCCAGCATGTGCGCGAAGTTGCGTTCGAGCACCAGCTTGAAGGCATCGACGGTGGTGATCGCCTCGGCCACCGCGGTCTGCGCCACCGGGTCCTCGGCGGTCCTGGCGCCGTGCTTGCCGATGTGCTTCTTGGCGTTGTCGCTGAACTCGTTGATCGCGCCCTGCAGGGCGCCGAGGCATGAGCTGGACACCGCGCGGGTGAACACCTGGGCGAACGGCAGCGCGTAGATCGGGTTGGTGTTGACCTCGCGGCCCGGGGTGGCCGCCAGGCTGGAATTGTTGGTGCGCTGCACGCGGTGGGCGGGGACGAAGGCGTCCTCGATCACGATGTCGTGGCTGCCGGTGCCGCGCAGGCCGAGCACGTCCCAGTTCTTCTCGATGCGGTAGTCGCTGCGCGGCACCAGGAAGGTGCCGTGCTCGGCCGGCTGCTCCTCAGTACCCGGCAGGATGCCGCCGAGCAGGCACCACTGGCAGTGCTCGCTGCCGCTGGAGAAGCCCCAGCGCCCGCTGATGCGGTAGCCGCCTTCCACCGGGGTGACCCTGGCCACCGGCATGTAGGTGGAGGAGATCAGCGTCGAGGTGTCCTCTCCCCACACGTCCTGCTGGGCCTCGACCGGGTAGCGGGCCAGCTGCCAGGGGTGCACGCCCATCACGCCGTAGATCCAGGCGGTGGACATGCAGCCTTCGGCCAGCGTCATCTGGATCTCGAAGAAGGTGCGCGGGTCGACCTCGTAGCCGTCCCAGCGCTTGGGCTGCAGGGCGCGGAACAGGCCGGCTTCCTGCATCTCGCGGATGGTCTCGTCGGGCACCTTGCCCTCGCGGTCGGCCCGCTCGGCCCGCTCGCGCAGGGCGGGAACCAGGCGGCGGGCGCGAGCGATCAGCTCGATCTCTACCGCGGTTTTCTCTCGCATCACATGCATCGCCTACTCCTCCGTCGATCTCATCGAGCGAATCTGCTCATGACTCGATGATCCGGCGCGGCCCGGCTGCGCTCATCGTCAAACCGGACTAGGCAGAAGCGTGCGGACGGCGGACAGCAAAAGGCCCGGCGCTGGGGCCGGGCCTGGGGGATGGCAGGAGATGATCGTTCCCATGCTCCAGCGTGGGAACGCGCGCCCTGTGCACTGGACGCGGAGCGTTCGGGGAGCGGCTCCCACGCAGGAGCGTGGGAGCCATCAGGTGACGGCAGCCTACGGCGAGACCTGCGCCTCCATGGCGGCAAGGAAGTGTTCGCCATAGGGCGGCAGCAGGCCCCACTCGCGGCGCGGGTCGTAGGCGCCGGCCTCGAACACGGTGCGTGCGTGGCTGAATTCGAGGAAGCCCTCGCGGCCGTGGTAGTGGCCCATGCCGGAGGCGCCGATGCCGCCGAACGGGGCGTCCTGCATGGCGGCGTGCATCATCGCGTCGTTGATGGTCACCCCGCCGGAGAGGGTGTTTTCCAGCACCCGCTGCTGCTCGGCCTCGTCGCTGCCGAACCAGTACAGCGCCAGCGGCCGGTCGCGGCCGTTGATGTCGGCGAGCACCGCGTCGATCTGGTCGTAGGGCAGCAGCACCATGGCCGGACCGAAGATCTCCTCCTGCTGGATGCGGCAGCCGGCCGGCGGATCGACCACCACGCGCAGCGGCCGGCGGCGGTCGGCGGCATTGGCCGCCACGGCATCGGCCGGCAGGTTCTCGGGGAAAGATTCGACGCGCACGCCGGCGGCGATGGCGTCCTCGACCAGCCCCTCGACCCGCGCCAGGTGGCGCTGGTTGACCACCGCCACCACGTCCGGGTTGCCCTGCACCTGCGGGAACAGGCTGGCGTAGGCGCCCTTGAGCTCGGCGAGGAAGGCCTCGGTCTGCTCGCGCGGCACATAGACCAGGTCCGGGTTGACGCACAGCTGGCCGCCGTTGCTGGCCTTGGCGGCGGCGATGCGGAAGGCGGCGGTGGCGAGATCGGCGCTGCGCGAGACGATGGTCGGCGACTTGCCGCCCAGCTCCAGGGTGACCGGCACCAGGTTGTCGGCGGCGTTGCGCATCACCAGCTTGCCGATGGTGGTGCTGCCGGTGAACACCAGGTGGTCGAACGGCTGGCGGGTCACCGCCTCGGCCATCTCGGCGCCGCCCATGGCCACGCCGACCACTAGCGGGTCGAGATGCTCGGCGCAGGCGGCGGCCAGCACCTCGGCGGTGCGCGGGGCGATTTCCGAGGGCTTGAGGATCGCCCGGTTGCCGGCGGCCAGCACGTAGGCCAGCGGGCTGAGCAGGGTGAACAGCGGCGCGTTCCAGGTGCCGACGATGGCCACCGAGCCCTTGGGCTGGTAGAGCACCCGCGCCCGGGCGCCGAGCTGGTCGTAGGGCGGGAACGGCTGGCGCTCCTGCGGCTGCATCCACTCCTCCAGATGGTCGCGGGCGTGCTTGAGCGAGGCCAGCGAGCCAAGCACGTCGTTCATCAGCGAGAAGCCCGCCGGGCGATTGCCGAAGTCCTCGTCCATCGCCTTCGCCAGCGGCTTGTGCCAGGCCACCAGCAGGTCGATCACCTGCTGGATGCGCCGGCGCCGTTCGCCTGCAGGGACAGCGCCCTCGGCAATGAAGGCGGTCTTCTGCGCAGCCAGCAGCGCGGCCAGCCCCTCGACAGTGGTAATCACGGAACTCATCGAACCTCCTCGATCCTTGCGGCGGCGGCCGGTGCGGCGCCCTGCGGCGATAGTGGCGAGGGCCGCCTTGCCGACGCCTCGTCCATAGAGACGATGCCACGTCCCACCTGCGCTGCGAATACTCGCCACACCATCCCCCGACCCCGCGAGGCAGAGCATGAGCGCTCCGGCTACCTTCGACCCGCAAGCCTTTCGTGCCGCCCTGGGCACCTTCACCACCGGGGTGACCATCATCACCACCCGCACCGCCGAGGGCGAGGCGGTCGGCATCACCGCCAACAGCTTCAACTCGGTGTCGCTCAACCCGCCGCTGGTGCTGTGGAGCCTGGCCAAGAGCGCGCGCAGCCTGGCGGCGTTCAGCGACAGCCGCTTCTGGAACGTGCACGTGCTGGCGGCCGAGCAGGAGCCGCTGTCCGGGCGCTTCGCCACCCAGGGCAGCGACAAGTTCGCCGGCATCGAGCTGGACGACGGCATCGGCCCGGCGCCGCTGCTGCCCGGCTGCACCGCGCGCTTCCAGTGCCGCACCGCCTTCCAGTACGAGGGCGGCGACCACGTGATCTTCGTCGGCGAGGTGCTCGCCTTCGACAGCAGCGCGCGGCCGCCGCTGGCCTTCCAGAGCGGCCAGTACGCGCTGGCCGCGCGCAAGCCGCGCCAGGAACTGCGCCTGGGCGCCACCCCGCCACCGGAGTGCAGCTACACCGAGGACCTGCTCGGCTACCTGCTCGGTCGCGCCCACTACCAGATGCTCGACACCCTGCGCCGCCTGCTGGCCGCGCAGAGCCTCGACGAGCACGTGTTCTTCATCCTCTCGGTGCTGTGCATCCGCGACAACCTGACCCTCGACGAGCTCAACGCCTTCGTCGCCTACACCGGCCACCGGGTCACCGCGCAGACGCTGGTCGAGCTGGAACGCCGCGACCTGATCGCCGGCGAGCAGGACGGCGAAGGCGAGCGCCGCTACCTGCTGACCGCCGCCGGCCGCGAGCGTTCGCTGCACGAGATCGCCCTGGCCAAGGCCGTCGAGAGCGAGGTCGCCGACCAGCTGGAGCCCGGCGACGTGATGGCGCTCAAGGTGCTGCTCAAGCGCCTGGTGGCCGCCACCGATCCCGGCCTGCCCGACCTGTGGGCGGCGCGCTGAAACCTTTCCCGGACCGACAACAACGACAAGGAGATACGCCATGACCATCCTGCAGCGCTTCAACCTCGACGGCAGCGTCGCGGTGATCACCGGCGCCGGCCGCGGCATCGGCCGCGCCATCGCCCTCGCCTACGCCGAAGCCGGCGCCGACGTGGTCTGCGCGGCGCGCACCCTGGCAGACGTGCAGGGCGTGGCCGACGAGGTGCACGCCCTGGGCCGCCGCGCCATCGCCGTGTCCTGCGACGTCACCGAGGCCGCGCAGCGCGAGGCGCTGGTGGCGGCCGCACGCGAGCAGTTCGGGCGCATCACCCACCTGGTCAACAACGCCGGCGGCGCCGGGCCCAACGACCCGCTGACGCTGACCGCGGAGCGCCTGGAGGAGATCCTGCGCTTCAACGTCACCTCGGCCTACCACCTCACCCAGCTGTGCGTGCCGCACATGCGCGAGGCCGGCGGCGGCAACGTCATCAACATCACCTCCGGCGCGGCGCGCTACGCCCAGCGCCAGTTCAGCGCCTACGGCACCGCCAAGGCGGCGCTGACCCAGCTGACCCGCCTGCTCGCCCAGGACTTCGCCCCGCAGGTGCGGGTCAACGGCATCGCCCCCGGGCCGATCCTCACCGACGCCCTGCAGCGGGTGATGCCCGCCGAGATGCGCGCGGCGATGGAGACCGGCACCCCGCTGGGCAGCCTCGGCGAGGTCGAGGACATCGCCTGCGCCGCCCTGTACCTGGGCAGCCCGGCGTCGCGCTGGGTGACCGGCAAGATCCTCGAGGTCGACGGCGGCGCCGAGAACAGCGTCTGGCCGGGCTGAATCCCAACCCCCGAATCTCACGGCAATCGCATGACCTCTGTAGGGGCGAATTCATTCGCCTAGATGCTCCGGCAAGGCGAATGAATTCGCCCCTACAGGCGATTGCCCTGCCCCGAATCCCCACCTGCAACGGAGTCCCAGCATGCAGGCATCCCTGATCGACACCCTCGGCGACGAGCTGTTCGCCGCCCTGCGCGACCGGCGCACCCTGGCGCCGCTCACCGAGCGCCACCCGGACATCACCCTGGACGACGCCTACCGCATCTCCCTGCGCTTCCTCGCCCAGCGCGAGCGGCAGGGCGAGCGGGTGATCGGCAAGAAGATCGGCGTCACCAGCAAGGCCGTGCAGGACATGCTCAACGTCCACCAGCCGGACTTCGGCTTCCTCACCGACCGCATGCAGGTGGCCGACGGCAGCGATGTCAGCCTCATCGAGCACCGCCTGATCCAGCCGCGCGCCGAGGGCGAGATCGCCTTCATCCTCGCCGAGGACCTGGTCGGCCCCGGCATCACCGCCGAGGACGTGCTGGCCGCCAGCGCCTGGGTGGTGCCGTGCTTCGAGATCGTCGACTCGCGGATCGACGACTGGAAGATCCGCATCCAGGACACCGTGGCCGACAACGCCTCCTGCGGGGTGTTCGCCCTCGGCGAGCAGCGCATCGACCCGCGCAGCCTGGATCTGGCCGCCGTGCGCCTGGAGATGAGCAAGAACGGCGCACCGGCCGGCAGCGGCCTGGGCAGCGCGGTGCAGGGCCATCCCTGCGCGGCGGTGGCCTGGCTGGCCAACACCCTGGGCGAACTGGGCATCCCGTTCCGCAAGGGCGAGGTGATCCTCTCCGGCGCCCTCGCCCCGCTGGTGCCGGTGGGCGCCGGCGACAGCATCCACCTCTCCCTCAGCGGCCTGGGCGAAGCCTCGCTGCGCTTCGTGCCCTGACGCCCCCTTTTTCGAGAGCGAAACCATGACCAAGAAGATCAGATGTGCCCTGATCGGGCCGGGCAATATCGGCACCGACCTGCTCTACAAGCTCAAGCGCAGCCCGGTGCTGGAGCCGGTGTGGATGGTCGGCATCGACGCCACCTCCGAGGGCCTGGCCCGCGCCCGCGAGATGGGCCTGAAGACCACCAGCGACGGGGTCGACGGCCTGCTGCCCCACGTGCTGGAAGACGAGATCCAGATCGCCTTCGACGCCACCAGCGCCTACGTGCACGCCGAGAACAGCCGCAAGCTCAACGAACTGGGCGTGCTGATGATCGACCTGACCCCGGCCGCCATCGGCCCCTACTGCGTGCCGCCGGTCAACCTCAAGCAGAACCTCAAGGCCGGGGCGATGAACGTCAACATGGTCACCTGCGGCGGCCAGGCCACCATCCCGCTGGTCGCCGCGGTGTCCAGCGTGCAGCCGGTGGAATACGCCGAGATCGTCGCCACCGCCGCCTCCAAGTCGGTCGGCCCGGGCACCCGCAAGAACATCGACGAATTCACCCGCACCACCGCCGGCGCCATCGAGAAGGTCGGCGGCGCCAAACAGGGCAAGGCGATCATCGTCATCAACCCGGCCGAGCCGCCCTTGATCATGCGCGACACCGTGCACTGCCTGACCGAGACCGCGCCGGACCGCGAAGCGATCACCGCCGCCATCCTGGCGATGATCGAGCAGGTGCAGCAGTACGTGCCCGGCTACAAGCTGGTCAACGGCCCGGTGTTCGACGGCAATCGCGTGTCGATCTTCATGGAGGTGGAGGGTCTGGGCGACTACCTGCCCAAGTACGCCGGCAACCTCGACATCATGACCGCCGCCGCCGCGCGCACCGCCGAGATGTTCGCCGAGGAAATCCTCAGCGGCGAACTGACCCTCGCCCCGCAACCCGCCAGCGCCTAAGGAGCCGACCATGGATCTTCGCGGCAAGAAAATCACCGTCCACGACATGTGCCTGCGCGACGGCATGCACCCCAAGCGCCACCAGATCAGCCTGCAACAGATGAAGGACATCGCCAGCGGCCTGGACGCCGCCGGCGTGCCGCTGATCGAGGTGACCCACGGCGACGGCCTCGGCGGGCGCTCGGTGAACTACGGCTTCCCGGCGCACAGCGACGAGGAATACCTGTCGGCGGTGATCCCGCTGATGAAGCAGGCCAAGGTCTCCGCCCTGCTGCTGCCGGGCATCGGCACCGTCGACCACCTGCGCATGGCCCACGAGCTGGGCGTCTCCACCATCCGCGTGGCCACCCACTGCACCGAGGCGGACGTCTCCGAGCAGCACATCAGCATCGCCCGCCAGCTGGGCATGGACACCGTCGGCTTCCTGATGATGGCGCACATGAACAGCCCCGAAGGCCTGGCCAGGCAGGGCAAGCTGATGGAGAGCTTCGGCGCCAACTGCGTGTACATCACCGACTCGGCCGGCTATATGCTGCCCGACGACGTGGCCGCGCGCGTCGCCGCGCTGCGCGAAGTGCTCGATCCGGCCACCGAGATCGGCTTCCACGGCCACCACAACCTGTCGATGGGCGTGTCCAACTCCATCGCCGCCATCGGCGCCGGCGCCACCCGCATCGACGCCGCCTGCGCCGGCCTCGGCGCCGGGGCCGGCAACACGCCGATGGAAATCCTCGTCGCGGTGTGCGACCGCATGGGCATCGAGACCGGCGTCAGCGTGTTCGGCATCCAGGATGTGGCCGAGGACCTGGTGGTGCCGATCATGGACTTCCCGATCCGCAGCGACCGCGACGCCCTGACCATGGGCTATGCCGGCGTCTACGGCTCGTTCCTGCTGTTCGCCAAGCGCGCCGAGAAGAAGTACGGCGTGTCGGCCCGCGAGATCCTCGTCGAGATGGGCCGCCGCGGCATGGTCGGCGGCCAGGAGGACATGATCGAGGACACCGCGATGACCATGGCCCGCGCGCGCGGCCTGCCGGTCTGAGCGTGACCGACCGGGCGCCGCCGTGGCGTCCGGTCGGTGCCGATGTATCCGGCCCGCGCGCGTTGCTTCGTGCGAGCCACCCCCCGACCGGGACGGCCGGGCGCCATGACGGCGTAGCCTGCGCGCCGCCCGGCAGCCGGGCCCGCCCTTCGCCAAGGAGCGAGTCATGGTCCGCGCCACCCCCTCCTCCGGCCTGTGGAGCAGCCATGGGCTGCTGTTCATGCTGGCCTTGATGTACGCCGACAACTTCGTCGGCCGCCAGATCCTGGCGGTGATGATCGAGCCGATCAAGCAGGAGTTCGGCGCCAGCGACAGCGCCATGGGGCTGATCTCCGGCCTCGCCTTCGCCGCCGTCTACGCGGTGCTCGGCCTGCCCGCCGGGCGGCTGGCCGACCGCCTGCCGCGTACCCGCCTGCTCGCCGCCTCCTGCCTGTTGTGGGCGCTGGCGACCATGGCCTGCGGACTGGCCGGCGGCTTCCTGGTGCTGGTACTGATCCGCATGGCGGTGGCCAGCGCCGAGGCGCCGGCGACGCCGACCGCCTTCTCGCTGATCGCCGACCTCTACCCGCCGCACCGGCGCTCGTTCGCCATCAGCTGCTTTACCGCCGCGCCGACCTTCGCCGCGCTGCTCGGTCTGGCGGTCGGCGCCTGGCTGGTGGAAACCCACGGCTGGCGCAGCACCTTCATCCTCATCGGCCTGCCGGGGCTGCCGATCGCCGCGCTGCTGGCCTTCAGCGTGCGCGAGCCGCAGCGCGGCCGCTGGGAGATCAGTCATGTGCCGGCAGCGCCGCAGGGCCTGCTGCGCACCGCGCTGGAGCTGTGGCGCGAGCCGGCGCTGCGCTGCCTGCTCATCGCCGGCGGCTTCTGCACCCTGAGCGGCTACGCCCTGGCGATGTGGAACGCCAGCTTCCTGGTGCGCTCCCACGACCTGTCGCTGCAGCAGGCCGGACTGCTCGCCGGCCTGGTCGGCGGCGGCGTGGCCGGCATCGGCACCCTGACCAGCGGCTGGCTGACCGACCGCCTGGCGCAGCGCAGCCGCCTGTGGCTGCTCGGCATCCCGCTGCTCGGCAACCTGATCGGCGCCGCGGCGATCGCCGCCTACCTGCTCTGGCCGGCCGGCACCCTCGCCCAGTTCGGCGCCCTGGCGGTGCCGACCGCGCTGCTGTGGTGCGCACTGGCCTGCTTCTTCAGCGTGTGGTGGGTGGCGCCCTCCTACACCCTGATCACCCACCTGGTCGCCCCGGACCGGCGCGGCACGGCGATGGCGCTGCAGACCATCCTCTCCACCATCCTCGGCGTCGGCCTCGGCCCGCTGGCCACCGGCATGCTCAGCGACCTGCTGCTGCCGGCCTTCGGCCAGGAGTCGCTGCGCTACGCCCTGCTGGCCAGCAGCCTGACGGTGGTGGTGCCGGTGCTGTTGCTGCTGCGGGTGTACGGGCTGTCGCGTGGCCCCGCCGCGGCGCTGGCCTGGCGGCCGCAGTGAGACTTCCGCTGGCCCGCCGCGCGGCGGGCTGCCGGAAATGCCGATGTGCGGACAAAAAAAGACGGTAACCCCCCTGGAGGCTACCGCCAAACACGCTCGACCGTTTTGTTGCGAACAGGCGGCCGGGCCGCCCCTAGAAGCCGTTGACGAACGGCGCCAGCCCCATGCGCGAGAGGATCAGGTTCATGAAGTCGTCCGCGTGCCTGCGCTCGGCATAGG
Organism: Stutzerimonas stutzeri; assembly: GCF_024451105.1. Taxonomy (GTDB): domain Bacteria; phylum Pseudomonadota; class Gammaproteobacteria; order Pseudomonadales; family Pseudomonadaceae; genus Geopseudomonas; species Geopseudomonas stutzeri_A. The sequence continues at coordinate 18,274 of NZ_JANGEY010000006.1, forward strand.
GATCGTGGACGGCGAGCAACACCAACAACAGCGCCGTCACGGCGAAGAGCAGAAGCAGTATCAGTTTTTGTTTTTCCAGCTTCATGAGGATCCCCCTTACCGTCGGGTCTGGTTCGGGAATGACTGGTTTCGATCCTCATGCTACTCGCGGAGAAAATGCCGGCATCGTCCGTGCGGACTACGGCCAGCGGCAGTCGACGCGGTAATTTCGCCGGCGGCGCGTGCGCCAAAGGCCAGATCCCACAACCACGAAAGGACCTCTTCCATGCTGCATCGCCTCCTGGCAGTGACCCTGCTATTGCTGACCACCCTGCCCGCCTGGGCCGCGACCGACACCGGCCAGCGCCTGCACGCCATCCGCAGCCACGGTTTCCTGCTGGCCGCCAACGTGCTGGTGTATTTCAACCCTCACGATCCGTCCTCGACCTTCGACCCGCAGGCCCACGAGGCCTACCGGAAGAACCTGGGCGAACTCGACCGGCTGATCGGCCAGGCTACCGACCAGCCGGCCCTCGGCGAGGCGCTGCACGCTCTGCAGGACGCCCTGACCCAGCTCGAGCAGCAACCGCAGGACTCCCGCGAGCACTACCCGCGCTGGATCAATCCGCTGCTGCGCGCCCATGGCGCGCTGGACAAGGCTGCCGCCGCGGCCTATGCCGAAACCGCCAGCGGCGACTCCGCAGCCGGCCTGCTGCACCGGCAGAGTCTCGACCTCGGCCGCCTGCTGCTGCTCTACGAGACCCATGCCTTCACCAACCTGGGCATCTTCTTCATGGACTTCCACGAGGACAGCCTGCGCGAGCTCGACCGCCAGGTGGCGAGCCGTCACGCCGCGCTGCTCGAAGCGCTCCCCGCCGCGGCGGAACAGTTGGGACGGGTGTGGACCGACTACAGCTTCGTGCGTCCCGGCCTGCTGAACCCCGAGAAAGGCGTGGCTGCCCATAGCGCCAGCCGGTACCTGGGCAAGGGCATCGAGCGGCTGAACCAGTTGGCTCGGCAAATCCGTGGAGCATGAACGCGGGCACTGAAAGGCCATTGAGCGTCGGGGGACGCTCGGTTAATGTCGGACTATCCGCAACGACAGGGTTTCGTCCGATGTCATCCAAGCTGGAGCAACTCAAGCAGTACACCACCGTGGTCGCCGACACCGGCGACTTCGACGCCATCGCCCGCCTGCAGCCGGTGGACGCCACCACCAACCCCTCGCTGCTGCTCAAGGCCGCCGCCCTGCCCCGCTACCAGGGCCAGCTCGAGGCGGCCATCGCCGGCGCCGGGCAGGACCTCGGCCTGGCCTGCGACCGCTTCGCGGTCGCCGTCGGCAGCGCGATCCTGCAGATCATTCCCGGCCGGGTGTCCACCGAGGTGGACTCGCGGCTGTCCTTCGACAGCGCCGCGACCATGGAGCGCGCCAGGCGCCTGATCGGCCTGTACGAGGCTGCCGGGGTTCCGCGCGAACGGGTGCTGATCAAGGTCGCCTCGACCTGGGAGGGGATCCGCGCGGCCGAGCAGCTGGAGCGCGAAGGCATCCAGACCAACCTGACCCTGCTGTTCTCCTTCGCCCAGGCGCAGGCCTGCGCCGACGCCGGGGTATTCCTCATCTCGCCCTTCGTCGGACGCATCTACGACTGGTACAAGAAGGCCGAGGGCCGCGACTTCGTCGGCGCCGAGGATCCGGGTGTGCAGTCGGTGACGCGCATCTACGACTACTACAAGGCCAACGGCTACGCGACCGTGGTGATGGGCGCCAGCTTCCGCAACACCGGGCAGATCGAGGCGCTGGCCGGCTGCGACCGCCTGACCATCAGCCCGGAGCTGATGCAGAAGCTGGCCGAAGACGACGGCGAGCTGCCCCGTCGCCTGAGCGCCGCAGGCGCCCGGAGCGAGCCGCGCGAGTCGCTGGACGAGCGCGCCTTCCGCTGGAAGATGAACGAGGACGCCATGGCCACCGAGAAGCTGGCCGAAGGCATCCGCCTGTTCGCCCGCGACCAGGAGAAGCTGGAGGCGCTGCTGGCCGGCAAGGCCTGAGCCCCCTGCAACGAAAAAAGCCGACCTGTTCAGGTCGGCTTTTTCATTCACGGCCGGATCAGTGGCGCTCCAGCGCCGTCACCAGGTCGCGGAACGCCTCGCGGTTGTGCTCGTTGAGGCCCATGAGGATGCGGTGCGCCTCGAGCACCTTGGCCTTGACCAGCTCCTCGGAAACGTCCTGCGCCGGCAGGTCGCTGAGGCAGTTCGGGCAGGGCACCGGGGTGCCGAGGATGTTGAACACCTGGTCGAAGCCCATGGACTCGAGCAGCCGGGTGATGTCCGGATTGGTGGTCACCAGCGCCGGCAGCAGGCCGACCCTCTGCCGGGAAAGGATCGACAGCTTGGCCAGCAGACCGAGGGTGGTGCTGTCGATGCTCGAGGTTTCCGTCAGATCGATGACGATGGCCGAGAAATTGCGCGCCCCGAAGATCTTCTCGATGGTGGCGTCCAGTGCCGAACAGAGGGTCAGGCGCACTTCGCCGACGAACTTGAGGACGAAGGTGCCGTCCTGCTCGGCAAACTGGATCTTACCCGTACTCATGCAAACTTCCTGCTCAGCACCAGCAAGGCGATATCATCCGGCATCTCGCCGAGGTTGGCCAGCCCGAACACCTGGCGCAGCCCCTCGAGGGTACCGCCGGCCTGGCTGACCATCTGCGGCAAGATCGCCTCCTTGGCCTTGAGGGTGTCGCCCGGCAGCAGGTCGAGGATGCCGTCGGAGAACAGGGTCAGGCTGAAGCGTTCGGGCAGCTGCAGCTCGTGGTCCTCGAAGCTCGCCTCCTCGAACAGGCCGACCGGCAGGCCGCGACCCTCGAGGTAGCGCGCCTGGCCGTCGCAGTACAGCACCGGCAGGGGCAGATGACCGCCGATGCTGTAGGTCAGGGTGCCGCGGCTCTCGTCGATCACCCCGCCGAGCATGGTGACGTGCTTGCCCAGCTTGCAGTTGATCAGCCCGCGGTTGATGTGGCCGAGCACATCCGAAGGATGGAACTCCGGCAGCGCCCGGCTGCGGTGGCGGCGCGACTCGTAGAGCAGGCGGGTGGTCATGAACTTGAGCAGCACGGTGACGAACGCCGAGGAGGCGCCGTGCCCGGAGACGTCGGCCAGATAGAAACCGATGCGCCGCTCGTCGATGCGGAAGTAGTCGACGAAGTCCCCGGACAGGTACAGCGACGGGATGATCTGGTGAGCGAAGCGGAACTCGCCGGCTTCCCAGGGGGTCACCGGCAGCATGTTCATCTGCACGTGACGGCCGGCGTTCTGGTCTTCCTGGAGCAGACTGAGGCTGGCCTGCAGCTCGCGGTTGGTAGCCTCCAGGCGCTCGCGATAGCGGCGGTTCTCCTGGCGCAGACGGGCGCGGTCGAGCGCCCGGCGCACCGAGTGCTCGAGCATCGCCAGATCGTCCAGCGGCTTGACCAGGTAGTCGGCTGCGCCACGGCGCAGCACCTCGAGCGCGTCGCTCATCACCCCGGCGGCGGAGATCACGATCACCGGCACCTCGCAGTCGCGCTCGCTCACCCGCTGCTGCAATTCCTGACCATCGAGCTGCGGCGTGGCCAGGTCGCAGATCACCAGGTCGGGCTGCTCGAGTTCGAGCAGACGCAGGCCGGTGCTGCCGTCGGCAGCCTGCAGCACACAGAAACCGGCATCCTCGAGGTGGTCGTGCAGGTTGGCACGAACCTCGTCATCGTCATCGATGACCAGCAGCTTGGCACTGATTGTGTGCATGAATCATCCAGGCAAACGGCGCCGCGGGCGGCTCGAAACTCGGGTTGGTCACAGCGGCGGCCGGGGCCGCCGATCCATGGCGCGACACTACTCGCATCGGCGGTGGGGTTCAAGCCGCGCCCCGGCGGCGGACACAACTGCTTACAGCGTCCGGATGCCGCACGGGCGCAGCCTGCCGAGGCTCAGAAATCGTCCTCGACCTGACCGTCGCGTACCTTGAACTCGCGGTTCTGCAGGTAGGCGTTGCGGATGAACAGGTACCTGTCGCCGGTGATGACCTTCTCGGCCGACAGCAGCTCGGCGCGGGTGTCGATCACGTCGACCGCGCGTGTCACGTTGCGGGTCGGCACATGGTCGATGGCGCCGTAGAACGAGTGCAGGCTGTCGGCCAGACGGCCGACCGCGTCGCGCGGGCTGCTCGGACCGAGCAGCGGCAGCACCAGGTAGGGGCCGCTGGACACGCCCCAGACGCCGAGAGTCTGGCCGAAGTCCTCGTCGTTGGCCGGCAGGCCGGCATGGCGCGCGACGTCGAAGAAGCCGCCCACGCCGACCGTGGTATTGATCAGGAAGCGCGCGGTATCGACCCCGGCATCGTGGAACTTGCCCTGCAGGGTATTGTTGGCGAAGTTGCCGATCTCGCCGAGGTTGGCGAACACGTTGCCGATGCCGTCCTCGAGGAACTGCGGGGTCACCGCCTGGTAGCCGCGCGCCAGCGGCTTGAGCGCCCAGGTGTCGAGGGTGTCGTTGAACACGAACACCGGACGGTTGAAGGCCTCCCAGGGATCCTCCTCACTGGCCTGGCCGACGGCCGGCAGCAACGCCAGGCCGACCACGGCCAGCAGACGGCTGGAACCACTCAGCCAACGAGCGCAACGATCGCGCATGTGCTTTCTCCTCGAGCTTGCGACATGGCCTGCCCTCTTGGCGGGCCCTTTTTCCAGCCGCGCAGTATACCCGTGCGGAAGTTTCTTGCAGCCACCGCCGACCCACGGCGCCGGCCTGACGCGGATCACCCACCGGGCGGCGCACTGGGTTAGTCTTGCAGCGAGGGGAGGCCGAAGTGTCGCCACCCCACTCCACCGCAGAAGGAACCATGTCATGCCCGCACGCCAACTCCAGCAGCAACTGCAAGACCTGCGCGACCAGCTGGCCGAAGATCCGCCACTGAACGCCGAGGACAAGGCCGCGCTGATCGAGCTGATGAGCGAGATCGAGGTGCAGCTGGCCCGCGAGATCGCCAGCGAGCCGGACGCCAGCCTGGTCGACGGCGTCAACCTGGCGGTGGAGCGCTTCGAGGCCAGCCATCCGACCCTGGCCGGCAGCCTGCGCTCGATCCTGCAGACCCTGGCCAACATGGGCATCTGAAGCCCATCCCCGGACATGAAAAAGCCGGCCCGATTCAGGCCGGCTTTTTCGTGCGCGCTTACTGGCGAACCAGACGCCGGTTGTCCGGGCTGACCGGGTGGGTGCTGCGGTAGGGGTTGATGTCCAGGCCGCCGCGGCGCACGTAGCGGGCATGCACGCAGAGCCGCTCGGGCTGCAGCAGGGCCTTGAGATCCAGATAGATGCGCTCCACGCACTGTTCGTGGAAATCGCCGTGCATGCGCAGCGACACCACGTAGGCCAGCAGCGCGGCGCGATCCAGCGCCGGGCCGCGGTAGTCGATCACCACCGTGCCCCAGTCCGGCTGGCCGGTGACCGGGCAGTTGGACTTGAGCAGGTGGCTGTAGAGGGTCTCCTCGACCGGGCGCGCGCGGTCGCAGGCCAGCAGGCCGGCATCCGGCGGGCCGTAGTGCTCGATGGCCACGTCCAGCTCGTCGATGCACTCCCCGGCCGGGCGCGCCACACCCTCGGCCGCCACCGCGTCGAGGCTGCGCACGCGCACCGCCACCGGCGCACCGGCGGCCGCCGTCAGGTCGCGCGCCAGCACCTCGGTCAGCGCCTCGCGGCTGGCGAAGCGGGTCTGGTTCAGCGAGTTGAGGTACAGCTTGAACGACTTGGACTCGACGATGCACGGCGAATGGGCGGGAATCGCGAACTCGCCGATCGCCACCAGCGGCTTGCCCCGCTCGTTCAGCCAGGACAGCTCGTAGCAGTTCCACAGGTCGACGCCCTCGAACGGCAGCGCCTGCGGGTCGATGCCCAGCTCGCGCCACTTCGGCTCGCGCGGGATGGGGAACAGCAGCTCGGGGGCGTACTCGGCCACGTACTCGGTGGTCTTGCCCAGCGGGGAATGGTGAACGTCTTGCGCCATGGCCTGCTCGATCGGGTGAAAAACGGCCAATCCTGACGACAAGCGCCCATCAAGGCAAGTCCGCACGGCGGATCGCCGCTCAGCCCTGCAGCGGCCGGGACACCGGCACCAGACGGCGCAGCTGGCGGTACAGCACCGGGATCACCAGCAGCGAGAACAGCGTGCCAAGCAGCATGCCGCCGACGATCACCAGGCCGATCTGCCGGCGGCTCTCGGCGCCGGCGCCGCTGCCCAGCACCAGCGGCAGCGCGCCGAGCAGCATCGCCCCGGTGGTCATCAGGATCGGCCGCAGGCGCAGCACCGAGGCCTCGAGGATCGCCGCACGCAGCTCCTGGCCCTCGCGCAGCAGCTGGTTGGCGAAGGCGACGATGAGGATGCCGTGCTTGGTGATGATGCCGATCAGGGTGACCAGGCCGACCTGCGAGTAGATGTTCAGGGTGCCGCCGAACAGCCTGAGCGCCAGCAGCGCACCGACCATCGACAGCGGCACGCTGACCAGGATGATCAGCGGATCGGCGAAGCTCTCGAACTGCGCGGCCAGCACCAGGTAGATGAACACCAGCGCCAGGGCGAAGATCAGCGCCATGCCGCCGGCCGCCTCCTTGAAGTCGCGCGAGGTGCCGGTGTAGTCGAACTGGGTGGCGGGCGGGAAGATCTGCCGCGCGCGGGTCTCCAGATGCTCCAGCACCTCGCCGAGGGTGTGGCCGGCGCCGACGTTGGCGCTGACCGTCACCGCGCGCAGCTGGTTGAAGTGGTTGAGCTCGCGCGGCGCCACGCCCTCCTCGACGCGGATCAGGTTGGCCAGCTGCACCATGCTGCCGTCGGCGGCGCGCACATAGACGCGGTAGAGGTCGTCGGGGTTGCTGCGGTCGATGCCCTCCAGCTGCACCAGCACGTCGTACTGCTCGCCGCCGCGCTTGAAGCGGGTCACCTGGCGGCTGCCGAACAGGCTCTCCAGGCTGCGGCCGATCACCGCCACGTCGCTGCCCACCGCCACCGCCTGCTCGCGGTCGACGTCGATGCGCAGCTGCGGGGTGTTCAGGCGCAGGTCGCTGTCCAGGCTCTCCAGGCCGGGATAGTCGCGCAGCGCGGCGAGCAGCTGCTCGAGGTAGCGCTCGATCTCGGCGTAGTCCAGCGAGGTACGGATCACCAGGCTCACCGGCTGCTGGCGGGCGCTCTGCCCGAGCGGCGGGCGGTTGATCGGGAAGGCGCGGATGCCGGGGATCTCCTGCATCTGCGGGAGGATGGCACTGCGGATGGCGAACTGGCTGCGCACGCGCTCGCCCCAGTCCTCCAGTTTGAGGAAGGAGATGCCCTGGGCGACGCTGGGGAAGCCGACGATCAGCAGGTAGCGGTTGGCCTCGGGCACCCCGGCGTAGACCGCCTCCAGCTCCTCGGCGTGGCGGCTGGTATAGGCCAGGGTGGCGCCGTCCGGGGCGCTGATGCTGCCGACGATGGTGCCGGTGTCCTCGGTCGGCGCCAGCTCGCTGCGCAGCGAGACGAACAGCGCGTAGCAGGCCAGCAGCACGCCGAGCAGCAGCGGCAGCATCCACAGCGGGCGGTCCAGCCACCCGCCGAGCTGGCGGCGGTAGCCGCGGTGCAGGGCCTCCAGGCCGTCCTCGATCAGCCGGTAGGCGCGGCCATGGCCGGCGGCGGCGTGGGGGCGCAGCAGGTAGGCGCACATCATCGGCGACAGGCTGAGGGCGACGAAGCCGGAGACCAGCACCGCGCCGGCCAGGGTCCAGGCGAACTCGGCGAACAGTCGCCCGGTGTTGCCCTGGATGAAGCCGATCGGCGCATAGACTGCAGCCAGGGTCAGGGTCATGGCGATCACCGCGAAGGCGATCTCGCGGCTGCCGACGAAGGCCGCCTGCAGCGGCGGCAGGCCGCGCTCGATGTGGCGGTGGACGTTCTCCAGCATGACGATGGCGTCGTCCACCACCAGGCCGATGGCCAGCACCAGGGCCAGCAGGGTCAGGGTGTTGACGGTGAAGCCCAGCGCGGCCATCAGCGCGAAGGCGCCGATCAGCGACACCGGGATGGTCAGCAGCGGGATCAGGGTGGCGCGCAGCGAGCGCAGGAACAGGAAGATGATCAGCACGACCAGCGCCACCGCCTCCCAGATCGCCGCATAGACGTTGGCGATGGATTCGCGGATGAACAGCGAGTTGTCGTTGGCCACCGCCAGCTGCATGCCCTCGGGCAGCACGGCGAGGACATCGGGCCATTCGCGGGCCAGGCCGTCGGAGATCTCCAGCGGGTTGGCGGTGGCCTGCCTGATCATCCCCAGCGACACCGCCGGGCGGCCGTTGAAGCGCACCACGCTGCGCTCGTCGCGGGCGCCCAGCTCGGCGCGGCCGACGTCGGCCAGGCGCAGCAGGTAGCCGCCGGCGTCGGCGAGGATCAGCTGCTCGAACTGCTCGGCGCTGCGCAGGTCGGTCTCGGCCAGCACGCTGAACTCGCGCTGGCGCGACTCGATGCGCCCGGCCGGGATCTCGACGTTCTGCCGGCGCAGGGCGTCCTCGACGTCCTGCACCGTGAGCTGATGGGCGGCGAGCTTCTCCGGGTCGAGCCACAGGCGCATGGCGTAGGTGCGCGCACCGCGGACCTGCACCTCGGCGACCCCAGGCAGCACCTGCAGGCGGTCCTTGAGCAGGCGCTCGGCGACGTCGGTGAGCTGCAGCACGTCGTGGCTGTCGCTGTACAGCGCCAGCCAGATCACCGGGAAGGCGTCGGCCTCGACCTTCTGCACCAGCGGCTCGCGGATCTCGTCGGGGAGCAGCGCGCGCACCCGGCCGAGGCGGTCGCGCACGTCGTTGGCGGCCTCGTCGGGGGAGGTCTGCAGGCGGAACTGCGCGGTGATCTGGGTGTTCTCGGCGCGGCTGATCGAGGTGACGAAGTCCAGCCCCTCGATGCCCGCCAGCACATCCTCGATCGGCTGGGCGACCTGCGACTCCATGATCTGCGGGCTGGCGCCGGGATAGCTGACGCTGACCGTGACGATCGGCACGTCGATGTTCGGGTACTCGCGCACCGCCAGGCGCTGCCAGGCGAGCAGGCCGACCAGCACCACGACCAGCGACAGCACCCAGGCGAACACCGGGCGGCGGATGCAGGTGTCGGCGAGGATCATGCGCCCGGCCCCGCCGCGCGGGTGCGCACCGGCATGCCCGGGGCGACCTTGTGCCAGCCGGCGCTGATCACGCTTTCCGTGCCGTCCAGCCCCTCGCGGATCTCCACCAGGCCGTCGCGGCGCCGCCCCAGCTGCACCGCGCGGCGCTCGACGCGGCCGTCGACCACCAGGTTGAGGTACTGCTGCGCACCCAGCGGCATCACCGCCTCCTCCGGCACCAGCAGCGCCTGCGGGCGCTCGGCGAGGATCACCCACAGGCGCACGAACTGCCCGGGGTGCAGGCGGCCGTCGGGATTGGCCACCCGGGCGCGCACCGCCTGGCTGCGGCCGACCTCGTCGAGGCGCGGATTGAGCGCGTAGATGCGCCCGGGGAAGCGCTCGCCGGGCCAGGCGTCGACGCCCAGCTCCACCGCCTGGCCGCTGCGCACCTGGGGCACCGCCCGCTGCGGGACGCGGAACTCGACCCTGAGCGGGTCGAGCACCTCCAGATTGACCAGGTCCTGGCCGGCCTGCACGTAGTCGCCGGCGCTGACCCGGCGCAGGCCGAGGGTGCCGGCGTGCGGCGCGCGCAGGCGGGTCTTGTCCAGGCGTGCCTCGGCCAGCTGCACGCTGGCCAGCGCGGCGCGCTGCTGGGCGCGCGCCTGGTCGAGGGTCTGGGGATTGCTGGCGCCACGCTGGAACAGCTGCTGGGCGCGCTGCAGGCTGCGTTCGGCCAGTTCGAGGTTGGCACGCGCCTGGGCCAGCTCGGCGCGGCTCACCGCATCGTCGAGACTGACCAGCAAGGCCCCGGCGGCGACCCGCTCGCCCTCGCGGAAATGCAGGGCGGCGATGCGCCCGTCGATCTCCGGACGCAGCAGCACCGATTCGTCGGCCAGCAGCGAGCCGAAGGTCAGCAGCTCGTCGCGGACCAGGCCGCGCTGCGGCTGCACCACCTCGACCAGGGTGGCGGGCGGCTGCGCGACCAGCCAGCCGGGCAGCAGGAGCAGGACAGCGAGCAGGACGCGGGGCATGGGCAGGATCCTCGCCGGCGGGGCATCCTGTTCAGTCTATCCCGCCCGACGGGCGCCGGGCGGGATAGGCTCGTCACTGGCGCATGCCCACGCCGCGCTTGAGCAGGCTCAGGCTGACCGCGTAGAGCAGGCCGGCGGCCAGCAGCATCAGGCCGATGGCGGTGCCGATGTGGATGTCGGAGACGCCGAGGATGCCGTAGCGGAAGGCGTTGACCATGTGCAGGATCGGGTTGGCCAGCGACACCGTCTGCCAGAACTGCGGCAGCATGCCGATCGAGTAGAACACCCCGCCCAGGTAGGTCAGCGGGGTCAGCACGAAGGTCGGGATGATCGAGATGTCGTCGAAGTTGCGTGCGTACACGGCGTTGATGAACCCGCACAGCGAAAAGATGGTCGCCGCCAGCAGGATCACCACGAAGGTCACCACGGCGTGGTGGACCTGCAGGTGGGTGAAGAACAGCGACAGCGCGGTGACGATCGCCGCCACCGCCAGGCCGCGCAGCACGCCGCCGATCACGAAGCCGACGAGGATCACGTGCGGCGAGGCCGGCGAGACCATCAGCTCCTCGACGGAGCGGTGGAACTTGGTGCCGAAGAAGCTCGACACCACGTTGCCGTAGGAGTTGGTGATCACCGACATCATGATCAGCCCGGGGACGATGTACTCCATGTAGGAGAAGCCGCCCATGTCGCCGATCTGCCGACCGATCAGGTTGCCGAAGATCACGAAGTACAGAACCATGGTGATCGCCGGCGGCAGCAGGGTCTGCGGCCAGATGCGCATGAAGCGCCGCACTTCCTTGCGCACGATGGTTTGCAGCGCCACCCAGTTGGCTTGCAGTTCAACGGACATTCACTGGCCTCCGGCGAGATTCTTGGCCACCAGGGAGACGAACAGCTCCTCCAGGCGGTTGGTCTTGTTGCGCAGGCTGAGCACCTCGATGCCCTGCGCGGCGAGCTGGGCGAACAGCGCGTTCACCCCCTGGCTCTTCTCCACCTGCACCTCGAGGGTCAGCGGGTCGACCAGGGTCACCGGGTAGCCTTCCAGGCGCGGCACGGCCTGCTGCGGGCTGCGCAGGTCGAGCAGGAAGGTCTCCACGTGCAGCTTCATCAAGAGCTCGCGCATGCTGGTGTGCTCGACGATGCGACCGTGATCGATGATGCCGATGTTGCGGCACAGCTGCTCGGCCTCCTCGAGGTAGTGGGTGGTGAGGATGATGGTGATGCCCTGCTGGTTCAGCTCGGTGAGGAAGCTCCACATCGAGCGGCGCAGCTCGATATCGACCCCGGCGGTCGGCTCGTCGAGGATCAACAGGCGCGGCTGGTGGATCAGCGCGCGGGCGATCATCAGACGGCGCTTCATGCCGCCGGAGAGCATCCGCGAGGGCACGTTGCGCTTCTCCCACAGGCCCAGCTCGGTGAGGTACTGCTCCGCGCGCTCGCCGGCGATGCGCGCCGGGATGCCGTAGTAGCCGGCCTGGGCGACCAGGATGTCGAAGGCCTTCTCGAACTGGTTGAAGTTGAACTCCTGGGGCACCACGCCGAGGCAGCGCTTGAGCCCGGAGGGGTCGCGGTCGAGGTCGTGGCCGAACACCTCGACCGTGCCGTCGGTCTTGTTGACCAGGGTGGAGAGGATGCCGATGGTGGTCGACTTGCCGGCCCCGTTGGGGCCGAGCAGGGCGAAGAAGTCGCCTTCGGCGACCTCCAGGTCGATGCCCTTGAGGGCCTGGAAGCCGTTGCCGTAGGTCTTGGTCAACTGGCGGATGGTCAGTGCGGAAGTCATTGAAGGGAGGCACGCGCAGCGAATCGAGCGCACTAGATAAGGGCTGGGGAGGGCAAATGCAACCGGCGGGCCCGGCCGCGCCGGCTTTTGCGGGCGCTAATCGCCCCGGCGCCAGCTGCTATACTCGCCCGCCGTTCCACTGCCGGATTCCGCCATGGCCACTTCCTATATCGACCACCACCTCGCGCTGCTCGCCCACCTGCGCACCATCCTGGCCGCACTGGGCGAAGCCGAGCAGGTGCCGGAAGACAATCATGCGCTGTTCCTCGAGCGCTTCGACGAACTGCTCGCCGAACTGCCGCGCCAGACCGAGGACGCCATCTACCTGGGCCAGGAGCTGATGGCCCAGGTGTTCCACCGCTACCCGCAGATCGCCCACCTGGTGCCGCGCGACCTGCTGTGGTTCTTCGGCGGCGACTGCCTGCACTACATGCCCGACGAGGAGATCGAGCTGTACCAGCAGCTCGACGAGCGCCGCTTCGCCGCCGAGGAGGCCGACGAGCCGTTCGACTGGGAGCGCGAGAAGCAGCTGCTCGCCCTGCCCGCCGACAGCCCGCGCCACTGAGCGCGCGCGCCTCTCCTCCGGGAGAGGCGTTCGCCGGCGAAAAACGCGCACAAAAAAAGACGCCACCCGAAGGTGGCGTCTTTTTCGATCTGGAGCGGGAAACGAGACTCGAACTCGCGACCCCGACCTTGGCAAGGTCGTGCTCTACCAACTGAGCTATTCCCGCAATGCCTGGACGGCGTCCGGATCTCTCCGGAGTTGCGCCGCGCTTGCGCACGACGCCTGATGCAAACTGGAGCGGGAAACGAGACTCGAACTCGCGACCCCGACCTTGGCAAGGTCGTGCTCTACCAACTGAGCTATTCCCGCAATGCCTTGACGGCTCCCGGATCTCTCCGGGGTTGCGCCGCACTTTCGCACGACGCCTGATGCAAACTGGAGCGGGAAACGAGACTCGAACTCGCGACCCCGACCTTGGCAAGGTCGTGCTCTACCAACTGAGCTATTCCCGCATAAGTGGCGTCCCCTAGGGGACTCGAACCCCTGTTACCGCCGTGAAAGGGCGGTGTCCTAGGCCACTAGACGAAGGGGACGCGGCCTGGAACTTACAACAGCTTGTGACTGCCACACTTTCCAATCCTTCCGGCTTTCCCCGACTTGGCATTCGCTTCGTCGTGGGCTTCGCTCCGGAAGTGCGCGCATTCTAGAAAGCGCCTCCCGAGGCGTCAACCCCTGTTTCGAATTTTTTTTCAAATCAATGGCTTGCACACGATTCGCAGCGGCTGCCACGGATCGCGAAGCGCCTTGGCGATTCCAGGCCGCGTGCTATAAACGACGCCTCCGACCCCAACAAGGAACCGCTCCATGAGCCTGATCCTCTACGGCGCCACGCTCTCGCCCTTCGTCCGCAAGGTCCGCCTGCTGCTGGCGGAAAAGGGCCTCGACTACCAGCTGGAAATCGTCGCTCCGTTCAACCAGCCGGACTGGTTCATGGAAATCAGCCCGCTGGGGCGCATCCCGGCGCTGCGCGACGGCGAGCTGACCCTGGCCGACTCCGGCGTGATCGCCCAGTACCTCGAGGAACGCTACCCGGAGGCGCCCACCCTGTACGGCCGCGACGCCGTCGAGCGCGCACGCGTCCGCTGGCTGGAGAAGTACGCCGACTACGAGCTGGCGCCGCTGACCACCTTCTGCGTGTTCCTCAACCGCGCGCTCAACCCGACCATGGGCAAGCCGTGCAACGAGGAGGCGGTGCAGAAGGCCCTGATCGAGAAGCTGCCCAGGCACTTCGACTATCTGGAGAAGACCCTCGGCGGCGCCGACTACTTCGTCGGCGAGCGCCTGAGCGTGGCCGACCTGGCCTTCGCCTGCCAGATCGCCAACCTGCAGCACGGCGGCGAGTCGCTCGACGCCGCGCGCTGGCCGGGCCTGGCCGCCCTGTACGCGCGCCTGTGCCAGCGCGCCAGCCTGCAGGCGGTGCTGCCGGACGAGTGCGTCCTGCTGGCCAAGCTGCTGGCCCGCGCGCAGAACGCCACCCCGGTCTGATCGAGCGCCGGCCCGGAAGCCCTCCGGGCCGGCCCGCTCAGCGCGCCTCGCCCTCGAGCAGGGCGAGGCCCACCCAGTGACGAGCGAACTGTAAGGCGCAGCGGCCATTGCGGTTGCCGCGCCCGGACGCCCAGCGGATCGCCGCCTTCTCCAGCGCCTCGTCCCACTGCCAGGCCAGCCCGGCACGCGCCGCCAGCACGCCGATCCAGTGCTGCACCACCTGCAGGTACTCCGCCTGGGTGAACGGATAGAACGACAGCCACAGGCCGAAGCGGTCGGACAGGGCGACCTTGTCCTCCACCGCCTCGGAGGGGTGCACCTCGCCGTCCACCTGCTGCCAGTCGAGGTTGTCGCTCAGCCGCTCGGGGACCAGGTGACGGCGGTTGGAGGTCGCATACAGCAGCACGTTGTCCGGCGCCTGCTCCAGCGAGCCGTCCAGCACGCTCTTGAGCACCCGGTAGTCGCCTTCGCCGGCGTCGAACGACAGGTCGTCGCAGAACAGCACGAAGCGCTGCGGCAGGCCGGCGAGCTGCTCGACCACCCGCGGCAGGTCGGCCAGGTGGTCGCGCTCGATCTCGATCAGGCGCAGCCCGTCGGCGGCGTAGGCGGCCAGCAGGGCGCGCACCAGCGACGACTTGCCGGTGCCGCGCGCGCCCCACAGCAGCGCATGGTTGGCCGGCAGCCCGGCGACGAACTGGCGGGTGTTGCGTCCGAGCAGCTCGCGCTGGCGGTCGACGCCGAGCAGATCGTGCAAGGCGAGATCGAGGCGCACCTCGAGCGGACGCAGCGCGCCGTGGCGACCGTCGCGCTGCCAGCGCGCGGCCAGGCGGGTTTCCCAGTCGATGGCCGGGGCCGGCTCGGGCAACAGCGGGGCGACGCGCTCGAGCATCCCCTCGACCCGCTGCAGGAATTCATTCAGACGACTTTCCACGCAAGACTCCCTGCAAATAACTGCGACACGTCCGCTGCCGGCGCGGACGGCCGATCGGCTATGCTGCGCACCCGCACTCCAGACCGCGTGATCGCTCGTATATGGATATCCCCCTCAGTCAGCGCCTTTCCTTCAAGCAGGCCAGCCTCACGGTGCTGCTGGCCCTGACCCTCGGCGGAGCGTTCGGCCTGACCCGGGCGGTCCTCGATTATGCCAGCGAGCGCGACGGCATCAACCGCAAGGCGCAGGCCCTGCTGACCGTCACCACCGCCGCGGCCGACCACGCGCTGCGGGAGCAGGACGCCCGCCTGGCGGACCAGCTGGTGCACGGGCTGCTGCAGGCGCCGGCGGTGCTGCGCGCCGAACTGCGCGCCGCCGACGGCACGCCGCTGGCCATCGCCAGCCGCCACCCGACCGAGAGCGGCTGGCGGCGCCGACTGAGCGACCGTCTGTTCGGCGCCGAGCTGCACCTGACCCTGCCGCTGGCCGACGGCCGCGGCAGCCAGCATCTGCTGCTCGACACCTGGCCGCACGGCCAACGCTTCCTGCGGCGCGCCGGACTCGGCCTGGCCGGCGGCCTGACCTCCAGCCTGCTGCTCAGCCTGGCCCTGCTCGGTCTCTCCCACCTGCTGCTGACCCGGCCGCTGGGCAGCCTGGTCGCCGCCCTGGGGAGTCGCGACGCGCAACGCAGCGCCCGGACACCGCTGCCCTGCCCCGCCGGGCACCGGCACGACGAGATCGGCGCACTGGTGGGCGCCTGCAACGAGCAGCTGGCCCGCCTCGACAGCGAGATCGCCCAGCGCCGCGCCGCCGAGGAGCACCTGACCCGCGCCCTCGGCGAGCTGGAGGGGCGCGTCGCCGAACGCACCGCCGAGCTGGAACGGGCCAATCGCGAGCTGCTGGCCAGCAACCGCGAACTGCAGCTGGCCCAGCGCACCACCCAGGAGATGGCCCAGGCCCGCGCGCATTTCCTGGCCAGCATGAGCCACGAGATCCGTACCCCGCTCAACGGCCTGCTCGGCATGCTGGCGCTGGCGCTGGACAGCCCGCTGCCGCCGCAGGTCCGCCAGCAACTGGGCATCGCCCACGACTCCGGCCGCGGCCTGGTCGAGCTGCTCAACGGCGTGCTCGACCTCTCCAAGTTCGAGGCCGGCCAGCTGGAGCTGGAGCGCATCCCCTTCGACCTCGCCAGCCTGGTCGAGGACACCGCCAGCCTGCTGGCGCAGAACGCCGCCCCCGGCGTCGAGCTGACCTGCCTGATCGCCCCGGACCTGCCCGGCGAGGTGATCGGCGATCCGCTGCGGGTCCGCCAGATCGTCAGCAACCTGCTGGCCAACGCCCTCAAGTTCACCCGCCACGGGCGCGTCGACCTGCGCCTGATCGCCAACCCCGACGGCATCCTGCTGGAGGTGCGCGACACCGGCATCGGCATCGCCCGCGAGGCGCTGGCTCGGATCTTCCAGCCGTTCGCCCAGGCCGAAGCCGGCATCAGCCGACAGTTCGGCGGCAGCGGACTGGGCCTGAGCCTGACCCGCCGTCTCTGCGAGGCCATGCAGGGCACGCTGGAGGTGGACTCCCAACCGGGGCTGGGCAGCCGCTTCAGCGTCCGCCTGCCGCTGGCGACCCACGCCGCGGCCACGTCGCTGCCGTCGCTGCACGGCCGGGTGGTGGCCCTGTGCTCGCGCCGCAGCGGCCTCAGCGAGCTGCTCGATGCCTGGCTGCCGGCCTGGGGCATCGAGTACCTGCGCCTCGACACCGACGCCAGCCTGGCGGGACTGGAGGTCGATCTGCTGATCAGCGACTGCCCGGAGTGCCTGCACGGTCGCCGCCCGCAGGCCAACGCAGCGATCCTGCTGGTCTGCTCCTACGGCGACTTCCTGCCGGAAGGCGAAGCGCAGGCCCTGCAGCCGCTGGAGCAGTTGCCCCGCCCGCTGAGCCGCGCTGCGCTGTACCAGGCGCTGCAACGCGGCCTCGGCCAGCCCCTCGGCGCCGGCCCGGCCCAGACGGACGAGCCGCGCCGGCCGCGCATACTGCTGGTGGAGGACAATCCGGTGAACCAGCTGGTGGTCAAGGGCCTGCTCGGCCGCCTGGGGCTGACGGTGGAGATGGCCCGCCAGGGCGAACAGGCGCTCAAGCTGCTCGCCCAGCAGAACTTCGACCTGGTGCTGATGGACTGCAACATGCCGATCCTGGACGGCTACGAAACCACCCGCCGGCTGCGCCGTGAACCGCGCCATGCGCACCTGCCGGTCGTCGCCCTCACCGCCAACGCGCTGCCCGAGGAGCGCGAGCGCTGCCTGCAGGCGGGAATGAACGACTACCTGAGCAAGCCGCTGCGCCGCGAGGAGCTGGAGGCCGTGCTGGCGCGCTGGCTGCCAAACTGCCTGCAGCCGGCCTGAGGCGCACCGGTCGCCGCGCTCACTCGCGGGGCTCGAGACGCAGGGCCACCGAGTTGATGCAGTAGCGCAGCCCGGTCGGCGCCGGACCATCGGGGAACACGTGACCGAGGTGCGCGTCGCAGCGCGCGCAGAGCACCTCGATGCGGTGCATGCCGTGGCTGAAATCCTCCACCTGGCGCAGCGCCTCGGCGGAGAGCGGCTGGAAGTAGCTCGGCCAGCCGCTGCCGGAGTCGTATTTGGCGTCGGAGTCGAACAGCGGCGCGGCGCAGCAGGCGCAGTGGTAGGTCCCCGGCGTGGTGCAGTGGTAGTACTCGCCGGTAAAAGGCCGTTCGGTGCCCTTCAGCCGGCACACCTGGAACTGGCTTTCCGACAGCTCCTCGCGCCAGGACTCCAGCGGTTTCTCGACCTTCTCCATGTAATTCACCTCGCCTTGGAAAAAAGCCCGCCCCTTCCCTTTCACCGGGCACGGGGCAGTCGTATGATGCGTGGCTTTCAGTCTGTCACCCGCGTTTGCGCCTGCCAAGCCGCCCCCCGGACGATTTGCGCCAGCGCCGAAGCGGGCGCTGGTTATATCGGGGTCCCCTCATGCAGGTCAGCAAATCCAACAAGCTCGCCAACGTCTGCTACGACATCCGCGGGCCGGTACTCAAGCACGCCAAGCGCCTCGAAGAGGAAGGCCACCGCATCCTCAAGCTGAACATCGGCAACCCCGCGCCGTTCGGCTTCGAGGCCCCGGAGGAGATCCTCCAGGACGTGATCCGCAACCTGCCGATCTCCCAGGGCTACAGCGACTCCAAGGGTCTGTTCAGCGCCCGCAAGGCGGTGATGCAGTACTACCAGCAGAAGAAGGTCGAGGGCGTCGGCATCGAGGACATCTACCTCGGCAACGGCGTCTCCGAGCTGATCGTCATGGCCCTGCAGGCACTGCTCAACAACGGCGACGAGGTGCTGATCCCCGCTCCCGACTACCCGCTGTGGACCGCCGCCACCAGCCTGGCCGGCGGCAAGGCGGTGCACTACCTGTGCGACGAGCAGTCGAACTGGTACCCGGACATCGACGACATCAAGGCGAAGGTCAGCGGCAACACCAAGGCCATCCTGCTGATCAACCCGAACAACCCGACCGGCGCGGTGTACCCGAAGGAGGTCCTCGAGCAGATCGTCGAGGTCGCCCGCCAGCACAACCTGGTGATCTTCTCCGACGAGATCTACGACAAGATCCTCTACGACGGCGCCGAGCACATCTCCACCGCCTCGCTGGCCCCGGACGTGCTGTGCCTGACCTTCAACGGCCTGTCCAAGGCCTATCGGGTGGCCGGCTTCCGCTCCGGCTGGGTGGCCATCTCCGGTCCCAAGCACAAGGCGCAGAGCTACATCGAGGGCCTCGACATCCTCGCCAACATGCGCCTGTGCGCCAACGTGCCGGCCCAGCACGCGATCCAGACCGCCCTCGGCGGCTACCAGAGCATCAACGACCTGGTGCTGCCCGGCGGGCGCCTGCTCGAGCAGCGCAACCGTACCTGGGAGCTGCTCAACGACATCCCCGGAGTCAGCTGCGTCAAGCCGATGGGTGCGCTCTACGCCTTCCCGAAGATCGACCCCAAGGTCTGCCCGATCCACAACGACGAGAAGTTCGTCCTCGACCTGCTGCTCTCCGAGAAGCTGCTGATCGTCCAGGGCACCGCCTTCAACTGGCCGTGGCCGGACCACTTCCGGGTGGTCACCCTGCCGCGGGTCGACGACCTCGAGCAGGCCATCGGCCGCATCGGCAACTTCCTCAAGGGCTACCGCCAGTAAGCCACTGCAGCCCGCCGCCGTCACGGCGGCGGGCGCGAGTCTCGCCATGCACCTGCAGATCGACGACTTCTACCAGGACGCCAGCCGCGCCCTGCTCGCCCTCTACCGGGTATTCCCGCGCCGGCACACCCTCTACCTCGACGACCTGGTCGGCCACCACGAGCCCGACGAGTACGGCCTGCCCGCCGTGCGTCAGCAGAGCTGCCTCGGCACGCTGCTGTGGCTGGGCGAGGAAGGCTACCTGCGCCACGAGGGCACCATCCGCCACGAGGCGCTGGACCAGGCGGTGCTCAGCGAGAAAGGCTTCCTGCGCCTGAGCAGTCGCGTCGACGACCCCGCACTGGCCGCCGGCCAGTTGCCGCCGAGCGTGCTGCGCGTGCACGCCACCCTCGCCTGGCAGTTGCAGGAGAGCCTGGCCAGCGGCGACAGCGAACGCCTGATCCGCCTCGCCCGCCGGCTGTTCGCCCCGCCCCAGAGCGGGGCGTGCGACACAGTTTGAAATAGCGCTGCGGTTGAATTGCCCCGGTCCCTACCTTATATAGCGGCACAGACTCATCGCGACTCTGCCGCAAGGAGACGGTTTCCATCATGATGCGTATTCTGCTGTTCCTGGCCACCAACCTGGCCGTACTGGTGATCGCCAGCATCACCCTCAAACTGCTCGGGGTGGATCGCTTCACCGGCCAGAACTACGGCAGCCTGCTGGTGTTCTGCGCGGTGTTCGGCTTCGCCGGTTCGCTGGTCTCGCTGTTCATCTCCAAGTGGATGGCGAAGATGAGCACCGGCACCGAGATCATCAGCCAGCCGCGCACCCGCCACGAGCAGTGGCTGCTGCAGACCGTCGAACAGCTCTCGCGCGAAGCCGGCATCAAGATGCCCGAAGTCGGCATCTTCCCGGCCTACGAGGCCAACGCCTTCGCCACCGGCTGGAATCGCAACGACGCGCTGGTCGCCGTCAGCCAGGGCCTGCTCGAGCGCTTCTCGCCGGACGAGGTGCGCGCCGTACTGGCCCACGAGATCGGCCACGTGGCCAACGGCGATATGGTCACCCTGAGCCTGATCCAGGGCGTGGTGAACACCTTCGTGATGTTCTTCGCGCGCATCTTCGGCAACTTCGTCGACAAGGTGATCCTCAAGAACGAGGAAGGCAACGGCATCGGCTACTTCGTCGCGACCATCTTCGCCGAGCTGGTGCTGGGCATCCTCGCCAGCATCATCGTCATGTGGTTCTCCCGCAAGCGCGAGTTCAAGGCCGACGCCGCCGGCGCCGACCTGGCCGGCACCGGCGCGATGATCGCCGCCCTGCAGCGCCTGCGCGCCGAACAGGGCCTGCCGGTGCACATGCCCTCGAGCATGACCGCCTTCGGCATCAACGGCGGCCTCAAGCACGGCCTGGCCGGCCTGCTGATGAGCCACCCGCCGCTGGAGGAGCGCATCGAGGCGCTGATGCAGCGCGGCCGCTGAACCGCGCCTGCGACAAGGGTTTCACACTGGGGGCGACGCGAGTCGCCCTTTTTTTGTCCCCAGCTCCGGGCGGGCGCCGCCGCAGTCTCCATCAGCGGCGGGTCAGCCGGTAGACCCGCTCGCGCAGCCAGCTCACCCCCAGGGCGTGGAAGCCGGCGTTGTCGGCCAGCACGTCCTCGTCCTCCAGCAGCTCGATCGCCCAGTCCGCGCCGTACAGCTCGCGCACCTCGGTATCGCTCACCGCGAACGGCGGCCCCTGGCGCTGCTCCTGCGGATAGTCGAGGGTCACCAGCAGGCCGGCGCAGCCGGGCCGCAGCAATGTTCCCAGGTGCGCCACGTAACGCCGGCGCATCTCCGCCGGCAGGGCGATCAGCGCAGCGCGGTCGTAGTAGCCCGCGCAGCCGGCCGCCTGCGCCGCCGTCAGCGCGAAGAAGTCGCCCTGCAGCAGGGCGATGCCGGTGGCCTGATGGCGACGCAGGGCGCCGTCGTCGCGCGTCGCGGCCGCCAGCCCCTGCTCGGCGAAGAAGTCCCGCACCGCCTTCTCGGCCAGCTCCACGCCCAGCACCCGATGGCCATGGGCGGCCAGCCAGGGCATGTCCAGGCTCTTGCCGCACAACGGCACCAGCACCTCGCTGCCGGCCGCCAGGTCGAGCGAAGCCCAGTGCGCCGGCAGCGCCGGATGCACCTCGTCGCGGTGAAAGCCGATCTCGTTGCGCGCCCAGCGCGCCTGCCAGAATTCCTCGTGCATGGCCGTACTCGTGCTCCTATTGACAGATTCGATCGAATCACGCGAAAACTTGGGCTGGATTTCGATCATTTGCCTGTCGAAGATAGCAACATCGCTATCCGGAGACATCCCCATGCTGCCCAGCCTGTTCATTTCCCACGGCTCGCCAATGGTCGCCCTGCAGCCCGGCGACACCGGCCGCACCCTCGCCCGCCTGGCCCGCGAGCTGCCCAGGCCGAAGGCCATCCTGGTGGTCTCCGCACACTGGGAAACCGCCGACCTGCGCCTGACCTCGGCGCCGCGCCAGCAGGCCTGGCACGATTTCTACGGCTTCCCCGCCGCCCTCTATGCACTGGACTACGAACCG
Organism: Stutzerimonas stutzeri; assembly: GCF_024451105.1. Lineage (GTDB taxonomy): Bacteria > Pseudomonadota > Gammaproteobacteria > Pseudomonadales > Pseudomonadaceae > Geopseudomonas > Geopseudomonas stutzeri_A. The sequence continues at coordinate 39,942 of NZ_JANGEY010000006.1, forward strand.
CCCGGCGCCCCCGAACTGGCCCTGGAGATCGTCGAGCGGCTGGAGGACGCCGGCCTGCCGGCGCACCTCGACCCGCAGCGCCCGCTCGACCACGGCGCCTGGGTGCCGCTGCTGCTGATGTACCCCGAGGCCGACATCCCGGTGCTGCAGCTGTCGCTGCCCAGCCGCCAGGGGCCGGCGCTGCAGACCCGCCTCGGCCGCCTGCTCGGCGAGCTGCGGGCGCGCGACATCCTGCTGATCGGTTCGGGCAGCATCACCCACAACCTGCGCGAACTGGACTGGGACGCCGCCCCCGAGACGGTCGAGCCCTGGGCCGGCGAGTTCCGCGACTGGCTGGTCGCGCATCTGGCCGCCGACGACGAGGCCGCCCTGCACGACTATCGCCGGCAGGCACCGTGGGCGGTGCGCAGCCACCCCAGCGACGAGCACCTGCTGCCGCTGTTCTTCGCCCGCGGCGCCGGCGGGACCTTCAGCGTCGAGTACGCGGGGTTCAGCAAGGCGACCATCGCCATGGACATCTACCGCTTCGGCTGAATGCCACAAACGAAAACGCCCCGAACCGGTCCCGGTCGGGGCGTTTCCGTATCAGCGCAGGATCAGTCCTCGTGGTAGCGACGCAGGCGCAGCGCCTTGCCGGCCACGCGGGTCTCCTTGAGGCGACCGAGCAGGCGGTCGAGGTGCTCCTCCGGCAGCTCGACCAGGCTGAAGGTCTCGCGCACCTGGATCCGGCCGATGGCCTCGCGGGCCAGCTTGCCCTCGTTGATGATGGCGCCGAGCAGGTTCTTGGCGGCGATGCCGTCGCGCTTGCCCAGCGCGGTGCGGCAACGCACGCGGCCTTCGGCCAGCGGCTCCATCGGACGGCGCGCGCGCGGCTCGCCGGTGCGTTCGGCACGCTCACCGCGCTCGCCGAGCGGGGCACGCTCGCGGGACGGCGCCGGGGTCAGCGGCTGCTCGCGGCGCACGCCTTCCAGATCCAGGGCCTGGCCCTGGGTCTGCCTGGCCAGCAGCGCGGCGGCCAGCTCCTCGGGGGTGCACTCCAGGCGACGGCACAGCTCGGCGCAGACGCTGCCGCGGGCCGCCTCGGCGCCCTCCAGCAGCGGCTTGAGGCTGCCGGCCAGACGCTGCAGACGCGCCTCCAGCACGGTCTCGGCGTCCGGCATCTTGATCTCGCCGACCTTCTGCCCGGTGACGCGCTCGATCACCTGCAGCATGCGCCGCTCGCGCGGAGTCACCAGCAGCAGGGCACGGCCTTCGCGACCGGCGCGGCCGGTACGACCGATGCGGTGCACGTAGGACTCCGGGTCGTACGGCATGTCGATGTTCAGCACATGAGTGATGCGCGGCACGTCGAGGCCGCGGGCGGCCACGTCGGTGGCGATCACGATGTCCAGCACGCCGCTCTTCAGCGACTCGACCACGCGCTCGCGCTGGGCCTGGGCGATGTCGCCGTTCAGCGCGGCGGCGCGATAGCCGTTGCGCTCGAGCATCTCGGCGATGTCCAGGGTGGCCTGCTTGGTGCGCACGAAGCCGATCAGCGCGTCGAACTGCTCGACCTCGAGCAGGCGCAGCACGGCGGCCTGCTTCTGGTCGGCATGCACCATCAGGTGGGCCTGCTCGATGCGCTCGACAGTCTGGGTCTTGCTGGCGATCTTGACGTGCTTGGGCGTCTTCAGGTTGCGCTCGGCGATGGCGCGGATCGACGCCGGCAGGGTCGCCGAGAACAGCACGGTCTGGCGGCTTTCCGGCAGGGCCTGGAAGATCGCCTCGATGTCCTCCATGAAGCCGAGCTTGAGCATCTCGTCGGCCTCGTCGAGGACCAGGCGCTGGACGCTGTTCAGCAGGTTCTCGTCGCGGCGCAGGTGGTCGCACAGGCGGCCCGGAGTGGCGACCACCACCTGGGCGCCCTGGCGCAGGGCCTTGAGCTGCGGCCCCATGGGCGCGCCGCCGTACACCGCCACCACCTTCACGCCGCCCATCTCGCTGGAGTAGCGCTCGAAGGCAGCGGCGACCTGCAGGGCCAGCTCGCGGGTCGGGGTGAGGATCAGGATCTGCGGCTCGCGACGGGCCGGGTCGAGCAGCGACAGCATCGGCAGGGCGAAGGCCGCGGTCTTGCCGGTACCGGTCTGCGCCTGGCCGATCATGTCGTGGCCGGCGAGGATCACCGGAATCGACTGCGACTGGATGGCGGACGGTTCTTCGTAGCCGACCGCGGTGATCGCGGACAGCACGGCCGGGTGCAGATTGAGCGCGGCGAAGCCGCCAATGGTGGATTCGGTCATGGGTGTTTGCCTCGTGTAATCCGCAAAGACCCATGGCCAGCGCTGCGCCAGCCAAAAGCAAGATCCAAAGGATCACCCTGGCAGCCTGGTCGGCGGGGATTTGCGAAGTCGCGTGAAAGGATAGTTCGTCAAGAAGAGTCCGCAGCAGCGGACGCACAGCAGAAGCAGCGCTTCCGGCAACCGACGGGGGCTGCGGAAGGGGGCGTGTCAAAGCTGGCGCGCATAATAACGCAAAATGTGTGCCGAGTCGCGCTATTTTTCTCGCAGGCCTTGCCGCGCCCCTCAGCTGGCCGGGCGCAGCGCCGCGATCAGCGGCTCCAGCGAGTAGCCGAGCCGCTCTTCCAGCGCCCGGGCACGCCGGCGCAGCCGCGGCGTGTCCAGCGTCTGCCCGGGCTCGGCCGGCACCAGGAGAATGACGTTGCCATCGCTGACCGGGATTTCCCAGTAGCCGTGCCGGAACAGGCCGCGTAGCAGGGCGGCGCCCAGCGGCTTGCCGTCGGTGGCGCTCCACTGGTTGATCGCCAGCCAGCCGCCCGGACGCAGATGCGCCCGGCAGGCCTCGAGAAAGCCCCAGGCGATGTGCGCCGCCGCCGGTCCGCTGTCGGTATAGAGGTCGAGGAAGATCAGGTCGGCCGGCGCGCACTCGGCCAGACGGGCAGCGGCGTCGCCGATGCGGATGCTCAGTCGCGGATCGTCGGCCAGGCCGAGGAACTCGCGAGCCAGGCGCGGCACCGCCTCGCGCAGCTCCACCGCCTCCACCGCCGCCAGCGGCAGGTACTTGAGGCAGGCCAGGGTCAGGCTACCGCCGCCCAGGCCGAGGAACAAGGCGCGCTCGGCGCGCTCGGGCAGCAGCGCGCCGAGCAGCATGGCGCGGGTGTAGTCGTACTCCAGCCAGGCCGGATCGGGCACATAACAGCAGCTCTGCTCGACCTCGTCGCCGAACTCGAGGAAACGGTAGTCGCCGGACTGCACCACACGGATCACCCCGTACTCGTCGTGCACCTCGGCCAGCAGCCGGTAGTCGCCCATCTCGTGCCCCCCGAAAATGGCCGGCATCCTAGCAGTTCCCATGCAGCGGCTCTATCGTCCCCATCGGCCCGGCGGCAGACGCTATCGGTTACCATGGCGGCATATCGATCCCCGCAAGGCGAATGCCCGATGAGCCAGACCTGGACTCCCGACAGCTGGAGAAGCAAGCCGATCCTCCAGCAACCCGTCTACCCCGATGCCGAGCGCCTGGCGCGCGTCGAACGCACCCTGGCCGGCTATCCGCCGCTGGTGTTCGCCGGCGAGGCCCGCGAGCTGCGCCGCCAGTTCGCCGAGGTCACCCAGGGCCGCGCCTTCCTGCTGCAGGGCGGCGACTGCGCCGAGAGCTTCGCCGAGTTCTCCGCCGGCAAGATCCGCGACACCTTCAAGGTGCTGCTGCAGATGGCCATCGCCATGACCTTCGCCGCCGGCTGCCCGGTGGTCAAGGTCGGGCGCATGGCCGGCCAGTTCGCCAAGCCGCGCTCAGCCGGCGAGGAGACCGTCGACGACGTGACCCTGCCCGCCTACCGCGGCGACATCGTCAACGGCATCGCTTTCGACGAGAAGAGCCGCGTGCCGGATCCGGAGCGCCTGCTGCAGGCCTACCACCAGGCCACCGCTACCCTCAACCTGCTGCGCGCCTTCGCCCAGGGCGGCTTCGCCGACCTGCACCAGGTGCACCAGTGGAACCTCGACTTCATCGCCAATGCCGAGCTGAGCGAGAAGTACGGCCAGCTCGCCGACCGCATCGACGAGACCCTGGCGTTCATGCGCGCCTGCGGCCTGGAGGACGCCCCGCAGCTGCGCGAGACCAGCTTCTTCACCGCCCACGAGGCGCTGCTGCTCAACTACGAGCAGGCCTTCGTCCGCCAGGACAGCCTGACCGGCGGCTGGTACGACTGCTCGGCGCACATGCTGTGGATCGGCGACCGCACCCGCCAGCTGGACGGCGCCCACGTCGAGTTCCTGCGTGGGGTCGGCAACCCGATCGGCGTCAAGGTCGGCCCGAGCATGGCCAGCGACGAACTGCTGCGCCTGATCGACATCCTCAATCCGCAGAACGACCCGGGGCGCCTCAACCTGATCGTGCGCATGGGCGCCGACAAGGTCGAGGCGCACCTGCCCAGGCTGATCCGCACGGTGGAGGACGAGGGCCGCCTGGTGCTGTGGAGTTCCGACCCGATGCACGGCAACACCATCAAGGCCTCCAGCGGCTACAAGACCCGCGACTTCCAGCAGGTGCTCGAGGAGGTCAAGCGCTTCTTCCAGGTCCACCAGGCCGAGGGCAGCTACGCCGGCGGCATCCACATCGAGATGACCGGACAGAACGTCACCGAGTGCATCGGCGGCACCCGGCCGGTCACCGAGGCCGGCCTGTCCGACCGCTACCACACCCACTGCGACCCGCGCCTGAACGCCGATCAGTCGCTGGAGCTGGCCTTCCTGATCGCCGACACCCTCAAGCAGGTCAGGCGCTGAAGCGCCGCCGTCGGCGCCATGCCGAGGCGTCGACGGCGCCCCTTCTCAGGCCCCGAGCAGTCCTGCGCAGAGCAGCAGGAACAGACTGAACGCCCCGCGCAGCAGACGCTGCGGCAGGGTATGCGCCAGCTTCACCCCCCAGCCGATGCCGAGCAGGCCGCCGACCGCTAGCGACAGGCCGCTCGACCAGTCCACCTGGCCGTGCACGCCATAGGTCACCAGCGCCACCACGGTGCTCGGCGCGGCCAGCGCCAACGACAACCCCTGGGCCACCACCTGGCCGAGGCCGAACACCAGGGTCAGCACCGGCGTGGCCACCACCGCACCGCCGACGCCGAACAGCCCGCCGACCAGTCCGGCACCGCCGCCGAGCACCGCCAGCCACGGCCAGGAGCGCCCCACCTCGGCGCCGCCGGCCGCCGGCCGGAGGAGCACCTGGAGCAGGTTCCAGAGCGCCAGCACCAGCAGGAAGCCGACAAAGCCTCGGCGCATCGCCGCGGCGTCCAGACCAACCGCCAGCGCGGCGCCGAACCAGGCCAGGCAGAACGAGGACAGACCGAGCAGCAGGGCATGCCGCCAGTCGATGCGATTGCGCTGGTGGTAGCGCCACAGCGCCAGCAGCACGTTGGGCACCACCATCACCAGCGCGGTGCCCTGGGCCTGCTGCTGCTCGAGGCCGGACAGCAGGCTCAGCGCCGGAATGGCCAGCAGGCCGCCGCCGATGCCGAACAGACCACCCAGCGCCCCGAGCAACAGACCGAGAGCGAGATCGAGGAACAACTGCACCAGAGTCACGCATCACCTCCCCAAGACAAGGTCGACATGCTATGCAGACTTTGCTGGTCGGGAAACGCAAAGCCGCGCACAATGGCTTTGCCATTTACGCACAGCCATCACGCCATGAATCCCGACGCCCTCGGTAGCCAGCTCGAACTGTTCCTCGACGTGCTGGCCTGCGGCAGCTTTTCCGCTGCCGCCCGCCGCCAGCAGCTCACACCCTCGGCGGTGGCGCGCCGCATCGATGCCCTAGAGCGCTCGCTCGGTACCCTGCTGTTCCAGCGCAGCACCCACGCGGTCAGGGCCAGCCCGGCCGGGCTGGCGTTCGCCGAGCGCGCCCGGCGCATCCTCGACGAGCTGCATCGGGCCCGCGCCGAGGCGGTGGCGCTGGACAGCGCTCCGGAAGGGCTGATCCGCATCGACGCGCCGGCGCCGTTCGGTCGCCGCCACCTGGCGCCGGCCATCGCCGAGTTCCTGGTCGCCTGGCCGGGCCTGGACGTGCAGCTGCGGCTGATCGACAGCTTCGTCGACCTGCAGGGCGAACACCTCGGCCAGGTCGACCTGGTGCTGCGCATCGGCCCGCTGGCCGACAGCCGCCTGGTCGCCACGCCACTGGCGCCGATGCGACGCATCGTCTGCGCCAGCCCGGAGTACCTGAAACGGCACGGCACGCCGAGCGACCCGCGCCAGCTGCCCGAGCACGACGGCCTGGACTGGGATGCCCTGGCGCCGCCGTACGCCTGGCGCTTCGAAATCGACGGGCAGAGCCGCACGCTCCGCCCCGGCCGCCTGCGGATGACCGCCAACAACGCCGAGACCCTGCTGTTCGCCGCACTGGCCGGTCTCGGCATCGCCCACCTGCCAACCTGGCTGATCAGCGACCACCTGCTGCGCGGCGAGCTGCGGCCACTGTTCTGCGAGGACGGCCTGCCGCCACCCGAGCCCAGCGGCATCTATGCCCTGCGCCTGGCGCAGCCGGCTTCCGCGCGCAGCCGCCTGCTGCTGGAGTTCCTCAGGAACCGCTTCGGCCCGCAGCCGCCCTGGGACCGGGCGCTGCAGGGCGGCCTCGGAAAGTAGGGGCGCAGAAACGAAGAACCCGGCGCAAGGCCGGGTTCTTCGCAGACGCGGGAGCGATCAGACCTTGGCGCGGGACTTGTACTCGCCGGTGCGGGTGTCGATCTCGATGTGATCGCCGATATCGCAGAACTCGGAGACCTTCAGCTCGTAGCCGTTGTTCAGACGAGCGGTCTTCATCACCTTGCCGGAGGTGTCGCCGCGCACGGCCGGCTCGGTATAGGCGATCTGGCGCACGATGGTGGTCGGCAGCTCGATGGAGATCACGCGATCGTTGTAGAACACGGCCTCGCAGACGTCCGGCATGCCGTCCTCGATGAAGTTGACCACATCGCCCAGGTCGTCCTTCTCCACCTCGTACTGGTTGAACTCGGTGTCCATGAACACGTACAGCGGCTCGGCGAAGTAGGAGTAGGTCACTTCCTTGCGATCGAGGATGATCGGCTCCAGCTTGTCGTCGGCCTTGAACACGGTCTCGGTGGCGGAACCGTTGAGCAGGTTCTTCAGCTTCATCTTGACCACGGCAGCGTTACGGCCGGACTTGTTGAATTCGGCCTTCTGGATGACCCAGGGCGAACCGTTGATGTTGGCAACCTGACCGGCGCGGAACTCTTGTGCGGTTTTCATGCGGATTTCCGTTGAATTTGAGAGGTATTGCAGGGCAGCTATTTTACGCTGCCTGAGTAAAAATGCACCAGCCCCGCGGCGAGATCGCGCTGCGCCGCCAGCTCAGCGCACCAACGACGGGCGTGCAGCGCCCAGACAGCGCGCCCGGCCTCGAGACGCCGCCAACTGCCTGCCAGGGCCTTCCCCCCCTGATCGGCGGCGTTCCAGGCCTGCCAGAAGGCGCGCAGCGGCTCGGCCAGCGCCGGCTCGGCGGCGGCCAGGTAGCGCGCCAGGAAGGCCTCGAGCTTGTCGAGGTGGATCTCGTCCTGCTGCGGATAGATGTGCCAGATGAACGGCCGCCCAGCCCACTGCGCACGCACGAAGGAGTCCTCGCCGCGCACCGCGTTCAGGTCGCAGCTCCACAGCAGCCGGTCGTAGTCGTCCTGGCCGACGAAGGGGATCACCTGTACGTTCAGCGCACCACGTCCGCAGCGCGCTCCGACCGCCAGGGCGCCCTGCCCCACCCAGTGCGCCAGGTCGCCGAGCACCCGTCCTTCCGGCACCAGCAGCAGGATCGGCTCGCCGCCGCTCGCCAGCAGGTCCAGCCAGGCGCCGAGCGCCGGCAACTCGTAGGCGAACAACGAGACCAGCCGCTCGCCCCGCCAGGCGACACCTAGCCCGGCGAGGAAGGCGCGGCGCGCCTCGACATCGGCCTGCCAGGCGTCGCGGCGCGCCAGCAGGCCGCGCTCGCGCAGCAGGCCACCGGTACGGGCGGTGAAACCGGGAAACCAGAAGTACTTGGCCATGCCGTTGGCCTGCGGCGAAGCCAGGCCGTGACAGCCCTCCACCCAGTCCTCGGCACTCAGGTACTCGAGATTCAACCACAGCGGCGCAGGCCGGCGCTGCCCCAGTGCCGCCTCGTAGGCCGCCGGCAGTCGGCAGGCGAAAGCTTCGACCACCACCTCGGCCGGCTCGACCTGGTCCCACGGTTCGCTCCAGCGGCACACCTCGACACCCTGCTGCCACTGCCGCGCGGCGAACGGATCGGCACCGGGGCACAGGGGCGCGAAGGCCGCCGGCTCGTCGACCCACAGGCGCACCTGCTGCCCATGCTCGACTGCCAACTGGCGCGCCAGCCGCCAGGTCACCCCGATGTCGCCGTAGTTGTCCACCACGCTGCAGAAGATGTCCCAACTTGCCATGCGCGCCTCCGTCACCTGTCGGCGCGCAGTCTAGCAGGAAGCCGCGACCCGCCGACTTCCCCTAAGCCAATGAAAAATTTGAAAAAACCTTTGCATTCCAAAAAGACTTCGACTAAATTGTGCGCCGTCGACAGGGCATACCCCTAGCGACAGACAATTTGGTGAGGTGTCCGAGCGGTTGAAGGAGCACGCCTGGAAAGTGTGTATACGAGAAATCGTATCGAGGGTTCGAATCCCTCCCTCACCGCCAAATTGAAACGCGAAAGCCCCGCACTGCGGGGCTTTCGCGTTTCTGGGGCTTTCTATTGCCCCATTTGTTCCCGCACTCCGATTGCGCGTGATGAGCCCCCCGGTGCCTCGCACTGGCGCTGCCGCCACAGGTGAGCAGCCCCCTCCACCTCAACCGTCCAAACGCCAGGCATTCATCCAACGACAGGAACGCCGATCGGCCACCCGGGTTGCTCCCTCGATGCCATGGATGCCGGGCCCCAGGCCCCGCCGGCGAACATCGGTCAGACGCCGGGGGCTACCCTGCTCCGTGCGTCAACAACGGAGCGGGATACCGGACATCATCGAGATAAATCGCTGCCCCTCTTAGCGCCCCGCCTCCAGCGGCCGGATGTACAGTCCGTCGCCACGCCGCAGCCCGGCCAGACTGGCGTGACTCTTCACCACCTCGGCCTCGACCAGTTCGTCCTGACCGGCGACGCGCAGGGTCACCCGGGTGATGGCGCCGAGCGGGCGGATGTCGCGCACCTCGGCGGCCAGATGCCCGGCTAGCGGCTCGCGCGTCAGCGACACCTCGTGCGGGCGGAACAGGATGTGCCCCTCCTCGCCCAGTTGCAGTCGGTTGGAGTCGCCGAGGAAGTGGTAGACGAACTCGCTGGCCGGCTGCTCGTAGACCTCGCCCGGCGCGCCGATCTGCTCGATCACGCCCTTGTTCATCACCACGATGCGGTCGGCGACTTCCATCGCCTCCTCCTGGTCGTGGGTGACGAACACCGAGGTCAGGTTGATCTCCTCATGCAGGCGCGCCAGCCAGCGACGCAGCTCCTTGCGCACCTTGGCATCCAGCGCACCGAACGGCTCGTCGAGCAGGAGGATCTTCGGCTCCACCGCCAGCGCGCGGGCCAGGGCGATGCGCTGGCGCTGGCCGCCGGACAGCTGCTCCGGATAGCGGTCGGCCAGCCAGTCGAGCTGCACCATGTTGAGCAGCTCGTGGACCTTGTCCCTGATCTGCGCCTCGCTCGGCCGCTGCGCCTTGGGCTTCATGCGCAGGCCGAAGGCGACGTTGTCGAACACCGTCATATGGCGGAACAGCGCGTAGTGCTGGAACACGAAACCGACGTTGCGGTCGCGCACGTCGTGGCCGGAGACGTCCTCGCCGTGGAAGGCGATGCTGCCCACATCCGGGGTCTCCAGGCCGGCGATGATGCGCAGCAGGGTGGTCTTGCCGCAGCCGGACGGGCCGAGCAGCGCCACCAGCTCGCCGCTGTGGATGTCCAGGTTGATGTCGTCGAGGGCCTGGAAGGCGCCGAAGCGCTTGCTGACGTTGCGGATCTCGATACTCATGGCTTATTCCTCGGCAGCATTCGACTTGAGGCGGGTCAGACGGCTTTCGCTCCACTGCTTGAGCAGCAGGATGCACAGCGCCAGGGCCAGCAGCAGGCTGGCGACGCTGAAGGCGGCGACGTGGTTGTACTCGTTGTAGAGGATCTCGACGTGCAGCGGCAGGGTGTTGGTGACGCCGCGGATATGCCCGGAGACCACCGACACCGCGCCGAACTCGCCCATCGCCCGCGCGGTGCACAGCACCACGCCGTAGATCAGCCCCCACTTGATGTTCGGCAGGGTGACGTGCCAGAACATCTGCCAGCCGTTGGCGCCGAGCAGGCGCGCGGCCTCCTCTTCCTGGGTGCCCTGCTCCTGCATCAGCGGGATCAGCTCGCGGGCGACGAAGGGCACGGTGACGAACACGGTGGCCAGCACGATGCCGGGCACGGCGAAGATGATCTGGATGTCGCGCTCCTGCAGCCACGGGCCGAAGAAGCCCTGGGCGCCGAACAGCAGCACGTAGATCAGGCCGGCGATCACCGGCGACACCGAGAACGGCAGGTCGATCAGGGTGACCAGGATGCTCTTGCCGCGGAACTCGTACTTGCTCACGCACCAGGCGGCGGCCACGCCGAACACCAGGTTCAGCGGCACGGCGATGGCCACGGCGGTCAGCGTCAGCTGCAGCGCGGCGATGGCGTCCGGCTCGAGGATGGCGGTGAAGAAGGTGCCCAGGCCCTGCTTGAGCGCCTCGCCGAGCACCACGTAGAGCGGCAGCAGCAGGAACAGGGCGAACACCAGCCAGGCGCCGGCGATCAGCAGGCTGCGGCCCAGCGCATGGCCACGGCGGGCGGCGTTGCCTTGTGCGGCGCCGGAGGCGACGGTTACGGATGACATGGCGGCCTCCTCACGGCGTTTCGATGCGGCGCTGCAGCAGGTTGATCAGCAGCAGCAAGACGAAGGACACCACCAGCATCAGCACGCCGATGGCGGTGGCGCCGGTGTAGTCGTACTGGTCGAGCTTGACCATGATCAGCAGCGGCAGGATCTCGGTCTTCATCGGCATGTTGCCGGCGATGAAGATCACCGAGCCGTACTCACCGATGCCGCGGGCGAAGGCCAGGGCGAAGCCGGTCAGCCAGGCCGGCAGCAGCGCCGGCAGCAGCACGTGGCGGAACACCTGCAGCGGCTTGGCGCCGAGGCAGGCGGCGGCCTCCTCCACCTCGCGCGGAATGTCCTCCAGCACCGGCTGCAGGGTGCGCACCACGAACGGCAGGGTGACGAAGGTCAGCGCCAGGGTGATGCCCAGCGGGGTGTAGGCGATCTTCAGGCCGATCTCGGCGGCCAGGCTGCCGATCAGCCCCTTGGGCGCGTAGAGCGCGGTCAAGGCGATGCCGGCCACCGCGGTGGGCAGGGCGAACGGCAGGTCGATCATCGCGTCGATGACCTTGCGCCCGGGGAAGCGGTAGCGCACCAGCACCCAGGCCAGCAGGGTGCCGATCACGCCGTTGAGCAAGGCGGCGGCCAGGGCCACGCCGAAGCTCAGCTTGAGCGCGGCGAGCACCCGCGGCGCGGTGACGATGGCCCAGAACTGCTCCCAGGTGAGCTGGGCGGCGTGGACGAACATGGCACCCAGGGGGATCAGCACCAGCAGGCTGAGATACACCAGGGTGTAGCCCAGCGTCAGCCCGAAGCCGGGTATGACGGGGGAAATGCGGCGGGACATAGGTTCCTCGCAAGGTTCGTGACCCGGAGGCCATCCGGGTTGTGGTCAAGCAAGAACCCCCGGTGGCGAACACCGGGGGCTCGATCGGCAGGCGGAGATCACTGCACCTGGTAGATCTGGTCGAACACCCCGCCATCGTTGAAGAACTTCGGCTGCGCGGCTTTCCAGCCGCCGAAGTCCTTGTCGATGGTGACCAGCTTCAGCGCCGGGAACTGCCGGGCGAACTCGGCGGCGACCTTCTCGTTGCGCGGACGGTAGAAGTGCCTGGCGGCGATGCGCTGGCCCTCCTCGCTGTACAGGTATTCGAGGTAGGCAGTGGCCAGCTCGCGGGTGCCCTTCCTGTCGACGTTCTTGTCGACCACCGCCACCGGCGGCTCGGCGAGGATCGACAGGCTCGGCGCGACGATCTCGAAGTTGTCGCCGCCCTCCTCCTTGAGCGCCAGGAACGCCTCGTTCTCCCAGGCCAGCAGCACGTCGCCGATGTTGTTGTTGACGAAGGTGATGGTCGAACCGCGCGCGCCGGTATCGAGCACCGGGACGTTCTTGTACAGCTGCTCGACGAAGGCCTGGGCCTTGGCCTCGCTGCCGTACTTCTGCTCGGCGTAGGCCCAGGCGGCGAGGAAGTTCCAGCGCGCGCCGCCGGAGGTCTTCGGGTTGGGGGTGATCACCTCGACGCCGGGCTTGACCAGGTCGTCCCAGTCCCTGATCTGCTTGGGGTTGCCCTTGCGCACCAGGAACACGATGGTCGAGGTGTAGGGCGTGCTGGCCTGCGGCAGGCGCGACTGCCAGTCCTCGGGGATCAGCTTGCCGAGCCTGTGCAGCTCGTCGATGTCGCCGGCCAGGGCCAGGGTCACCACGTCGGCGCGCAGGCCGTCGATCACCGCGCGGGCCTGCTTGCCCGAGCCGCCGTGGGACTGCTGGATGGTCACCGGCGCGTGGCCCTGGGCCTGCCAGTGCTGGTTGAAGGCGGCGTTGTATTCCTGATACAGCTCGCGGGTCGGGTCGTAGGACACGTTGAGCAGGGTCTGCGCCTGTACGGCGGCGCTGAGGGACAGGCCGGCGATGGCGGCCAGGGCGAAACGGCGAATGGACATGCGTTGCTCCTCGGGCGTGCGTCACGGGCACGCCGGATGAAAGGGCGGAATGTGGCAAACGGGGTCGGGAACGACTTTTGGCGTCACATTCGCCAGCAACAGCGGCGGAAGGCTCGAGTGCTCATGTGCGTGCTCATGTTCTTGTCGGTGTCAGGATTCATGCTCACGCCCTCCGGTGGTCCAGTCGGGCAGGTTCGGCTCAGGTCGGCTTGGCGCCGGTCGGCGCTTGCAGACGGAATTTTTCCTTGCGCTCGATCTGTACCACCTGGCCGTTGTGCACGGTGATTTCCACCGCGCCGTAGCGCAGGCCGTGCAGGGCATTGTGGATCTCGCGCAACAGACCGGCCTCATCCAGACCGGTCACACTGTGTAGGGTGGCGCTCATGGGAATGCTCCTTGATGATCGGGCCGTCGATCTCGGCGGCTGGAGCGAATCTTATGCAGACACCGGATATTCGCAAAAATAATATTTAAGAATTTTATTAGATCAATAAGAGATAAAAAACATGGGTACGCCCATCACTTGCCTTCACAAAAAAACCAAAAGGAATAGATAAATAATTTTTTATTCCTTAACAAAATGAGGTCCACTTTCTACACTGCAGCGGACCAACCCATCCCGCGAGGCCAGACCATGCGCCGTCACGCCGTCCACTACCTGATCCTGCCCGGCTGGCAGGGCTCCCCCGCCGAGCACTGGCAGAGCCACTGGCAGCGCGTGCTGCCCGAAGCCAGCCGGGTCGAGCAGGACGACTGGCTGCAGCCGCAGCGCGCAGACTGGGTGGCCCGTCTCGACCGCCATGTTGCAGCGGCGTCCGGGCGACTGATCCTGATCGCCCACAGTCTGGGCTGCATCACCCTCGCCCACTGGGCGGCACAGGCCAGACCGGAACTGCGCGACCGGGTGCTGGGTGCGCTGCTGGTGGCTCCGGCGGATGTGGAACGCCCCGGCTGCCCGGAAGCGCTGCACAACTTCGCGCCCATCCCCAGCCAGCTGCTGCCCTTCCCCAGCCTGCTGGTCGGCTCGGACAACGATCCGGCCGCCACAGCGGTGCGGGCGCTGGAGATGGCTCGTAGCTGGGGAGCCCAGGCGGTGATCCTGCCCGGCGCCGGCCACATCAACGTCAAGTCCGGTCACTGCCAGTGGGAACAGGGGTTCGCCTACCTGTACCGCCTGCAGAACCTGATCGAGCAGAACGCTCGCCGCCTGGCCTGAGCCTGCAAATGAACGGCCACGCGGCGCACATCGACCCCTTCTGAACGGCCGGCATGGCTCCGGCCCGGAGCCTGCCATGAGTCCGCACAACCCCCTCAACCAGCCCATCCTGACCTTCGCCGACGCCGAGCGCAGCCCGTTGAGCATCCGCGCCAAGGCCCTGGTGTTCGTCGATCCGCGCTCGCAGCGACTGCACGACGAGGTCGAGCGCCTGGCGCCCGGCTACCAGCCGCTGCTGATCCGCGGCGAGACCGGCACCGGCAAGGAGCTGCTGGCCCGCCACATCCACCGCAGCAGTGGCCGGCCGGGGCTGTTCGTCGCCCTCAACTGCGCCAGTCTCAGCCCGCAGCACGGCGAGGCCGAACTGTTCGGCCACGTTGCCGGGGTCGCCAACGGCTCGGCGAGCAGCCGCGCCGGCTGGTTCGGCTCGGCGCATGGCGGCACCCTCTACCTGGACGAGATCGGCGACCTGACCCTGGCGCTGCAACACAAGCTGCTGCGCGCCCTGGAGACCCGCGAGGTGTTGCGCGTCGGCGCGCGCGAGGCCAATCCGGTGGACGTGCGCCTGGTCGCCGCCACCAGCATCGAACTGCGACGTGCCGTGGCGGTGGGCAAGTTCGACGCGCGGCTGTTCGACTACCTCGATCAGGGCCAGTTGCTCCTGCCACCGCTGCGCGAGAGGCCGGCGGACATCCTGCCGCTGGCCGGCTACTTCCTCGGCGTGCACGTCCAGCGTCTCGGCCTGCCGAGTGCGGAGATCACACCCGCCGCCCAGCAGGTGCTGGAGACCTACGCCTGGCCGGGCAACACCCGCGAGCTGGAGAGCGTGATCCAGCAGGCCCTGCTGGTGTGCGCCGCGCACATCGAGCCCGAGCATCTGGCCCTGCCGCTGGCACCCCCGGCGGGTGCGGGCGGCGCATGACGCGAATGGCGCCGGCGGGCGTGCGGCCTGCCCTGGCGCAGCTTCCCGCCTTATTGAACCCGCCATTATATTCTAAATTAGAATAACAAAATAAAAATATATTCTTTTTAGGATTATGCGTTTTCACATATCGTCACCACACCGACATGCGCATGTCCCTTTCCATGACTGTCGGCCCGTGATTGCCCATTCGACCACGAAACGCCCGCACGGCCGGCTCATCCAGCACTCAAGCTTTGGAGCATCGAGCAATGAACAAGTCCACTCTGGCCCTGGCCATCGTGGCGGGCATCGTGGGTCTGCCATCCGTGCAGCAGGCGTCCGCCGCAGGTTTCATCGAAGACGGCAAGGCCAGCCTCGGCCTGCGCAACTTCTATTTCGAACGCAACGCCAAGAACACCACCAACGACAACAGCGAAGCCAGCGAGTGGGGCCAGGGCTTCATCTTCAACTACGCCTCCGGCTACACCGCAGGCACCGTGGGCTTCGGCGTGGACGCCATCGGCCTGCTCGGCGTCAAGCTGGACTCCGGCGGCCGTGATAACAAGGCCGGTCGCGACCGCACCCCCGGTCATCTGTTCCCGCTGGAGAGCGACGGCAGCGCGGTGGACGAGTACAGCAAGGCCGGCCTGACCGCCAAGGCCAAGGTCTCCAGGACCGAACTGCGCCTCGGCACCCTGCAGCCCAAGCTGCCGGTGGTGACCTTCAACGACGGTCGCCTGCTACCGCAGCTGTTCGAGGGCGGCCAGATCACCTCCGGCGAGATCGACGACCTGACCCTCACCGCCGGCCAGCTGGAGCACGCCAAGGGCCGCAGCTCTACCGACAGCACCGGCCTGGCGATCGGCGGCGCCGCCAATGGTGTCGATTCGAACAAGTTCTACTTCGCCGGTGGCGACTACAAGCTGACCAGGGACCTGACTGCGCAGTACTACTTCGGCAACCTCGAGGACTTCTACGAGCAGCACTTCCTCGGCCTGGTGCACAACTGGGCGCTGCCGGTCGGCGCGCTGAAGACCGACCTGCGCTACTTCGACAGCAGCTCCGACGGCAACAACGCCAGCTTCGCCGGCCGCGCCGAAGGCTATCGCAGCAACGGTTTCTGGAAGGCCGGAGACACCAACGCCGGCGAGGTCGACAACCGCACCTGGAGCGCCCTGTTCACCTATACCCTCGGCGCGCATGCCGTCGACCTGGGCTACCAGCAGGTCGACGGCGACAGCGACTTCCCCTTCCTCAATCAGGGCGACGGCGCCTCCAGCTACCTGATCACCGACCGCCAGATCGCCAAGTTCCAGAACGCCGGCGAGCGTACCTGGCTGGCCGGCTACGGCTACGACTTCGCCACGCTCGGCGCACCGGGCCTGAAGGCCAGCGTGGTCTACCTGAGCGGCGACAACATCGACGCGGCCAATGGCGAGAACAAGGAGTGGGAACGCGACTTGCGCCTCGACTACACCCTGCAAGACGGCGCGCTCAAGGGCCTCAACCTGTCCTGGCGCAACGCCAGCCTGCGCGGCAATGACAGCACCGACCTCGACGAGAACCGCCTGATCGTCAGCTACACCCTGCCGCTGCTGTAAGCCGGCAGCCGCAACCGTTACCCGGCACAGCCCGGCGGAACGATCCGCCGGGCTTTTCGCCGATCTGCCATGGGCAGGTCAGCACCCCGCGCCAGCGCGCTGCGCAGGAACAGCAGCAAGCGCGCCTCGGGTGCGACGCCGGCGGGCAGCAGCTCCTCGATGCCGGGCAGGCGGGTGGCCCACTTCATCCGACATCCTCAAACGATGTAAGTGTGGACGAGGCCGATGGCGGCGCAGGCGCCGATCACTTTCATGATGTCCTGCTTGTACTTCCACAGGGCGAGGAAGGCCGCCACCGAGATCAGCGCGTAGAACCACTCGAAGCCGCCGGAGAGCGGCGCGGCCTCGGTGGCATTGGGGAAGATCACGTGCCAGCCGAAAAAGAGGGCCAGGTTGAGGATCACACCCACCACGGCGGCGGTGATGCCGGTTAGCGGCGCGGTGAATTTCAGGTCGCCGTGGGTGGACTCCACCAGGGGGGCGCCGGCCAGGATGAACACGAAGCTGGGCAGAAAGGTGAAGAAGGTGGCCACCGTGGCACCTGCGAAGCCGGCCAGCAGCAAGGCATCCGGCCCGAAGATTTCCTTGCTCCAGGCACCGATGAAGCCGACGAAGGACACCACCATGATAAGCGGCCCCGGTGTGGTCTCACCCAACGCCAGGCCGTCGATCATCTGCGTGCCGGTCAGCCACTGATGCTGTTCGACCCCGCCCTGATAGACATAGGGCAGCACCGCGTAGGCGCCACCGAAGGTGACGAAGGCCGCCTTGGTGAAGAACTCGCCCATGTCCCGCAACACCGGGTGGTCCAGCAAGGCGATGGCCGAAGCCCAGATCGCCAGAGCCACGATCAGGAGGGTGAAGAGATAGGACCAGCGAAAGCGCGTATGGGCGATGGGCTGGGTGTCGTCATCGATGAGCGCCGGCCCGTAATGCTTGTCCGACGCGCCGTGGCCGCCGCCGATCTTGAACTTGTCCGGGACCACCTTGCCGCCGATGAAGCCCAGGATGCCGGCCATGACGACAATGTAGGGAAAGGGCACGCGGAAGACGAAGATCGCGATGAAGGACAGGGCCGCCAGCCCCCACAGGAGGTTGTTCTTCAGGGCACGCGAACCGATGCGCCAGGCGGCGAACACCACGATGGCCACCACCGCCGGCTTGATGCCGTTGAACACCCCCTGCACGAAGGTGAGGTCGCCGAAGACCAGGTAGACGTAGGTGAGCGCCGCGAGGATGAACAGCGAAGGCAGCACGAACAGCACGCCGGCAACGATGCCGCCCCAGGTCCGATGCAGCAGCCAGCCGATGTAGATGGCGAGTTGCTGCGCCTCCGGGCCGGGCAGCAGCATGCAGTAGTTGAGCGCGTGCAGGAAGCGCTGCTCGGAAATCCAGCGGCGTTTCTCCACCAGCTCCTGGTGCATGATGGAGATCTGCCCCGCCGGGCCGCCGAAACTGATGAAGCCCAGTTTGAGCCAGTAGACGAAGGCCTCCCAGAACGAGGGATGGGCCGGTCGCTGTCGCGATGGGGTCGGGGTGTTCACGTTGTCTTGTCCTCGTAACTCTTGAGTAGCCAGTCAAAGACTTCGGCTGCGCGGGCAAGCAGCGCGTCGTCGTCGGGCTCGGATGCCCGCAGGCCGGCAAGCAGCGATTCGATGCCCGGCGCTTCCGCGACTGGCAGCCCTCCCACATCCAGGCAATGCACCAGCTCGCCCAGACGGACCAGTGCAGGAGCTGAATCCAGTCCGAAACTCGCCAGTAGCGTCTCGAAGGTGACCTTGGCGCCCACGTGACTGAAGGTGGCGCCGTCGAAATCGAAGCCGAGCCAGTCATTGCGGCAGTCGCTGGGGCTCGCCAGCCAGACGATGCGCGCGCTCGGATCGATGAATCGCCGGATCAGCCAGGCCGAAGCGAGTCGATCCACCCACGGGCGCGCCCGCGTGGCCCAGGTCCGGCCCCGATAGTCGGCGTGCTCCAGCCGCGGAATATCTGCCTGCCTGGCGGTCGGCTCGTCGGGAGACAGGCGGCGGGTGATCTCGTCGCGCAGCTCGTCGAGCAGGCTCAAGGTCTGCCGCTGCGCCTCGCCGGGGAAGAAGTCGATGCGCGTCACCTGCTCGAAGCGGCGCACGAGCGTCTGGAGCTTGCGTGCGGCAGCGACGCCACCCAGGAATGCCGGGGTCCGTCCGAGCGCTTTGATCTCCTCGGCGATGCTGGCGTACTCCTCGCTCCGGTCGAACAGGGTGCATAGCGCGGCCTCCTGGGCGTCGTCACATCCCGAGAGTCGATAGACCTCGCCGCTGCCCTCGACTTCCAGCGCCTGCGCCGCCACTTCGTCCAGCGCTGCGGCGTTGTCGGTCGAGTCGGGCAGCAGATAAACCCCATCGCGCAGCGTCGCGCAGCCCAGCGCTTTGACAGAGCGCCAGACACGCATGCGTCCGGTCGATGCCTTGGTGGGCAGGCTGACGAATAAGGCAAGAAAGCTCAAGAAAGGCTCCTTCGTCGACAAGGGTCTCTTGTAATAGATGCTACAGCTCGTAATAGATAAAACTCAATTACTTTTGCGGCAGCAGCTCAAGGCATAGCGTGGTGCCAGTATGGTCTAGCGCGAACGCAGCCCGGCGGTTTGCGGACTCACTGGGTGGCGTAGACCTGGTCGAATACTCCGCCGTCGTTGAAGTGGGTCTGCGGCCATTCGCCGAAGTTTCTGGAAGGCGACGTTGTACTCCTTGTAGAAGTCGCGCATCACGTCGCAGGAGATCTTGAGCAGGCTGGCGGCCCGCAGAGAGGCGAGCAGCCACTTCATCGGGCAATCCCAGGGATCTGGACAGAGGAACGCAGGACTATAGAAAAGACCGTTTATTCCATAAAAGAATATTTGGTTACTTGATTAGTCTTCACCTGCATAAGCAAGGCCGGATCTGGCCGCCAGCCATATATCTCTAAAAGAAATTAGAAAATACAAATCTATTCTTTTTAATCCTTATCGATCCTGAGCATAGTGGCTTCCACCCAAGGTCATCCCCCTTCTGAGGAGCAACAGCATGAGCATCCGCCTCGGCGACATCGCCCCCGACTTCGAACAGGAATCCAGCGTCGGCCGCATCCGTTTCCACGAGTGGCTCGGCGACAGCTGGGGCATCCTGTTCTCCCACCCGGCCGACTTCACCCCAGTGTGCACCACCGAGCTGGGCTTCACCGCCAAGCTCAAGGGCGAGTTCGCCCAGCGCGGCGTCAAGGCCATCGCCCTGTCGGTCGACCCGGTGGACTCGCACCTGAAGTGGATCGAGGACATCGAGGAGACCCAGGACACCCAGGTCAACTTCCCGATCCTCGCCGACGCCGACCGCAAGGTCTCCGACCTCTACGACCTGATCCACCCGAACGCCAGCGACACCCTGACCGTGCGCTCGCTGTTCATCATCGACCCGAACAAGAAGGTGCGGCTGATCATCACCTACCCGGCCAGTACCGGGCGCAACTTCCACGAGATCCTGCGGGTGATCGACTCGCTGCAGCTGACCGACCACCACAAGGTCGCCACCCCGGCCAACTGGCAGGACGGCGACGAGGTGGTGATCGTGCCCTCGCTCAAGGACGAGGAAGAGATCCGGCAGCGCTTCCCGAAAGGCTACCGCGCGGTGAAGCCCTACCTGCGCCTGACGCCGCAGCCGAACCGCTGAATTTCGACCCTCAAGCCACGCATGGGGTTTGGGGCCTGCCAGGCAGAACAGGCCCCTTTTTTATTCGTTACCGACGACGCGCCCGTCCGGGCAGCGTCGTCCTCTCTCCGGGCGAGCGCTCCCGCGCAGCCCCTGTCTTTTCCGCCCCGCCCATCCGGGAAGGGGGGCAGTAAAAGTCCTCACTCGTCCGCCAACGGACCAGCAGGCATCCACCCAACGACTTGCATATAAGGAGAGCGCCATGCGCACTACCTACCTGCGTCGCGGACTGGTCGCCCTGCTGGCTGCAGCGATCTCTTCCGCCGCCCTCGCCGCCGACGACGCGCACACCCTGCGCATCGGTTACCAGAAGTACGGCACCCTGGTGCTGCTCAAGGCCAAGGGCAGCCTGGAGCAGCGCCTCGCCGCCCAGGGCGTGAAGGTGCAGTGGACCGAGTTCCCCGGCGGCCCGCAGCTGCTCGAAGGCCTCAACGTCGGCTCGATCGACTTCGGCGTGACCGGCGAGACCCCGCCGGTGTTCGCCCAGGCCGCCGGCGCCGACCTGCGCTACGTGGCCTTCGACCAGCCGGCGCCGACCGGCGAGGCGATCCTGGTGCCCAAGGGCTCGCCGATCACCTCGGTGGCCGAACTCAAGGGCAAGAAGGTCGCCCTCAACAAGGGCTCAAACGTGCACTACCTGCTGGTACGCGCCCTGGAGGATGCCGGCCTGTCGATCACCGACGTCACCCCCGTCTACCTGCCGCCGGCCGATGCCCGCGCCGCCTTCGAGCGCGGCAGCGTCGATGCCTGGGTGATCTGGGATCCGTTCCAGGCCGCCGCCGAGAAGCAGCTCGAAGCGCGCACCCTGCGCGATGGCAGCGGGCTGGTCGACAACCACCAGTTCTACCTGGCCCGCGGCGACTACGCCAAACAGTACCCGCAGGTGGTCGGCACCCTGGTCGAGGAGATCCGCAGCGTCGGCGAGGAAGCCAAGGCCGACGTGCAGCAGGCCACCGCGCAGATCGCCCCGCTGATCGGTCTGCCGGCCGAGATCACTGCCCTGGCCCTGTCGCGCCAGCAGTACGACACCCAGTTCATCACGCCCGAGGTGGTGGAGGCCCAGCAGAAGATCGCCGACACCTTCGCCGACCTCAAGCTGATCCCCAGGCGCCTGACCATCAAGGACGTGGTCTGGACCCCGCCGGCCAAGGTCGCCCAGCAGTAAGCCCGCAGGCGGGCACTGCGCCCGCCTGCCCTCCTCTCGAGTCATCGCGCGCATGAGCTACGCCCCACCGCCGGCGCGCCCAGTTTTCAGGAATACAGCGATGAGTCTGAACATCTTCTGGTTTCTCCCCACCCACGGCGACGGCCACTACCTGGGCACCGCCGCAGGCGCCCGCGCCGTCGACCACGGCTACCTGACCCAGGTGGCGCAGGCCGCCGACCGCTTAGGCTTTGGCGGCGTGCTGATCCCCACCGGACGCTCCTGCGAGGACTCCTGGCTGGTCGCCGCCTCGCTGATCCCGGCCACCCAGCGCCTGAAGTTCCTGGTTGCCCTGCGCCCGGGGATCATCTCGCCGACCGTCGCCGCCCGCCAGGCGGCGACCCTCGACCGCCTGTCCAATGGCCGCGCGCTGTTCAACCTGGTCACCGGCGGCGATCCGGACGAGCTGGCCGGCGACGGCCTGCACCTCACCCACGCCGAACGCTACGAGGCCGCCGACGAATTCACCCGCGTGTGGAAGCGCGTGCTGAGCGGCGAGACCGTCGATCTCGACGGCAAGCACATCCAGGTCAAGGGCGCCAAGCTGCTCTACCCGCCGATCCAGCAGCCCCATCCGCCGCTGTACTTCGGTGGCTCCTCGGCGGCCGCCCACGAGCTGGCCGCCGAGCAGGTCGACCTGTACCTGACCTGGGGCGAGCCGCCGCAGGCGGTGGCCGAGAAGATCGCCGACGTGCGCGCCCGCGCTGCCAAACATGGCCGCACGGTGAAGTTCGGCATCCGCCTGCACGTGATCGTCCGCGAGACCAACGAGGAGGCCTGGGCCGCCGCCGAACGGCTGATCAGCCACCTGGACGACGACACCATCGCCAGGGCGCAGGCCTCGCTGGCGCGCTTCGATTCGGTCGGCCAGCAGCGCATGGCCGCCCTGCATGGCGGCAGCAAGGACAACCTGGAGGTGTCACCGAACCTGTGGGCCGGGGTCGGCCTGGTGCGCGGCGGTGCCGGTACCGCGCTGGTCGGCGACGGCCCGACCGTGGCGGCGCGGGTCAAGGAGTACGCCGATCTCGGCATCGATACCTTCGTGTTCTCCGGCTACCCGCACCTGGAAGAGTCCTACCGGGTCGCCGAGCTGCTGTTCCCGCACCTGGACATCGCCCAGCCGCAACGCCCCGAGAGCCACGGCTACGTCAGCCCGTTCGGCGAGATGATCTCCAGCGACATCCTGCCCAAGGCGGCCGCGCAGAGCTGAGGCCGCGAACCCCGCTCGCCCTGGGCGCGCCGTAGGGGCGAATTCATTCGCCTGCCACAACGCGCCCAGGGCGAATGAATTCGCCCCTACACGAGTTGCCATCATGAGTACGCGCACTACCGAAAAACTCCTCCTGCGCCTGGCGCCCTGGGCCCTGCCGGTCCTGCTGCTCGGCGTCTGGCAGCTGGCCGCGGGCAGCGGCTGGCTGTCCACCCGCATCCTGCCGGCGCCCAGCGCCGTGGCCGCAGCCGGCTGGGCGCTGCTGAGCAGCGGCGAGATCTGGCAGCACCTGGCGATCAGCGGCTGGCGCGCCGGCATCGGCTTCGCCATCGGCGGCGGCCTGGGCCTCGCGCTCGGCTTCGTCACCGGCCTGTCGACCTGGGGCGAACGCCTGCTCGACAGCTCGGTGCAGATGATCCGCAACGTGCCGCACCTGGCGCTGATCCCGCTGGTGATCCTGTGGTTCGGCATCGACGAGAGCGCGAAGGTCTTCCTGGTCGCCCTCGGCACCCTGTTCCCCATCTACCTGAACACCTACCACGGCATCCGCAGCGTCGACGCCGGCCTGGTGGAGATGGCGCGCAGCTATGGCCTGTCCGGGTTCGCCCTGTTCCGCCAGGTGATCCTGCCCGGCGCGCTGCCATCGATCCTGGTCGGCGTGCGCTTCGCCCTCGGCTTCATGTGGCTGACCCTGATCGTCGCGGAAACCATCTCGGCCAACGCCGGCATCGGCTACCTGGCGATGAACGCCCGCGAGTTCCTGCAGACCGACGTGGTGGTGCTGGCGATCCTGCTCTACGCGGTGCTCGGCAAGCTGGCCGACCTCGCCGCCCGCGGCCTCGAACGCGCCTGGCTGCGCTGGCATCCGGCCTACCAGCAAGGAGGTGCCAAATGAGCGCCCAGGACCTGAAGCGCGGCATCCCGCTGCACCTGCACGGCGTGGCCAAGGCCTTCGGTGCGCGCACGGTGCTGCACGGCATCGACCTGCACATCCCCGCCGGCCAGTTCGTCGCCGTGGTCGGCCGCAGCGGCTGCGGCAAGAGCACCCTGCTGCGCCTGCTGGCCGGCCTGGACCATGCCACTTCCGGCGAACTGCACGCCGGCAACGCGCCGCTGGCCGAGGCCCGCGAGGACATCCGCCTGATGTTCCAGGATTCGCGCCTGCTGCCGTGGAAACGGGTGATCGACAACGTCGGCCTCGGCCTGTCCGGCGACTGGCAGAGCCAGGCACTGCAAGCGCTGGAAGCGGTCGGCCTTGGCGAGCGCGCCCACGACTGGCCGGCGGCGCTGTCCGGCGGGCAGAAGCAGCGCGTGGCGCTGGCCCGCGCGCTGATCCACCGCCCGCGCCTGCTGCTGCTCGACGAGCCGCTCGGCGCGCTGGACGCACTGACCCGCATCGAGATGCAGCAGCTGATCGAGCGCCTGTGGCAGCAGCACGGCTTCACCGTGCTGCTGGTCACCCACGACGTCAACGAGGCGGTGGCGGTCGCCGACCGGGTGATCCTGATCGAGGACGGCCACATCGGCCTCGACTTGGCGATCCCGCTGGCCCGCCCGCGTCCGCACGCCTCGGCAGCGCTGGCCGCGCTGGAAGCCCGGGTGCTCGAGCGCGTGCTGGCCCTGCCGGCGCAGGAAGAAACCGCCGAGCCCGTATCGCCCCTGCCCACGCAGCTGCGCTGGGCCCTGTAACCCACCGATTCCGCATCACCCCTACCCCTCGAGGAGCAAGACCATGACCATCAAGGCCATCAACGTGCGCAACCAGTTCAAGGGCACCATCAAGGAAATCGTCCTGGGCGACGTGCTGTCGGAAATCGACGTGCAGACCGCCGCCGGCATCGTCACCTCGGTGATCACCACCCGCTCGGTCAAGGAGCTGGAACTGGATATCGGCAGCGAGGTGATCGCCTTCGTGAAATCCACCGAGGTGTCGATCGCCAAGCTGTGAGCCCCCAGTCCCGCCGCTGCCGGCAGACCAGCATGGTTTGCAGGCAGTGGTGCTCTTCAGTTCAGAGCAAGCGCTAAAACGCGTTCCAGTTGAGCACATCCACCAGATGCCGGGTGCCGGCTACGCAGGCATCGCCCGCACGCACGCAGATCAGCTTGGGCAGACGACGCTGACCGGCAGCTTGCAGCCGAAACACTGGGCTACCAGCAGGTCGACGGCAACAGCGACTTCCCCTTCCTCAATCAGGGCGCCGGCGCCTCCAGCTACCTGATCAGCGACCGGCAGACCGCCAAGTTCCAGAATGCCGGCGAGCGTACCTGGCTGACCGGCTACCGCCACGACTTCGCCAAGCTCGGCGCGCCGGGCCCGCAGGACAGCGTGGTCTACCTGAGCGGCGACAGCAGCGACACGGCCGATGGCGAGAACCATGCCTGTTCGGAGAGCTTCTTCCGCAGCCTGAAGTCGAGCGCCTGAAAACGCTCCTGTCATGCGCGGCATGACTCGGGCCAGAGCGCTCGGCGTCGGAAGACTCGATCCGCCCCTCAGCAGTAGCGCGCGATCACCTCGCGCGGCTCGACCATCTCCTCCGTGTCGACCAAGCGCACCAGCCCCCGCACCCTGCCCCAGGCGAAAACACGCACCCCACTCTCCTCGTCGAGGAAGCCATGAAAGGCATGGGCATCCAGGGTCGTCACACCGACCCGCGCATGGGCGACCACCCCGCCGGGGCTGTCGTAGCTGAATTCGATCGTGAACATCGCCGCCACGGCGACGACGGGCTGCGACGGCAGTGGCACGCTTGCCAGCTTGCGGCCGTTCTCGTCGAGGCCGCGCTCCGCCATCAGCTCCCTGAGGGTCTTCTCCGCACGCCCCCGCCCGCCGCCGGCCAGCTCCACTTCCCGGCCCGCGTGCCGCCAGCCCCCGACAATGCTCGTCAACACCAGCATCCAGTTCATGGAAAACGCGCCTCCATGCTGCCCAGTCGATGATTCCTGAGCGTAGCAGGCAGCTTTCTTCAGCCCCTTCCACTGGTCGCCGGACGCGACACGCGGCAGCCAGCGGCCCCACCGGCCGCGTCCGCCAAGAGCCGCCACCACCGATCTCCCGTTGTAAATCAGCGCCTTGCGGCGCCCTGCCGGATCGACAGACGGATGCTCCCCGCTCGTCGGACAGCGCCCCCGACCGCTCCTGCCCCGACGGGTGCTCACGAGCACAGGACGAAGCAGCTACCATCAGGCATCCGTACAGGGGGAAAGCTCATGACCGATACACTCGACGAACTGCTGCAGAGTCTGATCAGCGCCGAGCGCGCCGGCGTCCAGGTCGCCTCCGCCAGCCTGCGCGAATGCACGGACCCGGCGCTCAGGGCGCTGCTCGAGCGGATCCTCGCCGGCGAGGGAGAAAGCTGCCGGCGCCTGCTGACCTGCCTGAAGCATCTGGGCCTGGAGCCGAACCGGGAGACCGGCAGCTTTTACGACAAGGCGATGGCGATAGCCGACCTGCAACAACGCCTGGCATTCATCGACCGCGGCCAGCAGTGGGTGATCCGCAAGCTGCGCGAACACCTGCCGCAATGCGGCGACCCGCTGGTGCACGGCGAACTGGAAGAGGTGCTGCGCATCCACGAGGAGAACAGCGCCGCCGCGCAGGTCTGAACCCTCCAAACGAAAAGGGCCGCCTCGCGGCAGCCCCTTTCGGCACGGCGGAACGCCTTACTCGGCGAGGCGCCAGGTGGTGCCACCCTTGCCGTCCTCCAGCACCACGCCCATGGCGGTGAGCTGGTCGCGGATGCGGTCGGACTCGGCCCAGTTCTTCTCGGCGCGTGCGGCCAGGCGCGCAGCGATCAGCGCCTCGACCGCGGCGGCGTCGACCTTGCCCGCGGCGCCGGCCTGCAGGAAGGCGTCCGGCTCGAGCTGCAGCACGCCGAGCACGCCGGCCAGCTCCTTGAGGCGCGCGGCCAGCGCGGCGGCGGCGTTCAGGTCGCTCTCGCGCAGGCGGTTGACCTCGCGGATCATCTCGAACAGCACCGCGCAGGCTT
This sequence comes from Stutzerimonas stutzeri, assembly GCF_024451105.1. Lineage (GTDB taxonomy): Bacteria > Pseudomonadota > Gammaproteobacteria > Pseudomonadales > Pseudomonadaceae > Geopseudomonas > Geopseudomonas stutzeri_A. Next base: position 66,599 of record NZ_JANGEY010000006.1, read on the forward strand.
CCGGCGAGTTGAAGTCGTCGTCCATCGCCGCGCCGAAGCGGGCGACGAACTCCTCGCCACCGGCAGGCGCCGCCTCCGGCAGGCCCTTGAGGCCGTTGTAGAAGCGCTCCAAGGCGCCCCTGGCCTCGCGCAGGCTGTCCTCGGAGTAGTTGATCGGGCTGCGGTAGTGGCTGGACACCAGCAGGTAGCGCACCACCTCGGGGTGGTACTTCTCCAGCACCTCGCGGATGGTGAAGAAGTTGCCGAGGCTCTTGGACATCTTCTCGCCGTCGACGCGCACCGCGCCGGCGTGCATCCAGGCGTTGGCGTACAGCTTGCCGGTGGCTGCCTCGCTCTGCGCGATCTCGTTCTCGTGGTGGGGGAACACCAGGTCCGGGCCACCGCCGTGGATGTCGAAGGTCTCGCCCAGGCAGCAGGTGGACATCACCGAGCACTCGATGTGCCAGCCCGGACGCCCGGCGCCCCACGGCGACTCCCAGCTCGGCTCGCCCGGCTTGGCGCCCTTCCACAGCACGAAGTCGAGCGGATCTTCCTTGGCCTCGTCGACCTCGATGCGCGCGCCGATCTTCAGGTCCTCGATCTTCCGCCGCGACAGCTTGCCGTAGCCCTCGAACTTGCCGACCCGGTAGTAGACGTCGCCGTTGCCCGGGGCGTAGGCGAAGCCCTTGTCGATCAGGGTCTGGATCATCGCGTGCATGCCGGCGATATGGTCGGTGGCGCGCGGCTCGAGGTCCGGACGCAGCACGTTGAGGCGCGCCTCGTCCTCGTGCATCGCTTTGATCATGCGCGCGACCAGATCCTGGAACGACTCGCCGTTCTCGTTGGCGCGCTTGATGATCTTGTCGTCGATGTCGGTGATGTTGCGCACATAGGTCAGCTCATAGCCGCGATGGCGCAGCCAGCGGGCGACCACGTCGAACGCCACCATCACCCGCGCATGGCCGATGTGGCAGAAGTCGTAGACGGTCATGCCGCACACGTACATGCGCACCTGGTTGTCGACCAGGGGCGTGAAGACGTCCTTGCTCTTGCTCAGGGTGTTGTAGATCGACAGCGCCATGACTCAGGCTCCCCAGGAATCGCGCAGGGTGACGGTGCGGTTGAACACCGGGGCGCCCGGCCTGGAGTCCTTCAGGTCGGCGCAGAAGTAGCCTTCGCGCTCGAACTGGAAGCGTTCTTCCGGCGCGGCATTGGCCAGCGACGGCTCGGCGCGGCAGCCCTTGAGTACCACCAGCGACTCCGGATTGATGTTGTCGAGGAAGCTGCCGCCCTCCTCGTCGGTCTTCTCCGGGTTGGCGGTCTTGAACAGGCGGTCGTACAGACGCACCTCGCACTCGACGCTCTCGGCGGCCGGCACCCAGTGGATCACGCCCTTGACCTTGCGGCCTTCCGGGTTCTTGCCCAGGGTGTTCTCGTCGTAGGAGCAGCGCAGCTCGACGATATTGCCTTCGGCATCCTTGATCGCCTCGTCGGCGCGGATCACGTAGCTGCCGCGCAGGCGCACTTCGCCGCCGGGGATCAGGCGCTTGTAGCCGGCCGGCGGATTCTCCTCGAAGTCGCTGGCGTCGATGTAGATCTCGCGGGAGAACGGCAGCACGCGCACGCCCATGTCCTGCTTGGGATGGCGCGGCAGCTCGAGGTTCTCGACCTGGCCCTCGGGGTAGTTGGTGATGACGACTTTCAACGGCTTGAGTACGCACATGGCGCGCGCGGCGTTGGCGTCGAGATCCTCGCGGATGGCGAACTCCAGCATGCCGATGTCGACCACGCCGCCGGCGCGGTTGACGCCGATCATGTCGCAGAAGGCGCGGATCGACGCCGGGGTGTAGCCGCGGCGACGGTAGCCGGACAGGGTCGACATGCGCGGGTCGTCCCAGCCATTCACGTGGCCTTCATCGACCAGCTGCTTGAGCTTGCGCTTGCTGGTGATGGTGTAGTTCAGGTTGAGGCGGGCGAACTCGTACTGGCGCGGCTGGGCCGGCACCGGCAGGTTGGCGAGGAACCACTCGTAGAGCGGGCGGTGATCCTCGAACTCCAGGGTGCAGATCGAGTGGGTGATGCCTTCCAGGGCGTCCGACTGGCCGTGGGTGAAGTCGTAGCTCGGGTAGATGCACCACTTGTCGCCGGTCTGGTGGTGATGTGCGTGGCGGATGCGGTAGAGGATCGGGTCGCGCAGGTTCATGTTCGGCGAGGCCATGTCGATCTTCGCGCGCAGCGCGCGGGCACCGTCGGGGAACTCGCCGGCCTTCATGCGCGCGAACAGGTCGAGGTTCTCCGCGACCGAGCGCTCGCGGAACGGGCTGTTCTTGCCCGGCTCGGTGAGGTTGCCGCGGTAGGCACGCGCCTCTTCCGGCGACAGGTCGCAGACATAGGCCTTGCCGGCCTCGATCAGGTGCACGGCCCAGGCGTACAGCTGGTCGAAGTAGTTGGAGGCGTAGCGCTCCTCGCCGGCCCACGAAAAGCCCAGCCACTCGACGTCGGCCTTGATGGCGTCGATGTATTCCTGGTCTTCCTTGGCCGGGTTGGTATCGTCGAAGCGCAGGTTGCACTCGCCGCCGAATTCCTCGGCCAGGCCGAAGTTCAGGCAGATCGACTTGGCGTGGCCGATGTGCAGGTAGCCGTTGGGCTCCGGCGGGAAGCGGGTGACGATCTTGGCGTGCTTGCCGGCTTCCAGGTCGGCCTGGACGATCGGGCGCAGGAAGTTGGCGGCTTTTTCGACGGTGGGCTTGCTCATGGGATCCTTGCTATGCGGCACGCGGCTCAGGGTAGGCCGCTCAAGTCAAAGCCCGTATCATAGCCGAAGCTGTCAACCCCCTGACAGGCCTTAGATTTTCCGACAGAGCGAAACGAATACATGATCAAGCTGCACACCAACTTCGGCGTCATCACCCTGCAACTGTTTGCCGACAAGGCCCCGGAAACTGCAGCCAACTTCGAGCAGTACGTGAAAGATGGCCACTACGACGGCACCATCTTCCACCGCGTGATCGACGGCTTCATGATCCAGGGCGGCGGCTTCGAACCGGGCATGAAGCAGAAGAGCACTCGCGCACCGATCAAGAACGAGGCCAACAACGGCCTGTCGAACAAGAAGTACACCATCGCCATGGCCCGCACCATGGATCCGCACTCGGCCAGCGCGCAGTTCTTCATCAACGTCAAGGACAACAGCTTCCTCGACCACAGCGCGCCGACCACCCAGGGCTGGGGCTACGCGGTGTTCGGCGAGGTCGTCGAAGGCATCGACGTCGTCGACAGGATCAAGGAAGTGAAGACCGGCAACCGCATGGGCCACGGCGACGTGCCGGTGGACGACGTGATCATCGAGAAGGCCGAAGTCGTCGCCGAGTGATTCGATGAGCGTCCTGTTCATCTCGGACCTGCATCTCGAAGCGCAGCGCCCGGACATCGTCCGGGCGTTTCTGCATTTCCTGGACGCCCGCGCCACCGGCGCCGAGGCGCTGTACATCCTCGGCGACTTCTTCGAGGTGTGGATCGGCGACGACGGCATGGACGACTTCCAGCGCGCCATCGCCAGCGCCCTGCGTCGCCTGAGCGACAGCGGCACGCGCATCTTCCTGATGCACGGCAATCGCGACTTCCTGATCGGTCGGCGCTTCTGCCGCGAGGCCGGCTGCACCCTGCTCAGGGAAGGCAGCGTGGTCGAGCTGTACGGCGAGCCGGTGCTGCTGCTGCACGGCGACAGCCTGTGCACCCGCGACGAGAGCTACCAGCGCCTGCGCAAGCGCCTGCGCAACCCCTTCTCCCTCTGGCTGCTGCGCAACCTGCCGCTCGCCACCCGCCACAAGCTGGCGCGCAAGCTGCGCGACGCCAGCCGCCTGCGTACCCGCGAGAAGGCCGCCGAAATCGTCGACGTCACCCCCGAAGCGGTGCCGCAGGTGATGGCCGAACGCAAAGTGCGCACCCTGATCCACGGCCACACCCACCGCCCCGCCGTGCACAAGCTGCTGGTCGACGGCCAGAACGCCCGGCGCATCGTCCTCGGCGACTGGGACAGGCAGGGATGGGTACTCGAGGTCGACGAGCAGGGCTACCGGCTGGACGCCTTCCCTCTGACCTGACCCTTGCCGGCTGCCGCAACGGCCGCCGGTCGGCGCCCGGCATGGCGCAAGCCGCAAAGCCCGCCTATAACTGGAGAGAAACCCAGCCTGCGGTCGGCGCCTCGCTCCGCCTCATCGGCCAGTACCGCGCCGGAGGATTTCAATGGACCTGTTGTCGTCCCCCCGCTCCGAACTGGCCGAAGCGTTGTTCCGTCTACGCCGCACCTTCTATGCCGTGGGCTCGTTCAGCGGGGTGATCAACCTGTTGATGCTGGTGCCGGCCCTGTACATGCTGCAGGTCTACGACCGTGCGCTGATCAGCGGCAACGTCACCACTCTGGGCATGCTCACCCTGCTGGTGGTCGGCCTTTACGTTCTGATGGGGCTGCTGGAGGTGGTCCGCTCCAGCGTGCTGATCCGCGTCAGCAACCGGCTGGACATGACCCTCAACGAGCGCGTGTTCAACGCCTCCTTCGAGCGCAACCTGCGCCGCAGCGGCGCCAACCCCTCGCAGGCTCTGCAGGATCTCTCCCAGGTCCGCCAGTTCCTCACCGGCAACGGTCTGTTCGCCTTCTTCGATGCGCCCTGGACACCGATCTACCTGGTGGTCATCTCGCTGGTCCACCCGCTGCTCGGCCTGGTCACCCTGATCGGCTCGCTGCTGCTGGTCGGTCTCGCCTGGCTGACCGAAACCAGCACGCGCAAGCCACTGGCCGAGGCCAACCAGGTCGCCCTCGTTTCCGCCGCCTCGGCCAACAACAACCTGCGCAACGCCGAGGTGATCGAAGCCATGGGCATGCTGCCGGCGATCCGTCAGCGCTGGCTGGCCAGCCACCTGAGGGTTCTCGAGCTGCAGGGCCTGGCCTCCGACCGCGCCGCCTGGATCACCGGCCTCACCCGCTTCGTGCGCATCACCCTGCAGTCGCTGATCCTCGGCGCCGGCGCCCTGCTGGCGATCCGCGGCGAGATCACCCCGGGGATGATGATCGCCTGCTCGATCCTCGGCGGGCGCGCGCTGGCTCCGGTCGAACAGGCCATCGCGACCTGGAAGCAGTTGCTATCCTGTCGGGCCGCCTGGGGACGCCTGAGCGGCCTGCTCAAGGACTTCCCGGCCCGCCCGGAGGCCATGCCGCTGCCGCCGCCCAGCGGTCAGCTCAGCGTGGAGAACGTCTTCGCCGGCGCCCCGGGCTCGACCACGCCGATCCTCCGCGCCATCGGCTTCAGCCTCGCGCCGGGCGAGGCGCTGGGGGTGATCGGCCCTTCGGCGTCCGGCAAGTCGACTCTGGCGCGCCTGCTGGTCGGCGTCTGGCCGGCCCAGGCCGGCAAGGTGCGCCTGGACGGCGCCGACATCTCCCAGTGGAACAAGGAAGAACTCGGCCCCTGGCTCGGCTACCTGCCTCAGGATGTCGAGCTGTTCGAAGGCAGCATCGCCGAGAACATCGCCCGCTTCGGCCCAGTGGACGGCGAAGCGGTCATCCTCGCCGCCCGCAAGGCCGGGGTGCACGAGATGATCCTGCGCCTGCCGCAGGGCTACGACACCCGCCTGGGCGCCGACGGCAGTTCGCTGTCCGGCGGCCAGAAGCAGCGCGTCGCCCTGGCTCGCGCACTGTACGGCGATCCGGCGCTGATCGTCCTCGACGAGCCCAACTCCAGCCTCGACGATGTCGGCGAGATGGCACTGATCCAGGCGCTCGGCGACCTCAAGCGCCGCGGCAGGACCCTGGTGCTGATCTCGCATCGCCCCACGGTGCTCAACATCGTCGACAAGATTCTGCTGCTGCGCGAAGGCACGGTGCAGATGTTCGGCAACCGCGACGAGGTGTTCGCCGCGCTGCGCCAGGCCAGCGTCGTGCCGGCCCCGGCTGCCGGCACCCCGCTGACCTCGGTCAAGACCAGGGAGTGAGCCGTCATGTCCAGCCTCGGGGGAGAACGCACGGGCCTGCCGCTGGTCGCCGAGCCGGCGGCGGTGGATGTCGACGACGGTCGACCGCGCCGCTGGGGACTGTGGCTGGTCGCCGCCGGCTTCGGCGGCTTCCTGCTCTGGGCCAGCCTGGCGCCTCTGGACGCCGGCGTGGTGGCCAACGCCACGGTCAAGGTCACCGACAACCGCAAGACCATCCAGCATCTGAGCGGCGGCTCGGTCGGCGCCATCCTGGTCCGCGAAGGCCAGCGCGTCCAGCGCGACCAACCGCTGATCGAGCTGGACCCGACCCGCGCCATCGCCGAGCGCGGCGTGCTCAGAGCCCAGTACATAGTCGCCCGCACCGTGGAGAACCGCCTCGAGGCCGAGCGCGACGGACTGGCGGAGGTGCTCTTCGATCCGGCCCTGACCGAACGTTTCGCCGGAGATCCGCGCCTCGAGTCCGCCACCGCCCTGCAGCGGCGCCTGTTCGCCACCCGTCGGGCGGCGCTGACCGGCGAGGCCGGCATCCTGCGCGAGAACATCCGCGGTGCCGAGGAGCAGCTCAAGGGCCTGCGCCAGGTCCAGGCGGCGCGCAGCGCGCAGATCCGCCTGCTCGGCCAGGAAATGGACGGCGTGCGCCAGCTCGCCGCCGAAGGCTACGTGGCACGCAACCGTCTGCTCGAACTGGAACGCGGCGCCGCCGAGCTCGACGCCCAGCGGGCGCAGAGCGTGGCCGACATCGGCCGCCTGCACAACCAGATCGCCGAACTCAGGCTGCGCATCCTGCAACTGGAGCAGGACTACCAGAAGGAGGTGCAGTCGCTGCTCACCGAGGTACAGAAGGAAGCCAGCGCCCTCGCCGACCGCCTGCGCGCCCTCGACTACGAGGTGGCACACACCGTGATCCGCTCGCCCATCGACGGCCTGGTGCTCGGCCTGGCCGTCACCACGGTCGGCGGCGTGATCCAGCCGGGAGCGGAGCTCATGAGCGTGGTGCCCGCCGACGAGCCGCTGCAGGTGGACGCCAGGATTCCCGTGCAGGCCATCGACAGGATGCAGCCCGACCTGCCCGTGGACATCACCTTCCCGGCCTTCAACCACGCCCAGACCCCGAACATTCCCGGCCGGGTGCTGACCGTATCCGCCGACAGCCTCCTCGACGAGCACAGCAAGGAGCCCTACTACCTGGCCGAGGTGGCGGTGACCGCGGAAGGCATGGACCTGCTCGGCAGCAACCGCATACGCGCCGGGATGCCGGCCACGGTGATCATCAAGACCGGCGAGCGCAACCTGCTGAGCTACCTGATCAAGCCCCTGCTCGCCCGCATCGACAGCGCCTTCAAGGAGCAGTGAATGGCAATGCGCCTAGCCCTCGCCTGCCTGGCCGGACTGGCCAGCCTGCCCGCCGCGGCCATCGATCTGGTCGAGGCCTGGACGCTCCTGCAGAGCCAGGGGCCCACCTATCGAGCCGCCCTGCACGAGCGCGACGCCGGCCGCGAGAGCCGCGCCATCGGCCGTGCCGGCCTGCTGCCGCAACTGAGCGCCAGCGCCAGCCGCAGCCGCATCGACGGCACCCGCGAGCAGCGCGATGCCTTCGGCCGGACGGTGGAGAACGATCTCGACTATGACTCGGAAATCTACGCGGTACGCCTGCGTCAGCCGCTGTACAACCGGCAGAAGTACGTCGAGTACCGGCAGGGCAAGCAGCGTGCCGAGCTCAGCGAGGCCGTCTTCGACGCCCGCAGCCAGGAGGCGCTGGTGACCCTCAGCGGCCGCTATTTCGACGTGCTGCTGACCCGCGAGACCATCGACCTGGCCGCCACCAGGCTGCGCGCCCTCGAGCAGCAGGTCAGCGCCGCCCGGCGCCGCTTCGAGCTGGGCGACGGCACCATCACCGACGTCGACCAGGCGACCGCGCGCCGCGACCTGGCACAGGCGGAGCTGATCGAGGCGCAGGACGCCCTGGTGCTGGCCTCGCGCCGTCTGCAGGAAGTCCTCGGCCTGCGGCCGCAGCGCCTGGCCGGCCTGCGCGCGGAGTTCCCCACTCCCGCCCTGCAGCCGGAAACCCTGCAGGACTGGCTGAACCGCGCCGAGGCCAACAACCCGGACCTGCGTGCCCAACGCTTCAACCACGCCCTGGCCGAAGAGGGCGTCGAGCTGGCCCGCAGCGGGCACTGGCCGACCCTGGACCTGGTTCTCGGCTACACCGACAGCGACAGCGACTCGGTGAGCACCATCGATCAGAAAAACCGCTACGCCAGCGCCGGAGTGGAGTTCAACCTGCCGTTGTTCGCCGGCGGCGGGGTCGGCGCCCGGGTACGTCAGGCCATCGCCAGCCGCGAACAGGCCGGCGAGGAGCTCAACGCCACCCGCGAAGCGGTGTTCTCCGCCACCACCCGCGAGTTCCGCGGCGTACAGAGCGGCGTGACGCGCATCCGCGCGCTGGAACGGGCGGTGGCCTCCAGCGAGCGGGCCCAGGACTCGGCGCGCAAGGGCTTCCTGGCCGGCGCCAGCACCAACCTGGACATCCTCGACGCGGAGGAACAGGTTTTCAACGCTCGCCGCAATCTGCTCGAGGCCAAGCTGCGCTACCTGCAGGCCCGCCTGCAACTGGCCGCCACCGCGGGCCTGCTCGGTGCCGACGACATCCGCCAGGCCAACGCTTACCTGGGGCCGCGACTGCCCCTGGACGAGTGAAGCGGCCGCCGCTCAGGCCGCCACGCCGCTGTGGAAGCGGAACTCCTCGTCCGGAGTGAGGATCGCCTGGCGCTCGACCTCGGCGAAGAACGCCACCCGCTCGTCGATCGGTCCGTCGGCGTACTGGCGAGCCATCTTCAGGTAATCCTGGTAGTGGCGCGCCTCGGACTTGAGCAGCGAGACGTAGAACCTGCCCAGCTCCTCGTCGAGGAACGGCGCCAGCCGGTAGAAACGCTCGCAGGAACGCGCCTCGATGAAGGCGCCGACGATCAGGGTGTCGACCAGCCTGGCCGGCTCGTTCTTGCGGATGTGCGCGTGCAGGCGCTGGGCGTACAGCGAGGCGCTGATCGGCCGGTAGGCGACGCCGCGCTTCTTCATGATCTCGGCGACCTGCTCGAAATGCCGCAGCTCCTCGCGGGCCAGGCGCGACAGCTTGTACTGCAGGTCTTCCTTGTCGACGTGACGGAACAGCAGGGTGAGCGCCGTGCCGGCGGCCTTCTTCTCGCAGTTGGCGTGGTCGATCAGCAGGATCTCGGGATGCTCAAGCGCCTGGTCGATCCAGGTCTGGGGCGTCGGGCAGAGCAGGAAACTCTCGATCTCGGGAAGCAGGGACATGGCAATCCGGCTAGTCTTGGAAAGCCGCGCATTATACGGCCCTCGCCCGCCCGGGGCATGTCCGCCCGCTTGACGTGCATCAAGCGGCGGGCCGCCTGCCCGGGTCTAGAGTTGAAGTCGAAACCAACGAGGGAGAACACCATGCAAGCCATCCGCAGCATCCTGGTAGTGCTGGAACCCGACCAGGAGGAAAGCCTGGCGCTCAAGCGCGCGCGGCTGATCGCCGGCGGCACCGGCTCGGAACTGCACCTGCTGGTCTGCGACGGCCAACACGACCGCGGCGAGTATCTGCGCGAACTGACCGAGGGGCTGGAGGCGGAAGGTTTCGGGGTCGGCACCCGCCAGGAATGGCAGGACGCCAGCCACGAAATCATCGTCGCCGCCCAGCAGGCCGAAGGCTGCGGCCTGGTGGTCAAGCAGCACTACCCGGACAACCCGCTGAAGAAGGCCCTGCTCACCCCGGACGACTGGAAGCTGCTGCGCTACTGCCCCTGCCCGGTGCTGCTGGTCAAGACCGACCGCCCGTGGGGTGGCGGCAAGGTGCTGGCCGCAGTGGACGTGGGCAACGACGACCCCGAGCATCGGGCCCTGCATGCCGCCATCGTCTGCCACGCCCACGAGCTCGCCCACCTGGCCAAGGGCGAGCTGCACGTGCTCAGCGCCCATCCGGCGCCGATGCTCACCGCTGCCGACCCGACCTTCCAGTTGCGCGAGGCCATCGCCGCACGCTACCGCGAGGCCTGCCAGCGCTTCCAGGACGAGTACGGCCTGAGCAACCGCCAGTTGCACGTCGCCGAAGGCCCGGCGGACCTGCTGATCCCGCAGATGGCCCTGCAGCTCGACGCAGTGGTCACGGTGCTCGGCAGCGTGGCGCGCACCGGGCTGTCCGGCGCATTGATCGGCAACACCGCCGAGGTGGTGCTCGACGCACTGGAAAGCGACGTGCTGGTGCTCAAGCCCGACGACATCTGCGATCAGCTGGAGAAACTGCTGGAAACGCCGTCCTGAGCCGCCCCCGTCGGCGACGCGTTCAGACGCGGATATCGTCGCCTTCGATCAGGAAACGCGGGGCGATGTAGCGCTGGTAGTGCGCCTCGGAGAGCAGGAAGAACTCGCGATCGATGGCATCGCGCAGTTCCGGCAGGCTGCTGTCGCGGAACTCCGGCAGCAGGGCGATGCCGTATGCCTCGACGCTGCGGATCTGCCGCGCGCCGCGGGCGATCAGTTGGTAGGCCCAGCAGTAAGGCGACTGCCGGGCCACGAAACGGATCTGTCGCTGCTCCAGCTGACGGCGCAGCAGCGCCGCATCGAACACCTCCAGCTTGGCCTGCACCACCTGCACCAGCAGGCTTTCCAGACGCTGCCAGACCGCACGCTTCTCCTCCTCGCCGTACAGGTTCCAGTTCACCACCTCGTGGTGAAAGCGCTTGCAGCCGCGGCACACCAGATCGCCGTAGACCGTGGAGCAGAGGCCGACGCAGGGAGTCTTGATGCGCTGTTGGGACATGGCGAAAGGGGCAGGCGAGGATAACGGATCGGCATGTTAGCCCTTTGTCTAAGCCGGGTCATCCGCCGTCGACCGGGAGTCTTGCTTAACTTATCGCGGCCTTTCCATTAGAATCCGCCTGCCTTGTTACAGGCGCGAATGTCCGAGCGAAGCTGTTTTCAAAGCGTCACGAGCACAGTAATACCCGGCAGGAAGCGGTTGGTGGGACGAGCCTCGTCAGACGACTCTCTCACCGACACCCTTCCGTCACAGCCCGGCGTAAAACTTTGAAAACAGCTTCTGGACGCGAGTCCCGGACTCCCGCATGGGACCACTGATGAGGGTAATACTGTGCTTGAAGCCTACCGCAAACACGTAGAAGAGCGTGCCGCCCAGGGCGTCGTGCCCCAGCCGCTGAACGCCGAGCAGACCGCAGGCCTGGTCGAGCTGCTGAAGAACCCGCCGGCCGGCGAAGAAGAATTCCTGCTTGACCTGATCACCAACCGCGTTCCGGCTGGCGTGGACGAAGCCGCCTACGTCAAGGCCGGCTTCCTGACCGCCCTGGCCAAGGGCGAAGCCAGCTCCCCGCTGCTGAGCAAGACCCGCGCCGTCGAGCTGCTGGGCACCATGCAGGGCGGCTACAACATCGCCACCCTGGTCGAGCTGCTGGACAACGCCGAGCTGGCCAACGTCGCCGCCGAACAGCTCAAGCACACCCTGCTGATGTTCGATGCCTTCCACGACGTCGCCGAGCGCGCCAAGAAGGGCAACGAAGCCGCCAAGGCCGTGATGGCCTCCTGGGCCGAAGGCGAGTGGTTCACCAGCCGCCCGGCCGTCGCCGAGAAGATCACCCTGACCGTGTTCAAGGTGACCGGCGAAACCAACACCGACGACCTGTCCCCGGCTCCGGACGCCTGGTCGCGCCCCGACATCCCGCTGCACGCCCTGGCCATGCTGAAGATGGCCCGCGACGGCATCAACCCGGACGTTCCTGGCTCGGTCGGCCCCATCAAGCAGATGGAAGAGCTGAAGGCCAAGGGTTTCCCGGTTGCCTACGTCGGCGACGTGGTCGGCACCGGCTCCTCGCGCAAGTCCGCCACCAACTCCGTGCTGTGGTTCTTCGGTGACGACATCCCGAACGTGCCGAACAAGCGTGCTGGCGGCTTCTGCTTCGGCACCAAGATCGCCCCGATCTTCTACAACACCATGGAAGACGCCGGCGCCCTGCCGATCGAATTCGACTGCACCAACCTGGCCATGGGCGACGTCATCGACGTGTACCCGTACGCCGGCAAGGTCTGCAAGCATGGCACCGAAGAAGTCATCACCACCTTCGAGCTGAAGACCGAAGTCCTGCTCGACGAAGTCCGCGCCGGTGGCCGTATCCCGCTGATCATCGGCCGTGGCCTGACCGAGAAGGCCCGTGCCGAGCTGGGCCTGGCGCCGTCCACCCTGTTCAAGAAGCCGGTCGCTCCGGCCGACAGCGGCAAGGGCTTCACCCTCGCCCAGAAGATGGTCGGCCGCGCCTGCGGTCTGCCGGAAGGCCAGGGCGTGCGCCCGGGCACCTACTGCGAGCCGAAGATGACCACCGTCGGCTCCCAGGACACCACCGGCCCGATGACCCGCGACGAGCTGAAGGACCTGGCCTGCCTGGGCTTCTCCGCCGACCTGGTGATGCAGTCCTTCTGCCACACCGCCGCCTATCCGAAGCCGATCGACGTCAACACCCACCACACCCTGCCGGACTTCATCATGACCCGCGGCGGCGTGTCCCTGCGTCCGGGCGACGGCATCATCCACAGCTGGCTGAACCGCATGCTGCTGCCGGACACCGTCGGTACCGGTGGTGACTCGCACACCCGCTTCCCGATCGGCATCTCCTTCCCGGCCGGCTCCGGCCTGGTCGCCTTCGCCGCCGCCACCGGCGTGATGCCGCTGGACATGCCGGAATCCGTGCTGGTGCGCTTCAAGGGCAAGATGCAGCCCGGCATCACCCTGCGTGATCTGGTGCATGCCATCCCCTACTACGCCATCCAGGCTGGCCTGCTGACCGTCGAGAAGAAGGGCAAGAAGAACATCTTCTCCGGCCGCATCCTCGAGATCGAAGGTCTGGAAGGTCTGACCGTCGAGCAGGCGTTCGAGCTGTCCGACGCCTCCGCCGAGCGTTCGGCTGCCGGTTGCACCATCAAGCTGCCGGAAGACGCCATCGCCGAGTACCTGAAGTCGAACATCACCATGCTGCGCTGGATGATCGGCGAAGGCTACGGCGATGCCCGTACCCTGGAGCGTCGCGCCCAGGCCATGGAAGCCTGGCTGGCCAACCCGCAGCTGCTGAGCGCCGATGCCGACGCCGAATACGCCGCCGTCATCGAGATCGACCTGGCCGAGATCAAGGAGCCGGTTCTCTGCGCGCCGAACGACCCGGACGATGCCCGCCTGCTGTCCACCGTTGCCGGTCAGAAGATCGACGAGGTGTTCATCGGTTCGTGCATGACCAACATCGGTCACTTCCGCGCCGCCGGCAAGCTGCTGGACAAGGTCAAGGGTGGCATTCCGACCCGTCTGTGGCTGGCTCCGCCGACCAAGATGGACGCCCACCAGCTGACCGAGGAAGGCTACTACGGCATCTACGGCAAGGCTGGCGCGCGCATGGAAATGCCGGGCTGCTCGCTGTGCATGGGTAACCAGGCGCGCGTGCAGACCGGTTCCACCGTGGTCTCCACCTCGACCCGTAACTTCCCGAACCGCCTGGGCGACGCCACCAACGTGTTCCTGGCTTCGGCCGAGCTGGCTGCCGTGGCTTCCATCCTCGGCAAGCTGCCGACCGTCGAGGAGTACATGGAGTACGCGAAGAACATCGACAGCATGGCTGCCGACGTCTACCGCTACCTGTCCTTCGACCAGATGGCCGAATACCGCGACGCGGCCGCCAAGGCCAACATCCCGGTGCTGCAGGCCTGAGTCCGGTAAGCGCTGAACCGCTGTAGGAAGAAGCCCCGCCCCGTGCGGGGCTTCTTTTTTCTGCCGCCTGGCACAGCGCTTGCTTTGCTCGAGTCAGCAGAACGCTCCAACGGCGGAGCCGTTCCCCGACAATGGCGTCGTACCCGTCCTTCGCCCCGCGCGATGGCCGGTACGGCGCTTTTTTGTGCAGCGATGGAACACACGCGATGACCGACCACCACGCAATGCCTCGCACCGACGCCCTGGCCTGGGTCGCCGGCTCCGATGCCCCGGAAAAGAACGTCCTCGAACTCGGCTTCATGGCCCTGGCCGACTCGGCGCCGCTGATCGTCGCCGCCACCCAGGGCTTCGCCCAGCCCTACGGCCTGACCCTCAACCTGCGCCGCCAGGCCTCCTGGGCCGGCCTGCGCGACAAGCTGCTCGGCGGCGAACTGGATGCCGCGCAGATGCTCTACGGCCAGGTCTACGGCATCCACCTCGGCCTCGGCAGCCCGATCACGCCCATGGCCATCCTCATGGGCCTGAACCAGAACGGTCAGTCGATCACCCTGAGCCAGGCCCTGCGCGCGGCCGGCGTGACCGACGGCGAGGCGCTGCGCGCGCGCACGCACCAGGGCGGTGCACGCCTCACCCTCGCCCACACCTTCCCCACCGGCACCCACGCCCTGTGGCTGTACTACTGGCTGGCCAGCCACGGCATCCACCCGCTCACCGACGTGCACAGCGTGGTGGTACCGCCAGCACAGATGGTCACCCACCTGCGCGCCGGACGCATCGACGGCTTCTGCGCCGGCGACCCCTGGGGCGCCCACGCGGTGGACGAAGGCCTCGGCTTCACCGTCGCCACCAGCCAGTCGATCTGGCCGGACCATCCGGAGAAGGTCCTCGGCGTCACCCGCGAGTTCGTCGAGCAGTGCCCCAACAGCGCCCGCGCGCTGACCATGGCCCTGCTCGAGGCCTGCCGCTTCATCGACGCCAGCACGGAGAACCGCCGCAGCACCGCCCAGCTGCTCAGCGCCGCCGAGTACGTCAACGCGCCGGCGGCCACCCTCGAGCCGCGCTTTCTCGGCCACTACCAGGACGGCCTCGGCCACGCCTGGCTGGACGCCCATCCGCTGCGTTTCTTCGCCGACGGCGCGGTGAACATGCCCTACCTGTCCGACGGCATCTGGTTCCTCACCCAGCTGCGCCGCTGGGGTCTGCTGCGCGACGATCCGCAGTACCATGAACTGGCCGGCCAGGTGCACCAGCTCGCGCTGTACCGCGAGGCCGCCGATGCGTTGGGCATCGCGATACCCGAGACCATGCGCCGCTCGACCCTGCTGGACGGCAGGGTCTGGGACGGCAGCGATCCGGCCGGCTACGCGCGCAGCTTCGACCTGCACGCATTGGCCGAACGCCAGAAGCTGGCCCTCTGATAGCGGGAGACATGTCCATGCTGCGCATCCTCCTGATCAACGACACCGCGAAGAAGGTCGGCCGCCTGAAGAGCGCGCTGAACGAAGCCGGCTTCGAGGTGATCGACGAATCCGGGCTGACCGTCGACCTGCCGGCGCGGGTGGCCGCCGTGCGCCCGGACGTGATCCTGATCGACAGCGAGTCGCCCGGCCGCGACGTCATGGAGCAGGTCTGCCTGCTCAGCCGCGACCAGCCGCACCCCATCGTCATGTTCACCGACGAGCACGACCCCGGCGTGATGCGTCAGGCCATCCGCTCCGGGGTCAGCGCCTACATCGTCGAGGGCATCCACGCCCAGCGCCTGCAGCCGATCCTCGACGTGGCCATGGCCCGCTTCGAGAGCGACCAGGCCCTGCGCGCCCAGCTCAACGCCCGCGACCAGCAGCTCGCCGAGCGCAAGCGCATCGAACTGGCCAAGGGCCTGCTGATGAAGATGCGCCAGTGCAACGAGGAAGAGGCCTACACCCTGATGCGCCGCCAGGCGATGAGCAAGCAGCAGAAGCTGATCCAGGTGGCCGAGCAGATCATCTCGATGCACGAGATGCTCGGCAACTGAGGCCCTCGACAAACGGGTGGCCGGCGGCGTATCGTCGCCGGCGCAGGCCAGCGCACTGGCCGACGTCGCTCGGACGGTTCCGGGCGCTTACGTACTCCGAGGAAATCATGGCCGAACAGGGCAAGCGCCGTTTTGCGCGCATCGATCGTCTCCCCCCCTACGTCTTCAACATCACCGCCGAGCTGAAGATGGCCGCCCGCCGCCGCGGCGAGGACATCATCGACTTCAGCATGGGCAACCCCGACGGCGCCACCCCGCCGCACATCGTCGACAAGCTGGTGCAGGTCGCCCAGCGCGACGACACCCACGGCTACTCGACCTCGCGCGGCATCCCGCGCCTGCGCCGCGCCATCTCGCGCTGGTACCAGGAGCGCTACCAGGTGGAGATCGACCCGGACAGCGAGGCCATCGTCACCATCGGCTCCAAGGAAGGCCTGGCGCACCTGATGCTGGCCACCCTCGACCACGGCGACACCGTGCTGGTGCCCAACCCCAGCTACCCGATCCACATCTACGGCGCGGTGATCGCCGGCGCCCAGGTACGCTCGGTACCGCTGGTGCCCGGCGTGGACTTCTTCGCCGAGCTGGAACGGGCGATCCGCGAGGCGATTCCCAAGCCGAAGATGATGATCATCGGCTTCCCCTCCAACCCCACCGCGCAGTGCGTGGAGCTGGACTTCTTCGAGCGCGTGGTGGCGCTGGCCAGGCAGCACGACATCCTGGTGGTGCACGACCTGGCCTACGCCGACATCGTCTACGACGGCTGGAAGGCGCCATCGATCATGCAGGTGCCGGGCGCCAAGGACGTCGCCGTGGAGTTCTTCACCCTGTCGAAGAGCTACAACATGGCCGGCTGGCGCATCGGCTTCATGGTCGGCAACCCCGAGCTGGTCAGCGCCCTGGCGCGGATCAAGAGCTACCACGACTACGGCACCTTCACCCCGCTGCAGGTGGCCGCCATCGCCGCGCTGGAAGGCGACCAGCAGTGCGTGCACGAGATCGCCGACAAGTACCGCGAGCGGCGCAACGTGCTGGTCAAGGGCCTGCACGAGATCGGCTGGATGGTCGAGAAGCCCAAGGCGTCGATGTACATCTGGGCGAAGATCCCCGAAGCCTACGCCCACCTCGGCTCGCTGGAGTTTTCCAAGAAGCTCTTGGCCGAGGCCAAGGTCTGCGTCTCGCCCGGCATCGGCTTCGGCGACTACGGCGACGACCACGTGCGCTTCGCGCTGATCGAGAACCTCGACCGCACCCGCCAGGCGATCCGCGGCATCAAGGCGATGTTCCGCGCCGACGGGCTGCTGCCGGCGAAGGCGGCCAAGGGCGATAGCTGATCCACGGGTAGGGAGGGAAACTGCCGAAGGCAGTTCCCACCTTGGAGCCGCCCACGGTGGACAAGGCTGCGCCGTTGTCCACCCTACGTACTACCCCCCGAACAACCGCTGCACATCCTCCGCCCGGCACAGCTCGGTGCCCGGGCGCATGATGGTCGCCGAGCCGGCGGCGATGCCGTAGCGCACCGCCTCGTGCAGGCTCCAGCCGCGGCTCAGGGCCAGGACCATCGCGCCGACCATGCTGTCGCCCGCCCCCACCGTGCTGCACACCGGCACGTCCAGCGGCGCGAAGCGCTCGATACCCTCCCGGCTGGCCAGCACGGCGCCCTCGCCGCCCAGCGACAGCACTATCACCTCCGCCACGCCACGTTCGATCAGCTCGCGCAGCGCCGCCTCCTGCGCCGCTGCGCCCGCCACCTGGCCGCCCACCAGGGTGCCCAACTCGCTGAGGCTCGGCTTGAGCAGATAAATGCCGCCGCGGCTGGCGGCGTACTGCAGCGCCTCGCCCGAGCAGTCGAGCACCAGCCGCGCCCCGATGCGCCGCGCCAGCGCGGCCACCGCGTCGAAGTAGGCCAGCTCCACGCCGGGCGGGAAACTGCCGCTGAGCACCAGGTAGGCTGGAGCGGGATCGAGCGCGGCAATGGACTCCAGGCAGGCCTGCTGCTCGGCCGCCGACAGCTCCGGGCCGGGCAGCACGAAGCGGAACTGCCGGCCCGTGGCGCTCTCGTCGACGGTAAAGCTCTCGCGGGTGTCGCCGGCAATCGGCACGCGCCGCTGCGGCAGCGCCAGGCCGGCGAGGATGCGCTCGAGCATGTCGCCGAACGGCCCGCCGGCCGGGTAGACCGCCACGGCGTCGCCACCGAGTTCGGCGACCACCCGCGCCACGTTGATGCCGCCGCCGCCCGGATCGTAGCGCGGCAGGCTGCAGCGCAGCTTGCGGGTCGGCTCGACCTGGGCGGTGGCGGTGGACAGATCCATCGCCGGGTTGAGGGTCAGGGTGGCAATGCGCGGCATCGGAAGCTCCAGACTGGCCCGCGGCAGCGGGATGGCGGGCTGGTTCGTGTGCCCCCTATTCTGCCCCAGGCGGTGGCACGCGCGCCGCAAAAGGCGGCGTTCCAGCGCCCGGCGCCGAACCAAAACGGCCCTCTCGCGGCCCGCGCTGCACAACACTGGCCCAGACTGCCAGTGCGGGGGCCGCCGCATCGACTGCCACCTGACAAGGCAACCCATTGATTTTCCTGAAGATCCCCTGAGCCGCGGGATTCCGAATCAGGCGTTCACGTCACGCCCCTGCAGACAGCGGCAAAACTGGCAAGCCCTTTGCTACGGTGAACGTACATCCGTCTTCGGATCGCCAACGGCGGTGATCGGGACGAACTGACAAAGACGTCAAAAGCTGGCTGATCCCTGCAGGATCGCCGCGCTTGCGACGTCTTTTTTCGTTTCTGACCTTGGAAAAATCACCATGCACACTCGCAGCCACCGTCGACTCTTCAAGCATGCCCTGGCCGCCGCCACCCTGCTGCTCGGCAGCGCCATCGCCCAGGCCGCCGATCCGGAGAAGGAGGAACTCAAGCTCGGCTTCATCAAGCTCACCGACATGGCGCCGCTGGCCATCGCCTACGAGAAGGGCTACTTCGAGGACGAGGGCCTGTACGTCAGCCTCGAGGCCCAGGCCAACTGGAAGGTGCTGCTCGACCGGGTGATCACCGGCGAGCTGGACGGCGCGCACATGCTGGCCGGCCAGCCGCTGGGCGCGACCATCGGCTTCGGCACCCAGGCCGAGGTGGTCACCGCCTTCTCCATGGACCTCAACGGCAACGCCATCACCGTGTCCAACGCGGTCTGGCAGGAAATGAAGAAGCACGTGCCGATGGCAGACGGCAAGCCGGTGCACCCGATCAAGGCCGACGCGCTCAAGCCGGTGATCGAGCAGTTCAAGGCCCAGGGCAAGCCGTTCAACCTCGGCATGGTGTTCCCGGTGTCCACCCACAACTACGAGCTGCGCTACTGGCTGGCCGCCGGCGGCATCAACCCCGGCTACTACGCCCCGGCCAAGGGCGACATCACCGGCACCCTGAGCGCCGACGCGCTGCTCTCGGTCACCCCGCCGCCGCAGATGCCGGCCACCCTCGAGGCCGGCACCATCCACGGCTACAGCGTCGGCGAGCCGTGGAACCAGCAGGCGGTGTTCAAGGGCATCGGCGTGCCGGTGGTCACCGACTACCAGATCTGGAAGAACAACCCGGAGAAGGTGCTCGGCGTGTCCAGGGCCTGGGCCGAGGCCAATCCGGAGACCCACAAGCGCCTGGTCAAGGCGCTGATCCGCGCCGCCATGTGGCTGGATGCGGACGACAACGCCAACCGCATGGAGGCCGTCGAAATCCTCGCCCGCCCCGAGTACGTCGGCGCCGACGCCAAGGTGATCGCCAACTCGATGACCGGCACCTTCGAGTACGAGAAGGGCGACAAGCGCGAGGTCCCGGACTTCAACGTGTTCTTCCGCCACCACGCCACCTACCCCTTCTACTCCGACGCCATCTGGTACCTGACCCAGATGCGCCGCTGGGGGCAGATCGGCGAGCACAAACCGGACAGCTGGTACTTCGAGACGGCGCAGAAGGTCTACCTGCCCGAGGTCTACCGCGCCGCCGCCGCCGAACTGGTCGCCGAGGGCAAGGCGCAGGCCAGCGACTTCCCGCCGGCCGACAGCGACGGCTTCCGCGCGC
The DNA here is from genome assembly GCF_024451105.1 of Stutzerimonas stutzeri. Taxonomy (GTDB): domain Bacteria; phylum Pseudomonadota; class Gammaproteobacteria; order Pseudomonadales; family Pseudomonadaceae; genus Geopseudomonas; species Geopseudomonas stutzeri_A. Next base: position 86,399 of record NZ_JANGEY010000006.1, read on the forward strand.
CGAGCAGCGAGTTCATCGACGGCCTGACCTACGACGGCCGCCAGCCCAACGCCTACCTCGAGCAGTTCGCCATCGGCCTGAAGGCCGACGCCAAGCTGTGACCTCACTTCCGCCCCGGGAGCCGGCCAAGCCGGCCCCCCATCGCCCAGAGGATACGACGATGAGCAATCCCGCCGTCGCCAAGCCCATCCAGGACACTCTCAAATCGGCGCGCAAGGTCGCCCTGCTGCAGCGCTGGCTGCCCGGCCTGCTGCTGCCGGTGGTCGGCATCCTGGCCTTCCTGCTGGTCTGGCAGATCGCCGCCAGCCGGATCGACACCAGCCTCGGCAAGTTCCCCGGCCCGACCCAGGTGGTCGGCCAGTTCTCCGGCCTGCTGGCCGAACACCGCGCTGAACAGCGCAAGGCCGATGCCTTCTACCAGCGCCAGGAGGCGCGCAACGCCGAGCGCCTGGCCAGGGACCCCGACGCCCGGGTCACGGTGCGCCCCTACACCGGCAAGCCGACCTTCTTCCGGCAGATCCTCACCAGCCTGTACACGGTGCTGACCGGCTTCGCCCTCGCCGCCCTGCTGGCCATCCCGCTGGGCATCGTCTGCGGCCTGAGCAAGCCGATCTACAACGCGATCAACCCGCTGATCCAGGTGTTCAAGCCGGTCTCGCCGCTGGCCTGGCTGCCGCTGGTAACCATGGTGGTCAGCGCCGTCTACACCAGCAGCGATCCGCTGCTGGCCAAGTCCTTCGTCACCTCGGCCTTCACCGTGGCGCTGTGCTGCCTGTGGCCGACGGTGATCAACACCACGGTCGGCGTCGCCAACCTCGACAAGGACCTGCTCAACGTCAGCCGCGTGCTCAGCCTGTCGCCGCTCGACCACGTGCGGCGCATCGTGCTGCCGGCCGCCATCCCGATGATCTTCACCGGCCTGCGCCTGTCGCTGGCCACCGGCTGGATGGTGCTGATCGCCGCCGAGATGCTGGCGCAGAACCCGGGCCTCGGCAAATTCATCTGGGACGAGTTCCAGAACGGCAGCTCCAACTCCCTCGGCCGCATCATGGTCGCCGTGCTCGTCATCGGCCTGATCGGCTTCGTCCTCGACCGCCTCATGCTCCTGCTCCAGCGCCGCGTCAGCTGGGACAAGAACGCCGACCTGCGCTAAGGAGACCGCCATGCACAACGCACACCTCGAACTGACCGGCGTCGGCATCAGCTTTCCCACCGACAAGGGTCTGTTCTGCGCCCTGCGGGGCGTCAGCCTGAAGATCGCCAGGGGCGAGTTCGTCTCGCTGATCGGCCACTCCGGCTGCGGCAAGTCCACCGTGCTCAACATCGTCGCCGGCCTCTACCAGGCAACCACCGGCGGGGTGATCCTCGACGGCAAGGAAGTCAACGCCCCCGGCCCCGAGCGTGCGGTGGTGTTCCAGAACCACAGCCTGCTGCCCTGGCTGACCTGCTACCAGAACATCGAGCTGGCCGTGCAGCAGGTGTTCAAGGGCAGGAAGGGCAAGGCCGAGATGCGCGAGTGGATCGAGCACAACCTCGCCCTGGTGCACATGAGCCATGCCCGCGACAAGCGTCCCGGCGAGATCTCCGGCGGCATGAAGCAGCGCATCGGCATCGGTCGCGCGCTGGCCATGCAGCCCAAGGTGCTGCTGATGGACGAGCCGTTCGGCGCCCTCGACGCGCTGACCCGCGCCCACCTGCAGGACTCGCTGATGGAGATCCACGCCGAGCTCGGCAACACGGTGATCATGATCACCCACGACGTCGACGAGGCGGTGCTGCTCTCCGACCGCATCGTGATGATGAGCAACGGCCCGGCGGCCACCGTCGGCGACATCCTCGACGTCCGCCTCGCCCGTCCGCGCGAGCGCATGGCCCTGGCCCACGATCCGTGCTACCACGAGTACCGCGCCGCGGTGCTGGAGTTCCTCTACCAGCGCCAGAAGCGCCCGGCGGCCTGAAGGCGCACCAGCAAAAGGCAGGGGCGGCGCGATCCGCCCCTTTTTGTTTCACCCGACCGACTCCGCCGCCGCCTGCGGCCCGCACACCGGCAGCGCGTCCGCCCCGGACGGCCCCGTCGGCCGGCGATCCGGGCCGATCCCGCGCGGAATGCACCCGCGCACGCCCGGCTTCGCAGGAGTTGGCCCGTAACCTGCAAGGTATCGGCAACGGCAGCCAATGGCGGCTGCTCCAACCCGACAAAGGCGTCGCACCACCCAGCTCCGGCTGGCGTGATGCGGCGCCTTTTTGTTTGCCCCAACGAATGGGGGCGAGCGTCGCGCGCGATCCGCCGACGCTCCCGGTGTCCTGTCCCGCTGGTGGCCCTGCCACCGACGTCCGGCCACAAGCCGGACGTATCCGGAGGGCGGGTGGAACAGCCAGATCCACCACCCGTCACCCGGTCTTTTTCGCCACCCTAGCCTGGAGGTGCTCCACGATGAACACCAGCTTCTGGAAAGCCGGCCACACCCCGACCCTGTTCGCCGCCTTTCTCTATTTCGACCTGAGCTTCATGGTCTGGTACGTGCTCGGCCCGCTGGGCGTGCAGATCGCCGCCGACCTCGGCCTGACCACCCAGCAGCGGGCGATGATGGTCGCCACGCCGATCCTCGCCGGCGCGGTGCTGCGCTTCCTGATGGGCCTGCTCGCCGACCGCACCTCGCCGAAAGCCGCCGGCCTGTTCGGCCAGGTGGTGGTCATCGCCGCCCTCGCGGTGGCCTGGCTGCACGGCGTGCACAGCTACCAGCAGGCGCTGCTGCTCGGCCTGTTCCTCGGCTTCGCCGGCGCCTCCTTCGCCGTCGCCCTGCCGCTGGCCTCGCAATGGTATCCGCCGCAGCACCAGGGCAAGGCCATGGGCATCGCCGGCGCCGGCAACTCCGGCACCGTGCTCGCCGCGCTGTTCGCCCCGGGCCTGGCCGCGCTGTTCGGCTGGGGCAACGTGTTCGGCCTGGCGCTGATCCCGCTGGTGCTGACCCTGGCGATCTTCGCCGTCGCCGCGAAGAACGCCCCGCAACGCCCCCAGCCCAAGGCCATGGGTGACTACCTCAAGGCGCTCACCGACCGCGACAGCTGGTGGTTCATGCTGTTCTACAGCGTCACCTTCGGCGGCTTCCTCGGCCTGGCCAGCACCCTGCCCGGCTACTTCCACGACCAGTACGGCTTCGACCCGGTCAAGGCCGGCTACTACACCGCCGCCTGCGTGTTCGCCGGCAGCCTGCTGCGCCCGCTCGGCGGCGCCCTGGCCGACCGCATCGGCGGTATCCGCACCCTGCTGGCGATGTACACCGTCGCCTCGCTGTGCATCGCCGCGGTCGGCTTCAACCTGCCCAGCTCGAGCGCCGCGCTGGCTCTGTTCGTGGTCGCCATGCTCAGCCTGGGTGCCGGCAACGGCGCGGTGTTCCAGCTGGTGCCGCAGCGCTTCCGCCAGACCATCGGCGTGATGACCGGGCTGATCGGCATGGCCGGAGGCATCGGCGGCTTCGCCCTCACCGCGGGCCTCGGCGCGGTCAAGCAGTCCACCGGCGACTACCAGCTCGGTCTGTGGCTGTTCGCCGCCCTCGGCGTGGTCGCCTGGATCGGCCTGCACGGCGTCAAGCAGCGCTGGCGCACCACCTGGGGCTCGGCGGCGGTGACCGCCGCGCGGGTCTAAGACTGTAGGGTGCGCCTGCGCACCATTGCACCCCAACCTGACAGGACCGTCCCATGCCCCTGCAGTTGACCATCGGCGAAGCCAGCGCCACCGGCCCGCGGGCCGAGAACCAGGACGCCATCCGCGTGGTGACCCCGGCGCCGGCGCTGGCCGCCAGCAAGGGGCATCTGCTGGCGCTGGCCGACGGCGTCAGCCAGTGCGCCGACGGCGGCCTGGCGGCGCGCGCTACCCTGCAGGCGCTGGCGCTGGACTACTACGCCACCCCGGAAACCTGGCCGGTGGCGCAATCGCTGGACCGCCTGCTGGTGGCGCACAACCGCTGGCTGCACAGCGCCGGCAATGGCCAGCCGCTGCTCACCACCCTCACCGCGCTGGTGCTGCGCGGCCGGCGCTTCACCCTCGCCCACGTCGGCGACTGCCGCGCCTACCGCTGGCACGCCGGCAGGCTGCGGCGCCTGACCAGCGAGCACGTCTGGGAGCAGGAAGGCATGCAGCACGTGCTCAAGCGCGCCCTCGGCCTCGACCAGCACCTGGCGATGGACTACCTGGACGGCGACCTGCAGGCCGGCGAGACTTTCCTGCTGCTCTGCGACGGCATCTGGGCGAGCCTCGACGACGGCGTGATCGGCGACATCCTCACCGCCGAGCAGGAGCCGCAGGCGATCGCCGACGCCCTGGTGGCCACCGCCCACCGCGCCGGCAGCCAGGACAACGCCAGCGCCGTGGTGGTGCGCGTCGACGAGCTGCCGGAAACCAGCCTGGCCGACACCCTCGCCAGCCTGCCCGAGTGGCCGCTGCCGCCGCGCCTGCGCGAGGGCCAATCCTTCGAGGGCTGGCAGGTCGAGGGCCTGCTCGCCGAGAGCCGCCAGTCGCTGCTCTACCGGGTGCGCGACGGCCAGGGTCGCGCCTGGCTGCTGAAGACCCTGCCGGCCAGCCGCGCCGCCGAGCCCGGCGCCCAGCAGGCGCTGCTGCAGGAGGAGTGGTTCCTGCGCCGGGTCGCCGGCCTCGGCTTCCCCGAGGTGCACGGCCTGGCACAGCGCCAGCACCTGTACTTCGCGATGCGCGAGTACCCCGGGCAGACCCTGGCCGCGCGCCTCGAGCAGCAGGGGCCGCTGCCGCTGGCCGACTGGCAGCAGACCGCGCGCAGCCTGCTGCGCGCCCTCGGCCAGCTGCACCGGCGCAACATCCTGCACCGCGACATCAAGCCGGAGAACCTGCTGGCTCAGGACGCTGGCGAGCTGCTGCTGCTCGACTTCGGCCTGGCCTACTGCCCCGGCCTGTCCGGCGACGAAGCGCACAGCCTGCCCGGCACGCCCAGCTACATCGCCCCGGAAGCCTTCGTCGGCGCCGCCCCGGAGCCGCGCCAGGACCTGTTCGCCGCCGGCGTCTGCCTGTACCGCCTGCTTACCGGCCAGTACCCCTACGGCGAGCTGGAGCCCTTCCAGCAGCCGCCGAACAAGGCGCCGACCCCGGCCAGCCGCTACCGGCCGGACCTGCCGGCCTGGCTCGACGAGCTGCTGCTCAAGGCGGTTGCCGCCAACCCGGCACAGCGCTTCGAGACCTGCGAGGAATGGCTGCTGGCGCTCGACCAGGGCGAGCGCCGCGCCCGCGACACGCCGCCGCGCCCGTTGCTCGAGCGCGAACCGCTGCAGTTCTGGCGCGGCCTGGCGCTGCTCTCGCTGCTGGGCAACCTGGCGCTGCTGGTGCTGACGCTCGGGCCGTAGAGCGCCGCTCAGCCCTGCAGGCGGGCGCGGAACAACGGCTGGTGGCGGCGGCACTGCTCGGCGGCGAGCACGAACACCCCGTGGCCGCCGCGCGTGAACTCCGCCCAGACGAAGTCGACCTCCGGATAGGCCGCCTCGACGTGCACCTGGCTGTTGCCCACCTCGACCACCAGCAGACCGTCGTCGGTCAGGTGGTCGGCCGCCTCGGCGAGCATGCGCCGCACCAGGTCGAGGCCGTCCGCACCGCAGGCCAGCCCCATCGCCGGCTCATGGTGGAACTCGGCCGGCATGTCGGCGAAGTCCTCGGCGTCCACGTAGGGCGGGTTGGAGACGATCAAGTCGAAGCGCTGCCCCGGCAGGCCGTCGAAGCCGTCGCCCTGCACGGTGTAGACGCGCTCTTCCAGCTGGTGGCGCTCGATATTGAGGTTGGCCACCTCCAGCGCCTCGAACGACAGGTCGGCGAGCACCACCTCGGCCTCGGGGAAGGCGTGGGCGCAGGCGATGCCGATGCAGCCCGAGCCGGTGCACAGGTCGAGGATGCGCGCCGGAGCGCGCTTGAGCCAGGGCGCGAAGCGCCGCTCGATCAGCTCGGCGAGCGGCGAGCGCGGCACCAGCACCCGCTCGTCGACACAGTACGGCTGGCCGCAGAACCAGGCCTCGCCGAGCAGGTAGGCGGCGGGAATGCGCTCGTCGATGCGCCGCTGCAGCAGCGCGCGCACCGCGTCCAGCTCGTCGCTCTCCAGGCGGCAGTCGAGGTAGTCCGCCGGCATGTCCCAAGGCAGTTGCAGGCCGCCGAGCACCAGTTGGCGCGCCTCGTCCCAGGCGTTGTCGGTGCCGTGGCCGAAGTACAGTTCGGCCTCGTGGAAGCGGCTGACGCCCCAGCGGATCAGGTCGCGGATGCTGCGCAGGCGGCTGGCGGATTCGGTCATGGCGGAGGACTCCGGTAGGTGGGCGCGCATTCTAGCCGAGCGGCCCTGCGCATACACCTCGCACGTCCGCACGATTCAGGCCGGATGGCCCATTACAGACGCCCCGGCGCATGCGATACAATTTGCAACAATTTACCCCCCCTCTCCTCCCCCTCCGGAATCCACTTCCAAATGGCAATCGAACCCTTCTCGCTGACCGGCCTGCTGGTGCTGGCGATATTTCTGATCGGCATGACCATGATCGTCTTCGAGGCACAGCTCGAGATGGACAAGTTCAAGCCGGCGATGTTCATGATGTCCGGTCTGATCGTCATCGGCGTGCACTACGCCGTCACCGACCCGGCGCACCTGGCCCACTTCCTCGAGGCGCAGAACCATACCAAGGAGGAGCTGTTCGGCCTGATCGCCTTCATGGCCTTCATGTGGATGATCGTCGAGCTGCTCAACGAGCGGAACGTGTTCACCGCGCTCAACGGCTTCCTGCTCGCCCGCGGGCTCGGCGCACGCGGCATGTTCTGGGCCACCGGCGCGCTGTGCGCGCTGCTCTCGCCGTTTCTCAACAACATCACCACGGCGATGATCTTCGGCAAGACGGTGAAGAGCATCTCGGTCGACCCGCGCTACACCCATGCCGCGCTGTGCAACATCGTAGTGGCCTCCAACACCGGGGTGTGGTTCCTCGGCACCTCGACCTCGCTGATGGTGGTGCTGGCCGGCAAGATCAGCATCGCCGGCCTGCTGCTGCTGATTCCCTCGGCGCTGGTCGGCTGGCTGCTGTTCGCCCTGACCATGCACTGGCTGTACCTGCGTCCGTTGCGCGACGCGGGCCTGATCCGCCAGGTGGAGCCGGAGGAGTCCGGCCTCAAGCCGGGCGGTGCCGGCCTGGCGGTGGTCGGCCTGCTGGCGGTGGTCGGTGCGGTGCTGTGCAACATCTTCCTCAGCGTGAGCATCGAGTTCGCCATCGGCATCGGCCTGGGCATGGTCGCCCTCTACGCCTGGCTGCTGATGCGCCGCGGCATCGAGCTGCCCTGGCAGGACCAGTTGCAGAAGGTCGAGTGGAACGCCCTGCTGTTCTTCATCGGCATCATCACCGCGGTGGCCTGCCTCAACCACGTCGGCTGGCTGAGCTACATCTCGCGGCTGTTCGAGCTGCTCGACCCGACCGCGGTCAACGTGCTGCTCGGGGTATTCTCCGGGGTGCTCGACAACGTGCCGGTGGAGGCTGCCGCACTGATGTCCAACCCGCAGCTGGATCTCTCGCAATGGGCGCTCAACGCACTGATGGTCGGCATCGGCGGCTCGCTCACGGTGGTCGGCTCGGCCGCCGGCGTGATGGCGATGAGCCTGGACAAGAGCTACAGCTTCGGCGTGCACCTGAAGTTCCTGCCGGCGATCCTGGTCAACTTCTTCGGCTCGCTGGGCATCTGGTACCTGCAGTTCAGCGTGCTCGGCCTGTACTGAGCCGTACCCGCCGCGCTGTTCTCCGCACCGACGCGCATTCCGTTAAAATGCGCGTCTGTCGCGGAGAACCAGCATGCAAGACGACGATTTTTCCCTGTTCCACAGCGAGATGCGCGGGGTCAAGCGCATCAAGGTCGAGGAGCGCGCCGACACCGGCAGGCCGAAGGCGGACCGCCAGCAGCTCGCCGAGCGCCAACAGAACGCGATCCTCACCCAGCAGACCACCACGGTGGACGGCCTGTCCGACCTGTTCGTGATCGACGTCGGCGCCGAGGACGAGCTGTACTGGGCGCGCGACGGCGTGCAGGACGGCCAGATGCGCAAGCTCAAGGCCGGGCAGATTCCCTTCGAGGGCAGCATCGACCTGCACGGCATGAGCGTCGAGAAGGCGCGCGCCACCCTATGGGAGTTTCTCGCCGAAGCGGCGCGTTTCGAGGTGCGCTGCGTGCGCGTGACCCACGGCAAGGCGGCGCGTACCGACGGCCGGCGGCCGATGGTCAAGAGCCACGTCAACACCTGGCTGCGCCAGCACCCGCAGGTGCTCGGCTTCGCCTCCTGCCTGGCCAGGCATGGCGGTACCGGCGCGGTCTACGTGCTGCTCAGACGCACCATGCTGGAAGGTCGCGACGAATAGCGGCCAGCAGCGGGCATCCGCCTCCGGCGAACGCCGCTTGCCCGAGCAGCGCACTGGGACTTGCCAGAGCCTCGCACGCCCCCTACCCTGCGCCCCTTTGCCCAACCACAGGAAACCCAATGTCCCTGGAACAGCACTACACCGCGATCCTCGGTCTGCTCGGCGAGGACGTCGAGCGCGAAGGCCTGCGCGACACCCCCAAGCGCGCCGCCAAGGCCATGCAGTACCTCTGCCGCGGCTATGCGCAGAGCCTCGAGGAGGTCACCAACGGCGCCCTGTTCAGCTCGGACAACAGCGAGATGGTGCTGGTCAAGGACATCGAGCTGTACTCGCTGTGCGAGCACCACCTGCTGCCGTTCATCGGCAAGGCCCACGTCGCCTACCTCCCCGCCGGCAAGGTGCTCGGGCTGTCCAAGGTGGCGCGCATCGTCGACATGTTCGCCCGCCGCCTGCAGATCCAGGAGAACCTCACCCGGCAGATCGCCGAGGCGGTTCAGGAAGTCACCGGCGCGCTCGGCGTGGCAGTGGTGATCGAGGCCCGGCACATGTGCATGATGATGCGCGGGGTCGAGAAGCAGAACTCGGCGATGCTCACCTCGGTGATGCTCGGCGAGTTCCGCGACAACCCGGCAACGCGTAGCGAGTTTCTCAACCTGGTGCGCTGACCCTCCCGCCAACCGGCCGTTTCAGGCCGGTCTTGCACCGCCCTCGCCCAGCTCGCCGGCCGCGGCGAAGAATACCCAGGCCAGCGCCGCAGCGGCGCCCAGGCCGAGCAACAGCGCCGGCAACAGCAGCACCACGCTGGCCGCCGCGGCACCGGCGAGCAGCAGCAGCCAGGCGAACAGGCGCAGCGCCGGCCAGGGCCGGCGAATGCGCCGCAGACGCAGGGCGAACCACGCCAGGCTCAGCCCGAGGGCGACGAACAGGGCGAAATAGGCGATCGCCAGCACCTCGTCGGCCCGCTCCAGCCAATCCTCGTCGAGCAACGCACCGATGCCGGTGGCCAGCAGAGCGAACAACAGCTGCAGCAGCAGCGGCCGTTCCAGGCCGGCGAGCGCATAGCGCGCCGCGAGCAGATCCCTCAGGCGCAGCAGCAGGTAGCTCCACAGCAATACCAGCAGCAGGCTGAGCAGGTGGACGAAAGACAGCGGCGGCGGCAGCGGATTGAACAGCCGCCACAAGGCCACCAGCAGAAGGACCAGCAGCCCGGACAGGCAGCCCAGGCTCAGCGCGCCGAGCACGCGCAGTTGGCCGCGGCTCCAGTCGCCGCCGACGAAGGCTGGCGGCAGGTGCGGATCGAGCAGCGGCGCCCGCGGCGGGCGATAGGGATCGTAGTCGCTCATCGCCCGCCGCGCCGCCGGAGGTCAGCCGCGCAGCTCGGCGACCACCGCGGCCAGCGCGGCGGCCGGATCAGCGGCCTGGCTGATCGGCCGACCGATCACCAGATAGTCGGAGCCGGCCTCCAGCGCCTGGCGCGGGGTGAGGATGCGGCGCTGGTCGTCCTGGGCGCTGCCGGCCGGACGAATGCCCGGGGTGACCAGTTGCAGGGCCGGCTGGGCAGCTTTGAGCGCCGGCGCTTCCTGGGCCGAGCAGACCAGACCGTCGAGACCGGCGCGGGCAGCCAGCCCGGCCAGCCGCAGGACCTGCTCCTGCGGCTCGACATCCAGGCCGAGGCCGGCCAGGTCCTCACGCTCCATGCTGGTCAGCACGGTGACGCCGATCAGCAGCGGCCTGGGGCCGCTCATTGCATCGAGGGTCTCGCGACAGGCGGCCATCATCCGCAGGCCGCCGGAGCAGTGCACGTTGACCATCCACACCCCCAGCTCGGCGGCGGCCTTGACCGCCATCGCCGTGGTGTTGGGGATGTCATGGAATTTCAGGTCGAGGAACACCTCGAAGCCCCTGCCGGCCAGGGTCTCGACGATCTGCGGGCCGCAGCGGGTGAACAGCTCCTTGCCGACCTTGACCCGGCACAGTTGCGGATCGAGGCGCTCGGCGAGGGCCAGGGCGGCTTCGCGGGTGGGAAAGTCCAGGGCGACGATGATCGGGGTCTGGCAGGACATGGGGCTCTCTCGGCAGGTCTTGACGCCGCGCATTGTAGCGCAAGGGCGGCGTGCCGGGCGGACGCATGCGGCAGGCGAGACAGCGCTGGCGGACGGCGCTATGGTGGAGACAGTCATTCCCGCCCCGGAGAATCCCATGCCCTGGTACGCCTGGTTGTTTCTGGCCCTCGCCGTCGGCTCGGTGGTCGGCAGCCTGCTGCTGCTGCGCGACAGCGCCGACAAGATGCCGCTCAGCGAGGAGGAGCTGCAGCGTATACGCGAACGCAATGCCGAGCTGGAAGCCAAGGCGCGCCGCGAGGACGGCGAGGACGAATAGCTTCAGCGCAGGAAGCGCAGCTCCAGCTCGGCGCCCTCGACGGCCCGCCAGGCGTCCTCGTCGTCGCGCTCGTTGGTGATCAGCCGACCGCCCAGCTCGAAGGAACGCACCTCGTCCACCCGGGCGTCGAACAACGAGGGCAACAGCGCCCGCCGCTCGACCAGCGCCGCCTGCGGCTCGTCCGCGGGCAGGCGCTGCAGCAGCTCCTCGGGCAGGCTGAGATCCAGCGGGGCCTGGGCCACGGGCGGTTCCGCGCTGGCCGGTGGCACCGGCCGGGACGGGGGCAATGTCCGCGCGCTGGCCGCAGGCCTCTCGGCACGCACGGGCGGAGCCTGGACCGGCGTATCGGCAGGCTCGGTCACGGCGGGCTCCGGCGCCACCGCGGCTTCTCGAACCGGTTGCGCAGCTGGCGTCCGCTCCGCAACCGGCTCGCGCGGAGATGGCGGATCGGGCCGCTCGCCGTCGCAGGCGGCCAGCATCGCCAGCAGTACACAGAGAGAAACGCGCACCACGCTCATTGCAGGCCTCGCTGAAGGATATGCCGGCAGCGCGACCGGCATGGGCGGCCCATTGTCGCCGGTCGCTGCCTCGCGCACTACTCGCGCAGCGGCGACAGTTGCCCCTGCTCGTCGGAAAACACGATCTCCACCCGGCGATTCTGTGCACGCCCGCGTGACGAGGCGTTGGCCGCCACCGGGAAGGCGCCGCCATAGCCGTACACCTGGACGCGCTCGGCGGCGATGCCCAGATCGATCAGCACGTCCGCAACCGCCTGGGCCCGCGCACGCGACAGCGCCAGGTTGTCCTCCATCCGACCGCGATTGTCGGTGTATCCCTCGATGCGCACGCTGCGCTGCGGGTTGAGCTGGAGGAACCGGAACAGCCTGAGCACCGTGCGGTTGGCCTCGCCCCTGAGCTCGGCACGCCCGGCATCGAACAGCACGTCGCCGAGCGACAACACCAGGCCGCGCGCGCCGTCGAGGCTCGCCAGGCCGAGCAGTTGCTCCTCCAGCCAGCGCCCCTGCTGCTGTGCGCCGAACAGCCGCGCCTCGCGCAAGGCCAGTTGCAGCCGCTCGCGCTCCAGCTGCAGGCGGGCCAGCTCGGCCTGCTGCGCCGCCAGGGCGCCGTGCTCGCGGGCGATGGCGCTGTAACGCTCGCTCAGATAGGCGTAATGGGCGACATCCTCGGCACTGCCCCAGTAGCCTGCCAGGCGCTCGGCGCGCTCCAGCGAGTCGCCGGCGCGCATCACATCCTTCGGCGCGCTGGCCACCACCGCGGAGTCGGCCGCCACCTGCCGGTAGCTGGTGCGGGACTGTTCGAGAACCTGCTGCACGGACTGGGGAGTGGCACAGCCGGCCAGCAGGAACGCCGCGGCGGCAGCCAGGGAAATCGCGAGGATACGCATCACGGCTGCTCCCCCAGCTCGGTACGCAGGCGACGCAACTCGGCGCGCAGCTCGGCGACCTGCGCACGCTGCCTGTCGGCCAGGAGCTGCGCCTCGGCCAGGCGGGCATCCAGTTCGGCCCGCTCGGCCAGCATGCGCGCCCGGCGGTACTCCTCGCCCTCGAACGCCCGGCGCGCCTCGGCCAGGCCCTGCTCGGCCAGGCGCAGCTCGGGCCGTTCGGCATCGGCGTCCAGGGCACGCGCCTGGCTCAGCGCCTGCTCGGCGATCTGCATCTGCGCCACCGGCGCCGGATCGCTGGCGCAGCCGGCCAGCAGGGAAAGTGCCAGTACGGCACAGCTACGTGAAATCATCGGAAAGATCCTGCATCAGGGCGTGAGCGGAGGGCGCTCCTGGGCCTTCCAGCGCTCGACGTTGCGCAACAGCAGGGCCTGCGGCAGGCCGGCAGCGCGAAACTCGGTCATCTTCCGCGCCAGCTGACCGCGCAGCCAGGGGTCGTTGCACGCCGAGCTGTGCGATATGGCCAGGTACAGAGGCTCGACGGACAGCGCCGGCTCCAGCGGCAGCAGCTCGCCGGCGAGCCCCTGGCGCTCGACCAGCGCGCGGCCAGCGTGCCGTTCGAGCAGCAGGTAGTCGACCTTGCCCTGCTGCAACTGCTGCAGGGCGTCGACGCCCCGGGCGATGCGCCGGGCCTTGAACTGCTCGTCCGCCTGGCGCGCCAGCGCCGCGGGAAAGTGGCCGGCCTCCACCGCCAGGCCGCGATGGCCGGCCAGATCGGCCAGACGGGCGAACAGCGGCGCCTTGTCGCGCTGCGCCCAGACGTGCACCGGCACCTCGAGATAGGCCGGATGGACGAAGTCGAACTGCTCGAGCCGCTCCGGGGTCAGGTAGCTGCCCAGCAGCAGATCGACCCGGCCGTTGCGGGCATCGGCCTCGGCGGCGCCGGCCTTGCCGGCATGGATCACTTCCACTGCCACGCCCAGCTCGCCGCCCAGCGCCCTGAGCAGGTCGGCGCCGGCGCCGATCAATTGCTGTGGATTCTGCGGGTCGCGCCACAGGTAGGGCGCCTGATCAGGGCTGCCGGTGGCGATCAGCCGCTCGCACTTGCCGGCCGCGTGAGCCTGGCTCGAACCGGCCAGCACCAGCAGCGCCAGGGCGAGCCGTGACAGGGTGGAACGGGTGGGCATGGGAAACCTCGCGAGTCGATGGCTGCGCCAGTGTAGGACAGGGCGGGGCCCAGCCGACGGACGGAACAGGGCGCGAGACGAAGAACCCGCTCCGGGGAGCGGGTTCTGCGCGCAAGGAAGCGGGCTTACAGGGCCTTTTCCAGCTCGGGGACGATCTCGAACAGGTCACCCACCAGGCCGTAGTCGGCGACCTGGAAGATCGGCGCCTCCTCGTCCTTGTTGATCGCCACGATCACCTTGGAGTCCTTCATGCCGGCCAGGTGCTGGATCGCGCCGCTGATGCCGACGGCGATGTACAGCTGCGGCGCGACGATCTTGCCGGTCTGGCCGACCTGCAGGTCGTTGGGCACGAAGCCGGCGTCCACCGCCGCGCGCGAAGCGCCGACCGCGGCGCCGAGCTTGTCGGCCAGCTTGTAGAGCAGCTGGAAGTTGTCGCCGTTCTGCATGCCGCGCCCACCGGAGATCACCACCTTGGCGGCGGTCAGTTCGGGACGCTCGGACTTGGCCAGTTCCTCGCCGACGAAGGCGGAGATACCGGCGTCGCCGCCACCCGCTACCGCCTCGATGGCCGCATTGCCGCCTTCGGCGGCCACGGCGTCGAAGCCGGTGCCGCGCACGGTGATCACCTTGACCGCCGCGCCGGACTGCACGGTGGCGATGGCGTTGCCGGCGTAGATCGGGCGCTTGAAGGTGTCGGCGCTCTCGACCTTGACGATCTCGGAGATCTGGTCGACGTCCAGCAGCGCGGCGACCCGCGGCAGCACGTTCTTGCCGGTGGTGGTGGCGGCGGCCAGCACGTGGCTATAACCTTTGCCCAGTTCGGCGACCAGCGGGGCGAGGTTTTCCGGCAACTGGTGGGCGAAGGCGGCCTGGTCGGCGACCAGAACCTTGCTCACACCGACAACCTTGGCGGCGGCTTCGGCGACGGCGGCGCAGCCGGTGCCGGCCACCAGTACATGGATGTCGCCACCGATCTGCGCCGCGGCAGCCACGGTGTTCAGGGTCGCAGCACCCAGCGCTGCATTGTTGTGCTCGGCGAGTACCAGGATTGCCATCAGATCACCTTCGCTTCGTTCTTCAGTTTCTCGACCAGTTCGGCCACGGACTTGACCTTGATGCCGGCCTGGCGGGCGGCCGGCGCCTCGACCTTGAGGGTCTTCACGGTCGAGGCGGTGGACACGCCGAGAGCCTCCGGAGTGACGGTCTCCAACGGCTTCTTCTTGGCCTTCATGATGTTCGGCAGCGAGGCGTAGCGCGGCTCGTTGAGACGCAGGTCGGTGGTGACGATGGCCGGCAGCTTCAGCGCCACGGTCTGCAGGCCGCCGTCGATCTCGCGGGTGACGTTGACCTGGTCGCCGACGACTTCAACACGGGAGGCGAAGGTACCCTGGGCGAAACCGGTCAGCGCGGCGAGCATCTGGCCGGTCTGGTTGTTGTCGCTGTCGATGGCCTGCTTGCCGGTGATGATCAGCTGCGGCTGCTCCTTGTCGACCACGGCCTTGAGCAGCTTGGCGATGGCCAGCGAACCCAGCTCCTCGCCGGTCTCGACCAGCACGGCGCGGTCGGCGCCGAGGGCCAGGGCGGTGCGCAGCTGCTCCTGGGCAGCGGTCGGCCCAACGGAGACGGCCACGATCTCGGTAGCGACGCCCTTCTCCTTGAGACGCACCGCTTCCTCCACGGCGATCTCGCAGAACGGGTTCATCGACATCTTGACGTTGGCGAGGTCGACGCCGGAGTTGTCCGCCTTGACGCGGACCTTGACGTTGTAATCGACCACTCGCTTGACAGCTACCAGAATCTTCATGGATTCCTCGTGTTCTCCGGTGAGTTGATGTGGCGGCACCAGGAGGCCGCCAGGCCGGGCTGCCCGCCGGACCGAACCGACTCTCAGCCATGCCGCGACCGACATAAACGCCGTATCTTGACCATATCCCCCGGACCGGTCAATACGACAAAACTTCCACTGCAGCGGCGGCGCCCTTTAAAATGGGCCGTTTCAGCCAACCTGCAACGAAAGCTTGTACCGGCATTGCCGTCCAGCGTAAACATGTTGCGCTGCACAATAACCGCCCAGCGGACTTCCAACAAGCAGATTGCCAGCCTTGAGTTAGGAGATTAGAGAGTGGAACGCGAATACATGGAATTCGACGTTGTCATCGTCGGAGCGGGCCCCGCCGGTCTCTCCGCCGCCTGCCGCCTGAAGCAGAAGGCCGCCGAAGCCGGCCAGGAGCTCAGCGTCTGCGTGGTGGAGAAAGGCTCCGAAGTCGGCGCCCACATCCTCTCCGGCGCGGTGTTCGAGCCGCGCGCGCTGGCCGAGCTGTTCCCCGACTGGAAGAGCCTCGGCGCCCCGCTGAACACCCCGGTCAAGCGCGACGACATCTACCTGCTCAAGGACGCCGAGGCCGCGCGCAGGATCCCCGACTTCGCCGTGCCCAGGACCATGCACAACGAGGGCAACTACATCGTCTCCCTCGGCAACCTGTGCCGCTGGCTGGCCCAGCAGGCCGAGAACCTCGGCGTCGAGATCTACCCGGGCTTCGCCGCCCAGGAAGCGCTGATCGACGCGCACGGCGTGGTCCGCGGCATCGTCACCGGCGACCTGGGCGTCGACCACGAGGGCAAGCCCAAGGACGGCCTGTACACCCCGGGCATGGAGCTGCGCGCCAGGTACACCCTGTTCGCCGAAGGCTGCCGCGGCCATATCGGCAAGCAGCTGATCGCCAGGTACAAGCTCGACGCCCAGGCCGACGCCCAGCACTACGGCATCGGCATCAAGGAGCTGTGGGAGATCGACCCGAGCAAGCACGAGCAGGGCCTGGTGGTGCACACCGCCGGCTGGCCGCTGAACGACGACAACCCGGGCGGCTCCTTCCTCTATCACCTGGAGAACCACCAGGTGGTGGTCGGCCTGATCGTCGACCTGTCCTACAGCAACCCCTACCTGTCGCCGTTCGACGAGTTCCAGCGCTACAAGCACCACCCGGTGATCAGGCAGTACCTGGAAGGCGGCAAGCGCATCGCCTACGGCGCCCGCGCCATCTGCAAGGGCGGCCTCAACTCGCTGCCGAAGATGGTCTTCCCCGGCGGTGCGCTGATCGGCTGCGACGCCGGCACCCTCAACTTCGCCAAGATCAAGGGCAGCCACACCGCGATGAAGTCCGGCATGCTCGCCGCCGAGGCGATCGTCGAGGCGCTGGGCGCCGGCCGCGAGGGCGGCGACGAGCTGAACAACTACGTCAAGGCCTTCGAGGACAGCTGGCTGTACGACGAGCTGTACCGCAGCCGCAACTTCGGCGCGGCGATCCACAAGTTCGGCGCGATCCTCGGCGGCGCGTTCAACTTCGTCGACCAGAACCTGTTCGGCGGCAAGATCCCGCTGACCCTGCACGACAACACGCCGGACCATGCCACCCTGAAGCCGGCCGCCGAGTCCCAGCGCATCGACTATCCCAAGCCGGACGGCAAGCTCAGCTTCGACAAGCTGTCCTCGGTGTTCCTCTCCAACACCAACCACGAGGAAGACCAGCCCTGCCACCTGAAGCTGGCCGACGCGTCGATCCCGCTGGCCAGGAACCTGCCGCTCTACGACGAACCGGCGCAGCGCTACTGCCCGGCCGGGGTGTACGAGGTGGTCACCCAGGAAAACGGCGAGCAGAAGTTCCAGATCAACGCGCAGAACTGCGTGCACTGCAAGACCTGCGACATCAAGGACCCGGCGCAGAACATCACCTGGGTGGCCCCGGAAGGCACCGGCGGGCCGAACTACCCCAACATGTAAGCACCGACGAAAAGGCCCTGCGGGGCCTTTTCCGTTTCCGTCCTATTCCGGCTGCGGCGCGATGGGAAACAGCACGCCGTCGCTCCACACACCAAGCCAGGGCTCGTCGTTGCGTTCGCAGGGCACCGCCAGCTCCACCAGGCGATAGAACACGTTGCGATGGATCAGCGCCTCGAGACCGGCGCGCACGTGCACGTAGGGCGACGGCTCGCCGCTCTCCACGTCGAGCACGAAGCGCAGCGGATGCTCGGCGCCGGCCAGCACCTCGTCGCCGACGCTGGTGCGAAAGCGCAGTCGCTGGGCTTCGCCCTCGCCGTCCACCGCCATCTCCACCGCCACGAAGGGCGCGTCGTCGACACGGATGCCGACCTTCTCCACCGGCGTCACCAGGAAGTAGTCGGCACCGTCGCGGCGCAGGATCGTGGAGAACAGCCGCACCATCGCCGGGCGGCCGATCGGCGTGCCCAGGTAGTGCCAGCTGCCGTCGCGGGCGATACGCATGTCGATGTCGCCGCAGAACGGCGGATCCCACAGGTGCACCGGCGGCAACCCGCCCTTGCCCGCCGGAATCTGCTGCAACAGCTCGCCCGCCTTGCCATCATCCTTCATCGCCACTCACCTCCGCCTGCCTGTCGAGCGTCACGCCGGAGCAGACCGCTGCCCGGACAGCTGTATCATGCCGCAATCCGCCCACTCGAGGAGCAACGACGATGAGCCCGTGGCACGACGAATTCCCCCAGGAACCCGGCCTGCGCTATCTCAACCATGCCGCCGTGGCGCCCTGGCCCAGGCGCGCCAGCGCCGCGGTGTGCGCCTTCGCCGAGCAGAACCTGCGGGTCGGCGCCCGCGACTATCCGCAATGGCTGCAGCTCGAGCAGCGTCTGCGCCAGCGCCTGGCGCGGCTGCTCAACGCCCCCTCGACGGCGGACGTGGCGCTGGTGAAGAACACCTCGGAGGCGCTGTCGTTCGTCGCCTTCGGCCTCGACTGGCGCCCCGGCGACCAGGTGGTGATCAGCGACCAGGAATTCCCCTCCAACCGGGTGGTCTGGGAGGCGCTGCGCCCGCAAGGCGTCGAGGTCATCGAGGTGGACATCGCCGGCCGCGACCCGGAAGGCGCCCTGCTCGCCGCCTGCACGCCGCGCACCCGCCTGCTGGCGATCAGCGCGGTGCAGTACGCCAGCGGCCTGCGCCTGGACATGCCGAACCTCGGCGCCGGCTGCCGGCAGCGCGGCGTGCTGCTGTGCATCGACGCCATCCAGCAGCTCGGCGCCCAGCCGTTCGACGTGCAGGCCAGCGACTGCGCCTTCGCCATGGCCGACGGCCACAAGTGGCTGCTCGGCCCGGAAGGGCTCGGGGTGTTCTACTGCCGCCGCGACCTGCGCGAGCAACTCAGGCTGCACGAATACGGCTGGCACATGCTGGAGGACGCCGGCAACTACGACAGGCGCGACTGGCAACCGGCGAAAACCGCCCGGCGCTTCGAGTGCGGCAGCCCGAACATGCTCGGCGCGATGGCGCTGGAGGCCAGCCTCGGGCTGCTCGAGGAGGTCGGCATGGCGCAGGTGGCGACCCTGCTCGAGCAGCGCATTGCCCAGTTGCACGCAGGAATCGCCGTGCTGCCCGGTGCGCGCCTGCTGAGCCCGCAGGAGCCCGGCCGGCGCGCCGGCATCCTCACCTTCGCCCTCGACGGGCGGGACAATGCCGGACTGTTCGAGGCGCTCAGACAGGAACAGGTGGTCTGCGCGCAGCGCGGCGGCGGCATCCGCCTGTCGCCGCACTTCTACACGGCGGAGGCGGCGATCGAGGAAACCCTCGCCGTGCTGCGCCGCCTGGCCTGAGGGCGACGGCAGCAGCCGCCGCCCGCCGAAAGGCCGTCATTCGTCCATCCTGATGCGGCGACGCACTCAGCAAATGCGGAACTATTTCGAATCCGTTTTAAAACAAGGGGATTCCTGCCGGTAAAGTGCCGGAGACTGGTCAATACTCATCATTACTGATGCGCGGCACCTCCCCCCAAGTGCCCGTCAGGCGGAGCGGCGTGGGAACGCTTGTTCCGGTTTCACTCCTAATGGTCTTGACCCGGATTCCCCCCCAGAGTCCGGGTTCTTTTTGTCCGCCCGCTCAGCTCGTCCGGGCGAGGGGGAACAGCCGCTCGAAATTGCTCGTGGTCTGCTCGGCCAGCACCTCGAACGGCACCCCGCGCAGCCCGGCGAGGAATTCGGCGACGTCGCGCACGTACTCCGGCAGGTTCGGTCTGCCGCGATGCGGCACCGGCGCCAGATAGGGGGCATCGGTCTCCACCAGCAGGCGGTCGGCCGGCACCCGACGGGCCACCTCGCGCAGCGCCTCGGCATTGCGGAAGGTGACGATGCCGGACAGCGAGATGTAGTAGCCGAGGTCGAGCGCCGCGCGGGCCATCTCCCAGTCTTCGGTGAAACAGTGCAGCACGCCGGCCTGGGGCAGGTCGGCCTCGCGCAGCATGGCCAGGGTATCGGCGCGCGCCTCGCGGGTATGCACGATCACCGGCTTGCCGGTCTGTCGCGCCGCCTGCAGATGCAGGGCGAAGCCTTCCTGCTGCAGGCGCGCGGCCTCCGGCTGGTAGTGGTAGTCCAGGCCGGTCTCGCCGATGGCCACCACTCGCGGATGCGCCAGCTCGCTCAGCAGCCAACCGAGCGCCGGCTCGCAGCCAGGCTCCAGATCCAGCGGGTGCACGCCGACCGAGCAATACACGTCGGCGTAGCGCTCGGCCAGCCGGCGCACCGCAGCGGCGTTGTCGGCGCTGACGCCGATGCACAGGAAGCGGCCGACGCCGCGAGCGCGGGCTGCCGCCAGGGCGGCATCCAGGGAGCCGCCGTGGGCCTTGAGGTCCAGGCGGTCGAGATGGCAGTGGGAATCTACGAGCATGGTCACATGGTCAGGGTCGGTCGCTCGGACTTGAGCGCGCCGGCCAGGTAGGTCTCGATCTTGTTGCGGGTGCTGCGGTCGCCGTCGTTGAACTGCACGCCGATGCCGGCGGTGCGGTTGCCCTGGGCGCCCTTGGGGGTGATCCAGACCACCTTGCCGGCCACCGGAATCTTCTCCGGCTCATCCATCAGGGTCAGCAGCATGAACACCTCGTCGCCGAGGTGGTAGCTCTTGTTGGTTGAGATGAACAGTCCGCCGTTGCGCACGAAGGGCATGTAGGCCGCATACAGCTGCGCCTTGTCCTTGAGGGTCAGGGTGAGGATCGCGTTGCGACCGCCGAGGGGGGGCATGCTCATGGGGCGGATTCCGTGACAGTTCCGGACGACGATTCTAGCCCGCCAGCGGCAGGCTTGCCCATCGCACCAGCAGGGCTTCGAGAAGCAGTGCGCGGTTGAGGTTGGCCTTGCCGAGCACCTTCTGCCGCTCGGCGAGCAGCCAGTCCTGCAGCGCCAGCACGGCAGGCAGCGGCGTGCGTCCGGCCAGCCAGCGCACCACCTTGTCCATCGGTGCGTCGGCGGCCTCGTCGGCGCCGGCCAGCTGGCAACGCAGGACCTGCAGCAGCCAGTCGCAGAACCAGTCGAGCAGCAGCGCCAGCGGAATCTGCTTCCAGGCCTCGGCCAGCTCGGCCGGCGCCGCCTGCTGCTTGAGCAGCTTGCGGATGCCCTCCTCGACCAGCGCACGCTGGTCGAGCACGCCCGCGTCGTGCAGCTGCAGGGCGCGCAGCGGCGAGCCGGCGGCCAGGGCCAGCAGACGCTGCTGCACGGCCGGCTCCAGCTCGGGCAACTGCGCGGCCAGCCAGGTCAGCGCCTGCGCGGACGTCGGCGTCGGGCAGGCCTGCTGCAGGCAGCGGCTCCTGATGGTCGGCAGCAGCCGACTGGGCTGGTGGCTGACCAGCAGCAGCACGGTGTCACCCGAGGGCTCCTCGAGGCTTTTCAGCAAGGCATTGGCGGCATTGAGGTTCATCGCCTCGGCCGGCTCGAGGACGACCAGCTTGCGCCCGCCGAGCTGGGCGGTCCGGGCAACGAACTCCACCAGTTCGCGGACCTGGTCGACCTTGATCGGCTTGTCGGGCTCCTCCGGCAGCAGCTCGAAGTAGTCCGGATGGGTGCCGGCGTGCAGCAGCAGGCAGGCCTTGCAACGGCCGCAGGCCTCGTCGTCCTGCGGCGCGGCGCAGAGCAGCAGACGCGTCAGGCGCTCGGCCAGGGCGCGCTTGCCGATCCCGGTCGGGCCGTGCAGCAGGTAGGCGTGGGCATGCTGCTGGCGGCGCGCCAGCTGCCGCCAGAGCTCCTGCTGCCAGGGGTAACGCTCAACCACGTACGCGCTCCAGCAACTCGGGCAGCAGGCCGTCGAGCTGACCCTGCACCGCAGCCAGCGGCTGCGCGGCGTCCAGCAGGCGATAGCGCTGCGGGGCCAGCCGGGCGCGCGCCAGATAGGTCTGGCGTACCGCCTCGAAGAATGCCTGCGCCTCCTGCTCGAAGCGGTCCAGCCGACCGCGCGCGGCGGCGCGGGCCAGGCCGATCTCCACCGGCAGGTCGAACACCAGGGTCAGGTCGGGACGCAGCTCGCCCTGCACGAAACTCTCCAGCTGGGCGATGCGCTCCAGCGGCAGGCCGCGACCGCCGCCCTGATAGGCGTAGGTGGCGTCTGTGAAGCGGTCGCAGAGCACCACCCGGCCGGCGGCCAGGGCCGGACGGATCACCTGCGCCAGGTGCTGGGCGCGAGCGGCGAATACCAGCAGCAGCTCGGTATCGGCGGCCATCGGCTCGTCGCTGGGAGCCAGCAGCAGCTCGCGGATCCGCTCGGCCAGCGGCGTGCCGCCCGGCTCGCGGGTCAGCAGCACGTCGCAGCCGGCGGCGCGCAGGCGCTCGGCCAGGTAGTCGCGGTTGGTGCTCTTGCCGGCCCCTTCCGGGCCTTCCAGGGTGATGAACAGGCCGCTCACTGGCTGTTTCCTTGCGAGATGGGCCCAGGGCTGGAGCGATAGTCCGCGCGCCGCTTGAGCTGGTATTCGCGCACCGCACGGTTGTGCTCCTGGAGGGTGCGCGAGAAGACGTGGGTGCCGTCGCCGCGGGCGACGAAGTACAGGGTGTCGCCATCGGCCGGATTGAGCGCGGCGCGAATCGCCTCGCGGCCGACCATGGCGATCGGCGTCGGCGGCAACCCCGGATTGGTGTAGGTGTTGTAGGGCGTCGGCTCGCGCAGATGGGCGCGGGTCAGGTTGCCGGCATAGCGCTCGCCGAGGCCGTAGATCACCGTCGGATCGGTCTGCAGCAGCATGCCCAGGCGCAGGCGGCGAACGAACACCCCGGCGATCTCCGGGCGCTCGTAGCCCACCCCGGTCTCCTTCTCCACCAGCGAGGCCATGATCAGCGCCCGGTATGGATCCGCGTAGGGCAGCCCCTCGGCGCGCTGCTGCCACTCCTCGTCGAGCACTCGCACCAGCCGCTCGTTGGCCTGGCGCAGCAAATCGATGTCGCGCATGCCGCGCACGTAGCGGTAGGTATCGGGAAAGAAACGCCCCTCCGGGTGCTGGCCGTCGAGCCCCAGACGCTGCATCACCGCGGCGTCGTCCAGATCGGCCAGAGTCTGCTCGAGGCGCTCCTGCGCCGCCAGCGCGGAGCGCACCTGGCGGAAGGTCCAGCCCTCGACCAGGGTCAGGCTGTAGCTGACCACCTCGCCGCGCCGCCACTGGCCGAGCAGGTCGCCGGCCGTCTGCCCGGGCGTCAGGCGGTATTCGCCGCTGTGCAGGCCCTTGCCGTCGAGGTTGAAGCGCCAGTACAGACGCAACCAGAGGGCGCCCTCGAGCACCCCCTCGTCCTCCAGACGATTGAGCAAGCCACCGGGGGTGGCGCCGTTCGGCACCTCAAGCAGGCGCTCCTCGACCAGCCCCAGCGGCTGGCGCAGGGCGACGTGTTGCTGCCAGCCGGCGAAGGCCAGCAGCAGGCCGGCCAGCAGCAGGGCACCTTCGAGCAGGTAGAGCAGAAAACGTTTCACGCGCGGACTTCCAGAAGATCGCCGATCAGGCCCTGCAGTCTACGGGTCAACCCGCCGAGCGGCCAGCCATGCTCCTCCAGCGCCACCACCGGCCAGATGCCGTACTGGCTGTTGCACAGGAACACTTCGTCGGCGCTCAGCAGCTGCGGATAGTCGATGTCGCAGACCCGCGTGGCGATGCCGGCCGCCGCGGCACGAGCGAGGATCTCCGCACGCATCACCCCGGCCACCCCGCAGCGTTGCAGCGCCGGGGTCAGCAGTTCGCCGTCGCGGACCACGAACAGGTTGCTGAACACCCCTTCCACGACCCGACCACTGCCGTCGCGCATCAGCCCCTCGGCGCAGGCCGGCTCCTGCCACTCGGCGCGGGCCAGCACCTGCTCGAGGCGGTTGAGGTGCTTGAGACCGGCCAGCAGCGGCTGCTCGGCCAGGCGGGTGGCGCAGGAAAACAGGCGGACGCCCTGCTCGCGGTGACGCGCCGGATAGGCCGGCGACGGACTGCCGAGCAGAATGCGTCGGCAGCGGGCATCGGCCGGCGGCGCATAGCCGCGCAGACCGTCGCCGCGGGTGACGATCAGCTTGGCCACGCCGTCGCCGAGCACGCCGGCGAAAGCCAGCAGCTCGCCGCGCACTCGCTCCGGATCCAGCGGCAGGGCGAGGCGCCGGGCACCCTCGCCGAGACGCTGCATATGGCGCTCGAGCAAGGGCATGCGGCCGGCGCGCACGGCGACGGTCTCGAACAGACCGTCGCCGTAGGCCAGACCGCGGTCGCCGAGCGGCAGGCTGTCCGCCGGGCGGCCGTCGATCCAGGCCAACCCCATCAGCCGGTGAAGCGGCGGAACACCAGGGTTCCGTTGGTGCCGCCGAAGCCGAAGGAGTTGGACAGCGCCACGTCGATCGGCATGGCCTGCGCCCGGTGCGGCACGAAGTTGAGGTCGCAGCCCTCGTCCGGCTCGTCGAGGTTGATGGTCGGCGGCGCCACCTGGTCGCGCAGGGCGAGGATGCTGAAGATCGCCTCGACTGCGCCGGCGGCACCGAGCAGGTGGCCGGTCATCGACTTGGTCGAGCTGACCGCCAGCTGGTAGGCGTGCGCGCCGAACACCCGCTTGATCGCCGCCGCCTCGGCGACATCGCCGGCCGGGGTCGAGGTGCCGTGGGCGTTGATGTACTGCACCTGCTCGGGGGTCAGGCCGGCATCGCGCAGGGCGTTCTGCATGCAGCGCGCGGCGCCGGCACCGTCTTCCGGCGGCGCGGTCATGTGGAAGGCGTCGCCGCTCATGCCGAAGCCGACCAGCTCGGCGTAGATCCGCGCACCACGCGCTCTGGCGTGCTCGAGTTCCTCCAGCACCAGGGCGCCGGCACCGTCGGCCAGCACGAAACCGTCGCGGCCGCGATCCCACGGCCGGCTGGCGCGGGTCGGCTCCTCGTTGCGGGTCGACAGCGCACGCGCGGCACCGAAGCCGCCGAGACCCAGGCCGCAGGTGGCCATCTCGGCACCGCCGGCGATCATCACGTCGGCCTCGCCGTAGGCGATGTTGCGCGCCGCCATGCCGATGCTGTGGGTGCCGGTGGTGCAGGCGGTGGTGATGGCGTAGTTGGGCCCCTGCGCACCCAGATGGATCGACAGGAATCCGGAAATCATGTTGATGATCGCGCTCGGCACGAAGAACGGCGAGATGCGCCGCGGCCCCTGCTCGTGCAACGACCTGGCGTTGTTCTCGATGTTGGTCAGACCGCCGATGCCCGACCCCATGGCCACGCCAACCCGCTCGCGGTTGGCGTCGGTGACCTCCAGGCCGGCGTCGCGCACCGCCTGCAGGCTGGCGGCCATGCCGTACTGGATGAAGAGGTCCATCTTGCGAGCTTCCTTGGCCGGCAGGTAGTCCTCGACGTTGAAGCCCTTGACCGAACCGCCGAAGCGGGTGGCGAAAGCCGAGACATCCATATGCCCGATCGGACCGATGCCACTCTGCCCGGCCAGCACGCCCTGCCAACTGCTGGCCACATCCGGGCCCAGGGGTGACAGCATGCCAAGACCGGTGACCACGACGCGTCTACGCGACACAGCGCTCTCCTCTTGTTGTCCACTACAGCGACGAAGCCTAGCCGAACTGCCGCTACGACTTCCTTTTACCCAAAGAAAAACCGCACGTCTTTTCAAGGACGTGCGGCTTTTTCCGGTCGGAACCGACGATTACTTACTGCTGGCCGTGAGCATTGATGTAATCGATGGCTTCCTGAACGGTGGTGATCTTCTCAGCCTGCTCGTCCGGGATTTCGGTCTCGAATTCTTCCTCGAGAGCCATGACCAGCTCCACGGTGTCCAGGGAGTCAGCGCCCAGGTCTTCCACGAAGGAAGCGCTGTTGGTCACTTCTTCTTCTTTTACGCCAAGCTGCTCGGCAACGATCTTCTTGACGCGTTCTTCAATGGTGCTCATATCTCGTTCTCACTCCTATGGAGAGTTCCATGTAGCTGGTGGCGGCTAGTGTATAGAAAGGGTTTTCAGCTTTTCAAGCAAAACCCTTGCCGGCCTGCCGAACCGCATTCTTGCAACCGCCGGGAAAACGCCTTGCAAAACAGCGACATGGCGTCGTACCGAGATTCCGGCCGCAAAAAGCCGAGCGCAAGCCGGCGGGATTTTTCACATGTACATGCCGCCGTTGACCGGGATGGTCGCGCCGGTCACGTAGGCGCCGCCCTCACCGGCGAGGAAGCCTACCACGCTGGCGATCTCCTCGGCCTGCCCCAGACGACCCAGCGGAATCTGGGTCAGCAGATTCTGGCGATGGGCCTCGGGCAGATCGCGGGTCATGTCGGTATCGATGAAGCCCGGCGCCACCGCGTTGACGGTGATGCCGCGCGAACCCACCTCGCGGGCCAGGGCGCGGCTGAAGCCTTCGACGCCGGCCTTGGCCGCCGCATAGTTGGCCTGGCCGGCGTTGCCCATCGAGCCGACCACCGAGCTGATGTTGATGATCCGCCCCCAACGCGCCTTGGTCATGCCCTTGAGCACGGCCTTGGTCAGCCGGTAGATGCTGGTCAGATTGGTGTTGATGACGTCGTGCCACTCCTCGTCCTTCATGCGCAGCATCAGATTGTCGCGGGTGATGCCGGCGTTGTTGACCAGGATGGCCGGCTGGCCGAGGTGCTGCTGGATGTGCTCGAGGGTCTGGGCCACCGACTCGTCGCTGGACACGTCGAGGACCAGGCCGGCGCCTTCGATGCCGGCCGCCTTGAGGTACTCGGCGATACGTTCGGCACCGGCGGCAGTGGTGGCGGTGCCGATGACGATGGCGCCCTGGCGGCCCAGCTCGAGGGCGATGGCCTGGCCGATGCCGCGGGTGGCACCGGTGACCAGGGCTACCTTACCTTGCAGACTCATGGGTGTTTCTCCTGATGATCAGGCCAGCGCCGCACGGGCAGCGGCGAAGGCCTCGGGGGTATCCAGATTGTGGGTGTTGACGCCCTTGGCGCAACGCTTGTTGAGGCCGGACAGCACCTTGCCCGGCCCACACTCGACCAGCTCGGCCACGCCGCGATCGGCGAGGGCGACCACGCTTTCCACCCAGCGCACCGGGCTGTACAGCTGGGCCAGCAGCTCGCGCTTGAGTTCGTCCAGCGAGGCCGGCACGGCAGCGGTGGTGTTCTGCACGATGGCGATCTGCGGAACCTGCCAGTCGATGGCCTCGACCGCCGCGGCGAACTGCTCGGCGGCCGGACGCATCAGCGCACAGTGCGACGGCACGCTGACCGGCAGCGCCATGGCGCGCTTGGCGCCCTTGCCCTTGCAGGCCTCGATGGCGCGCTCGACGGCCGCCGCGGCGCCGGCTATCACCACCTGACCCGGAGCGTTGAAGTTGACGGCGCTGACCACCTCGCCCTGCGCCGCCTCGACACAGGCGGCACGCACGGCGTCGTCGTCCAGGCCGAGGATCGCCGCCATGCCGCCCTGCCCGGCCGGCACCGCCTGCTGCATCAACTGGCCGCGCAGCTCCACCAGCTTCGCCGCCGCGGCGAACGGCAGGCTGCCGGCCGCAACCAGCGCCGAGTACTCGCCCAGGCTGTGGCCGGCGACGAAGGCCGGCTGCGCGCCGCCCTCGGCCTGCCAGAGGCGCCACAGGGCGACGGAGGCGGCGAGGATCGCCGGCTGGGTCTTGTCGGTCCGATTGAGACGCTCGGCCGGACCCTCCTGGGTCAGCGCCCAGAGGTCGTAGCCCAGGGCGGCCGAGGCTTCGGCGAAGGTCTCGCCGATCACAGCGTGCTGCGCGCCCAGCTCGGCGAGCATGCCGACCGCCTGGGAGCCCTGACCGGGGAAAACGAATGCGAGGGAAGAAGACATGGAGCAAGTCCCTTGTGTACGTGTTGGCCGGCACGGCTGCGCAGGGCACAGCGCACCGACCTGTTGGATGGCGGGCATGGACCTGCGGTCACGCCCGGGGAATTAAAGCAGCAGATGCTCGAGACGCCCATGCAGACGCTGCGGCAGATTCTCGTCGACCTCCGTCAGCGCGCGCCGGACAGCCGCCCGGAAACCCTCCGGACCGGCACCGCCGTGGCTTTTTACCACAATGCCTTGCAATCCGAGAAAGCTCGCGCCGTTGTGCCGAGCCGGCCGCAACTCGTCCTGCAGGCCGCGCAACAGCGGCAGCGCCAGCAGGCCGGCGAGGCGCGCGAAGGGACCGCTGCGAAAGCGCGCGGCGATGCGCGCGGCGATCATCGCCGCCAGCCCCTCGCTGGCCTTGAGCACCACGTTGCCGACGAAGCCGTCGCACACCACCACGTCGGCTTCGCCCCGATACAGGCCGTCGCCCTCGACGAAGCCGATGTAGTTGAGCGCCGACGCCCGCTGCAGCAGGCTGGCCGCCAGCTTCACCTGCTGGCTGCCCTTGATCTCCTCGGTACCGACGTTGAGCAGCGCCACCCGCGGCCGCGCCAGCCCCTGCGCCTCGGCGGCAACCGCGCCCATCACGGCGAACTGGAAGAGGTTCTCGGCGCTGCAGTCGATGTTGGCGCCCAGATCGAGCAGCAGGCAGCTGCCCCGCTCGGTGGGTATCGCGCTGACCATCGCTGGCCGGTCGATGCCGGGCAAGGTCTTCAGCACGTGGCGCGACAGCGCCATCAGCGCCCCGGTATTGCCCGCGCTCACGCAGGCCTGGGCCGCGCCGTCGCGCACCAGCTCAAGGGCCCGGCGCATCGAGGAATCGGACTTGCCGCGCAGCACCTGGGCCGGACGCTCGCCCATGGCGATCACTTCACTGGCAGGATGCACGCGCAGGCGAAAGCGTTCGCCGGAGGGGACCTCGGCGATCAGCGGTTCGATGAGGGAGGACTGGCCGACGAGGATCAGCCGCAGGGAGGGATGTTCGGCCAGACAGGAAAGGCAGGCCGGAACAATGCAGTGGGGACCGAAGTCCCCACCCATTGCATCGATCGCGAGGACCGGAGCGACCAAGGATTACTCGGCAGCGCCCTTGTCGACGATCTTGCGACCACGATAGAAGCCGTCCGGGCTCACGTGGTGGCGCAGGTGGACTTCACCGGTGCTCTTCTCGACGGACAGCGCGTTGGCCTCGAGCGCATCGTGGGAACGACGCATGTCGCGAGCGGAACGGGACTTTTTGTTCTGTTGAACAGCCATTCTGATTAACTCCTAAACGTTTGGGTCACGTTTCAACTGCGCCAGTACATCGAACGGGTTGGACCGCGGAACCTCGTTGACGCTCGGTTCTGGTGCTGCTGCATAACCGGCTGGATGCTGGCATGCATCGGGTTCGTGGGCCGGCACAATGGGAAGCGCAAGCAGCAGCTCATCCTCGACCAGCTCGAGCAGATCGAGAGGCTCCTCGCCCACTTCCAGCGCGTCGTAGCTCTTCGGCAGGGAATCCGCCGAGGCGCCCTCCCGCAGCACGGCATAGACGAACTCGCAGTGCACCGGGAGGCTCGCCGGCTCCAGACAACGCTGGCATACCATCTGCACCTCGACCTCGAGTTCGCCGCGCATGACGATCAGCCCCTGCTCGTCGCGACCGAACTCGAGACGAGCCTGGACGCTGCCGGCATCGCTGACCAACTGCTCGCACAACCGCGAAAACTGCGCGACCGGCCACTCACCCTGGAGGATGGCGTCGCGATCTGCCAGCTTGCGCGGATCGATGTGAGGTGGAATCGGCCCTTTCAACATAAGCGCGCCATTCTAGGGATACCCCTTTTAACTGTCAAAGAAATTCCTTGCGTGCAGCGACCCCCCGGGGACGCCTAGAATCGCCGGCACATTCCACGGAGACCGTCATGCTGCCACTGCTGCTCGCTTCCAGCTCGCCCTATCGTCGCGCCCTGCTCGAACGCCTGCGCCTGCCGTTCGAATGCCGCTCGCCGGACATCGACGAAAGCGCCCATCCCGGCGAACCGCCCGAGCAACTGGTCCGCCGCCTCGCCGAGGCCAAGGCGCGCGCCCTTGCCGAACGCCACGACCGCCACCTGATAATCGGCTCCGACCAGGTCGCCGCCCTGCCCGACGGCCGCATCCTCGGCAAGCCGCACGACTTCGCGCGCGCCCGCGAGCAACTGCGCGCCGCCAGCGACAGCAGCGTGACCTTCCACACCGGCCTGTGCCTGCACAACTCGCAGAGCGGCAGAAGCCAGGTCGACTGCATACCCTTCACCGTACACTTCCGCCCGCTGGACGACGCCCGCATCGAGCGCTACCTGCGCCTCGAGCAACCCTACGACTGCGCCGGCAGCTTCAAGTCCGAAGGGCTCGGCATCAGCCTGTTCCGCGCGACCAGCGGCACGGACGCCACCAGCCTGATCGGCCTGCCGCTGATCCGCCTGGTCGACATGCTGCTCGCCGAGGGCGTTCGGATACCCTGAACGCCGCTCACTGCAACTGCGGCGCGCGCAGCCCCATCCACAGCGAAATCTGTTCGGCCATGCCGGCGCCGAGGCGCTTGGCGAAACGATCGATCGGCGACTCCTTGCGAGTGAAGTCGACCAGGTTTTTCTCGCCAACCACCTCGCGCGCCACGAAGCTGGCGCTGCCCAGTCCGTCCACCAGCCCCAGCTCCAGCGCCTGCTCGCCGGACCACACCAGACCAGAGAACAGCTCGGGGTGCTCGGCGTCCTTCAGCCGCTCGCCGCGCCCCTCCTTGACGCTGGCGATGAACTGACGATGGGTGGTCTCCAGCACGCCACCCCAGAAGCGCGTCTCGTCCTCCTTCTGCGGCATGAACGGATCGAGGAAGGTCTTGTGCTCGCCGGAGGTATAGGTGCGCCGCTCGACGCCCAGCTTCTGCATCGCCTCGACGAAGCCGAAGCCCGAGGCGGTCACGCCGATGGAGCCGACCAGACTGGCCTTGTCGGCGTAGATCGCATCGGCGGCGCTGGCGATGTAGTAGGCACCGGAAGCACCCAGGTCGGCGATCACCGCATACAACCTGATGTCCGGATGCTCGTCGCGCAGGCGGCGGATCTCGTCGTAGATGTAGCCGGACTGCACCGGACTACCGCCCGGACTGTTGATGCGCAGGATCACCGCGCGAGTATTCTTGTCCTTGAAGGCCGAGCGCAGACTGCCGACGATGTTGTCGGCACTGGCCCGCTCCTCGTCGGCGATCACCCCGCGCACCTCGATCAGCGCGGTGTGCGGCTTGAGCGCGGCCGCCTTGTCCAGGCTCGACCAGGGCGAGAGCAGGAGCAGCACGCCGAACAGGTAGAGAAAGCCCAGACTCTTGAAGAAGATACCCCAGCGTCGTGCCCGCCGCTGCTCGACCACCCCGGCCAGCACCGCCTTCTCCAGCAACTTCCAGGTCTTCTCGTCGCTCGGCGCCGACGGCGCCTTCCATTCATCCGACTGCACGTTCGCCAGCCTCCTTCTTGATGCGATTGCGCCGCGCCTCGAGCCACTCGCCGAGCGCCGCGAAACGCTCGATGGCCAGATGCGGGCGATACCCCTGCAGGACCGACAGCGGCTGCGCACCGTAACCCACGGCCACCGCGGTCATGCCGGCATTGTGCGCCATCTGCAGATCGAACGGCGAGTCGCCGACCATCAGCGCCTGCCCCGACGCCACGCCGCAATGCGCGAGGATCTCGCGCAGCATGCGCGGATCGGGCTTGCTGGCCGTTTCGTCGGCACAGCGGGTGATGTCGAAGAATTCCAGCCAGCCGTGCCCGGCCAGTACCCGATCGAGACCGCGCCGACTCTTGCCGGTGGCCACCGCAAGGCGGTAGCCCTGCTCGCGGAACGCCAGCAACGATTCCAGCACCCCCTCGAACAGCGGCGAAGGCGTGCTTTCCAGATAAAGATAGTGGTCACTGTAGACCCTGCGGAACACGACCTGGCTCGCCTCGTCATCCTCCAGTCCGGGATACAGGGCACGGATCGCCTCGGGCAAGCCGAGGCCGATGATGCCGCGAATCGCCGCCTCGTCGAGCTGCGGCAGACCACAGGCATCGGCCGCCGCACACATCGACTCGACGATTCGCGCCACGGAGTCGACCAACGTACCGTCCCAGTCGAACACCAGCAGCCGGTAGTCAGGCATCCAGGCGCTCCAGGGTCTGCGCCCACATATCGTCCACCGGCGCCTCCAGCGCCAGCACCTCGCCGCCGGGCAGGCTCACCCGCAGCGCATAGGCATGCAGGAACAGGCGCTTGCCGCCCAGCTCGCGGATCTCGCGAGTGAAGTCGTCGTCGCCATACTTGCTGTCGCCGGCGATCGAATGACCGGCATGCTTGGCGTGCACTCGGATCTGATGGGTGCGCCCGGTGATCGGGCTGGCCTCGACCAGGGTGGCGAAGTCACCGAAGCGGCGCACCACGCGGAACTCGGTCAGAGCGTCCTTGCCCTCGGGATTGACCTCGACCATCCGCTCGCCCGAGCGCAGGTTGTTCTTCAGCAGCGGCGCGCTGACCTTCTTCTTCGAGGTCGGCCAACTGCCGCGCACCAGCGCCAGATAGCGCTTGTCGACACCGTCGCCGCGCAGCGCCTCGTGCAGGTGACGCAGCATGCTGCGCTTCTTGGCGATCATCAAAAGACCCGAGGTGTCGCGATCCAGACGATGCACCAGCTCGATGTCCCTGGCCTCCGGGCGCAGCTGGCGGAACGCCTCGATCACCCCGTAGCTCAGCCCGCTGCCGCCGTGCACGGCAATGCCGGCCGGCTTGTTGAGCACGATCAGCGCCTTGTCCTCGTAGACGATGGCCGCCTCGAGGCGCTGCAGCAGCCCCTGGGCGAGCGGCTCGGGCTCGTCGCGCTCGGCTACCCGCAGCGGCGGCACGCGCACCACGTCGCCGGCCTGCAGCTTGTACTCGGGCTTGATCCGCCCCTTGTTCACCCGCACCTCGCCCTTGCGCAGGATGCGGTAGATCAGGGTCTTGGGAACACCTTTCAGCTGAGCGCGGAGAAAGTTGTCGATGCGTTGTCCGGCCAGTTCCGGCTGCACTTCGAGCAGCTGGACGCCGGTGGAGATTTGCGAGGGAGTCGTCATGCGCGAATCATAGCAATTTTTCCCTGAATTGAAGCATTTAATGATTGCTGCTATATTCCGGCAGCCGTCAAAAGCGGCATTCCGCGCGCATGCGAGCCGACTGCTCGCCGCCGGACACACAATCGCCGGACGCCAGGCCGTCCGACGGGTTGCCCGCGCAAGCATCACGGCGACTCGGAAAACCAGGCCTTGAGACACATGAGGTGCGAAACGCCCGGCGTTTCGCGCAAAAGCTAACCCGCTACGGATTCAGCGAGCGGCACCCCGATTCTCAGGGAATACGTGCAGGGCGGAGATGCACAAACGACGGACTGCGTAGCACTCGACTTTCCAGACGCCTTGATCGTCCGCAGCGTTGTTTGATTCCTCCTCCTGAATGAGTGCTTCTGTACCCACAGTTAGCAGGAGCCGCCAGTCGCGCGCAGGCCCAATCGCCTGCGAGGCTTGACAAGGGCAACGGCAAGGCCGTTCCCGGCGCACCTGACACCGACCACGAGAGTCGTGCGTGCCAACCGCCGTTTCCGGCAGCCCGGAAACCATTGGTACTACATGAAAAGAATGCTGATCAACGCAACTCAGCCCGAAGAGTTGCGTGTTGCCCTGGTCGACGGCCAACGCCTGTTCGACCTCGACATCGAATCGGGCGCCCGCCAGCAGAAGAAGGCCAACATCTACAAGGGTCGCATCACCCGCGTCGAACCCAGCCTTGAGGCCGCCTTCGTCGACTTCGGCGCCGAGCGCCACGGCTTCCTGCCGCTCAAGGAAATCTCCCGCGAGTACTTCAGCAAGAGCCCCGAGGGCCGCGTCAACATCAAGGACGTGCTCAAGGAAGGCCAGGAAGTCATCGTCCAGGTCGAGAAGGAAGAGCGCGGCAACAAGGGCGCGGCGCTGACCACCTTCATCAGCCTGGCCGGCCGCTATCTGGTGCTGATGCCCAACAACCCGCGCGCCGGCGGCATTTCCCGGCGCATCGAGGGCGAGGAGCGCAACGAGCTGCGCGAGGCCCTCAACGGACTCAACGCTCCGGCCGACATGGGCCTGATCGTGCGCACCGCAGGCCTCGGCCGCTCCAGCGAGGAGCTGCAGTGGGATCTGGACTACCTGATCCAGCTGTGGACCGCGATCAAGGAGGCCTCGCAGGACCGCGCCGCGCCCTTCCTGATCTACCAGGAAAGCAACGTCATCATCCGCGCGATCCGCGACTACCTGCGCCAGGATATCGGCGAGGTACTGATCGACAGCATCGAGGCCCAGGAAGAGGCGCTGAGCTTCATCCAGCAGGTGATGCCGCAGTACGCCAGCAAGATCAAGCTGTACCAGGACAGCGTGCCGCTGTTCAACCGCTTCCAGATCGAGAGCCAGATCGAGACCGCCTTCCAGCGCGAAGTGAAGCTGCCCTCCGGCGGCTCCATCGTCATCGACCCGACCGAGGCACTGGTCTCCATCGACATCAACTCGGCGCGCGCCACCAAGGGCAGCGACATCGAGGAAACCGCCCTGCAGACCAACCTGGAAGCGGCCGAGGAAATCGCCCGCCAGCTGCGCTTGCGCGACATCGGCGGTCTGATCGTCATCGACTTCATCGACATGACCCCGGCGAAGAACCAGCGCGCCGTGGAAGACCGCATGCGCGAGTGTCTCGAAGCCGACCGCGCGCGCGTCCAGGTCGGGCGCATCTCGCGCTTCGGCCTGCTGGAGATGTCCCGCCAGCGCCTGCGCCCGTCGCTCGGCGAAACCAGCGGCGTGGTCTGCCCGCGCTGCAACGGTCAGGGCATCATCCGCGACGTCGAATCGCTGTCGCTGGCGATCCTGCGCCTGATCGAGGAAGAAGCGCTCAAGGACCGCACCGCCGAGGTGCGCGCCCAGGTGCCGATCCCGGTAGCCGCCTTCCTGCTCAACGAGAAGCGTAACGCGATCACCAAGATCGAGCTGCGCACCCGTGCGCGCATCGTCATCCTGCCCAACGACCACCTGGAGACCCCGCACTTCGAAGTGCAGCGCCTGCGCGACGACAGCCCGGAGGCGCAGGTCGGCCAGTCCAGCTACGAGATGACCCCGACCGAGGTCGAGGAAGTCCAGCCGGTCGCCGCCACCCGTACCCTGGTACGCCAAGAAGCGGCGGTGAAGACTGTCAGCCACGAGCGCCCGGCTCCGCCGGCGGCGGAAGCACCGCAGGCCGCCCCTGCTCCGCAGGCCCACCCGACCCCCGAGCCGAGCCTGTTCAAGGGCCTGATCCGCTCGCTGGTCGGCCTGTTCGCCGGCAAGGAGGAAGCGAAGCCGACCAGCGAGGCCGCGCCGCAGCCGAGCGCCGGCGAGCGCCCTTCGCGCAACGATGAGCGTCGTGGCGGCCGCCAGCAGAACCGCCGCCGCGAAGGCGAGCGAGCCGAGCGCGGCGAACGCAAGCCGCGCGAGGAGCGCAAGCCGCGCGAGGAACGCCAGCCGCGTGAGGAGCGCCAGCCGCGTGAGGAGCGTCAGCCCCGCGAAGAGCGCCAGCCGCGTGAGGAGCGTCAGCCCCGCGAAGAGCGTCAGCCGCGTGAGGAGCGCCAGCCGCGTGAGGAGCGCCAGCCCCGCGAAGAGCGCCAACCGCGTGAGGAGCGTCAGCCCCGCGAAGAGCGTCAACCGCGTGAGGAGCGTCAGCCGCGCGAAGAGCGCCAGCCACGTGAGGAACGTCAGCCCCGCGAAGAGCGCCAGCCGCGCGAAGAGCGTCAGCCCCGCGAGGAGCGCCAGCCCGCCGAGGAGACCGTCGCTCGCGAGGAAGGTGTCGGCGTAGAAACCGTCGAGCCGAACGAGGGCCGCCGCGAGGAACGTGGCGAGCGTCGTCCGCGCGGCGAGCGTCCGCCGCGCCCGGCCCGCGAGGAGGAAACCTTCGAGCAAGCTAGCGAAGAAGCCG
Organism: Stutzerimonas stutzeri; assembly: GCF_024451105.1. Taxonomy (GTDB): domain Bacteria; phylum Pseudomonadota; class Gammaproteobacteria; order Pseudomonadales; family Pseudomonadaceae; genus Geopseudomonas; species Geopseudomonas stutzeri_A. Next base: position 121,874 of record NZ_JANGEY010000006.1, read on the forward strand.
AAGGCATCGACGATGAAGCCGTCCAGGACGAAGGCGCCGAGGGCGAGCGTCCGCGCCGCCGTTCGCGTGGCCAGCGTCGTCGCAGCAACCGCCGCGAGCGCCAGCGCGAAGCCGGCATCGAACTGCCGGGCGAGGAGGAAGGCGCTGCCGCCACCGTCGCCGAGACCGTGACCTTGGCTGGGGTTGCCGCCGTAGTCGCAGCCGCCAGCGATGCGAGCGGCGAGACCCAGGCCGGCGAGACCGCTCAGCCGACTGCCGAGGCCGACGAGCAGGCGACCGAGCCACAGCGCGGAGAACCGGGCGAACCGACCGCCGGCATCGGCGAGGCGATCGAGCCCGCGGCGACCAGCAGCGAGTCGCAGCTGGCAGCCGCCGGCGAAGCCCCCGGCACCGAAGCCGAGGAAGCCGGCGAAGTTCAGCCGGCAGCCGGCGGCCGCGCGCCCAACGACCCGCGCGAGCGTCGCCGCCGCCGCGAGGCCGAGCGCCTGGCCCGCGAGGCAGCCGCTGCGCAACCGGGCGTCGAGCAGGCACAGGTCAGCGAGCAGCCTGTCGCCCCTGTCGATGCAGCATCGACCGCGACCGTCGCCGAAACCGTCGAGCCCTCGCCCGCCGCCGAGGCGCTGCCGGCCAGCGAGACCGCTGCCGAGCACGCGGCCGAAAGCCCCGCGGAGGAGCCCAAGCGCGACAGCGGCGAAGCCGTCGCCGAGGCGCCCGTCCAGCCGGCCGATGCGCAGAGTGCTGCCGAAACCGCGGCACCCGCCGTCGAGGAACAGCGCAAGCCCCAGGCCTGACAGGCCCGGGCAGCGCCCAAGCAAAAGGGGGAATGCCGCAAGGCATTCCCCCTTTTGCGTTTCCGTCCGCGGCGTCCAGCGGCGTCCAGCGGAGCCCCGCGTCGCGAGCGACGCTTCAGCGCACCAGCGGCTCGATCTCCAGTTCGACGCCGAAGCGCGCCCGGATGTCCGCCTGGATGCGCCGCGCCAGGGCCAGCAGCTCGCCCCCCGTGGCGCGGCCGTGGTTGACCAGCACCAGCGCCTGCTCGGCATGCACCCCGGCGTCGCCGTCGCGATAGCCCTTCCAGCCGGCCTGCTCGATCAGCCAGCCGGCCGCCAGCTTGACCTGCCCCTCCCCAGCCGGATAGCCGACCAGCCCCGGCCAGCGGGCGCGCAGCTCGGCGGCCTTGGCCGCGCCGACTACCGGGTTCTTGAAGAAGCTGCCGGCATTGCCGAGCAGTTGCGGGTCGGGCAACTTCTCGCTGCGGATCGCGCAGACCGCCCGGCTGACATCCGCTGCGGTCGGCTGCTCGATGCCCTGCTGCTGCAGGCGCTGACGCAGCGGGCCGTAATCCAAATGCAGAGCCGGCGTACGGCTCAGGGCGAAGCGCACCCGCAGGATCAGCCAGCGCCCGGCCTCGCGCTTGAAGCGGCTGTCGCGGTAGGCGAAGGCGCACTCCTCGACCCCGAATTCGCGCAGCTCGCCGCTCCGGCGATCCAGCGCCAGCAGGCTGTGCAGCACGTCCTTGAGCTCGACGCCATAGGCGCCGATGTTCTGCATCGGCGCGGCGCCGACGGTGCCGGGGATCAGGCTGAGGTTCTCCAGGCCGCCGAGGCCCTGCTCGAGGGTCCACAACACGAACGGGTGCCAGGGCTCGCCGGCCTCGGCCTCGACCAGCACTCGGCCGCCCTCCTCGCCCAGCAGACGCCGGCCGCGGCTGGCCATGCGCAGCACGAAGGCGTCCAGGTCGGCGGTCAGCAGCAGGTTGCTGCCGCCGCCGATCGGCAGCAGCTCGGCGCCACGCGCGGCGGCGGCGGCCAGCGCCTCGCGCACCTCGGCTTCGTCGCGGGCCTCGGCGAACCAGCGCGCCGCCACCTCGACGCCAAAGGTGTTGCAGGCCTTCAGGGAATGACGCTCGTGGATGCTCAGGCTCACAGGGCGAACACCTCAGGCGCCCAGCAGCTGGCGGACGCGCTGCAGGTCTTCCGGCGTGTCGACCCCGGCCGGCGGCGCCTCGATGGCGTCGGCGACGTGGATGCGCACGCCGTGCCACAGCGCGCGCAGTTGTTCCAGGCACTCGGTGTCCTCCAGCCAGCACGGCCCCCAGGCGACGAAGTCGTGGAGGAAGCCGGCGCGGTAGGCGTAGATGCCGATGTGGCGGCGGAACGGCACGCCGGCCGGCAGGCTGTCGCGCCCGGCGGCGAAGGCGTCGCGCGCCCAGGGCAACGGTGCGCGGCTGAAGGTCAGCGCCAGCCCGCTGGCGTCGGCGACCAGCTTGACCACGTTGGGGTTGAACAGCTGCTCGGCAGCCTGGAGCGGTTCGGCCAGGGTGGCGATGCCGGCCTGCGGGTTGGCCGCCAGGTTGGCGGCCACCTGGTCGATGATCGCCGGCGGGATCAGCGGCTCGTCGCCCTGCACGTTGACCACGATGGCATCGCCGGGCAGAGCGAGCTGGCCGGCCACCTCGGCGAGCCGGTCGGTGCCGGAGCTGTGCTCGGCCCGGGTCAGCAGCACCTCGGCGCCGAAGCCCCGGCAAGCCTCGACGATGCGCGCATCGTCGGTGGCCACCACCACGCGGCTGGCGGAACTCCTGCGCGCCTGCTCCCAGACATACTGGATCATCGGCTTGCCGGCGATGTCCTGCAGCGGCTTGCCGGGCAGGCGGGTGGAGGCGTAGCGGGCGGGTATGACGACGACGAAGTCCATGCTCATTTGTCCAGGCGCTCGTCGACGGTCAGGGTGCGCGCCTCGCTCTCCAGCATCACCGGGATGCCGGCGCGCACCGGATAGGCCAGGCCGTCGGCCTTGCAGATCAGTTCGGACTTGTCGTCGCTGAGCTTGAGGGGGCCCTTGCACAGCGGGCAGGCGAGAATGTCGAGCAGTTTGGGGTCCATGGTCCGCTCCAGGCAGAGGAATCTGGGGGACCCGTGCGCCTCAGCGCGGCAGCAGGCGCTCCAGCCGCTCGTCGAACCAGGCCACGAAGGCCGGCGACGGCTGGCCATCGACCGCCAGATACCACCAGTCAGCGCCGGCGAATCCCCGGCATTTCACCGCATCCTTCTCGGTCATCAGCACGGGCAGAGCCGGCACGAAGCGCAGATCCTCGGGGCCGTAGGCCGCGTGGTCGGCGAAGGGATGCGGAACCGGGCGCCAGTGTAGCGCCTCGAGGGTGGCGAAGAAACGCTGCGGGTTGCCGATCCCGGCCACCGCATGCACCGCCTGCCCGGGCGGCAGATGGTCGAGCGGGTAGCGCGCTCCGCTGGCCAGATGCACCAGCGCCGCCGGGCGCAGGTTGAAGGCGAAGCCATCCGCGCCGTCGCCGGCGGCGCCGTTGAGCAGGCAGGCGTCCACCGCCTGAAGGCGCTCCGGCGGCTCGCGCAGCGGCCCGGCGGGCAGGCAGCGGCGGTTGCCCAGACCACGGGCGGCGTCGATCAGCACCAGCTCCAGGTCGCGGGCCAGGCGGTAGTGCTGCAGACCGTCGTCGCTGAGGATCAGGTCGAGCGGCTCCTGCTCGAGCAGCGCACGCACCGCGCGCGGCCGGTCGGGGTCGATCGCCAGCGGCACGCCGCTGCGCTCGACGATCATCAGCGGTTCGTCGCCGGCCTCGGCGGGACTCTGCCCGGCGCGCACTCGCCAGGGCAGGCTCGGCGGCGTGGCGCCGTAGCCGCGGCTGACCACGCCGACGCGCAGGCCGCGGGCGCGGCAGTGCTCGATCAGCCAGAGGATCAGCGGGGTCTTGCCGGTGCCGCCGACGCTGAGGTTGCCGACCACGACGACCGGCACGGGCGCATGCCAGGCCGGCTTGCGCCCGGCGAGGAAGTCGTCGCGACGACGCTGGACCACCCAGCGGTACAGGGCTTCCAGCGGCCGCAGCAGGACCAGAGCCGGATGCCCCCGGTACCAGGCGGCGGCGAGACGCTCTGCCAGGCGCATCAGGGCTGCGCCGACGGCGCTTCGACGGTGCTGATGCGCAGGTGCGAGAAACCCAGCTTGCCGGCGGCGTCCATGGCGGTGATCACCGCCTGGTGCGGGGTGCGCGCATCGGCACTGATCACCAGCGGCAGGCTGTTGTCGCCGCCGGACTCCTTCTGCAGCGCGCTGCTCAGGGTCGCCAGGTCACTCTTGACCAGCTCCTGGCCGTTCAGCGCATAGCTGCCGTCGGCCGCGATGATCACTTCCAGCTGCTTGAGCTGGGTCTCCTGCACCGGCGTGGCGCTGTCGGCCTGGGGCAGGTCGATCTTCAGCTGGGTCTCGCGGGTGAAGGTGGTGGTCACCACGAAGAACAACAGCAGGATGAACACCACGTCGATCAGCGGCGCCAGGCCGATCTCGACGTTCTCGCGCGGTTTGCGTCGGAATTTCACCGCTTGCCGCCCTCGCCCAGATCGACGTCACGGTCGCCCTGCACCACCTCGACCAGACGGATGGCCTCCTGCTCCATGCCGACCACCAGCTCGTCGACCCGACGCTGCAGGTAGCGGTGGAAGAACAGCGCGGGAATGCCGACGAACAGGCCGGCGGCGGTGGTGATCAGCGCCTTGGAGATGCCGGCGGCGAGCACCGGTGCGTTGGCCATGCCGCTGCCCATGAAGCCGCTGAAGATCTCGATCATGCCCAGCACGGTGCCGAGCAGGCCGAGCAGCGGCGCGATGGCGGCGATGGTGCCGAGCGCGTTGAGGTAGCGCTCCAGGTCGTGGATCACCCGCGCGGCGGCTTCCTCGATGCATTCCTTCATGATGTCGCGGCCGTGCTTGGAGTTGGCCAGCCCGGCGGCCAGCACCTCGCCCAGCGGCGAGGAGGCGCGCAGTTCCTTGAGCTTCTGGCTGTCCAGCTGCTTGTCCTGGATCCAGCGCCAGACCTGGCCGAGCAGGTTCGGCGGGGTGATCCGCGCCGGACGCAGGGTCCACAACCGCTCGGCGCTGATGCCGATGGCGGCGATCGAACAGAGAATGATCGGCAGCATCATCCAGCCGCCGGCTTTGACCAGTTCCCACACGGTTACAACCCCCTGAAAAAAGTGGCGCAACTCTAGCACAGCGCGGCTGCGCTGCCGCCCGTCGCGGTTCTCATTTTTCCCGCCAGAAGCGCCCCCCGGCACGCTCTCCCTCGGCCACCTGCCGCGCGCCGAGACGCAGCCGCAGCGCCCCCTGCGCGGCGGTGTCGTACACGACCGCACCGGCCTCACGATAGCGCGCCAATACCCCCGGATGGGGATGCCCGAAGCTGTTGCCCCAGCCCCGCGAAATGAGTACCGCGCGCGGCGCGACCGCGGCGACGAAGGGCGCCGAGGAGGAGCTGCGGCTGCCATGATGGGGCGCCAGCAGCCATTCGGCCTGCAACCCGCGGCCGCTGGCGAGCAAACGACGCTCGGCTGCCACGCCGATGTCGCCGGTCAGCAGCAGGCGCTCGCCCAGAGCTTCCACCAGCAGCACGCAGGAGGCATCGTTGCCGTTGCCGGCCTGCGCCCACTGCCAGGTGGTGAAACCCACCCCGTCCCAGCGCCAGCGCTCGCCGTCGCGGCAGGACTCGACCGGACGCGGCAGACGCAGCGCATCGGCCTCGCCGGCGAGCAGTCGCCCGACCGGCAGGGCGGCGAGCAGCGCCGGGGCTCCGCCGGCATGGTCGCTGTCGGCGTGACTGAGCAGCAGGGCATCCAGCCGTGCCACGCCGAGCCCACGCAGCGCCGGCAGCACCACCCGCTCCCCGCTGTCGAAGCCGCGCAGCGCCGGGCCGGCGTCGTAGAGCAGGCTGTGCCGCGCCGTGCGCACCAGTACCGCCAGCCCCTGGCCGACGTCCAGCACCCGCACCTCGGCCTGCCCCTCGGCGATCCTCGGCGGCAACGGAGCCAGCAGCGGCAGCAGCAGCAAGGCGCCGAACAGACGCAGCGGCACCCCGCGGGGCAGCAGGAGCAGCAGCGCACCGCCCAGGCCGAGTGGCACCGCCCAGGGCGGCGGCGCGGCGAACTGCCAGGGCGGGGCCTGCTCGGCCAGCAGCGCCAGCAGGCGGAACAGTCCGTCGAGCTGCAGGCCGGCCAGCCAGAGCAGCCCGGCGCCCACCCCGGGCAGCGGCAACAGCAGGGTCCCCAGCAGGGCCAGCGGCACCACGCCGACACCCACCCAGGGCACCGCCAGCAGGTTGGCCAGCAGGCCGCTGAGACTGACCGGCAGGCCGAGTGCGACCAGCAGCGGCAGCAGACCGAGGGTCATCGCCCACTGCACGCGCGGCAGGACGAGCCAGCCGCGCGCGCTGCCCAGGCGCGCCCCGAAGCACCAGACCAGCAGCGCCACCGCGCCGAACGACAGCCAGAAGCCGGGCTGCAGGCTGGCCAACGGCTCGATCAGCAGTACCAGGGCCAGCGCAGCCAGCAACGGCAGCCAGGCCCCGAGATGGCGGAACCGCCAGCGCCACAGCAGGACCACCGCCAGCATGGCGCAGGCGCGCTGCACCGGCACCTCGAAACCGGCCAGCCAGCCGTAGCCGAGCGCGCCGCCCAGTGCCAGCACGCAGGCCCACGGCAGCCAGGGCCGGTCGCGCGGCCACAGGCCGAGGCGGAACAGCGCGACCACCAGGGCGTAGAGCAGACCGGCGAGCAGCGCCACGTGCTGGCCGGAAATCACCAGCAGGTGGACGGTACCGGTCGCCTGCAGCACCTGCCAGTCGGCGCCGGAGAGGCCCGAGCCGTCGCCGAGCACCAGCGCCGCGACGGCTCCCTCGCGGCCACGCGCCGGGGTCGCCAGCAGTGCCGCGCGCAGGCGGTCGCGCCAGGCCGCCGGCCCTGCCCCGGCGGCCAGCCGTTCGCCGGCCTTGACCGTGCCGCTGGCGCCGATGCGCCGGGCCGTCAGCCAGGCTTCGTAGTCGAAGCCATGGACATTGACCAAGCCGCGCGGGCGCTTGAGGCGCACCGCCAGGCGCCAGACCTCGCCGGCCGCCAGCGGCGGCGCACCGTACCAGGACAGACGCAGGCGGGCCGGCAGCGCCGCGCGGCGCGCTTCGGCCTGCTCCAGCTGGAAGCGCACCACGCCCTCGCCCTGCTCGGGCAGACCGACGACCCGCCCCTGCAACCACAGCGTCCGACCGTCCAGCTCGGCGGCCAGGCGGTCGTCGAGCGCCGCCTGGGCGCTGGCGCAGGCCCAGGCAAGACCGAGCAGGAACAGACCCAACGGCCGCAGGCGACCGAACAGCAGCAGGCCGCCGAGCAGCCCGGCGGCCAGCAGCACGGGCGTGCCGGGCAAGGCCGGCAGCAGACGCAGGGCGAGCAGCCCGGCGCACAGCGCGATCAATCCCAAGCGCATCGTCTTCATCCCTGAAGGGGGTGCCGCGCGTCGCGGCAAACCCTGTTACACAATCACCGACAAGCCATCCGGAAATTTTTCCCACCCAAGCCACCGCTCGGCGATTCCGTGCATAATACGGCGGCTCAATCGCAGTCGAGTGCCCCATGCCGCGCCGTATCTTCAAGCGATATATGCCCGACCCGGAGCGCATCAGGGGCAACAAATCCCTGCGCTTTCTCGGTCACCTGATCCACGACCCCAACCTCTGGCACCTGAACCGGCATTCGGTCGCGCGCGCCATGGCCATCGGCCTGTTCTGGGCGATGATCCCGATGCCCATGCAGATGCTCGCCGCCGCCGCCCTGGCGATTCCGCTGCGCGCCAACCTGCCGATTTCCGTGGGACTGGTCTGGCTGACCAACCCGATCACCATGCCGCCGATCTTCTACTGCACCTACAAGCTGGGCGCTTGGCTGATGGGGCTGCCCGCCGTCGTGATGCCGGACGAGTTGAGCATGGCCTGGGTGGTCGAGGAGCTGACCGTGCTGTGGAAACCGCTGTACCTGGGCTCGCTGGTCTGCGGCCTGGCCGCCGCCGCACTCGGCTATTTCGGCACCATGCTCTACTGGCGCTGGTGGGTGCAGCGCAGCTGGCTCAGGCGCCAGCACCAGCGTCGCCAGCAGAACCAGCCCTGATAACTGCCGCCGGCGTCCGGCGGCAGCCCCTCCTCTACTCGGCCGGCACCAGGCGCCCGCCTTCCAGACGCAGCACGCGGTCCATCTGCCGGGCCAGGGCGATGTCGTGGGTGACCACCAGGAAGGCGGTCTGCAGCGAGTCGCTCAGCTCGCGCATCAGCTCCTGGATGCCGCGTGCGGTGTGCTGGTCGAGATTGCCGGTCGGCTCGTCGAGCAACACCAGCGCCGGCCGGTTGACCAACGCCCGAGCGATGGCCACCCGCTGGCGTTCGCCGCCGGACAGCTCGGCCGGCTTGTGGCCGAGCCGGTGGCCGAGCCCGACCCGCTCGAGCAACGCGGTGGCCCGACTGCGCGCCTCGCCGATCGACGCCGCACCGATCAGCAGCGGCATGCAGACGTTCTCCAGCGCGCTGAACTCCGGCAGCAGGTGGTGGAACTGGTAGACGAAGCCCATCGCCCGGTTGCGCAGCAGGCCGCGGGCCTTCTCGCCGAGCGCCGACAGCTCCTCGCCGGCCAGCCAGACGCTGCCCTCGCTGGGCGTGTCGAGTCCGCCCAGCAGATTGAGCAGGGTGGTCTTGCCCGAGCCCGAGCTGCCGACGATGGCCACCCGCTCGCCAGGCTGCAACGCCAGCTCGACGCCCTTGAGCACCTCCACCGACTGTGGGCCTTCCTCGTAGCACTTGCCGAGGTTGCGGCACAGCAGCACCGCCTTGTCGTTACTCATAGCGCAGGGCCTCCGCCGGCTGGGTGCGCGCCGCGCGCCAGGCCGGATACAGGGTGGCGAAGAAGCTCATCAACAACGCCGCCGAACAGATCAGCACGACGTCCTCGACACGCAGCTGCGACGGCAGGTAGTTGATGAAGTAGACGTCCGAGCTGAGGAACTTGCGCCCCAGCAGCCCCTCGAGGGCCGCCACCCACTGGGTGACGTTGAGCGCGGCGATCACTCCGAGCACGCCGCCGATCAGGGTGCCGACCACGCCGATCACCGAGCCCTGGACCATGAACACCAGCATGATCTGCCGCGGGGTCATGCCCAGGGTGCGCAGGATGGCGATGTCGGCCTTCTTGTCGGTGACTACCATCACCAGGGTGGAGATGATGTTGAACGCCGCCACCGCGACGATCAGCAGCAGCAGCAGGGCGATCATGGTCTTCTCCATCTGGATCGCCTGGAACAGACTGCCGTGGCTGCGCGTCCAGTCGCGGGCGACGTAGTCTTCGCCGCTGAAGCCGGTGGCGATCTCCCAAGCCACCTGCGGGGCGTGGAACAAGTCCCTGAGCTTGAGACGCAGCCCCTCGACCTGGTGCTCCTGCCAGCGCGACAGCCGCGCGGCGTCGCCGACGTGGATCAGCGCCAGCGAGCTGTCCAGCTCGGCGCCGACCTTGAACACCCCGACCACAGTGAAGCGCTTGAGGCGCGGGAACACTCCGGCGGGGGTCACCGAGGCCTCGGGGAGGATGAAGGTCAGCTTGTCGCCGAGGCCGACACGGAAGCGCCGCGCGGTGATCTCGCCGATGACGATGCCGAACTCGCCGCTCTCGAGGTCGTCGAGGCGGCCCTGGACCATGTGCTGGTCGATGATCGAGACCTGCTTCTCGGCCTCTGGCAGCACCGCATTGACCAGCACCGGCTGCACCCCGCCGCTGTGGCTGAGCATGCCCTGCAGCTGGCTGAACGGCGCCACCGCCACTACCTCGGGATGCTCGGCGACCTTGGCGGCCAGCGCCTGCCAGTCGTCGATCGGCTGGTAGCTGCTGATGGTGGCGTGCGGCACCATGCCGAGGATGCGCGTACGCAACTCGCGGTCGAAGCCGTTCATCACCGACAGCACCAGGATCATCACCAGCACGCCGAGGGCGAGGCCGACCATCGAGGTAAGGGAGATGAAGGAAATGAAGTGGTTGCGACGCTTGGCACGCGTGTAGCGCATGCCGATGAATACGGGTAAGGGTCTGAACATGCTCGGGCTGCCTTGCAGGCGAAGGAAAGTCGTCCGTTGCTCTCGCCGGCGGCGGGAACCGAATAGAGACCACGCCGGCAGCCGGCGGTTCGCCGGACGGCCGGCAGTCTACCGCAACCGCGTAGCGCACGCACCGCCACTCCCCAAAGAGCAGCCGACGTGCTAGAAGGCAGGACCAAGCCCGAGCATGCGAGGAACAGGCAGTCGTGACCCTTATCTACGGCCATCGTGGCGCCCGGGGCGAGGCTCCGGAAAACACCCTCGCCAGCTTCCGCCGCTGCCTCGAGCAGGGCGTGAGCCGCTGCGAACTGGATCTGCACCTGTCTGCCGACGGCGAGCTGATGGTGATCCACGACCCGACCCTCAAGCGCACCACCGGCCAGCGCGGCAAGGTGGCGGCCTACAGCGCCGCCGAACTGGAACGCCTGGACGCCCGCTGCGGCGGCCCGGCCTGGCCGCAGCCCTGCCCGATCCCGCGGCTGCGCACGCTGTTCGCGCACTGCGACTTCGAACACTGGCAGCTGGAGGTGAAGAGCGCCTCGCGCGAGCGCGCCGCGCGCATCGTGACGGCGATCGCCGCGCTGACCCGCGAGTTCGGCCTGACGCACCGGGTCACCGTCACCAGCAGCTCACGCACCGTGCTGCGCGCCCTGGAGGAGCTGGCCCCGCAGCTGGCGCGCGGCCTGGTGGCCGAGTACGCCTGGCTCGATCCGCTCAAGGTGGCGCAGCGCTACCGCTGCGAACTGCTGGCACTGAACTGGACGCTGTGCAGCCCCGAACGCCTGCGCCGGGCGCAGCAGCAGGGACTGCACGTGTCGGTGTGGACGGTCAACGAGCCGGGGCTGATGCGCCGGCTCGCCGACTGCGGGGTGGACAGCCTGATCACAGACTTTCCCGGTTTGGCCATCGCCACCCTCGGGAATCGCTGAGCGGCCAGTCTCCGACCGGCTCAGGCCACCGGTCGGAGCCGCTCAAAAAAGCCGGTTGAGGCCGTCGAACGCCGCCACCCGATAGGCCTCGGCCATGGTCGGGTAGTTGAAGGTGGTATTGATGAAGTACTTGATGGTGTTGGCCTCGCCCTTCTGGTTCATGATCGCCTGGCCGATGTGGACGATCTCCGAGGCCTGGTAGCCGAAGCAGTGCACGCCGAGGATCTGCAGGGTCTCGCGGTGGAAGAGGATCTTCAGCATGCCGACCCGCTCGTTGGAGATCTGCGCGCGCGCCATCGACTTGAAGAACGCCTTGCCGACCTCGTAGGGGATCTTCTCCTTGGTCAGCTGCTGCTCGTTCTTGCCGATCGAGCTGATCTCCGGAATGGTGTAGATGCCGGTCGGCACGTCGTCGACGAAATGCCAGTTGTCGTCGTCGACCATGTTGCCGGCCGCCGAGCGGCCCTGGTCGTAGGCGGCGCTGGCCAGGCTCGGCCAGCCGATCACGTCGCCGGCGGCGTAGATGTGCGGCACCGCGGTGCGGTAGTACTGGTCGACGGCGATCTGCCCGCGGCTGTTGGCCTCGAGACCGATGTTCTCCAGCGCCAGCCGGTCGGTGTTGCCGGTACGGCCGTTGCACCACAGCAGGGCGTCGGCCTTGATCTTCTTGCCGGACTTGAGATGCAGCACCACGCCGTGGTCGAGGCCCTCGATGCGCTCGTACTCCTCGTTGTGGCGGATCAGCACGTTGTTGTTGCGCAGGTGGTAGCTCAGCGCGTCGGAGATCTCGTCGTCGAGGAAGCTGAGCAGTTGGTCGCGATTGTCGATCAGGTCGATCAGCACGCCCAGGCCGCTGAAGATGGAGGCGTACTCGCAGCCGATCACCCCGGCTCCGTAGATGATCATCCGCCGCGGGGTGTGGCTGAGGGTCAGGATGGTGTCGCTGTCGTAGATGCGCGGGTGGCTGAAGTCGACGTCGGCCGGACGGTAGGGGCGCGAGCCGGTGGCGATCACCACCTGCTTGGTGACCAGCTTCTCGACCACGCCGTTGGGCGCCACCACGTCGATGGTGTGCTCGTCGGCGAAGCTCGCGGTGCCGGTGAACACGTCGACGCGGTTGCGCGCGTAGTAGCCGGTGCGCGAGGCGACCTGCTTGTCGATCACCACCTCGGCGCTCTTCAGCACGTCCGGGAAGGAGAACCAGCGCGGCTCGCCGATCTGGCGGAACATCGGGTTGGTGTTGAACTGCAGGATCTGGCGGACCGAGTGACGCAGCGCCTTGGACGGGATGGTGCCGAGGTGGGTGCAGTTGCCACCGACCAGCTTGCGGCTATCCACCACCGCCACCTTGCGCCCGCTCTTGGCGGCGCTCATCGCCGCGCCTTCGCCAGCCGGGCCCGACCCCAGCACCACCACGTCATAGTTGTAGACAGCCATCGACTACTCCTTAGGGACAAACTGCGACCCGCCTCTCGCGGGCCTCTCGACCGCCGCGGACGCACCGGGAGCGTCCGTGCGGAAAACGAAAACGGGGCAGTGAAGTCACTGCCCCGCCTGGATCACTTGCTGCGGGTGGCGTCGTAGGCCTGGACGGCGCCGGGCTTGCCGCCGCCCTCGCTGTTGGCTTCCTCGCATTTCTGAGTGTTGCCGCCGCAGATCGGGCACTCGTCCTTCTCGATCCCGAGGTTGGCGATGCCGCCGCAGGAGCCGGCGATCGGCTTGCGGCCCATGATCACGCCGACGGCCATGGCCAGCACCACCAGCAGCATGAACACGAAAACCAGTAACCAGGTCATGGTCGCTCCCCTTGCGCTGCCGTCAGCGCTTCAAAAGCCTTGGTTGCATGGGTCACATAGCCCTCGCCCTCGCGGGTGACGAAGAAGGCCGCGATGCCCTGTCGCTCCGCCCAGCGTACTCCCTCCTCCGGACCCAGCACCATCAGCAGGGTGGACAGGCCGTCGGCCAGCAGGGCCTTGGGATGCAACACGGTCACCGCGGCCAGCCGGTGGGCGATGGGCGCGCCGCTGCGCGGGTCGAGGGTATGCGAGTAGCGCCGGCCATTTTCCTCGAAGTAGTTGCGATAGTCACCCGAGGTGGAGACGCCCAGGCCGTCGAGCTCGAGGATCTTCTGCGCCACCCGCTGGTCGTCGCGCGGCGCCTCGATGGCAATCCGCCAGGCCGAACCGTCCGGCTTGCGCCCACGCGCCTTGAGCTCGCCGGTGGCCTCGACCAGATAGCTGGCGACCCCCTGCTGCTCGAGCCAGGCGGCGATGCGGTCCACCGCATGGCCGGCGGCGATGCTGTTGAAGTCGACCTGCAGCTTGACGTCCTTGCACAGTCGCTCGCCGTCGATGCGCAGATGCTGGTGGCCGGTGCGCTGGCGCGCCTCGGCGATCGCCTCGGCGCTGGGCACCTGCTCGCCACGCGACCTGGGACCGAAGCCCCACAGGTTGAGCAGCGGCTCGAGGGTCAGGTCGAAGGCCCCGTCGCTCTGCAGCGACAAGCCCTCGCCGACCCGAACCATCTCCAGCACCTCCTCCGGCATGGCCATGCAGGTACCGGCCGGGGCGCGGTTGAAGCGCTCGATCAGCGAGTCGTCGCGATAGGTGGAAACCTGCCGATCGACCTCGGCGAGGATCGCCTCGACGCCGCCCTGCAGGGTCCTGCCGTCGGCGACCCCGGCGGAGCGTACGTACTTGACCGAATAGGTGCTGCCCATGGTCGGCCCGCCGAAAGACTCCAGCGGATCGGAAAACTGGCAGCCCGCCAGCGCTGCCGCACAGGCGACAGCGATGACGGGCTGCAGGATGCGCGCAAGCGACATCGACACTAGCCGCCGAAGTCGTCGAGCAGGATGTTCTCCCGCTCCACGCCCAGGTCGAGCAGCATCTTGATCACCGCGGCGTTCATCATCGGCGGGCCGCACATGTAGAACTCGCAGTCTTCCGGAGCCGGGTGGTCCTTCAGGTAGTTCTCGTAGAGCACGTTGTGGATGAAGCCGGTGTAGCCGCTCCAGTTGTCCTCGGGCAGCGGATCGGACAGCGCCAGATGCCACTTGAAGTTGTCGTTCTCGGCCTGCAGCTGGTCGAACTCCTCGACGTAGAACGCCTCGCGCATCGAGCGCGCGCCGTACCAGAAGCTGATCTTGCGCTTGGACTTCAGGCGCTTGAGCTGGTCGAAGATGTGCGAGCGCATCGGCGCCATGCCGGCACCGCCGCCGACGAACACCATCTCGTTGTCGGTATCGCGGGCGAAGAACTCGCCGAACGGTCCGTACACGGTGATCTTGTCGCCCGGCTTGAGGCTGAACACGAACGAGGACATCTTGCCCGGCGGGATGTCGTCCTTGCCCGGCGGCGGCGAGGCGATGCGGATGTTGAACTTCACCACGCCCTTCTCTTCCGGGTAGTTCGCCATGGAGTAGGCGCGGATCACGGTCTCGTCGACCTTGGACACGTAGCGCCACATGTTGAACTTGTCCCAGTCGCCGCGGTACTCGGGCTGGATGTCGAAGTCCTTGTAGTTGACCACGTGCGGCGGGCACTCCAGCTGCACGTAGCCGCCGGCGCGGAAGTCGACGCTCTCGCCCTCGGGCAGGCGCAGGGTCAGCTCCTTGATGAAGGTAGCCACGTTGGGGTTGGACTCCACCGTGCATTCCCACTTCTTCACGCCGAAGACTTCTTCCGGCACTTCGATCTTCATGTCCTGCTTGACCGGGGTCTGGCAGGACAGGCGCCAGCCGGCCTTGGCCTCGCGCTTGGTGAAGTGCGACTCCTCGGTCGGCAGCATCTCGCCGCCGCCGGACTCGACGACACACTTGCACTGCGCGCAGGTGCCGCCGCCGCCGCAGGCGGAGGACAGGAAGATGTTGTTGTCGGCCAGGGTCTGCAGCAGCTTGCCGCCGGCCGGTACGGTGATGGTGCGCTCGCCGTTGATCTCGATGGACACGTCGCCGCTGGAAACCAGCTTGGCGCGGGCCATCAGGATGATGACCACCAGCACCAGAACGATGGCGGTGAACATGCCGATGGCGAGGAAGATTTCGTAATTCATCTGTTCATCCCTTCCTTAGAGCTGCACGCCGGAGAAGGACATGAAGCCCAGCGACATCAGTCCGATGGTGATGAAGGTGATCCCCAGGCCCTGCAGCCCGGCCGGCACGTCGCTGTACTTGAGCTTCTCGCGAATGCCGGCCAGCGCGGCGATCGCCAGCGCCCAGGAGACACCCGCGCCGATACCGTAGACGGTGCTCTCGGCCAGGTTGTAGTCGCGCTCGACCATGAACAGCGAACCGCCCATGATGGCGCAGTTCACGGTGATCAGCGGCAGGAACACGCCCAGCGCGTTGTAGAGCGAGGGCACGTACTTGTCGAGGGTCATCTCGAGGATCTGCACCAGCGCGGCGATCACGCCGATGAAGGTCAGCAGGCCGAGGAAGCTCAGGTCCGCCTCCGGCAGGCCGGCCCAGGCCAGCGCGCCGTCCTTCAACACGTGGGTGTAGATCAGGTTGTTCACCGGCATGGTGATGCCGAGCACCACCACCACGGCGATGCCCAGGCCGATCGCCGTTTCCACCTTCTTGGAGATGGCGATGAAGGTGCACATGCCGAGGAAGAAGGCCAGGGCCATGTTCTCGACGAACACCGCCCGGACGAACAGGCTGATGTAATGTTCCATCAGAAAGCCTCCTTGGAGACGTGCGGAGCCATCTTGAAGCTGGGCGCCTCGACCTGGGCGGTCTTCCAGGTGCGGATGCCCCAGATGAACAGGCCGATCAGGAAGAACGCCGACGGCGGCAGCAGCAACAGGCCGTTGGGCAGGTACCAGCCGCCGTCGTTGATCACCGGGATGACCTCGTAGCCCATCAGCTTGCCAGCGCCGAACAGCTCACGGACGATGCCCAGCGCGATCAGCATGGCGCTGTAGCCCAGGCCGTTGCCGATGCCGTCGAAGAACGACAGGACCGGCGGGTTCTGCATGGCGAAGGCCTCGGCGCGACCCATCACGATGCAGTTGGTGATGATCAGGCCGACGAATACCGACAGCTGTTTGGACAGCTCATAGGCGAACGCCTTGAGCACCTGGTCGACCACGATCACCAGCGAGGCGATGATCACCATCTGCACGATCATGCGGATCGAGCCCGGAATCTGGCTGCGGATCAGCGAGATGAACAGGTTGGAGAAGCCGGTCACCAGCGTCAGGGCGGCCGACATCACCAGCGCGGTCTTCAGGTTGGAGGTCACCGCCAGCGCCGAGCAGATGCCGAGGATCTGCAGGCCGATGGGGTTGTTGTTGAAGATCGGGTTGAGCAGGACTTCCTTGATGGTGGGCTGCGACATGATCAGGCCTCCCCAGCGCGCAGGTTAGCAATGAAGGAGCCGAAGCCACGCTGGCCCAGCCAGAACTTCAGCAGGTTGTCGACGCCGTTGCTGGTCAGGGTCGCACCGGCCAGGCCGTCGACCTGATGGATCGCCTGCGGACTCTGCGGATCGACGCCGCCCTTGACGATCTGCACGGCGAGCTTGCCGTCGGCATCGAACAGGGTCTTGCCCGGCCACTGGCCCTTCCACTTCGGATTGTCCACCTCGCCGCCGAGACCGGGAGTCTCGCCGTGCTGGTAGAAGCCCATGCCGACCACGGTGTTCAGGTCGCCCTTGAGCGCCATGAAGCCATACAGGGTCGACCACAGGCCGTAGCCGCGTACCGGCAGGATCAGGGTTTCCAGCTCGCCGTCCTTCTCCACCATGTACACGGTGGTGTAACGCTCCTGGCGCTTGATGCCGGCGAGATCCTCGCTGCCCGGCAGGACCTTGGACAACTTGGGATCCTTGGCCGCCTTGAGCGGATCGTAGGTCTTCGGATCCTGGGCATCGGTGAACTTGCCGGTTTCCAGATCGACCACCCGGGCGACGATGCGCTCGTTGAACAGCTTCTTGATCTGGCCGGCCGACATGCCCGGCTGGCTCAGCCCGGCGATCGCCAGGATGCTGCGCTGCTTGTCGAGCACACGGTTTTCCACCTGGGTCGGCTTCAGCGCGATGGCCGCGCCGGCGACGAACACCGAGCACACCAGGCAGACCAGCAGGGCCACCGTCAGGGTGCGGACGGTGGATTCTTTTTGACTAGACATTGCGTGCCAGCCTCCGCTTGATGTTGGCCTGAACGACGAAGTGGTCGATCAGCGGTGCAAACAGGTTGGCGAACAGGATCGCCAGCATCATGCCTTCCGGGAACGCCGGGTTGACCACGCGGATCAGCACCACCATCAGGCCGATCAGCGCGCCGAACACCCACTTGCCGGTATTGGTCATCGACGCGGAAACCGGGTCGGTGGCCATGAACAGCATGGCGAAGGCGAAGCCGCCGACCACCAGGTGCCAGTACCAGGGCATGGCGAACATCGGGTTGGTGTCGGAGCCGATGACGTTGAACAGGGTGCTGGTGGCGATCATGCCGATCATCACGCCGGCGACGATGCGCCAGGCGGCGATCTTGGTCAGCAGCAGCACGCCGCCGCCGATCAGGATGGCCAGGGTGCTGGTCTCGCCGATCGAGCCGTGCATGGTGCCGAGGAAGGCGTCCATCCAGGTGATGCCGTTGCTGACCACGTTGTCGATGCCGCCGGCAGCCGCCAGACTCAGGCTGGTGGCACCAGAGAAGCCGTCCACCGCGGTCCACACGCCGTCGCCGGACATCTGCGCCGGATAGGCGAAGAACAGGAAGGCGCGGCCGGCCAGGGCCGGGTTGAGGAAGTTCTTGCCGGTACCGCCGAACACTTCCTTGGCGATCACCACGCCGAAGCTGATGCCCAGCGCCACCTGCCACAGCGGAATGGTCGGCGGCAGGATCAGGGCGAACAGCACGGAGGTGACGAAGAAGCCTTCGTTGACCTCGTGGCGACGGATGGAGGCGAACAGTACCTCCCAGAAGCCGCCGACGATGAAGGTCACCAGGTAGATCGGCAGGAAGTAGGCCGCCCCCTGGACGAAGCAGTCCCACAGGCTGTTCGGATCGAAGCCGGCCAGCGCGCCGATCAGGCCGAAGCGCCAGCCGTCTTGCGCGGCGAGCAGATCAGGGCTCTGCGCGTAGATCAGGTTGGCCTGGTAGCCGACGTTCCACATGCCGAAGAACATCGCCGGGAAAGTACACAGCCAGACGGTGATCATCATGCGCTTGAGGTCGATGCCGTCGCGCACGTGGGAAGTGGTGCGGGTCACGCTGCCGGGACGATAGAAGAAGGTGTCCACGGCCTCGTAGAGGGCGTACCACTTCTCGTACTTGCCGCCTTTTTCGAAGTTGTGCTCGATCTTGTCGAGATATTCGCGCACGCCCATGATCAACCCTCCTTCTCGATGCGGGTGAGGTTATCCCGCAGGATCGGGCCGTATTCGTACTTGCCGGCGCAGACGTAGCTGCACAGCGCCAGGTCTTCTTCGTCCAGCTCCAGGCAGCCGAGTTTCTGCGCCATGTCGGTGTCGCCGACGATCAGCGAGCGCAGCAACTGAGTGGAGAGGATGTCCAGAGGCATCACTTCTTCGTAGTTGCCGACCGGCACCATGGCGCGCGGGCTGCCGTTGGTGGTAGTGGTGAACGGGAACAGCTTGCCGCCCGTCAGCTTGGAGACGAAGACGTTGAGCACCGAGTGCTTGTTCACCCCGGCGCGCAGGTAGTGGAGCATCTCGCGCTCGTTGCCCTCGCGCAGGCAGGACACCTGCAGGTGGTAGCGACCCAGGTAGGCGCAGGCGCCACGCGAGGTGCGACCGCCGAACACCGAGCCGGAGATCACCCGATTGTTGCCGGTCTTGAGCTCGCCGGCAGTCAGTTCCTGCAGGCTGGCCCCCAGGCGGGTACGCACCAGGCGCGGCTTGTCGACCACCGGGCCGGCCAGGGCCACCACGCGCTCGGTCCACAGCCGGCCGCTGGTGAACAGCTTGCCGACGGCGATCACGTCCTGGTAGTTGATGACCCACACGCTCTTGGTCGCGTTGACCGGATCGAGGAAGTGGATGTGGGTGCCGGCCAGGCCGGCCGGATGCGGACCGGCGAAGCTCTCGGTGGTCACGCCGGCGGTGCCCTCGCCGGCCAGGCTGGCGCCCTCGGCCTTGCACAGGAATACCCTGGCCAGACGACCGAGCACCTTCAGGCCGTTCTCGAAGTCGGCCGCATGCTCACCGACGATGACTGCCGGATCGGCGGCCAGCGGGTTGGTGTCGATGGCGGTGACGAAGATCGAGCTGGGGGTCGCGTCGACGGCCGGCACCTTGCTGTACGGGCGGGTACGCAGCGCGGTCCACAGGCCGGAGTCCAGCAGGTTCTCGCGCACCCGGGCGGCCTCCAGCGAGGCCAGCTGGCCCGCCGGATAGCTGGCGAAGGTGATCTGCTCGTCGCCCTCGAGGTCGATGACCACCGACTGCAGGACGCGCTGTTCGCCGCGATGGATAGCGCTCACCACGCCGGCGCCCGGCGCCGTGTAGTTCACCCCCGGGTTTTTCTTGTCGGAAAACAGCACCTGGCCGAGCTTGACCCGATCACCGACCTGCACCTGCATCGTGGGCTTCATACCGTGGTAGTCGAAGCCTACGACCGCGACGCTGCGCACCGGCCGTCCGGCCTCGATGCGCTGCGCGGGTGCGCCGGTGATAGGCAGATCCAGACCACGTTTGACTTTAATCATACGTATCGCCTAATCACTGTTTGAAATGTCTCGGATCCGCGTCCCCGTGCTCCGCCTGACGCGCGACAACGTGTCACAGCTCCAAACAGCGCAAACGAGAGCGAACCCATGAAAAAATCCGGACGATTATAAGGATCGCCTCTGCGACTGGCCACCCGGACGGCCGATTAATTCGGGCCGGGCGCAACAACCGGATACAAGTCGCCCCGTTTCGGCGGGGCGGAAACGAAAAACGGGAGCCGAAGCTCCCGTTTTTTGTCATGCCCTGCGGATCAGCGCGGGAAGGACGGCGGATTGACCCCGGCCATGTCTTCCAGCACGCGCACCACCTGGCAGCTGTAGCCGAACTCGTTGTCGTACCACACGTACAGGACGACACGGTTGTCGTTGCAGATGGTCGCCTCGGCATCGACGATGCCGGCATGACGGGAGCCGACGAAGTCGGTGGACACCACCTCCGGCGAGTTGGTGAAGTCGATCTGCTTGTGCAGCTCCGAGTGCAGCGCCATGTTGCGCAGGTACTCGTTGATCTCCTCGCGGCTGGTGGCCTTCTCCAGGGTCAGGTTGAGGATGGCCATGGAGACGTTCGGCGTCGGCACGCGGATGGCGTTGCCGGTCAGCTTGCCCTTCAGCACCGGCAGAGCCTTGGCGGCGGCGGTGGCGGCGCCGGTCTCGGTGATCACCATGTTCAACGGTGCGCTGCGGCCACGGCGATCGCCCTTGTGGAAGTTGTCGATCAGGTTCTGGTCGTTGGTGTAGGAGTGCACGGTCTCTACGTGGCCATGAGCGATGCCGAACTTGTCGTAGACCGCCTTGAGCACCGGCACGATGGCGTTGGTGGTGCAGGAGGCGGCGGAGAGGATCTTGTCCTCGTCGCTGATCAGACCGTGGTTGATGCCGTGAACGATGTTCTTGATCTCGCCCTTGCCCGGCGCGGTGAGGATCACGCGGGCGGCGCCCGGGCACTTCAGGTGCTGACCCAGACCTTCGGCGTCGCGCCACTTGCCGGTGTTGTCGACGACGATGGCGTTGTCGATGCCGTAGGCGGTGTAGTCGACGGTGGTCGGATCGTTGGAATAGATCACCTGGATCAGGTTGCCATTGGCGAGGATGGTGTTGTTCTCCTCGTCGATGGTGATGGTGCCGTTGAACGGACCGTGGACCGAGTCGCGGCGCAGCAGGCTGGCGCGCTTGACCAGGTCGTTGGCGGCGCCCTTGCGCACGACGATGGCGCGCAGGCGCAGACCGTCGCCACCGCCGGTCTTCTCGATCAGGATGCGCGCCAGCAGGCGGCCGATGCGACCGAAGCCGTAGAGCACCACGTCAGTGCCTTCGCGCTGCTCGCTGCCCTGCTTGCCGACCACTTCGGCCAGCTCCTCGCGCACGAACTGCTCGGCGCTGCGGCCGCTGCCCTCGTGCTTGTACTTGACCGCCAGACGACCGAGGTCGACGGAAGCGGCGCCCAGCTCCAGCTGAGCCATGGCCTGCAGCAGCGGGAAGGTATCGTGGACCGACAGCTCGGCGTCGTCGATCTGGCGGGCGAAGCGATGCGCCTTGAGGATGCCGATCACCGAACGGTTGATCAGGCCGCGGCCGTAGATCGAGGTCACCACATTGTTGTTGCGGTAGAGCTGGCCGATCAGCGGAATCATGGCCTCGGCGAGGGCCTCGCGGTCAATCCACTCACCAAGGCACTGGTCGGTCTTCTGGGTCACGGGCGATACCTTCCACATGTAGGAGATGACAAAAAGGGCTACATTATGACCACGGCGAGGCATTCGGGCAACGTGCCGCATGCGGCACTGACAGCCGGCGCACCGCCCCGCTACAATCCGGGCTTTGTCGCCACCCCGAGCCGCCCGTGACCGTACTGCGTCTTCCGAGCCTGCCGACCGCTGCCGGCAAACAACACTGGGGCAACCTGCCCGGCGCCGCCCAGAGCCTGGCCATCGCCGAGGCCGCCACCGCTGCCCGCCGCTTCACCCTGCTGCTCACCGACGGCAGCCAGAACGCCGAGCGTCTGCAGGAGGAGCTGCGCTTTTTCGCCCCGGACCTGCCGGTGCTGCACTTTCCCGACTGGGAAACCCTGGCCTACGACGTCTTCTCGCCGCACCAGGACATCATCTCGCAGCGCATCGCCACCCTCTACCGCCTGCCGGAACTGAGGCACGGCGTGCTGGTGGTACCGATCGCCACCGCCCTGCACCGCCTGGCGCCGCCGCGTTTCCTGCTCGGCTCCAGCCTGGTGCTCGACGTCGGCCAGCGCCTCGACGTCGACGACATGCGCGCACGCCTGGAGGCCGCCGGCTACCGCTGCGTGGATACCGTCTACGAGCACGGCGAGTTCGCCGTGCGCGGCGCGCTGATCGACCTCTACCCGATGGGCAGCGAGCTGCCCTACCGCATCGACCTGTTCGACGACGAGATCGAGACCTTGCGCACCTTCGATCCCGAGACCCAGCGCTCGGTGGACAAGGTCGAGTCGATCCGCCTGCTGCCGGCGCGCGAGTTCCCGCTGGAAAAGAAGGCGGTGGCCGACTTCCGCGCGCGCTTCCGCGAGCGCTTCGACGTCGACTACCGGCGCTGCCCGCTGTACCAGGACCTGTCCAGCGGCCTGGTGCCGGCCGGCATCGAGTACTACCTGCCGCTGTTCTTCGAGGACACCGCCACCCTGTTCGACTACCTGCCGGGCGACACCCAGGTGTTTTCGCTGCCCGGCATCGAGCAGGCCGCCGAGCAGTTCTGGAGCGAGGTGCGCAGCCGCTTCGAGGACCGTCGCGTCGACCCGGAGCGCCCGCTGCTGCCGCCGGCCGAGCTGTTCCTGCCGGTGGAGGACTGCTTCGCCCGCCTCAAGGACTGGCCGCGCATCGTCGCCGACCAGCGCGACCTCGAGCCCGGCGTCGGCCGCGAGCGTTTCAATGCCCGCGCCCTGCCCGAGCTGGCGATCCAGGCCAAGGCCGGCGAGCCGCTGGCGGCGCTGCGCCGTTTCCTCGAGGAGTACCCGGGACGGGTGCTGTTCTGCGCCGAATCGGCGGGCAGGCGCGAAGCGCTGCTCGAACTGCTCGCCCGCCTCAAGCTCAAGCCCAGGGAGGTCGACGGCTGGGCCGCCTTCGCCGCCGACGGCGAGCGCCTGGCGATCACCATCGCCCCGCTCGACGAGGGCCTGCTGCTCGACGAGCTGGCGCTGATCCCGGAAAGCCCGCTGTTCGGTCACCGGGTCATGCAGCGCCGCCGCCGCGACCGGGGCCAGGGCGGCGGCGACAACGTGATCAAGCACCTCACCGAGCTGCGCGAGGGCGCGCCGGTGGTGCACATCGACCACGGCGTCGGCCGCTACCGCGGCCTGGTCACCCTTGAGGTCGAGGGCCAGCCGGCCGAGTTCCTCATGCTCGAGTACGCCGAGGAAGCCAAGCTCTACGTGCCGGTGGCCAGCCTCGACCTGATCGCCCGCTACACCGGCAGCGACGACGCCCTGGCGCCGCTGCACCGCCTCGGCTCGGAAACCTGGCAGAAGGCCAAGCGCAAGGCCGCCGAGCAGGTGCGCGACGTCGCCGCCGAGCTGCTCGACGTCTACGCCCGCCGTGCCGCCCGCCAGGGCTTCGCCTTCGGCGATCCCCGCGCCGACTACGAGACCTTCGCCGCCGGCTTCCCGTTCGAGGAGACCCCCGACCAGCAGGTCGCCATCGAGGCGGTGCGCGCCGACATGCTCAGCGCCAGGCCGATGGACCGCCTGGTGTGCGGCGACGTCGGCTTCGGCAAGACCGAGGTGGCGATGCGCGCCGCCTTCATCGCCGTGCACAGCGGCAAGCAGGTGGCGGTACTGGTGCCCACCACCCTGCTCGCCCAGCAGCACTACAACAGCTTCCGCGACCGCTTCGCCGACTGGCCGGTGAAGGTCGAGGTGATGAGCCGCTTCAAGTCGGCCAGGGAAGTGCGCGAGGCCGAGCAGCTGCTCGCCGAGGGCAAGGTCGACATCGTCATCGGTACCCACAAGCTGCTGCAGGACGACGTCAGGTTCCAGGATCTCGGCCTGGTGATCATCGACGAGGAACACCGCTTCGGGGTGCGCCAGAAGGAGCAGCTCAAGGCGCTGCGCAGCGAGGTGGACATCCTCACCCTGACCGCCACGCCGATTCCGCGCACCCTGAACATGGCCGTCTCCGGCATGCGCGACCTGTCGATCATCGCCACCCCGCCGGCGCGCCGGCTGTCGGTACGAACCTTCGTCATGGAGGCCAACAAGCCGACCGTCAAGGAGGCGCTGCTGCGCGAACTGCTGCGCGGCGGCCAGGTCTACTACCTGCACAACGAGGTCTCGAGCATCGACAAGTGCGCCGCCGAACTGGCCGAGCTGGTGCCCGAGGCGCGCATCGGCGTCGGTCACGGGCAGATGCGCGAGCGCGAGCTCGAGCAGGTGATGAGCGACTTCTACCACAAGCGCTTCAACGTGCTGGTGGCCTCGACCATCATCGAGACCGGCATCGACGTGCCGAGCGCCAACACCATCATCATCGAGCGCGCCGACAAGTTCGGCCTGGCCCAGCTGCACCAGCTGCGCGGCCGGGTCGGGCGCAGCCACCACCAGGCCTACGCCTACCTGCTCACCCCGCCGCGCAAGCAGATGACCGAGGACGCGCAGAAGCGTCTGGAGGCCATCGCCAACGCCCAGGACCTCGGCGCCGGCTTCGTGCTGGCCACCCACGACCTGGAGATCCGCGGCGCCGGCGAACTGCTCGGCGAGGGCCAGAGCGGACAGATCCAGGCGGTCGGCTTCACCCTCTACATGGAAATGCTCGAACGCGCGGTCAAGGCCATCCAGAAGGGCGAGCAGCCCAACCTGGAGCAGCCGCTGGGCGGCGGCCCGGAGGTCAACCTGCGCCTGCCGGCGCTGATTCCCGAGGACTACCTGCCCGACGTCAACGCGCGGCTGATCCTCTACAAGCGCATCGCCTCGGCGCCGGACGAGAATGCGCTGAACGAGCTGCAGGTGGAGATGATCGACCGCTTCGGCCTGCTGCCGGAGCCGACCAAGAACCTGATGCGCCTGACCCTGCTCAAGCTGCAGGCCGAGCGCCTGGGCATCGCCAAGGTCGAGGCCGGCCCGCAAGGCGGACGCCTCGAGTTCGCCGCCCACACCCCGGTCGACCCGCTGAGCCTGATCAAGCTGATCCAGAGCCAGCCGACCCGCTACAAGTTCGAAGGCGCCACCGTCTTCAAGTTCCTGGTGCCGATGGAGCGTCCGGAACAGCGCTTCAACACTCTGGAGGCGCTGCTCGAGCGCCTGACCCCGCCCGCAGCCTGAAGGACACGCCCATGCTCCGACTGCTCCGCCCCCTGCTGGTCTCGTTGCTGC
This sequence comes from Stutzerimonas stutzeri, assembly GCF_024451105.1. Taxonomy (GTDB): domain Bacteria; phylum Pseudomonadota; class Gammaproteobacteria; order Pseudomonadales; family Pseudomonadaceae; genus Geopseudomonas; species Geopseudomonas stutzeri_A. The sequence continues at coordinate 146,757 of NZ_JANGEY010000006.1, forward strand.
TGATCGCCCCCGCGACATTCGCCCAGGCGCTCTATCAGGTCGAACTGATCGTCTTCCGCCAGGCGGACCAGGCGGTCGTCGCCAGTCGACCGGCACCGGAAGACTGGGCCGGCGACGCCGCGGCCATCACCGCGGAGCGCCAGCGCAGTCCCGCGCTGACCGACACCGCCGCCCGACTGGAAAGCACCAAGGGCTACCACGTGCTGCTGCACAAGGCCTGGCAGCAGGAGGTCGGCAGCGCGTCGGCGCCGCTGCGCTTCAGCACCGGCAAGGAGCGCGACGGCCACTTCCCGGTCGAAGGCGTCATCGATCTGGTCCAGGGCCGCCAGCTGGAGTTCAGGCTCACCGCCTGGGTCAACCGCTTCGACGCCGAGGGCTTCCTCGCCGCCAGCGAGCGCCTGCACAGCCAGCGCCGCCTGGTCCCCGGCCAGCTGACCTATCTGGATCACCCGAGCATCGGCGCGCTGATCCGCGTCACCCCGCGCTGAGCCGAGCCGCCGCTCGGCCAGCAAAAAGGCGGCAGATCCGGGGTCTGCCGCCTCTTGCGTGTCGCGCCTGCGGCGTTACGCCTGCGCCAGTACGCGCTGCAGCACCGCCTTGACCTTGCCCATGCCGTCGGCCAGCGCCTGCTCGATCTCGGCCATGGTAATAATCCCGGTGGACTTGCCGGCCGCCGGATTGACCACCAGCGCCAGGGAGGCGTAGGGCAGCGCCAGCTCGCGGGCCAGTGCGGCCTCGGGCATCCCGGTCATGCCGACGATGTCGGCGCCGTCGCGCTCCATGCGAGCGATCTCCGCCACCGTCTCCAGGCGCGGCCCCTGGCTGCAGGCGTACACGCCGTGGCCGCTGAACGGGTAGCCCTCGGCCTGCAGCGCGCCGATCAGCCGGGCGCGCAGGGCGCCGTCGTAGGGATGGGTGAAGTCGACGTGGGTGACGTGCTCCAGGTCGCCCTCGTAGAAGGTGTGCGCGCGCCCCCAGGTGTAGTCGATCAACTGGTGCGGGACGCAGAGATGGCCGGTGCCCATCGCCGCATGGATGCCGCCTACCGCGTTGACGGCGATCACCGCCTCGGCGCCGACCTCCTTGAGCACCCACAGGTTGGCGCGGTAGTTGACCTGGTGCGGCGGGATGCGATGCGGATGGCCGTGGCGGGCGAGGAACAGCACCTCGCGGCCGGCGAACTCGCCACGCAGCACGTCGGCCGAGGGCTTGCCCCAGGGGGTGTCGAGGGTGACGGCCTCACGGATGGTCAGCCCTTCGAGCTGGGTCAGTCCGGTGCCGCCGATGATGGCTACTACGCTCATCCAGTTCTCCTTGAGTCAGATCAGATCGGCGGCGCGCAGGGCACCCGCCGCTTCGAGCCAGCGCGGCTGGCTCCGGTAATCCTGGCCGGGCCAGGCTCGTGCATGCATGCGTGCCAGGCCGGACGCCGGACGCACGCCGCGGCGCTGCAGTCCGGCCAGCGCCAGCTCGGCGGCAGCGCGGTCGTTGCACACCAGGGCCACGTCGCAGCCGGCCGCCAGCGCCGCGGCCACCCGCGCGTCGGCGTCCCCGGCAACCTGGGCGCCGGCCATGCTCAGGTCGTCGCTGAAGATCACTCCGCGGTAGCCGAGCTCGCCGCGCAGGACGTCCTGCAGCCAGCGCCGCGAGAAGCCGGCCGGCTGCGCGTCGACCTGCGGGTAGATGACGTGGGCCGGCATGATGCCGTCGAGCCGGCCGGCCAGGGCCGCGAAGGGCCGCATGTCGCAGGCGCGGATCTCGTCTAGGCTACGCTCGTCGCGCGGAATGGCCACATGCGAGTCGGCTTCGGGCCAGCCATGGCCGGGGAAATGCTTGCCGGTGGCGGGCATGCCGGCCTGCTGCATGCCGGCGATGAACGCCGCGGCCAGCTCGGCCACCCGCTGCGGATCGCCACCGAAGGCGCGCGAGCCGATCACCGTGCTGCGCCCGTGGTCGAGGTCGAGCACCGGGGCGAAGCTGAAGTCGAGACCGACGGCCAGCACCTCGCTGGCCATCAGCCAGCCGCAGTGCCCGGCCAGGGTTGCGGCGTCGGGCGCGGCGGCCAGCGCCTGCATCGACGGCAGACGCACGAAGCCGTTGCGCAGGCGCTGCACCCGGCCGCCCTCCTGGTCGACCGCCAGCAGCAGGTCGGGACGTACGGCGCGGATCGCCTGGCACAGCTCGCGCACCTGCTGCGGGTGCTCGATGTTGCGGGCGAACAGGATCAGGCCGCCCACCTCGGGCTGGCGCAGCAACTGGCGATCCTCGGCGGTGAGCCAGGTGCCGGCGATATCCAGCATCAGCGAACCGAACATGAACAAACTCCTCAGACGAGCGGCGCGGACCGCCAGTGCGGCTGCGGCGCCTCGTCGATGATCACGGAACAGTACGGCAGCACCCGGGCGAACAGGTCGAGCAGGTCGGCGTTGCGCAGACGGATGCAGCCGTGGGAACGCGGCACGCCCATCGGCTCGCTGTCCGGGGTGCCGTGCAGATAGATGTAGCGGCGGAAGGTATCGACCTCGCCCAGCCGGTTGCGGCCCGGTTCGCAGCCGCTCAGCCAGAGGATCCGGGTGAGGATCCAGTCGCGTTGCGGAAAGCGTGCCGCCAGCTCGGGCGACCAGATCTCCCCGGTCCAGCGTCGACCGACCAGCACCGCACCTTCCGGCAGGCCGGCACCGATCTTCGCCCGCACCCGGTGACGCCCGCGCGGCGTACAGCCCGACCCCCGGCGCTCGCCGGGACCGTTGAACGCGGTGGACACCGGCAGACGCAGGCACAGCCGGCCGGCGGCGAAGCCGTACAGGCACTGGTCGGCGATGGAGATGTGCAGCAGATCAAGCATGGGCGGGGCAGCGGAAGTCGGGCTCGCTAGCTTAGCCGATCCCCCCGTCGCCGGCATCCACGGCTTACCGGCCATGATGGTTCGCCCGGGGGCGCGGGCAAGGGCGGGCGGCGATCAGCCGCGCGTCGGTCAGGCTGCTCTCGGCGCGCAGGCCGGCGGCCAGGAAGGGCACCATCAGCCCCAGCACCTGCTCGGCCGAGGTGTCGACGCCGAAATCGCTGCGCGCGAAGCCCCGCAGCGAACTCAATCCGGCCAGGCTGAAGGTCGCCGCGCCGAGCGCGAACTGCGCCCGCCAGAACAGCTCCAGCGGCGGCACCCCCGGCAGCGCCTCCTGCAGCTGCTGCAGGTAGCGGCGGAACACCTTGCCGTACAAACCACCGAGATAGACGTGCAGCTCCTGCTGGTGCTGACGCACGGCCATGCCGAGCAGGCGCATGAAGCCGATCAGCTTGTCGCAGTCGCCGGCCACCGCCAGCGCCTGCGCGGCCAGCAGCTCGAGCAGCTCCTCGAGCAGCGGAGCGCGACCCTGACGGCGTGCCAGCTCGCGCTCCAGGCGCTGGCTGAGCGGACCGAGAAAGCGCACGAACACCGCCTGGATCAGGGCCTCCTTGGAGCCGAAGTGGTAGTTCACGGCCGCCAGGTTGACCCGGGCCCGCCCGGTGATCAGACGCAACGAGGTCTCCGCGAAGCCTCGCTCGGCGAACAGCTGTTCCGCCGCATCAAGGATCCGCTCGACCGTTTCCGAATGAGCCATGCTTCCCCTGCCTGTCGAACGCGCGCTTGAAACCCTAGTTTCAATCGCATGATTCCGCAAGTATGGCCACCCAGATGCGGCCGCCCAGGTATCGCAGCCTCGGGAGTTTGCCTCGCCCACCGCCCTGTATATACTTCCAGCCACTGGATATAAAGACAGAGCCTGGCCCATGCAGAAACTGACCCCGCGCCAAGGCGAGATCCTCGCCTTCATCAAGAGCTGGCTGGATGCGCACGGCTACCCGCCCACCCGCGCCGAGATCGCCCAACAACTGGGCTTCCGCTCGCCCAACGCCGCCGAGGAGCATCTGCGCGCGCTTGCCCGCAAGGGCGCCATCGAGATGATCCCCGGCGCCTCGCGCGGCATCCGCATCCCCGATGCCGAACCGGGACTGCGCGAAGGCGAACTGCCGATCATCGGCAGGGTCGCCGCCGGCGCGCCGATCCTCGCCGAGCAGCACATCGAGGACAGCTGCCGGATCAGCCCGGAGTTCTTCCACCCTCGCGCCGACTTCCTGCTGCGCGTGCACGGCATGAGCATGAAGGACGTCGGCATCCTCGACGGCGACCTGCTCGCCGTGCACGCCTGCCGCGAGGCGATCAACGGCCAGATCGTGGTCGCCCGGATCGGCGACGAGGTGACGGTGAAGCGCTTCCAGCGCCGCGGCAAGCGCGTGCAGCTGCTGGCGGAGAATCCGGACTTCGCACCGATCGAGATCGATCTGGACCGGCCGGATCAGGAGTTCGTCATCGAGGGCCTGAGCGTCGGCGTCGTCCGCCGCTGAACCGCTCGCCCAGAAGCGCGAAAGCCCGCGGCACGGCGCGGCGGGCTTTCGCGCGGAAGCGGCCGACAGCGCTCAGTGCAGCACGCGCGGCTCGTCGCCGTACTCGTGCTCGTAGTCGCCATCGGCCATGCTGCCGGCCATCTGCACCCCGAGATTGAACATGGCCTTGGCCACCTCGATGTGCTGCCCCTGCAGGAAGGCCTTGGCTTCCTCGGAAAACTCGAGGGTCACCAGCGCTTCCTCGTCGTCGCCACGGCGCAGGGCGATGCGACCATCGGGCAGTTCCACGATTTCCAGAAAGGATGTCGGCATGGGCTGGGTGCTCCGCGAAAAAAGGCCGGCATTGTAGCAGTGCAGGGCGTCACACCCTAGCGCCCTCGCTCACCACTCGCTCATCCCCTGACGGAAGCGCATGGCCAGCGCCTTGATGCGCTGCTGCCAGTCGGTCAGGGTGGCCAGATCCAGCTCGACCGGCGCCGGCGCACCGACGTCCAGCGCCTCGATCAGTTCCAGTGCCGGATCGACCTTGGCCTTCCTCTCCTCGCGCGGCGGCTCGAACAGCGCCCGGTAGGCCGCCAGCAGGCACCCCAGCCAGCTCTGCCGATCCTGCGCCAGCTCGACCAGCTCGGCCAGCTCGGGCCCCGGCGCGGCATCCAGCACCTCGCGGCAGAGCAACTGCTCGACCTCCGCCAGGCGTGCCTGGGGCAACCGGTAGAAGCCGGCGATCTCGTGGCACAGACCGAGCACGGCGCCGTAGAGATGGAACAGCGCGGTCTCGCGGGCGGCCTGGACCTGGGTGGCGACGTTGATCGCCTGCGCCGCATCGGCGGCGCGCCAGGCGTCCAACGCCAGGCCGGCGAAATAGATCTTCTGGTTGGTGCGGGTATACAGCTCGTTGGCCATCGACGGACTCCTCGGCAGAAGCCCCGAGTATACGCCCAGACAGGCGAAACCGGCCGGGCGTCTGCACGCACCGGCCGGCTCGTCGCAGGTTCAACGCAGGCTCAGCGCTTGTCCTCGACCTTCCAGGCGCCGTCGACGTAGAAGGCGCGCCAGCCGCTGGGTTTACCGTCCACCTCGCTCTGCACGTACTGCTCCTTGGTCTTGCGGCTGAAACGGATCACTGCCGGGCGGCCCTCCGGGTCCCGCTGCGGCGCGGCGAGCAGGTAGTGGTACTTGGCGTCCAGCTCGTCCTTGTGCGGGATCAGCTCGGCCACCAGCGGCGCCCGGGTCTCGCGGTTCTTGGGGAACTGGCTGGCGGCAAGGAACAGCCCCGAGGCGCCGTCGCGCAGCACGTAGATGTCGTCGACCTTGGCGCAGCGCAACTCCGGCATCTTGATCGGGTCGATCTTCGGCGGCGCCGCCTCGCCGTTCTTCAGCAGCTTGCGGGTGTTCTTGCAGCTCGGGTTGGTGCAGCCGAAGAACTTGCCGAAACGGCCGGTCTTGAGCTGCATCTCGCTGCCGCACTTGTCGCACTCGAGGCTCGGTCCCTCATAGCCCTTGATGCGGAACTGGCCTGCCTCGATCTCGTAGCCCGAGCAGTCCGGGTTGTTGCCGCAGATGTGCAGCTTGCGGGTCTCGTCGAGCAGATAGGCATCCATCGCCGTGCCACACCTGGCGCAGCGGCGCTTGCCGCGCAGCACGCGCGATTCGGACTCGCCCTCGTCGTCGGCGGCGATCTCGTCGCCGGGCACCAGGTTGACGGTGGCCTTGCAGCGTTCCTTGGGCGGCAGCGCATAGCCCGAGCAACCGAGGAACACCCCGGTGGAGGCGGTGCGGATCATCATCGGCCGGCCGCACTCCTTGCAGGGGATGTCGGTGAGGGTCGGCAGGTTGGCGCGCATGCCGCCCTCGCCGGCCTCGGCGGCCTCCAGCTTGGCGCGGAAGTCGGCGTAGAACTCGTCGAGCAGGTGCTTCCAGTCGCGCTCGCCCTGGGCGATGTCGTCCAGGTGCTCTTCCATGCCGGCGGTGAAACCGTAGTCCATCAGGCTGGCGAAGCTCTCCGACAGCCGCTCGGTGACGATCTCGCCCATCTTCTCGGCGTAGAAGCGGCGGTTGTGCACGGTGACATAGCCGCGCTCCTGGATGGTCGAGATGATCGCCGCGTAGGTGGACGGCCGGCCGATGCCACGCTTCTCCAGCTCCTTGACCAGACTGGCCTCGGAAAAGCGCGCCGGCGGCTTGGTGAAGTGCTGGGTCGGATCGATGCCCAGCAGCTCGAGGATGTCGCCCTCGGCCATCTCCGGCAGCACGTCGTCCTCGCCGGCCTTGCCCTGCGGCGGCTGCACGCGGGTGAAGCCGTCGAACCTGAGGATGCGGCCCTTGGCGCGCAGTTCGAAGTCGCCGGCGGCCACGCTGACGCTGGTCGACAGGTACTGCGCCGGCGGCATCTGGCAGGCGACGAACTGGCGCCAGATCAGCTCGTAGAGGCGCTCGGCGTCGCGCTCCATGCCCGACAGCTGGCCGGGGCGCAGGTTGACGTCGGAGGGGCGGATCGCCTCGTGCGCCTCCTGGGCGCCTTCCTTGCTGGAATAGAGGTTCGGCTTCTCCGGCAGGTACTGGCTGCCGAACTCGCCTTCGATGAAGCCGCGAGCCATCTCGATGGCATCCTGCGACAGGTTGGTCGAGTCGGTACGCATGTAGGTGATGTAGCCGGCCTCGTAGAGGCGCTGGGCCATCATCATGGTTTTCTTCACCCCGAAGCCCAGCCGGGTACTGGCCGCCTGCTGCAGGGTGGAGGTGATGTAGGGTGCCGAAGGCCGGGTCGAGGTCGGCTTGTCCTCGCGCCTGACGATGCGGTAGGTGGAGGACTTGAGCGCCGCCACGGCAGCCATGGCCTGGGCCTGGTCGAGCGGCTTGAACGCCTCGCCGCCCTGGCGGGCGACCTCGAAGCGCGCCCTGCCACCGGCCGCGGTGGTCAGGTCGGCGTGCACTTCCCAGTATTCCTCGGGGACGAAGGCACGGATTTCCTTCTCGCGTTCGACCACCAGGCGCACCGCCACCGACTGCACGCGCCCGGCCGACAGGCCGCGGGCGATCTTCGCCCAGAGCAGCGGCGAGACCATGTAGCCGACCACCCGGTCGAGGAAGCGCCGCGCCTGCTGGGCGTTGACCCGGTTGATGTCCAGCTCGCCGGGCTGCGAGAAGGCCTCCTGGATGGCCTTCTTGGTGATCTCGTTGAACACCACGCGCTTGTAGCGCGCGTCGTCGCCGCCGATCGCCTCGCGCAGGTGCCAGGCGATGGCCTCCCCTTCCCTGTCCAAGTCGGTGGCCAGATAGATGGTGTCGGCGTCCTTGGCCAGCCGGCGCAGCTCCTCGATCACCTTCTCCTTGCCGGGCAGGATCTCGTACTGGGCCTTCCAGCCGTGCTCGGGGTCGACGCCCATGCGCGCGAACAGCTGACGCTTGGCCTTTTCCTTGGGTGACAGCGCCGGCGCCTCGGCCGCCGCGGCCTTGCCGCGCTTGGCCGGCTCCTTGCTAGCCGAGCCGCTGGTGGGCAGGTCGCGGATGTGGCCGATGCTCGACTTCACCACGTACTGGTTGCCCAGATACTTGTTGATCGTCTTGGCCTTGGCCGGCGATTCCACGATGACCAGTGATTTGCCCATGAATCGGAGAGTTCCTGAAGAAGATGTGTCGAGATGAACGGCGGGGACCGCAGGCGCAGAAAATGCAATTAAATGTAGTCGCGCCCGGATAAGGCCACGCTATATATAGTGGCCCGCACAATCAGGTCAAGCGCGCGGCCGGCCCCGGTCGCTCTCAGCGTAGCGAAATTCCACGCGCTCGCCGCGCACCAGGGCGAAGCGCGGCAGGGTCTCGCCGTTGACCTCGACGCTCTCCAGGAACATCGCCAGCGGCCTGACCCACAGGCCGAAATCGCCGTACAGCGCCTGATAGATCACCAGTTCCTCCTCGGTTTCCGAGTGGCGAACCACGCCCAGCACGCGATACTGATTGCCCTTGTAGTGACGGTAGAGTCCGGTTTGCAGGGTCATTTTCACCTCATGCGGCACGTCCGAAAAAACCGAAGGCCGGGGCGACGCGCCCCGGTCCCGGCTCCCTGGGGACTCAGACGCGCTCGAAGACGGTCGCGATACCCTGACCGAGACCGATGCACATGGTCGCCAGGCCCAGGGTGCCGCCACGCTGTTTCATCACGTTGAGCAGGGTGCCGCTGATGCGCGCCCCGGAACAGCCGAACGGATGGCCGAGGGCGATGGCGCCGCCATGCAGGTTGACCTTGTCGTCCAGGCGATCGAGCAGCTTGAGATCCTTGAGCACCGGCAGCGCCTGGGCGGCGAAGGCCTCGTTGAGCTCGACGAAGTCGATGTCGTCGATCGTCAGGCCGGCGCGCTTGAGCGCCTTGCGGGTCGCCGGCACCGGGCCGTAGCCCATGATCGACGGATCGACGCCGGCCACCGCCATCGCTCGCACCCGCGCCAGCGGCCGGAGTCCCAGCTCGCGGGCACGCTGCCCGCTCGTCACGATCATGCACGAAGCGCCGTCGGTGATCTGCGAGGAGGTGCCGGCGGTCACCGTGCCGTTCTTCGGGTCGAACACCGGCCTGAGCGCGGCCAGGGCCTCCAGGGTGGTTTCCGGGCGGATGGTCTCGTCGTAGTCGAACACCCGCAGGAAGCCCTGCTCGTCGTGGCCCTCCATGGGAATCAGCTCGTCCCGGAAGCGTCCCTCGACGGTGGCCCGGTGCGCCCGCTGCTGCGAGCGGTAGCCGAAGGCGTCCTGCGCCTCGCGGGTCACCCCGTGCATCTTGCCGAGCAGCTCGGCGGTCAGTCCCATCATCCCGGCCGCCTTGGCCACGTGCAGCGACAGCTGCGGGTTGGAATCGACGCCGTGGGTCATCGGCAGGTGGCCCATGTGTTCGACGCCGCCGATCACGAAGACCTCGCCGTTGCCGGACTGGATCGCCTGGGCGGCACTGTGCAGGGCGCTCATCGACGAACCGCACAGCCGGCTGACCGTCTGCGCCGCACTGGTGTGGGGGATCGGCGTCATCAGCGCGGCCATGCGCGCGATGTTCCAGCCCTGCTCGAGGGTCTGGTTGACGCAGCCCCAGATGACGTCCTCGACCTCGGCCGGGTCGATCTGCGGGTTGCGCGCCAGCAGCCGGGTGATCAGCTGCGCCGACAGGTTCTCGGCGCGGGTGTGGCGGTGCATGCCGCCTTTGGCGCGCCCCATCGGCGTGCGCGCGAAATCGACGATCACCACGTCGCGCGGATTCAGGCTCATTAACTCTCTCCTTGTGGCGATGCTTCAGGCGAAGAAGCGGCGACCGTCGCGCGCCATCTCACGCAGGCGCTCGGTCGGCCGGTACAGCGCACCGAGCTCGGCGTGACGCTCGGCGCGGGCGACGAACTCGGCCGCGCCCAGGCTGTCGATGTAGCGCAGTGCGCCGCCGCGGAACGGCGGGAAGCCGATGCCGTAGACCAGCCCCATGTCCACCTCGGCCGGACTGGCGACAATGCCGTCCTCCAGACAGCGCACCGCCTCCAGGCACAGCGGCAGCATCATGACGTCGACGATGTCCGCATCGGACAGCTCGCGCGGCGCGCCGACCAGCGGCGCCAGCAGCGCGGCCACGTCCGGATCGGCGACCTTTCTCGGCTTGCCGCCCTTGTCGGTCTCGTAGGCGTAGAAGCCGCGACCGCTCTTCTGGCCGAGACGCCCGGCCTCGAACAGCACGTCGATGGCGCTGCGCCAGTCGTCCTTCATCCGCTCGGGGAAGCCGGCGGCCATCACCGTGCGAGCATGGTGGGCGGTATCCAGGCCGACCACGTCGAGCAGGTAGGCCGGGCCCATCGGCCAGCCGAACTTCTCCATCACCCGGTCGATGCGCTGGAAGTCGATGCCGGCCGCCAGCAGGCGGACGAAGCCGCCGAAGTAGGGAAACAGCACACGGTTGACCAGGAAGCCCGGGCAGTCGTTGACCACGATCGGCGTCTTGCCCATCCGGCGCGCGTAGGCAACGGTACTGGCGATGGCCGTTTCGCTGGTCCTGGCGCCACGGATCACCTCGACCAGCGGCATCATGTGCACCGGGTTGAAGAAGTGCATGCCGCAGAAGTTCTCCGGGCGTTTGAGCGCCTGGGCCAGCAGGTCCACCGAGATGGTCGAGGTGTTGGTGGCGAGGATGGCGTCGGCGCGCACCTGCCCCTCCACCTCGGCCAGCACCGCCTGCTTGACCTTGGGATTCTCCACCACCGCCTCGACCACCAGGTCGACGGCGGCGAAGTCGCCGTAGGACAGGGTCGGGCGGATGGCATTGAGCGCCGTGGCCATCTTCGCCGCGCTCAGGCGGCCCTGCTCGACGCGCTTGCCGAGCAGCTTGGCGGCCTCGCCGAGGCCGAGCTGCAGGGCCTCCTCACGGATGTCCTTCATCAGGATCGGCGTGCCCTTGAGCGCCGACTGGTAGGCGATGCCGCCGCCCATGATGCCGGCGCCGAGCACCGCGGCCAGACGCACCTCGCGGGCCTCCTGCTCGCAGGCTTTGGCCTTGCGCTTGAGCTCCTGGTCGTTGAGGAACAGCCCCACCAGGCTGCGCGCCACCTCGCTTTTCGCCAGCTTGACCAGGCCCTGCGACTCGATCTCCAGCGCCTTGTCGCGGCCATGGCTGGCCGCCTTCTGCATGCTGCGGATCGCCTCCAGCGGCGCCGGATAGTGCGGCCCGGCCTGGCCGGCCACGTAGCCCTTGGCGCTCTCGAACACCATCATCTGCTCGATCTGCGCCAGCTTCAGCTTCTCCAGCTTGGGCCGGCGACGTACCAGGTGGTCGAGCTCGCCGCTCGTCGCCCGCCGGCACAGGTCCAACGCCGCGGCACGCAGCCGCTCGGGGGCGACCACCGCATCGACCACGCCGACCTTGAGCGCCGTTGTTGCATCGTATTCCTTGCCGGCGCAGATCCACTCGATGGCGTTGTCGGCGCCGACCAGCCGCGGCAGGCGCACGGTGCCGCCCCAACCGGGATGGATGCCCAGCTTGACCTCCGGCAGGCCGACGCTGGCGCCCTCGGCCATCACCCGGAAGTCCGCCGCCAGACACATCTCCAGACCGCCGCCGAGGGCCACGCCGTTGATCGCCACCACGGTCGGCACCGGCAGGTCCTCGAAGGCACTGAAGATGCGATTGGTCTCCAGGTTGGCGGCCAGCAGCTGCTCCTCGGGCAGGGCGAACAGGCCGAGAAACTCGCCGACGTCGGCACCGACGATGAAGCCTTCCTTGGCGCTGCTGACCAGCACCGCGCGCAGCCCGGCCGCACCGCGCAGGGCGTCGACCGCCTCGCGCAGCTCGTTCAGGGTCAGGCGATTGAACTTGTTGACCGACTCGCCGGCGAGGTCGAAGCGCAGCTCGGCGATGCCGTCGCCGAGCGCCTCCACGCCGATGGCCTTGCCCTGGTAAATCATCATCCGATCTCCATGCGATGGAAGCTTGAGCCGGCGCCCTGCCGCGTGCCTCGGGCCAGCCGGCCTCCGCAAGGATAGCCGCCGACCTGCCCGCACACGCGCGCCGGCGCTCATACAGGCGTTTGATCCTGCTTCCACCCTCTGGCAATTGCCCGGGCTTGTCAATCGGTGGATCGCCGGCGTCCCGGCGCACGCCGGCCTGACCACGGTCATGACCGCGCGCCCTGCCGTTGCGGCATCATGGAACTACAGGCGCTGCCCAAGCTGGGCCATACTGCACCCACTCACTGCCACGGAGAACTCCGATGAACTATCAACACCTGCTGGTTGCTGTCGACATGACCGACGATTGCCATACCGTGATCGAGCGCGCCGTCGAACTGGCCAAGTGCTGCAATTCGCGCCTGTCGCTGGTCCATGTGGTCGAGCCCATGTCCATGGCCTTCGGCGGCGACGTGCCCATGGATCTCTCGGCCCTGCAGGAGCAGCAGATCGATCAGGCGCGCAAGCAGCTGGAGTCCTTCTCCGCCGACCATGCGGAACTGACCAGGGACAACACCCACCTGGCCTTCGGCCAGCCGCGCCAGGAAATCCACCGCCTGGCCACCGAACAGGGCTGCGACCTGATCGTGGTCGGCAGCCACGGCCGCCACGGCCTGGCCCTGCTGCTCGGCTCCACCTCCAACGACGTGCTGCACGGCGCCCCCTGCGACGTGCTGGCGGTGCATCTGAAGAAGGCCTGACGGGCCGCGTGCCGCGCCGGCCCGTTTCCGGCACGGCACGCCTGCAGGATCAGAACACGCCCAGTTCGCTGCCGCTGCTCATCACCAGCGGGCGGATCTTGCTGAGCTGGGCTTCCAGCGAGTAGGACACGCTGGAGGCCATGGAGAAGAAGCTGAGGAAGGCCTTGAGGTTGGAATCGCCCTCGCAGGTGGCGTGGATGCGCTGCCAGAAGGCCTGGTTGACCAGTTGCAGCTGCTGGTAGTGGCGGATCAGTCCCTTGAGTTCCCAGTCGGCGTGCCGCCCCTCGCGCATGTTGTAGTACTGGCGCATCAGGTAGAGGGACACGGTGCGCAGGATGAACTCCTGGTTGCTGGCGAACGGCAGGTGCTGCTGGGCCATCGGCTTGAGACGACAGAGGATCGGGCAGGCGCTGGTGGCCATCAGCACGCCGAGCAGCGAGCGCAGCGCACCCTCCAGGCTGACCTCCTTGCAGTACTCGCGCTCGGCGGTGATGACTCGCACCTGGGCCTTCTTGAACGCCGGCAGGCCGCGGAAATCCTCGATCACCCGGTGCAGGTCGATCGCCGCCGGACAGTAGGCGTGCAGCACGCCGTTGAGCGGGCAGTTGCTGCACTGCTCGTGATCCAGGCGCGTCCAGCGCGGAGCCTCGGCCACCTGAGCCGGGTCGTAGCTGCGGTCGAGCTCGACCCGATAGTTGAACTCGTGATTGTCGTCCAGGGCAATCCTGTACTCGATGGTCATTCCCTACTCCGTGTCCGTGTGAGGTGCATCAACCTTCCAGTTCGGCCCAGCGCTCCAGCAGGCGGTCCAGCTCCTGCTGGAGATACTCCAGCCGGGCCAGCGCCGCGCGGGTCTGCTCCTGGGGCCGCAAATAGAAATCGGGATTGGCGGTCTCTTCCTGCAGGGCGGCCTGCTCGTTCTCCAATGCCTCGATCCGTGCCGGCAGCGCCTCCAGCTCGCGCTGCTCCTTGTAGCTCAGCTTCCTGCGTGCGGGAGCGGCCGGCGCAGACGCCGACTTCTCCACCACCGCCGGCTTGCGCTCCTGCACCGGCTTGCTCTCGATCTCCTGGCCGACCCCGAGCAGGCGCGGCGAGCCGCCCTGGCGCAACCAGTCCTGGTAACCGCCGACGTACTCGCGCACCCGCCCCTCGCCCTCGAACACCAGGGTGCTGGTCACCACATTGTCGAGGAAGGCGCGGTCGTGGCTGACCATCAGCACGGTGCCGGAGAAGCCGAGCAGCACCTCCTCGAGCAGCTCGAGGGTCTCCACGTCCAGGTCGTTGGTCGGCTCGTCCAGCACCAGCAGGTTGGCCGGCTTGCTGAACAGCTTGGCCAGCAAGAGTCGTGCCCGCTCGCCGCCGGACAGCGCCTTGACCGGCGAGCGCGCCCGCTGCGGACTGAACAGGAAGTCGCCGAGGTAACTGAGGACATGGCGGTTCTGGCCGTCGATGGTAATGAACTCGCGGCCCTCGGCAATGTTCTCGATCACTGTTTTCTCGGGTTCCAGCTGGTTGCGCAACTGATCGAAGTAGGCCACCTCCAGCTTGGTGCCGATCCTGATGCTGCCGGCGCTCGGCGCGAGTTCTCCGAGCAGCAGCTTGAGCAGGGTGGTCTTGCCGGTACCGTTGGCGCCGAGCAGACCGATGCGGTCGCCGCGCTGCACCACCATGGAGAAGTCGCGGATCAGCGGCTCGCCGCCGGGATGGGCGAAAGCGACGTCTTCCGCCACGATCACCTGCTTGCCGGACTTGTCCGCGCTCTCCAGCTGGATGCTCGCCTTGCCCTGGCGCTCGCGACGCTCGGCGCGCTCGGCGCGCATCGCCTTGAGCGCACGCACGCGGCCTTCGTTGCGGGTACGCCGCGCCTTGATGCCCTGGCGGATCCACACCTCCTCCTGGGCCAGGCGCTTGTCGAACAGCGCGTTGGCGACCTCCTCGGCGGCCAGCTGCTGCTCCTTGTGCACCAGGAAGCTGGCGTAGTCGCCGTTCCAGTCGATCAGGCGGCCGCGGTCCAGTTCGAGGATGCGCGTGGCCAGGCTCTGCAGGAAGGCACGGTCGTGGGTAATGAACAGCACCGCACCGTTGAAGCCGAGCAGCGCCTCCTCCAGCCAGGCGATGGCACCGATGTCGAGGTGGTTGGTCGGCTCGTCGAGCAGCAGCAGGTCGGGCTCGGCGACCAGCGCCTGGGCCAGCAGCACGCGCCGGCGCCAGCCGCCGGACAGCTCGGCGAGGGTCTTGTCGGCCGGCAGCTGCAGGCGGCTCAGGGTGTTCTCCACCAGCTGCTGCAGACGCCAGCCGTCGCGGGCCTCCAGCGCCTGCTGGACGCGCGCCAGTTCGGCGAGATCGTCCTCGCCGTCGATGTGCTGGGACAGGTGGTGGTAGCGGGCGATCAGTTCGCCGACCTCGGCCAGGCCCTCGGCAACCACGTCGTAGACGCTGCGCGCGTCGGCCGGCGGCAGCTCCTGCGGCAGCTCGCCGATGCGCAGGGTCGGCGCCCGCCAGATCTCGCCGTCGTCCGGGCGTTGCTCACCCTTGACCAGTTTGAGCAGGCTCGACTTGCCGGTGCCGTTGCGGCCGATGATGCACACCCGCTCGCCGCGGGCGATCTGCCAGGACACCCCGTCCAGCAACGGTGTGGCGCCGTAGGCGAGAGACACGTCGGTGAACTTGAGCAGGGTCATGGGCACAGCCTCCACAGGAATGGCCGCGCATTCTACTCGCTGTTTGCCCACACCGGGCATGGTGTTTTTCCTACGCCGCACAGGGTTTTTCTCGCAGCGGAAACTTTTCGCCACGCACTGCGCTATGAGCCCCGCCGGGGGCGGGTTAAGCTTTCCTTCGACAGCCCGCCAACCCTTGCTCGTGCCCCCGGATCCGCCATGCGTACCCGCCCGCTCGTCCTGCTCGCCGCCCTGCTCGCCAGCCTCGGCCTGCTCACTCCCGCCGCCCACGCCGCCGCCCTGGCGCAGCAGCGCGTTCTGTACGACGAGGCCAAGCGCGCCCTGGCCAAGAACGACCCCGCTCCCTACCTGCGCCACCGCCAGGCCCTGCAGGGCTATCCGCTGGAACCGCACCTGGCCTACGACGAACTGACCCTGCGCCTGAAGAACGCCAGCAACCGCGAGATCGAGACCTTCCTCGCCGAGCACGGCGACCTGCCGCAGATCGGCTGGATGAAGCTGCGCTGGCTGCGCTGGCTGGCCGAGCGCGGCGAGTGGCAGACCTTCATCAAGCACTACTCGCCGGCGCTGGAGTTCGCCGAACTGGACTGCCTGATGGGCGAGTACCTGTTCCGCCACGGCCAGGCCGCCGACGGCGCGGTGGTCGCCAGGCGTCTGTGGCTGGTCGGCAAGTCGCAGCCCAACACCTGCGACCGTCTGTTCGATCTGTGGCGCGCCCAGGGCGGGCTGACCGAGGACCTGCGCTGGCAGCGCCTCAAGCTGGCCGCCCAGGAACGCAACTACGGCCTGGCCGGCCACCTGCAGAAAAGCCTGGGTAGCCTGGCCGCCCAGGGCCAGCTGCTCATCGAGGTGGCGCAGAAGCCGGAGCTGCTGGCGCAGCGCCAGCGCTTCGCCGGCAACGACCGCCACACCGCCGACGCCGTGGGCCTCGGCCTGCGCCGCCTGGCCCGGCAGAATCCCGAACAGGCCCTTGCCCTGCTCGAGGAGTACAGCGCCCGCCTGCCGTTCTCCGGCGAGGAGAAGGTGGCCATCGCCCGCGAGATCGGCCTGACCCTGGCGCGCCGCTTCGACGCCCGCGCGCTGCGGGTGATGAGCCAGTACGACCCGGAGCTGCGCGACAACACCGTCAGCGAATGGCGCGCCCGCCTGCTGCTGCGCCTCGGCCGCTGGGCCGACGCCCACCAGCTGACCCGGCAGATGCCCGGCGACCTGGCCGGCACCAGCCGCTGGCGCTACTGGCAGGCGCGCAGCCTGCAACTGGCCCAACCGACCAGCAAGGATCCGATCCGTCTGTACCTGCCGGTAGCCGGCGAGCGCGACTTCTACGGTTTCCTCTCCGCCGACCGGATCGACGCGCCCTACCAGCTCAATCACCGTCCGATGCCCATCGATCCCAAGGTGATGCAGAAGGTCCGCAACACCGCCGGCATCCGCCGCGCCCTGGAATTCCACGCCCGCGGACAGATCGCCGACGGCCGCCGCGAGTGGTACCACGTCGCCCGCCTGTTCAGCCGCGAGGAGCTGGTCGCCCAGGCGCGCCTGGGCTACGAGATGGGCTGGTACTTCCCGGCCATCCGCTCGATCAGCATGGCGCAGTACTGGGACGACCTCGACGTGCGCTTCCCGATGGCCCACCGCCAGGCTCTGACCCGCGAGGCGCGCAACCGCGGCCTGCACTCGAGCTGGGTGTTCGCGATCACTCGCCAGGAGAGCGGCTTCATGGCCGACGCCCGCTCCCACGCCGGCGCCATGGGCCTGATGCAGCTGATGCCGGCCACTGCCAAGGAGACCGCCCAGCGCTACGGCATCCCGCTACGCTCGCCGCAGCAGGCGTTCAATCCGGAAATCAACATCCAGCTCGGCGCCGCCTACCTCAGCCAGGTCTACGGCCAGTTCGGCGGCAACCGCATCCTCGCCTCGGCCGCCTACAACGCCGGTCCGGGGCGCGTACGCCAGTGGCTGCGCGGCAACGAGCAGATGCCGTTCGACATCTGGATCGAAACCATCCCCTTCGACGAGACCCGCCAGTACGTGCAGAACGTGCTGTCCTACTCGGTGATCTACGGCGAGAAGCTCGGCGCCCCGCAGAAGCTGGTGGAGTGGCACGAGCGCGAGCTGGGGCCGCAGTAAACCCAAACGTCGTCCGTCGATGCAAAGCCAAGGGGCGAATTCATTCGCCTGCGCGGCTCTGTCAGGCGAATGAATTCGCCCCTACAGGGCCACCCTCAATCCAGCAGGGTCACCGGCATGCCCACCTCCAGCACGCCAGTGCCACGCTGGATCAGGTTCTGGCCGAAGTACACGCCGTCGGCGTCGCGCCGGTAGCTGGCCAGGGTCTTGAGCGGCTCGCCGTCGCCAGAGCGCTCGCCGCTGTGCGGGTCGAGGGTGGGGATGGCACAGCGCGAGCACGGCTTGACCCGCTCGAACTCCACCGCGCCGATGCGCAGCCGCCCCCAGCCGTCCTCGGCGTAGGGATCGCCACCCTCGATCACCAGGTTGGGCCGGAAGCGCAGCATCTCCAGCGGCCGGCCGACCCGCGCCGCCAGGTCGTCGAGCGAAGCCTGGCCGATCAGCAGCAGCGGAAAGCCGTCGGCGAAGCCCACCCTGTCGCCGACCTGGGCATAGGCGGTGTCCACCTGGCGCGCACGGCTGGCCGGCACATGCACCAGCCGGCAAGCGCGGTCGAGCGCCGCGCTCAACCAGGCCGCCGCCGCGTCACCGGCATCCGGCGCCTGCAGGCTGTCGCCCCACACCGTCACCCCACGCAACGCCTGCTCGGCCGGCGGCACCGCCACCTGTAGCGGCGCCCGCCCGGGGGCGCTCAGCTCCAGGGTCTCGGCATCCCGCCAGCGGGCGACGATCCGCGCCATGCCGGGGAGCTGGCGCTGGGTGAGGAAGCGCCCGCTCGCGCCATCGACCACCATCCAGCGCCGGTCACCGGCCAGACCGAGCGCGTCGATCTCCGCGCGCTGCAGCAGCTCGCCGCCGAGGGATTTGACCGGGAAACGGTAGAGCGCGGAGAGTCGCAGCATGATCGCCATCCATTCGGGAAAAGGCGCTTTATAAAGCCCCGGCGGCGGCCCCACAAGGCGCCGCCCGGTAGTGGATCAGGTTGTGGAATCGCAGCGGCGTGCTGCCGCCGTTGCGGTAGGCATGTGGCCGGTCGGCGGCGAAGCGCAGGCCCTCGCCGCAGGCGACCGTCTGCCAGTGCCCGTCGATATTGATCTCCAGGCTGCCATCGAGCGGAATCACATGTTCGGTGACGCCGACGGCATGCGGCACCGACTGGTGGCTGGCCCCCGGCTGCAGCTCGACCACCAGAAACTCGATACCCAGCGCCGGATCGTAGGGAAACAGCGTACGCACCCGAATGCCGCCGGCGTCGCTCGGCCAGTCGTCGCCCGCACTGCTGCGCAGCAGCACCCCGCCCGCCTCCGGCGCATCCTCGAGCAGCCCGGAGAAGGAGATGTGGAAACCGGCGGCGATCTTCCACAGGGTGGCCACCGTCGGGCTCGACTCGCCGCGCTCGATCTGCCCGAGCATCGCCTTGCTCACCCCCGTCTCCTGCGCCGTGCGATCCAGGCTCCAGCCCTGCGCCTGGCGCAACGCGCGCAGCCGGGCGGCGATCCGCTGATTGATGTCCGTCATCGCTCCCCTCCACCCTTGTGCGCTATAGCGCACAAGGGTAACTTGTCAGTCATGTGCGCAATAACGCACGAAATCACCCATCCCTCAAGCCCGAGGTTCGTCCATGTCCCGTTTTCCGGCTCCCAGCCATGCCAGCGCCGGCCTGATCGCCGTGCTGGTCGGCTTCACCAGCTCGGCGGTGATCATCTTCCAGGCCGCCGCCGCGGCCGGCGCCGACGCCGCGCAGCTCAGCTCCTGGCTGTGGGCGCTGTGCCTGGGCTGCGGGCTGACCAGCATCGGTCTGTCGCTGCGCTACCGCGCGCCGGTGCTCACCGCCTGGTCGACCCCCGGCGCCGCCCTGTTGGCCGGTAGCCTGGGCGGGCTGGGGATGGCCGAGGCGATCGGCGCCTTCGTCTTCAGCGCCGCACTGATCACCCTCTGCGGCGTCACCGGGCTGTTCGCCCGGCTGATGCAGCGCATCCCCCAGGCGCTGGCGGCGGCCATGCTCGCCGGCGTGCTGCTGCGCTTCGGTCTCGAGCTGTTCGGCGCCTTCGAGCAGCAGGCGCTGCTGGTCGGCAGCCTGTTCCTCGCCTATCTGCTCGGCAAGCGCCTGCTGCCGCGTTACGCGATCCTGCTGGTGCTGCTGCTCGGCGTCGGCCTGGCCTGGCGGCTCGACCTTTTGCGCTGGCAACAGGTCGAGCTGGCCGTGGCGGTGCCGCAGTTCGTTCGCCCGGAGTTTTCCTGGGCGGCGCTGGTCGGTGTCGGCATCCCGCTGTTCGTGGTCACCATGGCCTCGCAGAACCTGCCCGGCGTGGCGGTGCTGCGCACCGCGGGCTACGAGCGGGTGCCGGTGTCGCCGCTGATCGCCTGGACCGGCCTGGCCAGCCTGCTGCTGGCGCCGTTCGGCGGCTTCGCCATCAACCTCGCGGCGATCACCGCGGCGATCTGCGCCGGCCCCGAGGCCGGCCAGGAGCCGCAGCGGCG
This sequence comes from Stutzerimonas stutzeri, assembly GCF_024451105.1. Taxonomy (GTDB): domain Bacteria; phylum Pseudomonadota; class Gammaproteobacteria; order Pseudomonadales; family Pseudomonadaceae; genus Geopseudomonas; species Geopseudomonas stutzeri_A. The sequence goes on from NZ_JANGEY010000006.1 coordinate 166,594, forward strand.
CTACTGGGCGGCGGTCTGTGCCGGCGTCTGCTACCTGCTGATCGGTCTGTTCGGCGCCACCGTGGCCAGCCTGTTCGCCGCTTTCCCGCAGGCGCTGATTCTCGCCATCGCCGGCCTGGCGCTGCTGGTCACCCTGAGCAACAGTCTGGCCGGCGCGCTGCAGGACGTGCGCCAGCGCGAGCCGGCGCTGATCACCTTCCTGGTCACCGCCTCGGGGCTGAGCCTGCTCGGCGTCGGCGCGGCGTTCTGGGGACTGGTCGCCGGCGGACTGGCCAGCGTGGTGCTGAATGGCAACCTGAGCCGTAGGGTGGGCTAGGCCGCAGGCCGTAACCCACCAATCGGGCCATGGCGCGACCTGGGTCGCGATGGTGGGTTACGCCGCTGCGCGGCTAACCCACCCTACGCTCGCACGTACCGCCAGGCGTCTACAGCGCCAACAACCGCTCGCGCAGCTTCTGGATCTCGTCGCGCAGCTGCGCGGCGGCCTCGAACTCGAGGTCGCGGGCCAGCTGGAACATCTTCTCCTCCAGCTGGCGGATGCGTCTGGTGATCTCGCTGGGCGAGTTGAGCTGCGCCTCGTAGCGGGCGCTCTCCTCCGCCGCCTTGGCCGCCGCGCCACGCTTGCGGCTGCGCGCGCCAGGCACCACGGCGCCTTCGAGGATGTCCTGCACGTCCTTCTTCACCCCCTGCGGCACGATGCCATGCGCCTCGTTGAAGGCGATCTGCCTGGCGCGGCGCCGCTCGGTCTCGTCGATGGCACGCTGCATCGAGCCGGTCATGCTATCGGCGTAGAGGATCGCCCGGCCGTTGAGGTTGCGCGCGGCGCGGCCGATGGTCTGGATCAGCGAGCGTTCGCTGCGCAGGAAGCCCTCCTTGTCGGCGTCGAGGATCGCCACCAGCGACACCTCGGGCATGTCCAGGCCCTCGCGCAGCAGGTTGATGCCGACCAGCACGTCGAAGGCGCCGGTACGCAGGTCGCGGATGATCTCCACGCGCTCCACGGTGTCGATGTCCGAGTGCAGGTAGCGCACCTTGACGTCGTGGTCGCCGAGGTAGTCGGTGAGGTCCTCGGCCATGCGCTTGGTCAGGGTGGTGACCAGCACGCGCTCGCCGGCGGCCACGCACTTGCGGATCTCCGAGAGCAGGTCGTCGACCTGGGTGGCGGCCGGACGCACCTCCAGCTGCGGGTCGACCAGCCCGGTCGGGCGCACCACCTGCTCGATCACCCGCCCGGCGTGCTCGGCCTCGTAGGGTCCGGGGGTGGCGGAGACGAAGATGGTCTGCGGGCTGGCCGCCTCCCACTCCTCGAACTTCATCGGCCGGTTGTCCAGCGCCGAGGGCAGGCGGAAGCCGTACTCCACCAGGGTCTCCTTGCGCGAACGGTCGCCCTTGTACATGGCGCCGACCTGCGGCACGGTGACGTGCGACTCGTCGATCACCAGCAGCGCATCGTCCGGCAGGTAGTCGTAGAGGGTCGGCGGCGGCGCGCCGGGTTCGCGTCCGGACAGGTAGCGCGAGTAGTTCTCGATGCCGTTGCAGTAGCCCAGCTCGAGGATCATTTCCAGGTCGAAGCGGGTACGCTGCTCCAGGCGCTGCGCCTCGACCAGCTTGTCGTGGGCGCGCAGGTACTCCAGACGGTCCTTGAGCTCGACCTTGATCTGCTCCACCGCTTCCAGCAGCGTCTCGCGCGGGGTGACGTAGTGGCTCTTGGGGTAGAAGGTGAAGCGCGGCAGCTTCCTGATCACCTCGCCGGTCAGCGGGTCGAAGGCCGCCAGGCTCTCCACCTCGTCGTCGAACAGCTCGACGCGGATCGCTTCCAGCTCGGATTCGGCCGGATAGATGTCGATCACGTCGCCGCGCACGCGGAAGGTGGCGCGGGCGAAGTCCATGTCGTTGCGGGTGTACTGCAGCTCGGCCAGGCGGCGCAGCAGCTCGCGCTGGTCGAGTTTGTCGCCGCGGTCGACGTGCAGGACCATCTTCAGGTACGACTCGGGATCGCCGAGGCCGTAGATCGACGACACCGTGGCGACGATGATCGCGTCCGGCCGCTCGAGCAGCGCCTTGGTCGCCGATAGGCGCATCTGCTCGATGTGGTCGTTGATCGAGGCGTCCTTCTCGATGTAGGTGTCGGAGGACGGCACATAGGCTTCCGGCTGGTAGTAGTCGTAGTAGGAGACGAAGTACTCCACCGCGTTGTCGGGGAAGAAGCTCCTGAACTCGCCGTACAGCTGCGCCGCCAGGGTCTTGTTGGGGGCGAGGACCAGCGTCGGCCGCTGCACCCTGGCGATCACGTTGGCGATGCTGAAGGTCTTGCCCGAGCCGGTCACGCCGAGCAGGGTCTGGTGCGACAGCCCGGCCTCGAGGCCCTCGACCATCTGGCGGATCGCCTCCGGCTGGTCGCCGGCGGGCTTGAAGCGGGTGACGAGCTTGAACCTGGACATGTGCATACCCTGAAAGGACGGACGCCCGCGACGACGCGCGGCAGAGGATGCGACCATACGTCGCACCGGCGGCCATTTTCGCCGCACCTGCGTATCGCCGCACCGGGATGGTGCTGTCTATAATATCGCCCCGTCCGCGCAACCCCCAGCCTCGCGATGACTGGGCGTTGCACCGCCCTCTCCCTCCAATGATTCCTCAGAGCTGCCGCACATGAGTCTGTTCTCCGCTGTCGAAATGGCGCCCCGCGATCCGATCCTGGGCCTCAACGAAGCCTTCAACGCCGACCCCCGTCCGCACAAGGTCAACCTGGGCGTCGGCGTGTACTTCACCGAGGAAGGCCGCATTCCGCTGCTGCGTGCCGTGGTCGAGGCCGAGAAGGCCCGCCTGGAAGCCCGCGCCCCGCGCGGCTACCTGCCGATCGAGGGCATCGCCGCCTACGACAGCGCCGTGCAGAAGCTGCTGTTCGGCGAGGACTCGCCGCTGCTGGCCGAAGGCCGTGTGGTCACCACCCAGTCCCTCGGCGGCACCGGCGCGCTGAAGACCGGCGCCGACTTCCTCAAGCGCCTGCTGCCCGACGCCGTGGTGGCGATCAGCAACCCCAGCTGGGAGAACCACCGCGCGCTGTTCGAGTCGGCCGGCTTCAAGGTCGAGAACTACAGCTACTACGACGCCGCCACCCAGGGCCTGGACCTGGCCGGCATGCTCGCCGACCTACGCGCCCTGCCGGCCCGCTCCATCGTCGTGCTGCATGCCTGCTGCCACAACCCGACCGGCGTCGACCTGACCTCCGCCGACTGGCAGCAGGTGCTGGAAGTGGTCCGCGAGCGCGGCCACGTGCCGTTCCTCGACATCGCCTACCAGGGCTTCGGCGACGGCATCGCCGAGGACGCCGAGGCGGTGCGCCTGTTCGCCGACTCCGGCCTGCAGTTCTTCGTCTCCAGCTCGTTCTCCAAGTCGTTCTCGCTGTACGGCGAGCGCGTCGGCGCGCTGTCGATCGTCACCGCGTCGAAGGACGAGGCCGGCCGCGTGCTGTCGCAGGTCAAGCGGGTGATCCGCACCAACTACTCCAACCCGCCGACCCACGGCGCCAGCGTGGTCGCCGCAGTGCTGAACAGCCCCGAGCTGCGCGCCCTGTGGGAAGAGGAACTGGGCGAGATGCGCGGCCGCATCAAGCAGCTGCGCAACGGCATGGTCGAGCAGTTGGCCGCCCTCGGCGCCAAGCGCGACTTCGCCTTCGTCAACGCCCAGCGCGGCATGTTCTCCTACTCCGGTCTGACCGGCGAGCAGGTCGAACGGCTGAAGAACGAGTTCGGCATCTACGCCGTCGGCACCGGGCGCATCTGCGTCGCCGCGCTGAACAGCAAGAACCTCGAGGTGGTCAGCCGCGCCATCGTCGAGGTGCTCTGAGCCGCAAGGCGAAGTCGACACCGCAAGGGTGTTGACTTCGCCTTAGAAATCAGTAAGATACGCCTCGTTGTTCCGCGATAGCTCAGTCGGTAGAGCAAATGACTGTTAATCATTGGGTCCCTGGTTCGAGTCCAGGTCGCGGAGCCAGATTTCAAAGCCCCAGGTGAAAGCCTGGGGCTTTTTTGTTGTCCTGCCGATTTCTCGCCAGGGGCTGCGCCTCGACTCACTCTTCCAGACCAGGGGTCCGGCGCCAGTCTCGCGCGAAGCGCGCCTGCAGGCCCAGGCGGTCGATCCGCCAGCGCTGCGGCCACGGCTCCAGCGGTTCGATCCGCACCGGCAGGGTGCGCGCCGTCGTGCCGAACGCCGACCGCAGTTCGGCCGGCACCTGCGCGGATCGGCAGGAAACGGCAGCCCTCGACACGACGCAGTTGCTGCAGCGCCTGCCCAGCCTGCGCGGCGGGCCGCTCGAGCAGCAGGACGTCCCACGGACCGGCGGCCAGCAGCGCGCCGAGATCGTGGAACGCGTGGACGCGGACCGGGCGCCGCCAGCACCGCGATGCGGGGAGTGGTCGCCGACATGCCGGGCTCCGCTGTGGTCGCGTGCGGGTGTTGTCCGCATAGACCAGCGACGACGGAGCATTCTGGCCTAAGGTTGTAGCTACGCCTGCGCGCCCCCTTGCGCGGCATCCGAGAAGGAGGAAGCAGGACCATGACAATCCGCGTGCTCAAGCAGGCCCGAGGCTATACCGGCCAGGCGCAGGACGAACGGGAGGAGATCACCGACGGCTACATCGTGGTCAGCTACAACACCGTGCGCGCCGACGGCGACGTCAGTTGGCGGCGCTACGACCAGGAGGACGACTGGCACGACCTGCCCTACACCTCCGCCGAGCTGCCGGGCAGCCACGAACGCATCCTCGAGTTCGTGCGCGACTATCTCGACCTCAACGAGCAGGACTGAGGAAAGTCCTGCGCCAGCAGTCGGGGCAGCAGTTCGCCCAGCGCCGCGCGCCGTACTGAGGGGCGGTCGCGCCTCGACCGGGACGGATGTCGCCATCCGTCCCGGTGCGGATCAACCGAACAGCCGGGCGAAGAAACCCTTCGGCCGCGGCTTCAGCGACGCCGCCAGGGCGACCTTGACGGTCTCGGCGTAGTCGGCGTCGTCGCGCTTGATGTGGTTGATCAGCCAGGCGCGCAGGGTGGTGAGCAGGTGGCGGGAGACGTCCTCGCCCAGGTCGAAGCGGTACTGGAAGTCCTCGATCTTGCGGTTGAACAGCTCGTGGACCTTCTTGTGGGCATGATGGAAGGGGTAGCCGGCCTGCTCCTGCAGGTCCTCCTCGAAGGCGAAGTGCGACATGGTGTACTCCACCAGCTGCTCCAGCACCTCGCCGACTTCCGCGCGGCTCTGGTTATCGATGGCCTGGTGCAGGTCGTTGATGTACTCGACGATGCGCCGGTGCTGGTTGTCGATCACCTCGATGCCGAGCTCGAGGTCGCTGGTCCATTTCATGTAGCTCATGGGGAGGCCGTCCGTGGAGGCAGGGGAATGTCCGGCATTCTGACAGCCCGCGCACCACCGCAACGCTACCGAGATCAAAAAGTCGGAAAACCGTTGATGCGCGACAGCGCCCGGCCGGCCGACCGGGCGCGCGCCTTCAGCGCCCCTCCAGCGCCTCCAGCAACCCGCTGCGCCGCTGCACCCGGCGCCTGACCGCCTCGTCGAACACCCCGCTGCGGCTCTCGATCAGGCTGAACCAGCGCTTGCCGCGGGTGACGGCGGTGTAGACCAGTTCCTTGGTCAGCACCGGATTGAGGGTGTCGGGGAGGATCAGTGCGGTGTGGGCGAACTCCGAGCCCTGCGACTTGTGCACGGTCATGGCGAACACCGTCTCCACCGCGTTCAGCCGGCTGGGCAGGATGTAACGCAGCTCGTCCGAGCCGTCGTTGCGCGGGAACACCACGCGCAGCACGCTGCGCGGCGCCTCGCCAGGTCGCTCGGCGGGCTCGGGCAGGCGCAGGGCGATGCCGATGTCGCCGTTCATCAGCCCCAGGCTGTAGTCGTTGCGGGTCATCAGCACCGGACGCCCTTCGTACCAGCCCTGGTCGCCCTCCAGCAGACCGCGCCGGTGCAGGGCGGCGGCGATCCGCGGATTGAGCCCCTCGACACCCCAGGGGCCCTTGCGCACCGCGCAGAGCAGCTGGAAGTCGTCGAAGGCGGCGAGCACCCGCCGCGCCCAGTCCGTCCACGCCGCGGCCTCCGCCGGGGTGTCGGCCGGCGGACGGCCGGCGTGCAGCACGGTCAGGTAGTGGGCGTAGCCCTGCGGCCGGTCTTCCTCCGGCGCCGCCAGGCCGTCGAGCAGCAGGCGCTCCAGCGCGACGTCGCGCTCGCCACGCAGGCGCAGCAGGTGCAGGTCGGCGCAGCCTTCGCCCAGGATCGCTCGCGCCATGGCCGGCTCGCGGGCGTTGACCGCGCGGGCCAGCCGGCCGATGCCCGAAGCGCCGCCGAAACGCCGCGAGTGGCGCAGCATCACGGTGCGCTGGGCCAGCGGGCGGCTGGCCGCACAGCCCTCCCGCAGCGCCGGATCGGCCAGCGTCTCGCCGCCGACCTGCTCCAGCCAGGCGCGGGTCTCGGGCGCGTAGAAGCCGCCCTCGGCGTCGCGGCACAGGTCGCCGAGCAGCGCGCCAGCCTCCACCGAGGCGAGCTGGTCCTTGTCGCCGAGCAGGATCAGCCGGGCGTGGCGCGGCAGGGCGTCGAGCAGGCAGGCCATCATCTCCAGGTCGATCATCGACGCCTCGTCGACCACCAGCACGTCGAGCGGCAGCGGATTGCCGGCGTGGTGGCGGAAGTGGCGGCTGTCCGGCCGGCTGCCGAGCAGGCGGTGCAGGGTGGTGACCTCGCTGGGGATCTGTGCGCGCACGCGCTCCTCGACCGGCAGCGAGGCGACCTGCGCGCCGATCGATTCGGTGAGCCGCGCCGCGGCCTTGCCGGTGGGCGCGGCGAGGCGGATGCGCAGCGGCTGGCCGGCGGCCAGCGCCGGCTCCTGCAGCAGCGCCAGCAGGCGCACCACGGTGGTGGTCTTGCCGGTGCCGGGGCCGCCGGTGACCAGCGCGAAGCTGCCGCGCGCGGCCAGCGCACAGGCCAGCTTCTGCCAGTCGGTCTGGCGCTCGCCGTCGACCAGCAGCGGCTCGGGGAACAGCCGCGCCAGGCGCGCGGCGAGATCGCCCGGCAGCGCCGGCGCATCGCCCAGGCGCGCCGCCAGGGCGGCGGCCACCGCCCGCTCGTAGCTCCAGTAGCGGCGCAGGTACAGGCGCCCGCAGAGGCGCTCGCCGTGCAGCACCAGCGGCGCGGCCTCGTCGGCGCCGTCGAGCGCCACCAGGGCACTGGCGCGCAGCGCCGCCAGCCAGTCGGCCAGGGTCACTCCGGCGAGCACCTGCGAGGGCAGCAGGGTCGCCCGCTCGGCCTCCTCGCCCTCCGGCGGCAGCGACAGGGCGAAGTCCGGACTGGCCAGGGTGGCGGCCAGATCCAGGCAGACGTGGCCGTGGCCGAGCTGGTGGCTGGCCAGCGCGGCGGCAAGCAGCGCCAGCGGCGGGCTGCCGGGGTCCAGCTCGGCGAAGCAGGCCGCCAGGGCGCGGTCCAGCTCGCGCAGCCAGCCGCGTGCCACCCAGGTGTCCAGCAGCGCCAGCAGGCCGGCGGCGCTGGCCAGATCGGCGTCCGCCGCCAGGTCGAAGGAAAGTTGCTCGCTCATGCCACGGCCTCCCCGTGCTCGCCCTTGAACAGCGCGTCCAGCGCCTCGATCAGCGCCCGCGGCGGGCGCGCGTGGTGGATGCCCTGCCCCGCCGCGCGGCTGCCGCGCAGGAACAGGTAGAGCGCACCGCCCATGTGGCGGTCGTAGTCGTAGTCCGGCAGGCGCGCCTGCAGCTGCCGGTGCAGCGCCAGCAGGTAGAGCACGTACTGCAGGTCGTAGCGCTGCGCGGCCACCGCGCGCTCCATGGCCTCCGCCGTGTAGGCGGAATCGTCCTCGCCCAGCCAGTTGGACTTGTAGTCGACCACGTAGTAGCGGCCGTCGTGCTCGAAGGCCAGGTCGATGAAGCCCTTGAACATGCCGTTGAGGGTGTCGCGCGTCAGCGCCGGGCGCGCCACGCCGGGCAGCACTTGCTGCTGCACCAGGCGGTCGAGCCGCCGCACGTCGACGTTGCGCGCCTCGAACCAGAACTCCAGCTCCGGCTGGTAGCTGGCCAGTTGCGCCAGCGCCACCGCGCGCCCCTCGCCGAGCGCCAGCGGGCGCTGGACGAGGTCGCACAGCCAGTCGGCGAGCGGCTCGATCCAGGCGGTCAGGCCGCGCAGCTGGCAACGCCGGGCGATCTGCTCGCGCAGGTGCGCGGGCTCGGCGGCCAGCGCGGCGAAGCCCTCGCGCCCGGCCATCTCCAGCAGGCCGTGGAGGAAGGTGCCGGGATTGGGGCCGCGCGGGAAGCGGTGCAGGCCAGGCGCCTCGCCGGCACCGAGCGGCACGACGACGCTCTCGCGCTCGTCGTCGGCGGCCTTCTGCGCCGCCGGGCTGTCCGGCGCGACGTCCTCGAAGCGGCCGGACGGCGGCGCCTCGATCTCGCCGAGCTGCAGGGCGCTGTAGGAGGCGATCCACCAGTGTTCGGCGGCGCGCCGCGTCGGGATGCGCCAGTGCAGCCCGGCCGCGCTCGCGGCCTGCTCGACGAGGCGCGCGTCGTCGGCCTCGGGCGCCGGCAGCACGACGCTCTCTCCGACGCTTTCCAGCGGCGCCAGCCATTGCGCCAGCGCCGCACTGTCCTGCAGCGGAGCGCCGCCGCCGAGCAGGTAGCCGAGCGCCGAACGATGCAGCCCGCTGCGATCGGCGCGACCGTCCTTGAGGTCGGCGACGCCCAGCCAGCAGGCGTGGCGGGCGCGGGTCAGCGCCACGTAGAGCAGGCGCAGTTCCTCGCCGAGGCGCTCGCGGTCGGCGCGCGCGACGGTCTCGGCATCGGGCGCGAGCACCAGGGCACGCCGCTGGCCGTCGTGGACCGTCAGCGGCTTGCCGCCTTCCGCCGGGCGGAAGGCGCAGACGAACGGCAGGAACACCAGCGGGTACTCGAGCCCCTTGGACTTGTGGATGGTCACCACCCGCACCAGCGCGGCATCGCTCTCCAGACGCAGCACCTGCTCCTCGGCGGCCTGGATCTCGCCGACCAGCAGCTCGGACAGGTGGCGGATCAGCGCCTGCTCGCCGTCCAGCTCGGCGGCGGCCTGCTGCAGCAGCTCGGCCAGGTGCAGCAGGTTGGTCAGTGCGCGCTCGCCGTCGGCGCGGGCCATCAGTCGCTGCGGCAGGGCGAAGTCGTGGAGCAGCTGGCGCAGCATCGGCAGCACGCCCTGGCGCTGCCAGCGCTGGCGGTAGGCGCGGAACTGCATGACCCGCCGCTCCCAGCTGCGCTCGTCCTGGTTGAGCTGCTCAAGCTCGGCCAGCGCCAGGCCCAGGGTGCGGCTGGCCAGCGCGGCGCGCAGCGGGCGGTCGACGTCCGGCTCGGCGCAGGCGCGCAGCCAGAGCAGCAGATCGCGGGCCTCCTGGCTGGCGAACACCGAGTCCTTGTCGGACAGGTAGACGCTGCGCACCCCGCGCCTGGCGAGCTGGTTGCGGATCGCCTCGGCCTCCTGGCGGTCGCGCACCAGCACGGCGATGTCGCTGGGCGCGAGGGCGTCGAAACCCTCCGCCCGGGCGAAACCGGCCCGGCCTCGCTGGCCGAGGTTCAGCAGGCGGACGATCTCCCCGGCCGCGCGCGCGGCCATCTCGCTGCGGTAGGCGCCGGCGGACAGCGGCTGGTCGCCGGCCAGTTGCCAGACGGTCAGCGCCGGCGGCGTCTGCCCCTCGACCTGCCAGACTTCCTTGCGGCCGCTGGCGCGCACCTCGACGAACGGCAACTGGTCGCGGAACAGGAAGGCCCCCTCGCCGCCCGGACGCCGCTCGGCCAGCTCGAACACCCGGTTGACCGCATCGACCAGCGCCCGGCTGGAGCGGAAGTTGGTGTCCAGGCTCTCGTGGCGGCCGGCGGTGGCGCGGCGCGCGCGCAGGTAGGTGTGGATGTCGGCGCCGCGGAACGCGTAGATCGCCTGCTTGGGATCGCCGATCAGGAACAGTCCGGTTTCCGTGGCGTCGGCCTCGACGCGGTAGACGGTGTCGAAAATCCGGTACTGCAGCGGGTCGGTGTCCTGGAACTCGTCGATCAGCGCCACCGGAAACTGCTTGCGGATCACCTCGGCCAGCCGTGCGCCGTTGTCGCCCTGCAGGGCGGCATCGAGGCGAGCGAGCATGTCGTCGAAGCCCATCTCGGCACGGCGACGCTTCTCCTGATCGAAGCGCCGGCCGATCCAGGCGGCGGCGTGGCGCAGCGCCGGCTCGGCCGGATCGGCGAGCGCCTGCAGACGCTGCTCGAGGGTCTCCATGTCCTGCAGGGCTTCGCGCACCGCCGCGCTCAGCGCGAGTTCGACGCCCTTCTTGCAGGCATCGCGCAGGCCGTCGAGCCTGAAGCGCTTGAAGTGGTCGTCCTTGAACGACAGCTCGCCGCCCCCCTCGCACCAGGCGCGGAGCATCGCCAGACGCGGCTCGAAAGTCTTGGCGCCGAGCTTGTTGCCGTTGAGCTGGCCGGCCGCGCTGGCTTCGCGATAGAACGCCTCAAGCGCGGAGATCCAGCCTTGCCACGGCTGCCTGATGCGCTCCAGCCCGGCCTGTCGGGCAGCCAGCACCGCCTCGAGCAGCGCACCCAGCGTCTCCGCCGGCAGCTCGCCACCCTCGCCGAGCAGCGGGCGCAGCCTGCCGAGCAGCGTGTCCGGATGCTGCCAGTGGTTCATCACCCAGCCCAGCGCCACGCCGTCCAGCGGATAGCACTGCTGGCGCCAGTAGTCGCGCACCACCTCGGCCATCAGCTCGCCGTGGTCGGTCTCCAGGCTCTGCTCGAACAGACTGCCGCTGTCGAAGGCGTGCTCGCGCAGCATGCGCTGGCACCAGCCGTGGATGGTGGAGACCGCCGCCTCGTCCATCCACTGCGCGGCGATGTCCAGCCGCCGCGCGCAGGCCGGCCAGCGTTCGACCGGAAAGTCGTCGCGCAGCCGCTGCAGCAGGTCGTCGCCCGCTTCCTCGGCGCGGAACACCCGGGCGGCCTGCACCAGGCGTGCGCGGATACGCTCGCGCAGCTCGCGGGTGGCGGCGTCGGTGAAGGTCACCACGAGGATTTCCGGCGGCAGCAGTTCGCGGCCGAAGCCGGTTTCGGCGCCGCCGTGGCCGAGTACCAGACGCAGGTACAGTGCGGAGATGGTGAAGGTCTTGCCGGTGCCGGCGCTGGCCTCGATCAGCCGGCTGCCGCGCAGCGGAAAGCGCAGCGCCAGCGGGCGCGCGTGCTGGATCGTCGGGCTCATGCGTCGGCCCCCTCCTTGAGTTCTTCGATGTCCGCCTTGAGCAGCGGCTGGTAGAGGTCCTGGCACCACTGGTAGAAGTCGCCGTCGGCGGCGAGCGCGGCGAAATCCGGGTACTGGCGAGCCAGGCTGGCGCTCCGCTCGACCTCGCCACTGCGCTGGTAGCCGCCCTCGTAGGTTTCGCAGGCGGCCCTCGCCGCCTTGTCCTCATCTTCGGCCGACAGCCAGGCGATGGCGGTGTCCGGCGCCACCGGCAGCGGCGCGTTGAGGCCGGCCACATAGCCTTCCAGCCAGCCGCGCAGGATGCCCCGGGCCCGCTCGGGCTCGACGGGGGCCAGCCGCAGGCTGAGATCCTCGCCGACCAGCAGGCTGGTCAGGCGCAGCCCGCAGGCCGCCGCGGCGACATGCGCGACCCAGGCGCCGAGCAGACGCCGCCACTTCAGCACCTTGCCCTTCTTGTCCTTCAGCGCCCCCGGCTGCAGCTCGATGCGCGCCAGCTCGCCGTCCGCGCCGCGCGTGCGCAGGCCGCCGAGCCAGCCGTCCAGCTCGATGCCGGCATGGGCGAAACGCAGCGGCCGGGGTGACTCCAGCTTCTGCGGCCACAGCGCGCCCAGCGTCTGGTAACGCTGCATCTGCGCCGGCAACGGCGCCAGCACCTGCTCGCGCAGCCGCTCGCCGAAGCCGGCCAGCGGCAGCCGGCCGCTGCGCTGCAGGCGCAGGGCGGCGGCCTGCAGCGCCGGCTCGACCGCCTCACCGGCCTCCAGCGCCAGACCGGCGGCGCCGAGCAGTTCCTGACGCAGCTGGTAGAGCTGCAGGCCGTCGAGGCCGAAGGGCTCCTCGTCGAGCTGCGCGCGGGCCTGCTCGTCGAGGTGCACCTTGAGACGCTGGGTGAAGAAGTGCCTGACCGGATCGCGCAGGAAGCCCTGCAGGGTCTCCAGCGCCAGCGGCGCGTCGGCGGCGAACGGCGGCAGCGCCGGTTCGGCGCCGCGCTCGCCGGTCGTGCGGTGCAGCTCGGCCCACTCGTAGGCATGGCTGAACAGCGCCGGATCGCTGCCCGTGAAGTAGGCGCGGCTGAACGGCTGCAGCGGATGCTCGGTGGTCAGCGCCTTCAGCAGGTCGCCGCCGCCGGCCAGCCGCCAGCCGGCGGCCAGATGGTCGCGCAGCTGACCGACCAGCACCGAGGCCGGCCGTTCGCCGTTGTCGCGGATGCTGCGCCCCACCCAGCTGACGTAGAGCTGCTCGCGGGCGGCGAGCAGCGCCTCGAGCAGCAGGTAGCGGTCGTCTTCGCGGCGCGAACGGTCGCCCGGGCGGTAGTCGCCGGCCATCAGGTCGAAGTCCAGCGGCGTCACGCTGCGCGGGTAGTCGCCGTCGTTCATGCCGAGCAGACAGACCATGCGGAACGGGATCGCGCGCATCGGCATCAGGGTGCAGAAGTTCACCGCGCCGGCGAGGAACCGCTGGCTCAGCCGGCCCTGGTCCAGCGCACCGAGCCAGGCCTCGCGCGCCACGCCGAGCGGCAGCGGCTCGACCAGCGCGGCACCCGCGCACAGCGCCAGCCAGTCGTCCAGCGCCTCCTCGAGCCGGCCGAGCAGGGTCTCGTCGCGTTCGCCCTGCGCGACGAAGAAGTCCGCGAGCAGGGTGCGCAGGCTCTCCCCCCACTCGGCCGGGCTCGCCGGCCGCTGCAGACGCCGATGCAGGGCGTCGAGGGCATCCAGCAGCCTGACCAGCGGGCCGATCAGCGCGGCGTCCAGCCCGCCGATCTCGTCGTAGGGCTCGATGTCGCCGACGGCCGCGCCGCGTCCCACCGCGTAGCCGAGCAGCATGCGGCGCAGACCGAAGCGCCAGGTGTTCTGCTCCAGTCCCGTCGGCAGGCCGAGCGCGGCACGCCGTTCGGCGTCCAGGCCCCAGCGGACCCCGGCGCCCTCGATCCAGCGGTGCAGGGTCGGCAGCTCGCCCTCGTCGATGCCAAAGCGCGCGCGCAGCGCCGGCACGTCAAGCAGGTCGAGCACCTCGCTGACGGTCAGCCGCCCTTCCGGCAGCCTGAGCAGGTGCTCGACGGCGATCAGCAGCGGCTCGCAGCCACGCTGGCCCTGGTCGGCCAGGGTGAAGGGCACGAAACGCGGATCGTCCTGGGCGTACTGACCGAACACCGCCTGGATGTGCGGCGCGTAGGCGTTGACGTCGGGGACCATGACGATGATCTCGCGCGGGCGCAGGGTCGGGTCGGCGGAGAAGCGCGCGAGCAACTGGTCGTGGAGGATCTCCACCTCGCGCTGGGCGCTGTGGGCGATGTGGAAGCGCAGCGAATGGTCGCGCTCGGGATCGAGCGGCGGCCAGTTGGCGCGGGTTTCGGCCAGCGGGCGCAGCTCGAGGATGTCGTCCTGCAACTGGCCGAGCAGATGCGCGGGGGCCGCGCGCCCCTCGTCGTCGAACAGGTCGATGCGCTGGCCGATCGCCGCGAAGCGCTGGCGGTAGTGCTCGGGATCGTCGTAGCTGTCGAGCAGGTTGATGTAGTCGCGGCCCTGCTTGCCCCAGGCGGCCAGCAGCGGCTGGGCGTGCTGGTGCAGTTCGTCGTCCGACAGCCCCGGCGCCATACCGGCACGGCGCGCATGGCGGCGGTACTGGTGGCGCAGCAGGTCCTGGTCGGGAACGATGTCGCCCCAGTGGTGCCGGCAGGGATTGTGCACGCAGAGCAGCACCTGGCTGAAGCGCGCCATGGCGGCCAGCGCCTCGACCGCCTGCGCCGGCAGCGAGGAAATGCCGAACACGATCACCCGCCGTGGCAGGCCGCGCGGGCGGCTTGTCGCGCCGCGCAGGCGCTCGACGAAGCGCGGGTGCACCCCGGCGCGGCTCTCGGCCAGTTGCTCGCCGCCGACGTCGGCGAGCAGCGCGCGCCACAGCGCCGGCTGCCAGCGCAGCGCCTCGTCCAGCGGCCTGGCGCCATGTCGCGAGGTGCGCAGCCGGTCGCGCCCGGCCGCCCAGTCGGCCAGCCAGTCGGCGCGGTACACCTGGTACTGGTCGAACAGGTCGGCGAGGCGCTCGGCCAGCTGGTGGCGCTTGCGCAGGTCGTGGTCGCCGTCGAGGAAGCGGCGCAGCGGCGCGAAACGCTGGTCCGCCAGCAGGCCGGGCAGCAGGCGCACCAGCCGCCAGGTCAGCGGTGCCTTGTCGAGCGGCGACTCGCGGGGGATGGCGTCGCCGCCGAGCACCGCCCGGTAGCTCTGCCAGAGGAAGCGCGCCGGCAGCTCGACCTGCACGGCGGCGGCGATGCCGCAGCCGTCCCGGGCGGCCAGCGCCAGCTTCAGCCACTGGGCGATGCCGTTGCTCTGCACCAGCACCACCTCGTTCTCCAGCGGCGCCAGCGGGTGGCGCTGCATCCACGCCACCGCCAGCTCGCGCAGCGTCTCCAGGCGGTTGCCGTGCACCACCATCAGCCCCGGCGTCAGGTCGTTGTCCTGCATGTCCTGCTCCCTTCAGCGACAGAACGGGCATTGTGCCACCCGGCTGCGACAAAGGGTGTCGCGGCGCAACGGGCCGCCGGCCTGACGACGACCGTGACGCGGATCAGCCCTCCGAGCCCTGCCCAGCGCCGAGGATCGCCGCCACCCGCTGCGGCTGGCAGTTGAGATAGGCGGAGGACTGCAGCCACTGGCGGTCGGGGTACCATGAGAACATGAACTGGCCGCCCTTGAGGCTGTCCACCACCATGCGCGCCACTTCCGGACGCACCGCCGGGCAGCCATGGCTGCGACCGATGCGGCCGTGACGGCCGATCCAGCGCGGATCGACGTAGGGCGCCGGGTGGATGACGATGGCGCGCTGCCGCGCCAGGTCGTTGATGCCCGGCTCCAGGCCGTCCATGCGCAGCGAGTAGCCGTGCTGGCCATGGTAGCTTTCCGCGGTGCGGAACAGGCCGAGGCTCGACTGGTGGCTACCCTCGACGTTGGAGAAGCGCGTGGCGAAGTTCTCCCCGGACTTCTGGCCATGGGCGACCAGGTCCTGCAGCAGCAGGCGCCGGCGCTCGAGATCGAAGATCCACAGCCGACGCTGGGTGGAGGGCAGCGAGAAATCGATGACCGCCAGCCGCTCGGCCGGCGCGGCCCCGTTGTTGACGGCGCACTGCATGGCCGCCAGGGCATGGCGCAGCACCGTCCTGTTCAGGGTCGGCGCGACCTTGGCCAGGCTCTGCTCCAGCGACGGAGCGCCGGCGACGGAGGCCATGAGCGGGGAAGAGAAAGCCGCCAT
Organism: Stutzerimonas stutzeri; assembly: GCF_024451105.1. Taxonomy (GTDB): domain Bacteria; phylum Pseudomonadota; class Gammaproteobacteria; order Pseudomonadales; family Pseudomonadaceae; genus Geopseudomonas; species Geopseudomonas stutzeri_A. Next base: position 182,096 of record NZ_JANGEY010000006.1, read on the forward strand.
GCTGGCGGCCAGCCAGAGCGAACGCATCAGCCTGGTCATGGAAAAGGAGTCCTCTGCTTGCATGGCACACCGCGACGACCGCCGGTCAGCTCGCGCTGCCTGCAGTCGCGACGGCCTGCCGGGTCCGTGACGCCCTGTCTTCGATTCTGCCGTCCTGTCTGGAAAACGGGCGCACGTACGGCTTTCTGCCATGCGACTGCCCGCAAAGTCGGGCATTCTAGCAAGCAAACGGAGGTCTGGAGTCGAGCGTTTGTCTAAAAAACATACACCCTGGTTGACGATCCTGCTGCTCGCCAGCCCACTTTCTTTTGCCGCCGCACCGACACAGCCGCCGCTGCGCGCCGTCCTCGAACAGCCGCAGACGACGCTGGACTGCGCCACCCCGGCACTCACCCTGGGCGAGCAAGCGCGCGCCGCCCTGTTCGAGCTCTACCGCCAGCACGACTTCGCCCCGCTCTGGCGGAGCGGCGGCCGCCTGGCCGAACTGCTCGGGCAGCTCGAGCAGCTCGAAGACGACGGTCTCGATCCGGCCAGCTACCAGCTCGCCAGCTTGCATCGCCTGGGCCGGCAGCCCAACGGCCGCGCCGCGCACGCCGAATGCGCCGACCTGCTGGCCAGCCACGCCTACCTCGAGGCGCTGGGCCATCTGGCCTGGGGCCGGCTCGAGCGCGCCGCCGTGGAGCCGCTGTGGCACTCGCCGCAGGTCCGGCCCGCGCCCCGGCCGACGCTGCCCACCCCCGAAGCCGCGCAAGGGCTCGACGACCTCCCGGCCACCTTCGCCGCGGCGCGCCCGCAGACCGCCGCCTACCGCGACCTGCGCCGTGCCTGGGCCGAGCTGCGCCGCCAGCCGCTGCCGGCCTGGGAGCCGATCGCCGCCGGCCCGCTGCTGCGCCCCGGACGCAGCGATCCGCGCGTGCCGCTGCTGGAGCGACGGCTGGCCGCCGAAGGCTATCTGGGCGAAAGCGCCCTCGCCAGCCGCCGCGCCGAGGCGCGCGGCGAGCGCTACGACCCGCTGCTGGTCGACGCCGTCGAGGCCTTCCAGCGTCGCCACCTGCTGCAGCCGGACGGCGTGGTCGGCCCGGCCACCCTCGCCGAGCTGAACGCGGCTCCGGCCGCCCGCCGCGCCCAGGTGCGGGTCAACCTCGAGCGCCTGCGCTGGCTGGCCCGCGAGCTGGAGCCGGACATGGTGCTGGTCGACGTGGCCGGCGCGCGCATCGCCTTCCGGCGCGCCGGCGAGACGATCTGGCAGGCGCGCACCCAGGTCGGCCGCGCCGAGCGGCCCACCCCGCTGCTCAAGTCGCGGATCAGCCACCTGACCCTCAATCCGACCTGGACGGTGCCGCCGACCATCCTGCGCGAGGACAAGCTGCCGGAGATCCGCCGCGACCTCGGTTTCCTCGCCCGCAACGACCTGCGCGTGCTGGACTACCAGGGCAACACCCTCGACCCCCAACTGGTCGACTGGAGCAATCCGCGCGGCGTCCTGCTGCGCCAGGAGGCCGGACCGAAGAATCCGTTGGGCCGGGTCGCCATCCGTTTCCCCAACCCGTTCTCCGTGTACCTGCACGACACCCCCAGCCAGTACCTGTTCGACCGGCTGCCGCGGGTGTTCAGCTCCGGCTGCGTGCGGGTCGAGCAGGTGATGCGTCTGCTCGACTTCCTCCTGGAGGAGGCCAGCCCGAGCCAGCGCGCCCGCTTCGAGGAACAGCTGGCCAGCGGTGTCACCCGCGACTTCGGCCTGCCGCGACCGATGCCGATCCTGCTCGCCTACTGGACGGCGGAGGCCGATGCCGACGGCCGCCTGCGCTTTCGCCCGGACATCTACCGGCACGACCCGCGCATCCTCGCCGCCCTCGACGCTGTCCGCCCCTGATTGGCAGGGGCGGACGGCCCGGCTATGTTTCGATCGACCACCAGCCGTCTCCCGGAGCATTCATGGATCTCGAAACCTACCTGCGCGCCCTGCCCAAGGCCGAACTGCACCTGCACATCGAGGGCACCCTGGAACCGGAGCTGATGTTCGCCCTGGCTGCGCGCAACGGCGTCGCCCTGCCCTGGGCCAGCGTCGAGGAAACCCGCGCCGCCTACGCCTTCAGCGACCTGCAGAGCTTCCTCGACCTCTACTACGCCGGCGCCGCCGCGCTGCTCCACGAACAGGACTTCCACGAGCTGGCGATGGCCTACTTCGAGCGCGCCGCCGCCGACGGCGTGGTGCACGCCGAGCTGTTCTTCGATCCGCAGACCCATACCGCGCGCGGCGTGGCCTTCGCGACCGTACTCGACGGTCTGGAACGTGCCTGCCGCGAGGCGCAGGCGCGCCTGGGCATCAGTTCGCGACTGATCCTCTGCTTCCTGCGCCACCTCAGCGAGGAGGACGGCTTCGCCACTCTCGAGCAGGCGCTGCCGCACCTGTCGCGCCTCCACGGCGTCGGCCTCGACTCCTCCGAGCGCGGCCACCCGCCGAGCAAGTTCGCCCGCCTGTTCGAGCGCTGCCGCGAGCTGGGCCTGCACGTCGTCGCCCATGCCGGCGAGGAGGGCCCGCCGGCCTACATCGTCGAGGCGCTGGACCTGCTCAAGGTGGAGCGCATCGACCACGGCGTGCGCGCCGCCGAGGATCCGGCGCTGCTCGAACGCCTGGCCCGCGACCAGGTACCGCTGACCGTCTGCCCGCTGTCCAACGTCAGGCTGTGCGTGTTCCCGCGCCTGGCCGACCACAACCTGAAGGCGCTGCTCGACGCCGGCCTCAAGGTGACGATCAACTCCGACGATCCGGCCTACTTCGGCGGCTACGTGCTGGAGAACTACCGGCAGACCGCCGAGGCGCTCGGGCTGAGCCGCGGCGAGCTGGCGCGCATCGCCCGCCACAGCCTGGAGGCGGCCTTCGTCGACGACGCCGAGCGCGCGCCCTGGCTGGCGCGACTGGAGGCGCTGGGCCAGTGAGCTAGGCTAAGCGAATCAGCAGACTGGAGAGCCGTCCATGGACAGCAAGCCCGCCGGCGAACGCTTCCGGCTGTACTCGGCGCCGCAGCTGGAGGCGGTGATCGACGCCATGGCGCGCCAGGCGGCGGCGCTGTTCGATCCCCGTCATGAGGTGGCGCTGGTCGGCATCCTGCGCCGCGGCGAGCCGCTCGCCCGGCGCCTGCAGCAGGCCCTGGTGGAGCGCGGCCTGCCATGCTGGCCGCTGTATCCACTGCACCTCAAGCGCTACGCCGACGACCTCAGCCTGCTCCACCCGGAAACCGCGCTGACCGAGAACCCCGATCTGGCCGCGCTGGATCTTGCCCGTACCCGCCTGCTGCTGGTCGACGACGTGCTCTACGAAGGCCATTCGCTGCTGCGCGCCTGCGCCTGGCTGGCGCGGATCGGCGCCGCCGAGGTGCGCACCGCGGTGCTGGTCGACCGCTGCGTCGGCCGCCAGCCGGTGCACGCCGACATCGCCGGAGTGCGCCTGCAGGTGGCGCCGACCGACATCATCGAGTGCAACGTGCCGCCCTACGAGGACGAATTCTGCGTCGAGGTGCTGCGCCGGGCCCTGAATTGAGGCAGCCGTCGTCCGTCGCTGCACCGTATCCGATCATCCACGGCTGGCAAGTCGCCGGCGCCGCCGTATAATGCACGGATTCGCAGGAGAGCGAGTGCAACGGTGACCCCGGGCGCTCCGCCGAAGGCGCAAACTCCCATAATCGCTCAGGCCCAGGAACTGCGAAGATCCGATCACGCCAACTGGAGAGAGGTTGCTGCGGGCAACCCACCGAAGGGGCAAAGCGGCCGAACGGCCGTGAAAACTCTCAGGTACAGAGGACAGAGGGAGAGGCGCTGCAGACTCGAGGAGTCCTCCCTTGCTCACCTACATCTACATCATCGCCATCACCGCCGAAGCCATGTCCGGCGCCCTGGCCGCCGGGCGGCGCAACATGGACATGTTCGGCGTCGGGCTGATCGCCTTCGTCACCGCCCTGGGCGGCGGCACCGTACGCGACGTGCTGCTCGGCAACTTCCCGGTCGGCTGGACCCAGCATCCGCCCTACATCTACCTGACCATCGGCGCCGGCCTGTTCACCATGCTGGTCGCCCGCTTCATGCACCACCTGCACAAGGTGTTCCTGGTGCTCGACGCCATGGGCCTGATCGCCTTCACGGTGATCGGCTGCAACGTGGCCCTGCAGCTGGAATACTCGACCCCGGTGGTGATCATGGCCGGGATGATCACCGGCATCTTCGGCGGCATCCTGCGCGACATCCTCTGCCAGCGCGTGCCGGTGGTGCTGCGCCACGAGCTGTACGCCAGCGTGTCGATGCTGGTGGCGATGCTCTATCTGCTGATGGAGAAGATGGGCATCAACCACGACCTGAACCTGCTGGCCGCCTTCGGCTTCGGCCTGGCCCTGCGCCTGGCCGCCATCCGCTGGTCGTGGTCGCTGCCGGTGTTCTCCTACCAGCCCGGCCGCTGGGAGTAGGTCCGGCTACGGCGCCCGACCCCAGGCCTGGCGCAGCAGCTCCTGCACCTCGTCGTCGCTGGTCTGACCGAACTCGCGGTACCATTCGCCGATCGACGACAGCCAGTCCGGCACCAGGGCGCAGACCACCTCGTCGACCAGCGGCTCGAGCATGGCGAGGGCGTCGCTGGAGGCCACCGGCGCCACCAGCACGATGCGCGCCGGCGCCTGCTGGCGCACCGCCTGCACCGCCGCGCGCATGGTCGAGCCGGTAGCCAGGCCGTCGTCGACCAGCAGCACCACCTGCCCCTGCAGCTCCGGCGGCGGACGCGCGCCGCGGTACAGCCGGGCGCGCCGTTCGAGTTCGCGGCGCTCGCGCGCCGTCACCGCCTCCAGGCTGCGCTCGTCGACCCGCCCGAAGCGCAGCGCCTCCTCGTTGAGCACCCGCACCCCGCCACCGGCGATGGCGCCCATGGCGTACTCCTCATGGCCGGGCATACCGAGCTTGCGTACCAGCAGCAGGTCGAGCGGCAGCGCCAGCTCGCGGGCGATCTCCCAGGCCACCGGCACGCCGCCCCGCGGCAGGGCGAGGACGATGGCCCGGGGATGGTCGCGGTAATGTTCCAGCAGCCGGGCCAGCGCCCGGCCGGCCGCCACCCGGTCGGGAATCGGCACCTCGATCCGCGCCTTGTGCTTCATGGCCTTCCTCCAGAGGAGCAGCATCCGGTCCTGCAAGCCTACACCGCAACGGGCACCTCGCAAGGCGGGCTCGTCTGAAGCCGAATCGCTATCTGAAGCCCTCGATCGACAGCAAAAGCGACTAAGGCTGGCCGAAGCCTCTTGGCCATACTTGATCTGTCCGCCGATGTGCTTTCGAGACCGGGAAGGACAGGCGCCCGGCGCCGATCAACAGCGCCGGCAGAAGATTTCTTTCAGTGGGAGTCTGGTATGGACAAACACCAACAGGGCCACAAAGAGACGCTGAAGCAGCCGCAGCACCATGACCGCGACAAGGCCCACCAGCACATGCCCGGCAGCGCGCACTGCCCCGGCTGCGGCGCCTGGTTCGGCGCCGGGCGCTGGTCATGGCATCAGGAGGCCGGCAGCCAGCCGGAGCGCGTGACCTGTCCGGCCTGCCGCCGCATCGCCGACAACGACCCAGCCGGCAACGTCACGCTGGCCGGCACCTTCCTCGAGGGGCGGCGCGAGGAGATCGTCAACCTGATCCGCAATACCGAGGAACTCGAGTGCAAGGAACATGCTCTCGAGCGACTGATCGGCATCAGCGAGGAAGGCGGCAGGATGATGGTCAGCACCACCGGCACGCACCTGGCCAACCGCATCGGCCATGCGCTGCAGGCCGCCTACGACGGCACGGTGCGCTACACCTACACCGAGAACGAGACCCACCTAGACGTGGACTGGCAACGCGACTGAATCGCGCGGCAGGGAACGCCGCGCAACCCACCCGGGACTCAGGGATTGCGCGCCAGCCGCTCGCCGACGAGCACACGACGCGCATCCAGGTAGTGCCTCTGCCAGTAGCCGTCGTCCAACCGGTCGAGGCGCACGGTGCCGCCGCTGCTCGGCGCGTGGACGAAACGCCCGTCGCCCACGTAGATGCCGGCATGGCTGACCTGGCGGCCGCCGTTGGTTGCGAAGAACACCAGATCGCCGGAGCGCAGCTGCTGGCGCGGCACGCTCGGGACACGCAGGGCGCTCATCTCGCGGGTGGTGCGCGGCAGCAGCAGTCCTGCCGCGTCGCGATAGACGTAACCGATCAGACCGCTGCAGTCGAAACCGCCCTCGGGCGTATTGCCACCCCAGCGGTACGGAGTGCCGACCAGCCCGATGGCGCGGATCAGCACATCCTCGGCTTCGGCGGAGGCCTGCGGCAGGGCCGGAGCGGCGCTCGGCGGAAGCGGCGCCCGCGAGGAACAGGCCGCAAGCAGCAGGAGAAAGGCAAGGCCGGCAAGGCGGCTGGTCAAGGACATGCTCGGCGATCCCTGCGACAGATACTTCTTGACCCTAGACGGCTCCGGGCGGACTGCGCAAGCGGCGCGCCGCCCTGCCCCGGACGTCAGCGGCGCATCACTCGTCGATGACCCGCTTGGCCATCAGGTAACGGCTGTTCCAGTAGCGGCTGGACAGCTTGTCCACCCGCACGCCGCCGCTGCGGCTGCTGGATGAATGCAGGAACTCGCCGTCGCCGATGTAGATGCCGGCGTGGTTCACCCGGCCGCGGTCGGCGAAGAAGATCAGGTCGCCTGGCTGCAGGTCGTGGCGGGCCACCTTGGGGGCATCCAGCTTGATCATCTCGCGCGTCGAGCGCGGCAGCCTGATGCCGGCCTCCTCGCGGAACAGATAGCCGATGAAGCCGCTGCAGTCGAAGCCGGTGCTGGTCGAGGTACCGCCGAAACGGTAGGGCGTGCCGATCAGCGCGAAGCCGCGTACCAGCAGGGACTCCAGGGTGGGCAGCTCGTAGGGCTTGCCGTCCAGGAGCTGCTGCTCGGCGCTGCTCTCTTCGGCCTTGGCGGCGGCCTTGGGATCCAGTTCGAACGACAGCTGCCGGTAGGGCGAGGCGTAGCTGTAGTCCTGCTGCGGGGTGCTGGCGCAGGCGGTCAGCAGGAGAGCCAGAGTGATTGGCACGAGGGGTGCGAAGCGCTTGAGCATGGGCACGACCGTGTCGCTGAAAATTGATGATGCGCGACTATGCCGTCTATCGGCCCCATTTGCAATTTTTATCGTGCAGAATGTGACTTTATAGGCTACTCGCGCCGTCGCCGCCCCCAGGCGCCCCGAGCATCCAGAAAAAACGCATTTTTTTCAGTGGTTTACAGTGAAGGCCAGCATCGTCGACAGCTGGCACAGCGGCCGACCGCTCTCGGCATGCCAGCGATTGAAGGCCGCCTGCACCGCTGCCTGGTCGCGCTGGCTGCTCGGCGCCTTGTCGACGATCCCCTGGGCCTTGAGCGCGGCGACCACGTCGTCGGTGGGGATGAAGGTGTCCTTGCCGGCCATGCGCAGGAAGCGCGGCGCGGACAGGCCGCCGAGCTGACTGCCGCGGCGCGCCAACTGGCGCCACAGGCCGACGATGTCCTCGACCGGCCAGTCGGCCAGCCAGGCGCCGAAGCTGCCGTGCTCGCGGGCGATGTCGAGGACGAACTGTGCGTTGCGCGGCACGCTCTCGAGCTTGGCCAGGTGGCGGATCAGCCGCTCGTCGAGCATCAGCCGCTCCAGATGCTCGGCGCCCATCAGCACCACCTTGTGCGGATCGAAGGCGAAGAACGCCTCCTCGAAGGCCGGCCAGCGGGCGTCGACCAGGCTGTGCCTGAGGCCGGCACGGAACACCCGCAGACCGAGCAGCGACAGGTAGCGGTCGTCGCCGACCGCACGCAGCGCCTCGGCGTCTTTCGGCACCGGCAGGCGCGCCTCCAGCGCCGCGGCCGAGCCGAAGCGGTTCAGGCAGTACTCGTGCAGCCAGCGGTAGTCGCGCATCGTCGCCTCGCCAGGTTCAGAGGCTCATCACGTCGATGAAGCGCGGCGTGGCGCCGTCGTCGACCTTGAGGCTGCGGAAGTCGAACAGGTTGCGGTCGGCCAGCTGCGAGGGGTGCACGTTCTGCAGGGCGCGGAACATGATCTCGGTGCGTCCCGGCGACTTGCGCTCCCACTCCTGGAGCATCTCCTTGACCACCTGGCGCTGCAGGTTCTCCTGCGAGCCACACAGGTTGCAGGGGATGATCGGGAACTCCTTGATCTTCGCGTAGGCCTCGATGTCCGTCTCGCTGCAGTAGGCCAGCGGGCGGATCACCACGTTGCGGCCGTCGTCGGAGAGCAGCTTGGGCGGCATGGCCTTGAGGGTGCCGCCGTAGAACATGTTGAGGAAGAAGGTCTCGAGGATGTCGTCGCGGTGGTGGCCGAGGGCCATCTTGTTGGCGCCGATCTGGTCGGCGAAGGTGTACAGCGTGCCGCGGCGCAGGCGCGAGCACAGCGAGCAGGTGGTCTTGCCCTCGGGGATCTTCTCCTTGACCACCGAGTAGGTGTCCTTCTCGATGATGTGGTACTCGACGCCAATCGATCTGAGGTACTCGGGCAGCACGTGCTCGGGGAAGCCCGGCTGCTTCTGGTCCATGTTCACCGCCACGATCTCGAACTCGATCGGCGCGACCTTCTGCAGGTAGAGCAGCACGTCGAGCATGGTGTAGCTGTCCTTGCCGCCGGACAGGCAGACCATGACCTTGTCGCCATTCTCGATCATGTTGAAGTCGGTGATGGCTTCGCCGGCCAGGCGGCGAATGCGCTTCTGCAGCTTGTTCTGGTTGACCGAAAGGGTGCCCATGATGGTGTGGAGTCCGGTGCGCTACGAAAAGGGAGTGCGAAAACCGACCATTTTACGCACAAACACCGGCGCGCCCCAGCCCCCTCGGCGCCGGCGGTCGCCGCCGAGGCCTGCGAGGCCGGTCACGTCCCACGCACCCGCGGCGGGCCGGCGCCCGGGGCCGTGCTAGGCTGCCAGCATGAACACCTCCTTCGACCCCGCCCTCGAACTGATGGAGCAGTTGCTCGAGCTGCTGCGCCAGACGCCCGACGGGCTCAGCGAACACCAGTTGATCCGCCGTCTCAGGGCGGCGCACTGCACGCACATCCCGCAACTGCCGCTGACCGACAGGCTGGTGCTGTATCGCACCCACTTCCTGCTGTTCAACGCCCTCTACCGTCTGCGCGACCGTCTCTGCCTGGAGCGCAGCGCGCACCTGGAAATCGGCCCCCTGCTGATCCGCCTGCTGCCCTGGCGGGAGGGGGTCCGGGACCTGGCCGGGCACGACCCGCTGCGCAGTTACTACCTGGACGAAACCCACCTGCGCGACACCACCGAGCGCGATGTGGAACAGCTCCTGCGCAGCTTCTGGACGCGCATGCACGGCGGCGAGGAGCGCCAGGCGGCGCTGGAACTGTTCGACCTCGACGCCCGTGCCGACTACGCCGCCATCCGCCTGCGCTACCGCCAGTTGGTCAGCCGCCACCACCCAGACCGCGGCGGCAGCACCGCGCGGCTGCAGTCGATCAACAAGGCCATGGAAATTCTCGAGCGCTATTACAGCCCTCGCTGAGAGGCGAAATCGCTCTATCGCAATCGGCAGCAATCAGCCTGCGGACACCTATACTGCGACATAAGGTCGCAGAGGACGACCCGGCACCGGAAGGCACTGGGCCACGTGCCTCCGGCGCCTTGTCAGGGGCGATCCCGCATATAACGAAGAGGTGTTCAATCATGATCCACCACGTCTGGGGGCTCTTCACCCATCCTGATCAAGAATGGCAAGAGATTCGTGGCGAGAAAGAAACCATCAGCCATATGTATCTGAGCCATGTACTCATCCTGGCGGCGATTCCCGTGGTATCCGCCTACATCGGCACCACCCAGGTCGGCTGGTCGATCGGCGGCGGCGACCCGGTGCGCCTGACCCAGTCCAGTGCGCTGCAGATGACCGCACTGTCCTACCTGGCCATGCTGGCCGGCGTCGCGGTGATGGGCGCCTTCATCCACTGGATGTCGCGCACCTACGACGCCAAGCCGAGCCTCACCGACTCGATCGTGTTCGCCGCCTACTGCGCCACGCCCCTGTTCATCGGCGGCCTGGCGGCGCTGTATCCGAACCTGTGGCTGGGCATGGCGGTCGGCACGGCGGCGGTATGCTACACGGCCTACCTGCTCTACGTCGGCATCCCCTCGTTCATGAACATTCCCAAGGACGAGGGCTTCATGTTCTCCAGTTCGGTGCTGGCGGTGGGCCTGGTGGTGCTGGTGGCGATGATGGCCATCTCGGTGGTGCTCTGGGGCTTCGGCGTGGGCCCGGTGTACACCAGCTGAACGACGCGACACCCTGGCGTAGGTCCGGTCGAAGCCGACAAGAACAATCACGGACCATCCCTCTGAGGCCGCCTGCGGGCGGCCTTGCTGTTCTGGTGCAGAGGACTGGCATAATCGGCCGACGTCTCCTGCAACGGACCGACCATGCCCGAACAGCTGCTCGCCCGCGTCGAGGTCTGCTACCAGCAGGCCGAGGTCTTCTTCGCCCGCCGCTTTCCCCGCCCCGAAGTCAGCCTGCGCCTGCGCGGCCTCAAGGCCGGCGTCGCCCACCTGACGGAAAACCGCCTGCGCTTCAACGCCCAGCTGTACCGGGAGAACCGCGAGCACTTCCTGCTCCAGACGGTGGCCCATGAGGTGGCCCACCTGGTCGCCCACCAGTTGTTCGGCGCCGGTATCCGCCCGCACGGCAGCGAGTGGCAACGGATCATGACCCAAGTCTACGGCCTGCCGGCCGAGCGCTGCCATTCCTATGAGGTCGAGCGCCGGCAACGGCACTACCTGTATCGCTGCAGTTGCCCGGACGGCGAGTATCCCTTCACCGCGCAGCGCCACGCCCTGGTGCTGCGCGGGCGCCGCTACCTGTGCCGGCGCTGCCGGGAAACGCTGGTGTTCGGCGGCGAGCTGCGCCGAGACTGAGGGAGGCTTTGCGTAGCCTGTCCAGACTGGGCCGTCCCGCCAAGGAGCTCGCAATGTCTCTCGCGTCCCGCCCCCTCCAGCCGGGGGCCCGCCCATGACCCCGCACAATGCCCTGCTCGCCGTGCACCTCGGCGCCCTGCTGTTCGGCCTGACCGGCGTGTTCGGCAAGCTGGCCGAGGCGGCGCCGCTGGCGATCACCGCAGGCCGCGCGGCGTTCGCCGTGCTCGCCCTCGGCCTGTTCCTCGCTCTCGCCCGCGGTACCGCGCAGCCCCGCCCCGCCCCGCACCAGCTGGCCCTGCTGGTCCTCGGCGGCCTGCTGCTGGGCGGCCACTGGCTGACCTTCTTCCACGCGGTGAAGGTCTCCGGCGTGGCCATCGCCACCCTCGGCTTCGCCAGCTTCCCGGCCTTCACCCTGCTGCTCGAAGGCCTGCTGTTCCGCGAGCGGCTGCGCGCGGGCGAGTTCGTCGTGGTCGGCCTGGTGTCTATCGGGCTGCTGCTGGTGACACCGCAGTTCGACCTGGCCAGCCAGGCCAGCCGAGGGCTGCTGTGGGCGGTGCTGTCGGGGCTGCTGTTCGCCCTGCTGTCGCTGGCCAACCGGATCAGCGCGCGCGGCATCGGTCCGGCGCAGGCGGCGCTGTGGCAGAACCTGACCATCGCCTTGTGCCTGCTACCGCTGGCCGCGCCGCAGCTGCCGGGCCTGGCGACCCTGGACTGGCTGTGGCTGGCGCTGCTCGGCGTACTGTGCACCGGCCTCGCCCACAGCCTGTTCGTCGCCAGCCTGCGGGTGCTCAAGGCGCGCAGCGCGGCGATGGTGTTCGCCATGGAGCCGGTCTACGGGATCCTGTTCGCCTGGCTGCTGTTCGCCGAGGCGCCGACCCTGCGCATCCTCGGCGGCGGTGCGCTGATCGTGCTGGCCACCGTCCTCAGCGCGCGCCTGCCGCGCTGACGGCTCAGGGCGCGGCGCGTTCGGCCCGCAGCGTCGCGCTCGTCAGGCAGGGCCGGCCATCCAGGCGCGGCTGGCGGGCGAGGAACTCCAGCGCCGAGACCTGCCAGGACTGGCGCCGCGCCTCCTCGACGCAGGCACGGCGATCCAGCTGCAGGGCCTGCAGACAGGCGCGCCGCAGGTCCTCGTCCATCGCCCCGCTGACGCCCTGGCGCAGCACGTCCAGCGGACCGCTGACCGGAAAGGCCGCCACCGGCGTGCCGCAGGCCAGCGCCTCGAGCATCACCAGGCCGAGAGTGTCGGTGCGCGAGGGGAATACCAGCACGCTGGCCGCCCGGTAGGCGTCGGCCAGCGCCTCGCCGCGCAGGTAGCCGAGAAACCGTACCTGCGGGTAGCGACGCTCTAGCTCGCCACGCAGCGGGCCGTCGCCGACCACCCGCATCTCGCCCGGCAGCTCGAGGTCGAGGAAGGCCTCCAGGGTCTTCTCCGGCGCCAGGCGGCCGACGTAGAGGAACACCGGCCCGCCCTCCCCCTGCGGCTCCAGGCGCGGACGGAACTGGCGGATGTCGACGCCCTTGCGCCACAGCGCCAGGTGCGCGAACCCCAGACCGGCGAACTCGGCCTGCATGCGCACGGTGCTGACCAGCACGGCGTCGCTGCGGCGGTGGAAGGCGCGCATCCAGGCGTAGCCGAGACGCAGCGGGATCGCTGGCCAGCGCGCGTGGACGAACTCGGGAAACCGCGTGTGCATGGCGGTGGAGAACGCCAGGCCGCGACGCAGCAGCCAGTGGCGCGCCGCCCAGCCGAGCGGCCCCTCGGTGACCAGGTGCACGGCGTCCGGGGCGAACGCCTCGATCCTCTCCCCCACCCGCCAGATGTCCCAGACCAGGGCGATCTCCGGGTAGCCCGGACAAGGCAGCGCGTGGAAGTCCAGCGGCGACAGCACCCCCACCTTGCAACCGAGCCTTTCCAGTTCGGCGATCAGGGCGTGCAGGCAGGTGACCACACCGCTGACCCGCGGCTCCCAGGTGTCGCTGACGATCAGCAGCCGCATGGGCCGATCCCGCTGAACGGGCAGGACGCCGACACTCGCGGCGAACGGCACGAGCGACGCCCGCTCGGCGCAGGACAGATCCGGTCACAGTCCATCAGCCACCTCCGGCTGGAGCTGCAGGGTCGTTGCTGGCGTCACGGATCGCCGCGCCACGCGCGGTCCCCCGTCAAGGCAGCATAGCCACAGCCGGACGACTGCGCCGCCGGTCAGTCGGCGCGCGGGCGGTCGCTGTGGCCGAGATCGCGGCCCGGGTCGATGCGGTCGCGCACCCGCTGCTTGAGCTCCTTGGCCTCGGGGAAGCCGCCGTCGGCCTTGCGCTCCCAGATCTCCACACCGTCGCAGACGATGCGGAACACTCCGCCGGTACCCGGCACCAGGCTGACCTTGCCGAGGTCGTCGGCGAAGGTGGAGAGCAGCTCCTGGGCCAGCCAGGCGGCACGCAGCAGCCATTGGCACTGGGTGCAGTAGGTGATGACGACTTCAGGTCTGGCGGCGCTCATGACGGATCTCCGGGACGACAACGGACGGGACGCCATGATAGCGCCCCGCCAGCGCGGATCAGCGCCTGCCGCTGCGCAGCCGCCAGGCCGGCCAGAGCGCCAGGGCGAACAGCGCGGTGAGCAGCCAGAAGCTCTGCATGAAGGCCTGGGCATCGCCGGCGGCGCTGGCGCCCTCGGCGACGTGCCGCCACTCGAGAAAGAAGGTCAGCAGGTTGATGCCCAGCGCCCCGCCGAGCTGGCGCATGAAGCTGATGGTGCCGGTGGCCGGCGCCAGGTCCTCGGGCGGCAGATCCTGCACCGCGCCGGTGCTCACTCCGGGCAGGAGCCCGCCGATGCCGACCCGCCCCAGCGAGACCCAGGCGCAGATCGCCCAGAAGCCGGCGCCGGTGCCCATCAGCGCCTGACCGGCGGTCGACAGGGTGAGCAGACCAAGGCCGCCGACCAGCAGCCAGCGCGCCGCCACCTTGTCGCTCAGCCAGCCGCCGAGGAACACCGCGGCGCCCAGCACCAGGCCGGTGGGCAGCAGCAGCAGGCCGGCATCGCTGGCGCTGAAGCCCTCGACCGTCTGCACGTAGAGCGGCACCAGGTAGGTGACACCGAACAGGCTGACGCCCAGCACCATGGACACCCAGCTGGTGTGCCGGAAGCTGGCGTTACGCCACAGGCGCAGCGGCAGCAGCGGCGCCGGATGCCGGGTGCAGCGCCAGAGGAAGGCGGCCAGGCCGAGCAGGCCGAGAGCCCCGGTCAGCAGCGGCGCCGGATGCCCCCAGCCGAAGCGTTGCGCCTCGGCCAGCGCGGCGAGGATGCCGAACAGCGCCAGGTTGAGCAGCACGAAGCCGGGCACGTCGAGGCGCGGCGGGCTCAGCGAGCGCAGGGTCGGCAGCAGCAGCGCGCCGCCGACCAGGCTGAGCACGCAGATCGGCGCCGGCAGCCAGAACACCGCGGGCCAGCCGAAGTGATCGACCAGGAACCCCGCCAGGGTCGGCCCCAGCGCCGGCGCCATCATCGCCCCCAGGCCGAACAGGCCGAGCGCCAGCCCCCGCCCCTCGCCCGGATAGGCGCGGAAGATCAGTACCATGGACAGCGGCTGGGCGATGCCGGCGCACAGTCCCTGGACGATGCGGATGGCGATCAGCACCCAGATCGAGGTGACGAAGGGCGCCACCAGCGAGGTGAGCAGGAACAGGCCGAAGCTGGTCAGCAGGGTGGCGCGCGGGCCGAAGCGGGCCTGCGCCCAGGACGACAGCAACAGGCCCGAGGTCATCGCCGCGAGCACGCCGGTGACCAGCCACTGGGCCAGCGGCCGGCCGATGGCGAAGTCCGCCATGATCGCCGGCAGCGCCACGTTGATGCTGGTCGAGGACAGCACCATGGTCATGGTCGAGACGATCAGCAGCGCCAGCAGCCAGCGCGGATAGTGCGCACCGAAGCGCGCCTTGAGCACCTCGAGGTCCTGCCCCATGTCAGCGCCGCTCCAGGTTGGCCTGCATCCGCAGCAGGACGCGCTGGCATACCTCCAGTTCCTGCTGGTCGATGTCCCCGAGCACCTCGCCGCGCAGTTCGCTGGCGATCGCCTCGATCTGCGCGATGACCGCTGCGGTCTGCGGCAGCAGCTCGATGCGCTTGGCGCGGCGGTCCTCGGCCACGATGACACGGCGCACCAGTTGCTGGGCCTCCAGACCATCGAGCAGGCGCGCCATGGTCGCGCACTCGACGCCGACCATGGCCGCCAGTTCGCTCTGGGTCGGCGCCTCCGGATGCCGGGCCAGGTGCAGCAGGACCAGCCAGCGCGCCTGCGACAGGCCGAGGTGGCTGAGGCGGCGGTCCAGCTCGGCCCGCCAGGTGCGCGCCAGCAGCGCGATCTCTGCGCCGAGGCGGTGATCGGAATGGGCCATTTCATGCTCTCCTAAAATTCAACAAGCTAAACATTAGCCTGCTAAGTATTCATCCGCAACTCTCCCCATCAGGAACCCGGTGGGGGAAAGTGCGCCGGCTCAGACGCCCAGTTCGCTCTCCAGCGCGGCGCGCACGCAGTGCAGCACGCCGAGCGGCACGCGGCCGTCGAACGCCTCGGCGATGGCGGACACCGGCGGCAGCTCGCCGTCGCCGTCGAGGAAGGCGTCGTGGATCTCGCCGAGCAGTTCCTCGGGCAGGTCGAGCGCCTGCTCCAGGGACAACTGCTGGCGGCCGATGGCTTCGGCCAGCAGGCTGTAGACGTTCTTCTCGCTGCAGTCGAGCTGGCGGGCGATCTGCGTCGGGGTCATGCCCGAGCGGGCCAGGCTGACCAGCTCGTGGCGCAGGTCGGTGACCACTGGCGGCGCGGCCGGCGCCTCGGGGCTGTCGGTGAGCACATCCAGGAAGGCCTGGCCGTAACGCTCCAGCTTGCGCGCGCCGACGCCGCTGACCCGCGCCATGTCGGACAGCGACCGCGGCTGGCTGCGCAGCATCTCCAGCAGGGTGGCGTCGGGAAAGATCACGTAGGGCGGCACGCCGTGCTCCTCGGCCAGCTTGCGGCGCAGGGCCCGCAGCGCCTCCCAAAGCTCCCGCTCGTCGCCGCGCACCAGTTGGCTGGCCTGGCTCGGCCCGCCGGAGCTGCGCTGGGCGCGCTGCGGCTTGAGGTCGCGGCGCAGCTCGAGGCCCACCTCGCCGCGCAGCAGCGGCCGGCAGGCGTCGGTCAGGCGCAGGCCGCCGAAGCCGTCGATATCGACGTCGGCCAGGCCGCGCGCCACCAGTTGGCGGAACAGGGTGCGCCAGTCGGCCTCGCCCTGCTGCTTGCCCATGCCGAACACCGAGAGGCGCTGCTGGCCCAGCGCGCGCACCTTGTCGGTCTCGCGACCGAGCAGCAGGTCGATCAGGTGCCCGACACCGTAGCGCTGGCCGCTGCGGTAGATCGCCGACAGCGCCAGCCGCGCCGCCTCGGTGGCGTCCCAGGTCTCCACGCCGTCCACACAGTTGTCGCAGTGGCCGCAGGGCTGCGGCAGGTCCTCGTCGAAGTAGGCCAGCAGCGCCTGGCGGCGGCAACGCGACTCCTCGCACAGCGCCAGCATGGCTTCCAGCTTGTGGCGCTCGACGCGCTTGTGCTGCTCGTCGCCCTCGGAGTTCTGCAGCATCTGGCGCAGGAACAGCACGTCCTGCAGGCCGTAGGCCATCCACACTTCCGAGGGCAGGCCGTCGCGACCGGCGCGGCCGGTTTCCTGGTAGTAGGCCTCCAGCGACTTGGGCAGGTCGAGATGGGCGACGAAGCGCACGTTGGGCTTGTCGATACCCATGCCAAAGGCGATGGTCGCCACCATGATCAGCCCTTCCTCGTTGATGAAGCGCTTCTGGTGGTAGGCGCGCAGCTCGTTGGGCAGCCCGGCGTGGTAGGGCAGCGCCGGATAGCCCTGTTCGGAGAGGAAGGCGGCCACCTCCTCGACCTTCTTGCGCGACATGCAGTAGACGATGCCGGCATCGCCCTTGCGGCCCTCGAGGAAGGCCAGCAGTTGCCTGCGCGGCTGGTCCTTGGCCACGATGCGGTAGAAGATGTTGGGGCGGTCGAAGCTGGACAGGAAACGTTCGGCGTTCTCCAGATGCAGGCGCTGGACGATCTCCTCGCGGGTGCGCTTGTCCGCAGTGGCGGTCAGGGCGATGCGCGGCACATCGGGGAACAGCTCGGCGAGCTGGCCGAGCTGCAGGTATTCGGGACGGAAGTCGTGCCCCCACTGCGACACGCAGTGCGCCTCGTCGATGGCGAACAGGGCGACCTTCAGGTGCTGCAGGAAGGCCAGCATGCGCGGCTGCACCAGCCGCTCGGGGGCCAGGTAGAGCAGCTTGATCTCGCCGCGACGCAGCCGCTCGGCGATCTCGCGCTGCTCGTCGGGGGTCTGCGTGGAGTTCAGCGCCACCGCCGCCACGCCCAGCTCGTCGAGGGTGGCGACCTGGTCGTCCATCAGCGCGATCAGCGGCGAGACCACCACCGCCACGCCGTCGCGCAGCAGCGCCGGCACCTGGTAGCACAGCGACTTGCCGCCGCCGGTGGGCATCAGCACCAGAGCGTCGCCGCCCGCGCCGACACGCTGGATGATCCGCGCCTGGTTGCCGCGGAAGGCGTCGTAACCGAACACGTCTTTGAGGATACGCTGGGCGGAATCGAGCATGGGGCCTCCGGATGAAGCCGGGCATTATACGCCAGCCCGCCCCCGGTTCCGTGCGCCGCTCGCCTGCGCAGACATTCCGCTTGGTACGCCCGCCCCGCCTGGCAGCACGCCCCCTGCTCGTCTACAATCGAGCGCGCATTCTTCCCGAGGTAGTGTCCCGATGTCCTTCGCCGAGCAACTGTCCCGCCTGCAAGCCTTTCTCGATGCCGACGACCTGCACGAGGAGGCCCTGGACTACGTGGCCGCCCACGGTTACCTGACCGCCCTGTCGATCTGCCCCGACCCGGTAGCGGAGCGCGAGTGGATCGACGCCCTGTTCGCCGAGCCGCCGCACTACCGCAGCGAGGCCGAGCAGGCCGAGATCGAGGACGCGCTGATCCAGCTCAAGGCGCACATCGGCCGCCAGTTGGCCAGCGACGAGGACATGGAGCTGCCCTGCGACCTCGACCTGGGCAGCGATCCCGACGACTCCGAGCTGCGCGGCTGGTGCATCGGCTTCATGGAAGGCGTGTTCCTGCGCGAGAGCGTGTGGTTCGAGCACGCCGAGGAAGAGGTCAGCGAACTGCTGCTGCCGATCATGGTCGGCTCCGGGCTGTTCGACGAGGAACCGGAGTTCGCCGAGATCGCCCGCGACCGCGACCTGGTGGACAGCATGATCGAGCAGATCCCCGAACTGCTCACCGCGCTGTTCCTGCTCTGCCAGGCCCCGGAAGAGAAGCCGGCGCTGCTCAAGCCCCGCCAGCACTGAGTCGCGCCGCATGGCGCCGCGCGAACCTGCCGAGATCCGACACGCCTGGCTGCGCTGGCTGCTGCTGGGCATCGGCTGGTCGAGCGTGGCGCTGGGCGTCATCGGCATCTTCCTGCCGGTGCTGCCCACCACCCCCTTCCTGCTGCTGGCCGCCGCCTGCTTCGTGCGCAGCTCGCGGCGCGTCTACCTCTGGCTGGTCACCCACCCGCGCCTCGGCCCGTGGATCCGCGACTACCTCGACGGCCAGGGCATTCCGATCCGCGCCAAGAGCTGGGCCATCGGTCTGATGTGGACCAGCATCCTGCTGTCCTGCTACCTGGTGCCGCTGCTGGCGGCCCGCCTGTTCATGCTGACCAGCGCCGTGCTGGTCACTCTCTACATCCTCCGCCAGAAGACCCTCGGCCGCCCCTGAGCGGCGGCACTCGCCGACCGTCGTCGCAGCGCCTATCCTCAACGGAAAGCGCGGAGGGCACGGGCCGGCGATGGAGCGGCGAGGACGCCTCCTCGGGCGGAGGGGGAGACATCGGCATCTCGGCATCTGCCTGCTCGCCGGGCTGCTGCTCAGCCTCGGCGCTCAGGCGCGCTGGGACTTCGCGCGCATCGTCCAGCTGGCCGAACAGCGGCATGGCGATCTGGGCGGTGGGCGGATGCGTCTGGATGCCTGGGCCGCGCTGATCGCCCGCAGCGGCGCCCTCGATGAGCGCGACAAGCTGGAGGCGGTCAACGACTTCTTCAACCGGGCCCTGTCGTTCGTCGACGACGAGTTCAACTGGCAACAAAGCGACTACTGGGCCACGCCCCTGGAGGCGCTGCTCAAGGGCGCCGGCGACTGCGAGGACTACGCCATCGCCAAGTACCTCACCCTCCGCCAGCTTGGCGTGCCGGGCGAGCGGTTGCGCATCGCCTACGTCAAGGAACTGACCGGCAATCGGCCGCACATGGTGCTGACCTGGTACGCCTCCCCGACCGGCGACCCGCTGGTGCTGGACAACCTGGTTGCCGAAATCCGTCCCGCCTCGCAGCGCCCCGACCTGCTGCCGGTCTACGCCTTCAACGCCGAGGGCCTGTGGCTGCCGGGAGCTGCCGGCGCCAGGCGTACGGGCGACAGCAGCAGCCTGTCGCGCTGGCAGGATCTGCTGGCGAAGATGCGTGACGAAGGCTTCGCCACCCACTGAGACGAGGAGGCACCATGTCCCTGCTCAAGCAACTGTTTCTCGCCATCTGCCTGTTTCTCCTGGTGGCCTTCGCCGGCAGCTTCATGGTCGGCCTGGAAAGCTCGCGCGAGCAGACCGTGCGCCAGTTGCGCTCCCACGCCCAGGACGCGGCCACCGCCCTCGGGCTGTCGCTGACGCCGCACATCGACGATCCGGCGATGGTCGAACTGATGGTTGCCTCGATCTTCGACAGCGGCTACTTCGCCAGCATCCGCGTGCAGCGCGTCGGCGACGGCAGCCTGATGGCCGAGCGCCGGATGAGCCCGCGCCGCGGCGACACCCCCGACTGGTTCGCCAAGCTGGTGGACCTGCACGCCGAGAGCGGCGAAGCCCTGGTGATGCGCGGCTGGGAGCAGGCGGCACGGGTCGAGGTGCTCAGCCACCCGCAGTTCGCCCTTGCCCGGCTGTGGGACAGCGCGCTGGGCAGCCTGTCCTGGCTGCTGCTCTGCGGCCTGCTCAGCGCCGCGCTCGGCGGCTGGCTGCTGCGTCTGCAGCTGCGCCCGCTGGACGGCATGGTGGCGCAGGCCGAGGCCATCGGCCGGCGCGAATTCCTCACCCTGCCCGAGCTGCCGCGCACGCCGGAACTGCGCCGTGTCGTCCAGGCACTGAACCAGATGGTCGACAAGCTGCGCAGCCTGTTCGCCGAAGCCGCCCAGCACAGCGAGCGTCTGGCCCGCGAGGCCTACCAGGACAGCCTCACCGGCCTGGCCAACCGGCGCCGCTTCGACATGTACCTGGGCAGTCAACTGGTCGCCAGCGAGCAGCACGCCGCCGGCTACCTGCTGCTGCTGCACGTCAACGACCTGGCCGGCCTCAACCAGCGCCTCGGCGCCGTCCACAGCGACGCCCTGCTGCTCGCCATCGGCGAGCAACTGCAGCAACTGGTCGGCCGGCACGGCCACGCCGACTGGCTGGCCGCGCGGATACGCGGCGGCGAATTCGCCCTGCTGATGCCCGGACTGAGCGCCGGCGAGGCCGACCAGTTGGCCCGCGAGCTGAGCGAAGCCCTGGAGCACCTGCGCGCCACCGGTGCCAGCGACTGCTCGCCGTTGGCCCATGTCGGCCTGTGCCTGTTCCATCCCGGCGAGACGGAGCAGCGCGTGCTGGCCCGCGCCGACCAAGCGCTGACCCAGGCGCAGTACCGCCCCGAAAAGTCCTGGGAACGCCTGGACGATTTCGAACCGACCGGCAGCCACGACCTGCACGAGTGGCGCGCCTGGCTGGACGAGGCCCTCGGCCAGGGCAAGCTGCAGCTGCACTTCCAGCCGGTGGTGCACTGCGACGACCACGCCGAGCTGCTGCACCACAAGGTGCTGGCGCGCCTGCTCGACGCCCAGGGCAAGGCGATTCCCGCCGGCATCTTCCTGCCCTGGGTCGCCCGCCTCGGCTGGATGGCGCGCCTCGACCTGCTGATGCTCGAGCACGCCCTGGGACATATCGTCCAGCACCGCCAGCCGCTGGCCCTTAGCCTGTCCGCCAGCACGCTGGCCGACCAGGTGAGCATGGCGCTGATCCTGCACGCACTGCGCTCCCGGCCGGATGCCGCCGGGCTGCTGACCCTCGAGCTGGACGAGCGCAGCCTGCCGCCCGCCGAACAGCTGCAGCCGCTGTGTCAGTCGATCCGCGCCACGGGCTTCGCGCTCGGTCTGCAGCACTTCGGCGGCCGCTTCAGCCTGATCGGCAACCTGACCCACCTCGGCCTGGCCTATCTGAAGATCGACGGCAGCTACATCCGCGGGCTGGACCGGGAGGCGGACAAGCGGGTGTTCATCGAGGCCATCCGCCGCACCACCCACAGCATCGACCTGCCGCTGATCGCGGAGATGGTCGAGTACCAGGGCGAAGCGGACGTCCTGCGCGAGCTGGGCGTCCACGGGGTGATGGGGCGACTGATCGGCGCACCGGCTCCCTGGCCCAGCCAGGGCACGCCGACCTGCCCCAGCAATATGGCCTCCGATTCGCCGGAGCAGCTCAGATGAGGTGCGACTCGTCCTCGTCGCCCAGCAGCCCGCTCAGTCCCCCCAGCCCGGCGCGCGCATCGGCGCGCTCCTGCAGCTTGCGCTGGGCCGCGGCAGGCAGGTCGGTATAGCGGATGACCCCACGCTCGACCAGCACCGCGACCAGATCTTCCAGCACGCGGATCAGCTCGAGGTCTGACGCCTTCAGGCGATCCAGCCGCGTCCGGGTTTCCTCGCGCTCGAGCCAGGTCTGCACCTGGGCGTCGCTTGCCGGCAGCGCCTCGCTCATCCCCTCGAAGGGCTCCATCTCGACCCGCAGCAGGTGCCCCTGTCGGTCGCGTTGCACATAGATCATCGCCTGCCCTCCCTCGAGGCTGTCATTGCGACAAGCCTACCTGCGCCGCGCGCCCGCCACCACGACCGCCGGCACACACGGCAAAACCGCCCCATGCCGCAGGCAGGGGGCGGTCGCGTGCGCGATGTTCAGACGACCTTGAGCGAGCCGTCGTCGAGCATGCCCTGGATGATGGTCGCCTGGTCGCTGGAGCCGTAGGCCAGCGACAGGTCGATCCCCTCCAGCACGATCGACTGATTGGCCGGCAGCGGACCCGCAGCGTCCGGATTGACGGTGATGGTGGTGCTGGCGCCGAAGGTCATGCTCAGGTAGCCGCTCAGCGAACCGGCCAGCTCCTGACTGTCCAGGCTGCCGTCGATCCCCACCAGCAGGTCGGACAGGTCCAGGCGATCCTCGCCCGGCGTGAAGTCGGTGATGCGGTCGACCCCGCTGTCGCCGCTGTTCCAGACGAAGGTGTCGGCCCCCGGACCGCCGGACAGCAGATCGTTGCCCGGACCGCCGACGAGGATGTCGTCGCCCGCCCCTCCGGCCAGCGCATCGTCGCCGAGCAGCCCGCTCAGGACGTCGTCGCCGTCGTGGCCGAAGATCCAGTCCCCACCGGCGGTACCGGTCAGGGTGTCGTTGCCGGCCCCGCCTTCCAGGGCGTCCGCACGCGGATAGAGGGTGGCCTGCAGGCTGCTGTAGATGGCGTCGCCATCGCCGTCGACGGCCTGGATCCGGTAGGACAACTCGATGGGCTGGTCGGGCAACACCTGGGAATAGCTGAAGGTTCCCAGGGCGAAGGACGCGCTGCCCGTGGCGCCCGTGACCTGGAGCGCGCTGAACTGAGTGGCCGAACCGACCTCGAAGCTCCAGTCGTCACGCAGCCCGCGGATGGTGATCGAGTCGCCATTGTCGATCAGGGTCACCGAGCCGGTGACGTCGTTGCCCTGCGCATCGTAGACCCGTACGTCGCCGGTCGACAGCGGCACGTAGCTCTCCCCGGGATCGCCGCTGCCGAACACATTGTCGTTGTCGGCGACGATCGCCAGCACGGTCAGGTTGACCAGGCCGTTGCTGCCCTGCACCTGGGCAATGCTCTGGCGGAAACTGGAGATCAGGTTGTGGGTGCTGTAGCTGAAGCCCGTGCTGCTCTGGGTATCGACGGCCAGGTCGTTGAGGAAGTCGAAGCGGATGTTCTCATTGACATCGATCCACTGGTTGCCGACCGCCACGTCGCTCGAGCTGCTGTTGATGCTCCCCGAGGTGGACGACATCAGCACGTCGTGCAGGGTGTCGCCAACGTTGAGCAGGCCCTTGAAGTTGACGTGCCCGGCGCTGCCCACCCCGGAGAGGTTGCTCAGGACGATGCTGGTGTCGTTGGACAGCACGCCGTAGGTGGTGAGGGTGTAGCTGTCGGCGGCCGGATCGAGGTCGATGCGGAAGCCGACCTCGCCATCCGGCCCGGTCCGCGCCAGCAGTTGGGTTTCGTCGGCGCCGTAGTAGAGGTACAGCGGTTGGCCGTCCAGGCTGATGCGGTTGCCGTTGGCATCCAGCGCCGGCGCCCCCTCGGCGAAGGTGAAGGCCACGCTCCCCACCCCGTCGGCGCCGGCCGCCGCGGCGAAGCGCAGGTCGCCGCCGATGCTGCGGGTTTCGTTAACCTGATCGACCATCATGCCGTGCTCCGGCAGGAAGGCTCGTGGCACGTCGTCGACGATGTCGATGCGGATGGTTGCAGTCTGGCTGTTGCCGTTGGCGTCGATCACCCGGTAGGTGAAGGTTTCCACACCGCTCTCGACGTTGGCACCGTCGTCGGCTGCCGGACTGCTGGTGTACGGGCCGGTCAGGGTATAGCTGTAGCTGCCGTCGGCACCGAGGGTCAGGGTGCCGTAGCTGCCGGTGGCGCTGCCCACCAGACTGAAGATATAGGGACCGCCGCCGCCGGAGACGTTGTCGGCGAGGCTGCCGGTGACCGTCTCGGCGGCGCTGAGCGGATCGCTGCCGCCGGGCAGGGCCGCCTCGTGAACCGCTGCTGTCGCCTCGTCGCAGGCAACCAGCCCGCTGTCGCTCAGCGCGATGGTCAGCGTGGTTGTCGACAGGTCGCCGTCACCGTCGCGGATGGTGTAGACGAACACGTCCTGGGCGCCCGCCGCCGGCACCGCGTCCGGCGTGCTGACGTAGCTGTAGGAGCCGTCGGCATGCAGGGTCAGGCTGCCGT
>NZ_JANGEY010000007.1 GCF_024451105.1 Stutzerimonas stutzeri
GCCGCCGCCGGTTCCTCCGCCGCTAGCTCGGCCGCGGCGGCGGCAGACAGCGGGCGCGGCCGCCGGGCCAGCGCCAGGGCCGCGGCGCCGGCCAGCGCCGCCAGCAGCCCGTCGAGCAGCGCACCGCCGCGCACGGCGAGGGTCGCCGCCACCACCACGATCAGCAGCGCCAGCGCCGCGTCCACCTTCCTGCCCTGCATGTGCCTGCCCCCTTGCGCAAGTCGACGCAGCGGCGACGCCCGGCACGGCGCCGCCGCCGTCCTTCACAGGCCGATGTGCTCCTGGAGCAGCTCCGGCTGTTGCTTGAGCTCGGCGCTCGGCCCGTCGTAGACCACCCGGCCCTTGACCATGATCATGCTGCGGTCGGTCAGGTCGAGCAGCACGCCGACGTTCTTGTCGACCACCAGGGTGGCGATGCCGGTGTCCTTGACCGCGCGGATCACCTGCCAGATCTCCTTGCGGATCAAGGGCGCCAGGCCCTCGGTAGCCTCGTCGAGGATCATCAGTTCGGGGTTGGTCATCAGCGCGCGGCCGATGGCGACCATCTGCTGCTCGCCGCCGGAGAGGTTGCCGGTCAGGTGGCTGTAGCGCTCGGTGAGGCGCGGGAAGGTCTCCAGCACCCGCTCCAGGGTCCAGTCGCGACGGCCGTCGACGCCGGGCCGCGCGGCCATCACCAGGCTCTCGCGCACGGTGAGGTTGGGGAACATGCCGCGCCCCTCGGGGACGAAGCCGATGCCGCGGCGGATGATCTTGCAGGTCGGCTGGCCGGTCACCGGCTCGCCCTTGATGCGCACCTCGCCGCGGCGCGGCGCGGTGAGGCCGAGGATCGAGCGGATGGTGGTGCTCTTGCCCATGCCGTTGCGGCCGAGCAGCGCCAGGGTCTCGCCCGGCGCGATCTGGAAGTCGACGCCGTGCAGGATGTGGCTGTTGCCGTAGTAGGTGTGCAGGCCGCGGGCCTCGACCAGCGGGGTAGCCGCCTCGACGCGGGTGGCCATTGCCGTTGCTGCGCTCATCAGAAGTTCTCCTCGCCGTCGCCCAGATAGGCTTCCTGTACCGCCGGGTCGTTGCGCACCGCCTCCAGCGGGCCGCTGGCCAGCATCTGGCCGTTGACCATCACGGTGAGCTTGTGGGCGATGCTGAACACCGCGTCCATGTCGTGCTCGACCAGCACCAGCGAGTATTCCTTCGACAGCCGGGCGAGCAGCTCGACCACCCGGCTCGACTCGTCCTTGCCCATCCCGGCCATCGGCTCGTCGAGCAGCAGGAAGCTCGGCTCGGTGGCCAGCACCATGCCGATCTCCAGCTGGCGCTGCTCGCCGTAGCTCATGGTGCCGGCGATCACGTCGCGCTTGGCGGCCAGGCCGCACAGCTCCAGGCCCAGCTCGGCGCGCTCGCGCACCTGCGCGTAGCTCTCGCTGCGGCGGAAGAAGCGGAACGAGTTCTTCAGCCGCGACTGCGCCGCCAGCCAGCAGTTCTCCATGCAGGTGAAGGTCGGGAAGATGTTGGTGCGCTGGAAGCTGCGGCCCATGCCCAGGTGCGAGATGCGCTGCGGCGGCGTGCCGGTGATGTCCTCGCCACGGAACAGGATCTGCCCGTCGCAGGGCGGCAGGTGGCCGGACAGCAGGTTGACCATGGTGCTCTTGCCGGCGCCGTTGGGGCCGATGATGGCGTGCACCTCGCGCTCGCCGACCTGCAGGTCGACGGCGTTGACCGCGGTGAGACCGCCGAAGGTCTTGGTCAGCCCGCGGGTTTCCAGAATGATCGTGCTCATCGTGCCGTCTCCTCTTGCACCTTGCCGGCCGCGGCGGCGGCCTTGGCGTTCTGCGCCTTGCGCTCGCTCAGTTGCAGCAGCAGCCCGGCGATGCCGCGCGGCAGCAGCAGCACCATGCCGACCACCACCAGGCCCATCAGCAGCTCCCAGTGCGGGGTCAGCGCGGCGAAGCCGGCGTGCAGGCCCTCGAAGGCGAAGGCGCCGAGGATCGCGCCGAACAGGGTGCCCATGCCGCCGAGGATGACCATCACCAGCACGTGGGCGGACAGCTCCCAGCCGACCTGGCTGGGGCTGACGAAGCCGTACTGGGTGGCCGAGAGCATGCCGGCGTAGCCGGCCAGGGTGCCGGCGATGACGAAGGCGGCGAGCTTGTAGTACAGCGGGTTGTAGCCCATGGCGCGGACCCGCGACTCGTTCTCGCGGATGCCCAGCAGCACCTGGCCGAAGGGCGCGCGCAGGAAGGTGCGCAGCAGCAGGAACACCCCGACCAGCGAGGCCAGCGCCACGTAGAACAGGGTCTGGCGGTTCTCCAGGTCGAGCAGCTGCACGCCGGCGATGCTCACCTCGGGCTTCATGAACAGGTAGGCGCCGTCCGAGCCGCCGGCGAACGCGGCGTCGTGGAACAGGTAGTAGAGCATCTGCGAGAAGGCGATGGTCGCCATGATGAAGAAGATCCCCGAGGTGCGGATGATCAAGAGGCCCATGACCAGCGCGGCCAGCGCGCTGATGCCCAGGCACAGCGGCAGGGCCAGCCAGATGCTGATCGCCTCGTACTCGGGCGCCAGCAGCACCAGGCTGTAGCCGGCGATGCCGAAGAACGCCGCCTGGGCCAGGCTGACCATGCCGCCGATGCCGACCAGGAGGTCGAGGCTCAGCGCGACGATGGCGAGGATCATGATGGTGGTGAGCTTCTGCAGGTAGAAGTCGTGCTGCTCGCCGGCCAGGGGGGCGCCGAGCAGCGGGTAGAGCGCCAGCAGCAGGGCGCCGAGCGCCAGCAGCAGGCGGATCGGGGTGGGCAGGATGCGCATGTCGAAGCTCTCCAGTCAGGCGAACAGGCCGCGGGGTTTGCACAGCAGCACGGCGGCCATCAGCACGTAGACCGCCATGCCGGCGAAGTCCGGCACCAGCACCGCGCCCCAGGTGGCGGTCAGGCCGACCAGCAGGGCGCCGAGGAAGGCACCGCGGATCGAGCCGAGGCCGCCGATCACCACCACCACGAAGGCGATGATCAGCACCTGGTTGCCCATCCCCGGGTACACCGAGGACAAGGGCGCGGCGATCATCCCGGCGAAGGCGGTCAGCGCCGCGCCGGCGGCGAACACCAGGGTGTAGATGCGGCGGATGTCGATGCCCAGGCCCTGGACCATCTCGCGGTTGCTGGCGCCGCCGCGGATGATCATGCCCAGGCGGGTGCGCTGCAGGATCAGGTACATGGCCAGGGCGATCAGCGCGCAGACCGCCGAGACGAACAGCCGGTACACCGGGTAGTCGAGGGTCTCGGTGAGGGCGATCGAGCCGGCGAGGAACGCCGGGATCGCCACGCTGTGCACGTCGTTGCCCCAGAGGATGCTCTGCAGGGCGTCGAACACCAGGATCAGGCCGAAGGTCAGCAGCACCTGGTCGAGGTGGTTGCGCTTGTACAGCGCCTGCATCAGGAAGCGCTCGATCAGCACGCCGATGCCGACCGCCAGCGGAATCGCCAGCAGGATGGCGAGGAACAGCTGGCCGACCAGCGAGGTCAGCCACCAGGCCAGGTAGGCGCCGACCATGTACAGCGCGCCGTGGGCCAGGTTGATGATGTGCATGATGCCGAAGATCAGCGTCAGGCCGCTGGCGATCAGGAACAGCAGCAGGCCGTACTGCAGACCGTTCATGGTCTGGATGAGGATGTTGGCGAAATCCATGGGATACCTATCCACGCGATGCAATGCGGGAGGCCCGGACGCCGGCGGCCAGGGGACAGGAGCCGCCGGCGCCCGGGGGCGAACAACAGTGCGGGAGCGGCCGTCGCCCGCCGCACTGCCCGGTCAGCGGGTCGTGGCGACCTGCTCCAGCTTGCAGCCCGGCGCCGGGTCGCTGAGCTTGGCGCTGGCCACCTCGACCACCACGTTGGCGCCGTTGCGCACCTCGCGCAGGTAGATGTCCTGCACCGGGTTGTGCGCCTTGGAGAAGGTCCACTCGCCGCGCGGGCTGGCGATGCGCGCGTTCTCCATGGCCTGGATCCAGGCGGCGCGGTCCTTGGTGTTGCCGCCCACCGCGGCGAGCGACTGGGCGAGCAGCAGGCCGGTGTCGTAGCCCTGCACCGCATAGAGATCCGCCTCCTTGCCGAACTTCTGCTGGTAGTCGCTGCGGAACCTGACGTTCTGCTCGGTTTCCAGCGAGTCGGCGTAGTGCAGGGTGGTCAGCAGGCCTTCGGCGGCCTGGCCCTGGGCGGTGAGAGTGCCCTCGGTGAGGAAGCCCGAGCCGAGCAGCGGGATCTTGCCCTTGAGGCCGGCCGCGGCGTAGTCCTGGACGAACTTGGCGGCGCCGCCGCCGGCGAAGAACACGAACACCGCATCGGGCTTGAGCGCGGCGATCTCGGTCAGCTGCGACTGGAACTCGACTTCCGGGAACGGCAGGTAGATCTCCTTGGTGATCTTGCCGCCGGCCTGCTGGAAGCCTTCCTTGAAACCGTCCACCGACTCGGTGCCGAAGCCGTAGCGCCAGGCCACGGTGACGATGTTCTTGTAGCCCTTGTCGGCGGCGATCTTGCCCATCGGGTAGGCGGTCTGCCAGGAGGTGAACGAGGTGCGGAAGATGTTCGCCGCGCACAGCGGGCCGGTGGCGGCGTTGAAACCGGCGTTGGGGATGATCAGCGGCACGCCGGTCTCGCGGGCGACCTTGACCGCGGCCATGCCGACGCCCGAGTGCACCGGGCCGACCACCACGTCGACCTTGGCGCCGGACACCAGCTTCTGCATGTTCTGCACCGCCTTGCCCGGGTCGGCCTCGCTGTCGACCACCACGAACTCGACCTCGCGGCCGCCGAGCTTGCCGCCCTGCTGCTCGATGGCCAGCCGGAGACCGTTGTTGGTGGCTTCGCCGAGGGCCGCGAAGGTGCCGGTGAAGGGCAGCAGGATGCCGACCTTGACCGGCTCGGCGGCCTGCGCCGAGAAGGTCACGCCGGCGCTCAGGGCCATGGCCAGGGCACTGACGCTGAACAGCTTGCGCGGGGAGTTTGCGCGGATCGGAAATGCTTTCTTGTTGTTGTGCATTGCGTTCTCCAGAACCAGACAGATGACGGTGGATGCAACCGGCTCGAAACCGGCGAATATTGCTTTGGCCTGCTCGCTACTCCCTGAAGTTCCTGGCCGGACAACTTCCTGCAGATGTAAGAATGCCTCCCTGGCAACTTCGGCAACGGACCGAATCAGGTATTTGGCAGGACATTTGATCCGTGGCTTAAAAAGGCCCGCCTTGCGGCGGGCAAGCCCCGTAAAACTCGCTATTGCGCGTTACTGAACGACGATCAGAACAGTGCCAGGTTGTAGCTGACGATCAGACGGTTCTCGTCGATGCTGGCGCGGTAGTTGGAGCGGGCGACCACGTTGCGCACGCGCACGCTGACGTTCTTCAGCGGGCCGCTCTGCACGGTGTAGCCGAGGTCCAGGTCGCGCTCCCAGTCCTTGCCTTCCTCGGCGGTGCCGGTGTCGACGTTGTCGCCCTTCACGTAGCGCACGGTGCTGACCAGGCCGGGGATGCCGAGGGCGGCGAAGTCGTAGTCGTAGCGCACCTGCCAGGAGCGTTCGTCGGTGGAGGCGAAGTCGAAGGTCGGCAGCTCGTTGGCCAGCGGCGTCACGTTGCCGAAGATGCGCACCATGCCGTCGTCGCCGGAGAGGTTCTGGTAGCCGACCTGGAAGGTGTGGCCGCCACGCCTGGCCGACAGCATGCCGTAGAAGGTCTGGTTGTCGATGGCGCCGGCCAGCCGGTCGCCGTCCTCGCTGGAGTCGAAGTAGCCGAGGTTGGCGCCGAGGGTCCAGGCGCCCAGCGGTTCGCTGTGCTTGAGGCTGAAGAAACGCTGGTGGTAGACGTCCTCCAGCTGCGCGTACCAGGCGCCGACGCTGCTGCGGTTGTCGTTGAAGGCGTAGTCGGCGCCGGCGTAGTTGAAGCGGTCGCTGGTCACCGCCAGCACCGCGCGGCGGCCGATCCACGGCGACATCTCGTCGTCGCCGGCCTCGTCGCGGTGGCTCATCGCGCGCAGCTGGCCGCCCTGCAGGGTCAGCCCGGCGATCTCCTGGGAGACGATGCTGGCGCCGGTGTAGGACGGCGGCAGCAGGCGGATGTCGGAGAACACCAGCACCGGCAGGTTGGGCTGCAGTTCGCCGACCTTCAGCTCGGTCTTCGACAGGCGCAGCTTGGCGGCCACGCCCAGGCGGCTGTACTCGTCGGCCGGCTCGCCGTCCTGCTGGCGCGGCATCAGGCCGGTGCCCTTGGCGCCGGCACGGTCCGCGCTGCCGTCGAGCTTGATGCCGAGCAGGCCGATGGCGTCGACGCCGAAGCCGACCGGGCCCTCGGTGTAGCCGGACTTGTAGTTGAGGATGAAGCCCTGCGCCCACTCCTCCTGCTTGGACTGGGCGGCGGCGGGCACGTCGCGGAAATCGCGGCTGAAGTAGTAGTTGCGCGCCGTCAGGGTCGCGGTGGAGTCCTCGACGAAGCCGCCCGCCGTGGCCAGGGTCGGCAGGGCCAGGCCGCTGCAGGCCAGCGCCAGGAGGGTAAGTTCTGCTTTCTTTTTCATGTGTTCACTCTTTTTATTATTGGGCTTTTTATTACTTAAAAGCACCGCCGCCACAGGACGACCGGCCAGACGATGCCCCTTCGGCGCAATACCGAAATGGCGCTATTCAACCACTCAATGCATCGAAATCTCGCGAACCGCGGCCATTGCGCCACCTGACGGAGATTGCGCAACAGCTCCCGAGCTATCTTCTATCTTTTCCCGCGGAAAACAATATCGCCAGGACTTATGTGTGCGCTGATCGCACACTCGACGCCAGCGGAAGAACATTGGGCAAACAAGCGAAAACCCGGAATACCGGCAGCAGGAATCCCTTCCGGACAATTGGAAGATCACCGGAAAGCATTCCCCTGCATATATCCCGAGCGGCACCCTGGACTGCCGCCAGACCGGCAGGTCGCCGGGCAGCGCGGGGTGCGCCACCCGGCACTGCCGGTCAGACGGCCGGATCGGCCAGGCGCGCGGCCGCCGGTTCGCGGTCGCTGAGGGAGAACACCAGCATGGCGATGGCGGCGATCGCGCCGGGGATGGCGAAGGCCATGAAGTTGAGCTGCAGCGGCAGGTTGATGCCGAGCAGGGCGCCGCCGAGCAGCGGGCCGACGATGGCGCCGTTGCGGCCGATGCCGGAGGCCCAGCCGAGGCCGGTGGAGCGGATCGACAGGCCGTAGAACTGCGCGGCGCAGGCGTACAGCAGGATCTGCGTGCCGATGGTGGTGGCGCCGGCCACGGCGATCAGCCCGTAGAGCACCGGCATCGGGCTGTTGAAGCCGAGCAGGCTGATCGACAGCGAGGCGATGACGAAAAACACCACCAGCACCCGCGGCAGGTTCATGCGGTCGCCCAGCCAGCCACCGAACACCGCGCCGAACACCGAGCCGAGGTTGAGCGCGACCAGGAACGACAGGCTCGAACCCAGGGCTGTAGCCGGCGTTGGCCATCAGCTTGGGCAGCCAGGAGCTGAGCGCGTAGACCATCAGCAGGCAGCAGAAGAACGCGGTCCAGATCGACAGGGTGCGCACCGCGCGACCGTCGCGGAACAGTTCGAGCACCGAGGCGGCCTTGCCCTTGACGTCGGCCACGTGCAGCTCGGCGTCGGCGGCGAGGTCGCGTTGCGGGTCGACTCGCCGGAGCAGCGCGCGGGCCTGCTCGCTGCGGCCCTGGCGGACCAGGAAGCCGACCGACTCGGGCAGCAGGTACATGATCACCGGCAGCAGCAGCAGCGGCACGCCGGCGGCGAAGAACATCGCCTCCCAGCCGAAGCGCGGCAGCATGTAGATGCCCAGGCTGGCGGAGAGCAACCCGCCCAGCGCGTAGCCGCTGAACATGATCGCCACCAGGGTGCTGCGCAGGCGCTTGGGCGCGTACTCGTTCATCAGCGCCACCACGTTGGGCATCAGCCCGCCGCAGCCGAGGCCGGCGACGAAGCGCAGGATGCCGAACTCGGTCGGGCTGCTGGCGAAGCCGTTGATCACGGTGGCGGTGCTGAACAGCACGAAGCAGATGGCGATGCCCTTCTTGCGGCCGATCTTGTCGGCCAGGGTGCCGAAGCCGAGGGCGCCGAACATCATGCCGAACAGCGCGTAGCTGCCCAGCGCGCCGGCCTCCAGCGGGGTCAGGCCCCACTCCTTCATCAGCACCGGCAGGACCACGCCGTAGATGAACAGGTCGTAGCCGTCGAAGATCAGCAGCAGGGCGCACAGGCACATCACCATCCAGTGGAAGCGGGTGAAGGGCGCGTTGTCGATGATGTCGTGGACGTCGATCTTTTTCATGGCTTTTCTCTTGTTGTTATTTGCAGCACGGAAAACACCCGTCGCGGCTGGCCGCGGCGGGTCGGGGATCGGGATCAGCCGAGGTCGCCACCACCCACCGGCAGGGTCACGCCGGTGATGTAGGAGGCCTCGTCGGAGGCGAGGAACAGGATCGCCGCGGCCTGCTCGTCGATGCTGCCGTAGCGCTTCATCAGGCTGCTGGAGAGGGTCTGGTCGACGATCTGCTGGTACCAGACCTTCTCCTGCGGCGTCTGCTCGGCGGCGTTGCGCGGGATGCGCCGCGGCGGCGCCTCGGTGCCGCCCGGCGCGGTGGCGTTGACGCGGATGCCGCGCTCGGCGGTCTCGAAGGCCAGGCAGGCGGTCAGCGCGTTGACGCCGCCCTTGGCCGCGCCGTAGGGCACGCGGTTGACCCCGCGGGTGGCCACCGAGGAGACGTTGACGATGGCGCCGCTGCCCTGTTCGAGCATCTGCGGCAGCGCCGCGTGGCAGCACCACAAGGTGGGGAACAGCGAGCGGCGCACCTCGGCCTCGATCTCGTGCTCGCGGTAGTGCTCGAACGGCTTGGCCCAGATGGTGCCGCCGACGTTGTTGACGAGGATGTCGAGGCGACCGAAGCGCTCCACCGCCGCGGCCATCACCCGCTGGCAGTCGGCGGCCTGTTCGAGGTCGGCGGTGAGGGTCAGCACCTCGGCGCTGCCGCCCAGTTCGTCGGCCAGCTCGTGGACCAGCTCGGAGCGGTCGACCAGCAGCAGGCGACCGCCCTCGGCGGCCATCCGCTCGGCTACCCGGCGGCCGATGCCCTGGGCGGCGCCGGTGATCACGGCGACCTTGTTGTCGAATCTCTTGGTGTTGTGCATGGCAAGGCATCCAGGAAAAAAATAGCCCGCGCGGCCGACGGCCAGGACAGCGGGCCCAAGGGACTGTCAGGCACTGGCCGCGAACTTCTCGTAGTAGAAGTTCGCCGGCTGGATTCCGCGCTGGCGCAGATCCTGGTTGACCGCCTCGACCATCGGCGGCGGCCCGCAGAGGTAGATGTCGACGTCGCCGTCGTTCAGCTGGCCCGGGGCGATGTGCTGGGTCACGTAGCCCTTGTTCGGGTACTGGCTGTCCGGGCTGGCCACGCAGGCGCTCCAGGTGAAGTTCGGCAGCTTCGCCGCGAAGGCCTCCAGCTTGTCCAGCTCGACCAGGTCGAAATCGTTGGTGACGCCGTAGATCAGGTGCACCGGCTGCTCGCTGGCAGCGGCCTCGAGCTTCTCGAGCATGGCCAGGAACGGCGCCAGGCCGGTGCCGCCGGCCAGCAGCAGCAGCGGCCGCTGCACTTCGCGCAGGTAGAAGCTGCCCAGCGGGCCGGTCATGGTCATCAGGTCGCCGGCCCGGGCCGCGCCGGTGAGGTAGCCGCTCATCAGGCCGCCCGGCACGTTGCGGATCAGGAACGACACCTGGCCGTCCCGGGGCATCGAGCTGAACGAGTAGGCGCGGCTGTGCTCGCTGCCCGGCACCTGCAGGTTGACGTACTGGCCGGGCAGGAAGGCCAGCTTGCCCAGCTCGTCGCCCTCGACGGTCAGGCTGATGGTGCTGTCGGAGAGGGTGCGTACCTCGCGGATCGCCGCGCGGAAGCTGCCCTGCTTGATGCGGCAGGCGCTGGAGGACATCGGCACGCGCACCACGCAGTCGCTCTGCGCGCGCATCTGGCAGGTCAGCGCCAGGCCCCGGGCGGCCTCCTCGGCGCTGAGGGCATCCTCGATGAAGTCCTCGCCGAGTTCGTACTTGCCGGATTCGACCTGGCACTTGCAGGCGCCGCAGGCGCCGACCCGGCAGTCCAGCGGGATGTTGATGCCCTGGCGGTAGGCGGCATCGGCCACGGTTTCGCTGGCGGTGGCGTCGATGAAGCGGGTGACCCCGTCTTCGAAATTCAGTGCGATCTTGTGCGACATGCTGCACCTCGCTTGGAGCGGTATTCCACGCCGGCCTGGGCCGTGCGCGCACGCAGGTTGCTGCCGAGCGCTGCGGGCCGCCGGGGCGGCCCGCGCGCTTCTCCTTAGATGTGGTAGATGTCCATCACGTGGCGGACATAGTCGTTCTTCAGCACCACCTTCTTCTCCTTGACCAGCGGGCTCGGACCGCGGGTATCCAGGGTGTAGAAGCTGGTGCCGTAGTACTGGTCCACGGTCTTGTAGCGGAAGCTCAGGGTGTGCCAGTTGAAGCGCACCTTGCAGTAGCCCTCGCCCTGCTCGACGATCTCGATGTTGTTGATGTTGTGCGAGGTGCGGGTGTCCGGGATGCTCGCGCTGGAACGCTCGGTGCGGATGCGGAAGATGCGGTCTTCCAGGCCGGCGCGGCGGCCGTACCAGATCAGCGAGATTTCCTTCTGCGGATCCTCGGTCAGCTGGTCGTTGTCGTCCCAGGCCGGCACCCAGAAGCTGGCGTCCTGCGCGTACAGCTCCAGCCACTCGTCCCACTGCTTGTCGTCGAGATGGCGCGCTTCGCGGTAGAGGAAGTCGCGTACGGCTTCGTAGGAAATGCTCATTGCCCGGCCTCCACGTGGATCAGCTTCTGTTGTTCCTGTTCGACGGCTTTCTGCATGGTGGCCAGCCAGTGACGGTGCTGGACCACGAACAGGCCTTCGTCCTCGGCGCGCGCACCGCTGAGCAGCGGCTTGAGATCGATGTCGCGCGCGGCGGCGTCGGCGCCCTCGATCCAGTGCTTGGCGCCGCGGGACATGTCGTTCCAGGGCGCGGAGCGGCCCATGAAGCCTTCCTGGCAGGCGCGGAACTCTTCCAGGTCGTCCGGGGTGGCCATGCCGCTGACGTTGAAGAAGTCCTCGTACTGGCGGATGCGGTGGGCGCGGGCCTCGGCGCTCTCGCCCTTGGGCGCGATGCAGTAGATGGTCACCTCGGTCTTGTCCACCGAGATCGGCCGGGCGATGCGCAGCTGCGAGCTGAACTGGTCCATCAGGTACAGGTTCGGGTACAGGCACAGGTTGCGCGAGTGGCCGATCATCCAGTCGGCGCGGGCCTCGCCGACCTCGGCGACCAGCTGCTCGCGGCGCTCGTGCAGCGGACGGTCTTCCGGGTTGTCCCAGCGGGTCCACAGCAGCAGGTGGCCGTTCTCGAAGGAGTAGAAGCCGCCGCCCTTCTTCGCCCAGCCGCCGGCGCTCATCGCGCGGATGTCGTCGCCGGCATCCTTCTCCTTGCGCTGGCCCTGGGTGGCCGCGTAGTTCCAGTGGGTGGCGGTGACGTGGTAGCCGTCGGCGCCGTTCTCGGCCTGCAGCTTCCAGTTGCCCTCGAACACGTAGGTGGAGGAACCGCGCAGCACTTCCAGGCCGTCCGGCGACTGGTCGACGATCATGTCGATGATCTTCGCCGACTCGCCGAGGTGCTCGACCAGCGGCAGCACGTCGGGGTTGAGGCTGCCGAACAGGAAGCCGCGGTAGGATTCGAAGCGGGCGATCTTCTTCAGGTCGTGCGAGCCGTCGCAGTTGAAGCTGTCCGGGTAGCCGGCGTCGATCGGATCCTTGACCTTGAGCAGCTTGCCGTTGGTGTCGAAGGTCCAGCCGTGGAACGGGCAGGTGTAGGTGGCCTTGTTGCCGCTCTTGAAGCGGCACAGGGTGGCGCCGCGGTGGCTGCAGGCGTTGATGAAGGCGTTCAGCTCGCCGGCACGGTTGCGCGCGATGAACACGGGCTGGCGGCCCATGGTCACGCTGTAGTAGTCGTTCTTCTCGGGAATCTGGCTCTCGTGCGCCAGGTAGATCCAGTTGCCTTCGAAGATGTGCTTCATCTCCAGCTCGAACAGCTCGGGGCTGGTGAACATCTCCCGCTTGCAGCGGTAGAGGCCTTTTTCCCGGTCTTCTTCGAGCAGGGAATTCAAGTACTCGGGTCCCACGGACATGGCTGAGCTCTCCGTTGTTGTTTTTGTACTGTGGAGCTCAGGCTACGGCCCGGCGGCGCGGGGCAATATCCGCTTTCTGCACGATCGCTATCCGCTTTCTGCACGGCGTGCGGAAAACGGACAGCGGCCGGCGCCGGCGCGTGGCAACGGGAGAAGCGGAAGGCGGCAGAGAGGCGCGGCGAGCCGGGCGGCTCGCCGCCAGGGGGATCAGCTGCGGCGGCGCAGGGTGTCGGAGGGCAGCTCGCCGAAGGTGCTCTTGTAGCACTCGGAGAAGCGCCCGAGGTGCAGGAAGCCGTAGTCGAGGGCGATCTCGGTGACGTTGCGCACCGCCGCGCGCGGATCGCTCAGGCGGGCGTGGATCTGCTCCAGCTTGCGCTGGCGGATGTAGTGTTTGGGCGTGGTGCCGGCGTGCTTGTCGAACAGCGCGTACAGCGAGCGCTGGCTGATGTGCGCCAGCTCGGCGAGCTGCTCGAGGGTGATGTCCTGCTTGAGGTTGCGCTCGATGAACTCGACCAGCCGCTCGAACGACGGGCAGCCGGCGGCGAGCGGCTCGCGGCTGACGTTGCTGCCGGGCAGGCCGAGCAGCTTGCTGGCGATGATCTTGGCGTAGTGCTCCTGCACCAGCGGCACGCTCTGTTCGGCCTCGGCCTCCTGGCAGACCAGGCCGAGCAGGCCGATGAAGCCGTCGAGCTGGTCGAGGCGGTGGCGCGGGGTGAAGCGTACGCCCTCGCCCGAATGGTGCCAGCGGTTCTCGCTGCAGGCCTGGTCGAGGAAGGTCGCCGGCAGCTTGACGATGAACTTCTCGCAGTCGTCCGAGTAGGTCAGGTCGACCGGATCGTCGGGGTTGATCAGCAGCAGTTCGCCGGGAGTGAAGTAGTGCTCCTCGCCGCGCCCGCGCCACAGGCAGTGGCCGCGCAGGAGGATCTGCAGGTGGTAGAGGGTCTCCAGCGCCGGCGAGGTGACCTGCACGCGGCTGCCGTAGCTGATCTGGCACAGGTCCAGGCTGCCGAAGGAACGATGGCTGAGGCTGGCCTCGGGGTGGCCGCTGCGCGGCAGGCGGATGCGGTGGGTACCGACATGCTGGTTGACGTAGTCCGACACCGCATGGGGGTCGGCCTGGGCAAACACCAGACTCTTCTCGTTCAGCAGACGACAGTCCATGGCTCACGGTGCTCTTGTAGTTTTTATGGTGACGCGAGGGTGGCGGGGCTAGGGGAACCACCCGGTATTTTGTGCATTGATCCACAACCGGAGCGCGGCGACAACCGCAACCGTGGTCGCAGGGCGTCGCGCGCGACGACCGGCAAAGGCCGCGCGCACACTAAGGGATTAGCCCGGACCGCGGACAGAGCCGCGGGCGATAATCGCCCGCTTTTTCAGCGCAGCAGCTGCGCGCCCAGTTCGCGGCTGGCCGCCTGCAGGGCCGGCAGGTAGCGGCCCTCCAGCTCGGCGCGGGACACCCGCGAGGCATGCCCGCTGACGCTCATCGCCGCCAGCACGCGGCCCTCGGCGTCGTGCACCGGCACGGCGATCGAGCGCAGCCCGGCCTCCAGCTCCTGGTCGACGAAGCTCCAGCCCTGTTCGCGTACCTCGGCCAGGCGCGCGCGCAGCGCCTGCGGCTCGCACAGGGTGCGGCTGGTGCGCGCCGCCAGGCTGGCGCCGGCCAGGTACTCGTCCAGGCAGGCTGCATCCAGCGCGGCGAGCAGCACCTGGCCCAGCGAGGTGCAGTAGGCCGGCAGGCGGGTGCCGACGCGGATCTCCACCGACAGGAAGCGTTGCGCGGTGGCGGTGCAGGCCAGGTAGAGCACCTCGTGGCCCTCCAGGGTGGCCACGCTGCAGGCCTCGCCGAGCTGCTCGCTGAGGCGGTCGAGGAACGGCTGGGCGCTGACCGCCAGCGGCGTCGACGACAGGTAGGCGTGGCCGAGGGTGAGCACCTTGGGCAGCAGCGCGTAGGTGCGGCCGTCGTCGCTGCCGACGTAGCCGAGCCGGGCCAGGGTCAGCAGGCAGCGACGCACCGCGGCGCGCGGGATGCCGGTGCGGTGGCTGATCT
This sequence comes from Stutzerimonas stutzeri, assembly GCF_024451105.1. GTDB lineage: Bacteria > Pseudomonadota > Gammaproteobacteria > Pseudomonadales > Pseudomonadaceae > Geopseudomonas > Geopseudomonas stutzeri_A. The sequence continues at coordinate 14,256 of NZ_JANGEY010000007.1, forward strand.
GCGCGATGGTCAGCTGGCGCTTGCGCTCGTGGAAGGCGTCGATCACCGCCAGGCCGCGCGCCAGCGAGGTCATGAAGGTCGGATCGCCGCCCAGCTCCTCGATGCGCTGCGCCGCCGACGGCGGCGACGGCGGACAGGGGCTGGCGGGGGGTGCAGGCTCGCGCATGGCAGGCTCTCGGTGTCGTTGTCCGGCCCCTCCCTGGGGCGTTGCGCGGAGTATCGACCGGGACTCGGCGCCGGAGCAATCGCCGATGTGCCGCGCGGCCCGGCGAGCATGAAGCCGCCTGCCCGGCCAAGGGGCGAATTCATTCGCCCGAACGCCCCGCCAAGGCGAACGAGCTCGTTTCGCAGGCTCATGCGCTGGCCTCGCGCAGCGGTCGCGGCACGGGACAAGCTCCGCCCGCGCCGCTAAGCTGTGGCGCCGACACATCCGGTTGCGATTCCGTCCCGTGAGCAGTTCCCCCGCCGCCGGCGCCATGCGCTGGCCCCATGCCGTGCGCGCCCTGCGCCACCGCAACTACCGCCTGTACTTCTGCGGCCACCTGGTGTCGATCCTCGGCAACTGGATCCAGCAGGTGGCGCTGGCCTGGCTGGTCTACCGGCTGACCGGCTCCGCCGCCCTGCTCGGCCTGACCAGCTTCCTCAGCCTGCTGCCGCAGCTCGTGCTCGGCCCGCTGATCGGCGCCTGGATCGACCGCCGCGACAAGCGCCGCCTGCTCCTCGCCACCCAGGCCCTGCTGGCCGTGCAGGCGGCGCTGCTCGCCGCGCTGACCGCGCTGGAGTGGCTCGGCCCGGCCCTGCTGGTGGCGATGGCCGCGCTGCTCGGCGTGCTCGGCGCCTTCGACACGCCGCTGCGCCAGGCGCTGATGAGCAGTTTCATCGACGACCGCGCCGACCTGCCCAACGCCCTGGCGCTCAACGCCATGCTGGTCAACGGCTCGCGCTTCGTCGGCCCGCCGCTGGCCGGCCTGCTGCTCGGCCTGACCGGCGAGGCGGTGTGCTTCGCGCTCAACGCGCTGTCCTTCCTCGCCCTGCTGGTCGGCCTGCTGCGCATGCGCATCGACGCGCCGCCGCCGGCGCGCGGTTCGATGGGCGCGGTGTTCCGCCAGGGTCTCGACTACCTGCTCGGCCAGGCCACGCTGCGCCAGCTGATGCTCGGCGTGATGGCGGTCAACTTCGCCGGCTCCTGCTACGCGGTGCTGCTGCCGGTGTTCGCCAAGGACGTGTTCGGCGGCGACGCCGCCACCCTCGGCTGGCTGTGGGGTGCGGCCGGCGGCGGCGCGCTGCTCGGCTCGCTGCTGCTCGCCAGCCGCCGCTCCAGCGCCGGCCAGGTGCGACTGATCCTCGCCGCCAGCGCGCTGTCGGCCGGCGCCCTGCTGCTGTTTTCCGCCAGCACCGCCCTGCCGCTGGCGCTGGCGGCGATGGCCGCGCTCGGCTGCGGCCTGACCTGCGCCAACGTCGGCACCAACATCCTCATCCAGGGCCTGGCGCCGGATGCCCTGCGCGGCCGGGTGGTGTCCTTCTACATCGCCTGCCGCTTCGGCTTCGAGGCGCTCGGCGGGCTGTGCGCCGGGCTGCTCGCCACCCGCCTGGGCGCCCAGCCGACCCTGGCCGGCGCCGGCGCCCTGCTGCTCGTCTGGTGCCTGTGGCTGCTGCCGCGCCACGCCGCGCTGGGCCGCGCGGTCTGTGCCGCCCAGCGCGCCGCGGAGGAGGCGCGCGCCGCCTCCTGACCGGCGGCGCGGCAAGTGCGCGCAGGCCCGTCCGCAGCGGCTATATTCGGTTGATCCCCCGCCGCCACGGGGCGAACATAGGCTCCTTCACGCGCCAGGATGCCCCGCCATGAAAGGTCACACCGCCGTCATCGACTACCTGAAGACCCTGCTCAAGGGCGAACTGGCCGCCCGCGACCAGTACTTCATCCACTCGCGCATGTACCAGGACTGGGGCTTCACCCGGCTCTACGAGCGCCTCGACCACGAGATGGTCGAAGAAACCGAGCACGCCGACGCCCTGCTGCAGCGCATCCTGTTCCTCGAGGGGGTGCCGGACATGACCCCCGACCCGGTGCGGGTCGGCAGGACCGTGCCGGAAATGCTGAAGACCGACCTGGCGCTGGAGTACGAGGTGCGTGCGGCGCTGGCCAAGGGCATCGCCCTGTGCGAGCAGCACCGGGACTACGTCACTCGCGAGATCCTCGAGAAGCAGTTGCACGACACCGAGGAGGATCACGCCTACTGGCTGGAGATCCAGCTCGGCCTGATCGACAAGCTCGGCCTGGAGAACTACCTGCAGGCGCAGATGTGAGTCCCTCGGCGCCGCCGACGCGCGGCGCCCATCCTCCTTCCTTGCCCTGCGCGCGCTTCTGCCAAGCATTCCCGGAAAGCGGCTGACCCCGGTCAATGCCTGCGGTCCCGGGGCGATGTCAGGATGCAGACGGACGCGACACCCCGCCGGACCGCACTCCTGCGGTCGCTCAGGAAGCATGCGCGCCACTCCCGCCGGGAGCGCCGCGCCCAGGACAAGGAAAACCGCCATGAGCTTCTTCGACTTCTTCAAGTTCGACAGCCACTCCAAGGACACCGAGAAAGCCAGGCAGGAGGCGCAGGCCGCACTGATCAAGGCGGCGGAAACGCTCAACATCGACGTCGCGGTGATGGCCCACGAGAACTGGAAGCTGCGCCTGGAAACCTACCTGGCCGGCAAGTCGCAGGAGGACCTGCGTCCCGAGGTGGTGTGCTGCGACGAACGCTGCGACCTCGGCAAGTGGATCCACGGCGACGGCGAGGAACACCTCGGCCAGTACATGACCTTCCAGGACCTCAAGGCCACCCACAAGATGTTCCACTACACCGCCTCCAACGTGCTGATCCTCAGCCAGGCCGGCAAGCAGGAAGAAGCCCAGGCCCTGCTGCACGGCGAACTCAGCAAGCTGAGCAACACCGTCAGGCGCCGTCTGACCGACCTCAAGGCCCTGCTCTGAACCGGAGCGCCCGGCCGGACGCTGGACAACCCCGGCCGGCCTCCTAGACTGCCCAGAAAGCCCGCCAGCCGCGGAGGAGCCCCATGAGCCAGGTCATCGCCGAACTCCGGCACGAGCACGACGTCATCCTCTCCGCCCTGGCGATCCTCGAGCGCATGGCGACGCGGGCCGAGCGTGGCCAGTTGCCGGCCGAGGCTGCCGGCGAACTCCTCGACTTCCTGCGCGCCTTCGTCGACCAGTGCCACCACGGCAAGGAGGAGGCTCTGCTGTTCCCGGCGCTGATCGCCGCCGGCCTCGCCGAGCACGGCGGCTTCGTCGACGAACTGCACGCCGAGCACGTGCAGGGCCGCGCGCTGGTCCAGGCCATGGCGCAGGCCTGCGGCAACGGCCGGCCGGGAGGCGAATTCGCCGCCCTCGCCACGACCTATGCGACGCAACTGCGCGCGCACATCGACAAGGAGAACGCCGCGCTGTTCTCGATGACCGAGCGGCTGCTCGACGAACCGATCCTGGCAGAGCTGCAGCAGGCCTTCGCCGCGCACGAGGAGAAGGTCATGGGCCACGGACGCCATGCCCAGCTGCACGCGCAGCTGCAGCGGCTGGCGGCGCAGTACCCGGGCTGAGGACGGCTAGAGGGCGAACGGCAACCCCTGCCCCGGCTCGACGCGCCACCGCGCCTCGAGCAGGCGGCGGAATGCCTCGGGGTCCTTGACCAGCACGTCCGGCTGGCCGGCGAAGGCCGCGGCGGCGATCAGCCGCGACAGCCAGAAGCGCACGCAGGCGGCACGCAGCATGGCCGGCCACAGCTCGGCCTCGGCGGCGCCGAACGGGCGCAGCGCGGCGTAGCCGGCGAGCAGGGCGTTCAGACGATGGTGGTCGAACTCGCCGCACGGCTCCACGCACCAGTCGTTGGCGGCGATCGCCAGGTCGTAGAGCATCGGCCCGGAGCAGGCGTTGTGGAAATCGATCACCCCGGACAGGTGATTGCCGTCGAACAGCACGTTGTCGTGGAACAGGTCGCCGTGCAGGTTGGCCGCCGGCAGCGCCTCCAGACGCGGTCGCAGGCGCCCCAGCTCCTCCAGCGCCGCCCCGAGCAGCCGCCGGGCTTCCTCGTCCAGGCGCAGGGCCTGCAGCGGCCCCTCGGCGAGCATCCAGGCGAAGCCGCGGTCGCTGGGGCGCTCGATGATCGCGTCGCGGGTGGCCAGGTGCAGGCGCGCCAGCAGCTCGCCGACCGCCCGGCACTGGTGCGCATTGGGCAGGCCGACGTGGTGGCCGGGCAGACGCGGCTGCAGGAGCGCCGGCAATCCGGCCAGTTCGCCGATGGCCGTGCCGTCGGCCGTGCGCAGGGCGAAGGGCACCGGCAGGCCGGCGGCGTGCAGCACGTCGAGCAGGGCGACGGCGAAGCCGAGGCTGTCGCGCGGGCCGCGCTCGACCAGGGTCAGCACGAACTCGCCGCTGTCCAGCTCGACGAAGAAGTTGCTGTTCTCGGTACCGGCGGCGATGCCGCGGAACTCCAGCAGACGGCCCAGCCGGTAGGGGGCGAGGAAGGCTTCCAGTTCGTGTCGCTCGAGCGGGGTGAAGACGGACATGGAACCTCCTCGGTCGGGACTCGGCGGCTTACCAGCGGAAGATTTCCCACTGCGGGATCAGCATGTCCGGGTTGTCCGAGCGGATGAAGTTGCTGTCGCCGTCGGCGCGGACCAGGAAGTACGGCTTGCCGACCTTGGGGGTGACCTTGATGGCGTAGAGGAAGCCGTTGACGCGGTATTCCTGGATGGTCTTGTCGCCCTCCTGGCGGATGGTCACATCCGGTTCGGCGCTCGGCGCCTCGTCCTGGGCGCTGGCGGCCAGCGGAGCGGCGGCCAGCAGGCCAACGAGCAGCAGACGGTTGAATGCGCGCATGGTGGTAACCTTGTCCCTTTGCAGTCATCGATACAGCCATCTTAACCGGTCGCATCGCCGAAGAGTCGATTTCCCCATGAGTCTAGCCCCTCTCGTCCTGGTGGACGGTTCCTCCTACCTGTACCGCGCCTTCCACGCCCTGCCGCCGCTGCACACCTCCGCCGGCCTGCCCACCGGGGCGGTGAAGGGCGTGCTGAACATGCTGCTGAGCCTGCGCCGGCAGTACCCGGACAGTCCGTTCGCGGTGGTGTTCGACGCCAAGGGTCCGACCTTCCGCGACGCGCTGTTCGAGCACTACAAGTCGCACCGCCCGCCGATGCCCGACGACCTGCGCGTGCAGATCGAGCCGCTGCACGCCTGCGTGCGCGCCCTCGGCCTGCCGCTGCTGTGCATCGAGGGGGTCGAGGCCGACGACGTGATCGGCACCCTGGCGCGCTCCAGCGCCGCCGCCGAGCGCCCGGTGCTGATCTCCACCGGCGACAAGGACATGGCCCAGCTGGTCGATGGCCACGTCACCCTGGTCAACACCATGACCAACCCGCCGACCTACCTGGACCGCGACGGGGTGGTGGCCAAGTTCGGCATCGGCCCGGAGCTGATCATCGACTACCTGGCGCTGATGGGCGACAAGGTCGACAACATCCCCGGCGTGCCGGGGGTCGGCGAGAAGACCGCGCTGGGCCTGCTGCAGGGCCTCGGCGGCGGCCTCGACCTGATCTACGCCAGCCTCGAACAGGTGCCGGCGCTGCCGATCCGCGGCGCCAAGAGCCTGCCGGCCAAGCTCGCCGAGCACCGCGAGATGGCCTACCTGTCCTACCAGCTGGCGACCATCAAGACCGACGTGGCGCTCGACGTGCACCTCGACGAGCTGCATCCGGGCGAGACCGACCGCGCCGCGCTGATCGAGCTGTACCGCAGCCTGGAATTCAAGAGCTGGCTGAACGACCTGCTGAAGGACGGCAAGGCCAGCGCGGCGGCGGCGGATGCCAGCAGCGCAGTCGCGTCCGAGGCGGCAGAGCCGGCGGCACAGGCGCAACCGGTGATCGAGACCCGCTACGAAACCGTGCTGGAGCAGGCCCGGCTGGACGCCTGGCTGGACAAGCTCAAGGCCGCCGAGCTGTTCGCCTTCGATACCGAGACCACCGGCCTCGACGCCCAGCAGGCCGAGCTGGTCGGCATCTCCTTCGCGGTCAGCCCCCATGAGGCGGCCTACGTGCCGCTGGCGCACAGCTACATGGGCGTGCCCGAGCAGCTCGACCGCGACGCGGTGCTCGCCGCGCTCAAGCCGCTGCTGGAGGACCCGGCGAAGGCCAAGGTCGGCCAGCATGCCAAGTACGACATCAACATCCTCGCCCGCTACGGCATCGAGGTGCGCGGCGTGGCCTTCGACACCATGCTCGAATCCTACGTGCTGGACTCCACCGCCACCCGCCACGACATGGACAGCCTGGCGCTCAAGTACCTCGGCCAGAGCACGGTGAAGTTCGAGGACATCGCCGGCAAGGGCGCCAAGCAGCTGACCTTCGACCAGATCGCCCTCGAGCAGGCCGGGCCCTACGCCGCCGAGGACGCCGACGTGACCCTGCGCCTGCACCGCACTCTGTGGGACCGACTGCAGGCCGAGCCGGCGCTGGCGAAAGTGCTCACCGAGATCGAGATGCCGCTGGTGCCGGTGCTGGCGCGCATCGAGCGCCACGGCGCGCTGGTCGACGCCAAGCTGCTCGGCGAGCAGAGCCTCGAGCTGGGCGAGAAGATGCAGCAGCTCGAGCGGGCGGCCTTCGAGCTGGCCGGCGAGGAATTCAACCTCGCCTCGCCCAAGCAGCTCGGCGCGATCCTCTACGCCAAGCTCGGCCTGCCGGTGCTGTCGAAGACCGCCAAGGGCCAGGCCTCGACCGCCGAGAGCGTGCTCGCCGAGCTGGCCGAGCAGGGCCATGCGCTGCCCCAGGTGCTGATCGAGTATCGCAGCGTCAGCAAGCTGAAGAGCACCTACACCGACCGCCTGCCCGAGCAGATCAACCCGCGCACCGGGCGCATCCACACCAGCTACCACCAGGCGGTGACCGCCACCGGCCGGCTGTCCTCCTCGGATCCGAACCTGCAGAACATCCCGATCCGCACTGCCGAGGGGCGGCGCATCCGCCAGGCCTTCGTCGCCCCGCCGGGCTACAAGCTGCTGGCCGCCGACTACTCGCAGATCGAGCTGCGCATCATGGCCCACCTGGCCCAGGATGCCGGCCTGCTGGATGCCTTCCGCCACGACCGCGACGTGCACCGCGCCACCGCCGCCGAGGTGTTCGGCGTCGAACTGGAGCAGGTCACCCCCGAGCAGCGCCGCCGCGCCAAGGCGATCAACTTCGGCCTGATCTACGGCATGAGCGCCTTCGGCCTGGCCAGGCAGCTGGGCGTCGAGCGCCGGGAGGCCCAGGAGTACATCGAGCGCTACTTCGCCAGATACCCCGGCGTGCTGGCCTACATGGAGCGCACCCGCGAGCAGGCCAGCGCGCAGGGCTACGTCGAGACCCTGTTCGGTCGCCGCCTGTACCTGCCGGAGATCCGCTCGCGCAACGGCGCGATGCGCAAGGCCGCCGAGCGCACCGCGATCAACGCGCCGATGCAGGGCAGCGCGGCGGACATCATCAAGCGCGCCATGGTCGCGGTGGACGCCTGGCTGCAGGACAGCGGGCTGGATGCGCGGATGATCCTCCAGGTCCACGACGAACTGGTCCTGGAGGTCCGCGAGGATCAGGTGGAAGAACTCAAGGCCGGGCTGCTGCCGCGCATGAGCAGCGCCGCCGAACTGGACGTGCCGCTGCTGGTCGAGGCCGGGGTCGGCGCCAACTGGGACGAGGCGCACTGAACCGGACGACCGGCGGCTGAACTTTGGTCGCCCTGCGGGAGTCAATGTCTGCGAGAGGTTGGCAGACCCCTCGCGAGTCTCCATGCGCTGCCCTGCCCCGGCAGGATGCCCGTCCGCCCCGCCATGGCGCTCGGGCCCGATGACCGGCCTTCCATCCCCCCAACGGAAGGTCGGTTTTTTTTGCCTGTGCGCCGGCTCAAGCCGGCTCGCCGGCCTCCTCGTCCGCCGGCTCGAGCAGGTCCATCCAGCCGGCCAGCACCTCCTGCGCGGCCTCGACGCCCATGCGCTTGGGCGCGGAGAACAGCTGCGCGCTGGCCACCTCGCCCCAGCCCTGGCGGATTTCCTTCTGCACCTTGAGCAGGGTGTTCTTCGCCGCGCCGTAGGTGAGCTTGTCGGCCTTGGTCAGCAGGATGTGCATGGGCAGGCAGCTGGCCTTGGCCCAGTCGAGCATCAACCGGTCGAACTCGGTGAGCGGATGACGGATGTCCATCAGCAGGACCACGCCGACCAGGCTCCGGCGGCTGCCCAGGTAGGCCTCCAGGTGGCGCTGCCAGTGCTGCTTGAGCGGGATCGGCACCTTGGCGTAGCCGTAGCCGGGCAGGTCGACCAGGCGACGCGCATCGTCGAGGCGGAAGAAGTTGATCAGCTGGGTGCGCCCCGGGGTCTTCGAGGTGCGCGCCAGACGAGCGTGAGTCAGGGTGTTCAGTGCGCTGGACTTGCCGGCGTTGGAACGTCCGGCGAAGGCCACCTCGAAGCCCTCGTCGGGCGGACACTGGTCGACCTGGGCGGCGCTCTTGATGAAAGCGGCCTGCTGGCACAGGCCGAGGATGGGATTCTTGACGGACATGACGTGGGGCCTGTTCTGCGCCTGCGCGAAAACGCCGGGCAGGCGGGGGGCTGGAGGAGTCTGCGACCAAGTGTCGCGGGCGGCGGTTCCGTTTCCGTTTTGACGTCGCCTGTATATAATGCCACGGATTTTGTGTGCGCTTTATTCCCAAGTTCAGTGTCCACGCGGACGGACCCCGCCGGCAGAATGCTGGGCCGTTTCCCCCCTGATGTAGAAGAGGTCGACCATGAAGAAACTGTTGCTTGCTGTGTCGCTCGTTGCTGCCGCCGCCTCCGCGCAGGCCGCCCAGGATCCGGAAGCGGTTTACAATCGTGCCTGCGCCGTCTGCCACAACGGCGCCATTCCCACCGCACCGCTCAAGGGCGACAAGGCTGCCTGGGAGCCGCGTCTGGCCAAGGGTATGGACGCACTGGTCGCAAGCGTCACCAACGGTCTCAACGCCATGCCGCCGCGCGGCATGTGCATGGACTGCACCGCCGAGGACTACCAGGCCGTCATCGAGTGGATGAGCGCGTCCAAGTAAGCCCGACACTCCCTTTCCCCCCCTTAGCCGTAGTTGGATTTAGCTGATGAACAAACTACTCGTGAGTCTGCTGTTGACCCTGGGCGTGACCGGCGCGGCCCAAGCCGCCGGTGATGCCGCCGCCGGACAGACCAAGGCAGCCGTCTGCGGCGCCTGCCATGGCGTGGACGGCAACAGCCTGGCGCCGAACTTCCCGAAACTGGCCGGGCAGGGCGAGCGCTACCTGGTCAAGCAGATGCAGGACATCAAGGGCGGCAAGCGAGTGGTGGTCGAGATGACCGGCCTGCTGGACAACATGAGCGATCAGGATCTGGCCGACATCGCCGCCTACTATGCCAGCCAGAAGGGCAGCATCGGCGCCGCCGATCCCAAGCTGGTCGAGCGCGGCGAAGCGCTGTTCCGCGGCGGCAACCTGGAGCTGGGCATGCCGGCCTGCACCGGCTGTCACGCCCCGGACGGCCGCGGCAACGACCTGGCCGGCTTCCCGCAGCTGAACGGCCAGCATGCCGCCTACGTGGCCAAGCAGCTGACCGACTTCCGCGAAGGCAACCGCACCAACGATGGCGACAGCATGATCATGCGCGCCATCGCCGCCAAGCTGAGCAACAAGGACATCGAGGCGGTCTCCAGCTACATCCAGGGCCTGCACTGAGCCGGTCCCGCAGTAGCCTGCAACACAAAAAGGGTGGCCACGGCCGCCCTTTTTGCTTTCCGTCTCGCCTACAATCGCGGGGAATCCGGCGGCGACGACGCTGTCCAATCGCCGAACGAACCCACCTCATCCTGTGCAGGAGTCAAGCATGCGTAACCTGATCCTCTCGGCCGTGCTGGCCGGCCTCAGCCTGTTCGGCGCCACCGCCTCGGCCGAGGACATCCAGGCCGGCAGGCAGTACGTCCAGCTGAGCAGCCCCGTGCCGGTCGCCGAGCCGGGCAAGATCGAGGTGGTCGAACTGTTCTGGTACGGCTGCCCGCACTGCTACCAGCTGGAAAGCGCCGTGCAACCGTGGGCCGAGAAGCTGCCCGAGGACGTCAATTTCGTGCGCGTCCCGGCGCTGTTCGGCGGCCTGTGGAATGTCCACGGGCAGATGTTCCTGACCCTCGAGGCGATGGGCGCCGAGGCCCGCGTGCACGAGGCCGTGTTCCATGCCATCCACCGCGAAGGCAAGAAGCTGGCCACCCCGGACGAGATGGCCGAATTCCTCGCCGGCCAGGGCATCGACAAGGACAAGTTCCTCTCCACCTTCAACTCCTTCGCCGTGAAGGGCCAGATGGAGAAGGCCAAGAAGCTGGCCATGGCCTACCAGATCACCGGCGTGCCGGTGCTGGTGGTCAACGGCAAGTACCGCTTCGACCTCGGCACCGCCGGCGGACCGGGCGGCGCCATCCGAGTGGCCGACCACCTGATCGCCAAGGAACGCAGCACCCTGGCCGCCTCCGCCCAGTAAGAAGGCGGCGGGCCGTGCTCAGGCGCTGGACCACCGCGCGCGCGCCCGGCATCCGGGCGGCGCGCCACAATCCGCAGGCCGGCGACACCGCCGACCTCGGCGAGACCCTGCGCCTGCTCAGCTTCAACATCCAGGTCGGCATCAGTACCCGCCGCTACCATCACTACCTGACCCGCAGCTGGCAGCACCTGCTGCCGCACCGCGAGCGCGCGGTCAACCTGCAACAGATCGGCAGCCTGCTCGGCGACTTCGACCTGGTCGCCCTGCAGGAAGTGGACGGCGGCAGCCTGCGCTCCGACTACATCAACCAGGTCGAGCACCTCGCCCAGCTCGGCAACTTCCCCTACTGGTACCAGCAGCTCAACCGCAACCTCGGCCCGCTGGCCCAGCACAGCAACGGCCTGCTCAGCCGCCTGCGCCCGCAGCAGCTGGAGGACCACCCGCTGCCCGGCCCGCCCGGCCGCGGCGCCATCCTGCTGCGCTTCGGCGAGGGCCCGGAAGCCCTGGCGGTGGTGATGATGCACCTGGCCCTCGGCGCGCGCACCCGCACCCGCCAGCTGGCCTACATCCGCGAGCTGATCGACGGCCATCGCCACTGCGTGCTGATGGGCGACATGAACACCCACGCCGCCGAGCTGCTCGAGCACTCGCCGCTGCGCGACCTCGGCCTGGTCGCCCCGCAGACCTGCGCCACCTACCCCAGCTGGCAGCCGCAGCGCTGCATCGACCACATCCTGCTCAGCTCCGAGCTGACCCTCGAGCGCATGGCGGTGCTCGATGCGCCGATCTCCGACCACCTGCCGGTAGCGGTGGACATCCGCCTGCCCGGCGCGCTGCGCGACCGGCATCCGATCGAACGGCCCCGAGTCCCATGAAGATCCTGGCCCTGCTCGCCCTCGCCCTGCTGCTCGGCGGCTGCGCCGGCGGCCTGCGCTTCGACGACCGCCATCGCTCGGTCGACCACAGCAGCCGGGTCGAATTCGTCGTCATCCACTACACCTCCAGCGACCTGCCGCGTTCGCTGAAGACCCTCACCACGGGTGGCGTGAGCGCCCACTACCTGCTGCCGGCCGACGGCCGCAAGGTCTACCGGATGGTCGACGAGAACCGCCGCGCCTGGCACGCCGGCGACAGCCAGTGGCGCGGACGTACCTGGCTGAACGCCAGCTCGATCGGCATCGAGATCGTCAACCCCGGCTACACCGACGGCCCTGACGGGCGTACCTGGCATCCCTACCCGCAGGCGCAGATCGACACCCTGATCGCCCTGCTCAAGGACATCCAGGCCCGTCACGGCGTGGCGCCGGTCAACATCGTCGGCCACAGCGACATCGCCCCGCAGCGCAAGGTCGACCCCGGCCCGCTGTTCCCCTGGCGCCAGCTGGCCGCCGCCGGGCTGGTGCCCTGGCCCACGGCCGCCACGGTACAGGACAGGCTGCGCCAGCTCGACGGCCAGCTGCCCGACATCGCCTGGTTCCAGCACCAGCTCGAACGCATCGGCTACGCAGTGCCGCAGCACGGCGAGCTGGACCAGGCGACCCGCAACGTGCTGGCCGCCTTCCAGATGAGGTACCGCCCCGAGCGCCACGACGGCCAGCCCGACCTGCACAGCGCCGCCCTGCTGCTGGCCCTGCCCGACTGACCGCCCGCAACGCCGCGACCTTCTACACTCTGCACAGGGTTTCTGCCGCAATAGGCGGAAGCGCATGCGTTTGCAGGTAAACTTGCTGGCCTGCCGTCGTTCCACAAGCACGCCGGCAGCCCCAACAAACAGAAGAAGGAAGCACCTCCATGAAAGGCAAAACCTTGGCATGGGCCCTGTCGGCAACACTGGCAGGCCTCTCTCTGGGCGGGACCGTTCAGGCACAGGACAGGTTCGTCACCATCGGCACCGGCGGCCAGACCGGCGTCTACTACGTGGCCGGCCAGTCGATCTGCCGGTTCCTCAACCGCGGCGGCGCCGAGCACCGGATCAAGTGCAACGCCCCGGCCAGCGGCGGCGGCGTGGCCAACGTCAACGGCATCCGCAGCGGCGAGTTCAACTTCGGCATCATGCAGTCCGACCACCAGTACAAGGCGATGCAGGGCGAGGCGCCGTTCCAGGCCGAAGGGCCGATGGAAGACATCCGCGCGGTGTTCTCGCTGCAGAGCGAGGTGTTCACCATCCTCGCCCGCCGCGACGCCAGGATCGCCAGCTTCGACGACCTCAAGGGCAAGCGCGTCAACATCGGCAACCCCGGCTCCGGCCAGCGCGACACCCTCGACGAGATCATGCGCGTGAAGGGCTGGAACAAGTCGGCCTTCGCCCTGGCCGCCGAGCTCAAGCCGGCCGAGCAGGCCGCCGCCCTCGGCGACAACAACATCGACGCCATGACCTACTTCGTCGGCCACCCCAACGGCGCCATCCAGGAGGCCACCACCACGGTCGACGCCGTGCTGGTGCCGGTGACCGGCGCGGACATCGACAAGCTGCTGGCCGAGAAGAGCTACTACACCAAGGCCGAGATCCCCGGCGGCCTGTACCGCGGCAACGACGCGCCGACCCCGTCGATCGGCGGCAAGGCAGTGCTCTCCACCAGCGCCAAGACCGACCCGGAAGTGGTCTACCAGCTGGTCAAGTCGGTGTTCGACAACCTCGAGCGCTTCCAGCGCCTGCACCCGGCGTTCCAGGACCTCAAGGCCGAGGACATGATCAAGGTCGGCCTGTCCGCTCCGCTGCACGAGGGCGCCGCGCGCTACTACAAGGAGCGCGGCTGGCTGTAAGCCACACCTCCCGGGCGCTGCTACGCTAGCAGTAGCGCCCGCCCCGCCGTTTCCACCCGGAACCCGCGCGCCGCGAGGCCGCGGGTTGCCGCGTTATCCGTTTTTCGATGCAGGTTCGCCCCATGCATGACAAGCAACTCTCCGCCGAGGAGCTGATCGCCCAGGACGTCGGCGCCCGCACCCCGGGCGGCGCCATGGCCAGGGCCATCGCCGGCCTGGCCCTGGCCTGGTCGCTGTTCCAGCTGTGGATCGCCTCGCCGCTGCCCTTCGTGTTCGGCTTCGGCGTGCTCAACGACACCCAGACCCGTTCGATCCACCTGGCCTTCGCCCTGCTGCTGGCCTACCTGGTCTATCCGGCGTTCAGGCGCTCGCCGCGCGATCGCGTGCCGCTGCCCGACATCGCCCTCGGCCTGGTCGCCATGAGCAGCGCCGCCTACCTGTTCCTCGCCTACGAACAGCTGGCGCAACGCCCCGGCAACCTCACCACCCTCGACCTGGTCACCGCCTGCATCGGCCTGCCGCTGCTGCTCGAGGCCGCCCGCCGCGCGCTCGGCCCGGCGCTGGCGGTGATCGCCCTGGTGTTCCTGGTCTACAGCGTCGCCGGGCCGTGGATGCCGGCCCTGCTGGCGCACCGCGGGGTCAGCCTCAACGCGCTGGCCAACCACCAGTGGATCACCACCGAGGGGGTGTTCGGCATCGCCCTCGGCGTGTCGACCAGCTTCGTGTTCCTCTTCGTGCTGTTCGGCGCGTTGCTCGAGCGCGCCGGTGCCGGCCACTACTTCATCCAGCTGGCCTTCAGCCTGCTCGGCCACTTCCGCGGCGGCCCGGCCAAGGCGGCGGTGGTCGCCTCGGGGATGACCGGCCTGATCAGCGGCTCGTCGATCGCCAACACGGTGACCACCGGTACCTTCACCATCCCGATGATGAAGCGCATCGGCTTCAGCGCCGAAAAGGCCGGCGCGGTCGAGGTGGCCTCCTCGGTCAACGGCCAGATCATGCCGCCGGTGATGGGCGCCGCGGCCTTCCTGATGGTCGAGTACGTCGGCCTGCCCTACGTGGAGATCATCAAGCACGCCTTCCTGCCGGCGGCGATCTCCTACATCGCGCTGGTCTACATCGTCCACCTCGAGGCGCTCAAGCTCGGCCTGCAGCCGATCGGCAACCAGCCGCCCAAGCCCTGGCTGCGCCGCCTGACCGGCTTCGCCTTCGGCGCCGCGCTGATTTCCGGCCTGTCGCTGGCGGTCTACTACGGGCTCGGCTGGCTCAAGCCGGCGCTCGGCGACTACGCCCTGCCGGGCATCGGCGCGCTGCTCGCCGCGGTCTACCTGGGCCTGCTCAAGGTCGCCGCAAGCAACCCGCCGCTGCCCGCCGAGGATCCGCACAAGCCGCTCGAGGAACTGCCGCAGACCCGCGCCGTGCTGCTCTCCGGGCTGCACTTCCTGCTGCCGGTGGTGGTGCTGGTCTGGTGCCTGATGATCGAGCGCCTGTCGCCCGGTCTGTCGGCGTTCTGGGGCAGCGTGATGCTGATCGTCATCCTGCTGACCCAACGCCCGCTGCTCAGCTGGCTGCGCGGCGACGGCGGCGCCACCCACGGCGGCTTCGTCGACGGCTGCGTCGACCTGCGCGAGGGCCTGATCGCCGGCGCGCGCAACATGATCGGCATCGGCATCGCCACGGCCACCGCCGGCATCATCGTCGGCGCGGTGTCGCAGACCGGCGTCGGTCTGGTGCTCGCCGACCTGGTCGAGCTGCTGTCGATGGGCAACCTGCTCTTGATGCTGCTGCTCACCGCGGTGCTCAGCCTGATCCTCGGCATGGGCCTGCCGACCACCGCCAACTACATCGTGGTGTCCAGCCTGCTGGCGCCGGTGGTGGTGGCGCTCGGCCAGCAGAACGGGCTGATCGTGCCGCTGATCGCCGTACACCTGTTCGTCTTCTACTTCGGCATCATGGCCGACGTCACCCCGCCGGTGGGCCTGGCCTCGTTCGCCGCCGCCGCGGTGTCCAAGGGCGACCCGATCAAGACCGGCCTGACCGCCTTCTACTACAGCCTGCGCACCGCGGCGCTGCCGTTCCTGTTCATCTTCAACACCGACCTGCTGCTGATCGACGTGAGCCTCTGGCACGGCCTGCTGATCTTCGCAGTGGCCACCGCGGCCATGCTGATCTTCGCCGCCGCCACCCAGGGCTTCTTCGTGGTGCGGAGCCGCTGGTACGAGAGCATCCTGCTGCTGCTGGTGGCCTTCACCCTGTTCCGCCCGGGGTTCTGGATGGACCTGATCCACGACCCCTACCGCGACGTGCCGCCGGCGCAGTTGGTCGAGGCGCTCGGCGAAGTCGAGGCGGACAGCAGCCTGCGCCTGCGCATCCGCGGCGAGGACGCCCTCGGCGATCCGCGCACCTTCAGCCTGCTGCTGCCGGTGCCGGACGGCGACAGCGGCGCGGAACGTCTCACCAAGCTGGGCATCCAGCTCTACGCGCAGGACGGCCGGACGCTGATCGACAACGTCGCCTTCGGCAGCCCGGCCGCCGACCTCGGCCTGGAGTTCGACCAGGAGATCCTCGCCGTGCGCGCCCCCACCGACCGCTGGCTCAAGGAGCTGATGTGGATTCCCGGCTTCGCCCTGCTGGCCCTGGTCTGGCTGCTGCAGCGCCGCCGCCGCACCGGCGCGCCGCTCTGAACCTGCCGCGTCCGAGATAGTCTGAACCGGCAACCGGCGGCGCCTGCGGGCGCCGCCGTCCTGCTCATCCTCCAGCAAGGAACCGCTGATGACCCTGCATATCCGCATCTGGGACCTGCCCACCCGCATCTTCCACTGGTCGCTGGCGCTGTCCGTGACCGCCGCCCTCGCCACCGGCTGGGTCGGCGGCAACTGGATGGCCTGGCACGGCCGCCTGGGCCTGGCCATCGCCGGCCTGCTGGCCTTCCGCCTGGCCTGGGGCGTGCTCGGCTCCACCTACGTGCGCTTCGGCCAGGTGCTGCACCTGCCGCAGAGCCTGCCGGCCTACCTGCGCGGCGAATGGCACGGCGCCGGCCACAACCCGCTGGGCTGGCTGTCGGTGCTGGCGATGCTCGCCGCCCTCGGCTTCCAGGTCGCCAGCGGCCTGGTGGCCAACGACGACATCGCCTTCACCGGCCCGCTCTACCGGCTGGTCGACGCCGAGACCAGCAGCCGGCTGACCGGCCTGCACCGCCAGGGCATGTGGCTGGTGATCGCGCTGGTGGCCCTGCACCTGGCGGCGCTGCTGTTCTACCGCCTGGTGCGCGGCGAGAACCTGGTCGAGGCCATGCTCCACGGCAAACGCCGGATGCCGGCCGCGCGGCCGGTCAAGCCGGCCAGCGGCGGCAGCCTGCCGGCGCTGCTGGTCGCCCTGGCCTTCGCCGGCGCCACCGTGTGGGCGGCCAACGGCGGCTGGATTCCCGCGCCGCCACCGCCGCCGGCACAGAGCGCGCCGGCCTGGTGAACGGGCAACGAAAAGGGCGACCCGCGGGTCGCCCTTTTCGTCTCTTGCCGCCCGGGCGCATGACGCACCCTACAACGGCTTCTGCGCAGGGTGCGCCATGCGCACCACGCGGCTGCCCATCAGTCCATGCGGAACTGGTCGTGACAGCCCTTGCAGCTCTTGCCCACCTCGCCGAAAGCCTTGGCGATGGCTCCCTTGTCGCCCTCGACGGCGACCCTGGCCAGTTCGTTGGCAGCCTGGTTGAAGGCGATGGCCACCTTGGCGACCTCCTCCTTCCTCTCGAAGAACTCCGGCTTGACCCGGGTCTTCTGGTTGCCCACCGACTGCTCGGTGCCCGGGCCGTACAGCGCGCCCATGCCCGAGTTGGCGATGGCGGCGATGGCGTTGGCTGCGGCCTCGACCTGCTTCTGATCGTAGGCCACCGAACCGTCGACGACCTGCGCCTTGATCTTGCCCATGTTCCAGGACATGTAGCTGTAGCCGGCCTTGCGGAACTTGATCTGGTCTTCCGGGCTGACCTGGGCCACCGCCAGGCTGGCGGCACCGGCCATCAGCAGGCCGGCGGAGCAGGCCATCAGTTTCTTCATCATCGGATCTCTCTCCCTTTCCATAGAGATGTAAGCGTGGATCGGCCGGCCTGCAGGCCGGCGAAGCGTCTAGAGTAACCGCTCAAGGGACCGCCGGCATGCCGGAGGGTTCACCCCCGGCGACTTTCGTACCAGCGATAAAGCCCCATGCCGGCCAGCATGGCGAGAAAGAACGGCAGGACGGCGGCGTTGCCGCTGCCCAGCACCACCACCGCCGGCCCCGGACAGATGCCGGCGATGCCCCAGCCGATGCCGAAGATCAGACTGCCGATCACCAGCGCGCGATCCGGCTCGCGCTTGCTCGGCAGCTGCATCGGGCAGCCGGCCAGCGATTGCTGGCGGCGCTTGGCCAGGGTGAAGGGCAGCAGCGCGGCGCCGATGCCGCCGCCCATCACGAAGGCCAGCGACGGGTCCCAGTTGCCGGCCAGGTCGAGGAAGGCCAGCACCTTGGCCGGGTTGGCCATGCCGGCCAGCAGCAGACCGAGGCCGAACAGCAGGCCGGCGAGGAAGGCAGTCAGACGGCTCATGTTCAGGCTCCGATCAGGTGACGGACGACGTAGACGGTGGCGAAGCCGGTAGCCATGAAGCACAGGGTCGCCACCAGCGAGCGCGGCGACAGCCGCGACAGGCCGCAGATGCCGTGGCCGCTGGTGCAGCCGGCGCCGAGGCGCGCACCGAAGCCGACCAGCAGGCCGGCGAGCAGCAGTCCCGGCGCCCCGGCCTGCATCTCGATGCTCGGCAGCGCGGCGAACGCCTGCCACAGCCAGGGGGCGAGCAGCAGGCCGGCGACGAACAGCAGGCTGTCCAGCCGGCCGCTGGCCTTCGGATTGAGCAGACTGCCGAGCAGGCCGCTGATCCCGGCGATGCGGCCGTTGGCGAGGACGAACAGCCCGGTCGCCAGACCGAGCAGGATGCCGCCGGCGAGGGCGCTCCAGGGGGTGAAATGGGCCCAGTCGATGGTCATGTGCGCTCCTCCGGACAGAACTGTTGATACAGGGTATGGATCACCGCCAGCGCGGCGGCGCTGGCGATGCGGTAGTGGATCTGCTTGCCGTCGCGGCGAGTACTCACCAGCCCCTCGCGGCGCAGCACACCGAGCTGCTGCGAGAGGGTCGGCTGGACGATGCCCAGCGCCGCCTGCAGCTCGCCGACATTGCGTTCGCCCTCGGCCAGTTGGCAGAGCAGCAGCAGGCGATCGGGATTGGCCAGCACCTTGAGCAGCTGACTGGCGGCATCGGCCCTGTCGCGCAGCAGGGCGAGATCGAGAGCGGCGAGAGGCATGGCTGGCTCCTGACGATTTGCCGAAAAACAATATATTTAAAAACAATATGTAATTCAACAAACAGTTCAGCGGCAATACTTTGGTGCAAAAAGCCCCGTCCTTTAGCCCAAAGTCCACTTGCAATCATCGTCTTAATTCTATCTCGAGCTATTGAAGCCGAACCCCGGCAGCCTGCACAATGCCGCCACTGCCCCGCGCGGGCGCCCCGAGCGCCCCATGCCAGACGAGCTGGTGCCTTGCGGAGCTCCAGATAACAACAACTAGCCAATGGAGATTTGCCCGTGCAGATCGGCATTCCTCTCGAGACCCACGCCGGGGAAACCCGCGTGGCCGCCACGCCGGAAACGGTCAAGAAACTCGTCGCCCAGGGCCACCAGGTGCTCGTCCAGACCGGCGCCGGCCGGCGCGCCAGCCTGAGCGACGACGCCTACCTCGCCGCCGGTGCGAGCATCGGTTCGGCCAGCGACGCCTTCGCCGCCGGCCTGGTGCTCAAGGTCGCCGCGCCCGACGCCGCCGAGCTGCAGCTGATGCAGCCCGGCGCCGTGCTGGTCGGCATGCTCAACCCGTTCGACGACGCCAACCTGGCGCGCATGACCGAGCGCGGCATCACCGCCTTCGCCCTCGAGGCCGCGCCGCGCACCTCGCGCGCGCAGAGCCTCGACGTGCTGTCGTCGCAGGCCAACATCGCCGGCTACAAGGCGGTGCTGCTCGCCGCCGAGCACTACCCGCGCTTCATGCCGATGCTGATGACCGCCGCCGGCACGGTGAAGGCCGCCCGCGTGCTGGTGCTCGGCGCCGGCGTCGCCGGCCTGCAGGCGATCGCCACCGCCAAGCGCCTCGGTGCGGTGCTCGAGGCTTCGGACGTGCGCCCGGCGGTCAAGGAGCAGGTGGAATCGCTGGGTGCCAAGTTCGTCGACGTGCCCTACGAGACCGACGAGGAGCGCGAGTGCGCCGAGGGCGTCGGCGGCTACGCCAGGCCGATGCCGAAATCCTGGATGGAGCGCCAGGCCAGGGCCGTGCACGAGCGCGCCAGGCAGGCCGACATCGTCATCACCACCGCGCTGATCCCCGGCCGGCCGGCGCCGATCCTGCTGCACGAGGACACCGTGGCGGCGATGAAGCCCGGCTCGGTGGTCGTCGACCTGGCCGCCGCCCAGGGCGGCAACTGCCCGCTCACCGAAGTCGACCAGGTGGTGGTGCGCCACGGCGTGACCATCGTCGGCCACGGCAACCTGCCGGCGCTGCTGCCGGCCGACGCCTCGGCCCTCTACGCGCGCAACCTGCTGGACTTCCTCAAGCTGGTCCTCGATGGCGAAGGCAGGTTCCACCTCAATCGCGAAGACGACATCGTCGCCGCCTGCCTGATGTGCGAGGGCGGCCAGCTGGTCCGTCGCAACGCCGCCTGACGCCTCCCGGCCCCATTACAAGAAGGACAATGCCATGGACCCGATCTCCGACGGTCTCTACAACCTGATCATCTTCGTGCTGGCGATCTACATCGGCTACCACGTGGTGTGGAACGTCACCCCGGCGCTGCACACCCCGCTGATGGCGGTGACCAACGCCATCTCCGCCATCGTCATCGTCGGCGCCATGCTGGCCGCCGCGCTGACCGAAACCGGCCTGGGCAAGACCATGGGCACCCTGGCCGTGGCGCTGGCCGCGGTCAACGTGTTCGGTGGCTTCCTGGTCACCCGGCGCATGCTTGAAATGTTCAAGAAGAAAGACAAGCCGGCCAAGGCGGAGGCGCACTGAGATGAGCATGAACCTGATCACCGCCCTCTACCTCGTGGCGTCCGTGTGCTTCATCCAGGCGCTCAAGGGCCTCTCGCACCCGACCAGCTCGCGCCGCGGCAACCTGTTCGGCATGGTCGGCATGGCCATCGCCGTGCTCACCACCGTCGGCCTGATCTACAAGCTCGGCGCGCAGATGGGCGAAGGCGCCGGCATCGGCTACGTGGTCCTCGGCCTGCTGCTCGGCGGCACGGCCGGCACCATCATGGCCAAGCGCGTCGAGATGACCAAGATGCCCGAGCTGGTCGCCTTCATGCACAGCATGATCGGCCTGGCCGCGGTATTCATCGCCATCGCCGCGGTGGTGGAGCCGCAGTCGCTGGGCATCGTCGCCGCCGCCAGCGAGCCGATCCCGGCCGGCAACCGCCTGGAGCTGTTCCTCGGCGCGGCCATCGGCGCCATCACCTTCTCCGGTTCGGTGATCGCCTTCGGCAAGCTGTCCGGCAAGTACAAGTTCCGCCTGTTCCAGGGCGCCCCGGTGACCTTCGCCGGCCAGCACTGGCTGAACCTGGCCATGGGCCTGGCCATCCTCGGCCTCGGTCTGGCCTTCACCTTCAGCGGCGACCTGACCGCCTTCGCCGTGCTGGTGGCGCTGGCCTTCGTCATCGGCGTGCTGATCATCATCCCGATCGGCGGCGCCGACATGCCGGTGGTGGTGTCGATGCTCAACAGCTACTCGGGCTGGGCGGCGGCCGGCATCGGCTTCTCGCTGAACAACTCGATGCTGATCGTCGCCGGCTCCTTGGTCGGTTCGAGCGGTGCGATCCTCTCCTACATCATGTGCAAGGCGATGAACCGCTCGTTCTTCAACGTGATCCTCGGTGGCTTCGGCGCCGAAGCCGGCGCCACGGTGGCCGGCAGCCAGGAGCAGCGCCCGGTGAAGTCCGGCTCGGCCGACGACGCCGCGTTCCTGCTCGGCAACGCCGACAGCGTGATCATCGTCCCCGGCTACGGCCTGGCGGTGGCGCGCGCCCAGCACGCGCTGATGGAGCTGACCGAGAAGCTGAACCACCGCGGGGTGACCGTGAAGTACGCCATCCACCCGGTGGCCGGGCGGATGCCGGGGCACATGAACGTGCTGCTGGCCGAGGCCGAGGTGCCCTACGAGCAGGTGCACGAGATGGAGGACATCAACCCCGAGTTCGGCCAGGCCGACGTGGTACTGGTGCTCGGCGCCAACGACGTGGTCAACCCGGCGGCGAAGACCGATCCGCACTCGCCGATCGCCGGCATGCCGATCCTCGACGCGTACAAGGCGCGCACCGTGATCGTCAACAAGCGCTCGATGGCCAGCGGCTACGCCGGCCTGGACAACGAGCTGTTCTACATGGACAAGACCATGATGGTGTTCGGCGACGCCAAGAAGGTGGTCGAGGACATGGTCAAGGCGGTCGAATAACCCGACGAAATGCACGGTAAAACAACCACTTCCGCCACGCGGAAGTGGTTGTTTCTGCGGCATAAGGTCGCGAAATCCGGCAAAAACCGTCCGGCAACTTACGACCTTAGTATTAGAGGCGTAGCGAAAGCGAATCCTTAGACTCGGCGCACTGTGTTCGCCATAAGCCGTATCCAAAGGAACCGCTCAATGTCCCTGTACCCTGATCGTATTCGCCTGCAGTCCCTGACCGACAAAATCACCACCGCCGAAGAAGCGGCCAAGCTGGTCAAGAACGGCAACACCGTCGGCATGAGCGGCTTCACCCGCGCCGGCGAAGCCAAGAAGCTGCCGATCGCCATGGCCGAGCGTGCCCGCCACGAAGAGCTGAAGATCACCCTGATCACCGGCGCCAGCCTGGGCAACGACATGGACAAGCTGATGGCCGAATCCGGTCTGCTGGCCCGCCGCATGCCGTTCCAGTCCGACGCCGGCCTGCGCCGGGCGATCAACAAGGGCGAGGTGATGTTCATCGACCAGCACCTGTCCGACACCGCCGAGCAGCTGCGCGCCGGCAGCCTGCCGAAGGTCGACGTGGCGATCATCGAGGCCTGCGCCATCACCGAGAACGGCGGCATCGTGCCGACCACCTCGGTGGGCAACTCCGCCAGCTTCACCGAAGCCGACGTGGTCATCGTCGAGCTGAACCTGGCCCACCCGGCCGCCCTGGAAGGCCTGCACGACATCTACCTGCCGGCCAAGCGTCCGGAGCGCGGCCCGATCCCGCTGGTCAACGGCCAGGACCGCATCGGCACCCCGTACATTCCGTGCGACCCGGCGAAGATCGCCGCCATCGTCATCACCGACCAGGAAGATTCCTACTCCAGCGTCCTGCCGTCCGACGACGAGACCCAGGCCATCGCCGACCACCTGATCGCCTTCTTCGAGAAGGAAGTCGAGCGCGGCAACCTGAGCCCGAGCCTGCTGCCGCTGCAGGCCGGCGTCGGCACCATCGCCAACGCCGTGATGAGCGGCCTGCTGAAGTCCAACTTCAGCGGCCTGACCATGTACTCCGAGGTGCTGCAGGACTCCACCTTCGAGCTGTTCGACGCCGGCAAGCTGGTCGCCGCCTCCGGCTGCTCCTTCACCCTGTCCGAGAAGATGTGCCACCACGTGCTGGCCAACCTCGACAAGTACAAGGACAAGCTGGTGCTGCGCCCGCAGGAAATCTCCAACCATCCGGAGATCGTCCGTCGCATCGGCATCATCGGCATCAACACCGCGCTGGAGTTCGACATCTACGGCAACGTCAACTCCACCCACGTCAACGGCACCCACATGATGAACGGCCTCGGCGGCTCGGGCGACTTCACCCGCAACGCCCACCTGGCCATCTTCGTCACCAAGTCCATCGCCAAGGGCGGCGCCATCTCCTCCGCCGTGCCGATGATCCCGCACGTCGACCACAACGAGCACGACGTCGACATCATCGTCACCGAGCAGGGCCTGGCCGACCTGCGCGGCCTGGCCCCGCGCGAGCGCGCCCAGGTGATCATCGACAACTGCGTGCACCCGGACTTCCGCCCGGCCATGCAGGACTACTTCGACCGCGCCTGCGCCACCGTCGGCGGCCAGACCCCGCACATCCTCGCCGAGGCCTTCTCCTGGCACATCAACATGCAGCAGACCGGCCACATGCTGCGCCAGCCGGGCCACTGCGGCCTGCTCTGATCGCCTGATCGGCTGACCGCTGCATAACTGCGCCGCCTTCGGGCGGCGCAGTCGTTTCCGCGCCCCGGCACGATTGCCGCTAGACTGGCGGGGTTTCCCAGCGGCCTCCGCGCCGCGCCGCAACGGAGCCGCCATGCCCTCCCTGCTGCTCGCCCTCTGGCCGCTGTTCGCGCTGATCGTCGCCGGCCACCTGCTGCGCCGCGCCGACTTTCCCGGCGAGGCCTTCTGGCCAGGCGCCGAGCGTCTCAACTACTTCCTGCTGTTCCCCGCCCTGCTGCTCGCCAGCCTGGCCCGCGCGCCGCTGGACAACCCGGCGCTGCCGCGCCTGGCGCTGGCGGTGCTGGTCGGCCTGGCCGCCGGCTGGCTCGCCCTGCTCGCCCTGCGCCGCTGGCGTGGCTGGTCGGCGGCGCGCTTCGGCGCCATCGCCCAGGGGACGCTGCGCTTCAACACCTACCTGGGCCTGGCCACGGTGGGCAGCCTGTTCGGCAACGAGGGGCTGGCGGTAGCCGCGCTGATGCTGGCGCTGATGGTCCCGGCGGTGAACGTGCTGTCGGTATGGGCGCTGAGCGCCGAACGCGGCATCGGCGTGCGCGGCCTGCTGCTGCCGATCGCCAGGAACCCGCTGATCCTCGCCTGCCTGGGCGGGGCGCTGCTCAATCTGTCCGGCATCGGCCTGCCCGGCGGCACGGAGCGCCTGCTCGGCCTGCTCGCCGCCGCCAGCCTGCCGCTCGGCCTGCTCTGCGTCGGCGCCGCGCTGCGCCCGCAGGAGCTGCGCGGCGAGACTCCCGCGCTGCTCGGCAACAGCCTGGCGCGCCTGCTGCTGATGCCACTGCTGGCCTTCGGCGTGGCGCGCCTGCTCGCCCTGCCGGCCATGGAGAGCGGCCTGCTGGTGCTGTTCTTCGCCCTGCCCACCGCGCCCACCGCCTACGTGCTGACCCGCCAGCTCGGCGGCGACAGCCAGCTGATGGCCGGCATCATCACCCTGCAGACCCTGCTCGCCGCCCTCAGCCTGCCGCTGCTGCTGGCCGCGCTGGCCTGAACGGAGCGGAGGCCCACCATGCACCTCGTCCCCTGGCAGCACCCCTGCTCGACGGGCTTCACCCTGCGCGGCTGGCACAGCGAGCCCTCCGGCCGGCCGCTGCTGCATTTCCTGCACGGCAACGGCTTCTGCTGCCGGGCCTACGAGCCGCTGCTGGCCCTGCTGGCACGCGACTTCGATCTCTGGCTGTGCGACGTGCAGGGCCACGGCGACAGCGACCACGGCGGACGCTTCCTCGGCTGGAACCGCAGCGCCGAGCTGGCGGTCGAGGCCTTCCTGGCCGGTGCCGGGCGCTTCGGCGCGGTGCCGCG
Organism: Stutzerimonas stutzeri; assembly: GCF_024451105.1. GTDB lineage: Bacteria > Pseudomonadota > Gammaproteobacteria > Pseudomonadales > Pseudomonadaceae > Geopseudomonas > Geopseudomonas stutzeri_A. The sequence goes on from NZ_JANGEY010000007.1 coordinate 39,160, forward strand.
CCACGCCTGCGGGCACAGCTTCGGCGGCGTGCTGACCGGCCTGATCCTCGCCGGCGAGCCGGCGCTGTTCCGCCGTGCGGTGCTGCTCGATCCGGTTCTGTTCCCGCCGGCGATGATCGGCGTGATGGCGCTCTCCGAACTGCTCGGCCTGCACGAGCGCCGCGAGCTGGCGCGCCGCGCCCGCAGTCGACGCAGCCACTGGCCGGATCGCGCCGCCGCCCGGGCAAGCCTGCACGGCCGCGGCATCTTCCGCGACTGGAGCGATGCGGCGCTGCACGCCTATCTCGAGCACGCGCTGCGCAGCATGGCCGACGGCGTGGAGCTGAAGTGCCGGCCGAGCCGCGAGGCGGAGATCTTCGCCTCCTGTCCCCGGCGCCTGTGGCGCTCGCTGACACGGGTGACGACGCCGACCCTGGTGCTGCACGGCACGCACAGCTACCCCTTCGTCGGCCGCGGCGTGGCGCACTGGTGCGCGCTCGACCACCACGTCAGCGCGCAGCGGGTGGCCGGCGGCCACTGCTTCATGCAGGAGGATGCCGAGGAGGCGGCGCGCCGCAGCGCGGCCTTCCTGCTCGGCGTCGTCGACTGAAGGGCGCCGTCAGCGCTCGCGCGACGAGCGGCGGCGCCAGGCCTCGAGCTCGATCACCTGCGGATCGTCGCGCGCCTCGGGCTCGCGCATGGGATGCGGCGCCAGCTCGATCTGCGCCGGCGTGCGACCGAGCAGCACCAGGCGGCCGGGATGGCGCTGCTCGCCGGTGACGGTGAATTCGAAGGCATACTCGCGGGCCAGCCGCAGCCGGCCGCTGCGGTCGCGCAGCAGGCGCAGGCGGCGGAAGGCGACGTTGTCGTCGAGCAGCAGCACGTCCTCGCGCAGGCAGGCCTGGCGCACCAGGCGCAGGGCGTGCTCGTGGATGCCGTGGGCGTGCCACAGCCAGGCGCAGGCCGAGCAGGCCAGCAGCAGCACCGCCAGTTCGCCGAGTGTCAGCATGCACGCCTCCGGGCGGGGCTGCGGTGGAACGGCGGACGGCACTGCAGCGGCATGGAGACTCCTCAGTCGTGGCTCATGATGGCCTTGTAGCGCTCTTCCAGCTCGCGGCGGATCTGCCGGCGCTGCTGGGCCTGGGCGAAGCGGCGCTTCTGCTCGGGAGTCTCGGGCTCGAGCGGCGGCACCGGCACGGTCTTGCCGTGGCCGTCGACCGCGACCATGGTGAAGAAGCAGCTGTTGGTGTGGCGCACCGTCTGGTTGCGGATGTCCTCGGTGATCACCTTGATGCCGATCTCCATCGAGGTGCTGCCGGTGTAGTTGACCGAGGCGAGGAAGGTGACCAGCTCGCCGACGTGGATCGGCTGACGGAAGATCACCTGGTCCACGGAGAGCGTCACCACGTAGCGACCGGCGTAGCGGCTGGCGCAGGCATAGGCGACCTCGTCGAGGTACTTGAGCAGGGTGCCGCCGTGCACGTTGCCGGAGAAGTTGGCCTTGTCCGGAGTCATCAGGACGGTCATGGTCAGCTGCGAATTGCCGGATTGCATGGGTGGCTCGGGCTCGATTGCGGGTGAAGAGGACGCTACTTTAGTCGAATATGGACGCATTGTGTCGAGCAATTTCGCCCCCGTGGCGCAGGCTGCCAAGCACCGTGGCGCGCGGCTTTGCGTCCTGTCCGAGGGGCGCGCGACGAACGCACGAGCATCGTGCGGCAACCTGCGGCGAATTGTCGCGTTTGCGGGATCTCGCCGGGCTGCGCAGGGCAACCATGGTCGACGATTGCCCCGACTGACGGCAAGGACATTTTCCGCCGCACCGCCCTTGCCGCCGCTGGCCCTCAGGCGTGACCCAGATACCAGCGCCAGTCCTGCTCGCCCACCTCGGCCATGAACTGCCGGTACTCCTCGCGCTTGATCGCCAGGTAGACGCGCAGGAAATCCGCGCCGAGCGCCTCGCGCACCCAGGCCGAGGCCTCCAGCCGGTCCAGTGCGGTCAGCCAGTCGCTGGGCAGCACCTCGCGGGCCTGCACGTAGCCGTTGCCCACGACGGGCGCGCCGGGATCGAGCCGCTCGCGCAGGCCGCGGTGGATACCGGCCAGCAGCAGTGCGGCGGCCAGATAGGGGTTGGCGTCGGCGCCGCAGATGCGGTGTTCGACGTGCCGACTGGCCGCCGGGCCGCTCGGCACGCGCAGCGACACGGTGCGGTTGTTCACCCCCCAGCTCTTGGCCAGCGGCGCATAGCTGTTGGCCTGGAAGCGGCGGAACGAGTTGGCGTTGGGGCAGAACACGGCGAGGCCGTCCTCGAGGGTCTCCAGCAGGCCGCCGATGGCCTGGCGCAGCAGCGGGGTTCCCGTCCCGGCGGCAGGGGCGCCGCCTTCGAGGTCGGCCAGCTCGCCGGCGAACAGGTTGTTGCCGGCGGCGTCGGCCAGGCTGACGTGCAGGTGCAGGCCGCTGCCGGCCAGCTCGCCGAACGGCTTGGCCATGAAGCAGGCCTGGTAGCCATGCCTGTGCGCCACCCCGCGCACCAGGCGCTTGTAGCGCACCGCCTCGTCCATCGCCTGCAGGGCGTCGCTGCGGTGCTCGAGGGTGATCTCCACCTGCCCCGGCGCGTACTCGGAGATCGCCGTGCGCGCCGGCAGGCCCTGGGCGGCGCAGGCGGCGTAGAGGTCGTCGAGGAACGGCGCCAGCTGCTCCAGCTCGAGCACGCCGTAGACCTGCGGCGCCTGCGGGCGCACGCCGTTGGCCTGGCGCGCCGGCTGCGGACGGCCCTCGGCGTCGCGCTCGCGGTCGAGCAGGTAGAACTCCAGCTCGGCGGCCATCACCGGCCGGTAGCCGTCGGCCTCGAGCCGCTCGATCTGTCGCGCCAGCACGTGGCGCGGGTCGGCGACGCTGGCCGGCTGGCCCTGGGTCGGGTGCATGGACACCTGCAGCTGGGCGGTCGGCCGGGCGCGCCAGCTCTGCAGGGCGAGACTGCCGGGCAGCGGGAAGGCCCAGCAGTCGGCGTCGGCGACCTCCCAGACCAGGCCGGTGGCGTCGACGTCCTCGCCACGGATGGTCAGGCCGAGGATGCTGCTCGGCAGCGGCCGGCCGTGCTGGTAGATGGCACGCAGTTCCTCGCGGCGCAGCAGCTTGCCGCGCGGCACGCCGCAGGGGTCGATGATGAACAGCTCGAAGGTCTGGACATCGGGATGGGCGGCGAGGAAGGCGTCGGCTTCCTGGAGATCGGCGAAATGCATGGGGAAATCCTTGGGCAACAGGGCAGGTCGGCGCCCCGGCGCGACGGCGGAAAGGACCTGCGGTCGTTTTCCACCCTGCGGCGGATCGAGCGCCATGACGTAGGGCGGGCAACGGCGCAGCCTTGCCCACCTTCCCTTCAGTGCCCGGGCGCGATGCCGGAAGGATACAGGGCCACGGTTCAGGACTCCCGTGCGCCGGGGATGGCCAGCAGCTCGCCCAGCCCCTCGTCGAGGACGGCGAGCAGCCGGTCGACGTCGGCGGCGGTGGTCTCCGGACAGCACAAGGTCATGTTGTGGAACGGGGTGATCAGGATGCCGCGGTTGATCAGGTACAGGTGCAGGGCCATCTGCAGGCTGTCGTGGAACGCCGCCTCGGCCTCGGCGCCGTTCCTCGGCGGCACGGCGCAGAACTGGAACTCGCAGCGCGCACCCAGCTCGGTCACCGACCAGGCCAGGCCGTGGCGGGCGATCAGCGTGCGGAAGCCCTCGGCCAGACGCGCCGCCAGCCAGAGCATGTGCTCGTAGGCCGCCGGGGTCATCACCTGCTCGAGGTTGGCGCGCATGCAGTGCATGGCCAGCGCGTTGGCCGACAGGGTGGTGCCCATGCCGCTGTGGCCGTGGCCGTGGCTGGTCTCGCTGGCGTGGCGACGGGCCGTCTGCATGGCCTGGGCCATCTCCGCGCTACAGCCGTACACCGCGCAGGGCACGCCGCCGGCCACCGGCTTGCCGAGGGTCAGGAAGTCCGGCTCGAGGCTCCAGGCGCGGGTGCAGCCGCCGGGGCCGGTGGAGATGGTGTGGGTCTCGTCGACGACCAGCAGGGTGCCGGCCTGGCGGGTCAGCTCGCGCAGCCGGGCCATGAAGCCCGGCTCGGGCAGGACCATGCCGATGTTGGTCAGCGCCGGCTCGCAGAGCACCGCGGCGACGTCGCCGGGGGCCAGCGCCGCCTCCAGCGCGGCGAGGTCGTTGAACGGCACCACGCGGCTGTGCTGGGTCAGGTTGCGCGCCTGGCCGATCAGCCCCGGACGGTGCACGGTGCGGCCGCCCTTGGCGCGCACCATGGCCTCGTCGACGGTGCCGTGGTAGCAGCCGTCGAACACCAGGATCACCTTGCGCCCGGTGATCGCCCGCGCCCAGCGCAGCACGAAGCGGTTGGCGTCGGTGGCGGTGGTCGCCACCTGCCAGTAGGGCAGGCCGAAGCGCGCGGCGAGCAGCTCGCCGCAGACCACCGCGTCCTCGCCGGGCAGCATGCTGGTCAGGCCGTCGCCGGCCTGCTCGCGCAGCGCCCGGGCGATCGGCGCCGGCGAGTGGCCGAACATGCTGCCGGTGTCGCCCAGGCAGAAGTCGACGTACTCGTGGCCGTCGACGTCGAAGAAGCGCGCGCCGCGGGCGCGCTCGACGAACAGCGGCACCGGCGTCGACCAGTCGCTCATCCAGTGCATCGGCACGCCGCCGAACAGCGAATGGCGCGCGCGCTCGGCGAGCGCCACGGACTGGGGGTTGCGTTCAAGAAAGCGCTGGCGCTCGCGCGCCGCGAAGGCCGTCACGGCCGATTCGGCGATGCCACTGGGGCTCATGTCTGAACACCTCGTTGGATTTCCTGCACATCTTCGAGGCCGCGGCGGGACAAAGTCAATCCGCGCCGCCCTGCCGCCCGCCGCCACCCCCGACAGGCACCCGGGCGTTCTCTATACTGTGCCGACAAGCATGGACCGCTGCCCGATTCTCCCCAGTCACGTCCCACAGCGAGCCCCGTGTCATGAACATCCGATCCTCGATATTCGGCCTGTTGCTGTCCTGCGCATGCATCGCCCTGACCCCGAATATCGCCAGCGCCGGCCTGCCCGCCCGCGATCCGGCCAGGCTGGAACTGGCCTCCAGCAGCGCCATGGTGGTCGACCTGGCCAGCGACCAGGTGCTCTACGCCAGCCATCCCGACGCCGTGGTGCCGATCGCCTCGATCAGCAAGCTGATGACCGCGATGGTCGCCCTCGATGCTCGCCTGCCGCTGGACGAGGTGATCCCGGTGACCATCCACGACACCCGCGAGCTGCGCGGGGTGTTCTCGCGGGTGCGGGTCGGCAGCCAGATCAGCCGCCGCGAAATGCTGCGCCTGGCGCTGATGTCCTCGGAGAACCGCGCCGCCTCGGCGCTGGCGCACAACTACCCGGGCGGCCATGCGCGCTTCGTCGCGGCGATGAACGACAAGGCCCGCACGCTGGGCATGACTCGCACCCGCTTCGTCGAACCCACCGGCCTGTCGGAGAAGAACGTCTCCACCGCCCGCGACCTGGTGCGCCTGCTCAAGGCCGCCCGCGAGTACCCGCTGATCCGCGAGCTGAGCACCACGCCGAATCGCGACGCGCACTTCCAGAAGCCGCGCTACGCGCAGAGCTTCTTCAACACCAACCCGCTGGTGCGCAATCCGGCCTGGGACATCGAGGTGACCAAGACCGGCTTCATCAACGAGGCCGGCCACTGCCTGGCCATGCTCGCCCGCCTGGAGCAGCGCCCGGTGGCCATGGTGCTGCTCGGCACCTTCGGCAAACGCACCCACATCGGCGACGCCAGCCGCGTGCGGCAATGGCTGGAAACCGGCAAGAGTGCGCCGGTCCCGGCGGCGGCGCGCTCCTACAGGCAGCAGCGCATCCAGCAGCTACGGCTGGCCGGCCAACCCTGAGCGCGGCCCGCGACGGCGCTCAGAGATCGGCCTCCTCGACCAGCCGCACGCCCTCCGCCTCGAGGGCGTAGGCGGCGTCGGCCAGCTCGTTGCCGACCGTCTCGATGCGCAGCGTGCCGCTGACCCACAGCGGCGCGTAGAGGTCGTCCAGCGCCACGCCCTTGGGATAACGCACCAGCACGATCTGGTTGGGCGGCGGCGGCGGCACGTGGATGCAGGCGCCCGGGTAGGGCACCAGGAAGAAGGTATGGAAGCGCCCGTCGGAGGTGCTTTCCAGCGGCACCGGATAACCGCCGAGGCGCACCTGCCGGCCGTCGAGGGCCGCCACGGTGCGCGTCGAGTACATCACCGCCGGCAGGTCGGCCTGCTGCTTGAGGCCGCCGGGGGTGTAGAACGGGCTGTCGTCCTCGGCGCCTTGGTGGTCGATCTCCGGCATCGCCTCCAGCGCCGCCAGATCCTCCGGCGGCAGCAGTTCCAGCCAGTCGGTTTCCGCCGGCTCGGCGGCGTGGCTCAGGGTGGCGAACAGGGTCAGGCAGAGGACGGGCAACAGGCGCATGCGGATCTCGCGGCGCCACGGCGGCGCCTCAGGGCTTCTTCAGATAGCCGAACACTACCAGCAGGACGATGGCGCCGACCACTGCGCCGACGAAGCCGGCCGCCTGACCGGCGCGGTAGATGCCCAGTGCCTGGCCGCCGTAGGTGGCGATGACCGAGCCGCCGATGCCGAGCAGGATGGTCATGACCCAGCCCATCGGCTGGTCGCCCGGCTTGAGAAAGCGCGCGACCACGCCGACCAGCAGGCCGATCAGGAGGGTGCCGAGGATGCCCATGGCGAGTGCTCCGCTGGGATGGAGTTGCCTTCAGCCTAGCCTGCGCGGGCGCTCGCCGCTGGAGTCGTAGGGTGGGTTAGCCGCAACGCGGCGTAACCCGCCGAGGATGCCGCCAGGCATCCTGCTTGCCGGCCTCGCGGCCGGTTGGTGGGTTACGGCCTGCGGCCTGACCCAGCCTACGGTGAAAAAAGGCCATCAGCCCTTGATCAGCGCCTCGACGTCCCTGATGCGCGCCTCGAGGGTCGCGCGGTCGGCACAGCGCAGGGTGGCGTGGCCGACCTTGCGCCCGGCCTTGAAGGCCTTGCCGTAGTGGTGCAGGTGGCAGTCGGCGATGGCCACCACCTTGCTCACCTCGGGCACGGAGCCGATGAAGTTGAGCATGGCGCTCTCGCCGACCTTGGCGGTCGAGCCCAGCGGCAGGCCGGCGACGGCGCGCAGGTGGTTCTCGAACTGGCTGCACTCGGCGCCTTCGATGGTCCAGTGCCCGGAGTTGTGCACCCGCGGGGCGATCTCGTTGGCCTTGAGGCCGCCGTCGACCTCGAAGAACTCGAAGGCCAGCACGCCGACGTAGTCGAGCTTCGCCAGCACGCGGCCGACGTAGTCCTCGGCCAGCGCCTGCAGCGGATGGTCGCTGCTGGCCACCGACAGCTCGAGGATGCCGCCGACGTGGGTGTTGTGCACCAGCGGGTAGAAGCGCGTCTCGCCGTCGCGGCCACGCACCGCCACCAGCGACACCTCGCCAGTGAACGGCACGAAGCCCTCGAGAATGCACGGCACGCTGCCCAGCTCGGCGAAGGCGCCGGCGACGTCCCCGGGCTGGCGCAGGACCTTCTGGCCCTTGCCGTCGTAGCCCAGGGTGCGGGTCTTGAGCACCGCCGGCAGACCGATGGCGGCCACCGCGGCGTCCAGGTCGGCCTGCGACTGGACGTCGGCGAATTCCGGGGTGGGAATGCCCAGCTCCCTGAACAGCGACTTCTCGAACCAGCGGTCGCGGGCGATGCGCAGCGCCTCGGCGCTCGGATAGACCGGCACGAACTGGGAGAGGAAGGCCACCGTCTCGGCCGGCACGCTCTCGAACTCGAAGGTCACCAGGTCGACCTCGTCGGCCAGCTGGCGCAGGTGGTCCTGGTCGCCGTAGTCGGCGCGGATGTGCTCGCCCAGGGCCTGGGCGCAGGCATCCGGCGCCGGGTCGAGGAAAGCAAAGTTCATCCCCAGCGGAGTGCCCGCCAGGGCCAGCATGCGGCCCAGCTGGCCGCCACCGATTACGCCGATCTTCATGGGAGTGGGCCTCAGATTTCGCGGGGGTCCGGGTTTTCCAGCACCGACTCGGTCTGCTGGGTGCGGAACGCCTTGAGCGCCTCGTGGAACTGCGGGTGCTTGCCGCCGAGGATGCTGGCGGCGAGCAGCGCGGCGTTGATCGCGCCGGCCTTGCCGATCGCCAGGGTGGCGACCGGGATGCCGCCGGGCATCTGCACGATCGACAGCAGCGAGTCGACGCCGGAGAGCATCGACGACTGCACCGGCACGCCGAGCACCGGCAGGTGGGTCTTGGCCGCGCACATGCCCGGCAGGTGGGCGGCGCCGCCGGCGCCGGCGATGATCACTTCCAGGCCGCGCTCTTCCGCCTGTTCGGCGTACTGGAACAGCAGATCCGGGGTGCGGTGGGCGGAAACCACCTTCACTTCGTGGGGAATGCCGAGCTTGTCCAGCATGTCGACGGTGTGGCTGAGGGTGCTCCAGTCGGATTTGGAGCCCATGATCACGCCTACCAGTGCGCTCATCGTCGTGCCTCTTGTTCTGCGCCGGCTGGCGCGACAAAAACCAACAAGCCACGCCGGATGACCGCGCGTGGCTTGTCTGCGAAGGAGAGTGGACCGGACAGCGTGACCGGCCGAAGGGCGCGCAGTATATCGCAAGGCACCGGCGACGGGCATACCCACCCATCATCGCGCGTACCGCCGGCAGCCGTAGGGTGCGCCGTGCGCACCGGGAATATCGCGCGGCCCATGGTGCGCACGACGCACCCTAGGTAGGGCGGCGAACGCCGCCGCGCCGGCAGCGCTCCGAGCAGTAGCGCACCTCGTCCCAGCAGCGCGCCCACTTCCTGCGCCAGGCGAACGGCAGGCCGCACACGGCGCAGGTCTTCACCGGCAGGTCGCGCTTCTTCCTCACAGCGCCTCCCCGGCATCCAGCCGCGCCAGCAGCACCTCGCCGCGCCGCCAGAGCGCCTGCTGCTTGTCTTCGCTCATCCGCGCCAGGCTCCGGTAGACCATCGCCATGCGCGGGTTGCCGGCCAGTCGTTCGCGGTGGCGGAGCAGGAAGCGCCAGTAGAGCGCGTTGAACGGGCAGGCGTCTTCCGTGGTGCTCTCGCCGACCTTGTAGGCGCAGCCGGTGCAGTAGTCGGACATCCGCTTGAGGTACTGGCCGCTGGCGCAGTACGGCTTGGAGCCCAGGTAGCCACCGTCGGCGTGCAGCACCATGCCCAGGGTGTTGGGCAGCTCCACCCAGTCGAAGGCGTCCATGTACACCGCCAGGTACCAGTCGCACAGCTGGCGCGGCGCGATGCCGGCGAGCAGGGCGAAGTTGCCGGTGACCATCAGCCGCTGGATGTGGTGGGCGTAGGCGTGCTCGAGGGTCTGGCCGATCGCCTGGCGCAGGCAGTTCATCCGCGTCTGCCCGCTCCAGTAGAACGCCGGCAGGTCGCGCGTATTGGCGAAGGCATTGCGCTGCGCGTAGTCCGGCATCTGCAGCCAGTAGATGCCGCGCACGTACTCGCGCCAGCCGATCAGCTGGCGAATGAAGCCCTCGGCGGCGTTCAGCGCCACCCGCCCTTCCCGGTACGCCGTCTCCACGTCGGCGCACAGGCGGCGCAGATCGAGCAGGCCGACGTTCAGCGCGGCGCTGATCCGCGCGTGGAACAGGTAGGGTTCGCCCACGGCCATCGCATCCTGGTAGTCGCCGAAGGCGGCCAGGCCGAAGTCGAGAAAATGCGCCCACAGCTGCTCGGCCTCGGCATGGGTCACCGGGTAGGCGAAGCCGTCGAGACTTCCATAGTGGTGGGCGAAGCGCGCGGCCACCAGCGCCAGCACCTCGCGGGTGATGGCATCCGGGGCGAACTGCGCCGACAGCGGCCCGCGCAGCCCTTTCGGCAGGCGCTTGCGGTTGTCGGCGTCGAAGTTCCACGCCCCACCCTCCGGCGAGCCGTCCGGGTGCAGCAGCAGGCCGCTCTTGCGGCGCATCTCGCGGTAGAAGAACTCCATGCGCAGCTGCTTCCTGCCCTGCGCCCAGCGGGCGAACTCGGCGCGCGAGCAGAGAAAGCGCGTGTCGGCGTACCAGGTGAGCGGCAGGCCGCTGGCCTTGAGCGCCTGCTCGACGCGCCAGTCGCCGGCCTCGGTGACATGGATCGCGGCGGGGCGGTAGCGCGCGGCGAAGCGCGCCAGCTCGCCGGCCAGCGAGCCCGTGTTGGCCGGGTCGTCGAGGCTCACGTAGTCCACCGCCACGCCGCGTGCGCGCAGCGCCGCGGCGAAGTGGCGCATGGCGCTGAACAGGAAGGCGATCTTCTGCGGATGGTGCGGCACGTGGCCGGCCTCCTCGGCCACCTCGGCGAGCAGCACGCGGTCGCGCTGCGGGTCGAGGCCGGCCAGCGAAGCCAGGTCGAAGGACAGCTGGTCGCCGAGGACCAGGCGCAGGGCGGCGACGCTCACCGCGCGGCCCACCCGGCCGTGCAGCGCTCCGGCAGCGCCGTCACCAGTGCGAACGCATGCCGATCGGCACGCGCAGCGGTTCGCGGCGGCCCTCGGCGAGGCCGCACATCTCGTCGTAGGGCGACTGGTGCACCAGATGGAAGGGCAGCAGCGGCACCTCCTGCAGCAGGTCGCGGGCGTGCTCCACCGAACGCAGGTGGCAGACGCGGCCCTGCTCGTCGACCAGGCTGTGCGGGCGGCCGTCCATCTGCGCCTCCAGCACGTAGATGCCGCCCTCCAGGGAGATCAGATCGAGACTGTCGATGCGCCCGGCCAGGGCGTGGGTGGACAGGGCGTGCAGGTTCATGGCGCTCACCTCGCAGTTATCTGCACAAGAAATATTGCAAGTACAATATTTGTACAACTTTGCCCGCAACACAAGTGCATCCTGCAACCTTCCGTCAGGGCCCCGCGCTCAGCGCCGCCACAGCTGCACGCGCAGCAGGCGGCAAATGTATATACATGAAAGAGGCAAACGCAACCGCAGGTACCCAAACCGGCCACCCGCCCTGCACCGCACTGCGCCCATCAGCCCACTGCGCCGGCCAACCCGGCAGCGCCTACCACCCTCTATTCATCAGGCCTGCCATGGATTTCCCGACGGCCGCCGTGGCGCGCGGGCGAAATCTGCCGGACCAACGGCAGGCGCAACGGTTGACGATCTGCGTCCCCGCCCATATTGTATATACAAACAACGTCACCCGAAGGTCATCCGCAATGCCCGCACCCTCCACCCCCCGCCTGCTGTGGCGCGACGTCAGCGTCTTCGACGGCCTGCAGGAGCTGCCCGCGCCGATGGCCGTGCTGGTCGAGGACGGCCGCGTCGCCCTGCTCTGCCCGATGAGCGAGCTGGACGAGGAGCGCGTCGCCGGCGCGCGGCTGGCCGGGCGCGGCGGGCTGCTGACCCCCGGGCTGGTCGACTGCCACACCCACCTGGTGTACGCCGGCAACCGCGCCGGCGAGTTCGAGCAGCGTCTGGAGGGCGCCAGCTACGCGGAGATCGCCCGCGCCGGCGGCGGCATCCTCGGCACCGTGCGCGCCACCCGCGAAGCCGGCGAGGACGAACTGTTCGCCCTGGCCCGCCCGCGCCTGGAAGCGCTGCTCGCCGACGGCGTGACCACCGTGGAGATCAAGTCCGGCTACGGCCTGTCGGTGGCCGACGAGCTGAAGCTGCTGCGCGTCGCCCGCCGCCTCGGCGCGGAACTGCCGGTGCGGGTGCTGACCACCCTGCTCGGCGCCCACGCCCTGCCGGCGGAGTACGCCGGCAACAGCGACGCCTACATCGAGCTGGTCTGCGAGGAGATGATCCCGGCGGCCGCCGCCGAGAATCTCGCCGATGCGGTGGACGTGTTCTGCGAGTCCATCGCCTTCAGCCCGGCGCAGTGCGAACGGGTGTTCGCCGCCGCCGCGCGCCACGGCCTGCCGGTCAAGGCGCACGCCGAGCAGCTGTCCAACCAGGGCGCCAGCGCGCTGGTGGCGCGCCACCGCGGCCTGTCCGCCGACCATATCGAATACCTCGACGAGGCCGGCGTCGCCGCCATGGCCGCCGCCGGCACCGTCGCCACCCTGCTGCCCGGCGCCTTCCTGGTGCTCGGCGAAACCCAGCGCCCGCCGATCGATCTGCTGCGCCAGTACGGCGTGCCGATGGCGCTGGCCAGCGACGCCAACCCCGGCACCTCGCCGCTGTTCCTGCCCACCCTGCTGCTCAACCTGGCCTGCAGCCTGTTCCGCCTGACCCCGCGCGAGGCGCTGGCCGGCATGACCGCCCACGGTGCACGCGCCCTCGGCCAGCCGCAGCTCGGCCGCATTGCCGAAGGATTGCCGGCCGACCTGTGCCTGTGGGACGTCGCGCGCGCCGCCGAGCTGGCCTACGCGGTGCAGGCCGGGCGCCTGCGCCAGCGCATCTTCAATGGAGCCATCACGAATGAACGTTGATCGCCTGAACCTGGACGTCTGGAGCGGCCGCGTCGACCCCGAGGCCGACAGCCCGCGCTGGCACCAGCGCATCCAGCCGCTCGGCGCGGACAGCCAGCCGGGTCTGGCCCTGCTCGGCTTCGCCTGCGACGAGGGCGTGCGCCGCAACCAGGGCCGCGTCGGCGCCGCCAGCGCGCCGGCGGCGATCCGCAAGATGCTCGCCAACCTGGCCTGGCACCGACGCGGTCCGGCCTATGACGCCGGCGACGTGTGCTGCGCCGACGGCGATCTCGATACCGCCCAGCAGCGCCTCGGCGCCAGCGTCGCCGAACTGCTCGACGCCGGCCACCTGCCGGTGGTGCTCGGCGGCGGCCACGAGGTGGCCTTCGGCAGCTGGCAGGGCATCGCCGCGCACCTGGCCAAGACGCTGCCGCACCCGCCGCGCCTGGCCATCGTCAACTTCGACGCCCACTTCGACCTGCGCGACCCGGCGCATGTGCACTCCTCGGGCACGCCCTTCGCGCAGATCGCCGGTGCCTGCGCCGCGCGCGGCTGGCCGTTCCGCTACGCCTGCCTCGGCGTCAGCCGCGCCGCCAACACCCGCGCGCTGTTCCGCACCGCCGCCGAGCTGGGCGTGCTGGTGCGCGAGGACCATGAGATCCGCGAGAGCACCCTCGATGCCATCGGCGCCGAGCTGGACGCCTTCATCGCCGATTGCGACGCCCTGTACCTGACCGTCGACCTCGACGTGCTGCCGGCCTGGGAAGGCCCCGGCGTCAGCGCGCCGGCCGCCCACGGCGTCTCCATCGCCCTGCTCGAACCGCTGATCGAGCGCCTGCAGGCCAACGGCAAGCTGCTGCTCGCCGAGCTGGCCGAACTGAACCCCGAACACGACCAGGACCAGCGCACCGCCCGCGTGGCGGCGCGCCTGATCCACCGGCTGTCCCTGCACGGCTGACTCCCACCCCACGCCCCGACAACAACAAGCGAAAGAGGAACCCCGATGAGCACCGTCGATCCCCGCCACGACCCGAGCCGCCAGATCGCCGCCCCGACCGGCACCACCCTGCGCTGCAAGAGCTGGCTGACCGAAGCGCCGCTGCGCATGCTGATGAACAACCTGCACCCGGACGTGGCGGAAAAACCCGAGGATCTGGTGGTCTACGGCGGCATCGGCCGCGCCGCGCGCAACTGGCAGTGCTTCGACAAGATCGTCGAGGTGCTCGAGCGCCTGGAGGACCACCAGACCCTGCTGATCCAGTCCGGCAAGCCGGTCGGCGTGTTCGAGACCCACAAGGACGCCCCGCGCGTGCTGCTGGCCAACTCCAACCTGGTGCCGCACTGGGCCACCTGGGAACACTTCAACGAGCTGGACCGCAAGGGCCTGGCCATGTACGGCCAGATGACCGCCGGCAGCTGGATCTACATCGGCAGCCAGGGCATCGTCCAGGGCACCTATGAAACCTTCGTCGAGGCCGGCCGCCAGCACTACCACGGCGACCTGACCGGCCGCTGGGTGCTCACCGCCGGCTTGGGCGGCATGGGCGGTGCCCAGCCGCTGGCCGCCAGCCTCGCCGGCGCCTGCTCGCTGAACATCGAGTGCCAGCAGTCGCGCATCGACTTCCGCCTGCGCACCCGCTACGTCGACGAGCAGGCCACCGACCTGGACGACGCCCTGGCGCGCATCGACCGCTACACCAGCCAGGGCAAGGCGGTGTCCATCGCCCTGTGCGGCAACGCCGCCGAGATCCTCCCGGAACTGGTGCGCCGCGGCGTGCGCCCGGACCTGGTCACCGACCAGACCAGCGCCCACGACCCGCTGCACGGCTACCTGCCGCTGGGCATGAGCTGGGACGAGTACGTCGAACGCGGCAAGACCGAGCCGGAAGCGGTGGCCAAGGCCGCCAAGCGCTCGATGGCCGTGCACGTGCAGGCCATGCTCGACTTCCAGAAGATGGGCGTGCCGACCTTCGACTACGGCAACAACATCCGCCAGATGGCCCTGGAAGAGGGCGTCAAGAACGCCTTCGACTTCCCCGGCTTCGTCCCGGCCTACATCCGCCCGCTGTTCTGCCAGGGCATCGGCCCGTTCCGCTGGGTGGCGCTGTCCGGCGACCCGGAGGACATCTACAAGACCGACGCCAAGGTCAAGGAGCTGATCCCCGACAACCCGCACCTGCACCGCTGGCTGGACATGGCCCGCGAGCGCATCAGCTTCCAGGGCCTGCCGGCGCGCATCTGCTGGGTCGGCCTGAAGGACCGCGCGCGCCTCGCCCAGGCGTTCAACGAGATGGTCGCCAACGGCGAGCTGAAGGCGCCGATCGTCATCGGCCGCGACCACCTGGATTCCGGCTCGGTGGCCAGCCCCAACCGCGAGACCGAGGCCATGCTCGACGGCTCCGACGCCGTGTCCGACTGGCCGCTGCTCAACGCCCTGCTGAATACCGCCGGCGGCGCCACCTGGGTGTCGCTGCACCACGGCGGTGGCGTGGGCATGGGTTATTCGCAACACTCCGGGGTGGTGATCGTCGCCGACGGCACGCCGGACGCCCACGCCCGCCTCGGCCGCGTGCTGCGCAACGACCCGGGCACCGGGGTGATGCGCCACGCCGACGCCGGCTACCAGATCGCCATCGACTGCGCCCAAGAGCAGGGTCTCGACCTGCCGATGATCAATCCGGCGATGCCCAATCCGGTGAAGGGAGCCTGAGCCATGACCCACAACCTGCATCTCGTTCCCGGCCAGCTGACCCTCGCCGACCTGCGCGCCGCCTACCAGCAGCCGCTGCGCGTGACCCTCGACCACAGCTGCCACGCCGCCATCGACGCCAGCGTGGCCTGCGTCGAGAGCATCATCGCCGAGGGCCGCACCGCCTACGGCATCAACACCGGCTTCGGCCTGCTGGCCTCGACCCGCATCGCCCCGGCCGACCTGGAGAAGCTGCAGCGATCCTTGGTGCTGTCCCACGCCGCCGGCGTCGGCGAGCCGCTGGACGACGCCATGGTCCGCCTGATCATGCTGCTCAAGGTCAACAGCCTGGCGCGCGGCTTCTCCGGCATTCGCCGCCAGGTGATCGACGCGCTGCTCGCCCTGATCAACGCCGAGGTCTACCCGCACATCCCGCTGAAGGGCTCGGTCGGCGCCTCCGGCGACCTCGCCCCGCTGGCGCACATGTCGCTGCTGCTGCTCGGCGAGAGCAAAGCGCGCTACCAGGGCCAGTGGATCGACGGCCGCGAGGCGCTGGCGGTGGCCGGCCTCGAGCCGCTGACCCTGGCCGCCAAGGAGGGCCTGGCCCTGCTCAACGGCACCCAGGCCTCCACCGCCTACGCCCTGCGCGGCCTGTTCGAAGGCGAGGACCTGTTCGCCGCCGCCACCGTGTGCGGCGGCCTCAGCGTCGAGGCCATGCTCGGCTCGCGCGCCCCGTTCGATGCGCGCATCCATGCCGCCCGCGGCCAGCGCGGGCAGATCGACGTGGCCAGCGCCTACCGCGAGCTGCTCGGTGCCAGCAGCGAGATCGCCCGCTCCCACGAGAAGTGCGACAAGGTCCAGGACCCCTACTCGCTGCGCTGCCAGCCGCAGGTGATGGGCGCCTGCCTGACCCAGCTGCGCCAGGCCGCCGAGGTGCTGCAGATCGAGGCCAACGCCGTGTCGGACAACCCGCTGGTGTTCGCCGCCGAGGACGACGTGATTTCCGGCGGCAACTTCCACGCCGAGCCGGTGGCCATGGCCGCCGACAACCTGGCGCTGGCCATCGCCGAGATCGGCTCGCTGTCCGAGCGGCGCATCTCGCTGATGATGGACATGCACATGTCGCAGCTGCCGCCGTTCCTGGTGGCCAACGGCGGGGTCAACTCCGGCTTCATGATCGCCCAGGTCACCGCCGCCGCGCTGGCCAGCGACAACAAGGCCCTCGCCCACCCGCACAGCGTCGACAGCCTGCCGACCTCGGCCAACCAGGAGGACCACGTGTCCATGGCGCCGAACGCCGGCAAGCGCCTGTGGGCGATGGCCGACAACGTGCGCGGCATCCTCGCCATCGAATGGCTGGGCGCCTGCCAGGGCCTCGACTTCCGCACCGGCCTGAAGACCTCGCCGAAGCTGGAACAGGCGCGCAGCCTGCTGCGCGACCGGGTGCCCTACTACCAGGAAGACCGCTTCTTCGCCCCGGACATCGAGGCGGCCAGCGCGCTGCTCGCCGCGCGCGGCCTCAACGCGCTGATGCCGGCCGGCCTGCTGCCCTCCCTGGGCTGACCGCCGCCCTGCTGAGCAAATGAATTCGCGCCTAGCGCTTCCCGGTCCCCTGCGCTTGCCCCGGCGGGCCGGGTATCATCCCGCCAGCCGCGAACATGAAGGAACCCGCCGTGACCAGCACACCGCGCTACAAGCAGATCGAGGACTTCCTGCTCGAGCGGATCGACAGCGGCGCCTACCCGGCGCACCACCAGATCCCGCCGGAGGAGCAGCTGGCCCGCGACTTCGGGGTCAGCCGGATGACCGCCAACAAGGCGATCCGCGACCTGGTGCAGAAGGGCTACCTGGTGCGCCAGGCCGGCCTCGGCACCTTCGTCACCGACCGCAAGGCCGAATCCTCGCTGCAGGAAGTGCTCAACATCGCCGCCGAGGTGCGCGGCCGCGGCCACCGCTACGCCAACGACGTGCTGCGCTGCGAGGCCATCGCCGCCGACGACGAGGTGGCCCTGCGCCTGGGCGTGCGCCTGGGCAGCCCGGTGTTCCACACCATCCTCGTGCACCGCGAGGACGAGCTGCCGATCCAGCTCGAGGAGCGCTTCGTCAACCCGCGCTGGGTACCCGACTACCTGAACACCGACTTCTCCCAACGCACCCCCAACGAGGTACTGGTCGCCGCCTGCCCGATCTCCGACGTCGAGCACGTGGTCGAGGCGGTGCTGGTCGACCAGCCCACCGCCGAAGCGCTGGGTATCGACAGCGCCGCGCCCTGCCTGTCGGTGATCCGCCGCACCTGGTCGGGGGAGAACCTGATCAGCTACGCGCGGCTGATTCATCCGGGGGATCGGTACAAGCTAAGGTCGTCGATGCGGGGGTTGCAGGGGTAGGAGGGGGAAGCTGGGCCAATCACCACCGACTACACATCAACAGGCGCGGCACCCAGGCCACGTCGCCGCCCTGCAGGGCCATGTTCTTCAGGCTCCCACCCCCGCTTCCCGAAATGGTGCAAAAGGCCACCCTCCCGCCCCACGGCGAAGCATCTTGTCGAAACTGACAGGGAAACACTGCAGAAAACACCGATAAACGGTCAATTCCTTGTGCAAACTGCACAAAACCGTTGAGGCAAAACGCCAAACCCACGACCTGGCACGGCCTTCGCAAAAGACTCCGTATCCCCACCCATTACGGAGCACCCGTCATGACCCAGACAGACAGTGACTTCCCCCTCAGCGAAGTGCCCGCCGGCGCGCGCCAGGGGCTGTGGTCCACCACCCTCCTGCTGTTCGGCTTCACCTTCTTCACCGCCACCATGTTCGCCGGCGGCAAGATCGGCCTGGCGTTCGACTTCAAGACCATGCTGTGGGCGGCGGTGCTGGGCAATTGCCTGCTCGGCCTGTATGCCGCGGTGCTTGGCCTGATCGCCTGCCGCAGCGGCCTGAATTCGGTGCTGATGGGCCGCTTCTGCTTCGGCGAGCTGGGCAGCAAGCTGTCCGACGTGCTGCTCGGCTTCACCCAGATCGGCTGGTACGCCTGGGGCACCGCGACCATCGCCATCGTGCTGGTCAAGCTGCTCGGCCTGCCGGAGGGCTGGACCATCCCGCTGATGGTGCTGTTCGGCTTCGGCTTCTGCCTGACCGCCTATGTCGGCTACAAGGGCATGGATATCCTGTCGCGCTTCGCCGTGCCGGCGATGCTGATCCTGCTGGGCATCTCGCTGTGGATCGCCACCCGCGACATCGGCGGGCTGGACCGGCTGCTGGCCGTGCAGCCGCAGGAAAGCATGAGCCTGAACATGGCCATCACCATGGTCTTCGGCACCTTCGTCAGCGGCGCCATCCAGGCCACCAACTGGACCCGCTTCGCCAGGAGCGGCCGGGTGGCGGTGCTCGCCAGCCTGTTCGGCTTCTTCATCGGCAACGGCCTGATGATCGTCACCGGCGCCTACGGCGCGATCATCTACCAGCAGCCGGACGTCGTCGAAGTGCTGGTCGTGCAGGGGCTGTCGATGGCCGCCGTGGTGCTGCTGTTCCTCAACATCTGGACCACCCAGGACAACACCATCTACAACTTCGCCGCCGCCGGCTGCAACCTGGTGCGCAGCGACCGCCGCAAGACCATCACCCTGTGCGGCGCCGCGATCGGCACCCTGCTGGCCATCGGCGGCATGTACGAGATGCTGATCCCCTTCCTGATCCTGCTCGGCTCGGTGATTCCGCCGCTGGGCGGGGTGATCATGGCCGACTACTTCCATGCCCATAAGGGCCGCTATCCGAAGCTCGCCGAGGCCCGCCTGCCGAAGTTCAACCTGCTGGGCCTCAGTGCCTACGCCATCGGCGTGGCCTGCGCCTTCGTCTCGCCCTGGCTGGCGCCCATCGCCGGCATCGCCGCGGCCTTCTTCGGCTACGTCGCCCTTTACGAGATCCGCCGCGCGGCCCTGGCCCAGCGCGTCGAGGTGCCCAGCGCATGAGCCTTAGCGTCGCCGACGTGCTCGCCCTGCCCGGCCTGGAGAGCCTGAGCCTGCGGGCCGGGCAGGCCCGCCTGCACAACCGGATCAGCTGGCCCTACGTGGCGGAGAACGAGAGCATCGCCGAGTGGGTGCTGGGCGGCGAGCTGGTGTTCGTCACCGGCATCAACCACCCGCGCGACGAGGCCAGCCTGCTGCGCCTGGTGCAGGAAGCCCACGACAGCCTGTGCGCCGGTCTGGTGATCCTCACCGGCGGGGACTACCTGCACGCCATTCCCGCGTCGGTGAGCGCCGCCGCAGAGCGCCTGGGTTTGCCGCTGCTCGAGCAGCCCTACGCGCTGAAGCTGGTGCTGGTCACCCACAGCATCGGCACGGCGCTGGTGCAGGCGCAGATGCTCGGCCGCTCGCGCCAGCATGTGCTGGAGCAGCTGCTCGAGGGCGACTACCACTCCCTCGACCTGCTGCACCAGCGTGCCGACGCGGTGCAGCTGTCGCTGAGCACGCCGCAGCAGATCGCCCTGTTCAAGCTGGAGGGCAGCGAGGCGCTGTTCGCCGCGCAGTCCGCCGGCGAGGCCGAGCAGCAGCTGCAGGCCCGGCGCCAGCGCGTGCAGCTCAGCCTGCAGCAGGCGCTGAGCGAGCTGGGCGCGGAACTGCCGCTGGTGCCGCAGGGCGAGCACTGGATCGCCCTGCTGCCCTGCGCCGACAGCCAGGCCGCGGCGCGCAATCGCCAGCGGCTGGCCGACTTCCTGGCAGCCCTCAGGGCGGAGCTGGCGCCGCTGCGCCTGTTCCTCGGCCTGAGCAGCGGCGAGCACCGCCCGGAGCGCTATGCCGCGGGACTGCGCGAAGCGCGTCAGGCGCTGCAGGCGGCGCAGGGCTTTCCCGAGCGGCTCGGCCTGTGCTGCTTCAGCGAGCTGGGCGTGCTGCGCCTGCTCGGCGCGATCGGCGACCGCCACCTGCTCGACCGGTTCGTCGCCGAGGTGCTCGGCGCGGCGCTCGGCGACGACCTGCGCCACGAGCCGGTGCTGCTGCCGACCCTGGAAGCCTGGACCCAGGAGAACGGCAACCTCGCCCTCGCCGCCCAGCGCCTGGGCGTGCACCGCAACACCCTGAGCTACCGCCTGCAGCGTTTCGAGACGCTCACCGGGCGCAGCCTCGACGATCCCCACGCGCGTCTCGACATCGCCGTCGCGCTGCTGATCCGCCGCCTGTTTTCCACCCAGCCTTCCCGGAGTCACTCATGAACATCATCAACGCCCGCCTGCGTGGCCGTGACGGCCTGTACCGCATCGAGCTGCACGGCCAGCGCATCAGCGCCATCGAGGAGCAACAAGGCCCGAACGCAGCGCTGCTGATGCCGGGCGACCTGGACGCCGCGGGCAACCTGGTCACCGCCCCCTTCGTCGAGCCGCACATCCACCTCGACGCCGCGCTCACCGCCGGCGAGCCGCACTGGAACATGAGCGGCACCCTGTTCGAGGGCATCGAGCGCTGGGCCGAGCGCAAGGCGCTGGTCACCCACGAGGACACCAAGAGCCGCGCCAGGCGCACCATCGACATGCTGGTCGACCACGGCATCCAGCACGTGCGCACCCACGTCGACGTCACCGACCCGTCGCTGGCCGCGCTCAAGGCCATGCTCGAGGTGCGCGAGGAGACCCGCCACCTGGTCGACCTGCAGATCGTCGCCTTCCCCCAGGAGGGCATCGAATCGTTCAGGAACGGCCGCGAACTGATGACCGAAGCGGTGGCCATGGGCGCCGACGTGATCGGCGGCATCCCGCACTTCGAATACACCCGCGACCAGGGCGTCAGCTCGGTGAAGTTCCTCATGGACCTGGCCGAGCGCAGCGGCTGCCTGGTCGACGTGCACTGCGACGAGATCGACGACCCGCAGTCGCGCTTCCTCGAGGTGCTCGCCGAGGAAGCGCGGGTGCGCGACATGGGCGAGCGGGTCACCGCCAGCCACACCTGCGCCATGGGTTCCTACGACAACGCCTACTGCTACAAGCTGTTCCGCCTGCTCAAGCGCTCGAAGATCAACTTCATCTCCTGCCCGACCGAGAGCATCCACCTGCAGGGGCGCATGGACAGCTACCCGAAGCGCCGCGGCCTGACCCGCGTCGCCGAGATCGACCGCGCCGGGATGAACATCTGCTTCGCCCAGGACTCGATCGTCGACCCCTGGTACCCGCTGGGCAACGGCAACATCCTGCGCGTGCTGGAAGCCGGCCTGCACATCTGCCACATGCTCGGCTACGCGGACCTGCAGCGCGCCCTCGACCTGGTCACCGACAACGGCGCGAGGACCCTGCAGCTGGGCGAGCGCTACGGCATCGAGGTCGGCCGCCCGGCCAACCTGCTGATCCTCTCGGCGCCCAGCGACTACGAGCTGCTGCGCAGCCAGGGCCAGGTGCTGGCTTCCATCCGTCATGGCGAGCTGCTGCTGCGGCGCCGGCCGGCGCAGGTGGAGCGCTGCAGGTACTGAGCGGCGCCCGGCGGCCAGTCCAGGCAGCGTCTTCGTCCGCCCGGAGCGCACCGGGCCTCACCGATCCCGCTCGCGGTCCAGCACGGGCTTGTAGCCCCAATCCCTCACACCCTGGATCAGCTGATCGATCTCCTCGGCCGGCACGTTGAGCATCTGCAGGGCCGTCGCGCCGAGGCGCAGGCTCGCCTCGATGGTTTCCGGGTAGGCATGCAGGGCGCCGGCCTCGAGCAGTCGGGTGCTCGCGTCGAGGTCGCGGGCCCGCGCGATGACCGGCACCTGCGGGCACATCCGGCTCAGATGGGCGATGGCGCGCAGCGCCGTGCTGGAACTGTCGACCGTGATCACCACCAGCGAGGCGCGCTCCACGCGGATGGCCGAGAGCAGCTCCGGATCGGAGACGTCGCCGTAGGCCACCGGGTGACCGTCCGCCCGGCCCTGGGCGACCCGTTTCGGGTCGCTGTCGAAGGCCACGAACGGCACGCCGCGGGCGTGCAGCAGCACCGCGATGGCGTGGCCGACGCGGCCATAGCCGCCGAGCACGACGCGCTGCTCGGGCTCCTCCAGCGAGGCCGGCAGGGCGGTCGTCTCGACGTGCGGGAGCCGGGCCAGCCGGCCGGCGATGGCGCCGTTGAAGCGGATCAGCACGGCGCCGGCGATCATCGAGAGCAGCACCGCGGTGATGGCGACCTGTCCCAGCTGCATGTCGAGCACCCCGGAGTCCAGGGCGATGGCGACGAGCGCCAGGCCGAATTCGCCGCCCACGCTCAGCAGCAGGCCGGAGCGCCAGGCGGTCTGGATGTCGACCCCGCTCATGCGCACCAGGACGGCGACGACCAGCGTCTTGCTGGCCAGGATGAGCAGCGCGCCGAGCAGGACCCAGTGCCAGATGGGCGGTATCGCGGCCGGGTCGAAGCGCATGCCGATGCCGATGAAGAACAGGCCGAGCAGCACGTCGCGGAAGGGCCGGATGCTCGACTCCACCTGGTGGCGGAACTCCGTCTCGCCCAGCATCATGCCGGCCAGAAAGCCGCCGAAGGCCAGCGACAGGCCGAGGCTGTTGGTGGTCCAGGCGGCCAGCAGGGCGACCAGCAGCACCGCCAGGGTGAACACCTCGATGGAGCGGCGCGCGGAGACCAGATGGAACAGCGGGCGCAGCAGCCAGCGGCCCACCAGGAACACCAGGGCGAAGGCCAGCACCGCCTGTGCGAGCGCCCAGCCCAGCGCGCCCGCCAGCACGTCCGCGGCGACCGACGCGCCGAGCACGGGGACGATCACCAGGAAGGGCACGGCGGTGACGTCCTGGAACACCGACATCGCCAGGCCGAGGCGGCCGTGGGGGGTGCTCTCCTCGCCCTGCTCGCCGAGCAGGCTGGCGATGATGGTGGTCGACGACTGGGCGAACACGGCGCCGAACACGAAGGCGGCGGCGACGGGCAGCCCGGCGAGCCACACGAGGCCCCCGACCAGCAGGGTGGTGAGGACCACCTGGCCGGTGCCCAGGCCCAGCACCTGGTGGCGCAACGCCTGCAGTTGCGGCAGGGAGAAGTTGAGCCCGATGGTGAACAGCAGGAAGACCACGCCGAACTCGGCGAGCGTTGCGAACTCCGGCACCGAGACCGTCGGCCCCAGGGTGTGCGGGCCGAGGATCACGCCCACCAGCAGATAGCCCAGGCTGGTCGGGATGTGCAGGCGCTGGAAGGCGACCACCACGGCGATCGCCACGCCCAGCAGCAGCAGGATCTGTGCGAGATGCTCCATCATCGGCGCATTCCGCCCGCGACCGCGAGCGGACGGTCGCGCGCCGGGTCCCCGTGCGGCAGGCGGAGCAGGCGACGGTCATGCGGCATGGCGGAAGACTCCCTCACGGCTGACGACGAACCGCCCCGAGGGTAGCGCGGCGCCCGCGGGAAAAACAGCGCACGCGACCGCGGCGCCGGCATCAGCCGGAAGCGGCGGCGCCCCCGCCGGCCTCCAGCGCCCGCCACAACCGCCGCACCGCCGGCTTGTGCAGCAGTGCGCAGCGGTACAGGCGGATTTCCAGCGGCACCTGCCACTGCTCGTCGCCGCACACCGCCAGCTCGCCGCGCGCCAGTTCGTGCTCCACCGACAGGCGCGGCACCCAGGCCACGCCGAGGCCCTGCAGGGCCATGCTCTTCAGGCTGTCGGCCATCGCCGTCTCGTACACGGTGGTCGAGCGCAGGCCGCGCTGGCGCAGCAGCAGGTTGACCGAGCGGCCGAGGAAGGCGCCGGCGGTGTAGGCCAAGAGCGGCACGCTCTGCCCGCCGTCGAGGTCGAACAGCGGGCGGCCGGCGTCGTCCACCGCGCACACCGGCAGCATGGCGGTGGCGCCCAGGTGCAGCGAGGGGAACAGCTCGGGGTCGAGCTGCAGCGAGGCTTCCGGGTCGTAGTAGGCGAGGATCAGGTCGCAGGTGCCGTCGCGCAGGGCGTGCATCGCCTCGCCGACGTTGGTGGCGACCAGCCGGCTCTTGATCGTCAGGCCGGCGCGGCGCAGGCCGGCGATCCAGCTCGGGAAGAAGCCGAGGGTCAGCGAGTGGGCGGCGGCGAACTGCAGCAGGTCGCCCTGCTCGCCCTCCAGATCGTGCAGGTGGCGCACCGCCTCGCCGAGCTGGCCGACCACGTTGCGCGCGGTGACCAGGAACAGCTGGCCGGCCTCGGTCAGCTCCACCGGGGTGCGCGCGCGGTTGACCAGGGTCAGGCCGAGGGCCTCCTCCAGCGCCTTGATGCGCCGGCTGAACGCCG
The DNA here is from genome assembly GCF_024451105.1 of Stutzerimonas stutzeri. GTDB lineage: Bacteria > Pseudomonadota > Gammaproteobacteria > Pseudomonadales > Pseudomonadaceae > Geopseudomonas > Geopseudomonas stutzeri_A. The sequence goes on from NZ_JANGEY010000007.1 coordinate 63,443, forward strand.
GCTGGGTGACGAAGCGCTTGAGCGCCGCCTGGGAGAAGCTGCGGGTGGCGGCCAGGGCGACGAAGTCCTCCAGCCACTTGGTTTCCAGATTCATCGCGCCTCCGCGGGGGCCGGCCGGGTCGCCGGCGTCAATTTGCCGTTACGGCCTCATTATGCCGATTCGACATGACCCAGCAAGCAACAGCATTGGCCGCCGCTGCGCCAGGAGCCCTAACCTATGGGCGTCGCGGTGCTCGCCGCCATCCTTCGGAACCTCGCCCCATCATGTCCGCTGCTGCATCCTTCCGTATCGAAAAAGACCTGCTCGGTACCCTCGAAGTCCCCGCCGACGCCTACTACGGCATCCAGACCCTGCGCGCGGTGCAGAACTTCCGCCTGTCCGGGGTGCCGCTGGCGCACTACCCGAAACTGGTGATCGCCCTGGCGATGGTCAAGCAGGCCGCCGCCGACGCCAACCACCAGCTCGGCCACCTCGACGGCGACAAGCACGCGGCGATCAGCCAGGCCTGCGCGCGGCTGATCCGCGGCGAGTTCCACGACCAGTTCGTGGTCGACGTGATCCAGGGCGGCGCCGGCACCTCGACCAACATGAACGCCAACGAGGTGATCGCCAACCTGGCGCTGGAGGCCATGGGCCGGGCCAAGGGCGACTACCAGGCGCTGCACCCGAACAACGACGTGAACATGGCGCAGTCGACCAACGACGCCTACCCGACCGCCATCCGCCTCGGCCTCTTGCTCGGCCACGACGCCCTGCTGGCCAGCCTGCGCAGCCTGATCGAGGCCTTCGCCGCCAAGGGCGAGGAGTTCGCCGGGATCATCAAGATGGGCCGCACCCAGCTGCAGGACGCCGTGCCGATGACCCTCGGCCAGGAGTTCCGCGGCTTCGCCACCACCCTCGGCGAGGACCTCGACCGCCTCAAGCGCCTGGTCCCCGAGCTGCTCACCGAGGTCAACCTCGGCGGCACCGCGATCGGCACCGGCATCAACGCCGACCCGCGCTACCAGAAGCTGGCGGTCACCCGTCTCGCCGCGCTCAGCGGCCAGCCGCTGGTGGCGGCCGCCGACCTGATCGAGGCCAGCTCGGACATGGGCGCCTTCGTGCTGCTCTCGGGCATGCTCAAGCGCACCGCGGTCAAGCTGTCGAAGATCTGCAACGACCTGCGCCTGCTGTCCAGCGGCCCGCGCACCGGGATCAACGAGATCAACCTGCCGCCGCGCCAGCCGGGCAGCTCGATCATGCCGGGCAAGGTCAACCCGGTGATCCCCGAGGCGGTCAACCAGGTGGCCTTCGAGGTGGTCGGCAACGACCTGGCGGTGACCCTCGCCGCCGAGGCCGGCCAGCTGCAGCTCAACGTCATGGAGCCCTTGATCGCCTACAAGATGTTCGACTCGATCCGCCTGCTGCAGCGCGCCATGGACATGCTGCGCGAGCACTGCGTGGTCGGCATCACCGCCAACGCCGCGCACTGCCAGCACCTGGTCGAGCACTCGATCGGTCTGGTCACCGCGCTCAACCCCTACATCGGCTACGAGAACGCCACGCGCATCGCCAAGCTGGCGCTGGACAGCGGTCGCGGCGTGCTCGAACTGGTGCGCGAGGAGCAACTGCTCGACGAGGACATGCTCGCCGACATCCTCCGCCCGGAGAACATGATCGCCCCGCGGCTGGTGCCGCTGAAGGGCTGATCGCTACCCGGTTCCAGGCGCCGCCGGTGTCCTTTTTGTCGGCACAACAGAACGCGCCGGCGGCGCCTGACATCCTTGCGGCGCGCAGTGCGCCAGCGTTAACGGCATTGGAGAGGTCCCATCCCGATGTCCTTGGGACGTTCATGGCTCGTCCCTTTTTTCTTCCCTCCACCCCCGGAGCGTTTCCGGGGGCTTTTTTTCACCGCGCCGGCCACCGCTCACTCGATCTCGAACAGGCCGTCGCGGATCTGCGCGCCGGCCAGGCGTTCGCGGATGTCGGCGTCGATGCGCGGATCGTCCGGGGCGTAGAGCATCACCTGGCGATAGGCGGCGACGCGGTTGATGTCCGCTCCCAGGTAGTCCCACACCACCCGGGTGCAGGCCGGGGTGCGGCGGTCGCCGCTGGAGACGCCGGTCTTCAGGCCGTTGAGGCGGCCGATGCGGCTCTTGAAGCTGGGGATGAGGATGGTCTGGCTCATCTCGTTGCCGGTCAGCGACTCGTAGTCGATGAGGAACAGGCGGTCCTGCAGGTAGAAGGCGGCGCCCAGGTAGCGGCAGCGCACCCAGTCCTCGGCGCTGCCGCCGGCGGCCCGCTCCTGGCGCTCCTGGCGCTCGAACAGGTAGTTGCCGCGCTCCTCGCGCAGCTGCACCAGCGACAGCAGGATCTGCCCGGGGACCGACATGCAGTTGGCGTATTCGAAGTAGTAACCGCAGTAGCGCGCCAGGCTGGTGGCGTGCTCGCGCAACGGCTGCAGCAGCTCGAGCAGGGGATCCTGCACGGACTGCGCAGGGCCGTCGGTGCGCGCGCCGATCAGGCGGGCGAACTGCTCGGCCGGCAGGCCCAGCTCGTACTCCTCGACACCGAAGAAGTCGCAGATGCGCTTGAGGTTGTAGGGGGTCGGGCGGCTCTGCCCGCCGAGGTACTTGTTGAACTGGGCGCGGTTGAGGCCCAGCTTGCGGCAGACCTCGGCGATCGAACGGTAGTGGCTGCAGAGCAGCTTGAGGTTGTGGCCGAGGTGCTCGGACATGGCGCTGCTCCTGTGGCGCGACTGACGCGAATATAGCATCAGGTCGCGCCAACTCGCCGCTACCCGCGAAATTGTCCGACCGGCGGAGTTGGCCAACCATAGCCTCTTCGCGGCGGGCAACGGAAACACCCGGCAACACCCTGACTAGAACAACAAGAGAGGCACCCCCACATGCTCGATCTCCTCAACGACCTGCTCTGGAGCAAGGTCCTCATCGTCACCCTGGTCGGTCTCGGCCTGTTCTTCACCCTGCGGTCGTCGCTGGTGCAGCTGCGCTACTTCGGCGACATGTTCAAGATCTTCGCCAGCGCCAGCGTGCGCAAGGAAGGCCAGCTCAGCTCTTCCAGGCGCTGATGCTGTCGGTGGCCGGCCGCGTCGGCGCCGGCAACATCGCCGGCGTGGCGGTGGCCATCATGCTCGGCGGCCCGGGCGCGGTGTTCTGGATGTGGGTGGTGGCGCTGCTCGGCATGGCCACCAGCTACTTCGAGTGCTCGCTGGCCCAGCTGTACAAGCGCCGCAACGCCGACGGCACCTTCCGCGGCGGCCCGGCCTACTACATCCAGCACGGCCTCGGCCAGCGCTGGATGGCGGTGCTGTTCTCGGTGCTGCTGCTGGTGACCTTCGGCTTCGGCTTCAACGCCCTGCAGGCCTTCACCGTGGCCAGCTCGCTGCAGGACGCCTTCGGCATCCCGACCAGCGCCAGCGGCATCGTCCTCGCCGGGATCATGGCGATGATCATCTTCGGCGGCATCAAGCGCATCGCCCAGACCGCCGACGTGCTGGTGCCGGTCATGGCGCTGTCCTACATCGCCATGGCGCTGTTCGTGATCGGCAGCAACATCGCCGAAGTGCCGGCCACCCTGGCGCTGATCGTCAAGAGCGCCTTCGGCCTCGAGGAAGCCTTCGCCGGCAGCGTCGGCGCGGCGATCCTGATGGGCGTCAAGCGCGGCCTGTTCTCCAACGAGGCGGGCCTGGGCAGTGCGCCCAACGTCGCCGCCATCGCCGACGTGCCGCACCCGGCCTCGCAGGGCATCGTGCAGTCGCTCAGCGTGTTCATCGACACCCTGCTGATCTGCACCAGCACCGCGCTGATCATCCTGCTCTCCGGCGTCTACCAGCCGGGCACCGAGATGGCCGGCGTGGTGATGACCCAGACCGCCCTGGCCGCGCTGGTCGGCGAGTGGGGGCGGATCTTCGTCAGCCTGGCGCTGCTGCTGTTCGTGTTCACCACCCTGGTCTACAACTACTACCTCGGCGAGAACGCCCTGGGCTTCTTCAGCCAGAAGCCGGCACTGGTCACCGGCTACCGCGCGCTGGTGATCGCCCTGGTGCTGTGGGGCGCGCTGCAGGACCTGTCCACGGTGTTCGCCTTCGCCGACGTGACCATGGGTCTGCTGGCGCTGGTCAACCTGATCGCCATCGGCCTGCTGTACAAGACCGGCCTGCGCCTGATGCGCAACTACGACGAACAGGTCAAGGCGGGCGTCGAACAGCCGGTGCTCGACCGCAGCCAGTTCGCCGACCTCGACCTCGACCCGTCCGCCTGGCCGCAGGCCGGCGAAGCCGGCAGGGCTGCCGAGGCCGCCCCGGCCAAGGCCGGCGCCGCCAGCCAGGCCTGAGTGCTGCGGCCGGCGGGACGCCCGTTCCCGCCGGCCGCCTCCCCGCAGGCGCCGCCGGTGCTTTTTGTCGGCTTCGACCGGCGGCGCCTGCTCCCATTCTCACGGAGGAACCACCATGCGCAACCTGCTGGGCAAGCTCGCCCTGCTCGTCTTCCTGCTGAGCCCCGGCGCCGTCTGCGCCGCCGTGCCGGCCGACTACCGCGTGCACCTGCTGACCGAGAACTTCCCGCCGTTCAACATGGCCGCCGACGGCCGCAACTTCGCCCGCGACGAGCAGATCCAGGGCCTCAGCGCCGCCCTGGTGCGCGAGATGTTCGCCCGCGCCGGTCTCGGCTACACCATGACCCTGCGCTTCCCCTGGGACCGCGTCTATCGCCACGTCCTCGAGCATCCGGGCAGCGGGCTGTTCTCCACCGCGCGCACGCCCAAGCGCGAGGCGCAGTTCAAGTGGGTCGGGCCGATCGCCGAATACCACAGCGTGCTGGTCGCCGCCCCCGGCAGCGACATCGAGCTGAGCGATCTCGAGCAGGCGCGCGCCTACCGCATCGGCGCCTACAAGAGCGCCGCGGCCAGCCAGCTGCTGGAGAGCCAGCACATCCTCCCCGCCGACGCGCTGAGCGATGCGGACAACATCGGCAAGCTGCAGCGCGGGCAGATCGACCTGTGGGCCACCGCCGCGCCGGTCTGGCAGCATCACGCCCGCCAGGCCGGCATCGACGGCCTGCGCGAGGTGCTGCGCTTCCACAGCGATCCGCTGTACCTGGCCCTGCACAAGGACACCCCGGACGAGGTGGTGCAGCGCCTGCAGCGCGCCCTCGACCAGATGCGCGGCGAAGGCTGGAGCGCCTGCACCCAACAACCGGAACTGTGCCGGTGAGGCGGCCGGCGCCTAAAGGCTAACAGCCGCCCGAGCGTCCCGGCTGCGACAATGCCGGGCTCTTCCCTGGAGTCGATGCCATGAACGCCCCCCACAAGCTGCTGGTGCTCTACACCGGCGGCACCATCGGCATGCAGACGAGCGCGGACGGCCTGGTCCCGGCCGCCGGCTTCGAGGCGCGCCTGCGCGCCGCGCAGGCCGCCCATCCCGAGCGCCCGGCGCCGGCCTGGGTGCTGCGCGAACTCGCCCCGCCGCTCGACAGCGCCAACATGAACCAGGACCACTGGCTGGCGATGCGCGACGCCATCGTCGCCGCGGTGGCGGAGGACGGCTGCGACGCGGTGCTGCTGCTGCACGGCACCGACACCCTGGCCTACAGCGCCGCGGCGCTGTCCTTCCTGCTGCTCGGCCTGAACCTGCCGGTAGTGCTGACCGGCTCGATGCTGCCGGCCGGCGTGCCCGGCAGCGACGCCTGGGACAACCTGCTCGGCGCCCTTGCCGCGCTGGCGGAAGGCGTCGCCCCCGGCGTGCACCTGTACTTCCACGGCCGCCTGCTGCACGGCGCGCGGGCCAGCAAGATCAGGAGCGAGGCGTTCGACGCCTTCGCCGAATCCGCCCGCCCGCGCCACGGTGCGGCGGCGCTCGAGCTGCCGGCCGCGCTGTCCTGGCGCCAGCCGCGCCGCCCGGCGAACGTCGCCGTGCTGCCGCTGTTCCCCGGCCTGCAGGCCGCCCACGTCCGCGCCCTGCTCGCCAGCGGCGTCGAGGCGCTGCTGCTGGAGTGCTACGGCAGCGGCACCGGCCCCTCGGACGACGCCGCGCTGATCAAAGCCCTGCGCGAGGCGCACGCGCGCGGCGTAGTGCTGGCAGCGATCAGCCAGTGCGCCGAAGGCCACGTCGAGTTCGGCGTGTACGCCGCCGGCAGCCGCCTGGCCGCCACCGGCCTGGCCTCGGGCGGCGGCATGACCCGCGAGGCGGCGCTGGCCAAGCTGTTCGCCCTGCTCGGCGCCGGCCTGGGTCAGGCCGAGGTGGAGCGCTGGTTCGCCGTCGACCTGTGCGGGGAACTGCGCGACTGAGGGCGTCCCGCCCGCAAACGAACACGCCTCCCGAAGGAGGCGTGTCGCATGCGCGAATCGCGGCTCAGACCATGCTCGGGTCCGGCTCCAGGCCCATCAGCTCGCGACCGAGGATCTGCGCGCAGACGTCGTAGTCGGTGTAGGCGTGCGCGCCGGTCATGTGCGAGTCGCGGAACAGGCGCTGGATCTCGTTGTCCTCGAACCAGCTGGTGGCGCCGGCGGCGGCGAACAGGCGGTCGACCGCCTCGATGCACAGCTTCACCGCGTAGGCCTGGTTGGTGCGCCAGTAGGCCAGTTCGGCGCGGGTCGGGTACTGGTGGCGCGCGGCGAATTCGGCGTGCTCCTGCCAGGTCTTCTCGAGGAAGGCGCGCGCCGCGGCGACCTGGTGGGTCGACTCGGCCAGGCGCATCAGCGCCGGGGTGGCGGTGCCGACGCTGGCGCCGGTGTAGGCGCGCACGCGGTTCTGCTGCTTCTCCCTGAAGGCGACCAGCATGCGCTCGGCCACGCCCAGGCTGATGGCGGCGAAGCCGCAGGCGAAGTACGGGCGGTACGGCGCATAGAAGATCTTGCTGTCCGGGTACAGGCCGAAGCCGGCGGAGCTGCCCTCCATCATGTCCCTGGCGGCCTGGATGCGATGCTCGGGGATGAAGGCGTCCTTGATCACCAGGGTCTTCGAGCCGCTGCTGCGCATGCCGATGGCGTACCAGTCGTCGCGGATCTCGTAGTCGCTGCGCGGCAGCACGCCGAAGCTGTACACCGACTCGCCTGCGGCGTTCTGCCGGCGCATGCCGACGATGGCCCACTCGGCGTGGTCGCAGCCGCTGCTCCAGCCCATCTCGCCGCTCAGGCGCACGCCGCCCTCGACCTCCTCGATCCTGCTGAACGGCGCGATGCTGCTGCTCGCCGTGGCATCCGGGTTCTCGCCCCAGATCTCGTCCTGCAGCTGCCTGGAAAACATCGCCAGCTGGTGGCTGTGGGTGCACAGCAGGCTGAAGGCCCAGGCGGTGCCGCCGCAGGCGCCGGCCAGGGCGACGATGCACTCGGCGAATTCGGGCAGGGAGATCTCCATGCCGCCGTAGGCCTTGGGCTGGAAGGCGCGGTGCAGACCGACGCTCTTGAGCAGGGCGATGTTCTCGGCCGGGACCTGGCGCTCGCGCTCGGCGCGGGCGGCATTGGCAGCGATCTGCGGAAGGATCGCCTTGAGGTCTTCGAGAAGCGGATTGTGCTGGGTCATTGCAGCCTCGACTTGTTCTTGGTGGCTTGCCGGAAGTCCCGTGCGCCCCGCAGCGGGGCCTCGGTCCCTGCCCGGGATCGTTGACGCCCGAGGATTATTGACCGCACGAAAAGTGCCGATAAATGCACGCAACGGTCTTAGCGCTGCACTTTCCATGGCAGCCGGACGGCAAAGCGGGGAAAACCATCGAGAAAAAGTGCAAGCCCGGGCGCGCTCAGAACACCGACCAGCCGATCCGCTCGCTGAGCTTCTCCAGCGCCGCCAGGCCGGCCAGCGAGTTGCCCGAGGCGTTCAGCTCCGGCGACCACACGCACACCGCGAAGCGCCCCGGCACCACCGCCAGCAGGCCGCCGCCGACGCCGCTCTTGCCCGGCAGGCCGACCCGGTAGGCGAAGCTGCCGGCCTCGTCGTACAGCCCGCAGGTGGCCATCACCGCGTTTACCTGGCGGGTCTGCTGCGCGCTCAGCACCTGCTCGCCGCTGTGCGGGCAGCGCCCCTGGTTGGCGAGGAAGGCGCCGGCGCGCGCCAGGTCGACGCAGCTCATCGCCAGCGCGCAGTTGTGGAAGTAGCTCCTCAGCACCGCCTCCACCTCGTTGTCGAAGTTGCCCAGCGACTGCATCAGGTAGGCCATCGCCGCGTTGCGCGCGCGGTGCTGGTACTCGGATTCCGCCACCTTCGCGTCGGAGACCAGCTGCGGGTTGCCGGACAGGCGGCGCAGGAAGTCGCGCATCGACAGCGCCGGCGCGGCGAAGCGCGACTGGTTGAGGTCGCTGATCACCAGCGCGCCGGCGTTGATGAACGGGTTGCGCGGCTTGCCGCGCTCCAGTTCGAGCTGTACCAGCGAGTTGAACGGCAGGCCGGACGGCTCGTGGCCGAGACGCTGCCAGATCGCCTCGCCGGAGTGCCGGATCGCCAGGACCAGGGCGAACACCTTGGAGATGCTCTGGATGGAGAACGCCGTGTCGGCGTCGCCGGCGCGGTACAACTGGCCGTCCACGCCGTACACGGCGATGCCCAGCTGGTCGGCCGGCACGCTGGCCAGCGCGGGGATGTAGTCGGCCACCTTGCCCTGACCGATCAGGGGGCGGACCTCGTCGAGGATTTCGTTGAGCAGCTGTTGCATGGGCGGCGCGCGGCATTGTTGTCATGGGGGATCAACTAGACGTCCGCCGCCCCCCTGCGCATCACAGCCGACAGCCCCCGGCCGGGAAAGCCGCCCGACCGTCCAGGCCCCCGGCCGGCACTCAGCTGCCGACGATGCGGAAGCCGATCTTGATGGTCACCTGGTAGTGACCGACCAGGCCGTTCTCGATGTGCCCGCGGGTCTCCAGCACCTCGAACCAGTCCATGTGGTGCACGGTCTTGGCGGCCTCGGCCAGGGCGTTGTTGATGGCGTCCTCGATGCTGGTGCGCGACGAGCCGACCAGTTCGATCTTCTTGTAGGTGTGGTGATCCGACATGACGGCGCTCCTCGGCTGACAGGGGTCTTCTGAACGCTAGTCAAGGCCCGGCGCGCCGGCAAATCCGCCGCGCGCCTGCAGCGCCTCCAGCGCCGCGCGCCGCGCAGCCGGCTCCAGCCCGGCCAGCGCGACGGCACGCGCGTGGAAGCGCGACCAGTCGCCGCCGCTCTCGGCGAACAGTGCGGCGAAGGCCGGCAGCCACTGCTCGTAGAGGCCGAACGGCAGCAGCCGGGCGTTGTTCAGCGGGCGGGCGAACCAGCCGTCGTAGCGCGCGTCGCCCTGCCAGGAGCCGTCGCGCAGCGCCGCATACTCGCCGCGCAGGCGCTGGAACTCGGCCTGCTTGAGCGCGCGCAGCGCCTCCGGCGGCAGCGGCCGGGCGTACAGCGCCTCGAGCCGCGCGCGGCTGGCCATCACCAGCGCGACGAACTGCTCGCGCTGGCGCTGCAGGTGCGCCGGTGGCGGCGGCAGCGCGCGGGCGCGGCGCCACTGGCGCAGCCCCTCCTCCTCGACGAAGCGCGCGTAGGACTCGTTGAAGGCGGTGTCGCCGGGCAGGTACAGGCGCTGGTGGGCCAGCTCGTGGAAGATCAGCCCGGCCAGCCGCTCGTCGTTCCAGGCCAGCATGCCGGCGAGCAGCGGGTCGTCGAACCAGCCGAGGGTGGAATAGGCGGCGACTCCGGCCACCTCGGTGTCCAGGCCCTGCAGGCGCAGCCGCGCGGCGGCGCCGCGGGCACGCTGCTCGTCGAACCAGCCGCGGTAGGCCACGCAGCCGGCGACGGGGAAGCAGTGGGTCACCGGCTGCAGGGACAGCTCGGGCGTGGCGAACAGGTTCCACACCACGTAGGGCCGACCGAGATCGGCGTACAGGCGGTAGCTGCGGTTGTCCGGCAGGGCCAGCTGCGCGCTGGCGAAGGCACGGGCGTCCTGGGCGAGGCGCAGGCGCTGGCGCAGCGCGGCGGGCTGGGCGGGATCGGCGAGCAGCTCGGCCACCGGCTGGCGGGCGCGCAGCAGCTGCCACTGGCCGCCGGCCAGCTGGGCGTAGTAGCCGAGGCTGGAGCAGCCGGTCAGCAGGACGAGCAAGGAGAGCAGGCAGAGGCGCGACATGCCGACCACGCTAGCCGATCGCCCCGTCTGCCGCCAGCCGCGCCGCGGCGCTATCCTGAAACGGTCCCCGCCTCCCGGAGCCCGCCATGCGTGCCCTCCCCCTGCTCCCGCTGCTCGCCCTGCTCGGCGCCTGCGCCAGCCCCCTGCCGGCCCCCGATCCGCAGCAGGCGTGGATCGACTTCCGTACCGAGCCCGGCGAGCTGCTGATGGCCGAGCGACTCGACGGCCGGCGGCTGAGCGACGGTCGCTACTTCCAGGTCGGCCCCGGCGCCCGCAGCCTGGAAGCCAGCTATCGCTTCGAGGTCCAGGTCGGCTCGCCGTTCGACCGCGAGCCGGTGCGCATGCTCTGCTATCTGCGCCTGGACTACCCCGGCTTCGCCGCCGGCCAGCGCTACCGGCTGGTGGCGCGCCACTACCTGTTCGAGCCGCGCCTGTGGCTGGAGGACGCCGAAGGCCGGCGCCTCGCCGACGGGCGCGAGCGGCAGTGCATCAGGCAGTAGGAGCGAATTCATTCGCCCCTACGGGGTCGGCGCCAGCTCGGCGCGCAGCCACGCCGCCAGCTCCACCGCGCGGCGGTCGGCGCCGCGCGCCGGCACCCACAGCGCCAGCCGCGCCGGGGTTTCGACGAAGCCCCAGGGCGCTTCCAGGCGCCCGGCGGCGAGGTCGTCGGCGACCAGCAGCTCGGGAGCGATGGCCACGCCGAGTCCGGCCACCGCCGCCTCCAGCAGGTAATAGAGATGCTCGAAGCCCTGGCCCAGCGTCAGCCCGCTCGGATCGAGCCCCTGCGCCTGCGCCCACTGCGGCCAGGCCTGCGGCCGCGAGGCGGTGTGCAGCAGCGGCTCGCCGAGCAGCGCGCGCGCCGGCGCCTGGCGCAGCGCCGCGTAGCGCGCGTGGCGGCTGGAGAGCACCGGGCCGATGCGTTCCTCGGCCAGCTCGAACACCTGCATGTCCGCCGGCCAGGGCGGTGCGGCGAACCACAGGGTGGCGTCCAGCCCCGGCCGGCGCGGGTCCAGCTCGCCCTCGCTGGCGGAGAGCTGCAGGCGCAGCTGCGGCAGGTCGCGCTGCAGGCGGTCGAGGCGCGGGATGAACCAGCGCGCCAGCAGGCTGCCCGGACAGCCGAGGACGAACGGCGCCTGCGCGCGGCCCTCGCGCAGCTCAAAGCACATGCTGCGCAGGTCGTCGAAGGCCGCCGCCGCCACCGCACTCAGGCGTAAACCGGCATCGGTGAGTTTCACGCCGCGTCCGTCCCTGGCCAGCAGGGCCACGCCGAGGTGTTCCTCCAGGGCGCGCAGCTGGCGGCTGACCGCGCCGTGGGTGACGTGCAGTTCCGCAGCGGCGCGGCTGACGCTGCCGAGCCGGGCGGTGGCCTCGAAGGCGCGCAGGGCGTTCAGCGGAGGGAGGTCGCGGGGCTGGCTCATCGGTGAGTTTTCCTGACAGGTCAGGGCGATCTTATCGCTTTTCCCGCCGCCCGCCATTGGCTACCTTGTAGCCACTCGCGACAGGCGCGCGCCCTGCCCGCCCCTGTCGCCCCCATTCTCCACTGGAGCCAGCCATGACCCAGAGCTATTCCCACGGCCCCGACGCGCGCGGCCTGTTCGGCCCGTTCGGCGGCCAGTTCGTCGCCGAAACCCTGATGCCGCTGATCAACGACCTGGCCGCCGAGTACGAGGCCGCCAAGCAGGATCCGGCCTTCCTCGAGGAGCTGGCCTACTTCCAGCGCGACTACATCGGCCGGCCCAGCCCGCTGTACTACGCCGAGCGCCTCTCCGAGCACTTCGGCGGCGCGAAGATCTACCTCAAGCGCGAGGAGCTGAACCACACCGGCGCGCACAAGATCAACAACTGCATCGGCCAGATCCTGCTGGCCCGGCGCATGGGCAAGAAGCGCATCATCGCCGAGACCGGCGCCGGCATGCACGGCGTGGCCAGCGCCACCGTGGCCGCGCGCTTCGGCATGGAATGCGTGGTGTACATGGGCACCACCGACATCGACCGCCAGCAGGCCAACGTCTTCCGCATGAAGCTGCTCGGCGCCAAGGTCATCCCGGTCGTCGCCGGCACCGGCACCCTCAAGGACGCCATGAACGAGGCGCTGCGCGACTGGGTGACCAACGTCCACGACACCTTCTACCTGATCGGCACCGCCGCCGGCCCGCACCCCTACCCGGCGATGGTCCGCGACTTCCAGGCGGTGATCGGCCGCGAGACCCGCGCGCAGATGCTCGCCCAGGAAGGCCGCCTGCCCGACTCGCTGGTCGCCTGCATCGGCGGCGGCTCCAACGCCATCGGCCTGTTCCACGAGTTCCTCGACGAGCCGAGCGTCTCGATCGTCGGCGTCGAGGCGGCCGGCCACGGCATCGACACCGGCAAGCACGCCGCCAGCATGGCCGGCGGCCAGCCCGGCGTGCTGCACGGCAACCGCACCTACCTGCTGCAGGACGCCGACGGGCAGATCACCGACGCCCACTCGATCTCCGCCGGCCTCGACTACCCCGGCGTCGGCCCCGAGCACGCCTGGCTGCACAAGGTCGGCCGCGTCGAGTACGTGCCGATCACCGACGACGAAGCCATGCAGGCGTTCCAGCAGTGCTGCCGCCTGGAAGGCATCATCCCGGCGCTGGAGTCGTCCCACGCGCTGGCCGAAGCCTTCAAGCGCGCGCCGAGCCTGCCGAAGGACCACCTGATGGTGGTCAACCTGTCCGGCCGCGGCGACAAGGACATGCAGACCGTGATGCACTACCTGTCACTTGATGAAAAAGCCGCCGAGGAGACCCGCGCATGAGCCGCCTGCAGAGCCGCTTCGCCGCCCTGAAGCAAGAGAACCGTGCCGCCCTGGTCACCTTCGTCACCGCCGGCGACCCGGACTACGCCACCTCGCTGGAGATCCTCAAGGGCCTGCCGGCCGCCGGCGCCGACGTGATCGAGCTGGGCATGCCGTTCACCGACCCGATGGCCGACGGCCCGGCGATCCAGCTGGCCAACATCCGCGCCCTCGGCAACGGCCAGAACATGGCGAAAACCCTGCAGATGGTCCGCGAGTTCCGCACCACGAACCAGGACACCCCGCTGGTGCTGATGGGCTACTACAACCCGATCTTCTGCTACGGCGTCGAGCGCTTCGTCGCGGACGCCAAGGAAGCCGGCGTCGACGGCCTGATCGTGGTCGACCTGCCGCCGGAGCACAACGACGAGCTGTGCGACCCGGCCCAGGCCGCCGGCATCGACTTCATCCGCCTGACCACCCCGACCACCGACGACGCCCGCCTGCCGACCGTGCTCAACGGTAGCTCCGGCTTCGTCTACTACGTCTCGGTGGCCGGCGTCACCGGCGCCGGCGCGGCGACCATGGACCAGGTGGAAGAAGCGGTGGCCCGCCTGCGCCGCCACACCGACCTGCCGCTGTGCATCGGCTTCGGCATCCGCACCCCCGAACACGCCGCCGAAGTGGCCAGGCGCGCCGATGGCGCGGTGGTGGGGTCGGCGTTGATTGACAGGATTGCCAAGGCGGGGTCGCCGGCCGAGGCGGTGAGTGGGGTGCTGGGGTTGTGTCGGGAGTTGGCGGAGGGGGTGCGGGGGGCGAGGAAGTAAGCGCAGTTTCGGTTGAAAAAAGGCTGCGCCTCCGAAAGAGGGCAGCCTTTGTATTTTCTGGGGATAACCCAGCAATATTCGGCCTGTCGATGAAGGTAGTTGAAATTACGAAAGTCTATTTCCTCTCTTCGAACGATGACTACGCAATCAATCTCAGCAAACCATCTCTCAACTTCCCGAAGCTAGGTGAGGCATTGTGTTCTGGCACCATCAACGGACCGATCCTCTCGGCCCACTCATGCTTGAGCTGGCCAGGCAATGGCCAACCAGCCTTACGAATCGCCGCTGAACCACCTGGATGAACGGCATCAGCCAGCAACTCCCAAGTTCCACAAATACTGTCCTGCCGATAGCGACTCAGAACCTCCTTCCGGGCCTTCGGGTAGGCCTTGAGCAACGCATTTCGATCACCGAGATACCAGGCCTCCACCTCCTCAATAGCGAGCCTGAACATCGCATTCGGTGCCGGTTGGCACTGACCGAGCAGGGTTTTCAACTCCCCTAGAAAAGCCTTGCAGTCCCGCGTATCGCTATCGAGCACCACGACGACAGCATCAATACCCGGAGTCTTGCCATAACCGGCCAGCAGGCGCGGCAGTTGATTCAGCAGCGCTCGCTTGGCTGGATCGATTCTGGAGGCCAGACCGGCCGGTAGATGACCGATCCCCCTAAACTCGTGCATACGCCAAGTATGAGGTTCACCCTGTTCGCCGATAATCTTAGGCAGCAGGATTTCCAACAGTTTCGCCCCCGAACTGTCCTCCACCAGCACTTCGATGTGCATCTCTACCTCGCGTCCAAGTAGTTGCTGTACCACAGGCCACCCAATGGTAGACCTTCGTCCACTAGGTTCTGTACCAGAGCCAGATCGGATACGCGGCGGATCGTCGAGAAACCATCAACGCCCTTTTCCAGAATCCAGACCTCCTTGGGCGACAGGGCATCCACAAAGTAGGGTTGGTGGGTCGTAACGAATATCTGCGGCGCATTCTTCTTGCCGGTAGCATGGCTGCGCAACTCGTTCGCCAGCGAGTCAAGCAACCGGTGATAAAGACCATTCTCCGGCTCTTCGATGCAGATGAAGGGTGGTGGATCTGGATCTTCCATCAGCAACAGATAGGCAAATATCTTTAGGGTTCCATCAGACATCTGACCTGCATAGAAGGGATCGGCGAAGGCACCATCATTGAATTGCAAAAGCACCCGCTTGTCCTCAGTCACCGCAGTGCGAATGCTCTTCACCCCTGGAATCTTTGCCGCGATGCGATCAAGTATCGACTTGAAGCGCTCCTTGTGCTCGCGCTCCATGTATTGCACTACATTGCCGATATTGTCGCCGTGGATATTCAGATGCCGCTGGGCGCCGGAGCTCGGCAGGGAGCGTGCTGAGTCGGGATGGAAGTACGACAGGTACCAGCCCTTGAGGAAATCGCGGAAACGCTTGATGCGCGGATGCTCCTTGAGCGTTCCCAGCGTAGCGACCCCCAGCTGGCGTAGATCGGTCAGCTCCACCTCTTCATGGACACGATCCTCTTCAGCTTCCTGCCCCTCGACAGCCTCCTCGCCGGACCACACCTTGCCTTTGCCGTACTCCAAACGCAGGAACGGGAACGGGCGACCGTGCTTCTGGCCCTTGCGACGCTGCTTCAATACCTCCGACTGCACGAAGGGTCTGCCGGTCTCGTCGAGATTGATCGCCAGTTCGTAGGTGATCGGCCGCTCGCCCTTGGCCTCGCGATAGTAGATCTCAAACTGGATCGGCTCATCGGTGCCGAGAGAGCGCATGCGCTCGAAGCCGCCACGCTGCTTCATGTCGCAGGCGGTCTCCACATCGAAAGACAAACAATCGGAGACGAAGCCGAATGCATCGAACAGGGTACTCTTGCCGACACCATTCTTTCCGATCACCACAGTGAAGGGTGTTAGTGGCTCGCCCTGCTGCTGGGTGGATAACCTGCCCAGCGTCACGTCACGCAAGGCTCGGTAGTTGCGAACCCGGAAACCTTCGATCAGGGCCATCTACTCAACCTCTCTTTCATGTTCATGCTCATTGAACCCTGAACAATTTCATTTCATTCCCAAGCGATGGATTATCTGTAACAAGAGAGGTGGACAACGGCGCAGCCTTGTCCACCATCCCCCTCGGCTGCGTTGGAAAATCGCGACACGAGTCCCACCCCCTACAAGCACAGTGCGAATCAACTACGAATAGCTCCCTCCGGATCACGGCCGATCAGTTCGATCTTGTCCTGTTCCGCCACGCGCAGCACGAAGCTGTTGCCGGCGGCCTTCCTGGCTTGCCATTCGTCCGGAGTGTACAACGTCGGGTTGATGGTGCGCCTCAGTTGCTCCTCGACCGGCAGCAGTCTTTCCATCAGCTCGGCATAGCTCAGGCCGTCGCCGATCAGCATCAGGTCGATATCGCTGCCGGCATGTTCGCTGCCCTTGGCCAGCGAGCCGTAGACGAACGCCCACGTCAGTTGTTCGGCCAGCGGCGCCAGGGCGGCGCGCAGCGGCTCGGCGATGCCGAAGGTCTTGCGCACGATGCCGAGCAGCTCGGCATGGATCGGGCAGTCCGGATTGGCCTGGTAGTGGGTCTGGTTGCCCTGGCGGGTCAGGGTCAGGATGCCTGCGCGCTGCAGCCGCTCCAGCTCGCGCATCAGGCTGCCCTTGCCGACCTGCGCATGACGGGCGATCTCGTTGGCGTAGAAGCTCTGCTGCGGATTGCCGTACAGCAGCCCCAGCACCTTGCGCTGGGTCGCGGTGAACAGCGCATCGCTCAGTGGAATGTTCGGCATGTCGATCTCGAAGAGTCCCAATTTGGGAACGATAGGTCCTTATCAGGGACTCATCAAGGCGGCGCATCACCTCAGTACGGCGCCTGCCCCAGATAATCCCGCTTCGGCTCGTAGGGGCCGGCGGGTTTTTCCATTGTCGTGACGTAGCCCAAAGGCTACACTCGACGCATGACTGAGATCATCCGTAGTGCGACCTTTTCTGCATGGCTGTCCGCGCTGGCGGATGGCCGGGCGAGAGTGCGCATCCAGATACGCATCGACCGGATGGCCGACGGCAATTTCGGCGACGCCAAACCGATTGGCGATGGCCTGAGCGAAGCGCGCATCGACTACGGTCCGGGCTACCGGGTGTACTTCATGCAGCAGGGGCGCCAACTGGTGATCCTGCTCTGTGGTGGCGACAAAAGCAGCCAGAACCGCGACATCAAGCAGGCCCGACTGATCGCCAGGGCCTGGAAGGAGCAAAACCCATGACCGAGCAATTCTCCCGCTGGGACTCCGCCGAGTACCTCAAGACCGAAGAGGACATGGCCAACTATCTGGACGCCTGCATGGAAGAAGCTGGCGACGATCCTGCCTTCATCGCCAAGGCTCTGGGCACCATCGCCCGCGCCCGCGGCATGACCCAGGTGGCGAGGGATGCCGGGGTGTCTCGCGAGAGCCTGTACCGGGCACTGTCCGGCGAGGGCAACCCGGAGTTCGGCACCATCCTCAAGGTGGTCAAGGCGCTGGGGCTCAGGCTGCATGCCGCACCGGCGCATGGCTGAGTGAAACCCGTGGTTACCGAGTTCGACCTGGCGGCGCATCCGCTGCACGCCTGATTTCCAGACTGCAGAACACCGGACCATGTGGCACCAATACCGCTTCCAGCTCAAACCCCGCCGTCGCGGCTTCCATCTGGTCACCGACGAGATCCTCGCCCACTGCCCGGCGATCGGCGAGATGCGGGTCGGGCTGATGCACGTGTTCATCCAGCACACCTCCGCCTCGCTGACCCTCAACGAGAACGCCGACCCCACGGTGCGCAGCGACTTCGCGGCCTGGTTCGACCGCGCCGTGCGCGAGGACGAGCCGTACTACCGGCACACCCTGGAAGGCAGCGACGACCTGCCGGCGCATATCAAGAGCAGCCTGCTGGACAGCAGCCTGAGCCTGCCGATCACCGACGGCCGGCCGGCGCTGGGCACCTGGCAGGGCATCTACCTGGGCGAGCACCGCGAGCACGGCGGGGCGCGCACGCTGGTGGTGACGTTGCACGGGGAATGAGCCGCGCGAAGTCGCGCGGTGGACAAGGCTACGCCGTTGTCCACCCTGCGGATGCTGCACGCCTCAGTACGGTTTCCGCCCCAGGTAGTTGCCCTTCGGGTCGTAGTGGCAGACCACGATCATCATGTCGCCGCATTCGCTGACGCCGCAGCCGAGCTGGCGGGTGTCGCGCCAGACCATCTGCGTGTAGTGGCCGCTGGGCGCCCAGTTGTGGCGGTGGAGCGGGCCGCCGCGGTACAGGCGCTTCTCGCGCGCCCAGGCCAGGGCGGCGTCCTTCACCTCGTAGTAGCCGGCGGTGGCGCGGTAGAGGTTCTCGCCGTAGCCGGAGCCGCGGCTGTGCTGCAGACGGCAGCTGCCGCCGGCGAGGCGGTCGGCCCAGCGCTGGGCGCTGGCGGCGATCTTCGGCGACCACTGCAGCGGCGGCACGCCGACCTCGGCACGGGCGCGGTTGTGCACGCGCAGCAGGTCGCGCACCTCGCCGCGGTCGAGGCGCGAGCCGGTGGCGGCGGAGGCGTCGGTAGAGGCGAGCAGCAGCAGGGCGGCGAGGCAGGAGGGCAGCAGGCGGGCAGGGCGGAGCATGGGGAGTTTTCCCGGGACAGGGTGGACGGACCGAGCGCAGACCATCCGCCGCCGGCCGCGTTCCGCGCAGGCGGCGCACGCCGACGAATGCCCGCCGGAAAGCGGCCGGCGTCGACGTTCCGGCCCGGCGTTCCCCGTTTGCGCGACCGACAAAAAGCCACTGCCCCCTTGCGGAAGCAGCGGCCTTTCATCTGGCGGGCGGCGGGCGGTCAGCAGCCGCCGAGGGTCGCCCTGGGCTGCTCGCCGGGGAAGAACAGCGGGCGCAGGCGCACGCCGACGCTGTTGCCGATGAAGGCGGCGACCACCCACAGCCAGCCGTGCAGGCTGCCGGAGGCGATGCCGCTGAAGTAGGCGCCGATGTTGCAGCCGTAGGCCAGGCGCGCGCCGTAGCCGAGCAGCAGGCCGCCGAGCACCGCGGCGAGCAGCGAGCGGCGCGGGATGTTCAGGCTGGGCGCGAAGCGGCCGGCCAGGCCGGCGGCGAGCAGGGCGCCGAGCATGATGCCGATGTCCATCACCGTGGTGACGTCCTGCCACAGCGGCGCGGCCAGCGCCTTGGCGTTGGCCGGCAGCTGCCAGAAGGCCCAGGCCGTGACGTCGACGCCGAGGCCCTGGGCGAGCTTGGCGCTCCACAGGGCGAAGGCCGAGGTGACGCCCCACGGCCGCCCGGCCAGGGCGAGGGTGGCGAAGTTGAGCAGCACCAGCGCCACCGCGCCCCACAGCAGCGGCCAGGGGCCGCGCAGGAAGCGGGCGAGGCCCTGGCGCTCGCTGGCGGCCGGCTGTTCGAGGGCGCCGTGGCGGCGCTTCTCCAGCACCACGGTGAGGCCGGCGATCAGCGCGAAGATGGCCAGGTTGAGGACCAGCGCCGGGCCGACGCCGAGGCTCTGCACCAGCGAGGTCGGCGCCAGCGAGGGCAGGGCGAACCACCAGTCGACGTGGTGGGTGGCGATCAGCGAGCCGACGCAGAAGAACAGCAGGGTGACCAGCATGCGCGCGTTGCCGCCGCCGGCGGTGTACAGGGTGCCGGAGGCGCAGCCGCCGCCCAGCTGCATGCCGATGCCGAAGATGAAGGCGCCGACGATGACCGAGGTGCCGGCCGGCGAGACGAAGCCGGTGACCGGCTGGCCGAACAGACTGCCGGCGCCGAGGGCCGGGAAGAACAGCAGCACGGCCAGGGCCATCAGCACCATCTGCGCGCGCAGGCCGGCGCCGCGGCGTTCGGCGATGAACACCCGCCAGGCCGAGGTGAAGCCGAACGAGGCGTGGTAGAGGGCCAGGCCGAGGGCGCCGCCGATCAGGAACAGCGCCGCCTGGCGACCGTCGACCAGGGCGTACAGGGACAGGGCGGCCAGCGCCAGCAGCGCCGCGGCCACCAGCGGCACGCTGCTGCGGCGCTCGGCCGGCGCGGGAAGGGCAAGACTCATGACAACTCCGACTGCAACAGAAGACCGCGCATTGTAGTCGGGCATAGCCGCGACGGCCTATATCATTAATTTCTTAACCTATTCGCCCGCACCGTCTATTCCGCGCCTTTGCGCCCGGCGGGAGCCTTCCGCCGGGGTGGTGCGGCCAGCCCCCCTCTTGCATCGCCGGGGCGATTGCCGCGATAAGGAGGGCAGGGCGCGGCACGGGAGCGGACGATGCAGGGCAAGCGGGCGCAGCTGAAACGACTGTTGCTGGCGCAGTGGCGCCAGCTGGTGACCATCAACCCCAGCGACCGGCCCTGGCAGAAGCCGTTCGCCGCGGCGCTGGCCAGCGGCCTGCCGCTGCTGATCGGCACGCTGCTCGGGCGCATGGACTACGGCCTGGTGGCCGCGCTGGGCGGGCTGGTCTACCTGTACACGCCGCGCACGCCGCTGTACCACCGCATGCTGACGGTGATGAGCTGCGCCTTCGCGATGATCGCCTGCTACACCCTGGGGCTGCTGAGCCACCTGGTGCCGCTCTTGATGATGCCGGCGCTGGTGTTCGTCACCATCCTGGTGACCATGGCCAGCCGCTTCTACGGCCTCGGCCCGCCGGGCAGCCTGTTCTTCGTCATGGCCGCCTCGATCGGCGCCTACACGCCGCTGGAGTGGGAGCAGGTGCCGCTGATGGTCGGCCTGCTGGCGATGGGTGCGCTGCTGGCCTGCCTGATCGCCTTCTTCTACAGCGCCTACATCCTGCGCTCGCGCGAGCCCGATCCGGTGCCGCCGCTGCCGGCACCGACCTTCGACTTCGTGGTGTTCGACGCGGTGGTGATCGGCCTGTGCGTCGGCCTGGCACTGGCCATCGCCCAGCTGCTGCAGCTGGAGAAGGCCTACTGGGTGCCGGTCAGCTGCCTGGCGGTGATCCAGGGCGCCTCGCTGCAGGCGGTGTGGAACCGCCACCTGCAGCGCCTGCTCGGCACCGCCATCGGCCTGCTGCTGGCCTGGGGGCTGTTGCTGCTGCCGCTGGAGCGCTGGAGCATCGTCCTGGCGATGATGCTGCTGGTCTTCGTGGTGGAAACGGCGGTGGTGCGCCACTACGGCTTCGCGGTGATCTTCATCACGCCGATGACCATCCTGCTCGCCGAGGCCGCCACCCTCGGCCAGAACCCGGTCGCCGCGCTGATCGAGGCGCGCTTCTACGACACCCTGCTCGGCTGCCTGGTCGGCCTGGCCGGCGGCGCCTGCATCCACAGCGTGCGCTTCCGCGCGGTGGTCGGCCGCCAGCTGCGCCGGCTGGTGCCGGCGCGCCTCACCCGCTAGGCCGGGCTGGGCGCGGCCCAGCGGCGCCGGCCCAGATGGTTGAGCGCCATGGCGGCGAGGATCACCGCGCCGCCGGCGGCCAGCCGCGGCAGATCGGCGTCGCGGTTCCAGATCAGCAGGTTGACCAGCAGGCCGGCCGGCACGTGCAGCTCGTTCAGCACTGCCAGGCTGCCGGCGTCGACCCGGGTGCTGCCCTTGACCCACCAGTACATGCCCAGCGCGGTGGCGAACAGGCCCATCCACAGCAGCACGCCCCACTGCACCGCGCTGTGCGGCAGCCGGTCGGGGTCGCCGAACAGCAGGAACGAGGGCAGCACGATGAGCAGCGCGCCGAGGAAGAAGTGGCCGAAGAAGCGCGGCAGCGGCTGCGCCACCGGATGGCGGACGAGCAGCTGGCGGCACAGCACCTGGCCGGCGGCGAAGGTGGCGTTGGCCACCTGCAGGAGCAGGAAGCCGAGCAGGTAGTCGCCCTCCAGCGGCTTGAAGCGGATGATCGCCCCGCCGCCCACCGCCAGCGCGGCGGCGAGCAGCGCCCAGCGGTTGAAGCGCCGCGCCAGGGCGTCGTCGATCAGGGTCACGTAGATCGGCGTGAGCACGGTGAACAGCAGCACCTCGGGCACCGTCAGCACCGTGAAGCTGCGGTACAGGCACAGGTAGGTGACGCCGAACTGCAGCGCGCCGGCCAGCCACAGGCCGGCCAGCAGCCGCATCGGCAGGCCGCGCCAGACGGTGAACGGCAGGAACACCAGGGCGGCGACCAGCACCCGCGCCAGCACGGCGAAGTCGCTGTCCACCTGGCCGGCGAGGTACTCGCCGATCAGGCTGAAGGAGAAGGCCCAGAGCAGGGTGACGATCAGCAGGTAGGGCATACGCGCGGCGCCTCGCGACGGAACGGGCGCGGATCATAGGGGCTGCGGGCGGGGCCGTCGAGGCGCGCCCGCCGACTTTCCGCCGCCGACAGCGCCGCGCACGCACGCCCCGGCAGGCCCAGCCGCCCCTCTGGCGCGCGGCCTGTGCGAGCGGGCACATTCCTGAAAGTACAGCGCGCCGGGGCGGGTATTTCCCTGTCTCGCCCGTCGCAACAAGTGGCAGAATGGTGGCGCCTGTCTTCCGGCATCAGCCGCCGGGAGGGCCCGCCAGGGCCTTGCGTCGACACAGTCAGAATAAGGGAACCAGATGAGCACGCTTGCCGAAAAGGTCCAGCAGGAACTGATCAAGGCCATCGACAACGATGAGCTGATATTGCCCACGCTGCCGGAGGCGGCCCTCAGCGTGCGCCGCGCGGCGCAGGACCCGGACATCAGCATCGGCACCCTGGCCCGGGAGATCGGCAGCGACGCCGCCCTCACCGCGCGCATCATCAAGGTGGCCAACAGTCCGCTGCTGCGCGCCCACAAGGACATCACCGACCTGCAGACGGCGATCAGCCGGCTGGGCATCAACTACACCTGCACCCTGGCCACCGGTCTGGCCATGGAGCAGATGTTCCAGGCCACCTCGGCGGTGGTCGACCGCCGGATGCGCGAGATCTGGAAGAAGAGCAGCGAGATCGCCGGCATGTGCTACATGCTCAGCCGCCACTACACCCGCCTGGTGCCCGACGAGGCGACCCTGGCCGGGCTGGTGCATCGCATCGGCGCCCTGCCGGTGCTGACCTACGCCGAGGAGCATCCGGAGCTGCTGGCCGATGCCGAGGCGCTGGACAGCGTGCTGGAGGAGACCCACGCGCTGATCGGCGACCGCATCCTGCGCCGCTGGGAGTTCCCCGAGGCGATCGCCGCGGTCCCCGGCCAGTACCGCAACTTCGACCGCAACTCGGCACAGGTCGACCACGTCGACGTGGTGCAGGTGGCGACCCTGCTCAGCTACCTGGGCAGCGACCACCCGTTCACCCGGCTCGACTGGAACACCGTGCCGGCGTTCGCCAAGCTCGGCCTCGACCCGAACGTCGAGACCCACTCGGGCTCGGAATTCGGCGACTCCATGGAAGCCGCCCGCGACATGCTGCAGTGAGGCCGGCGGGGCGCCTCAGGCGCCCTCCAGCCAGACCTCCTCGACCCACTCCCACACCGAATCCCAGCCGTGCTCCTCGTCGAGCTCGCCGTCCCACAGCAGCACCCGGCCCTCGGGATCGACCGCGTAGTAACGGCCGCGGTCCTCGCACAGCGGCACCAGGTAGCGCGGCAGGCCCTCGTCCCAGGCGCGCGCGGCGACCTCCGGCAGGTAGGTGTGCGACTGCGGATCGCAGACGGTCACCGGCTCGAGGTGGCCGTAGACCACGTCGCTGGCCTTGAGCAGGTACTCGCGCAGCTCGAAGGGCAGGTGGATGAGGATCTGCTCCTGGATCTCCACCAGCAGGTCCTCGTCCGGCAGCTCCAGGGGCACCGGTACCGGCTCGTTCAGTTCGCGCAGACGGTCGATGGTTTCTTCCACGGCGGCGGCTCTCTTCGTTCAATGGGGAATCGGGGATGCTTTATAGCGCAGCGCCCAGAAACGACAAGACCCGGGCAAGCCCGGGTCCTGAGGTCGCTGCCGCGCGGATCAGCCGTTCTGGCGGATGCCGGCGATCAGCCACGGCTGGTTGTCGCCGTCGGCGCGCTCCATGCGCCAGCTTTCGCTGAACGGCTCGCCCTGGTCGAAGCGCGAGGACTTGGCCACGGCCTCGAAGGTCAGGGTGGCGATGGTCTTGCCGCCCTGCTGCTCGACGCCGTCCAGGCGCACCTGCAGGTTGTCGATGTAGGTGGACTGGAAGCCGTCGCCCAGGCTGGCGCGCTCCTGCTGGAGGAACTCGAGCAGCTGCGGGGTGACGAACTCGGCGATCTTGTCCATCTCCGCGGCGTCCCAGTGCTGCTGCAGGCTGAGGAAGTGCTCGCGGGCGATGCCGACGAAACGCTGCTCGTCGAACCAGGCCGGGGCGTCGAAGGTGCGCGCGGCGGTCGCGGCGGCACCGCCGAACACGGTGCTGGCGGCCGGGGTGTAGGCCGGCTGCTGCGGAGCCTGGTAGGCCTGCGGGTTGCCGAGGCCGGCGCCGGCGTAGGCCGGGGCGGCGCCCTGGGCCTGCAGCTTGCGGCGGGCGAGGGCGCGGAAGGCCAGGAAGGCCAGCAGGGCCAGGCCGCCGAACATCAGGAAATCGAAGAGCTGGAAGCCTTCGAAGCCGTCGCCCATGAACATCGAGGCGAGCAGGCCGCCGGCGGCGATGCCGGCCAGCGGGCCGAGCCAGCGCGAGGCGCCGCTCGGCTTGGCGGCCGCGGCGGCGCCGGCGGCTCCGGCGGTCGGCGCACTCGGCGCCGGCGCGGCCTGCTGGGTCTGGCGCGGCTGGGTCTGGTGCATCGGCGCGGAGCCGGCGGACTTGCCGCCGCCGAAGCGCTTGGCGGCGAAGGCGTCGACGCTGAGCGTCAGGCTGAGGCACAGGGCCATCGCCAGGCTGAGGATTCGTTGCATGTTGCGAGTGCTCTCGGTGTGGTGATTCACGCGCGCCATCTTTGCCCAGTGCCGGGCAGGCGACCAGTTGCAGATTGTTTCGGACTGTTGCGCGGGCCCCGCAACCAGGGCACGCGCCTGATTGGACAGGTCCGGAGGGAGCCTGCCGGCGCCCGCGGGCGCCGGCAGGCGACTGGACTCAGCGCCAGTTGTGCAGTTCCTTCTCGGAGACCTTGCTCATCTCCACGGCCTGCTCGCGGAAGGCCTTCATCGACGCCCAGATGCGCCCGTTCAGCTCGTTCTGACTGGCCACCTGCTCGAGCACCTGCTCGGACTCGTGGCGCATGGCGGCCAGCACCGCGTCGGGGAAGCGCTTGAGCTCGACGCCCTGGTTCTTCAGCTCGGCCAGCGCCTTGGCGTTGTTGAAGGCGTACTCCTCGAGCATCACCTGCACCGAGCCGCGCGCGGCCTCCTCGACGATGGCCTTGAGGTCGGCCGGCAGGCCGTCCCAGGCCTTGCGGTTGATCAGCAGCTCGATGACCGCCTGCGGCTCCTGCCAGCCCGGCGCGTAGTAGTACTTGGCGGCCTTGTGGATGCCGAAGGCCAGGTCGTTGTACGGGCTGACCCAGTCGGTGGCGTCGATGGCGCCGGTCTGCATGGCGGTGAACACCTCGCCGCCGGGCAGGTTGACGGTGGTCGCGCCGAGGCGGTTGTAGACCTCGGCGCCGAGGCCCGGGGTGCGGATCTTCAGGCCTTTGAGGTCTTCCAGGCTGTTGATCTCCTTGTTGAACCAGCCGCCCATCTGCATGCCGGAGTTGCCCGCGGCGATCGGCTTGACGCCGAACGGCGCGTAGGCCTCCTCCCACAGCGCCTGGCCGCCACCGTGGCTCAGCCAGGCGTGCATCTCCATGGTCGACAGGCCGAACGGCACGGCGGTGAAGAACTGCGCGGCCGGGGTCTTGCCCTTCCAGTAGTAGGGGGTGGTGTGGGCCAGCTCGGCGGTGCCCTGGGATACCGCGTCGAAGGCTTCCAGCGGCGGCACCAGCTCGCCGCCGGCGTAGACCTTGATGGTCAGCCGGCCGCCGCTCATGGCGTTGACGCGCTGGGCGAAGCCCTCGGCGCCGGTGCCCAGGCCCGGGTAGTTCTTCGGCCAGGAGGTGACCATCTTCCAGGTGAAGGTCTGCGCCGGCGCGGCGGCCGGCTGCGCGGCGCTCTGTGGCGCGGCGGGTTCGTCCTTGCAGCCGGCCAGGCCCATGGCGGCCAGCAGGGCTGCGGCGGCGCCGAACAGTTGGCGACGATTCATCGGGTGTTCTCCCTTGCTCGATGGGGCCGACGGGCGGCCGTGTTGGTGTTGTTCTAGAGGGCTTCCAGCTTGGCGTAGGAGAGCATCAGCCACTTGCTGCCCTCGGCGTCGAAGTTGACCTGCACGCGCGCCTGGGCGCCGCTGCCCTCGTAGTTGAGGATCACTCCCTCGCCGAACAGCGCGTGGCGCACGCGCTGGCCGAGGGCGAAGGCGGTTTCCGGCACGCCGGCCCCGGCGAACGGGCTGGCCACGCTGGCCTTGCCGGCGAAGGGCCGGCTGACGCTGCCGGCCAGGCGCACCTCATGGACCAGCCCCGGCGGGATCTCGCGGACGAAGCGCGACACCTTGTTGTAGGTCTCGCTGCCGTACAGGCGGCGGGTCTCGGCGTAGGTCAGCACCAGGCGCTGCATGGCGCGGGTCAGGCCGACGTAGGCGAGGCGGCGCTCCTCCTCGAGGCGGCCGGGCTCCTCGAGGCTCATCTTGTGCGGGAACAGGCCTTCCTCCATGCCGGCGAGGAACACCAGCGGGAACTCCAGGCCCTTGGCGCTGTGCAGGGTCATCAGCTGCACGCTGTCCTCGCCCTCGTCGGCCTGGGCGTCGCCGGCCTCCAGGGCGGCGTGGTCGATGAACGCGGCGAGCGGCGACAGCTCGTCCTCGCCGCTCTCGAACGAGCGCGCGGCGCTGACCAGCTCCTCGAGGTTGTCGACCCGGGTCTGGCCCTTCTCGCCCTTCTCGGCGAGGTGAAAGGGGATCAGCCCGGTCTGCTCGATCACCGTCTGGGTCAGCAGGTGCAGCGGCATGGCCTCGACGCGCAGGGCGAGGCCGTCGATCAGCTCGACGAAGGCGTTCAGCGCACCGGCGGCGCGGGCCGGGACCAGCTTCTGGCCGACCGCCTGGTGCAGCGCGCGCCACAGCGACAGCTGCTGGCCGCGCGCCACCTCGCGCAGGGTCTCGACGGTCTTCTCGCCGATCCCGCGCGGCGGCAGGTTGAGTACCCGCTCCAGCGCCGCGTCGTCGTCGCGCTGGCGGATCAGGCGCAGGTAGGCCATGGCGTTCTTGATCTCGGCGCGCTCGAAGAAGCGCTGGCCGCCGTAGATGCGGTAGGGGATCTTCTCCCTGAGCAGCGCCTCTTCCAGCACCCGCGACTGGGCGTTGGAGCGGTAGAGGATGGCGATCTCGCGGCGCGCCAGGCCGTCCTTGCGCACCGCGTCGCGGATGCGCTCGACGATGAAGCGCGCCTCGTCCTGCTCGTTGAAGGCGGCGTACAGGCTGATCGGCTCGCCGTCGTCGCCCTCGGTCCACAGCTCCTTGCCGAGGCGCCCCTGGTTGTTGGCGATCAGCGCGTTGGCGGCCTTGAGGATGCGTGCGGTGGAGCGGTAGTTCTGCTCCAGGCGGACGGTCTCGGCGTCGGCGAAGTCGCGGCCGAACTGCTGGATGTTCTCGATCCGCGCGCCGCGCCAGCCGTAGATCGACTGGTCGTCGTCGCCGACCACCATCAGGCTGGTGCCGGCGCTGCCGGACGGCGCCGCCAGGTGGCGCAGCCAGGCGTATTGCACGGCGTTGGTGTCCTGGAACTCGTCGACCAGGATGTGCCGGAAGCGCTGGCGGTAGTGCTCGAGCAGCCCCGGGTTGTCGCGCCACAGCTCCAGCGAGCGCAGCAAGAGCTCGGCGAAGTCGACCGCCCCGGCGCGCGCGCAGGCGGCCTCGTAGGCGGCGTAGATCTGCAGCATGGTGGCCAGGTAGAGGTCGCCGGCCGGCTGGATGTGCGCCGGGCGGATGCCCTCGTCCTTCTGGCCGTTGATGAACCACTGCGCCTGGCGCGCCGGCCAGCGCTGCTCGTCGAGGCCCAGCTCGCGGATCACCCGCTTGACCAGGCGCTGCTGGTCGTCGGAGTCGAGGATCTGGAAGTTCTCGGCCAGCCCGGCCTCCTGCCAGTGGGCGCGCAGCAGGCGGTGGGCGAGGCCGTGGAAGGTGCCCACCCACATGCCGGCCGGACTGGCGCCGAGCAGCTGCTCGATGCGCGCGCGCATCTCGGCGGCGGCCTTGTTGGTGAAGGTGACGGCGAGGATCGAGTGCGCTCCGGCATTCTCGACCTCGATCAGCCAGGCGATGCGGTGCACCAGCACGCGGGTCTTGCCGGAGCCGGCGCCGGCCAGCACCAGCTGGCGGCCGAGCGGGGCGGCGACCGCCTGGCGCTGGGCATCGTTGAGGGAACTGAGCAGAAAGGATAGGTCTTCGCGCATCGAAGCATTCTAGCGGTCGGCGCGAAGACGGGGCAAACTCTGGCGCTGGCCGCGAGTACCGGCCCACCGGCACAGGGAGGTGACGAACGATGCCCGTGACACCGACACAAGAACAACAGCAGAAACCGTACTCATGACCTTTCTTTTCTCTCCCGACGTGCAGCCGCCGGCCATCGACCCCGAGACGGTGCGCGAGCGCTACGCCGTGGAGATCGAGGCGGCCCTCAACCGCCAGCTGTACCGCGGCTCGCGGCTGCCCAGCCTGCTGATGCTGCTCGGCGGCCTGAGCTGCGTCGGTCTGCTCTGGGACCAGCAGCGCACCGGTCTGCTGGTCGCCCTGCTGGCCTGGCTCGGCCTGCTGGTCGCCCTGCGCCTGTGGCAGACCCGCGCCTTCCAGCGCGTCCCGGCCGAACGCCAGGCCAGCCGCGTCTGGCGGCTGACCCTGTTCGGCGGCGCGGCCGCCTCCGGACTGACCCTGGCGCTGGTCGGCACGCTGCTGCTGCCGCTGGCCGAACCGCTGCAGCAGGCGCTGGTCTACGGCCTGCTGGCCACCGCGACCATCTCCGCCAGCGTGGCCTACGCCGCCTGCCTGCGCGCCTTCCTCGCCTTCGCCCTGCCGGCGCTGTTGCCCTCGAGCCTGGCGCTGCTCGGCCACGACGACCTGCAGCTCAGGAGCTGGGGGGTGTTCGGCCTGACCCTGCTGCCGGCGCTGCTGGTCAGCGCCTGGCAGATCAACCGGGCGGCCCGCCACAACCTGCTGCGCCGCTTCCAGAACCAGTCGCTGCTGGAATTCCAGGAGCAGGCGCGCCGCGCCAGCGCGCGCATGAACCTCGAACTGGCCAGCGAGGTGCGCCAGCGCGAGCAGGTCGAGGCCGAGCTGCGCGCCGCCCAGCGGGCGCTGGAGGCGCGGGTCGACGAACGCACCCGCGCGCTCAGCGAGAGCGAGCAGGCGCGCCGCGCCGAGGAGGCGCAGCGGCGCTTCCTGGCCAGCCACGATCCGCTGACCGGCCTGGCCAACCGCAACCTGCTGCTGGAGAGGCTCGAGACCCGGGTGCCGCAGGCGCGCGCCGAAGGCCGCGAGCTGGCCCTGCTGCACCTCGATCTCGACCGCTTCAAGCTGCTCAACGAGAGCCTCGGCCACCGGGCGGCCGACGACATCCTCTGCGAGATGTCGCGTCGCCTGCGCATCGCCCTGCCGCAGGCCGACACCATCGCGCGCATCGCGGTGGACGAGTTCGTCGTCCTGCTCGCCTGCAGCGCCGGCGCCGAGGAGCTCGAAGCGCTCGGCCTGCGCCTGCTCGCCATGCTGCGCCAGAGCGTCGAGGTCGACAGCGAGGAGCTGGTGATCGGCGCCTCGCTGGGCATCGGCCTGCTGTCCGGCGCCGGCGATCCGGCCAGCCTGTTCAGCCAGGCGAGCATGGCCATGCGGCATGCCAAGCAGCTGGGCGGCAACACCCTGCAGTTCTACCGCGACAGCCTGCGGGTCGGCAGCCGCGAGCGCCTGCTGCTCGAGGCGCAGCTGGACAAGGCGCTGGAACGCGGCCAGCTGGAGGTGTTCTACCAGCCGCGCCTGCGCCTGGACAGCGACCGCCTGCACGGCGCCGAGGCGCTGGTGCGCTGGCGTCACCCGGAGTTCGGTCTGATGTCGCCGGGCGGCTTCATCGCCCTGGCCGAGGAGACCGGACAGATCAACGCGATCGGCGACTTCGTGCTGCGCCAGGCCTGCCGGCAGGCGCAGCAGTGGCGGCAGGACGGCCTGGCCGAGCTGTGCGTGTCGGTCAACGTGTCGATGCAGCAGCTGCGCCGCGACGGCTTCGTCGCCCAGGTCGAGGCCGTGCTCGCCGACAGCGGCCTGCCGGCGCACCTGCTGGAGCTGGAGCTGACCGAAAGCCAGCTGTCGGACAACGTCGAGGGCCTGGCCGGACAGTTCCGCCAGCTGCGCGCGCTGGGCGTGCGCCTGGCGATCGACGACTTCGGTACCGGCTACTCGTCGCTCGGCTACCTCAAGCACCTGCCGGTGGACGTGGTGAAGATCGACCGCACCTTCACCCGCGAGCTGGACGGCGGCGAGGGCGGCGACGCGACCATCATCCGCGCGATCATCGCCATGGCCCACAGCCTGGGACTGGCGGTGGTCGCCGAAGGCGTCGAGCGACCGACACAGCGGGAGTTCCTCCACGCCAACGGCTGCGACGAGATCCAGGGCTACCTGATCGGCCGACCGATGGAGGCGCGCAGCCTGGCCGAGCGGCTGCGCACGCACGAGCGCCAGGCCACGGTCTGCGCCTGAGTCAGCCGCGGGTGCTGCCGCCGTCGAGGTGGCGCATCAGCAACGCGTAGCGCAGGTCGACCTCGTCCGGCACCGGCAGGTAGACGGTGTGGCCGTTGCCCGGCGCTACCTCGGCGGCCTCGCCGCGCTTGTCGAGCATCCGCTCGAGGCGGAAGTTGAGGTTGCCCTGCGGACTCATCAGCTCGAGCAGGTCGCCGACCTGGAAGCGGTTCTTCACCTCCACCTCGGCCAGCCCGTCGCGGCGCACGCCGGTGAACTCGCCGACGAACTGCTGGCGCTCGGACAGCGAGTAGCCGTGCTCGTAGTTCTGGTACTCGTCGTGCACGTGGCGGCGCAGGAAGCCCTCGGTGTAGCCGCGGTGGGCCAGCGACTCGAGGGTGTCCATCAGCGTCATGTCGAACGGCCGGCCGGCCACCGCGTCGTCGATCGCCTTGCGGTAGACCTGGGCGGTGCGCGCCACGTAGTAGTGGCTCTTGGTGCGCCCCTCGATCTTCAGCGAGTGCACGCCCATCCGGGTCAGCCGCTCGACGTGCTGCACGGCGCGCAGGTCCTTGGAGTTCATGATGTAGGTGCCGTGCTCGTCCTCGAACGCCTCCATGTACTCGCCGGGGCGGTTGCTCTCCTCGAGCAGCATCACCTGGTCGGTCGGGCGGCCTTCGCCGAGGGTCGGCTCGACGGCGGCGGGATCGATCTGCATGACCGGGATCGGCTGGTGGACGTGGACGATGTTGCCCAGCTCATCCTCCTTGCCCTCGTGCACCTTGTACTCCCAGCGGCAGGCGTTGGTGCAGGTGCCCTGGTTGGGGTCGCGGTGGTTGAGATAGCCCGACAGCAGGCAGCGCCCGGAGTAGGCCATGCACAGCGCGCCGTGGACGAACACTTCCAGCTCGATGCCCGGCACCTGCTCGCGGATCTCGCCGATCTCCTCCAGCGACAGCTCGCGGGAGAGGATGATGCGGCTGACGCCGATGCGCCGCCAGAACTCCACCGAGGCCCAGTTCACCGCGTTGGCCTGCACCGACAGATGGATGACCTGCTCGGGGAAGTGGTCGCGCACCAGCATGATCAGCCCCGGGTCGGACATGATCAGCGCATCCGGGCCCATCGCCACCACCGGCTCGAGGTCCTTGATGAAGGTCTTCAGCTTGGCGTTGTGCGGGGCGATGTTGACCACCACGTAGAACTTCTTGCCCTGCGCGTGCGCCTCGTCGATGCCCAGCTTGAGGTTGGCGTGGTCGAACTCGTTGTTGCGCACCCGCAGGCTGTAGCGCGGCTGCCCGGCGTACACCGCGTCGGCGCCGTAGGCGAAGGCGTAGCGCATGCTTTTCAGCGTGCCGGCGGGGGAGAGCAGTTCGGGGCGGAAGGCGGTGGTCATGGCGCAGCGACTCGCAGGGCGTCGGAAAAACGCAGCATTTTACTGTGGATTGCCGGCGAATGCGCGCCCGCGGCCCCGGGCAACTGCTGAATGGCTTCCGCACCCTCAACCCGCGGTAGGGGCGAATTCATTCGCCCTGGCGGGGTATTTCGGCGCATGCGTTCGCCCCTGCAGACCGGGAAACCGGCTTGCCCCGGGGCGCGGCCTTGCCTAGAGTCCAGCCCCTTCGACGACACGGAGCAGCACCGACCATGAGAAAGCCGGCCAGACGGAAACCGGCCCGCAAGAAACCCGCCAACCGCCTGCTGCAGCTGGGGATCGCCCTGCTGGCGGCGCTGGCCGCCGCCTTCCTGATCCCGCCGCAGGCGCCCGACAACTTCCAGCAGGCCAAGCAGCTCGCCCGCGACCTCCACGGCGAGCGCGGCCAGACCTTCTACTGCGGCTGCGACTACCGGGGCAACCGCGTCGATCTGGCCAGCTGCGGCTACCAGCCGCGCAGGAACCGCGAGCGCGCCGCGCGCCTGGAATGGGAACACGTGGTACCGGCCTGGGTGATCGGCCACCAGCGCCAGTGCTGGAAGCAGGGCGGCCGCGCCTACTGCAGCGCCAACGACGCGGTGTTCGCCCGCGCCGAGGCCGACCTGCACAACCTGGTGCCGGCCATCGGCGAGGTCAACGGCGACCGCAGCAACTTCCCGTTCACCGACCGCCTGGCCGCCAACCCGAGCCAGTACGGCCGGTGCGCCATGGTGGTCGACTTCAAGGCGCGCAAGGCCATGCCGCCGGAGCCGACCCGCGGCGCCATCGCACGTACCTATCTGTACATGCACGAGCGCTACCAGCTGCGCCTGTCGAAGCAGGACCGTCAGCTCTACAGCGCCTGGCACCGCCTGTATCCGCCCAGCGAGGCCGAGCGCCGACGCAACCAGGCCATCGCCTGCAAGATGGGCTGGGGCAACCCGTACGTCGGCGAGGTCGAGCTGTGGCGCTGCGGCTTCGGCCGTCTCGGCGAGCTGGCCGGCAACGCGCTGGACAGCGCCGCACCGCTCGCCGAGGCGGCGCTCGGCACGCTGCTCAGGCGCTGAACGGGCGCGCGCCGGGATGCCGGCGCGCCGCGATTGCCGTATAAGGGGGCAGGAATTTCCCTGCGCCAGAGCGAGCCCCGCACAAACCGATGAAAACCCCGAAACGCCTTGAGCCGCTGGTCGAGGACGGCCTGATCGACGAGGTCCTGCGTCCGCTGATGAGCGGCAAGGAGGCCGCCGTCTACGTGGTGCGCTGCGGCGACCAGCTGCGCTGCGCCAAGGTCTACAAGGAGGCCCGCAAGCGCAGCTTCCGCCAGGCCGCCGAGTACCAGGAAGGCCGCAAGGTGCGCAACAGCCGCGACGCGCGGGCCATGGCCAAGGGCAGCAAGTACGGCCGTCGCGAGCAGGAGGAGGCCTGGCAGAACGCCGAGGTGGCCGCCCTCTACCGCCTGGACAGCGCCGGCGTGCGGGTGCCCAAGCCCTACGACTTCCTCGACGGGGTGCTGCTGATGGAGCTGGTCGCCGGCGCCGACGGCGACGCCGCGCCGCGCCTCAACGACGTCGAACTGAGCGCCGAGCAGGCCCGCGAATACCACGCCTTCATGATCCGCCAGGTGGTGCTGATGCTCTGCGCCGGGCTGGTGCACGGCGACCTCTCCGAGTTCAACGTGCTGCTCGGCCCGGACGGCCCGGTGGTGATCGACCTGCCGCAGGCGGTGGACGCCGCCGGCAACAACCATGCGTTCAGGATGCTCGAGCGCGACGTCGCCAACATGAACGCCTACTTCGGCCACTTCGCCCCGGAACTGCTCGAATGCAAGCATGCCAAGGAGATGTGGGCGCTCTACGAGGCCGGCAAGCTGACCCCGGGCAGCGCGCTGAGCGGCACCTTCGACGAGCCGGAGGAAGCCGCCGACCTCGACGCGGTGCTGCGCGAGATCGAGGCCACCCTGGCCGACGAGGCGCGGCGCAGGGCGGCGCTGCAGGCGCAGGAAGCACCGGCCCAGGGCGAGGAACCGCCGCCGCCCTGGCTGCGCGGCTGAGCGCGGCGGGCGGCGGCTCGGGCCCCGGAGCGGCCGGCGGGAACGGCAGAGCGCGAAAAGACCGACCCCGCCGGATGGCGGGGTCGGTCGGCAGGGCGGGCCGCCGTCAGGCGGCGGCGCCCTTGAGGATCACGTACAGCTCGTCCTTGAGGCGCAGCTTCTCCTTCTTCAGGTTCTCGATCTCGATATCGGTGCCCAGCTCGATGCGCGCCTCGAGGTTCTTGATGCGCTGGTCCAGCTCGTTGTGCTCGTCGAACAGGCGGGTGAAGTGGGCGTTCTCGGTCTTCAGCCGGGTGATCAGGTCGCGGTACTCGGGAAACATGACAACTCCTGGTTCGTGGATGCAGCGAAGGGTCGGGGCTGCCGGGACTGCCGCAGCGCCGGGAAATCGTGAAGTTCGTCTTGGCTTCATACTGGCACTGCGGCGGCCGCGCGTATTGACCGGGATCATGCGCCCTCGCGCGACTGGACAACGGCCCCCGGCTCCGGTCAGATCGGCCGCTCAGTTCCGCAACCATGCCATCGAAGGAGACTCCACCATGCAAGGCAAGGCCATCTACGTCCAGCCGGGCGGCGGCTACGATCGGGTCGGCGTCGGCAGCAGCACGGCAGCCGCCCCGGGGGCGGGCGAGATCAGCGTGCGCCTGCACGCCAGCTCGCTCAACTACCACGACTTCGCCGTGGTCAGCGGCATGTGGGGGCCGAGCGAGCCGCGCATCCCGATGGCCGACGGCGCCGGCGAGGTGATCGCGGTGGGCGAGGGGGTCGACGAGTTCGCCGTCGGCGATAGCGTGGTCAGCACCTTCTTCCCCGACTGGCTGGACGGCGCGCCGCGGGTCGAGGGCTTCGCCACGGTGCCGGGCGACGGCGTCGACGGCTACGCCCGCGAGCTGGTGACCGCCCGCGCCAGCGCCTTCACCCGCGCGCCGCGCGGCTGGAGCCACGCCGAGGCGGCCACCCTGACCACCGCCGGCCTTACCGCCTGGCGCGCGCTGATGGCCGACGGCGCGTTGCAGCCGGGCGACAGCGTGCTGGTGCAGGGCACCGGCGGCGTGTCGATCTTCGCCCTGCAGTTCGCCAAGCTGGCCGGCGCCACGGTGATCGCCACCTCGTCCAGCGACGCCAAGCTCGAACGCCTCCAGGCCATGGGCGCCGACCACGTGATCAACTACCGTACCAATCCGGCCTGGGGCGAGACCGCCCGCGCGCTGACCGGCGGGCGCGGCGTCGACCACGTCATCGAGGTCGGCGGCCCGGCCACCCTGGCCCAGTCGATGGCCGCCGCGCGGGTCGGCGGGCACATCGCGGTGATCGGCATCCTCAGCGGGGTGGCCGGCGAGCTGCCGCTGGTGCCGGCGCTGCTCAAGCAGCTGCGCCTGCAGGGCGTGCTGGTCGGCAGCCGCGCCCAGCAGCAGGCGATGATCCGCGCCATCGACGCCAACGGCCTGCGCCCGGTGCTCGACCGCCGCTTCGCCCTCGAGGAAATCGTCGCGGCGTTCCGCTACCAGGAAAGCAACCGGCACTTCGGCAAGATCTGCCTGGAGTTTTGAGGCAGTCGGCGCCGGACGCCCAACGCAGGGTGCGCTCCGCGGCCGCGGAGCGTGCTCAGGTCCAGCCGTAGCGCAGCAGGTGGAAGAAGATCGGCGCCGCGAAGCACACCGAGTCCAGGCGGTCGAGCATGCCGCCGTGGCCCTCGATCATGTGGCCCCAGTCCTTCACGCCGCGGTCGCGCTTGATCGCCGACATCACCAGGCCGCCGAAGAAGCCGAGCAGGGTGACCACCAGGGCGACCGCGAGCGCCTGCCAGAAGCCGAACGGGGTGATCCAGCACAGGCTGGCGCCGACCAGGCTGGCCAGCGCCACGCCGCCGGCGAAGCCTTCCACGGTCTTCGACGGCGACAGCCGCGGGGCGATCGGCCGCCGGCCGAACAGCTTGCCGCAGACGTACTGCAGCACGTCGGAAAGCTGCACCACCAGCACCAGCCAGGCGATCAGCAGCAGGTTGCGCCCCGCGTAGCCGGGGATGTCGAGGGTCAGCAGCGCCGGCACGTGGGAGATGCAGAACACCGCGATCATCAGCCCCCACTGCACCTTGGCGGCGCGCTCGAGGAAGGCGGTGGTGTCGCCGCCCAGCGAGGCGAGGATCGGCAGCAGGAGGAACACGTAGACCGGGATGAAGATGGCGAACAGCCCGTACCAGTCGTAGGCGATCAGCAGGTACTGCGCGGGCAGCACCAGATAGAAGGCCGCGACCAGCGCCGGGTAGTCGCTCGCACGGGTCGGCGTCAGGGTGATGAACTCGCGCAGGGCGCAAAAGGAGATCAGCGCGAACAGGCCGATCACCGCGCCCTGGCCGAGCCAGAAGGCGCCGCCGAGCACCGCGACCATCACCCACCAGGCGTTGATCCGCGCGTTGAGGTTGTCGATCACCGGGCTGGCGGCGCCGCGGCTGCGCCACTTGAGGACGAAGCCGGTCAAGGATGCCAGCGCCAGCAGGGCGCCGATGCCGGCGAACAGGGCGAGGGTGTCGCGTTCCATGTCAGTCGGCCTCCGCAGCCAGTTCGAGCAGGGCGTCGCGGGCGCGGGCGAGGAAGGCCTCCTTGCCCTCGTCGGCGCCCAGGGCCAGCGGTGCGCCGAAGGTCACCGTGCACAGCAGCGGCAGCGGCAGCACGCGGCCCTTGGGCATCGCCCGGTTGAGGTTGGCGATCCACACCGGCACCAGCTCGACCTGCGGACAGGCCCTGGCCAGGCGGTACAGGCCGCTCCTGAACGGCAGCAGCGGCTCGGTCAGGTTGCGGGTGCCCTCGGGGAACAGGATCAGCGAGTCGCCGGCGTGCAGCGCGGCGAGCAGCGGCTCGAGCGGGTTGTGCTGCGCGTCCTGGCGCTCGCGGTCGACCAGCACGCCGTGGAACACCTGATGGATCAGCAAGCGGCGCACGGCGTCGCGCTGCCAGTAGTCGGCGCCGGCCACCGGGCGGGTGCGCGCGCGCAGTTCTGGCGGCAGCGACGACCAGAGCAGCACGAAGTCGGCGTGGCTGCTGTGGTTGGCGAAGTAGATGCGCTGGCGGGGCTCCGGCAGACAGCCGCGCCACAGGCTGCGCGCGCCGGTGAGCAGGCGGGCGAGGCCGATGATCGCGCGCGCCAGCAGGCGCTGGGGCAACGTGCGCGGCGAGCGCGGCGGCGCCGGAGGCGGCGGCAGGTCCTCGCCGGCGGGCGGAATCGACTGGTCGTGCATCGGCAGGCTCCTTGCGGCGACGGGCTCAGACGGGCGGTGAGCGGCGCGCCGTCTCGACGACGCCCCCACGCACGCGGTTGACCAGGGTCCAGACCAGCAGCGCGGCGAGCAGCGCGAACAGGCCGTCGAGCCAGGCCGGCGGCAGCAGCCCGGTGGCCACCCCGGCGCCGAGCACGCCGAAGGCGAGGGCGCGGTCGCTCTTGCCCATGGGGCCGTCGTAGCGTCGGCTGGCGCCGACCAGCGGGCCCAGCGCCCCGGCATACTCGACGATCACCGCCAGCAGGGTCGCCAGCACCACCCACGGCGGCGACACCTCGGGCAGCAGGGCGAACGGCAGGATCAGCGCGCTGTCGGCGACGACATCGCACAGCTCGTTGAGGTAGGCGCCGAGGGTGGACTGCTGGCCGAACTCGCGGGCGAGCATGCCGTCGATGGCGTTGAGCGCCATGCGCAGCAGCATCCACAGCGGGATCAGGGCGAACAGCCAGAGGTGACCGACGAAGCCGGCGAGCAGTGCGCCGAGCAGCACGGAGATGCCGGCGGCGGCCAGGGTCACCTGGTTGGCGCTGACGCCGCGGACGTGCAGCCACCGCACCGCCGGGCGCAGCAGGGCCTGGAAGCGCGGCTTGAGTTGGTAGATCGAGGGCATGGCGGACTCCGTCGCCGGGGGGTAGTCCCTGAGGGTAGGCGCAGGATAGCCGCCCTGCCGGGCGGCGGCCGGAACTGGCTCAGATCACCAGCACGTCGCTGCGCGCCTGGGCGAGGATCAGCCGGGTCACGCTGCCCAGCAGCAGCTCCTCGAGCAGGCCCAGGCCGCGCTTGCCGATGACGATCAGCTCGCTGCCGTGCAGCTGCTGCTGGTCGAGGATGTGCACGCTGGCGTCGCCGTGCAGCACCAGCGTCTGCACCGCGGCGGCTGGCAGGCCGACGTCGGCGAGCAGCTCGCTCATCCGCGCCTCGGCCTCGCGCTTGGCGTTGGCCGTCAGCCCGGCCAGCTCCGCCTCGCCGATCCCGGCGTGGCGCAGACGGCCCTCGAAGGGCACCTCGAAGGCGTGCAGCAGCAGCAGCTCGGCCTGCGGGGCCAGCTGGCCGGCCATGGCGATGGCCTGGCGCGAGCGTGGCGAGAAGTCCACCGGGACCAGCACCCGGCGGTAGTCGTGGTCCGCCGCACGGCGCACCACCAGCAGCGGGCGGGCGCTCCTGCGCAGCACCCGCTCGGTGGTCGAGCCGAGCAGCAGGTCGTGCATCAGGCTGGCACCGCGCGCGCCGAGCACCAGCAGGTCGGCGTCGAGGGCGTCGGCCTGGCCGGCGATCTCGGCGCTCACCGTGCCGGCGCCGAGGTGCAGCTCGGCAGCCACGCCGAGACGGGCGTGCAACTCGGCGCCCAGCTCGTGCAGCTCGACGCGCGCCTCGTCGAGCAGACGCTGCGGCAGGTCGCCGGGCTGCGCGCCGAACAGCCGGCGCAGGCTGTCCAGCGCGCCGGCGCTGACCACGTGCTGCAGCACCAGTCGAGCGCCGCAGGCAGCGGCGAGGCGGGCGGCGCGCTCGGCGGCCTGGCGCGCCGGGGCGGACAGGTCGCTGGCGGCGAGCAGGGTACGGATCGGGGTCATCGGGCGGTCTCCTTGTTGCCGGCGATCTCGGTGGCGAAGCTGCGCGCGGCGAAGTCCGCGGCGTCGCTGAAGGGGTTGAGCACGCGGTCCACCCCGGCGGCGTCGAGGGCCGCGCCGTGCAGGTCGTCGCGCACCACGCCGGCGACCCGGCCCTGGAAGCCGGCCTGCTTGAGGGCGTTGAGGAAGGCGCGGTTGGACTCCCACTGCGGGAAGGTGGTGACGACCCAGGCGGCGTCGCGCAGCGGCAGCGTCTCGAGGAACTCCGGGTCCTCGCCGTCGCCGAAGCGCACCGGCAGGTGGTGGCGGCTGAGGGCGCGGATGGTCTCCGGGTCGAAGTCGACGCCGAGCACCTCGACGCCGGCGTGGCGCAGCTGCAGCATCAGCCGCCCGCCGTAGCGGCCGAGGCCGAAGACGACGATGTCCGGCTGGCCGACCGCGCGCCCCGGACGCTCGACCTCCAGCTCGCGGAACGGCCGCTGCCGCTCGAACGGGCGCAGCAGCGGCTCGAGGCGCTCGTAGAGCGGCTGCGAGAACAGGATCATGTAGGTCGACATCATGATGGTGACCAGACCGACCAGGGTGGTCAGGCCGAGCGCCTCGACGCCGACGTGGCCGAGGCTGATGCCCATGGCGACGAAGACGATGGAGAACTCGCTGATCTGCGCCACGGTCAGCCCGGCGAGGAAGCCGGTGCGCCGCCGGTAGCCCATGTAGCCCATGATCGCCATGACGATCAGCGGATTGCCGATCAGCACGAACAGCGACAGCACCGCCGCCGGCAGCAGCTCGCCGCCGAGGGTGGAGAAGTCCAGCTTGCCGCCCAGGTCGATGAAGAAGAACAGCAGCATGAAGTCGCGGATGCCGGTCAGCCGCGCGTTCATCGCCTCGCGGTATTGGGTGGAGGCCAGCGAGAAGCCGGCGAGGAAGGCGCCGGCCTCCTTGCTGAAGCCGGCCCACTCGCCGAGCGCGGCCAGCCCGGTGCCCCAGGCGATGGCGAAGATCAGCAGCAGCTCCTGGGAGCGCGCCATGGCGCCGACCAGCGGCGGCAGCAGGTAGCGCATGACCAGGAACAGCAGCGCGGCGGCGCCGGCCAGGCGCAGCAGCAGCGAGCCGGCGACCTCCAGCAGCTGCGCCTCGCCGGCGCCGCGCAGGGCGCTCATGGTCATCATCGCCAGCACCACGGCGAGGTCCTGGACGATCAGGAAGCCGACCGCGATGCGCCCGTGCAGCGAGTCCAGCTCGCGCTTGTCGGAGAGCAGCTTGACGATGATGATGGTGCTGGAGAAGGTCAGCGCCACCGCGACGTAGAGCGCCTCCATCGTGCCCTTGCCGAGCAGCAGGACGAGCGCGAAGCCGAACACGATGGTGAAGGCCAGCTGGCCGAGGCCGGTGGCCAGCGCCACCGGGCCGATGTGGCGGATGTGGTGCAGGTCGAGCTTGAGGCCGACCACGAACAGCAGCACGGTGACGCCGATCTCGGCGAGCAGGGCGACCTGCTCGTGGGCCTTGACCGCGCCGAACACCGCCGGGCCGACCAGGATGCCGACCACGATGTAGGCGATCAGCACCGGCTGGCGCAGGCGCACGGCGATGGCGCCGGCGACCGCCGAGACGATCAGCAGCAGGGCGAATTCGGCGTAGGGACCGTGCGGGACCAGCGATTCCATCGACGCGCTCCGGGTGGCGAGGGGTGGCCGGGGGAGCGGACTCCCCCCGGCCATCCTGACCGCCGCGGGCGCCGGACGCAACCGGCGGCGGGCCGGTCGCGGATCAGGCCGCGGCGATCACGTCGCCGTGGTTCTCCGGCTCGATCAGCGCGCGGTGCAGGGCGGCGATGGCGGCGGCGTAGTCTTCCTCGTTGACCACGCACTGCATCTCCACCTGGCGGATCGACTGGTGCAGCGCCTGGATGCTGATGCCGGCCTCGGCCAGCGCCGTGGCGGTGCGCGCGAGGATGCCCTTGACCTTGAGGTTGGAGCCGATCGCCGAGACGATGGCGACGTTGTGCATGGTCACCTCGGCGGCCGGGTAGCGCTCCTCGATCAGCTTGGCGGCGCGGTTGATCAGCTTGCGCGAGCCGCTGACGTAGTAGGTGATGCTGTTGGCGTCGGAGTCCTTGTTGACCACGTAGAGCTTGAGCTGCTTGAGCAGGCGGCTGATCTCGATGTCGTGGTCGGGGTCGCCGAGCATCTCCTGGTCGAACACCTCGAGACCGAAGACGTCCTTGCGCCCGGCGACGATCTCCACGCAGGGCCGCGCGCTGCAGTAGTCCTGGCTGATCAGGGTGCCGGCGTGCTCGGGCTCGAAGGCGTTCTTGATGCGCAGCTCGATGCCGGCGCGGCGCAGGGTGCGCGCGGCGCGCGGGTGGATCGCCTCCATGCCGAGGTTGGACAGCTGGTCGGCGACGTCGTAGTTGGTGCGGCCGATGGTCACCACCTTGTCGACGCCGACCAGGTTGGGGTCGGCGCTGGAGAGGTGGAACTCCTTGTGGATGATCGCCTCGCGGGCGCCGGTGGCGGCGGCGATCTGGGCGAAGGTGATCTCGCTGTAGCCGCGGTCGAAGGTGTTCATCAGGCCTTCGGCGCAGTGCGCGTAGCCGGTGGCGATGACCAGCTCGCGGGACAGGTCGATGCCGGCGAAGCTCTGGCGGATCATCTCCTCGAACGGCAGCGGCGACTCCATCTGCCAGCCGCTGAGGTCGACCAGGCGCGCGCTGACGTCGCGCTGGCGCAGCGCCAGCACGCTGTTGAAGGCGCTGTGCGCCTCGCCGAGCGAGGCGAGCATCTCGCGCACCTTCATCAGGTTCTCGGTGAGCTGGAAGTGGCCGTAGCTGCACAGCTTGTGCAGGCTGTCCATGCAGTCGCGGGCGTCGTCGATGCGCGAGTTGATGAACCGGTCGGCCTCCGCCTGCTCGGCGCTGCCGGCGAACAGCTCGGCGTTCTTGGCCAGCATGCGCGCACGCACGTCCTCCAGCGCCTCGCGCCAGGCGCCCTCGTTGTGGGCGTCGGCGAAGCGCTGGTAGACGCCCGGCTCGCCGGTCTTCTTGTGCTCCAGCAGCAGGTTGGTCATGCCGCTGTAGGCCGAGACGACGAAGATGCGCTGGTACAGCTCAGCGCCCTGTCGCGGGCCGATGAAGATGTTGTCGAGGAGCTCCTCGAAGCGGCTCATGGAGGTGCCGCCGATCTTTTCTACGGTATGCATCGTGGTTTCAGCGTCGGTCGTCGATGGGAGGCGGGCCGGCCGCTGCCGCCGCCGGCGGCCCCGCGCAGAGCGCGGGACCGTCGCCGGAACGTCAGTGGTACTGCTGCGGCTGGATGTCCAGCGCGCGGAAGTCCCGACGCTCGGCCACGAAGGCCGGGCGCGGAGCCTGCTCGCAGAAGGGTGCCTGTACGGCGTTGCTGACGCGATTGTAGACGTAGAACAGGTTGCTGCGCGCGTCCGGCGTGATGTTGCCGTTGGAGCCGTGCATGACGTTGCAGTCGAACAGCAGCACGCTGCCGGCCGGCGCCGTGGCGCTGACGATGCCGTAGCGCGCGGCCAGCTCGCCGAGACTGGCCGGGTCGGGCACCCCGACTTCCTGGCGACGCAGCGACTGCGCGTAGTGGTTCTGCGGGGTCGCACCGACGCAATGGATGTAGTGGCGGTGCGAACCGGGCATCAGCAGCAGCGGGCCGTTGTGCGGCAGGTTGTCGGTGAGCAGCACCGAGCAGCTCAGCGCCTGCATGCGCGGCATGCCGTCCTCGACGTGCCAGGTCTCGA
This sequence comes from Stutzerimonas stutzeri, assembly GCF_024451105.1. Lineage (GTDB taxonomy): Bacteria > Pseudomonadota > Gammaproteobacteria > Pseudomonadales > Pseudomonadaceae > Geopseudomonas > Geopseudomonas stutzeri_A. Next base: position 105,784 of record NZ_JANGEY010000007.1, read on the forward strand.
AGTCCGAGTGCCAGTAGAACTCCTTGCCGTCGAAGCCCGGCTTGAAGTTCAGCCGCGACTGGTGCACGTAGATGTCGCCGCCGAGGATGAAGCGGGCGATGCCGGCGATCCGCTGGTCGCGGGCCACCCGGGCGAACAGCGGGTTGTCGCGGTGGATCTCGAACACCGAGCGCACCGCGCCGCTGTCCGGCTCCCGGATGGTCTTGGCCGAGGCGGCCACCGCCGGGTCGTCGAGCAGGCGCTGCAGCTCGCGGCGCAGCAACGCCACTTCGGCGGCGTCGAACACGTTCGGCAGGACCAGATAGCCGTCGCGCGCGAAGCGCTCGATCAGCTCGGCGGCGATCGGCGCATTGTCCAGGTCGCTGCGCTGCACCACCGGGTCGAGACGCTCCTGCCAGCGCGGCTCGCTGGCCTGGCGCGAGGGGTAAAGGTCGGCTTGCACGTTGGTCACGCGGCTTTCCTCCTCTGTTGACGGGTGGTCAGGCGACGGCGTCGGCTTCCAGCGGATAGACGCCGTTCTCGTCGTGGACTTCCTTGCCGTTGAGCGGCGGATTGAACACGCAGGCCATCTTCATCTCGCTGAAGCCGCGCAGCAGGTGCTCGTCGTGCCGGTCGAGGATGTACAGGGTGCCGGGCCTGATCGGGTAGACCTTGCCGTCGGCGAGGGTCTCGATCTCGCCCTCGCCGCTGATGCAGTACACCGACTCCAGGTGGTTGCGGTAGTGGATGTGCGTCTCGCTGCTGGCGTAGATGGTGGTGATGTGGAACGAGAAGCCCATGTTGTCGTCCTTGAGCAGCATGCGGGTGCTGTCCCAGGTCTTGGTGACGATCTTGCGGCCGGACTGCTCGCAGTCGGCCAGGGTGCGTACGATCATGCGGATTCTCCTCAGGAAGCTTGGCTGGCGGTCCGGCTGGACAGGGCGGCGGCGAAGGCGCCGTCGAGGATGTCCATGGCGCGGTCGATCTGCGCCTCCTCGATGGTCAGCGGGCACAGGCACTTGACCACCTCGCCGTGGGCGCCGCTGGTCTCGATCACCAGGCCGCTGGCGAAGGCGTGGCGGCACACCGCCGCGGCGGTCTCGCCGTCGGCGCAGCCGATGCCGAGCATCATCCCGCGGCCCTTGAGCTGCAGGGAGGCGGGACCGTGGCGGCGGACGATGCGCTGCAGGCGCTCGGCGATGCGCTGGCCCTTGGCGCGCACGCCGGTGGCGAAGGCGTCGTCCTGCCAGAACTGCTCGAGCGCCGCGGTGGCGGTGACGAAGGCGTGGTTGTTGCCGCGGAAGGTGCCGTTGTGCTCGCCCGGCTGCCACTGGTCGAGTTCCCTGCGCAGCAGCAGCATGGCGAACGGCAGCCCGTAGCCGGACAGCGACTTGGACAGGGTGATCAGGTCCGGGCGGATGCCCATCTGCTCGAAGCTGAAGAAGCTGCCGGTGCGTCCGCAGCCGGCCTGGATGTCGTCGACGATCAGCAGCATGCCGTGCTTGCGGCACAGCCGCTCGAGACGGCGCAGCCACTCGGCCGAGGCGACGTTGAGGCCGCCCTCGCCCTGCACCGTCTCGACGATCGCCGCGGCCGGCTTGTCGACGCCGCTGCTCGGATCGTCGAGCAGCTTGTCGATCATCGCGATGGTGTTGACCTGCTCGCCGAAGTAGTTGGCGTAGGGCATGCGGCTGACGTCGCCCAGCGCGGTGCCGGCGCCGCCGCGGTGGTGCTGGTTGCCGGTGGCGGCCAGGGCACCCAGGGTGCAGCCGTGGAAGCCGTTGGTGAAGCTGAGGATGCCGCTGCGCCCGGTGACCTTGCGCGCCAGCTTGAGCGCCGCCTCGACGGCGTTGGTGCCGGTCGGCCCGGTGAACTGCATCAGGTAGTCGCCCATCCCGCGCGGCTGGAGGATCAGCCGGTGGAAGGTCTCGAGGAAGCGCTCCTTGGCCGCCGAATGCATGTCCAGGCCGTGGGTCAGGCCGTCGCTCTCGATGTAGTCGAGCAGCGCCCGCTTGAGCAGCGGGTGGTTGTGGCCGTAGTTCAGCGTGCCGGCGCCGGCGAGGAAGTCCAGGTAGCGGGTGCCGTCGCGGGCGATCAGCTCCGCGCCGCGGGCCTGCTGGAACACCACCGGGAACGAGCGGCAGTAGCTGCGGACGGTCGATTCGTGCTGTTCGAAGGCGTTCATGCGGTCTCCTTGGGTTGTTCTTCGAGTGCGGGGGCGGCGAACGGGCCGGCGCGGTAGAGCACTTCGTCCGCGTGCCTGCCGGCGAAATGCACGGCCCGGGAGAACAGGGTGCGGGTCTCGAATTCGGCGCCGAGACGGGCGAAGGCGCGGCGGAACAGCGCCTGCGAGGCGCCGTTGTCCGGCGCGATGGTGGTTTCCAGGTAGCGCACGCCGCGTTCGGCGGCGACCCGCGCGGTCAGCGCCAGCAGCATGCGCAGGGCCAGGCCCTGGCCGCGCAGCGAGCTGTCCACCGCCACCTGCCAGACGAACAGGGTGTCCGGACGGGCCGGCGGACAGTAGCCGGAGATGAAGCCGACCAGGCGGCCCTGGGCATCCTCGGCGGCGATGGCGGTATCGGCGAAATCGGCACATTGCAGCAGGTTGCAATACACCGAGTTGGTATCCAGCGGCGGGCACTTGGCCACCAGCTGATTGAGGCTGTATCCGTCGCCGTCGGTTGGACGACGGAGCCTGACGGGGATACTTGGCAAAACAGAATCCTTTGAGGTTGTTGTCGGAATCCTTATTCACCCAAACACAGGAAGTTCCCCGGCGCAACCGGAAAGTCCCGCCGAGCGGCGCCGACGGCGCCCGCTGCGGCAGGCCGCGGCGACGCCCGCGGCGGCCGCTCGAAAGCGCCGCCACAAAGAAAAAAGTTGTTGATTAAAAAGGAATTTTTCTTGAGCCGGGGGCGCCGGAGCGACGCCCGGCGAGACGCCGGAAAGCCCCTGAAACATTCAGTTACCATTCCGCCGCTGCTCGCGGAAGATCCGTCGCCGCTGTCGGCGATATATGTGCCGCATATTCGCCGAAGTGCCGGGCGATCATCCGGCGATATATCCGGGCGCCGACTCGCTTATTGCGCGAAGACTTGCCGGATATATTCAGGCAGCGCGCGGAAGTTGCTTGCCGACGGGGCGGAAATGAATAACGGCCATATCCGCGACAGGGTTGCGATACCTCTGCCGCGGCGCTTTCCGTTCAGTCGTGCCAGTGCCGGCCGGCCAGCTCGAGCAGGCTGTGCGCCTGCTCCGGACCGTTCGAACCGGCCGGGTAGGGGCGCGGCTTCTGGTAGTGCTGGTGCCAGCCGTCGAGGATCGGGCTGACCCAGCGCCAGGCCGCCTCCACCTCGTCGCGGCGCATGAACAGGGTCGGGTCGCCCTCGATCACGTCGAGCAGCAGACGTTCGTAGGCATCCCAGCGGCGCTGGCGGGAGAAGGCGGCGGCCAGGTTGAGGTCGAGCTCCACCGGCTCCAGGGTCATGCCCTTGCCGGGCGTCTTGGCCAGCAGCTGCAGGCTGATGCGCTCCTCCGGCTGCAGGCGGATCAGCAGGCGGTTGGCCTGCTCGGCGGCGCCGGGGAACAGGCGGTGCGGCACCGGCTTGAACTGGATGACGATCTCCGAGCACTTGCGCCTGAGGCGCTTGCCGGTGCGCAGGTAGAAGGGCACCCCGGCCCAGCGCCAGTTGTCGATCTCCGCCTGCACGGCGACGAAGGTCTCGGTGTCGCTGTCGTTGTCCACCTGCTTCTCGAAGTAGTAGGCGGGCACCTCGTGGCCGCCGATGCGTCCGCTGGCGTATTGGCCGCGCACGGTCTTGTCGCGCACGTCGAGACCGGAGAGCGGCTTGAGCGCCTGCAGCACCTTGACCTTCTCGTTGCGCACCGCCTCGGCGTCGAAGCGCACCGGCGCCTCCATGGCCACCAGACAGAGCAGCTGCAGCAGGTGGTTCTGCAGCATGTCGCGCATCGCCCCGGCCTGGTCGTAGTAGCCGCCGCGGTTCTCCACGCCGAGGGTCTCGAGCACGCTGATCTGCACGTGGTCGATGTGCCCGGCGCGCCACACCGGCTCGAACAGCGCGTTGGCGAAGCGCAGCGCCATCAGGTTCTGCACCGTCTCCTTGCCCAGGTAGTGGTCGATGCGGAACACCTGCGACTCGTCGAACACCTTGCCGATCGCCCCGGTGATCGCCAGCGCCGACTCCAGCGAGTGGCCGATCGGCTTCTCGAGGACGATGCGCGTGTCGGCGCCGGCCAGCCCGGCGATCGCCAGGTTGGCGGCGATGGGGGCGAACAGCTGCGGCGCGGTGGCCAGGTAGCAGATCCGCCCGCGCCCGCCGGCGTCGCCCAGGCGGCGGGCCAGGCGGCCGAACTCGGCGCTCTGCGCGGCGTCCATGGCGAAGTAGTCGAGGCGCGCGGCGAAGCCCTGCCAGGTGTCGGCGTCGAAGTCGCTGCGGGCGATCTGCGCCCGGCAGCGCCGCTCGGCCAGCGCCCGGTAGCCGTCGCGGTCCAGCGCCGTGCGGGCCAGGGCGAGGATGCGCAGGTCGGCGGGCAGGCGCTGCTCGCGGTGCAGGTGGTAGAGTGCCGGCAGCAGCTTGTGCAGGGCCAGATCGCCGGTGCCGCCGAACACCAGCATGTCGCAGGGAAGAACGTGGGGGGAGGACGGCACGGGGAACTCTCCGATGCGGTTTGCCTGGGCGCTGGCGCAGTTCTTGTAGTATAACTACAAGGTCACTACCTCCGGCTTCGGCCGATCATAACCCGAGTCCGTCCCGTGAATCTGTTGCAACACATTGCCCAATCCCGCGCCCTGCTGCGCAAGTCGGAACTCAAGGTCGCCGAGCACGTGCTGCAGGACCCGGCCTCCGTCATGCACAGCTCGATGGCCGACCTCGCCCACGGGGTGGGAGTCAGCGAGCCGACCATCGTGCGCTTCTGCCGCGCCATCGGCTGCAGCGGCTTCCAGGACCTCAAGCTCAAGCTGGCGCAGAGCCTGGCCGCCGGCGCCAGCTTCGGCCAGTTCGCCATCCACGAGGAAGACTCGCTGGCCGACTTCAGCCTGAAGATCTTCGACACCACCCTGCACACCCTGATGGAGGTGCGCGAGCACCTCGACATGCAGGCCCTGGAGCGCGCGGTCAACGCCATCGCCAACGCCTCGCGCGTCGAGTTCTACGGCTTCGGCGCCTCCGGCGCGGTGGCCGCCGACGCCCAGCACAAGTTCTTCCGCCTGCTGCTGACCGCCGCCGCCTACTCCGACCCGCACATGCAGGCGATGAGCGCGGTGACCCTCAAGCCCGGCGACGTGGCCATCTGCATCTCGCAGTCGGGGCGCTCCAAGGACCTCTTGACCACCGCCAACCTGGTGCGCGAGAGCGGCGCCACGCTGATCACCCTGTGCCCCAGCCAGACCCCGCTGGCCGACCTGGCCACGGTCAACCTGGCCATCGACGTGCAGGAGGACACCGAGATCTACACCCCGCTGACCTCGCGGATCGCCCACCTGGTGGTGATCGACGTGCTGGCGATGGGCGTGGCCATGGCCCGCGGCCCGGACCTGGTCAACCACCTGAAGAGCGTCAAGCGCAGCCTGCGCAGCCTGCGCCTGTCGCCGAAGAGCGCCAAGCCGGCCGAGGACGGCCCGGGCGGCGCCTGAGCCCTATCCTGCCCTCGCCCGCCCGGGCGAGGGCGCGCCTGTCACGCCGACGTCATCGCCCCGCCGTCAAGCCGTCACCCGCGCCGCGGCATGCTCGAACTCCCTGGATCATTCGCGATGGGAGAGACGCCATGCCCCGCCACCCTGCTGTCGACGCCAGCTCCGCCATCCCGCGCCTGGACGCCAAGGCCCGCCGCAAGCTGGAAGACCAGCGCCGCATGGCCTTCCGCCGGGCCATCGAGCAGTACAACGAGAGCCGCCGCCTGGATCAGGAGATCCACGACTTTCCCGATCTGATCGCCGTCAATTACCTGCGATCGCTGCGCGCCGAGACACGCCATCCGCGCGCGTAGGGCGTCCGGGCGCGTAGAAAGCGCGCGCGGCGATTTTCTACCGCATCCGGTGCTGCAGTGGCGGGAAAGGCCTGCGGCCGCTTCCCACCCTGCGGACCGCTCACAGCCGCTCGCCGAGGGTGTTGATCGCCTGGCGGTTGGCGCGGATGAACTCGAGGAAGGCGCTGGCCACCGGACTCAGCCGGCGGTCGCGCGGATGCACCACGCACCAGCTGTGCTGCAGCGGCAGTTCGGCCACCGGCAGTTCGCGCAGGCGGCCGCTGGCCAGCTCCAGACTCACCGCGTGGCGCGGCAGCAGAGCCAGGCCGAGGCCGGCCAGCACCCCGGCGCGCTGCGCCTCCAGCGAGCCGAGCTGCAGGGTCTGTGCGAAGTGGGCACGCTTGTCGTGGCAGAAGCGCTCGCAGGCCTGACGGGTGCCCGAGCCCGGCTCGCGCACCAGCAGCGGCCAGGCGGTCAGCTCCGCCAGGTTCAGGGTGTCGCGCTGACACAGCGGATGCCCGGGCGGCGCCACCGCGACGATCTGGTTGGTGAGGAACGGGGTGAACTCCAGGTTCATACCGGTCGGCACCTGGGAGAGGATCATCAGTTCGTCGCGGCTGACCCCCAGGCGACGCAGCACCTGGGCGTGGCTGGCGACGGTCAGCTGCAGGCCGACCTCGGGATGCTGGCGGCGAAATTCGCCGAACAGGTGGGGGACGAAGTACTCGGCGCTGGACTCCACGCTGAGGCTGAGCTGGCCCTGCAGCGAGCCCTGCAGGTCGGAGAGCTGCATGTCGAGGCTCTCCAGGCGGGCGAAGATGTCGGCGCCGGCGCGGCGCAGCGCCTCGGCGGCGTCGGTGAGGTAGAGCTTCTTGCCGACGTACTCGAACAGCGGCTGGCCGACCAGCTCCTCGAGCTGGCGGACCTGCAGGCTGACCGCCGGCTGGGTCAGCGCCATCTCCTCGGCGGCGCGGCTGTACGAGCGCGTCTCGCACACCGCGCGGAACACCTGCAGCTGGCGCAGGGTGAGGCGCATCAGGGACTTGCGCATGGGGTGTCTCCGCAGGGATGGACGGTCATGCGGCCGGTCGCCGCAGGGTGCGCAGCGTGTCGCGACGAGCGGCACGCCACGGCCCGACGGTCGGCCGCAGCCCAGAAAATCCGGGCCTTCCGTCGATATATAAGCTGTAGTTTATGCTTAACCTAACAAATATTCATTTTTCTTAATCGACCCCTCGGCGCTAGTTTTGCACGCACCTGCCGCCCGACCGGCCGGGTCAGCCTGTCCAGCCGAGGGAGACCTCCGTGATAAGAAAAATCCTCATCGCCAACCGTGGCGAGATCGCCGTGCGTATCGTGCGGGCCTGCGCCGAGATGGGCATCCGCTCGGTGGCCGTGTATTCCGAAGCCGACCGTCACGCGCTGCACGTCAAGCGCGCCGACGAGGCGCATTTCATCGGCGAAGATCCGCTGGCCGGCTACCTGAACCCGCGCAAGCTGGTCAACCTGGCGGTGGAAACCGGCTGCGACGCCCTGCACCCGGGCTACGGCTTCCTGTCCGAGAACGCCGAACTGGCAGAGATCTGCGCCGAACGCGGGATCCGCTTCATCGGCCCGAGCGCGGAAGTGATCCGCCGCATGGGCGACAAGACCGAGGCGCGCCGCTCGATGATCGCCGCCGGCGTACCCTGCACCCCGGGCACCGAGGGCAACGTCGCCGACCTGGAAGAAGCCCTGCGCGAGGCCGAGCGGATCGGCTACCCGGTGATGCTCAAGGCCACCTCCGGCGGCGGCGGCCGCGGCATCCGCCGCTGCAACTCGCGCGACGAGCTGGAGCAGGCCTACCCGCGGGTGATCTCCGAGGCGACCAAGGCCTTCGGCAGCGCCGAGGTGTTCCTCGAGAAGTGCATCGTCAATCCCAAGCACATCGAGGCCCAGGTGCTGGCCGACAGCTTCGGCAACACCGTGCACCTGTTCGAGCGCGACTGCTCGATCCAGCGCCGCAACCAGAAGCTGATCGAGATCGCCCCGAGCCCGCAGCTGACCCCCGAGCAGCGCGCCTACATCGGCGAGCTGGCGGTCAAGGCGGCCAGGGCGGTCGGCTACGAGAACGCCGGCACCGTGGAGTTCCTGCTCGCCGAGGGCGAGGTGTACTTCATGGAGATGAACACCCGGGTGCAGGTGGAGCACACCATCACCGAGGAGATCACCGGCCTGGACATCGTCCGCGAGCAGATCCGCATCGCCGCGGGCCTGCCGCTGTCGGTGCAGCAGGCGGACATCCTGCACCGCGGCTACGCGATCCAGTTCCGCATCAACGCCGAGGACCCGAAGAACAACTTCCTGCCCAGCTTCGGCAAGATCACCCGCTACTACGCGCCCGGCGGCCCCGGCGTGCGCACCGACACGGCGATCTACACCGGCTACACCATCCCGCCGTACTACGACTCGATGTGCCTGAAGCTGATCGTCTGGGCGCTGACCTGGGAGGAGGCGATGGACCGCGGCCTGCGCGCGCTGGACGACATGCGCCTGCAGGGGGTGAAGACCACCGCGCCCTACTACCAGGAAATCCTCCGCAATCCGGAATTCCGCAGCGGCGTGTTCAACACCAGCTTCGTCGAGAGCCATCCGGAACTGATCAACTACTCGGTCAAGCGCAAGCCCGAAGAGCTGGCCCTGGCCATCGCCGCCGCCATCGCCGCCCACGCCGGCCTGTGAGGAAGTGAGCATGAACAAGAAGATCCACGTCACCGACACCATCCTGCGTGACGCCCACCAGTCGCTGATCGCCACCCGCATGCGCCTCGAGGACATGCTGCCGATCTGCGCCAAGCTCGACCAGGTCGGCTACTGGTCGCTGGAAGTCTGGGGCGGCGCCACCTTCGACGCCTGCGTGCGCTTCCTCAAGGAAGATCCGTGGGAGCGCCTGCGCCAGCTCAAGGCCGCGCTGCCCAACACCCGCCTGCAGATGCTGCTGCGCGGCCAGAACCTGCTCGGCTACCGCCACTACAGCGACGACGTGGTCAAGGCCTTCGTCGCCAAGGCGGCGGTCAACGGCATCGACGTGTTCCGCATCTTCGACGCGATGAACGACGTGCGCAACCTGCGTACCGCCATCGAGGCGGTCAAGGCCGCCGGCAAGCATGCCCAGGGCACCATCGCCTACACCACCAGCCCGGTGCACAGCGTCGCCTCCTTCGTCGAGCTGGGCAAGCGCATGCAGGAGAAGGGCGTCGACTCGATCGCCATCAAGGACATGGCCGGCCTGCTCACCCCCTACGCCACCGCCGAGCTGGTGCAGGCGCTGAAGGCCGAGATCGACCTGCCGATCTTCATCCACTCCCACGACACCGCGGGCATGGGCAGCATGTGCCAGCTCAAGGCCATCGAGGCCGGCGCCGAGCACATCGACACCGCCATCTCCAGCTTCGCCTGGGGCACCAGCCACGCCGGCACCGAGTCGATGGTCGCCGCGCTGCGCGGCACCCCCTACGACACCGGCCTGGACCTCGAGCTGCTGCAGGAGATCGGCCTGTACTTCTACAACGTACGCAAGAAGTACCACCAGTTCGAGAGCGAGTTCACCGGCGTCGACACCCGCGTGCAGGTCAACCAGGTGCCGGGCGGCATGATGTCCAACCTGGCCAACCAGCTGAAGGAGCAGGGCGCCCTGCACCGCATCAACGAGGTGTTCGAGGAGATCCCGCGGGTGCGTGCCGACCTCGGCTTCCCGCCGCTGGTCACCCCGACCTCGCAGATCGTCGGCACCCAGGCGGTGTTCAACGTGCTCGCCGGCGAGCGCTACAAGACCATCACCAACGAGGTGAAGCTGTACCTGCAGGGCCGCTACGGCAAGGCCCCGGGCGAGGTCGACGAGCGCCTGCGCTTCCAGGCCATCGGCCACGAGGACGTCATCGACGTGCGCCCGGCCGACCTGCTCAAGCCGGAGATGGCCCGCCTGCGCGAGGAAGTCGGCGCCCTGGCCAGGTCCGAGGAGGACGTGCTGACCTTCGCCATGTTCCCCGACATCGGCCGCAAGTTCCTCGAGGAGCGCGCCGCCGGCACCCTCAAGCCGGAAGCCCTGCTGCCGCAGCCGGACGCCGCCGGTCGCCCGGCCGCCCAGGAGGGCGTGCCCACCGAATTCGTGGTCGACGTGCACGGCGAGAGCTACCGCGTCGACATCACCGGGGTCAGCGTGAAGAACGACGGCAAGCGCCACTTCTACCTGGCCATCGACGGCATGCCGGAGGAAGTGGTGTTCGAGCCGCTCAACGCCTTCGTCGGCGGCGCCGGCGGCAAGCGCAAGCAGAGCGCCGGCCCCGGCGACGTCAGCACCACCATGCCGGGCAACATCGTCGACGTGCTGGTGAAGGAAGGCGATGTGGTCAGGGCCGGCCAGCCGGTGCTGATCACCGAAGCGATGAAGATGGAGACCGAGGTGCAGGCGCCGCTCGCCGGCACCGTGAAGGCCATCCATGTGGTCAAGGGCGACAGGGTCAATCCCGGTGAAGTACTCATCGAGATTGGAGATTAAGTCCCTTGGGGGGAGCCACTGGCTCCCCTTTTTTTTGTCTGTACTATGTGTGCACGCTGTCATGCACGCGAACTGTCCGCAAGCCCGAGGAGGGGTAGATGAGTCTTGATCCGGTGGTGCTGTTCTTCGTCTTCGGCCTGACCGCAGGCCTGCTGAAGAGCGAGCTGAAGCTGCCGCCCGCCCTGTACGAAACCCTGTCGATCATCCTGCTGCTGGCCATCGGCCTGCACGGCGGCGTGGAGCTGGCCGAGCAGGCCAGCCCGGCGCTGCTCGGCCAGTCGGCGCTGGTGCTGGGCCTGGGCATCGCCCTGCCGCTGCTGGCCTTCGGCCTGCTGCGCGCGCTGCGCTTCGATCGCATCAACGCCGCCAGCGTGGCCGCGCACTACGGCTCGGTGAGCGCCGGTACCTTCGCCGTGGTGGTCGCCTACCTGGCCTCGCGGGAGATCTTCTTCGAGAGCTACATGCCGCTGTTCGTGGCGATCCTCGAGATCCCGGCGATCCTGGTCGGCATCCTGCTGGCCAAGGGCATCTCCCGCGACACCCACTGGAAGGAGCTGGGCCGGGAGATCTTCCTCGGCAAGAGCATCATGCTGCTGCTCGGCGGCCTGGTGATCGGCGCGCTGGCCGGCAAGGAGGCGATCAAGCCGCTGGAGCCGCTGTACACCGGCATGTTCAAGCCGGTGCTGGCGTTCTTCCTGCTGGAGATGGGCCTGATCGCCTCCGGCCAGCTCGGCTCGCTGCGCCAGTACGGCGTGCGCCTGGCCGCCTTCGCCCTGTGCATGCCGCTGCTCGGCGCGCTGATCGGCGCCCTGCTGGCGCGGCTGATGGGCCTGTCGCTGGGCGGCACGGCGATGCTCGCCACCCTGGCCGCCTCGGCCTCCTACATCGCCGTGCCGGCGGCCATGCGCCTGGCCCTGCCGGAAGCCAACCCGTCGCTATCCTTGACCGCCTCGCTGGGGATCACCTTCCCCTTCAACATCCTGATCGGCATTCCGCTGTACCTGGCGCTGGCCGAACGACTGATCGCCTGGGGACTCTGACATGAGCGCACACACCCGCACCCTGCTCACCGTGATCTGCGAAGCGGCGCTGGAGAAGAAGCTGGTCGCCGACCTGGAACAGCTCGGCGCCCCCGGCTGGACCCTCTCCGACGTGCGCGGCCGCGGCTCCCACGGCCTGCGCCGCGCCGACTGGGACACCGAGGGCAACATCCGCGCCGAGATCATCTGCGAGCGCGAGCTGGCCGAACGCATCGCCCACCACCTGCAGGATCGCTACTACGCGCACTACGCGATGGTCTGCTACCTGGCCGAGGTGGAGGTGCTGCGCCCGGCGAAGTTCGCCGGCAAGCCGGCCGGTTGATTTTTCGAGACGACCGGTCCAATAATGACTCCATGATCGCCCATGCCCCCCGGCCGCGCCGCGGCCGCCCACCCAAGCTCGACCGCGACAACCGCGAGACCCGCGAGGCGCTGCTGCACGCCGGCATGCGCCTGCTCACCGAGCAGGGCTTCCTGGTCACCGGCATCGACACGGTGCTCAGGGAGGTCGGCGTGCCCAAGGGTTCGTTCTACCACTACTTCGACAGCAAGGAGGCCTTCGGCCGCGCCGTGCTGGAGCGCTACGCCGGCTACTTCGCCGCCAAGCTGGAGCGCTGGCTGGGCGACGCCTCGCGGCCGCCGCTGGCACGCCTGGAGGACTTCGTCGCCGACGCCCGCGCCGGCATGGCCCGCCACGCCTTCCGCCGCGGCTGCCTGGTCGGCAACCTCGGCCAGGAGGTGACCCAGCTGCCGGCGGGCTTCCGCGAGCAGCTGGAAAGCGTGCTGTGCGACTGGCAGGCGCGCCTGGCCGCCTGCCTGCGCGCCGCCCAGCAGGACGGCAGCCTGGCGGCGACGGTGGACTGCGACGAGCTGGCGGCGTTCTTCTGGATCGGCTGGGAGGGCGCAGTGCTGCGCGCTCGCCTGGTGCAGAGCGACGCGCCGCTGGCGACCTTCATCCGCGGCTTCCTCGCCCTGCTGCCGCGCTGAGTTTTTATCGCCCATTTCTAGACGACCGGTCCAATAAACAGAGAGGTGATCCATGTTCCGCGCCATCCTGATCGACAAGGACGACTCCGGCTACCGCGCCAGCCTGCAGGCGCTCGACGAATCCCGCCTGCCGGAAGGCGAGGTGCGCGTGCGCGTCAGCCACAGCACCCTCAACTACAAGGACGCCCTGGCGATCACCGGCAAGGGCCCGGTGGTGCGCCAGTTCCCCATGGTGCCGGGCATCGACCTGGCCGGCGTGGTCGAGGAGAGCCGCCACCCCGACTTCAAGACCGGCGACGCCGTGCTGCTCAACGGCTGGGGCGTCGGCGAGACGCACTGGGGCGGCCTGGCCCAGCTCGCGCACCTCAAGGGCGACTGGCTGATCCCGCTGCCGCAGGGCTTCAGCGCCGCCGAGGCGATGGCGGTGGGCACCGCCGGCTACACCGCGATGCTCGCGGTGCTGGCCCTGGAACGCCACGGCGTGACCCCGGAGCGGGGCGAGGTGCTGGTCACCGGCGCCAGCGGCGGGGTCGGCAGCTTCGCCGTGGCCCTGCTGGCCCAGCTGGGTTACCGGGTGGTGGCCTCCACCGGTCGCCCCGAGGAGGCCGCCTACCTGAAGGGCCTCGGCGCCGCCGAGCTCGTCGAGCGCGCCAGCCTCAGCGAACCGGGCCGCCCGCTGGGCCGCGAACGCTGGGCCGGCGCCGTCGACTCGGTGGGCAGCCACACCCTGGCCAACGTCTGCGCCAGCACCCGCTACGGCGGCTGCGTGGCCGCCTGCGGCCTGGCCCAGGGCATGGACTTCCCGGCCACGGTGGCGCCGTTCATCCTGCGCGGCGTGACCCTCGCCGGCATCGACAGCGTGATGCGCCCGCGCGCCGACCGCCTCGAGGCCTGGGGCCGCCTGGCGCGCGACCTGGACAAGCGCCTGCTGGCGCCGATCACCCGCACCATCGGCCTGGAGGACGCCATCGCGGTGGCCGCCGAGCTGCTCGCCGGCCGCGTGCGCGGGCGGGTGGTGGTGGACGTGAATCGCTGAAGTCTCGACGGCCTGGCGGGCGTGCTCGCACGGAGGCGTGGGCACACGCTCTCCTTCGCCTGCGCGCGGCGTTTGGCGAATGAATTCGCCCCTGCAAGCCTTCACTCCGCCTCGTAGCTCTCCAGCAGATGCAGGTCCTTGAGCTTCACGTAGTTGGCCGCGCTGTAAGCGAAGAAGGCGCGCTCCTTGTCGCTCAAGGGCCGCGCCTGTTTCACCGGGCTGCCGACGTACAGGTAGCCGCTCTGCAGCACCTTGCCCGGCGGCACCAGGCTGCCGGCGCCGATCACCACCTCGTCCTCGACCACCGCGCCGTCCATGACGATCGCGCCCATGCCGACCAGCACGCGGCTGCCGATGCGGCAGCCATGCAGGGTCACCTTGTGGCCGACGGTGACGTCCTCGCCGATCTGAAGCGGATAGCCGCCGGGGTTGAACGGCCCGGCGTGGGTGATGTGCAGTACGCTGCCGTCCTGGATGCTGGTGCGCGCGCCGATGCGGATGTGGTGCATGTCGCCGCGGATCACCGCCAGCGGCCACACCGAGCAGTCGTCGCCCAGCTCGACGTCGCCGATCACCACGGCGCTGGGATCGACGAATACCCGGTCGCCGAGCTGCGGGTTGTGCCCCTGGTAGGTGCGGATGGTCATGGGAAGGCTCCTGGTGCGTGGTTATGCCCCTCTACTTAGCATGCATGACGCGCGCTGGCGACAGCCTGAGCGGTTCTGCGGAGCACCGCCTCACCACTGGCGCAGCAGGTGCAGGAGCAGATTCATCTGCGACCCGCCCCCAGTCGCGAATGAAATCGCTCCTACCGTCCGTGCGGTACAAGCCCCCTCAATCGTCGCCATAGCCGCACCCAGGCTGCGCGCCCGGGCATTTGTCATTAACATGACCGGTGATTCTTCCGACCCAGGGTCAAACGCCGTGACTGCCAACAATCCCCTGCTGCAAGACTTCGACCTGCCGCCCTACTCGGCGATCCGCCCCGAGCACGTCGAGCCGGCCGTCGACCAGATCCTCGAAGACAACCGCGCGGCCATCGCGCGCATCCTGGCAAGCCAGGGCCAGAATCCCGACTGGAACGGCCTGGTGCTGGCGCTGGACGAGCTGAACGCGCGCCTCGGCCGCGCCTGGAGCCCGGTCAGCCACCTCAATGCGGTGTGCAACAGCAGCGAACTGCGCGCCGCCTACGAGGCCTGCCTGCCCAAGCTGTCGGCCTACTACACCGAGCTGGGCCAGAACCGTGCCCTCTACCAGGCCTGGCAGGCGCTGGCCGAGAGCCCGGCGGCGGCCGCCTTCGATCAGGCCCAGCAGACCATCGTCAGGCACACCCTGCGCGACTTCCACCTCTCCGGCATCGACCTGCCGGAAGCCGAGCAGCAGCGCTACGGCGCGATCCAGATGAAGCTGGCCGAGCTGTGCAGCCGGTTCTCCAACCAGGTGCTCGACGCCACCCAGGCCTGGACCAAGCAACTGAGCGACGAGACGCAACTGGCCGGCCTGCCGGACTCGGCCAGGGCGCAGATGCAGCAGGCCGCCCAGGCCAAGGGCCTCGACGGCTGGCTGGTGACCCTGGAGTTCCCCAGCTACTACGCGGTGATGACCTACGCCGACGACCGCGCCCTGCGCGAGGAGGTGTACACCGCCTACGCCACCCGCGCCTCCGACCAGGGCCCGAATGCCGGCCAGTTCGACAACGGCCCGCTGATGGCCGAGATCCTCGACCTGCGCCAGGAGCTGGCCCGCCTGCTCGGCTTCGCCCACTACGGCGAGCTGAGCCTGGCCACCAAGATGGCCGAATCCACCGAGCAGGTGCTCGGCTTCCTGCGCGACCTCGCCGTGCGCGGCAAGCCGTTCGCCGAAAAGGACCTGGCCGAACTGCGCGCCTTCGCCGCCGAACACGGCGTGGCTGACCTGCAAAGCTGGGACGTCGGCTACTTCAGCGAGAAGCTGCGCCACCAGCGCTACGCGATTTCCCAGGAGCAGGTGCGCGCCTGGTTCCCGATCGACAAGGTGCTGTCCGGCCTGTTCGCCATCGTCGAGCGCCTGTACGGCATCCAGATCGAGGAACTCAGGGACTTCGACAGCTGGCACCCGGACGTGCGCCTGTTCGAGATCCGCGAGAACGGCGCGCACATCGGGCGCTTCTTCTTCGACCTCTACGCACGCGCCAACAAGCGCGGCGGCGCCTGGATGGACGGTGCCCGCGACCACTGGCGCAACGCCGCCGGCGAGCGGATCAGTCCGGTGGCCAACCTGGTGTGCAACTTCACCCCCGCCGCGCCCGGCAAGCCCGCGCTGCTGACCCACGACGAGGTCACCACCCTGTTCCACGAGTTCGGCCACGGCCTGCATCACCTGCTGACCCGCGTCGACTATGCCGGCGTCTCCGGGATCAACGGCGTGGCCTGGGACGCGGTCGAGCTGCCCAGCCAGTTCATGGAGAACTGGTGCTGGGAGCCCGAGGGCCTGGCGCTGATCTCCGGTCACTTCGAGAGCGGCGAGCCGCTGCCGCAGGCGCTGCTGGACAGGATGCTGGCGGCGAAGAACTTCCAGTCCGGGCTGATGCTGGTCCGCCAGCTGGAGTTCTCGCTGTTCGACTTCGAGCTGCACGCCAGCCACGGCGACGGCCGCGGCGTGCAGGGCGTACTGCAGGCGATCCGCGACGAGGTATCGGTGTTCCAGCCGCCGGCCTGGAACCGCTTCGCCAACAGCTTCTCGCACATCTTCGCCGGCGGTTACGCGGCCGGCTACTACAGCTACAAGTGGGCCGAGGTGCTGTCGGCCGATGCCTTCTCCAGGTTCGAGGAGGAGGGCGTGCTCAACCCGGCCACCGGCCGCGCCTTCCGCGAGGCGATCCTCGCCCGCGGCGGTTCGCTGGAGCCGATGCAGCTGTTCGTCGAGTTCCGCGGCCGCGAGCCGTCGATCGACGCGCTGCTGCGCCACAGCGGCCTGAGCGAGGAGGCGGCATGAGCGAGTACAACCTGAACGCGCCGGTGAAGCGCTTCATCGCCGGCGCGGTGTGCCCGGCCTGCGAGGCGATGGACACCATCCAGATGTGGGACGAGGACGGCACGCCGAACCGCCACTGCGTGGCCTGCGGCTACGCCGACACCCTCGACGCCCGCGGCAACTCGGTGCCCAAGGAGCTGCCGACGCGGGTCAACACCAGCGCGCTGAAGCCCAAGGCGGCCGATCCCAGGGTGCAGACCGTGCAGTTCTTCCCCAATCCGAAGCTGAAGAAGCCGGAGTAGGCTAGGAACCGCAGTTGAACAAGGCGTCCTGTGCGAGCAGGGCGCCTTTTTTGTTGCCTGGAGCCCGGGTCGAAAACCCGCGCAGCGGTTTTCTACCGCCAGCACCGCCACGGTGGACAAGGCTGCGCCGTTGTCCACCCTACGGATCGCCTCGTCAGCGTGCCCGGCAGGCCGCCAGCCCGGCCTGCAGCGCCGTGGCATCCTGCGCTTCGGCGAAGATCAGCTCCAGCCGCGAATCCCTGCGCCACTCGCTGGCGCGCCAGGCGAGCGGCGTGCCGTCCAGCGCATTGGCGCTGTGCCAGCCGTCGTCGGCACTGTGCAGCACCAGCTTGGCGCGCCGCCAGGGCAGGGCGGCCAGCCAGGCGGCGATCCGCGCGCGGTCGAAGCGCTGGCTGGGGTGCCAGCGCCAGCCGATGCTCCAGCCGCCAGCCTCGGCGTGGATCTGGCAGAGCGGCTGCGCCGGATCGCTCCACAACGCCGGCAGCGGCGCGGCGCCTGTGGGCAACTTCCGCGCCTCGCCGCCCGGCTGCGCCCGCGCCTGGATGCCCGGCAGCTCGGCCAGCGGCAGCCGGCCCTGCTCGGTCCAGCGCAGCGGCCGCGCCGGCAACTGGGCGGCGAGCAGGGCGCGGGCGGTGGCGTCCAGGCTCGCGCTCTTGTTCAGCAGCAGCAGTCCGGCGGCGCCCAGCGCGGCCTGCTGCGCCGCCGGCAGCGGCCGGCCGGCAGCCAGCGCGGCGGCGTCCAGCACCACCACCGAGGGCTGCACGGCGAGCACCGCGCGCCAGGGCTCCTCCTGCAACTGGCGCAGCAGCTCGGCCGGGTGGCCGAGGCCGGACGGCTCGATCAGCAGGCGGTCGGGCCGGGCCTGGCGCAGCAGGCGGCCGAGGCCGACCTGGAAGGGCGCGCCGTTGACGCAGCACAGACAGCCACCGGCCACCTCGCCGAGGGCGATGCCGTCGGCGTCGCTGGTCAGCAGCGCGGCGTCCAGGCCGATCTGGCCGAACTCGTTGATCAGGATCGCCCAGCGTTCGCCTTCCGGCTTCTGCGCCAGCAGCTCGCGGAGCAGGGTGGTCTTGCCGGCACCCAGCGGGCCGGCGATCAGGTGGGTGGGGATGTGTTCGAGCATGGCCTGCCTGTGGATAAGCCTGGGGGTAAGCTGTGCCGCCCTGTGGACAACCACACGGCGCCGTCACATGTGCCAGCTTACCGGCAAAGCGCGACGGCCGCCCGCGCCGGCACCGTGCGGGCGGGGTAAACTGCGCGCCGGCTCCGCACGGAGCCCGTCCCGCCTCACCGGAGCCCGTCCATGCGCCAGATCCTCTTCCTCCTGCTCGCCGTCCTGCCGCTGCCGGCGCTGGCCGAGGCCTGCGTGGTGCACAGCCGGGGACAGGGCGTGGCGGTGCAGCTCTGCCAGCAGAACGTCAGCATCCCCAAGGGGCTGTTCCGCGACGGCTTCTGCCAGCCGAAGCTGAAGGATCAGGAGATCCGCGTCGAGTTCGTCGAGCAGTGCCCCGAGGGGGCCTACGGTGTGTGCAGCGGCGCCCAGGCCGGCAACGCCGCCTACCGCCAGGACATCCACTACTACGGCGTGGCCTCCGATGCCCGCTATCTCAAGCCGTTCTGCGAGGGCCAGAGCGGCGGGAGCTGGCGCACGCCCCGAATCACTCCAGCCAGTCCAGGGTGAGCAACAGGCGCCGCTCGCCATCGGCCACCGGCGGCGAGCGATGGACGATGGCGCCGTGTTCGTTGCCCTCCCAGCGTTCGCCCTTGAGCAGCGCCACATGACCGGCCTGCAGCGCACGGATCGCCTCCGCGCGCGGCTCGGCCGCGGGATCGCCGAGCCGTGCGCGCGCCAGCGCGCCTTCGGCCAGCCACTGGCTGCCCGGCCCGGCGTAGGTGGTGACCAGGCGCAGCGGCACCCGGTCGACGTGGAAGCGCGGGCACATGGCCCTGTCCAGCACGCGCAGGCGCAGGCCGACGCGCCGCGCATCGAGCAGGCAGGCATAGGCACGCAGCAGCCAGGCGACGTCGGCGACGAACGCGCCATGGCCGGGCAGGTCGGCGAACTCGCCGGCCAGGCGGCGCAGGTCGGGTTCGCCCTCGGCGTCGTCCAGCTCGATGCTCAGCGCCTCGGCCAGCGGCGTGCCGCGCGCCAGCAGGGCGGCGGCGAAGCCGCTCAGCGCGGGCGCCAGGGTGCGCTGCCAGACCGCCAGGTTGACCCCGTCGCGCAGCACCTCGGCGAGCACCTCGGGCGAGTCGCCGCACAGCTGGCGCGGCAGCGGGGCGAGCGTGAAGGCGTGCATCAGGCGGCCTCCTCGGCGTCGGCGAGCCAGGCGTCGAACGGATCCTCCAGCCCCCGCCAGGCGTCCTCGCCGAGGGCCAGTTCCGCATCGGTCAGCAGGCAGGCGTCCAGCTCGGCGTGCAGCCGGGCGAAGTCGATGTGCTGGCCGATGAACACCAGCTCCTGGCGGCGGTCGCCGCAGGTCTCGTCCCAATTGGCGAGGATTGCCGCCTGGCTTTCTTGATCCTCCGGCCACTCCGCACGCGGCACCGCGTGCCACCAGCGCCCGGCGTAGCCGTAGCGCATCAGCCCGCCGGCCTGCGACCAGCTGCCGGCCTCCGCCGGCCGGCTGGCCAGCCAGAACCAGCCCTTGGAGCGCAGCAGGCGGCCGTTGTCCCACTCGCGGTGCAGGAAGTCGAAGAAGCGTTGCGGGTGCAGCGGCCGGCGCGCGCGCCAGGCGGTGGAGGCGATGCCGTATTCCTCGGTCTCCGGCACGTGCGTGCCGCGCAGCTCGGCCAGCCAGCCCGGCGCCTGGGCGGCGCGTTCGAAGTCGAAGCGTCCGGTATTCAGGATCTTCGAAAGCGGCACCTGGCCCATCACCATCGGCAGCACCTCGGCCTGCGGGTTGAGGCGCGCGAGCATGGCCAGCAGCTCGGCGCGCTCGGCGCCGGAGATCAGGTCGCTCTTGCTGACCAGGATGACGTCGGCGAACTCCACCTGGTCGATCAAGAGATCGGTGACCGAACGCTCGTCGTCCTCGCCGAGACTCTCGCCGCGCTCGGCGAGCGCCTCGGCTTCGTGCAGGTCGCGGAGGAAGTTCACCCCGTCGACCACGGTGACCATGGTATCCAGGCGCGCCAGGTCGGCCAGGCTCTGCCCCTGCTCGTCGCGGAAGGTGAAGGTCTCGGCCACCGGCAGCGGCTCGGCGATGCCGGTCGACTCGATCAAGAGGTAGTCGAAACGCCCCGCGCCGGCCAGGCGGGCGACCTCCTCGAGCAGGTCCTCGCGCAGGGTGCAGCAGATGCAGCCGTTGCTCATCTCCACCAGCTTCTCCTCGCCGCGGCTGAGGCTGACGCCCTGCTGCACGGCGGCGGCGTCGATGTTCACCTCGCTCATGTCGTTGACGATCACCGCGACCCTGAGCCCCTCGCGGTTCTTCAGCACGTGGTTGAGCAGGGTGCTCTTGCCGGCGCCCAGGAAGCCGGACAGCACGGTGACGGGGAGACGGTTATCCATTGGGGGTTCCTCGCACATCACGGATATGGCGTTCGCGTTGCTCCTGACGTTCCTGGGCCTCGATGCACAGGGTTGCGGCGGGACGCAGCCGCAGGCGCGCCTCGCTCATGTAGGCGCTGGCCGGCATGGCCAGCAGTTCGGCTTCGCTGAGCATGGTCGGGTCTCGTCAGGGTTGTTTCTAAATTTTGTTATAACATAACATTTGCTGGCCAAAACCACGATGGAAATCCGATGACCGTCCTCAGCCTGCCCGATATCGCCGCCCAGATCAGCACACGAGCCCTGCCCAAACTGGACTTCGTCGGCATGCAGCAGATCGCCCTGCCCGTGCTGTTCGACGGCAAGCCGCTGGACTGCCGGGTGGATGCCGGGGTCAGCCTGGACGATGCCGGCGCGCGGGGCATCCACATGTCGCGCCTGTACCTGGCGCTGGAGGCTCTGGAGCAGCAGGAGCTGAGTTTGCCGGCCGTGCATGCGGTGCTGCGTCAGTTTCTGGGCAGTCACGAGGGGCTATCGCGGCGCGCATACCTCAACCTACGCGGCGAACTGCTGCTCAAGCGCCCGGCGCTGGTCAGTCCGCTGGCCGGCTGGAAGGGCTATCCGCTGGCTCTCGATGCCCGCCTGGACGACGCGGACTTCCACGTGGAGCTGCACCTGACGCTGGGCTACTCCTCCACCTGCCCCTGCTCCGCAGCACTGGCCCGACAGCTGATCCAGCAGCAGTTCGTCGAGGATTTCGCCGGCAGACCGCTCCATCATGCCGACGTGATCGCCTGGCTCGGCAGCTCCAGCGGCATTCTCGCCACCCCGCACAGCCAGCGTAGCGAGGCGCGCCTGCAGCTGCGCCTCGACCCGACCATCGGGACCCTGCCGGTGCGCCGGCTGCTGGATGCCGCCGAAGCTGCACTGGGCACCGCCCTGCAGACCGCGGTCAAGCGCGCCGACGAGCAGGCCTTCGCCCTGGCCAACGGGCAGAACCTGATGTTCTGCGAGGATGCCGCCCGCCGCCTGCATCAGGCGCTGCGCCAGCAGGACGGCGTGCAGGGCTTCGAGCTGGAGGTGATCCACGCCGAGAGCCTGCACGCCCACGATGCGGTGGCCCGCAGCCGCTGGGACGGGCAGCCATGATCCACTGCCAGGCCTTGCAATGGGGGCCGCCCGGCCGGCCGCTGACGCCGCCGCTGGACCTGCAGCTGGCCGCCGGCAGCCTGACCGGCGTGATCGGCCACAACGGCTGCGGCAAGAGCAGCCTGCTCAAGGTCATCGCCGGCTGGCAGGCGCCGCTGGCCGGACGCGTGCAGGTGGATGCGCCGCGCCTGGGCGGCATCGCCGTTCTCGTGCAGCAGCAGGCCTTCGATCGCCAGTTCCCGATCAATCTGCGCGAACTGGTGAGCGCCGGGCTGTGGAAGAGCCCCGACAATCGTCTACAACGCCAGGAGCGTCTGGAACAGGCCCTGCATACCTGGCAGCTGGCGGATTTGCAGGAGCTGCCGCTGGAGGCCCTCTCCGGCGGCCAGCTGCAGCGCGCGCTGCTGGCGCGTCTCGACCTCACCAGCGCCCGCGTCCTGCTGCTGGACGAGCCGGAGGCGGCCCTCGACGAGGACAGCCAGGCGCTGTTCTGGAGCAGGACCCGACAATGGCAGGCAGAGGGTCGCACCCTGCTGGTGGTCAGCCATGCCATCGGCCACCTCGGCGAGCGCCTGGACAATGCCCTGCTGATCTCGGCGCAGGGCTGCATTCTCGCCCCGATCACCCAACTGGCCGGGCAACGCCTGGCGCGGGTCGCCTGATGATCGACGCGCTGTGGCAACCCTTCGCCGAGTTCGCCTTCATGCGCCGCGCCCTGCTCGGCGGCATGGCGCTGGCCTGCAGCGCCGCGCCGCTGGGCGTGTTCCTCATGCTGCGGCGCATGAGCCTGATCGGCGACGCCATCGCCCACGGCATCCTGCCCGGCGCGGCGCTGGGTTTCTGGCTGTTCGGCCTGAGCCTGCCGGCGCTGACCCTTGGCGGTCTGCTCGCCGGGCTGGGCATGGCCACCCTGGCGGCCTTGATCACCCGCCGCACCGGGCTGCGCGAGGACACCAGCCTGGCTGCCCTCTACCCGATCTCGCTGGCCAGCGGTGTGCTGCTGCTCGGACTGGCCGGGCGCAAGCTGGACCTCATGCACCTGCTGTTCGGCTCGGCCCTGGCGGTGGATGCGCCCACCCTGCAGGGCATGCTGTGGGTGGCCGGCGCCAGCCTCGCCCTGCTGGCCACGATCTGCCGCCCGCTGGCGCTGGACAGCCTCGATCCCTTGTTCCTGCGCAGCCTCAGCCGCAGCGGCCCACTGGTGCATGGCCTGTTCCTCGGCCTGGTGGTGCTCAACCTGGTGATGGGCTTCCAGGCCATCGGCGCGCTGATGGTGGTCGGCCTGATGATGCTGCCGGCCGCCGCCGCACGCTTCTGGAGTCGCCGTCTGGCGCACCTGCTGCTGCTCGCCGCGGCGATCGGCGCCGCCAGCGTATGGCTCGGCCTGCTGCTGTCCTACCACGCCAATCTGCCCAGTGGCCCGTGCATCGTGCTGCTGGCCGGCCTGGCCTACCTGCTGTCGGTGATCGCCGGACCGGTACACGGTCTCTGCCGCCCAGCTCCGCTACCCACTGCAACCTGAGGGACACCGCCATGCGCGCCCTGCTCGTCGTTCTCACCCTGCTCCTGCCGCTGCCACTGCATGCCGCCGACAAGCCGCAGGTGGTCACCAGTTTCAGCATCCTCGCCGACCTGACCCGCGAGATCGGCGGGGAGCACATCGAGCTGAGCAACCTGGTCGGCCCTGACGAGGACGCCCATGTCTTCGAGCCCAGTCCGGACAATGTCCGCACCCTGCTCAAGGCCGACCTGATCGTCGCCAACGGCCTGGGCTTCGAGCCCTGGCTGGAACGCCTGCTGGCCAGCAGCGAAGCCCGCGGCCAGCGCATCGACGCCAGCCGCGGCGTACTGCCGCTGTGGCTGGAGGAAGACGGCGAGAAAGTGGCGGACCCGCACGCCTGGCAGAGCCTGAGCAACGCCGAACTTTACGTGCGTAACATCGCCCAGGCGCTGAGCGAGCTGGACCCGGCGCGCGCCAACGCCTACGCCGCCAATCGCGACGCCTACCTGGCGAAGCTGCACGCCCTGCTCAAGGAAGCCAACGCCCGGCTCGCCAGCCTGCCGGCCAGCCGGCGCAAGGTGGTGACCAGCCACGATGCCTTCGGCTACCTGGGCCAGGCCTGGCAACTGCAGTTCGTCGCCCCGCAGGGGCTATCCACCCATGGCGAGCCCTCGGCCGCCGAAGTGGCTGCGCTGATCCGCCAGCTGCGCACGGAAGGAGTGCGCGCCGTGTTCGTCGAGAACATCCGCGATCCGCGCCTGGTCCGGCAGATCGCCGAGGAAGCCGGCGCGCGCGTCGGCGGCACCCTCTACTCCGACGCCCTGGCCGCCAGCGGCCCGGCCAGCACCTACCTGGGCATGTATCAGCACAACCTCGACACCCTGCTGGCCGCACTGCAGCCATGAGCCTCTGGCTTGAGCTGGAACAGGCCGGGCTCGGCGACAGCCGCCCGCTGACCGAGGCGCTGGACGCCATCCCCTGGAACGACGACGGCCTGATCGCCGCCATCGCCCAGCAGCAAGGCAGCGGCGAGGTGCTGATGCTGGCCTGGATGAACCGCGCCGCCCTGGAAGAAACCCTCACCAGCGGCCAGGTCTGCTACTGGTCGCGCTCGCGCCGACGACTGTGGCGCAAGGGCGAGACCAGCGGCCACCGCCAGCGGCTGATCGAGGCGCGCCTGGACTGCGACGGCGACGCCGTGCTGCTGCTCGTCGAGCAGCAGGGACCGGCCTGCCACACCGGACGCCCCAACTGCTTCTACAACGCCATCCGCGACGGGCGGGTCGGCGTGATCAGCGTGCCGCAATGCAGCGCCTGCTGATCCGCAATGCCCGCCTGATCAACGAGGGCCACGAGTTCGACGCCGACCTGCTGGTGCACAACGGCCGCATCGAGAAGATCGCCAGCAGCATCGACGGCATCAACGCCGAGGCCGAGATCGACGCCGCCGGGCAGTACCTGCTGCCGGGGATGATCGACGACCAGGTGCATTTCCGCGACCCCGGCGCGCCGCACAAGGGCAGCTTCGCCAGCGAGTCCCGCGCGGCGGTGGCCGGTGGCATCACCAGCGTGATGGACATGCCCAACACCAACCCGCCGACCCTGACCCTGGCGGCGCTGACGGCCAAGGAGCAGCGCGCGGCCAGCTGCGCGCGGGCCAACTACGGCTTCCACTTCGGCGTCAGCCACGAAAACCTCGACACCGTTGCCGCGCTCGACCCCGGCCGCGTGGCGGCGGTCAAGGTGTTCATGGGCGCCAGCACCGGCAACATGTTGGTCGACGATCTGCCCTCGCTGGAGCGGCTGTTCCGCGACTGCCCGACCGTGCTGCTCGCCCACTGCGAGGACACCCCGCGCATCCGCGCGCGCGAACAGCAGTGGCAAGCCCGCTATGGCGAGGCGATTCCCGCCGACCAGCACCCGCTGATCCGCGACGCCGAGGCCTGCTGGCGATCCTCCAGCCTGGCCGTGAGCCTGGCACAGCGCTACGGCACGCAACTGCATGTCCTGCACATCACCAGCGCCCGCGAACTGAGCCTGTTCCAGCCCGGCCCGCTGGCCGGCAAGCGGATCACCGCCGAGGTCTGCGCCCATCACCTGTATTTCGACGACGGCGACTACGCCGCGCTCGGCCATCTGATCAAGTGCAACCCGGCAATCAAGAGCCAGGCCGACCGCGCGGCCCTGCGCCAGGCCCTGCTCTGCGGGCGGCTGGACATCATCGGCACCGACCACGCGCCGCATACCCTGGAGGAGAAGGCGCGCCCCTACCTGCAGGCGCCCTCCGGCCTGCCGCTGGTGCAGCACGCCCTCCCGGCGCTGCTGGAACTGGTGGCCGACGGCCTGCTGCCGCTGACCACCCTGGTGGAGAAGACCAGCCACGCGGTGGCCGAACGCTTCGCCATCGCCCAGCGCGGCTACCTGCGCGAGGGTTACTGGGCCGACCTGGTGCTGGTCGAGCGTCTTGCCGTGCCGCGCCCGGTGGACGCCGACCCGATCCTCGCCCACTGCGGCTGGACGCCGTTCCGCGGCCGCCGCTTCCGCCACGCGGTGCGCACCACCGTGGTCTCCGGCCAGCTCGCCTGGCACGCCGGGCAGCTCGACGACGACTGCCAGGGGCTGCCGCTGCGTTTCGTGCGGGAGGCGCGATGCTGATCCGCAAGCTGTTCCGCTCGGGCCCCCGCACCTGTTCGACCGGCTGCTGGCCGGCGAGCGCTGGCGCAACCCGCCGGCCCAGCGCTGAAGGCGGTGCTCAGCCGGGCGCCCGCTCCCGCAGCACCACGCTCCGGGTGGCTTCTGCCGCCGCCTGGCGCGCCGCGCGCTTCCTCAGCCAGATGACGATGCCGGTCAGCGACAGCACGGCCACCATCAGGCCCATGAACGACACCAGGATGCGCCCCGGCAGGCCGAGGATGCGCCCGGAGTGCAGGGGGAACTGCGCCTGCATGAACACGTCGCCGGCGCTGCCGCGGCCGGGGATCTGCGTGCCGAGCAGGCGGCCGTCCTGGGCGTCGAGGTACAGCCAGGGATTGCCCAGGCCGCCATCGCCGTGCTCGTTCTCCAGGGTGAAGAAGCCGACGCCGTAGAGGTCGTACTCGGCGGAGTGGAAGATGCCGCCGGCCGGCAGGTCGAGGCCCAGGCGCGCCGCCTCGACCTCGGCCAGGCGCAGCACCTCGCTGCGGGTCAGCGCCGGCTCGCGCTGCTCGTCGAGGGTGACCGGCGTGCGGCTGGCGAACGGGCTGGGCGAGAGCGGCGAGAACAGCTCGACCAGCGGGCGCATCACCTGCACGTTGAGGTTCATCGACACCGAGGTGACCGCCAGCACCAGCAGCAGCGCCCAGACCCAGACGCCGCCGGAGCGGTGCAGGTCGAAATTGAGCGGGTAGCCGCCGCGCCGCCAGCGGAAGGCGAACGACTTGCGCCAGGTGCGGCGGCTGGGGAAGGACAGCCAGAGGGCGACCAGGCAGTCGAGGCACCAGACGATGGCGACGATGCCGAACAGCAGCACGCCCAGTTCCAGGCCGAAGCCGTCGGGGATGTGCAGGCTGTAGTGCAGCTTGTAGAGGAACGGCAAGAGGTTCTCGCGGCTCAGCGAGATCTCGCCCCACTGGCGGCTGCCCTGCAGCGCACCGCTGACCGGGTCGAGGGCGAGCTGGTTGAAGCCCAGCGCGAAGGCCTTGCCGGTGGTCGGATCGATCCGCGGGTCGACGCTCACCCCCAGCGCGTGGCCGGGCTCGACGGCCAGCGGCAGCCAGGAGACGCGCAGGCGCGGGTCGCTGGCCTCGAGGGCGTCGGCCAGCGCCAGCGGCGCCTGCGCCGGGCCGCTGCTGCGCGCCTCGAACAGCTGGGGGTTGAGCCACTCGTCCAGTTCGTGATCCCAGGAGATCAGCGCGCCGGTGAGGCCGGCGACGAACAGGAACAGGGCGATGAACAGGCCGCACCAGCGGTGCAGCAAAACCAGCAGGGGGCGCATGGGCGGTACTCCGGGTCGGGAAAATGACCGGCCCCGCCCGCCGGATGGCGCGCGGGGCGGTCGAGGGGCAAGCGGTCAGTACTTCCAGCTGACGGTCATGCTGGCGTTGCGCGGCGCGCCGTAGTAGCCCTGCTCCCAGTACAGGCTGCTGATGTACTTCTCGTCGGTGAGGTTGTCGAGGTTGGCGGCCACGCTCCAGTTCGGGTCGATGTCGTAGCTGGCCATCAGGCCGACCAGGGCGTAGGCGTCCTGCTCGATCTTGCCGGCGCTGCCATCGGCCAGCGTGACGTCGCGGTGGATGGCGTCCTGCCAGCTGAGATTGGCGCCCACCTTGAGCTGCGGCAGCTGCGCCAGGCGGTAGGTGGTGGCGGCGCGCAGCAGGTGCTTGGGCGCGTAGGTCTTGGCGTGGCGGTGCTCGGCGTCCTGCACGTCGACGAAGGTGTAGCCGGCGCTGGCCTGCAGGCCGGGCAGCAGCTCGCCGGACAGCTCCAGCTCGTAGCCCTCGCTCAGGTAGTCGACGCCCGCATAGACCTGCCGGCCGCCGACGAAGCCGGCCGACTCGGCCATGTTGTCCTGGTAGGTCTTGAAGGTGGCGGCGGCGACGTTGAGGCGGCCGTCGAACAGCTCGCCCTTGACGCCCAGCTCGAAGCTGCGCCCCTCGACCGGATCGAGACGCGCGCCGCTGGCGTCCAGCCGGGTCTGCGGGTCGAAGATCTCGGTGTAGCTGGCGTAGACCGAGTACTGTTCGGTCAGGTCGTAGACCAGGCCGGCGTAGGGCGTGAGCGCGTCGTCGGAGCGCGCGCGGGCGCGGCCGTAGCTCTCGCCCTCGCTGTCCACCCAGGTGGCGCGCGCACCGGCGATCAGGGTCAGCGGGTCGGCCAGGCTCAGGCGGCTGGCGGCATAGACGCTCTTCTGCCGGTCGTCGAAGGCGCTGCCGGCGACCGCGGCGTCGAAGGCCGGCAGCGGGTAGTCGCCGCGCCAGTCCTGCAGCGGCGGCAGCGGCGTGCCGATGCCCCTGCCGTAGTGGGAGACGTCGTCGAGTTCGGACTTCGAGCCGTTCACCCCGGCGACCAGTTCGTGCTCGCGGCCGAGCAGGGCGAACGGCCCGCTGACGTAGAGGTCGGCCAGCCACTGGGTGTTTTTGTCCTGGTACAGCGACGGATAGCTGAACAGGCCGAGGCCACTGGCGGCGTCCGGGGTGCCGTAGACGTAGAACAGCCGCGCGTCGCCCTCCTTCTCCACCCGGGTCAGCACGCCCCTGGCCTGCCAGCCGTTGCCCAGGTCGTGCTCCAGCTCGACGAAGGTGCGGCTTTCCTGGTTGTCCCAGAACGCCCAGTCGGCGGCGGTGCTGGTCGAGCGCGAGAAGTCGGTGGCCGAGCCGTCGCGGAAGTACAGCGGCAGGGCGCCCCACATCGGGCTGTCGGCGGCGGTCTTCTGCAGGGTGTGGCCCAGGCTCAGGGTGGTGCCGGCGGCGAGGTCGGCCTCGAGCACACCGTGGAACAGGTTCTTCTCCCGCGCGTAGCGGTCCAGGTAGGAGTTCTTGTCCTCGTGGGCATAGACCAGCCGGCCGCGGAGGTTGCCGGACTCGCTGAGCGGCCCGGAGACGTCGGTGTCGATGCGGCGCTGGTCCCAGGAGCCGGCGGTCAGGTCGATGCGTGCCTGCGGCGTGGCGGTCGGCCGCTTGCGCACGAAGTTGACGGTCGCCGAGGGGTTGCCGGTGCCGGACATCAGGCCGTTGGCGCCGCGCACCACCTCGATGCGCTCGAAGGGCGCGGTGTCGATGCTGCCGTCGAGGTTGCCGTAGACGAACGGGGCGCCGATGCCGTCGTACTGGAAGTTGGTGATGTCGAAGCCGCGTGCGGTGAAGTAGGTGCGGTCGGTCTCCACTTCCTCGACGGCGATGCCCGGGGTGTGCTTGAGCGCGCCGTTGACGCTGGTCAGCCTGAAGTCGTCGAGCTGGGCGCGGCTGATGGTCGACACCGACTGCGGCGTCTGCCGCGGGGTCAGCTCCAGCCTGGTGGCGGCGCTGCTCGGCTTGGCCTGGTAGGAGTCGCGTTCGGCGGCGGCGGCGTCGGCCTGGCCGACGATGGTCGAGGCGCCGAGCTGCAGGGCGTCGGCCGCCTCGGCGGCGTGGGCGACGGACAACAGGCCGGCGTGCACGGCGCAGGCGAAAGCCAGGGCGGTCTTGCGGAAGGTCACGGGAAGGGCTCCGGAAGTCTTTGAGAGGCAGGCGGTGGGCGGCGCGACCACCGATGCGAATAATTCTCAAAATGATTTCACCGGAGCGACACATCCGTCAAGACAGATGAGAAAATATCTTGTTTGATATTGAGTTTCACAAGTACCCTGCCACACCGCGTGCAGCAAGGAAAACTCCCCCGGGGACTGGCGTCGCCCGGGAGTTCGGTTTCAGCCGGAGGCGCCCGGCGCACAACTCCACAGCTCCAGCGCCGGCCGGTCCGCGCGTGGCGGGCCGAGCCATTCGCTCAGTGCGTGACAACCGCCGTCGTAGCACAGCTGGTAGTCCCCCGCCTCGGGCGTGCGGCCGAGGCGCAGCGGCTGCAGCGGCGGCAGCGCGCGGCGGTAGTGCCAGCTGCCCTCGCGCAGCACGGCGTCGGCCGGGATCTCCATGCCGGCGCCGCTGCCCTTGACCCGCGCCTCGCCGAGCAACAGCCCCGCGGCGCTGACGCGGTAGTCCTCCTCCCAGCGCACCTTCTCGATGCTGTGGGTCCAGGCCAGGGTGAAGGCCGGCACGGGCAACTCGGCCCACACCGCGCCGGCCAGCCCCAGGCACAGGCCGATCATGCACCGACCGCCTGGGCGGCGTGACGGGTGCGCCACAGATGCATGCCGATCACCAGCGCGCCGAGGGCGAAGCCGAGTTCGTCGGTGATCGGCAGGGCAAGGATCAGGCAGGCGCCGGCGGCGAAGGCCGGCAGGCGCTCCCACCAGGCCAGCGGCGCGCGCAGGTAGCCGATCGACGCCACGCCCCACAGGCCGATGGCGAACAGCGCCTTGACCGCCACGTAGGCGGTGGCCGCCAGGCTGTCGCCCTGCAGCATCAGCGCCGGGCTGTACACCGCCATGAACGGCACCACGAAGCCGGCCACCGCGATGCGCACCGCCCACAGGCTGATCTTCAGGCCCTTCTCGCCGGCGATCGGCGCCGCGGCGAAGGCGGCCAGCGCCACCGGCGGGGTCAGGTCGGCGAGGATGCCGAAGTAGAACACGAACATGTGCGAGACGATCAGCGGCACGCCGAGGTCGAGCAGCGCCGGCGCGGCGATCGAGCTGGTGATGATGTAGTTGGGGATGGTCGGGATGCCCATGCCCAGCACCAGGCAGGTGAGCATGGTCAGCAGCAGCGAGAGGAACAGGTTGTCCTGGCCGATGGCGAGGATGTAGCCGGCGAAGGTGGAGGCCACCCCGGTCAGCGACACCACGCCGATGATCACCCCGACCAGCGCGCAGGCGATGCCCACCGGCACCGCGTGGCGCGCGCCCTCGACCAGCGCGTCGACGCACACGCGCAGGGTATCGCGGCCGCCCTTGACGAACCAGCAGGCCACCACCAGCGCGGCGATGACGCCGAACACCACGCCGATGCCGAGGCGGAAGAAGCCGGCGCAGAGCACGCCGAGGGCGATCCAGAAGGCCATGCGCAGGCCGAACGAGCTGACCTTGAGGATGATCGCCGAGCCGAGGATGACGATGGCGGTCAGCGCCAGGCCGACGGTGCCGGAGAACATCGGCGTGCGCCCGGAGAACAGCAGGTAGATCAGCACGCCCAGCGGGATCAGCAGGAACCAGCGCGCCTTGACCGCCGCCCAGGGATCGGGGCACTGGTCCTTGGGCAGGCCGCGCAGGCCGGCGCGCTTGGCTTCCAGGTGGACCATCCAGAACACCGAGCCGAAGTACAGCAGCGCCGGGATCAGCGCGGCCTTGGCCACCTCGACGAAGGGCACGTTGATGGTCTCGGCCATGATGAACGCCACCGCGCCCATCACCGGCGGCATCAGCTGGCTGCCCATGCTGGCGGTGGCCTCGACGCCGCCGGCGAAGGCGGGCTTGTAGCCGAAGCGCTTCATCAGCGGGATGGTGAACTGTCCGGTGGTGACCACGTTGGCCACCCCCGAGCCGGTGATGGTGCCCATCAGCGCCGAGGAGAACACCGACACCTTGGCCGGGCCGCCGAGCTTGTGGCCGAACAGGCCCATGGCGAAGTCGGTGAACAGGCGGATCATCCCGGCCTGTTCGAGGAAGGCGCCGAACAGGATGAACAGGAAGATGTAGGTGGCCGACACGTAGGTCGGCGTGCCGTACAGGCCCTCGGTGCCGAAGGCCAGCTGGTTGACCACCTGGTCGAGGCCGTAGCCGCGGTGCGCCAGGTCGCCCGGCAGGTACTCGCCGAGCAGCGCGTAGGCGAGGAACAGGCCGCAGATCAGCGGCAGGGCGACGCCCATCACCCGCCGCGCCGCCTCGAACACCAGGGCGATCAGCAGCAGGCCGATGGCCATGTCGGCCGAAGTCAGCTCGCCGGAGCGCTGGATCAGGTCGGCCTCGAACAGCCACTGGTAGGCGAAGGTGGCCATGCCGGCCAGGCCGAGCAGCCAGGCCAGCGGCTGGAACGGCCGCGCATTGCCGCGCGCCGGGTAGCAGAGGAACACCAGCAGCAACAGGAAGCCGACGTGACCGGCGCGCAGCACCTGGCTGGTCACCGGATGGAAGGCGGCGGTGATGATCTGGTAGGTGGAGAACAGCAGCGCCACGTAGAACAGCGCCCGCGGCCACTGGCTGGGGCTGGCGGACATGCCTTGGCTTTCGCTCATGGAAACACCCTCTGGGCAGCGGAACGACGGCTGCCGGCAACGGCTGGCCCCGACCGCGGGCGGCAGGGCCGCGCGGCGCAGGGCCACGAATCGGACTTGATGACAGTCTAGGCGCAGCGCGGCACCCGCCTTCGCCAGGCGAGTGCCGCGGCGGGCGGCTTACTTGAGCACGCCGGCTTCCTTGTAGAAGCGCTCGGCACCCGGGTGCAGCGGGATCGGCAGGTTCTCGGTGGCGGTTTCCAGCCGGATGTCCTTGGCCGCCGAGTGGGCGGTGGCCAGGCGCTCGAGGTTGTCGAACATCAGCTTGGTCATCTGGTAGGCCACCTCGTCGGAGACCTTGCTGTGGGTCACCAGCAGGTTGGTGATCGCCACGGTGGGCACGTCGGCGCTCTGGCCGTCGTAGGTGCCGGCGGGAATCACCCCCGCCTGGTAGGCCGGATTGCCGATCTTCTCCACCACCTCGGCGGGAATCGCCACGAAGGTCACCGGCATGGTGGTGGCCAGGTCGCGGATCGCCGCCATGCCCAGCCCCGAGGACTGCAGGGTGGCGTCCAGCTGGCGGTTCTTGATCAGCTCGACCGACTCGGCGTAGGGCAGGAACTCGACCTTGCCGAGATCCTGATAGGACATGCCGGCGGCGGCGAAGATGGCGCGGGCGTTCAGCTCGGTGCCGGACTTCGGCGCGCCGACCGAGATGCGCTTGCCCTTGAGGTCATCCAGGGTCTTGATCCCCGACTCGGCGCTGGCGACCACCTGGATGAAATTGTTGTAGGTCCCGCCGATGGCGCGCAGGTTCTGCAGCGGCGCCTTGAAGCCGGCGTCCTCGACGCCGTTCCAGGCGTCGGCCACCGAGTCGCCGAGGGCGAAGGCCAGCTCGCCGCGCCCGGCCTGCAGCAGGTTGAGGTTCTCCACCGAGGCCTTGGTGGCCTGCACCGAGGTCTTGGCGCCGTCGATGCCGTTGCCGTACAGCTGCGACAGGCCGACGCCGATCGGGTAGTACACCCCGCTGGTGCCGCCGGTGAGGATGTTGATGAAGGTCGGCGCGGCGAGGACCGCGGTGCTGGCAGTGAAGGCCGCGGCAGCGGCGAACAGACCCAGGCGCTTGCTCAGTTTCATGGTGCTTCTCCGTCTTCTTGTGAGAGTTCTGCGCTCCGTCGCAGCGGGGTCGCCGGCAGTGGGCGGCGACTGCAACGTATTGCGGAGAAGCTGGTTGCAGGAGCTGTGCCAGAAGCGGGAAGGCCCGTGGCATGCGGGTTTGCGGGGGCCTGGCACATCGCGATCGGCGGAATCCTGCCGATACGGACGACTCGGCCGGCGGAATCTTGCCGACACCATGGCGGCGCAGGCCATGGCGGAACGACCTGCTGGAGAAGGGCCGCCTGGAGCGTCTGCCAGGTGGCGGGCGCAGTACGCGCGACCGGATTGCCGGTGGTGATTAAGCGCAGACCGGTGTCGCCCGAAAGGCGACCGCCTCAGCGCTCCGCCGCCCCGCCCTCGACGAACTCCCCCCGGCTGATCCCGTGCCGCTGCATCTTCTCGTTCAGCGTCCTGCGCGGCAGCTGGAGCAGGGCCATGGCCTCGGCGATGTTGCCGCGGCACTGCTGCAGGGCCTGGCGCAGGCACTGGGCCTCGAAGGCGTCGAGCTGTTCGGCCAGCGACTGGCCGGCGGCAGGGGTCGCCGGGGCGCGGCCGAGGCCGAGGACGTGGCGTTCGGCGGCGTTGGCCAGTTCGCGCACGTTGCCCGGCCAGTCGTGGGCGAGCAGGCGGGCCAGTTCGGCGGCGGTGAGCGGGCGCGGCTCGCGGCCGTGGCGTTCGGCGGCCTCACCGGCGAAGTGCTCGAACAGCAGGGGGATGTCCTCGCGCCGCTCGCGCAGCGGCGGGATCTGCAGTTCGGCGACGTTGAGCCGGTAGTAGAGATCCTCGCGGAAGCGTCCGGCGCGCACCTCGGCGGCCAGATCGGGCTTCACCGCGCTGATCACCCGCAGGTCGACGGCGATGCTGCGGTTGGAGCCGAGGCGCTCCAGGCTCTTCTCCTGCAGCACGCGCAGCAGCTTGGCCTGCTGGGCCAGCGGCAGGCTCTCCACCTCGTCGAGGAACAGGCTGCCGCCGTCGGCGTGCTCGATGCGGCCGATGCGCTTGCCCTGGGCGCCGGTGAAGGCGCCGCTCTCGTGGCCGAACAGCTCGCTCTCGAACAGCTGCTCGGGGATCGCCGCGCAGTTGAGGGCGACGAAGGCCTTGTTCGCGCGCGGGCCGAAGTCGTGCAGGCAGCGCGCCACGCGCTCCTTGCCGCTGCCGGTCTCGCCGCGGATCAGCACGTTGACCGCGGTGGGCGCCAGCTCGAGGATCTGCCGGCGCAGCTCGACCATCGCCGGCGACACGCCGAGCAGCTGGCCCTCGATGCGCCCGCGCTCGCTCGCCTGGCGGCGCAGCGCGCGGTTCTCGCCGACCAGCCGGCGCTTGTCCAGCGCACGCTGCAGGCTGGAAAGCAGGCGCTCGGGGGTGAAGGGCTTCTCGATGAAGTCGTAGGCGCCCTGGCGCATCGCCTCGACCGCCATGGGCACGTCGCCGTGGCCGGTGACCATGATCACCGGCAGCTCGGGATCGAGCGCCTGCAGCTTCGCCAGCAGGGCCAGGCCGTCGATGCCGGGCATGCGCACGTCGCTGACCACCACGCCGGGGAACTCGGCGTCGAGCAGCGCCAGCGCCTCCTCGGCGCGCGCGCAGGTGCGCACGCTGAGGCCGGACAGTTCCAGCCACTGCTGCACCGCCTCGCGGATCGGCGCCTCGTCGTCGATGAAGATGATCGGTTGCATGCTCACTCCTGCTGCGCTGCCGGCAGTGTACCCGGTGCCGCCGCGGCCGGCAGGCGCAGGCTGAACAGCGCACCGTCGCCGGCGTTGCGCGCCTCGAGCTGGCCGCCCAGCTCGCGGACGATGCCGTAGGACACGGCGAGGCCAAGGCCCAGACCGTCGCCCACCGGCTTGGTGGTGAAGAACGGCTCGAACACCCGCGCCAGCGCCTCGGCGGGGATGCCGCCGCCGCTGTCGGCGACGCTCAGCAGCCAGTCGGCGCCGTCGCGCTGCAGGTCGATGCGCAGCTCGCGCACCGCCTTGCCGGCCATGGCGTCGAGGGCGTTGTGCAGCAGGTTGACCAGCACCTGCTCGAGGCGGATGGCGTCGCCCTCGACCCAGGCCGCCGGCGCGCGGCTGCGCAGCACCTGCACGCCGTCCTGGCGGATCCGCGGCTCGAGCAGCAGCAGCGCGTGGTCGAGCGCCACGTCCGGCTGCAGGCGCTCGCGCAGGCCGCCGGGGCTGTTGCGGGCGAAGGTCTTCAGGTGGCCGGTGAGCGCGGCCATGCGGGTCAGCAGGCCGTCGATGCGTGCCAGGCAGGCCTGCGTGGCCTCGGCGTCGTTGCGCGCCAGCAGCAGGCCGAGGCTGCCCAGCTGCATGCGCATGGCGGTCAGCGGCTGGTTGATCTCGTGGGCCAGCGCCGCCGACATCTGCCCCAGCGCGGCCATCTTCGCCGCCTGCACCAGCTCGTCCTGGGCCTGGCGCAGCTCGGCGGTGCGCGCCTCGACCAGGCGCTCCAGCTCGGCGCGCGAGCGCTGGCGCAGGCGGCGGTTCTTCTGCCGCTGGACCAGGAACAGCAGCAGGAAGGCCAGCGCCAGCCAGGCGCCGCCGGCGGCCAGACGGTAGCCGCCGGCCGCGCTGCCGGCCTGGGTCTCGTGCAGCAGGTGCAGGGTCCAGCCTTCCTCGGCCAGCGCGTGGCGCTGCCACAGGTAGTCGCGGCGGCCGTCCGGGCCGTCGACGCGCACCCGCTCGCCGTGCTCGCCGAGGCTGTCCAGGGTCTGCAGGGCGAGCGGGCGCAGGGTCTGCTCGGCGTACTTGCGCGCTGCCAGCAGCTCGGCGCGTTGTGCCTCGCCGAGCCCCGGCAGGTGGCGGAAGCGCCAGGCCGGGCGGCTGGCGAGGATGGCGATGCCATGGCGGTCGGTGACCAGCAGCACGCCGCTCTGCCCGGCCCAGTCGCGCTGCAGTTCCTCCATCTCCAGCTTGAGCACCACCACGCCGAGCGGCGTGCCGTCGAGGTCGCGCACCACCCGCGAGAGGAAGTAGCCGGGCACCCCGGTGGTCACCCCGACCGCGAAGTAGCGGCCGCTGCCATGGCGCAGGGCGTCCTGGAAGTAGGGACGGAAGTCGTAGTGGTTGCCGACGAAGCTGCCCGGCTCCTGCCAGTTGCTGGCGGCGATGGTCTCGCCGCGCACGTCGATGACGTAGAGCACCGCCGCGCCGGCCTCGTCGTTGAGGCGCTGCAGGCGGTGGTTGAGCTGCCGGCGCTGCAGCGGGTCGGGACCGGCGCGCAGGGCGGCGAGCACCTCGGCGTCGAGGGCGACGATCGCCGGCACGGCGCGGAAGCGCTCGACCAGGATGCGCAGCGACTGCGCGTACAGCTCCAGCTGGCCGCGCGCCTCGACGCTGCGCACGTGCCACTGGCGGCTTTCCGCGGTGCGGCCGGCCAGCCAGACGCTGAGGGCGAGGCCGGCGAGGATCAGCAGCAGGACGAGGACAAAACGCTGGCGCGACGTGAGGCTCGGCATCGTCACTCCAGGCCGTGCTCGCGGCGGTAGGCCTGCGCCTGCACGAGCAGCCAGTCGCGGAAGGCGCGCAGCGCCGCCGACTCGACCTTGCGCTCGGGGACGATCAGGTAGTAGGCCTTGTCGCTCAGGTAGGCATGCTGCAGCGGCACCACCAGGCGGCCCTCGGCCAGCTCGCGCTGGATCAACAGCGGCGGGATCAGCGCCACGCCCATGCCGTGCATGGCGGCCTGGGCGAGCATGGAGAACAGCTCGTAGCGCGGCCCGCGCAGGTCGCCCTCGACCTGCAGGCCGAGCGAGCCGAACCACTGCCGCCAGGCGTAGGGCCGGGTGCTCTGCTGCAGCAGCGGCAGGGCGGCGATCTCACGGGCAGCGAGGGCGCGGTGCGGGGCGATCAGCTCGGGGCTGCACACCGGCACCGGGTTCTCGCGCATCAGGAAGTCGGCGGCGGTGCCCGGCCAGTCGGCGTCGCCGAAGTACAGCGCGGCGTCGAACTCGGTGTCGGCGAACAGGAACGGTCGGGTGCGGTTGGTCAGGTTGACGGTGACTTCGGGGTGCAGGCGCTGGAAGTCCTTGAGCCGCGGCAGCAGCCACTGGGTGGCGAAGGTCGGCACCACCGCCAGCTCCAGGCTGGTGCTGCCCTGCTGGCCCATCACCGCCAGGGTATCGCGCTCCACCGCGTCGAGCTGGGCGGCGATGCGCCGGCCGTAGGACAGCCCCTCCTCGGTCAGGCGCACGCCGCGGCGGGTGCGGCGGAACAGCTCGACGCCGAGGAACGCCTCCAGCGCGGCGATCTGCCGGCACACCGCGCTCTGGGTCAGCGCCAGCTCCTCGGCGGCCTTGGTGAAGCTCTGGTGGCGCGCCGCCGACTCGAAGGCGACCAGCGCGACGGTGCTGGGGATCTTGCGGCGCATGTGCGGCAGGCTCACTGGCTGGGCGTTGCAAATGACTCTACAGCAGTCTCGGAGTGAGCGAACAGCACAACAGCATGCGAAATCCTCGGTTGCCGCTCCCCCGATGGGCGCCTAGGATCAATCCATCGCCCCAGCGCGCCACAACAACATTCGAGGATTGCCCCCATGGCTGCCAACGCCCGCTTCAACTGGGAAGACCCGCTGCTGCTCGACCAGCAACTGACCGACGAGGAACGCATGGTGCGCGACAGCGCGCAGAAGTTCGCCGCCGACAAGCTGGCGCCGCGGGTGCTGGAAGCCTTCCGCCACGAGCACACCGACCCGGCGATCTTCCGCGAGATGGGCGAGACCGGCCTGCTCGGCGCGACCATCCCGGTCGAGTACGGCGGCAGCGGCCTCAACTACGTGTGCTACGGGCTGATCGCCCGCGAGGTCGAGCGCATCGACTCCGGCTACCGCTCGATGATGAGCGTGCAGTCCTCGCTGGTGATGGTGCCGATCAACGAGTTCGGCACTGAGGCGCAGAAGCAGAAGTACCTGCCCAAGCTGGCCAGCGGCGAGTGGATCGGCTGCTTCGGCCTGACCGAGCCGAACCACGGCTCCGACCCGGGCTCGATGATCACCCGCGCCAAGAAGGTCGACGGCGGCTACCGCCTGACCGGCAGCAAGATGTGGATCACCAACAGCCCGATCGCCGACGTGTTCGTGGTCTGGGCCAAGGACGACGCCGGCGACATCCGCGGCTTCGTGCTGGAGAAGGGCTGGGCCGGGCTGTCCGCCCCGGCGATCCACGGCAAGGTCGGCCTGCGCGCCTCGATCACCGGCGAGATCGTCATGGACAACGTGTTCGTGCCGGAAGAGAACATGTTCCCCGAAGTACGCGGCCTCAAGGGTCCGTTCACCTGCCTGAACTCGGCGCGCTACGGCATCGCCTGGGGCGCATTGGGCGCCGCCGAGGCCTGCTGGCACACCGCCCGCCAGTACGTGCTGGACCGCCAGCAGTTCGGCCGCCCGCTGGCCGCCAACCAGCTGATCCAGAAGAAGCTGGCCGACATGCAGACCGAGATCACCCTGGCCCTGCAGGGCTGCCTGCGCCTGGGCCGGATGAAGGACGAGGGCACCGCCGCGGTGGAGATCACCTCGATCATGAAGCGCAACAGCTGCGGCAAGGCGCTGGACATCGCCCGCCTGGCGCGCGACATGCTCGGCGGCAACGGCATCAGCGACGAGTTCGGAGTGGCGCGGCATCTGGTCAACCTCGAGGTGGTCAACACCTACGAGGGCACCCACGACATCCACGCGCTGATCCTCGGCCGCGCGCAGACCGGCATCCAGGCGTTCTTCTGAGCGTCGGGTGCGCCGTGCGCACCGGGGGAACTCCCGGCGCGTACGGCTCTCCGCGCAACATCCTTCGCTATCCGGTGCGCGTGGCGCACCCTACGGAGACTCCATGTCCGGCGCCCTGGCCAATATCCGCGTTCTCGACCTGTCCCGCGTGCTGGCCGGCCCCTGGGCCGGGCAGATGCTCGCCGATCTCGGCGCCGACGTGATCAAGGTGGAGCGCCCGGGCTCCGGCGACGACACCCGCCACTGGGGCCCGCCGTTCCTCAGGGACGCCGAGGGCCGCGACACCCGCGAGGCGGCCTACTACCTGTGCGCCAACCGCAACAAGCGCTCGCTGACCGTCGACTTCACCCAGGCCGAGGGCCAGCGCCTGATCCGCGAGCTGGCGGCGCAGTCGGACGTGCTGCTGGAGAACTTCAAGGTCGGCGGGCTGGCCGCCTACGGCCTCGACTATGCGAGCCTGAAGGCGATCAACCCGCGGCTGATCTACTGCTCGATCACCGGCTTCGGCCAGCAGGGCCCCTACGCCCAGCGCGCCGGCTACGACTTCATGATCCAGGGCCTCGGCGGGCTGAT
Source organism: Stutzerimonas stutzeri (assembly GCF_024451105.1). GTDB lineage: Bacteria > Pseudomonadota > Gammaproteobacteria > Pseudomonadales > Pseudomonadaceae > Geopseudomonas > Geopseudomonas stutzeri_A. The sequence continues at coordinate 144,975 of NZ_JANGEY010000007.1, forward strand.
GAGCCTGACCGGGCGCAGCGAAGGCGAGGAGGGCGCCGGCCCGGTGAAGGTCGGCGTGGCGCTGACCGACATCCTCACCGGCCTGCACGCCACGGTGGCGGTGCTCGCCGCGCTCAACCACCGGCACAGCAGCGGCGAAGGCCAGCATATCGACCTGGCGCTGCTCGACGTGCAGGTGGCCTGCCTGGCCAACCAGGCGCTCAACTACCTGACCACCGGCGTGGCGCCGCGCCGCCTGGGCAACGCCCACCCGAACATCGTGCCGTACCAGGACTTCCCCACCGCCGACGGCGACTTCATCCTCACCGTCGGCAACGACGGCCAGTTCCGCAAGTTCTGCGAGGTCGCCGGCCACCCGGAGTGGGCGGACGATCCGCGCTTCGTCAGCAACAGCGCGCGGGTCGCCCACCGCGCCGAGCTGATCCCGCTGATCCGCCAGGCCACGGTGTTCAGGACCACCGCCGAGTGGGTCGCCGCGCTGGAGGCGGCCGGCGTGCCGTGCGGGCCGATCAACGACCTGGCCCAGGTGTTCGCCGACCCGCAGGTGCTGGCGCGCAATCTGCGGGTCGACCTGCCGCATCCGCTGGCCGGCAGCGCGCCGGGGGTGGCCAGCCCGCTGCGCCTGTCGGCCACCCCGGTGGAGTACCGCAACGCGCCGCCGCTGCTCGGCGAGCACACCGAAACGATCCTGGCCGAGCGCCTCGGCCTGGATGGCGAGGCCATCGCCGCCCTGCGCGCGCAGGGCGTGATCTGAGCGTCAGTCCCACCCTCGGGATTGTCTTGCCGGGCCTTGTGCCCGGTTTTTTTATGTTCAGAGGTCGTAGACCACCGAGTGCTCCGGCAGCACCGAGAGGTCCAGCGGCCGCACGCTGCCCAGCCAGAGGGCGCGGTCGCGGTGGTCGGCAAGATCCTCGCCGGTGATCGGGTGGACCAGCACGGTCAGACCGCCGCGGTTGAGCACCAGCCAGGGCAGCACCTCGGCCAGCAGTTCGGCGCGGAAGGCCAGCTGGCAGCTCCAGTCCGGATGCGGGCCGACCGGCCGCTCGTGGACGCGGCCCATCTTCAGCGCGGGGAAGCGCGCGGCCGCCGCTTCGCAGAGCGTGCGCGCCTGTTCGAGGGTGCGAGCGTCGAAGTAGACGTGGGCATGCCAGCCACGGATCACGGCGGGGTCGAGTTCGTGCATGGTCGGGCCTTCCTGGTTGCTGGGCGGGTCCCATGATAGCCCGCACGGGCCAGCGCGGCGCCGATCCGCTACCCTGTGGCCAATCCCCCTCCGCCCGTCGCGAGGTCCCATGCCCCATCGCTACAGCCTGCTGCCGTTCCTGCGCTGGCTGCCGCAGGTCTCCGTGCACAGCCTCGGCCGCGACGCCCTGGTCGGCCTGACCGGCGCCATCCTCGCCCTGCCGCAGGCCATCGCCTATGCGCTGATCGCCGGCCTGCCGGCCGAATACGGCCTGTACGCCGCGGTGGTGCCGGTGATCGTCGCCTGCCTGTGGGGCTCCTCGCTGCACCTGATCGGCGGGCCGACCGCCGCCGTCTCGGTGGTGATCTTCGCCAGCGTCAGCCCGCTGGCCGCGCCGGGCAGCCCGGACTACATCGCCCTGGTGCTGCTGCTGAGCTTCCTCGCCGGGCTGTTCCAGTGGCTGCTCGGCCTGCTGCGCTTCGGTGCGCTGGTCAACTTCATCTCGCAGTCGGTGCTGCTCGGCTTCACCCTCGGCGCCGCGCTGGTGATCGCCCTCGGCCAGGTGCCCAACCTGCTCGGCCTCGACCTGCCCGGCCAGGCCACCGCGCTGAAGGGCGCGCTGGCGCTCGGCGAACACCTGCGCGAGGCGCACGGACCGTCGCTGGCGGTGGCGACGCTGACCCTCGGCGTGGCGCTCGGCGTGCGTCACCTGTGGCCGCGCCTGCCGGCGCTGCTGCTGGCGATCGTCGCCGGCAGCCTGGCGACCTGGCTGCTGCCGGTGTTCGCCGCGGTGCCGACGGTCGCCGCCTTCGCCGGCCGCCTGCCGCCGTTCGCGCCGCTGCAGTTCGAGCTGGACAGCGTGCTGACCCTGCTGCCGGCGGCGGTGGCCCTCGGTCTGCTCGGCCTGGTCACCAGCCTGTCGATCGCCCGCGCCCTGGCCCAGCAGTCTGGGCAACTGCTCGACGTCGACACCGAGGTGCGCGGCCAGGGCCTGGCCAACCTGCTCGGCCCCTGGTTCGCCGGCTACCTGTCGGCCGGCTCGTTCACCCGCTCGGCGCTCAACCAGCAGTCCGGCGCGCAGACCCCGCTGGCCGGGGTCTGCTCGGCGCTGTGGGTGGCGCTGTTCGCCCTGGGCGGCGCGGCGCTGATCGCGCACATCCCGCTGCCGGCGATGGCGGCGGTGATCCTGCTGATCTGCTCGGGGCTGGTCGACCTGGCGGGGCTGCGCGCGCTGTGGCGGGTCAGCCGCACGGAGTTCGCGGTGATGGCGCTGACCTGCGCCGCCACCCTGCTGCTCGAGCTGCAGACGGCGATCTACGCCGGGGTGCTGGCCTCGCTGCTGGTCTACCTCAAGCGCACCTCGCAGCCGCGCCTGCAGCGCTGGCAGGAAGGCGACCACGAGGTGCTGGGCATCGAGGGCTCGATCTTCTTCGGCGCCTGCGCCTACCTGCAGCGGCACATCCAGGCCAGCCGCGCGCCGCGCCTGGTACTGGACGCCCACTACGTCAACTTCATCGACTATGCCGGGGTGGTGATGCTGCACCAGGAGGCGCGCCGCCTGCGCCTGCAGCAGCGCGAGCTGGTGCTGCGCCGGGCGCGCCCGCAGGTGCGCGAGGAGCTGCTCAAGCTGGAGGGCGTCGAGGGCTGTCCGCTGCAGTTCGAGGACTAGGCAGCGCCGCGGCACACCACTGGATTCAGTAGTCCGCGCTACGCTCGAACAGGGAGAGGCGGGGCGCCATGGCGCCCCGCGGCGCTCAGGCCAGCTGGCGGCGCAGTTCGGCCAGCACCGGCGCCGAGTCGGGGCGCACCCCGCGCCAGACGAAGAACGCCTCGGCGGCCTGCTCGACCAGCATGCCCAGACCGTCGAGGGTGCGCGCCGCGCCGTGGCCGGCGGCCCAGCGGTTGAAGGCGGTCGGCTCCTTGGCGTACATCATGTCGTAGCAGACCGTGTGGCCGGGGCGGATCAGGGTCGGCGAGATCGCCGGCAGCTCGCCGGCCAGGCTCGCCGAGGTGCCGTTGACGATCAGGTCGACCGGCGCGTCGATCCAGTCGAAGCCGCTGGCCAGCACCGGGCCGAGGTCGGCGAACAGCCGCGCCAGCTCCTCGGCCTTCTCCACCGTGCGGTTGGCGATCACCAGCTCGGCCGGCTTTTCGGCCAGCAGCGGCTCGAGCACCCCGCGCACCGCGCCGCCGGCACCGAGCAGCAGGATGCGCTTGCCGCGCAGCTCGAGGCCGGCGTTGACGGTGAGATCGCGCACCAACCCGGCGCCGTCGGTGTTGTCGCCGAGCAGGCGGCCGTCGTCGAGCCGCTTCAGGGTGTTCACCGCGCCGGCGCGCGCGGCGCGCTCACTCAGCTCATCGGCGAGGCGGAAGGCCTCCTCCTTGAACGGCACCGTGACGTTGGCACCGCGGCCCTCGGCGAAGAAGGCGCGGGCGAACCCGGCGAAATCGTCCAGCGGCGCCAGCAGCGCCTCGTAGCTGAGCGCCTCGCCGGTCTGCGCGGCGAACAGGCGGTGGATCAGCGGCGACTTGCTGTGGCCGATGGGGTTGCCGAACACGCAGTAGCGGTCCATGGGAGTCCTCGGAACGGGCGGAGACCGTAGGGTGGACAACGGCGCCGCCTTGTCCACCCCTGTGCATGGCGGTGGAAGATCGCTGCGCGAGTCTTCCACCCTACGGAGCGACAGGGTTCAGGCGTGCTCGCCCAGCCAGTCGCGGTCGGTGAGGAAGTACTCGGTCAGCCGCGCCTCCTCGCTGCCCGGCTCCGGTTTCCAGTCGTAGCCCCAGCGCACGATCGGCGGCAGCGACATGAGGATCGACTCGGTGCGCCCGCCGGACTGCAGGCCGAACAGGGTGCCGCGGTCGAACACCAGGTTGAACTCGACGTAGCGGCCGCGGCGGAAGGCCTGGAACTCGCGCTGCTGCTCGCTGAACGGGGTGGCCTTGCGCTTCTGCACGATCGGCAGGTAGGCCTCGATGTAGGCGTCGCCCACCGCGCGGATGAAGGCGAAGCAGGTGTCGAAGTCCCACTCGTTGAGGTCGTCGAAGAACAGCCCGCCGATGCCGCGCGGCTCGCCGCGGTGCTTGAGGTGGAAGTAGCGGTCGCACCATTCCTTGTAGCGCGGGTAGACATCGGCGCCGAACGGCGCGCAGGCGGCGCGCGCCACCTGGTGCCAGGCGATGCAGTCTTCCTCGTGGGCGTAGTAGGGGGTCAGGTCGAAGCCGCCGCCGAACCACCACACCGGCTCCTCGCCGGGCTTCTCGGCGCAGAACAGCCGCACGTTGGCGTGCGAGGTCGGCACGTGGGGGTTCTCCGGGTGGATCACCAGCGACACGCCGAGGGCCTGGAAGCTGCGCCCGGCCAGCTCCGGGCGGTGGGCGCTGGCCGACGGCGGCAGACCGTCGCCGAACACGTGGGAGAAGTTCACCCCGCCCTTCTCGATCAGCGCGCCGTTCTCGATCACCCGGGTGCGGCCGCCGCCGCCGCCCGGACGCTCCCAGGCCTCCTCGCGGAAGCGTGCGCCGCCGTCCTCGGCTTCCAGGGCGGCGCAGATGCGGTCTTGCAGGTCGAGCAGATAGGCCTTCACGGCCGCGATACGGTCAGTCACAGGTCACCTCGGATCGGGGTCTGGCCGCCCGGACAGGCCGGCGGCGCGCAACAGCCGGCAAGCATACCACCGCGTTTTCCACCCCGCGCTTGACGCAGGCCATGGCGCAGGCTTGGATGGACGCCCTGTCGCTGTTTCCCAAGGAGAATGCCCGGCCATGGCCAAACGCATCCAGCTCAGCCGCCACGGCGGTCCCGAAGTGCTCGAGTACGCCGACTTCCCCCCCGCGGCCCCCGGCCCGCGCGAGGTGCGGGTGCGCAACCGGGCGATCGGCCTCAACTTCATCGACATCTACTACCGCGACGGCCTGTACCCGCTGCAGCTGCCCTCGGGCCTCGGCAGCGAGGGCGCCGGCGAGGTCGAGGCGGTGGGCGCCGAGGTGCACGAGTTCCAGGTCGGCGACCGGGTGGCCTACTGCACCGGCGCGCAGGGCTCCTACGCCGAGCTGCACGTGCTGCCGGCCGACCTGCTGGTGCCGCTGCCGGATGGGGTGAGCTTCGAACAGGCCGCCGCGGCGACCCTCAAGGGCCTGACCGTGCAGTACCTGCTGCGCCAGATCGGCCGCTTCCAGGGCGGCGAGACCATCCTGTTCCACGCCGCCGCCGGCGGCGTCGGCAGCCTGGCCTGCCAGTGGGCCAAGGCGCTGGGGGTGAAGCTGATCGGCACCGTGGGCTCGGCCGAGAAGGCCGAACGGGCCCGGGCGCTGGGCGCCTGGGCGACCATCGACTACAGCCACGAGGACGTGCGCGCGCGGGTGCTGGAGCTGACCGACGGGCAGAAGTGCCCGGTGGTCTACGACTCGGTGGGCAAGGACACCTGGGAGATCTCCCTGGACTGCGTGGCCAGGCGCGGCCTCTTGGTCAGCTTCGGCAACGCCTCCGGGCCGGTGACCGGGGTCAACCTCGGCATCCTCTCGCAGAAGGGCTCGCTGTTCGTCACCCGGCCGACCCTGGCCGGCTACGCCGACACCGCCGAACGCCTGCGCACCATGGCCGCCGAGCTGTACGCGCGGATCGCCGACGGCACCCTGCAGGTGGACATCGGCCGGCGCTACGCCCTGGCCGACGCCGGCGCGGCGCAGGCCGCGCTGGCGGCGCGGCAGACCACCGGCTCGACCATCCTGCTGCCCTGACAGCTGCGCATGGAAACCCTGCATTCAGGGTTTCCAGTGCCGACCAGCCCGCATCAGGACGGGCGGATCACCTCACCCGTGCGCAGGTCGCGGATCAGGCTGGGGTTCCTGCGCCCGCCCAGGGCGCCGCCGAGCACGCCATCCAGCGCGCCGCCGAAGTACTGTTCGACGCGCAGCCGCGAGCGCGCCGCCGGACGCCCGGCCGGGTTGGCCGAGGTGGACACCAGCGGCCCGCTGTGGGCGCACAGCGCACGCACCAGCGGATGGTCGCTGACCCGCAGCGCGACGCTGTCATGGCGGCCGGTGATCCACTCGGGCAGGCGGCCTTGGTGCGGCACCAGCCAGGTGTTCGGCCCCGGCCAGCTGAGCTGCAGCTCGGCGCGCCAGGCCGGCGGCAGGTCGGCGAGCAGGAAGTCGAACTGCGCCATGTCGGCGGCGACCAGGATCAGCCCCTTGTCCATCGGCCGGTCCTTGAGCGCCAGCAGGCGCAGCACCGCCTCGGGATTCCACGGGTCGCAGCCCAGCCCCCACACCGCCTCGGTGGGGTAGGCGATCACCCCGCCCTCGCGCACCACCCGCGCCGCCCGCTGCACCCGCCACTGCCCGACCATGACCACCTCTGCACGCTGGAAAGAACTGCGGCGCAGTGTATCCGTTCGCGTCACCGACGCCAGCGCACCCGACAGGGTACCTGTAAGCGGATTTATCCGCGCGCAGCGGCGCCCGGCAGCGCGCAGCACACCCAGCAACCACCCTCGCAGACGATGCGCCCGTCCAGCTCCAGCTCGGTGAGTTGGGCGAGCAGCTCGGGCAGGGCCAGGCCGCTGCTGAGCGCCAGCGCCTCGCTGCTCTGCGGCTCGGCGCGCAGCAGGGCGAGCAGCGAATGGGCCGGCTCGTCCAGCTCGATGACCTGCTGGCGTGGCGCCGGCCGGGCCGCCACCCGCTGCCAGCCACGCAGCGCCTCGAGGATATCCTCCACCGTCTCCACCAGCTGGGCGCCCTCGCGGATCAGCTGGTGGCAGCCGCGCGCGCCGGGATGGTGGATCGAGCCGGGGATGGCGAACACCTCGCGGCCCTGTTCGGCGGCCAGCCGCGCGGTGATCAGCGAGCCGCTGGACGGGCTGGCCTCGACCACCAGCACGCCGAGCGCCAGGCCGCTGATGATGCGGTTGCGCCGCGGGAAGTTGCTCGCCTGCGGCGGGGTAGCGAGCGGCAGCTCGGAAACCAGCGCGCCACCCTCGGCGACGATGCGCGCGGCCAGCCCGGCATGGCGGCGCGGGTACAGGCACTGCAGGCCGGTGCCGAGCACCGCCACGGTGGCGCCGCCGGCCTCCAGGGCGCCGAGGTGGGCGGCGCCGTCGATGCCCAGCGCCAGCCCGCTGGTGACCACGAAGCCGCCGCCGGCCAGGCTGCGCGCGAAACTGGCGGCGGTGTCCAGCCCCGGCCGGCTGGCCCGGCGGCTGCCGACCAGGGCCAGCTGCGGACGCTCGAGCAGCGTCGGATCGCCGGCGACCCACAGCAGCGGCGGGGCGTCGTGCAGCTCGGCGAGCAGGGCCGGGTAGGCCGGATCGTCGCAGCACAGCAGCTGCCGGCCGGGCTGCTCCAGCCAGGCCAGCGCAGCGGCGGCCTGCTCGCGCACCGCGGCGCTGCGCCGCGCCTCGGCAGCGAGCGCCGGCAGGCCGAGGGCGCGCCAGGCTCCGGCCGGGGCACTCAGCGCGGCGCTCGCCGAGCCGAAGCTGGCCAGCAGATGGCGAAAGCGCCGCGGACCGACCTCCGGCAGAGCATGCAGGCGCAGGCGGGCCTCCAGTTCGGCCGGGGACAGGGCAGCGGGGCAGGGCATGGCGAACGTCCTTGTGCAGGGAAGGGGAGGTCGGCACCGTCCTTGTGCCGTCCGAAAGCACGAAGCCCCCGCGGGGCGGGGGCTCGTTCGGTGTCGCTCAGGGGTTGCGCACCTTGTCGTGCACCGCCAGCGAGCGGGTGGCGTTGAGCACCAGGCCGTAGCTGAGCTTGTCGTAGACGCGGAACACCATCAGCAGGCCGGCGCGCTCGTCGGGGATCTTCACGCTCTCGCCGGTGACGCGATCGCGCACCGTCTCGCCAGTCTTGTACACCGCCAGCACGTTGCCTTCGGCAAGGCCGTCGCGAGCGCCCCTGTTGAGGGTGACCACGTCGAGCTGGCCGATCTGGGTCACCCCGCGCGGCACGTCGAGGATCAGGCCGTCGACCGGTTCGCTCGGCTCGCTGGGCACGAAGGTGGAGTTGATCGCGCGCTCCTCGGTGGGCAGCAGGCGGTCGCCGATGCGCACTTCCTGGGTGGTGCGACGCAGCACCAGGGTGGCGATGTCGCCTTCCTCGGCGACCACCTCGCCGCCGGCGATGTAGTCGGCGTTGATGCCGAGCACTTCGCGGCTCTGCGGATCGCTGTAGGTCTTGCCCTGGCGGTACAGCCCGTAGGCCTGCTCGCCGGCGGAGAAGTCGCCGCGTGCATAGATGCGGTCGCCGGCGCCGCTGACCACCCGCTCGGCGTTGCCGGCCACCACGTAGGGCGCCTGGCTGAAGGTCTCGGCGTTGTCGACGATGCGGTTACTGAGCAGGAAGCTGTTGATCTTCTCCAGCGGAATGGTCGGGATCGCCTCGGCCATCGGCGTACTGCGGATCTGCGGCGACAGCTTGATGGTGCCGCGCGAGGCGCCGCGGTCGAGCATGACGTAGGGCTTGCCGTCGATCCAGACCAGATTGAGCACGTCGCCCGGATAGATCAGGTGCGGATTCTGCACCTGCGGATTGGCCTTCCAGATTTCCGGCCATTTCCACGGCTGGCGGAGGAACTTGCCGGAAATGTCCCACAGGGTATCGCCGCGCACCACGGTGTAGGTCTGCGGATGGCCATCCCTGAGCTGCACTTCGGCCTGCGCCAGGCTGCCGGCCGCCAGCAGCAGCAGGGCGACTAATGATTTCCTCATGAGGTGAATCCCTTTATCATGTGCCGACGCACGAACGGTGCGCTGGCCGGCGAAATACGCGGCCTCAAGCCGTTTTTCGAGCTGCCGGGCATCTTATCAGCCGGTTTTCGATTTATTCCACAAGTGCATCACAAACGCATATGGCGATCCTGAACATTCTCGAATTCCCCGATCCGCGCCTGCGCACCCTCGCCAAGCCGGTGGAGGCGGTCGACGACGCCCTGCGCCAGCTGATCGACGACATGTTCGAGACCATGTACGCCGCGCCGGGCATCGGCCTGGCGGCGACCCAGGTCAACGTGCACAAGCGCGTGGTGGTGATGGACCTGTCCGAGGACAAGAGCGCGCCGCGGGTGTTCGTCAACCCCGAGCTGGAAGCGCTGACCGAGGACCTCGGCCCCTACCAGGAAGGCTGCCTGTCGGTGCCCGGCTTCTACGAGAACGTCGACCGCCCGCTGAAGGTACGCATCCGTGCGCTGGACCGCGACGGCCAGCCGTTCGAGGAAATCGCCGAAGGCCTGCTCGCCGTGTGCATCCAGCACGAGTGCGACCACCTCAACGGCAAGCTGTTCGTCGACTACCTGTCCAGCCTCAAGCGCGACCGGATCAAGAAGAAGCTGGAAAAACAGCATCGTCTGCAGCACAACTGATTCACCGGAAGGCTTGCCCGCGGCAAGCCTTTTTTCTTGAGCGAGCCCCATGAGCCAGCCCCTGCGCATCGTCTTCGCCGGTACCCCGGAATTCGCCGCCGTCCACCTCCAGGCCCTGCTCGATGCCGGCCTGACCCCGGTGGCGGTGTACACCCAGCCCGACCGCCCGGCCGGCCGCGGCCAGAAGCTGATGGCCAGCCCGGTCAAGCAGCTCGCCGTCGAACACGGCATCCCGGTGCACCAGCCGGCGACCCTGCGCGATGCAGCCGCCCAGGCCGAGCTGGCGGCGCTGGCGCCCGACCTGCTGGTGGTGGTGGCCTACGGCCTGATCCTGCCCCAGGCGGTGCTCGACATCCCGCAACTCGGCTGCATCAACAGCCACGCCTCGCTGCTGCCGCGCTGGCGCGGCGCCGCGCCGATCCAGCGCGCGGTGCAGGCCGGCGACGCCGAGAGCGGCGTCACCGTGATGCGGATGGAGGCGGGCCTCGACACCGGGCCGATGCTGCTCAAGGTGAGCACGCCGATCACTGCCGACGACACCGGCGGCAGCCTGCACGACCGCCTGGCCACGCTGGGCGCCGCGGCGGTGGTCGAGGCCATCCCGCAGCTGGCCGCCGGCCGCCTGGCCGGCGAGGTGCAGGACGATGCCCTGGCCACCTACGCGCACAAGCTCGACAAGGACGAGGCACGCCTCGACTGGAGCCGTCCGGCCGTGGAGCTGGAACGCCTGGTGCGCGCCTTCCATCCCTGGCCGGTCTGCCACACCACGCTCGGCGGGACGGCGCTCAAGGTGCATTCTGCCGAGCTGGCGCAAGGGCAGGGCACGCCGGGCGAGATCCTCGCCGCCGACCGCGACGGCCTCGTCGTCGCCTGCGGCCAGGGCGCGCTGCGCCTGACCCGCCTGCAGCTGCCGGGCGGCAAGCCGCTGGCCTTCGCCGAGCTGTACAACAGCCGCCGCGAGCAGTTCGCCGCCGGCCAGGTGCTGGCCTGATGGCCGTCAATCCGCGGCTGGCCGCGGCCCGTGCGCTCGGCGCCGTGCTGGCCGGCAAGGCCTCGCTGGGCAGCGCCCTGCCGGCGCAGCTGGAGCGGGTCGAGCCGCGCGACCGCGGCCTGACCCAGGAGCTGGCCTTCGGCACCGCGCGCTGGCAGCCGCGCCTGGCGCTGCTCGCCGGCAAGCTGCTGCAGAAACCGTTCAAGGCCGCCGACCGCGACCTCGAGGCGCTGCTGCTGGTCGGCCTGTACCAGCTGCTGTACACGCGGATTCCCGCCCACGCGGCGATCGGCGAGACGGTCGGCTGCGTCGACAAGCTGAAGAAGTCCTCGGCCAAGGGCCTGATCAACGCCGTGCTGCGCCGCGCCCAGCGCGAGGGCGAGGCGCTGCTCGCCGAACTGGAGCGCGATCCGGCGGCGCGCACCGCCCACCCGCGCTGGCTGCAGAAGGCCCTCAAGGCGCACTGGCCGGCGGACTGGGAAGCGATCTGCGCGGCCAACAACAGCCACCCGCCGCTGACCCTGCGGGTCAACCGCCGCCACGGCACGCGCGACGCCTACCTGGCCGAGCTGGCCGCCGCCGGCATCGCCGCCACGGCCTGCCCGTTCAGCCCGGATGGCGTGCAGCTGGCCAGCCCCTGCGACGTCACCGGCCTGCCGGGCTTCGCCGAAGGCCGGGTCAGCGTGCAGGACGAGGCGGCCCAGCTGGCCGCCGAGCTGCTCGAGCTCAAGCCCGGCCTGCGCGTGCTGGACGCCTGCTGCGCGCCCGGCGGCAAGACCTGCCACCTGCTGGAGGCCGAGCCGAGTCTCGCGGTCACCGCCGTCGATCTGGAGGAGAGCCGCCTGGTGCGGGTGCGCGAGAACCTCGCCCGCCTCAAGCTCGACGCCAAACTGGTCGCCGCCGACGCCCGCGACACCGCCGCCTGGTGGGACGGCCTGCCGTTCCAGCGCATCCTCCTCGACGCGCCCTGCTCGGCCACCGGGGTGATCCGCCGCCACCCGGACATCAAGCTGACCCGCCAGGAGGGCGACATCGCCGCGCTGGCCAGGCTGCAGGGCGAACTGCTCGACGCCCTGTGGCCGACCCTCGAGGTCGGCGGCGTGCTGCTCTATGCCACCTGCTCGAGCCTGCCGACCGAGAACAGCGAGGTGATCGGCGCCTTCCTGGCCCGCACCCCGGGCGCCCGCGAACTGGACATCCCCGGGCCGTTCGGGGTGCAGCAGCCGCACGGCCGCCAGCTGCTGGCCCAGGTCGACGGCCACGACGGCTTCTACTACGCCAAGCTGATCAAGATCGCCGCGGCGCCGCGCCGCTGAGGTCGCCAGGGGCGCATCACGCCCCCCACAACAAGAGGCGGGCGATCCCCGCCCGACAGGAGTAGCCGGATGAAGATCATCATTCTCGGCGCCGGACAGGTCGGCGGCAGCCTCGCCGAGCACCTGGCCAGCGAGGCCAACGACATCACCGTGGTGGACACCGACGGCGAGCGCCTGCGCGATCTGGGCGACCGCCTGGACATCCGCACCATCCAGGGCAAGGGTTCCTACCCGACGGTGCTGCGCCAGGCCGGCGCCGACGACGCCGACATGCTGGTGGCAGTGACCAACAGCGACGAGTCGAACATGATCGCCTGCCAGGTCGCCTACACCCTGTTCAACACCCCGACCAAGATCGCCCGGGTGCGCGAGGCGGCCTACCTGACCCGCGCCGGCCTGTTCGGCAACGAGTCGATCCCGGTCGACGTGCTGATCAGCCCCGAGCAGGTGGTGACCAACTACATCCGCCGGCTGATCGAGTACCCCGGCGCCCTGCAGGTGCTCGACTTCGCCGACGGCAAGGCGCAGCTGGTCGGCGTGCGCGCCTACTACGGCGGCCCGCTGGTCGGCCAGCAGCTCAAGCAGATCCGCGAGCACATGCCGACCATCGACGCCCGCGTCGCCGCCATCTACCGCCGCGACCGGCCGATCCTGCCGCAGGGCGACACGGTGATCGAGGCCGACGACGAGGTGTTCTTCATCGCCGCGCGCAGCCACATCCGCGCGGTGATGAGCGAGCTGCGGCGCATCGACGACGGCTACCGCAAGGTGGTGATCGCCGGCGGCGGGCACATCGGCGAGCGCCTGGCCGAGTCGATCGAGACCCGCTACCAGGTGAAGATCATCGAGATGAATCCGGCGCGCTGCCGCTACCTGTCCGACACCCTGGAAAGCACCATCGTCCTGCAGGGCAGCGCCTCCGACCGCGACCTGCTGGTCGAGGAGAACATCGCCGAGGCCGACCTGTTCCTCGCCCTGACCAACGACGACGAGGCCAACATCATGTCCTCGCTGCTGGCCAAGCGCCTGGGCGCGCGCAAGGTGATGAGCCTGATCAACAACCCGGCCTACGTCGACCTGATCCAAGGCGGCGAGATCGACATCGCCATCAGCCCGCAACAGGCCACCATCGGCACCCTGCTGACCCACGTGCGGCGCGGCGACATCGTCGCGGTGCACTCGCTGCGCCGCGGCGCCGCCGAAGCCATCGAGGCCATCGCCCACGGCGACGCGCGCTCGAGCAAGGTGGTCGGCCGCAAGGTGGCCGAGGTGCCGCTGCCGCCGGGCACCACCATCGGCGCCATCGTCCGCGACGAGGAAGTGATCATCGCCCACGGCGACACGCGCATCGAGTCAGGCGACCACGTGCTGCTGTTCCTGGTCGACAAGAAGCACGTGCGCGACGTCGAGCGGCTGTTCCAGGCCGGCCTGACCTTCTTCTGAACTGCCGGCCGGCCGCCCCGCAAGGCGCCGCCGGCCGCCCCACGCCCCGTCCCGCCACCGCACGGACCGCCTCATGCACTATGCCGTCATTTCCCGCATCCTCGGCCTGCTGCTGATCATCTTCAGCGTCACCCACCTGCCGCCCATGCTGCTCGGCGTGTACGACGGCGACGACACCTGGCGCAGCTTCGTCTGGTCGTTCGCCATCACTCTGGTGACCGGTGCGCTGATCTGGTTTCCCAATCGCGGCGCGCGCGGCGAGCTGCGGGTACGCGACGGTTACCTGATCACCGCGCTGTTCTGGTTCGTCCTCGGCGTGTTCGGCGCTCTGCCGCTGCTGCTCAGCGAGCGACCGGCGATGACCGCGGTGGATGCGCTGTTCGAGGCCTTCTCCGGCCTCAGCACCACCGGCGCCACGGTGCTCACCGGCCTCGACGCGCTGCCGCGCTCGATCCTCTACTACCGCCAGCAGCTGCAGTGGCTGGGCGGCATGGGTATCGTGGTGCTGGCGGTGGCGGTGATGCCGATGCTCGGCATCGGCGGCATGCAGCTGTACCGCGCCGAGATGCCCGGGCCGCTGAAGGACAACAAGCTGTCGCCGCGCATCGCCGACACCGCCAAGACCCTCTGGCTGATCTACTGCGGGCTGACCGCCCTCTGCGCGCTGGCCTACTGGATCGCCGGCATGAGCCCGTTCGATGCCATCGGCCACAGCTTCGCCACCATCGCCATCGGCGGCTTCTCCACCCACGACGCCAGCATCGCCTGGTTCGACAGCGCGCTGATCGAGGCCATCTGCATCTTCTTCATGGCCGCCTCGGGGATGAACTTCGCCCTGCACTTCCTCGCCCTGCGCAGCCGCTCGCTGAAGGCCTACCTGCGCGATCCGGAGTGCATGACCTACCTCAAGCTGCTGCTCGCGGTGTTCGCCATCACCACCGCGCTGCTGCTGCTCTACAGCCACCACGACAGCCCGCTCGACTCGCTGCGCTACGCCGCCTTCCAGGTGGTCTCGGTGTTCACCACCACCGGCTTCGGCGTCGACGACTTCAGCGTCTGGCCGAGCTTCCTGCCGTTCCTGCTGATCTACACCACCTTCATCGGCGCCTGCGCCGGCTCCACCGGCGGCGGCATGAAGGTGATGCGCGCCATGCTGGTGGTGCGCCAGGGCCAGCGCGAGATCCAGCGCCTGCTGCACCCCAGCGGGGTGTTCGGGGTGAAGATGGGCCGGCGCAAGGTACCCGACCGGGTGATCGAGTCGGTGTGGGGCTTCTGCGCCATGTACATGGTGACCTTCTTCGGCCTGATGCTGCTGCTGCTCGGCACCGGGCTCGACCCGATCACCGCCTTCTCCAGCCTGGCCTCGTGCATGAACAACCTCGGCCCGGCGCTCGGCGACGCCGCCGCCCACTACGGCGGCCTGCCGGACAGCGCCAAGCTGCTGCTCAGCGTGGCGATGATCCTCGGCCGCCTCGAGGTGTTCTCCCTGGTGGTGCTGCTGTCGCCGGCGTTCTGGCGCTACTGAGGCGTGCTCCGCTAGGGTGGACGGATACGCAGCGGCCGCTGCGCATCCGTCCCGCCACCCACAGAGGAACGCCCATGACCACCCTCGCCGCTCTGGAAAGACTGCTGGCCGCCGGCCACGACAACGCCCTGCTGCGCTTCGGGCTGGGCAACGCCCACCTGGATGCCGACGACGCCGCCGGAGCCGCCGAACACCTGCAGCGTTGCGTGGAGTTCGACCCCGGCTATTCGGCAGCCTGGAAGCTGCTCGGCAAGGCACGCGCCGCGCTCGGCGACAGCGCCGCGGCACGCGCCGCCTGGGAACAGGGGCTGGCGGCAGCCCGCGCCCACGGCGACAAACAGGCGGAGAAGGAGATGACGGTATTCCTCAGGAAGCTCGACAAGCCACGCCCCTGAGCCCACCGGCGGGGCGGCGCGTCAGTCGCCGGCGTAGGTGAGCGCGGCCCCGCTGCTCTCGCAGCGCACCACGCGCATCCGCACCAGCGGCGCCTCCCCCGGCAGCCCCTGGACCTGACCGCAGACCAGCTCGCCGAGCCGCAGCAGACGCTGGGCTCCGTCGAGCACCACGAACACCCCGCCGTCGGAGATATCGCGGGTGGTGGCCATCAGCCCGCCGTGGCGCGGGTGGTCGATGCGCAGCGGAACCTTCATCGAGGTGCGTACGTGCTCGCGGCGGTTTTCCATGCTCGGGGTCGTCCTGTCTCCGGAGGGATGAGCCGACGGTACTGGCTATCGGCCAGCACCGCAAGCGCCACCTCCATTTTCAGCTTGGCTTCAGGCGTCCGGTCTATCCTCGTGACGTTCGCCCCGCGCCCCGAGCGCCCAACTCCACGAGCTTCGCCAGGATTTCCCGGATGACCGAACGCCCCCGCCTCCTCCTCGTCGCGCTCGCCGGCCTGCTGCTGGCCGTCGCCGCCCAGCAGCAGCGCTTGTTCGAGCGCGGCTGGTTCGCCTGGCAGGAGTGGCGACATGCCGCCGAGTGGCGCGCGCGCTCGATCTGGCTGCCCGACTACCGGGTGGAGGTCGAAGCGCAGGTCATCGCCGGCCTCGACGACGACATCTCGGCGCTGACCTTCGATCCGCAGCGGCGCAGCCTGTTCACCGTCACCAATGCCAATCCGGAAGTGCTCGAGCTGTCGCTGGACGGGCGCATCCTGCGACGCATCGCCCTGCACGGTTTCGGCGATCCCGAGGCGATCGAGTACATCGCCCCCGGCGTCTACGTGATCAGCGACGAACGCGAGCAGCGCCTGGTCAAGGTGCGCATCGACGAGCAGACCGCCGTGCTGGACGCCGCCGCCGGCCAGCAGCTCAGCCTCGGCATCGACCGCAACGGCAACAAGGGCTTCGAGGGCCTGGCCTACGACGCCGGCCAGCGGCGCCTGTTCGTCGCCAAGGAGCGCAACCCGCTGCGCATCTACGAGATCGCCGGCTTCCCGCACACCGACGCCGCCCGACCGCTGGCCATCCAGCTGCACGAGAACCCGGCGCGCGATGCCGGGCTGTTCGTCCGCGACCTGTCCAGCCTGCAGTTCGACGCGGCCAGCGGCCACCTGCTGGCGCTCTCCGACGAGTCGCGGCTGATCCTCGAGCTGGACGTCGACGGCCGGCCGATCAGCAGCCTGTCGCTGCGGGCCGGCCGGCACGGCCTCAGGCGCTCGGTGCCGCAGGCCGAGGGGGTGGCCATGGACGACGCCGGCACCCTCTACCTGGTCAGCGAGCCCAACCTGTTCTACGTGTTCCGCAAGGCCACGCCGACCGGGCGCTGAAGCGCCTCAGTACCAGCGCTGCTCGCCCGCCGGACGCTTCTTGAAGCGCTTCATGCTCCACATGTACTGGCTCGGCCAGCGCCGCACGTAGCTCTCGATCATCTTGCTCATCGCCGCCACGCCGACCTCCGGGTCCTTGCTGTACATCGCCTCCGGCGCCGCCTCGAGGATCACCTTGAAGCCGCTGCCATCCTCCAGGCGGATCGCGTGGAGGAACACGCCGACCGCCTTGTGCCCGGCGAGCATGCCCGGCACGAACTTGCTGGTCAGCGCCTGCACGGCGAAGAACGGCACGAAGATCCCGCTGCCCTCGCTCGGCTCCGGATCGGCGGGGATGCCCACCGCGCCGCCGCGGCGCACCTCCTTGATCACGCTGAGGATGCCCTCCTTGGTCGACGGCGCCACCCGGTTGCCCATCTGCACGCGCTGCTGCTGCAGCAGCTCGTCGACCGCCTTCTGCTTGGGCGGGCGGTAGAAGATGATCGGCTTGCACTGGTTGCAGTAGAAGTGGTTGAGCACCTCCCAGTTGCCCAGGTGGCTGGTGATGCCGACCACCCCCTTGCCGCTGGCCAGCGCCGCCTCCAGCACCTCGAGGCCCTCGACCTCCTTGACCAGCGCCAGCGACTTCTCCGCCGGCCAGATCCACGCGCAGGCGCTCTCGGTGAAGGTCTTGCCGATGTCCTGCAGGGTGCGCCCGAGCAGCGCCTCGCGCTCGGCCTCGTTCAGCTCGGGGAAGCACTTGGCCTGGTTGATGCGCACCACCTCGCGCGAGCGGTTGGGCAGCTTCCACATCAGCCAGCCGATCGCCGCGCCGAGGCGCTGCACGGCGGACCAGGGCAGGGCGGCGACCAGCCGCAGCGCGCCCACCACCAGGGCGCCTTTGATCTTCTCCACGGGATTCTCCGGCGGTTGGATTGAGCGGGCATTGTACCCCGTGACCCGCTGCCGGGTTCCGCCGGGCGGCGAATTGGCGAGCGATGTTCCACGTGGAACATCTGCCACCCGCCAGGGCCTCCAGGCTGCGCATGGCGCCCCCTACAGAGCCGGCCGCTTCGGTTATACTCGCCGGCTTTACGCAAGCCTCAGAACAGGTGATTTCGTGAGCCAGACTACGCCTGCCGTGCGCACCTTCCAGGACCTGATCCTCGCCCTGCAAAGCTACTGGGCGGAGCAGGGCTGCGTGGTATTGCAGCCCTACGACATGGAAATGGGCGCCGGCACCTTCCACACCGCCACCTTCCTGCGCGCCATCGGTCCCGAGACCTGGAACGCCGCCTACGTGCAGCCCTCGCGCCGCCCGGCCGACGGCCGCTACGGCGAGAACCCCAACCGCCTGCAGCACTACTACCAGTTCCAGGTGGTGCTCAAGCCCAACCCGGTGAACATCCAGGACCTCTACCTGGGCTCGCTGCGCGCCATCGGCATCGACACCGGCGTCCACGACATCCGCTTCGTCGAGGACAACTGGGAATCGCCGACCCTCGGCGCCTGGGGCCTGGGCTGGGAAGTCTGGCTCAACGGCATGGAAGTCACCCAGTTCACCTACTTCCAGCAGGTCGGCGGCGTCGAGTGCTACCCGGTGACCGGCGAGATCACCTACGGCCTCGAGCGCCTGGCCATGTATCTGCAGGGCGTCGACTCGGTGTACGACCTGGTCTACTCCGACGGCCCGTTCGGCAAGGTCACCTACGGCGACGTGTTCCACCAGAACGAGGTGGAGCAGTCCACCTACAACTTCGAGCACGCCAACGTCGACAAGCTGTTCGAGCTGTTCGACTTCTACGAGAGCGAGGCCAAGCGCCTGATGGACCTCGAGCTGCCGCTGCCGAGCTACGAGATGGTGGTCAAGGCCTCGCACACCTTCAACCTGCTCGACGCCCGCCGCGCCATCTCGGTGACCGCGCGCCAGCAGTACATCCTGCGCGTGCGCACCCTGGCCCGCGCCGTGGCGCAGAGCTACCTGATGGCCCGCGCCAAGCTCGGCTTCCCGATGGCCACCCCCGAACTGCGTGACGAAGTACTGGCCAAGCTGAAGGAGGCCGAATGATGACCGCCGCTCAAGATTTCCTGGTCGAACTGGGCACCGAAGAGCTGCCCCCCAAGGCGCTGAAGACCCTCGCAGAGGCGTTCCTCGCCGGCGTCGAGAAGGGCCTCAAGGCCGCCGGCCTCGACTATGCCAGCGCGCGCTACTACGCCGCGCCGCGCCGCCTGGCGATCCTCGTCGAGCGCCTGGCCACCCAGCAGCCGGACCGCGAGGTGCGCCTCGACGGCCCGCCGCTGGCCGCCGCCTTCGACAAGAACGGCCAGCCCACCCAGGCCGCGCTGGGCTTCGCCAAGAAGTGCGGCGTCAGCCTCGAGCAGGTCGACACCTCCGGCCCGAAGCTGAAGTTCGTCCAGTCCATCGCCGGCCAGCCGGCCGAAAGCCTCTTGCCGGGCATCGTCGAAACCGCACTGAACGAGCTGCCGATCCCCAAGCGCATGCGCTGGGCCGCCCGTCGCGAGGAGTTCGTCCGCCCGACCCAGTGGCTGGTGATGCTGCTCGGTGACGAGGTGGTCGACTGCAGCATCCTCACCCAGCAGGCCGGGCGCGTGTCGCGCGGCCACCGCTTCCACGCCAACCACGAGGTGCGCATCAGCAACCCGGCCAGCTACGCCGAGGACCTGCGCAGCGCCTACGTGATCGCCGACTTCGCCGAGCGCCGCGCGCTGATCGACGCCCGCGTCGCCGAACTGGCCGCCGAGCAGAACGGCCAGGCCATCGTGCCGCCGGCGCTGCTGGATGAAGTGACCGCGCTGGTCGAGTGGCCGGTGCCGCTGGTCTGCTCGTTCGAGGAACGCTTCCTCGAGGTGCCGCAGGAGGCGCTGATCGCCACCATGCAGGACAACCAGAAGTACTTCTGCCTGGTCGACGAAGGCGGCAAGCTGCTGCCGCGCTTCATCACCGTGGCCAACATCGAGTCGAAGGACCCGGCGCAGATCGTCGCCGGCAACGAGAAGGTGGTGCGCCCGCGCCTCACCGACGCCGAGTTCTTCTTCAAGCAGGACAAGAAGCACGCCCTCGAGGACAACAACCAGCGCCTGGCCAACGTGGTGTTCCAGGCCCAGCTCGGCAGCGTGTTCGACAAGGCCGAGCGGGTGTCGAAACTGGCCGCATTCATCGCCGCGCGGATCGGCGGCGACGCCGAACGCGCCGCGCGCGCCGGCATCCTCTGCAAGTGCGATCTGGCCAGCGAGATGGTCGGCGAGTTTCCGGAGATGCAGGGCATCGCCGGCTACTACTACGCCAAGCACGACGGCGAGGCCGAGGACGTCGCCCTGGCGCTCAACGAGCAGTACATGCCGCGCGGTGCCGGCGCCGAGCTGCCGAGCACCCTGACCGGCGCCGCCGTGGCGGTGGCCGACAAGCTCGACACCCTGGTCGGCATCTTCGGCATCGGCATGCTGCCGACCGGCTCCAAGGACCCCTACGCGCTGCGCCGCGCCGCGCTCGGCGTGCTGCGCATCCTGATCGAGAAGCAGCTGGACCTCGACCTGGTCGAGGCGGTGGCCTTCGCCGTCGCGCAGTACGGCGACAAGGTCAAGGCCGACGGCCTGGCCGGCCAGGTGCTGGAGTTCATCTTCGACCGCCTGCGCGCGCGCTACGAGGACGAGGGCGTCGAGGTGGCGGTGTACCAGGCGGTGCGTGCCCTGCAGCCCGCCGCGCCGCTGGACTTCGACCAGCGCGTGCAGGCCGTGCAGGCGTTCCGCCAGCTGGCCGAGGCCGCCGCGCTGGCCGCCGCCAACAAGCGGGTGTCCAACCTGCTGGCCAAGGCCGAGGGCGAGGTGCCGCGCGAGCCGAGCAGCAGCCTGCTGATCGAGCCGGCCGAGCAGACCCTGGCCCTGGCGATCAGCCAGGCCGCCGAGGCGGTCGCCCCGCTGGCCGCGGCGCGCAACTACAACGCCGCGCTGCAGCGCCTGGCCGCGCTGCGCGCGCCGGTGGATGCGTTCTTCGAGGAAGTGCTGGTCAACGCCGACGACGCCGCGCTGCGTGCCAACCGCTACGCGCTGCTGGCCCAGCTGCGCGGCCTGTTCCTCGGCGTGGCGGACATCTCGCTGCTGGGTTGACCTTCCCTGTGGATAACGGCTCCGGTCGTTATCCACAGATACCGGATTGCCGGCCCTGTGGATCTTGCCTCTGCTCCTGTTCCACAGGGCCCAAGCGTAGGGTGGACAACGGCGCAGCCTTGTCCACCATCCATCCCGGTGGAAAATCGCGGCGCGAGTTTTTCCACCCTACGCCCTTGAAACCGCCCTTATGAAACTGCTGATTCTCGACCGCGACGGGGTCATCAACGAAGACTCCGACGCCTACATCAAGTCCGTCGCCGAGTGGATCCCGATCCCCGGCTCGGTGGAGGCGATCGCCCGCCTGAGCCGGGCCGGCTGGACCGTGGCGGTGGCCACCAACCAGTCCGGCCTGGCGCGCGGCTACTACGACGAGGCGACCCTCGAGGCCATGCACGCGCGCCTGCGCCAGCTGGTCGCCGCGCAGGGCGGCCAGCTCGGCCTGATCGTCCACTGCCCGCACGGCCCGGACGACGGCTGCGCCTGCCGCAAGCCGCTGCCCGGCCTGCTGATGCAGATCGCCCGCCACTACGACGTCGCCCTCGACGGCGTCTGGTTCGTCGGCGACAGCCCCGGCGACCTCGCCGCCGCCCAGGCGGTGGCCTGCCAGCCGGTGCTGGTGCGCAGCGGCAAGGGCGAGCGCACCCTGGCCCGGGGCCTGCCGGATGGCGTCAAGGTCTTCGACAACCTGGCGGCCGTGGCCGCCCATCTGCTGGCCGAGGAGGCCTGAACCGACCATGCAGGCCCTGCGTACCGTCCTGTTCTATTTCCTGCTGGCCCTCAGCGTGGTGATCTGGTGCCCGATCGGCCTGCTGATCGGCATCTGCCTGCCGCTGCGCGCCCGCTACGTGGTGATCGCCCGCACCTGGTGCCGCTTCGCCGTGTGGCTGGCCCGGGCGATGGTCGGCATCCGCTACGAGGTCGAGGGCCTGGACAACATCCCCGCCCAGCCCTGCGTGGTACTGGCCAAGCACCAGAGTACCTGGGAAACCTTCTACCTCACCGGGCTGTTCGCCCCGCTGGCCCTGGTGCTCAAGCGCGAGCTGCTCGGCATCCCGTTCTTCGGCTGGGCGATGCGCCTGATCCGGCCGATCGCCATCGACCGCGGCAACCCCAAGCAGGCCCTCAAGCAGGTCGCCAGCATCGGCCAGGAGCGCCTGCGCCAGGGCTTCTGGCTGCTGATCTTCCCCGAGGGCACCCGGGTGCCGGCCGGACAGATGGGCAAGTTCTCGCGCAGCGGCGCGGCGCTGGCGGTGGAAGCCGGCCTGCCGGTGCTGCCGATCGCTCACAACGCCGGCGAATGCTGGCCGCGCGACGGCTGGGCCAAACACCCGGGGACCATCCGGGTGGTGATCGGTGCGCCGATGCATGCCGAGGGCGAAGGCCCGCGCGCGGCGGCCGAACTCAACCAGCGCGTCGAGGCCTGGATCGGTGCCACCATGCAACAAATCGACGGCACGGCGCGCGCCCGATAGGGCAGACTGGGCGGGCAACTTACGGGCGGATCGGGAGGCCTGCGGCATGGATGTGTTTCGTTATCTGCACCTGATGGTCGAGCAGTGCGGCTCGGACCTGTTCTTCAGCGTCGGCGCGCCGCCGCAGCTCAAGCGCGAGGGCCAGAGCCTGCCGATCGGCAAGACGCCGCTGCCGCCGGGCTCCGTGCAGCAACTGGCCTACCAGATGATGAACCAGAAGCAGATCGCCGAGTTCGAGCGCGACCTGGAGATGAACCTGGCCATCGGCCTGGAGGGCGCCGGGCGCTTCCGGGTCAACGTCTACTACCAGCGCGGCGACGTGGCCATGGTGGTGCGCCACATCAAGAGCCAGATCCCCGGCATCGAGGAACTCGGCCTGCCGAAGAAGCTGGAAGAGCTGGCGATGCTCGACCGCGGCCTGATCCTGGTGGTCGGCGCCGCCGGCTCCGGCAAGTCGACCACCCTGGCGTCGATGCTCGACCTGCGCAACCGCTCGCGCGGCGGGCACATCGTCTGCATCGAGGACCCGATCGAGTTCATCCACAGCCACCAGCGCGCGATCATCGACCAGCGCGAGGTCGGCCTGGACACCCGCAGCTTCGAGCAGGCGCTGCTCAACGTGCTGCGCGAGTCGCCGGACGTGATCATGATCGGCGAGATCCGCGACCGCGACGCCATGCAGCACGCCCTGCACTACAGCGAGACCGGCCACCTGTGCCTGGCCACCCTGCACGCCACCAACACCACCCAGGCCATCGAGCGCGTCTGCAACTTCTTCCCCAAGGAGGCGCGGGCGCAGGTACTCGGCGACCTGGCGCTCAACCTGCAGGCCATCGTCGGCCAGCGCCTGGTGCCGGGGCGCGAGGAGAAGCGCGTGGCCGCCGTCGAGCTGCTGCTGAAGACCCCGTACATCGCCGACCTGATCCAGCGCGACCAGCTCGACGAGATCAAGACCGCCCTCGGCCGCGGCCAGGAGCTCGGCCTGCAGACCTTCGACCAGCACCTCTACGCCCTGGTCCAGGCCGGCCGCATCACCCTCGACGAGGCCCTGCGCCACGCCGACTCGCGCACCGACCTGACCCTGCGCGCCAAGCTGGCGCGCGGCTTCCACGCCGAGGACGCCGAGCTCAAGGTGATGCGCGACGCCGAGCTGAGCATCGCCCGCTGACCCGGCTCAGGCCGCCGCAGCCCAACGCTCCGGCGCGGCCGACTCCGGGTCCGCGCCGTCGCTCGCCTCGACGCGGAACTCGCCGACCAGCGCGCTCATGCTTTCCGCCTGGGCGTCCAGCGCCTGGCTGGCATGCGCCGCCGCCTGCACCAGGCTGGCATTCTGCTGGGTGACCCGGTCGAGCTGGGCGATGGCCAGGTTGATCTGCTCGATGCCGCTGGACTGCTCGCCGGCCGCCGCGGCGATGTCGCCGACCAGCCGGGTCATGCGCCCGACCACGCTCCGGATGTCCTCCAGGCTGCGGTCGCTCAGCTCGACCAGTTGCGCGCCCTCGTGCACCTTGAGCACGCTGTCCTCGATCAGGTTGCGGATGGCGCAGGCCTCCGCGGCGCTACGCTGGGCCAGGTGGCGCACCTCGCCGGCGACCACGGCGAAACCGCGGCCCTGCTCGCCGGCGCGCGCCGCCTCGACCGAGGCGTTGAGGGCCAGCAGATTGGTCTGGAAGGCGATCCGGTCGATGGCGCCGACGATCTGCGCCACCCTCTCGCTGGCCTCGCGGATCGCCGCCATGGCGGTGCGGGTCCGCGCGGCGACCTCGCCGCTCGCCTCGGCCTGCCGCTGCACGCTGTCGGCCAGGCGGTGCGCCTGCTCGGCGCTGTCGGCGGTCTGCCGGACCATGGCGGTGATCTGCTCCATGCTCGCCACGGTCTCGACCAGCGAGGCCGACTGCTGCTCGGTGCGCTGCGCAAGGTTCTGATTGCCGGCGGCGATCTCCGCGCTGGCTCCGCGCACCACCTGGGCGCTGCGCGCGATACGGCGGACCAGTTCGCGGGTGCTCTCGGCGGCCTCGTTGAAGGCACGGTTGAACTGCGCCAGCTCGTCGCTGCCGCGCACCGCCAGGCGCCGGGTCAGGTCCTTCTCGCTCCGCGCGATTGCCTGCAGGGTGTCGCGCAGCACGCCGGTCAGGCTGCGCGTCACCAGCAGGGCCAGCAGCAGGGTCAGGGCGACGGCCAGGGCGGTGCCGAACGCGCGGCCGAGCAGGTCCTGGCGCGCCTGCCTGCCCAGCTCGCGGGCCAGTGCCAGCAGCTCGGCGGCCACCGCGTCCTCCACCCGCTTGAGCAGTTCGATACGCGCCGTCTGGCGCTCGAACCAGTGCGCCGGATCGACGCCGAACCCGCCCCCGGCGGCGCGCTCGATGGCCAGACGGCGCAGGCGCTCGGTTTCTGCCACCGCGGGGTCGGCCATGCTCGCCTCGTAGCTGGCGCGCAGGGCATCCGGCGCCAGATTCAGGAAGGTCCGGGTGAAGGCCCGCTGCTCGCCGACCAGGGCGGTGAAACGCAGGAACAGCCCCTCGCCGAAGCGGTCGGCGGCGAAGGCGTTGGTCAGCACCGCGCGCTCGATGCCGGCGCGCTCCTTGCTCTGCAGCAGGTTGTAGTAGGCGGCCAGGCGCTGTACCAGCTCGCCCTGCCGGGTGCTGCGCGCCAGCTCGCCGACCACTTCGAGCAGGTCGGCGTTGAGCGCGCTGTAGTAGCCGACGGCGGCATCGGCGCCGAGGGTCAGGGCGCTGACGCCCCGGCGCTGCTCGCCCAGCTCGGCGAGCCGGGCCTGCGCGGGCTCGAGCATCGCGCTCACCCGCTCGCCGAGCTGGGTCGCCGGCAGGGCGACAAGAAAGGCCTCCAGCGCCGCGCGCTGGCGGTCGGTCGCCATGCGCTGCCGCGGCAGCTCGGTGGCGAAACGCGCACCACGGCTGCCGACGAAGCCGGCGCTCATGCCACGCTCCTTCTGGGTCTCGTGAACCAGCGCGCTGACCAGCCCGGCGAGCTCCGCCAGGCTCTCCAGGCGACGCATGTCGGCATGGCTCTGCTGGCGTTCGAGAATGCCGCTGGCGGCGAGGTAGAACAGCGCCAGCATCGGCAGCAGCAGGATCAGCAGCAGTTTGTTTCGGATCGAGAGGTCGTGCAGGGTCATGATGGCAGCCATGGCGAGGAAAGGAGCGGAGAGGGCGGGCGCCGCGCTCCGTCGCACGACTGCACCAGCGCGCATCACCGTGGTGCAGTCCGCCCGCGCACTCTGCCCCGGGATGGGTCGTCCCCCGCCAGGCGAGCACGGCTGGCGGGCCTTTGCCGGAGCAGCGGGTCGGCCAGGCAGGAAATGCAAGGATCGTGCACAACGTCGCAAGCCCGCCGCCCTCCATCTCCCCCGACGCGGTCGCCCGGAACTTGAACGAAAGCACGCCGCGCTCCATCCGTCGCCGTCGGCATTTGGTTAACATGCCCGCAGCTCTCGCGCGCAACCAGGGGATCGCGGATGAAAGAACAAGCAGACCTCGAGTGGAAAGGCCTCCCGGTCGAGGCGGGGAACCCGCCCGGCGACACCCTGCCGCTGCCCGACGGCGGCGGCAGCTGGGACGACCAGCCGATGGCGCAGATGCGCCTGGGCGACCTCGACGCCGCGGCCCTGGCCGACTTCCGCGCACGCACCGCCGCCACGGAAGAGGGCGACGCGGCGCTGCTCGAACAGCTGCAGCTGTTCCACCTCAAGCGCGCCGCCGTGCTGCTGTTCCATCCGGCCCCCGAGAAACGGCTGAGCGGCGCCTACGTGCGCATCGGCCGCTTCAACCGCGAGCAGGGGCTGGTCGAGCAGCAGAGCGTCGGCGGTCCGCTGTTCGCGCAGTTCGAACGTACCCTGGCGCGGATCGAGGCGCACCTGCAGCACGATCCGGCCGACGGTAGCGGTCCGCGCTCAGCGGCCGCCTATCCGCTGCCGCTGAGCGCGCTGCGCGAGGCGCTGCTCAACGCCCTGGTACACAAGGACTACGCCAGCGGCATCCCGATCCAGATCCGCCTGCACGACGACCGCATCAGCTTGTGGAATCCGGCGCGCCTGGTCCAGGGCTGGAACGTCGCCAGCCTGCGCAGCCGCCACCTGTCGCGCCCCGGCAACCCCGACATCGCCAACGCCTTCCAGCGCGCCGGCCTGATCGAGGCCTGGGGCCTGGGCATCGACCGCCTGTTCGCCGCCTGCCGCGCCCACGGCGTGGTCGAGCCGCTGCTGCGCCACGAGCAGGACGGCCTGTGGCTGGAGTTCGCCTACACCCGCGGGCTGCCGCGCCAGTACCCGCGTTCCGCGGCCTCGCGGACTTTTTCCATGCCGACAGGCGAAGTGAAAAGTGCTGCCGCAGGCGAAGTCGCAGGCCATGCTGCAGGTGAAGACACAGGCGAAGTCGACATGCATGTCGCAGGTGAAGCAAGGAGTCATGTCGCAGGTCATGTGACAAGTGAAGTTCGCCGCCTGATCGGCGCCTGCAGCGGCACGATGAGCCGCAAGGCCCTGCAGGACGCCCTCGGCCTGAAGAGCGACGCCAACTTCCGAACCCTGTATCTGGTGCCGGCGCTGGAGGCCGGGCTGATCGAGATGACCATTCCCGACAAGCCCAAGAGCAGCCGCCAGCAATACCGGCTGTCCGCCGCCGGCCAGGCCCTGCGCCCGCCGAAATGACTGCGCTGGCTGCGGACGACGGTCGCCCGCAGCCAAGGCTTGCCGGGTCGCACGGCGCCTGTGGATAATCGCTTCGGCAACTTGTCCACAGCGCCGACATCCGCCGGCCGTTCCTGCAGGAGTTCAGGATGAACACCGCTCTCGATTTCCGCCCGGTGCGCGACGCCGACCTGCCGGCCATCTGCACCTTCGCCCGCACGCCCGAGGAGCTGTACTACCTCGCCCCGCGCGCCCGCTTCCCGCTCGACGTCGAACAGCTGGCCGCCAGCATCGCCCAGCGCAGCGACTCCAGCGTGGTGTGCCGCGGCGACCAGGTGCTGGGCTTTGCCAACATCTACAAGCGCGAGGAAGGCGCCTGCTGGGTCGGCAACGTCGCGGTGGCGCAAGAAGCGCGCCGCCAGGGCGTGGCGGGCTTCCTGATGCAGCGGATGGCCCGGCTGGCCGCCGAGCGCCACGGCGCCCGCGAGCTGCGCGTGTCCTGCTTCAACCCCAACACTGCCGCCCTGCGCCTGTACGCCCGCCTCGGCTACACGCCCTTCGCCCTCGAGGAGCGCCAGGGTCCGCAGCAGCAACCGATCATGCTGATCCACCTGCGTCTGCCGCTGGCCTGAGCCCGCGCCCTGCCAACCGGCGCGCAGAACGCGCCGGCCGGTTCTGCCAGAATCCCGGCGGCCTTCGACAAACGGACTTGTCCATGCGCAACCTTCTCCTGCTGCTCGCCCTGTGCGGCGGCGGTTACCAGGCCTGGGAGCACTTCTCCCGCGCCTCTCTCGAAAGCAACGCCCCGCTGCACGCCGAGCCCTACCTGGCGGTCTACGGCCGTGACGCCTGCGGCTACACTCAGGCCACCCTGCGCCAGCTCAACCAGGCCGGCATCCGCTACCGGTACCACTCGGTGGACGAGCCGGCGGTGGCCGACCTGCTGCACCGGCGCATGCAGAACGCCGGGCTCGAGGTGCGCCGCTACCTGCTGCCGGTGGTCGATCTGAACAACGCCCTCACGGTGCATCCGGACAACGGCGCGCTGGTGCGCCAGGCGCGGGAGCTGGCCCTGTGAAGCCCGCCATGCTCCGCAGCGGCCTGCTCCTGTCGCTGCTGTCCGGCCTGGCCGCACCAGCCTGGAGCGCACTGCTGCCGGAGGCGACCCGCGCCGAGCTGCTGCAGGCCGTCCAGCAGCAGTTCTGGGGCAAGGCCCGCTACGCCGACGGCTCGCCGGTGCTGCCCGCCGACGAGGCCGAACGCAAGCGCCTGCCGGTGTCGCCAGCCGTGGCCAGCCAGGTCATGGACGTCGGCGAGCTGTCCGGGCTGGCCGAGTGGTGCAACCTGGACTGGCAGAGCCACTACCTGACACTGACCGCCAGCGCCCGCCGCCATGGCTTCACGGAAAAGCAGCTGGCCTTCATCGGCGTCACCCACGGCGCCCTGCAGGGCTTCATGGCCCGGGCCATGCAGAGGCGGAGCTGCGACGACGAACAGCGCCAGCGGGTCGCCCAGCTGCTGCGCCAGTCGCCCAACCGCAGTTTTCCCTGACTCCCCGGAATGATCATGTTCAACCTGTTCCGCAACACCCTGTATCTGCGCCTGCAGGCCGACCTGCTGCGCGTCCTCCACGTGGAGTCCGGCCAGACCTTCAGCGAGGCACCGCTACTGGCCCTGCGCCACGACGGCAAGGGCCAGCGCATGCCGCTGGCCGCCGGCAACGCGGCGCTGGCCCTGGACGGCCAGCCGGGCGTCGAGCTGGTCAACGGCTTCCGTCATCCGCGCAGCCTGCTGGCCGACTTCGCGGTGGCGGAGCAGACCCTGCAGCGGCTGCTGAAGCGGATCCAGCCGCCCGCGCTGCTGCGCCCGGCGCCGACGGTGGTGCTGCAGCCGCTGGAGCGGCTGGAAGGCGGCCTGACCCAGGTGGAGATCCGCGCACTGATCGAACTGCTGAAGGGCGCCGGTGCGCGCCAGGTGTACATCTGGACCGGCCGGGAACTGCACGGCCACGAACTCGAGCATCTGCACTTCCCCGAGGCCGGCGGCAGCCTGCTCTGGCCCGCCTGAAGCGTTCCACGTGAAACACCCGCACGCCCCGCTGACCAGCCGGCGACACCTGTTCCACGTGGAACACACCGCGCAGAAACGACAAAGCCCGGCAAGCCGGGCCTTGTCGACAGCAGGGCAGGGGCGCACTCAGCGGCGCACCTTGCTGGCCGGCTCGCCGCCGATGCCCCAGTGATCCTTGGGCACCTCGCTGATCAGCACCCGCACGCGGTCCAGCGGCGAGTCGAGGGTGCGCGCCAGCGCCTCGCTGACCTCGCGGATCATCGCTTCCTTCTGTTCCGCGCTGCGGCCTTCCATGATGTGCACATGGGCAATCGGCATGAGACGGTTCCTCGCGAAAAAGTCCCCGGCCGGCGGCCGGGGCAACAGGGGTGAACTCAGACGAAGCGCGCGGAGACGCTGCCCAGGCCCTGGTAGCGCACGGTGACGTTGTCGCCCGGCGCAACCGCCACGGCGGCGGTGATGCCGCCGGTCATGATGAAGGTGCCGGCCGGGATATGCTCGCCGCGCTCGGCCAGCAGGTTGGCCAGCATCGCCACGCTGGACAGCGGATGGCCGAGCACCGCGGCGCCGGCGCCGACTTCCACCACCTCGCCGTTCTTCTCCATCACCACGCCGAGGGTGCGCAGGTCGACGTCCTCGAGGTTGGCCATCTGGCCGCCGGTGATGTAGCGGGTCGAGGAGGCGTTGTCGGCCACCACGCTGATCAGGTCGAACTTGAAGTTCTCGTAGCGCGAGTCGATCACCTCGACGGTGGGGATCACGTAGTCGATCGCCGCGATCACGTCGCCGATGTGGCAGCCCGGGCCGTGCAGAGGGGCCTTGGTGACCACGGAGATTTCCGCCTCGATCTTCGGGTGGATCAGCTTGGAGCAGTCGACCACGCCGCCGTCCGGCACGCTGAAGTAGTCGGAGAGGAAGCCGTAGATCGGCGTCTCCACGCCCATCTGCGCCATCTTCGCCCAGGAGGTCAGGCCCATCTTCAGGCCGACGGTCTTGTTGCCGCGGGCTTCCTTGCGGCGACGGATTTCCCACTGGATGTCGTAGGCGTCGGCGAAGGTCATCTGCGGGTAGTCGTTGGTGATCTTCGGAATGTCGTGGACATTCAGCTCGGCGCCTTCGACGTGCTCGGCCAGGGCCAGCACCTGTTCACGGGTCAGGGTACGGTTCATGCGCTCACCTTCTGGGTCTGGCGGGCCTTGGCCATGTCGAGGGCCAGGTCTTCGATCATGTCTTCCTGGCCGCCGACGGTACCGCGGCGGCCGAGTTCTACGAGGATGTCGCGGGCCGGCACGCCGTACTTCTTCTCGGCGCGCTGGGCGAACAGCAGGAACGAGCTGTACACGCCGGCGTAGCCCAGGGTCAGGGCATCGCGGTCGACGCGGATCGGCTGGTCCATCAGCGGCACCACCAGGTCCTCGGCGACGTCCATGATCTTGTACAGGTCGATGCCGGTCTCGGCGCCCATGCGCTTGAGCACCGCGCACAGCACCTCCAGCGGGGTGTTGCCGGCGCCGGCGCCGAGGCCAGCCACCGAGCCGTCGATGCGCACCGCACCGGCCTCGATGGCGGCCAGCGAGTTGGCGATGGCCATGCCCATGTTGTGGTGGCCGTGGAAGCCGATCTGGGTGGCCGGGTTCAGCTCGGCGCGCAGCAGGCCGATCTTCTGGCTGACCTCGTCGGGCAGCATGTAGCCGGCCGAGTCGGTGCAGTAGATGCAGTTGGCGCCGTAGCTTTCCATCAGGCGGGCCTGTTCCAGCACCTTCTCCGGGCTGGCCATGTGCGCCATCATCAGGAAGCCGACGGTGTCGACCCCCATCTTCGCCGCCATGCCGATGTGCTGCTCCGACACGTCCGCTTCCGTGCAGTGGGTGGCGACGCGGATGGTCGACACGCCGCAGTCCACCGCCATCTTCAGGTGGTCGACGGTGCCGATGCCCGGCAGCAGCAGGGCGGAGACCTTGGCCTGCTTGAGCTGCGGGATCACCGCGCTGAGGTACTCCTCGTCGCTGTGCGCCGGGAAGCCGTAGTTGATCGAACGCCCGCCGAGGCCGTCGCCGTGGGTGATCTCGATCAGCGGCATGCCGGCGGCATCCAGGCCGGTGGCCACGGCGACCATCTGCTCGAGGCTGATCTGGTGGCGCTTGGCGTGCATGCCGTCGCGCAGGCTCATGTCGTGCAGGGTGACTTGCTTGCCTTGCAGATTCATCGTGCTATTCCCCTCAGGCCAGTGCAGCTTCGCGGCTCGGCAGTTGGATGGTGCCGGCGGCGATTTCCTCGGCGAACATCTCGGCGGTGCGCAGACCGGCGGCGGTCATGATGTCCAGGTTGCCGGCGTACTTGGGCAGGTAGTCGCCCAGGCCCTCGACCTCCATGAAGATCGACACGCGGTTGCCGTCGAACACCGGGCCGTTCTTCAGACGGTAGCCCGGCACGTACTTCTGCACCTCGGCGAGCATGGCGTGCACGGATTCGGTGATGGCGTCGCGGTCCGGCTCGCTCTCGGTCAGGCAGTGGATGGTGTCGCGCATCATCAGCGGCGGCTCGGCCGGGTTGATGATGATGATCGCCTTGCCTTCCTTCGCCCCGCCGACCTTCTCGATGGCGCCGGCGGTGGTGCGGGTGAACTCGTCGATGTTCTTGCGGGTGCCCGGGCCGACCGAGCGCGAGGACACGGTGGCGACGATCTCGCCGTAGGCCACCGGCTGCACGCGCGATACCGCAGCGACCATCGGGATGGTCGCCTGGCCGCCGCAGGTGACCATGTTGACGTTCATCTCCAGCTTGCCGACGTGCTCCTTGAGGTTCACCGGCGGCACGCAGAACGGGCCGATGGCGGCCGGGGTCAGGTCGATCATCAGCACGCCCAGCTCGTTGAGCTTGCGGCTGTTCTCGGCATGGGCGTAGGCGCTGGTGGCGTCGAAGGCGACGCGGATGTCGTCGGCGATGACGTGCGGCAGCAGGCCGTCGACGCCATCAAAGGTGGTCTTCAGACCGAATTCGCGGGCGCGCTTGAGGCCGTCGGACTCGGGGTCGATGCCGACCATCCACACCGGCTCGATCCACTCGGAGCGCAGCATCTTCATCACCAGGTCGGTACCGATGTTGCCCGGGCCGATGATCGCCGCTTTCAGTTTCTTGCTCATGGGTCTTTCCCCTGTTCTTGTTCGGTCAGGTGAAACGCACGCTGGCGCTGCCGATGCCGCCGATCTCGACGCGCATGAAGTCGCCGGCCTTGACCGGCTCCAGCGGCACCAGGGAACCGGAGAGGATCACTTCGCCGGCCTTCAGGCCGATGCCGAAGTGGCCGAGGGTGTTGGCCAGCCAGGCCACGCAGTTGACCGGCGAGCCCAGCGCGGCGGCGCCGGCGCCGGTGCTGATCTGCTGGCCGTTCTTCTCCACCACCATGCCGCAGGTGACCAGGTCGACCTGGCGCGGGGAGACGGCCTGGTCGCCGAGGATGAACAGGCCGCAGGAGGCGTTGTCGGCGACGGTGTCCTGGATCTTGATCTTCCAGTCCTGGATGCGCGAATCGACCACCTCGAAGCAGGGGATCACGCACTCGGTGGCGGCCAGCACGTCGGCGTTGGTGATGCCGGGGCCCATCAGGTCCTTCTTGAGGATGAAGGCGATCTCGCCCTCGGCCTTGGGCTGGATCAGGCGGTCGCTGATCGGCATGCTCGCGCCGCTGCTGAACACCATGGCGTCGGTCAGGTAGCCGAAGTCCGGCTGGTTGACGCCGAGCATGGTCTGCACCGCCTTGCTGGTCAGGCCGATCTTCTTGCCGATGATGCGCTCGCCGGCGGCCAGGCGGCGCTCGAGCATGCGCAGGGAGATCTGGTAGGCGTCGTCGATGGTCAGGTCATAGCGGCTGGTCAGCGGGGCCACGGCCTCGCGGCTCTGCATGGCCTGGTAGAGCTCGTCGCCGAGCTGGTTGATCAGTTCTTGGTTCATGCGGATTCTTCCTGTGGGGCGGCGCCCCTCGGGGGACGCCGCCGGATTTCGGTCAGTAGCTCACAGCTTGACGCAGATGTTCTTCAGCTCGGTGTAGAACTCCAGCGAGTGCACCCCGCCTTCGCGACCGATGCCCGACTGCTTGGCGCCGCCGAAGGCAGTGCGCAGGTCGCGCAGGAACCAGCTGTTGACCCAGACGATGCCCGCCTCGATCTGCCCGGCGACGCGGTGGGCGCGCGAGCTGTTCTCGGTCCAGATCGCCGAGGCCAGGCCGTAGGGCAGGCTGTTGGCCAGCTCGATGGCTTCCTCTTCCGTATCGAACGGACGGATGTGGCAGCACGGGCCGAAGATTTCCTCGGTGACCACCGCCGAGTCGTCGGGCAGGCCGGTCCAGATGGTCGGCTGCACCCAGGCGCCGCCGGCCAGGTGCGCCGGCATGTCCGGCACGCCGCCGCCGGTGACGACGGTGGCGCCCTCGTCCTTGGCCTTCTGGTAGTAGCTGAGGACCTTCTCGCGGTGCTTGTGGCTGACCAAGGATCCGAAGTTGGCGCTCGGGTCGTTCGGCTCGCCGATCTTCAGCGCCTCGGCGCCGGCCTTCAGGCGGGCGACGAACTCGTCGAAGATCGGCCGCTCGACGTACACGCGCTCGGTGCCCAGGCAGACCTGGCCGCAGTTGGCGAAGGCCGAGCGCAGGGTGCCCTCGATGGCCTTGTCCATGTCGCAGTCGGCGAACACGATGCCGGCGTTCTTGCCGCCCAGCTCCAGCGACACCTGGCGCACGCCCTTGGCGGCGGCGCGCATGATGGTCTCGCCGGTGCCGGTCTCGCCGGTGAAGGTGATGGCGTCGACGTCCGGGTGGGCGGTGAGGAAAGCACCGGCCGAGTTGCCGCCGAAGCCGTGCACCACGTTGTACACGCCGGCCGGCACGCCGGCGGCGTTCATCACCTCGCCGAGCAGCGCGGTGGTGGTGGGGGTTTCCTCGGACGGCTTGACCACCACGGTGTTGCCGCAGGCCAGCGCCGGGCCGACCTTCCAGGTCATCAGCAGCAGCGGCAGGTTCCACGGGCTGATCACGCCGATCACGCCCTTGGGGCGGCGCACGCCGTAGTTCAGCGCGCCGGTGCCGTCCGGGGTGGCCATCTCGAAGGCCTCGGTCGGCACGTTCTTCACCAGGTCGGCGAACACCTTGAAGTTGGCCGCGCCGCGCGGGATGTCGATGTGCGAGGCCAGCGACTTCGGCTTGCCGGTGTCCAGGCACTCGGCCTCGAGGAACTCGTCGAAGCGCGCGGTGATGCCGTCGGCGACGCGGTGCAGGATCTCGGTGCGCTCGGCTACGCTCATCTTGCCCCACGGCCCTTTCAGCGCGGCGCGCGCGGCCTTGACCGCGGCGTCGACCTCGGCCTCGCCGGCCTCGTGGATCTTGGCGATCACCTGGCCGTTGGCCGGGTTGACGTTGTCGAACAGCTTGCCGCTGGCCGAGCCGACGTATTCGCCGTTGATGAAGTGCTTGATCTCTTTCATGGATGCAGTCTCGGGATCAGGTCAGGACGGTGAGGAAGCGCTCGTTGAGCTCGCGGTCGTGGTAGAAGATCGCCTTGCCCAGCTGGTCGGCGGTCCAGGTCACCGGCGGGTGATCCGGGTAGTGGTAGTCGCCGCCGCAGAACACCTCGTTGCGGTTGCCGGACGGGTCGAAGAAGTAGATGGTCTTGCCGTGGGTCAGGCCGTGGCGGGTCGGGCCGATGTCGATCGAGGTGTTGGTCATGCTGATCAGGTCGGCGGCGCGCAGCACGTCGTCCCAGGTCTCGAGGAAGAACGAGGCGTGGTGCAGCTTGCCCTGCTCCGGATGCAGGATGAACGCCACGTCGTGGGCCTTCATGCCGACGCTGAGGAACTGGGCGACGCGCTTGCCCTCGGGATCGACCACCTGCTCGGCCAGGTCGAAGCCGAGCACCTCGGTGAACAGGCGCAGGGTCTCGTCGAGGTGGCCGCCGTAGAGCAGGGCGTGGTCGAAGCGGGTCGCCTTCATGCCCTTGAGGCCGCGCGGCCAGGCTTCCGGGTTGACCTCGGACAGGCCCCACTTGCCGGTCTGCTCCTTCTCGGCGAACAGCTCGAAGCGGTGGCCGGTCGGCGCGCTGAAGCGGATACGCCGACCGCAGCCCTTCAGCTCGCCGGCGGGGATGCTCTCCACCGCGCAGCCGAAGGCCACCAGCTCCTCGGTCAGGCGGCCGAGGGTGGCGTCGTCGAGTACCTTGAAGGCCATGAAGTCCATGCCGGCCTCGTCGGCCTCGCGCAGCACCACCGAGAACTTGTCGACCTCGGTCCAGCCCTTGAGATAGACGCGGCCCTTGTCGTCGCGGTCGACCTCGATCAGGCCGAGCAGCTCGACGTAGTGTTCCAGGGCCTTGGCCATGTCCAGGACGCGCAGCTGGATGTGCCCCGGGCGCATTACTCCTTTTTTCATCTCGACACCTCTTGTCTTTGTTGTTGGGGTCCCACGGTTGCTCTTGCGGCCGCTAGCAGAACGGCCGGGATATCTCGCCCGCCTCGGCGGGTGCCGGGCGGCGGATGGCCAGGTCGCTGCGCGGGAACAGCCGGCAGGCGAGCACCAGGCCCTGTTCGCGGTCGATGGCGTTGACGTGGCGGCGGCTCATGCGCCCGCAGTCGAACTCGCCGCTGAGCACCTGCACCTTGCACAGGCCGCAGCCGCCGCCGCGGCAGCCGACCGGGATGCAGCGCCGGGCATGCCGCTCCATGGCGGCCAGCACGTTCTGCTCGCCATCGCAGGCGAAGCGCTGGCCGCTGGCGGTTTCGGTGATCTGGAAGGTCTGGCTCATGGCACACCTCAGCCGCGCAGGCCGAGGGCTGCCCTGGCAGCCAGACGGAAACGGCGCAGCAGGCCGCCACGGGCAGGCGCGGCGGCAGGGCGCTCGGAAGGGAAGAAGATGCGGCGCTCGCGCTGTTCGGCGCGCGCACGGATGGCAGTGTTCATGACGACCGTACCTGTTGTTCTTGTCTGTGCGGCTGGCCTCGGCAGCTGGGCTTGCCGGGCAACAGGACAAGAGCAACGGCTGTGCCAAGCCACCCGCAAGCAGCCGCCGCTCAAGCACAACTCATTGATTCAAAAGGACTTTTATTTGATTTTCGGCACGCGGCGCAGCTGGAAAGGCTCGTCGCACGGCGGACGGCAAGCACGGCGAGGCGATGAATTTGATGATTTGGTGAATTTCCCGGCCTGCCACCTGGCGAGAAGCGCCGGATTCCGCTGCTCCAGGCG
Source organism: Stutzerimonas stutzeri (assembly GCF_024451105.1). GTDB lineage: Bacteria > Pseudomonadota > Gammaproteobacteria > Pseudomonadales > Pseudomonadaceae > Geopseudomonas > Geopseudomonas stutzeri_A. Next base: position 181,073 of record NZ_JANGEY010000007.1, read on the forward strand.
CCTGACGCGGCCAAATTCAGCAGATGATCAATTTCTGCGTTTTTTGATCATCTGGTTGATTTTTTCCCGCCAAGCCGTTTCCATGCAGCCATCGGCCGCCCGCGCGCGCCGCCTCCCCGCCACAACAACAAGCAAGGGGCCCGCCCGATGGCGATCAAGTACAAGCCGCAACTGCAGTACCCGGACATCCAGGATCTCAGCAGCCAGATCCGCTTCGTCAGCCAGGAAGGCAAGATCTGGCTGGGCGAGCAGCGCATGCTGCTGATGCCGCTGTCGGCGCTGGCCAACTTCCGCCGCGAGATGGTCGATCTGCTCGGCGTCGAACGCGCCAAGGGCTTCTTCCTGCGCCTGGGCTACCAGTCCGGGCTCAAGGACGCCGAACTGGCGCGCAAGCTGCGCCCCGACTCCAGCGAGCTGGACATCTTCCTCGCCGGCCCGCAGCTGCACATGCTCAAGGGCATGCTGCGCTCGCGGCCGATCGAGGTGGACATCGACGTGGAGAAGGGCCGCTTCTACGCCGAGATCGACTGGCTGGACTCCTTCGAGGTGGAGATCTGCCAGACCGAGCTGGGCCTGATGGACCAGCCGGCCTGCTGGACCCTGCTCGGCTACGCCTGCAGCTACACCTCGGCGTTCATGGGCCGCGAGATCATCTTCAAGGAGATCAGCTGCCGCGGCCGCGGCGACGACAAGTGCCGGGTGATCGGCAAGACCGCCGAGGAGTGGGACGACGCCGCCGAGTTCAAGGCCTACTTCAAGAACGACCCGGTGATCGAGGAACTCTACGAGCTGCAGTCGCAGGTCGCCACCCTGCGCAGCCGCCTGCACAGCCACGACGGCCAGTACTATGGCGTCGGCCAGTCGCCAGCCTACCAGCGCATCTGCCAGACCATCGACAAGGCCGCGCGCGGCAAGGTCTCGGTGCTGCTGCTCGGCGAGACCGGGGTGGGCAAGGAGGTGATCGCGCGCAGCGTGCACCTGCGCAGCGCGCGCGCCGAGCAACCGTTCGTCGCGGTGAACTGCGCGGCCATCCCGCCCGACCTGATCGAGGCCGAGCTGTTCGGCGTTGAGAAGGGCGCCTACACCGGCGCCAGCCAGTCGCGCGCCGGGCGCTTCGAGCGCGCCAACGGCGGCACCATCTTCCTCGACGAGGTGATCGAGCTGACCCCGCGTGCCCAGGCCACCCTGCTGCGCGTGCTGCAGGAGGGCGAGCTGGAGCGGGTCGGCGGCCAGCGTACCCACAAGATCGACGTGCGGGTGATCGCCGCCACCAACGAGGACCTGGCCGAGGCGGTGCAGGCCGGGCGCTTCCGCGCCGACCTGTACTACCGCCTCAACGTGTTCCCGGTGCAGATCCCGCCGCTGCGCGAGCGCCGCGAGGACATCCCGCTGCTCGCCGAGCACTTCCTCAAGAAGTTCCACGAGCAGTACGCCAAGAAGACCCTCGGCCTCTCCGACCGCGCGCTGGAGGCCTGCCAGCAGTACGCCTGGCCGGGCAACATCCGCGAGCTGGAGAACGTCGTCGAGCGCGGGGTGATCCTCACCGACAGCAACGGCAGCATCAGCGTCGAGGCGCTGTTTCCCGGGCTGGCGTTCGACGGCCACAGCCCCGGCGTGCGCCTGTCGCGGGCCGGCGAGCTGACCGCCGGCGCGGCGCCGGCGGCGCTGCACTGGGTCGAGCAGATCCTCGAGGGCGGCCTCGGCCTCGACGAGGTCGAGGCGATCCTGATGCGCGAGGCGATGCGCCGCAGCAACCACAAGGTGTCGCGCGCCGCGCGCCTGCTCGGCGTGACCCGCCCGGCGCTGGCCTATCGACTGAAGAAGCTCGAGGACGGAACGGCGGCCGACTGAACGACCGCTGTTCCACGTGGAACATCAGAGCAGGCGCAGCAGCACCTCCTCGGCGGGGGTGCAGGGCAGGCGGTGGCTGGCCGCCACGCCGGCGTTGGTGAGCACGCCGGCGGCGACGTTGAGGCCGTTGCGCAGGTGCACGTCCTCCTCGAGGGCACGCCGCGTGCCCTTGCCGGCCAGGGTGATGACGAAGGGCAGGGTGGCGTTGTTCAGCGCCAGGGTCGAGGTGCGCGCCACACCGCCGGGCATGTTGGTCACGCAGTAGTGCACCACCTCGTCGACCAGGTAGGTCGGCTGGGTGTGCGAGGTCGGCCGCGAGGTCTCGGCGCAGCCGCCCTGGTCGATGGCCACGTCGACCAGCACCGCGCCGGCCTTCATCTGCCGCACCATGCCGGCGCTGATCAGCTTGGGCGCCGCGGCGCCGGGAATCAGCACGCTGCCGATCACCAGGTCGGCCGCCAGCACCTGCTCGCTGACCGCCGCGCGGGTGGAATACAGGGTGGCGATGCGGTTGCCGAACTGCGCATCCAGGCGGCGCAGCGCGTCCATGTTCTGGTCGAGGATGGTCACGTCGGCGCCCAGGCCGATGGCCATGGCCGCGGCATGGCTGCCGACCACGCCGCCGCCGAGGATCACCACCTTGCCCGGCGCCACCCCCGGCACCCCGCCGAGCAGCACGCCGCGCCCGCCGCGGGACTTCTCCAGGCAGCTGGCGCCGACCTGGATCGACATGCGCCCGGCCACCTCGGACATCGGCGCCAGCAGCGGCAGGCGGCCGTGGGCGTCGGTGACCGTCTCGTAGGCGATGCAGGTGGCGCCGCTGGCCAGCAGCTCGTCGGTCTGCGGCCGGTCGGGCGCCAGGTGCAGGTAGGTGAACAGGGTGTGCTGCGGGCCGAGGCGGGCCCGCTCGGAGGCCAGCGGTTCCTTGACCTTGACGATCAGCTCGGCCTCGGCGAACACCTCCTCGGCATCCGCGGCGATCCGCGCGCCGGCCTTGGCGTAGTCGTCGTCACTGAAGCCGATGGCCGCGCCGGCCAGGGTCTCCACCCAGACCGGATGGCCGAGCGCGCGCAGCTCGGCCACCGACTGCGGGGTCAGGCCGACGCGGTATTCGTGGTTCTTGATCTCCCTCGGTACGCCGATGCGCATGGCAGTTCTCCCTGGCTGCTCTTGTTCCCTTGAGCCTAGCACGGTGCCCGCATCCGGCCGGCCGCCGCGTTGGTCCGCAGGCCGGCGGCAGGCTTTGACGACGGCGGGGCGGCTGCGGCCTAATGCGCCTCCGCCGTTCCGTCCGAGAGCCGCCATGTCCGCCCCCTCGCCAAGCGCCGTCGCCCCGCGCCCCAGCACCCTGCACCTGCCGCCGGGCGACTGGCCGACGGTACTCGACTGCCTGTGCGCACGCTTCCCGGCCATCGACCGCGCCAGCTGGCTGTCGCGCATGCAGCGCGGCAAGGTGCTGGACGGCGAGGGGCGGGCGCTCGACCCGGCGCATCCCTACCGCGAGGGCCTGCGCGTGCACTACTTCCGCGAGGTGGCGCAGGAGACGCCGATCCCCTTCGTCGAGCAGATCCTCCACCACGACGAGCACCTGCTGGTGGTGGACAAGCCGCACTTCCTGCCGGTGATCCCCTCCGGCGGCTGGGTCGAGCAGACCCTGCTGGCGCGCCTGACCCGCCGCCTTGGCAATCCGCAGCTGGTGCCGCTGCACCGCATCGACCGCCACACCGCCGGGCTGGTGCTGTTCTCCACCAATCCGGACAGCCGCGACCGCTACCACGCGCTGTTCCGCGAGCGGCAGATCGACAAACGCTACGAGGCCATCGCCCCGGCGCTGCCGCAGCTCGACTTCCCGTACCGCCACCAGAGTCGCATGGTGCGCGGCGAGCCGTTCTTCCGCATGCAGGAGGCGCCCGGCGCGCCGAACAGCGAGACGCGGCTGGAGGTACTCGAGCGCAACGGCGCGCTGTGGCGCTACGCGCTGTTCCCGGTCACCGGTCGCCAGCACCAGCTGCGCGTGCACCTCAGCGCCCTCGGCGCGCCGATCTGCAACGACCCGTTCTACCCGGTGGCGCAGCCGGCCGACGCTGCCGACGACTATTCCCGCCCGCTCAAGCTGCTGGCCCGCGCGCTGCGCTTTTGCGACCCGCTGAGCGGCGTCGAGCGCGAGTTCGCCAGTCGCCTGCAGCTGGACTGGTGACCTGGAGTCCGCCATGCCCGCCAACCTGTTCGATCCACTGCCCGATGCCCACGCCGGCGAATGCTTCGACGACCTGCTCAGGCGTCCCGGCTGCCGTGTCGAGCGCATCGTCTCCCACGGCCAGTCCAGCCCGCCGGGCTTCTGGTACGACCAGGCCTGGGACGAATGGGTGCTGCTGCTCGCCGGCCACGCCGTGCTGCGCCTGGCCTCGCACAGCCAGCCGGTCGAGCTGCGCCCCGGCAACCACCTGCTGATCCCCGCCGGCGAACGCCACCGGGTCGAGGCCACCGCCGCCGATCAGCCGACCGTGTGGCTGGCGGTGCACTGCGGCGAGCCGGACGGGATCGACACGGGGGCGCAGCCCAGCAGTTAAGATGGCGGCTTTCCGTCTACAGGAGTTGCCCATGACGCCTTGCCAGCCCGGCATCCTCGCCAGCCCCGTCCCGCCGCAGGCCTGCCACCTGTTCTTCGCCCTCGACTCCGCCGAGGCCCTGCCGGCCGCCCTCGACCGCCTGAGCCAGCTGGCCGATGGCGAGGCCTGCGTGGTCGGCTTCGGCGCCTCGCTGCTGCACGCCCTCGGCCGGCGGATCGACGGGCTGCGCAGCTTCCCCCTGCTCGACGGGGCTGCGGTGGACATCCCCTCCACCCAGCACGCCCTGTGGTGCTGGCTGCGCGGCGACGACCGCGGCGAACTGCTGCACCGCCGCCGCGCGCTGACCACCGTCCTGGCTCCGGCGCTGCGCCTGATGCAGCGCACCGACGCCTTCCGCTATCGCGATGGCCACGACCTGACCGGCTACGAGGACGGCACCGAGAACCCGCTGGGCGAGGCGGCCATCGCCGCCGCCTGCGCCGCCGACGGCGGCAGCTTCGCCGCCATCCAGCACTGGGTCCACGACCTCGACCACTTCCAGCGTCTGCCGCAGGCCGAGCAGGACCACATCATCGGCCGCCGGCAGAGCGACAACGAGGAGCTCGACGACGCCCCGGAGTCCGCCCACGTCAAGCGCACCGCCCAGGAGAGCTTCGCCCCGGAAGCCTTCGTGCTGCGCCGCTCCATGCCGTTCGGCGACGGCGAGCAGGCCGGCCTGCTGTTCCTCGCCTTCGGTCACTCCTTCGCCGCCTTCGAGGCCCAGCTCAGGCGCATGGCCGGCCTCGAGGACGGCATCGTCGACGCACTGTTCCGCTTCAGCCGGCCGACCACGGGCGGCTACTACTGGTGTCCGCCGCTGGCAGATGGCCGGCTGGACCTGCGGGCGCTGCTGGGCTGAGGCTGCGGGCCAGCACTCGGCTCGCGCGCCATGGACAGTTCACTGGCAGCCGGAGCCGCACCGCCCCAGGCATGGTTGGGCACAGAGTCGCTCAAGGCCCGAGCACGGGTGTTACCCCACCGCTCCGGGGTTACGGAATCTGGGGTTCCCGGTAACGGGGACCCCGGCAACAGCCGCATCCCAGCTTGGCCAACAAATCATAAGCCATTGATTTTAAAGGATTTCAAAAAGTTGGCACGGCACCTGCTTTATCTTTGGCACAACAAAAACAACAACGCTGAACCAACACAACAAGAACAAGACGTAACGGCTCCAACACAACAAGAACAACAGGGTGGAGGCGCAGCAAACAGATTTTTTTGGAGAGGAGTTGCCCGACAGGGTTCTCCCTCGACCGGACCGAGAACGATAAAACTGCCCCGAGGCAGCGGCCAGCACCGGTTGAACCCGCAAGGGTGACGGCGACATCAGCGTCCAAAAAAATACGTTTGTTCTTCAGTCCCGTCTTGGGACCTCAACCGGGCCATGGAGCCCGGGCGGGCCAGCCAACAAGAACAACAAGCCTGTACACACAAGAAGAACAAAGCACGACCGACTTGAAGGGGGAGCCTACGGCTCCCCCTTGTGCTTTGTGGCGTTCGTCATGCTGCCGTAGGCGCGCCGTGCCTAACACGTTCCCCCTGCACACACCGATCGCAGGTCCAGCTTCGCTCCCGCCAGCGCGTTGCTCTCGACGAGCTCGCGGCGCGCATCCATCCCCTCGCCATCCGTTCACCGAGCACTGTGGACAACCTCTGCGCCAGCTTCAGCGACGCAGCAGTCGATCGGCGGACGCAATGATCCTGCGCACCTGGCCCACGGTCTGCGCCGTCAGGGCCATGGCGATATGCGGCCGCAGCTGTCCCTCGAGAATCTGCGCGTTGTAGACCCTGAGCGCAAACACCACGCTGGCCCGCAGCGGTATATCCACAGCCCTGCTATCCGGCAGGCTCAACCCGGCAGCGTCGACCAGCACGCTGGCGAGACCGCCGCCTGGCAGGCAGGCATCCTTCATGTCGTCCATAGGTAACGCTTTCTCCAAGGGTTGCCTTCATTTTCGGCACCCTTCAGCCGCTACTTGAGCCCATGCGCCGCACAGCAGAAAAAACAGAACCCCGGCAGACGGAGGGTCGGCCGGGGTTCTGTCGTCTTGCCTGTGGATAACCAGGTTATCCACAGATATGCCGTGTCCGTGGGCGCATAAGACTTCATGGCCACCCCTTTATAAATCAATGACTTACGAGCGAAATGGGCACGATTATTGTCATGATCGAGCCGCAATAACTGTCATTTTCCGGCGAAATGACCACGATTAGTGTCATTTTCTGCAAGCCCCTGTACCGACCAACCAGCCACCGCCTTGCGCGGTGCCTGAACCTCTGAGCCACTGCCATCTCGGGGGCCGTGCGGATTGACAAACTGTCAATACAGCTCAGGCTACTGCGATTCTGATCCCTTGGGAACGCTTGCCACGCCAGCGACGACAGGGATTGTGTCCCAGGAAGTGGTGTAACTGCCCGTGGCGCTAGCAGTCGAGTCTGCGGGGGACTCAGCTGATCACAGCGGACAGCCGAGCAGATTGATTGTCACTGAGCGATTGCAGCCCCTCAAGCTG
>NZ_JANGEY010000008.1 GCF_024451105.1 Stutzerimonas stutzeri
ACCACCCCGACACCTCGCCCATCAAGCCAAGCACTTGATTTACAAGGCTTTTTCGATCAGCTCGTCGCCGGAAGTGGGGCGCATTATAGACGCCTTCGCGCGGGCGTCAACGACTTTTTGCAGTTTTGTTGCCGAGAGCCGCAGACCAAACAGACTGCGACCCTCGCGCAACAAACAGCAGACTGGACAGACTGGACTCAGTCCGCCTGACGGCGGCGCTGCAGCAGACGCTGCGCCGGCCCGGAGGCCGCGTATGCCAGGAAGATCAATAGCAGAATGCGCGGCGGATCACTGAAGATCACGGCGAACACCAACACCACGATCAGGATGGCCACGAAGGGCACCCGCCCCTTCATGTCGAAGTCCTTGAAGCTGTGGTACTTGATGTTACTGACCATCAAGGCTCCCGCCGCCGCGACCAGCAGGGCGAACAGCAGCACCACCAGCAGCGGCATGTCTACGCCGTCGACGCCGAAGTCCTTGAGCGCCCAGACCATGCCGGCCACCACGCCTGCCGCGGCGGGGCTCGCCAGACCAATGAAATAGCGCTTGTCGACCTTGCCGATCTGGGTATTGAAGCGCGCCAGACGCAGCGCAGCGCAGGCGGCATAGATGAAGGCGACAGTCAGGCCGACATTGCCTAGCCCGGACAAGGCCCATTGGTAGGCCAGCAACGAGGGCGCGAGACCGAAAGCGACCATGTCCGACAGCGAATCGTATTCCGCACCAAACGCGCTCTGAGTATTGGTCAGTCGCGCCACACGCCCGTCCAGACCATCCAGCACCATGGCGACGAAGATAGCGATCGCTGCAACCTCGAACTTGCCGTTCATGGCGCTGACGATGGAGAAGAAACCGGCAAACAGGTTGGCGGTGGTGAACAGGTTGGGCAGCAGGTAGACGCCGCGATGCCTGACCTTGCGCCCTTCGGCATCCTGCCCCTCCTCGACGTGCTCGTCGATCGGCAGCAGACTCTCGCTTTCGGGCGCCTTGTTCGGCTCACCGGGTTGTTCACTCATGGGTACACACCTTAGATCGCAATGACATTTCGGCCGACCGGCAGCTGGAATTCACCGCTACTGGCCAGCCACCCACGGTTTATAGCAGAACGACGGACAGAAAAAACGCGGCCGTAGCCGCGTCTTTTCCTCATCGCAGACCTTAGTTCTTGGTCTTGTCGACGATCTTGTTGGCAGCGATCCACGGCATCATGGCGCGCAGCTTCTCGCCGACCACTTCGATGCCATGGGCAGCGTTGTTGCGGCGGTAGGCGGTCATCGACGGGTAGTTGGCCGCGCCTTCGGTGATGAACATCTTGGCGTATTCGCCGTTCTGGATGCGCTTCAGGGCATTGCGCATGGCAGCACGGGATTCGGCGTTGATCACTTCCGGACCGGTGACGTACTCGCCGTACTCGGCGTTGTTGGAGATCGAGTAGTTCATGTTGGCGATGCCGCCTTCGAACATCAGGTCGACGATCAGCTTCAGCTCGTGCAGGCACTCGAAGTAGGCCATTTCCGGCGCGTAACCGGCTTCGACCAGGGTCTCGAAACCGGCCTTGACCAGCTCGACGCAGCCACCGCACAGCACGGCCTGCTCGCCGAACAGGTCGGTTTCAGTCTCGTCCTTGAAGGTGGTTTCGATGATGCCGGTACGGCCGCCGCCGACGCCGCAGGCGTAGGACAGGGCGACGTTCTTGGCGTTGCCGGAAGCATCCTGGTAGATGGCGACCAGGTCCGGGATGCCGCCGCCACGGACGAACTCAGAACGCACGGTATGGCCCGGAGCCTTCGGCGCGATCATGATCACGTCGAGGTCGGCACGCGGCACCACCTGGTTGTAGTGGATGGAGAAGCCGTGCGCGAAGGCCAGGGTGGCGCCCTGCTTCAGGTTCGGCTCGATCTCCTCCTTGTACAGGCGGCCCTGGAACTCGTCCGGAGTCAGGATCATCACCAGGTCGGCAGCGGCGACGGCTTCGGCGACTTCGGAAACCTTCAGGCCGTGGGCCTGGGCCTTGGCGACGCTGGCCGAGCCGGCGCGCAGGCCGACGGTCACGTCGACGCCGGAGTCCTTCAGGTTGCAGGCATGGGCGTGGCCCTGGGAGCCGTAACCAATGATGGCCACCTTCTTGCCCTGAATGATCGACAGATCGCAGTCTTTGTCGTAGTAAACGTGCATGGAAAACCCTCGGTTCAGTGCGGCCTCGTGGGCCTGGTTCAAAATCAGATGCTGAGCGTCTTATCGCCGCGGGCGATACCAGTGACGCCGCTGCGGACCACTTCCAGGATCGATGCCGTGCCGATGGCCTGGATGAAGCTGTCGAGCTTGTCGCTGGTGCCGGCCAGCTGCACGGTGTAGACGCTGCTGGTGACGTCGACGATCTGGCCGCGGAAGATGTCGGCGGTACGTTTGATCTCCGCGCGCTGGGCGCCGGTGGCCTTGACCTTGACCAGCATCAGTTCGCGCTCGATATGTGCGCTTTCCGACAGGTTCACCAGCTTGACCACTTCGATCAGCTTGTTGAGGTTCTTGGTGATCTGCTCGATCACCTCGTCCTGGCCGATGGTGGTCAAGGTCAGACGCGACAGGGTCGGATCCTCGGTCGGCGCCACGGTCAGGCTTTCGATGTTGTAGTTGCGCTGGGAGAACAGGCCGACCACGCGCGACAGCGCGCCGGGTTCGTTTTCCATGAGCAGGGAAATGATGTGTCGCATGATCAGGTGCGCTCCGTCTTGCTCAGCCACATGTCGCGCATGGAGCCGTCACGAATCTGCATCGGGTATACGTGCTCGCTGGCATCTACCTGGATATCCAGGAACACCAGACGATCCTTCAGCGCGAAGGCCTCTTCCATCTTCGGCCTGAGATCCTCGAGCCGGGTGATGCGCATGCCGACATGACCGTAGGCCTCGACCAGCTTGACGAAGTCAGGCAGCGAGTCCATGTAGGAGTGCGAGTGGCGGCCGCTGTAGACCATGTCCTGCCACTGCTTGACCATGCCCAGGGCCTGGTTGTTGAGGGTGACGATCTTGACCGGCAGGTCGTACTGCAGACAGGTCGACAGCTCCTGGATGTTCATCTGGATACTGCCCTCGCCGGTGACGCAGGCGACGTCGACGTCCGGGAAATTCAACTTGGCGCCCATCGCCGCCGGCAGACCGAAGCCCATGGTGCCGAGACCGCCGGAGTTGAGCCAGCGATTGGGCTTGTCGAACTTGTAGTACTGGGCGGCGAACATCTGATGCTGGCCGACGTCGGAGCTGACGAAGGCATCGCCGCGGGTGACCTCGTAGAGGGTCTCGATCACCGTCTGCGGCTTGATGAGGCTGCCGTCGCCGCGCTCGTAGGGGAACAGACCGCGACTGCCACGCCACTCCTCGATCTGCTTCCACCAGCTGGCCAGGGCCTCCTGGTTCGGCTTCTGACCGATTTCCTTGAGGATGGCGATCATCTCGCCAAGCACGCCGTCGACCGGCCCGACGATCGGCACGTCGGCCTTGATGGTCTTGGAGATGGAGGCCGGGTCGATGTCGACATGGATGATCTTGGCATTCGGGCAGAACTTGGCCGGACCGTTGGTCACCCGATCATCGAAACGAGCGCCGACCGCCAGGATCACGTCGGCATGGTGCATGGTCAGGTTGGCGGTATAGCTGCCGTGCATGCCGAGCATGCCGAGGAACTGGCGGTCGCTGCCCGGATAGCCGCCCAGCCCCATCAGGGTATTGGTCACCGGCAGGTTGAGCATGCGCGCCAGCTCGGTGAGCTGCGCGGAAGCGTTGCCCATGATCACGCCGCCGCCGGAGTAGAGCACCGGGCGCTTGGCCGCCAGCAGCATCTCCGCCGCCTTGCGGATCTGCCCCGAATGACCGCGTACCGCAGGACCGTAGGAGCGCAGCTTGACCTTCTTCGGATAGACGTATTCGAACTTCTCGGCAGGATTGGTCACATCCTTGGGGATGTCCACCACCACCGGACCGGGACGACCGGACTCGGCGATGTAGAAAGCCTTCTTCAGCACCTCGGGAATCTCCGAGGCGTGCTTGACGATGAAGCTGTGCTTCACGATCGGCCGGGAGATGCCGACCATGTCGGTCTCCTGGAAGGCGTCGGTGCCGACCATGTTGCTCGGCACCTGGCCGGACAGCACCACCATCGGGATCGAGTCCATGTAGGCGGTGGCGATGCCGGTGATGGCATTGGTCGCCCCCGGACCGGAGGTCACCAGCACCACGCCGGCCTTGCCGGTCGCACGCGCATAGCCGTCGGCCATATGGGTGGCGGCCTGCTCGTGGCGCACGAGGATGTGCTCGATGGACTTTTCCTTGAAAAGCGCATCGTAGATATGCAGGACGGCACCACCCGGGTACCCGTAGATGTACTTCACGCCTTCGTCGCGCAGGAAGCGGACGATCATTTCAGCGCCTGATAAAAGCTCCACGTTTCACCTCTAGAACGCCTGAGAAACACCCTAGCGAGGGCGACCGAAGTTCGGTTGACTGCCAGGCAGAGCATGGGCGACGGTAGTCGCCGGCGACGTCAGCTGCTGACTTAGCAAGTGTCGGGAGCGTTCCTGGTGTTACGGATCGCCCCCACCCCGGCGCGAGGTAACGCGTGACAGGGCCTGGCTTGGGCGGCGCGGGTGTGCACCTCATGGTCTGCCGAGGAGCCACGGGATCTCGGGCTCGCCACAGCAAATCGCAGATTGTTCGGATTCGTCCGGGGCAAGTCAAGCCGAAGTTCTCGACGGTACGCCGCCCCCGCCTGTGACCCAGCGCAGAATGGCCGATCGCGGCTTTTCGGTATAGTTGGCTCCGGCCTTCGTCAGCATAAGGACATCCGCACCATGCTCCGCCCTCTTCTCGTTGCCGCCCTGCTCCTCGCTAGCGCCGGCGCCACCAGCGCGGCGCCGATCTACAAGTGGGTCGACGCCCAGGGCGTCACCCACTTCACCGCCCAGCCGCCGCTGGACGCCGAAGCCAGCGTGGTAGCGCCGGCCAGGCAGCCGCCGGCACCTTCGCCCGCCGTCGACAATGCACCGGCGACGGCGCAGGAGCCGACCCAGGAGGAGATCGACGCACGCGTGCGTCGCGACATCGCCGAGAAGGAGAAGGAGCGCCGCGAATACTGCAACAGCCTGCGTACCAACCTCGCCCAGTTGCGCAACAACCCGCGCCTGCGCATGGAGGTGAACGGGGAGATGCAGCGTCTCACCGAGGAGGCGCGCCAGGCGAGGATCGCCGAAACCGAACAGGCTATCGGCGAACACTGCCGATAAAGGGTCAGCCAGCCCCCACGATCAGCCGATCGAACGACTCGAGCAGCTCCAGCAGCACGGCGACCCGCTCACCCTCCGCTGCCCAGGCCACCTCCGCCATCGGCAGGATGGCGCAGGCGCCGGGCAGCGGCGCCTGAGTCTCGATGATCTGCTTCATGCGTGGCAGGAAGATCCACTGCAACCACTCCTCGAGGGCCAAGGTATCCACGCAGAACGGCTCGGCGCTGGCCAGGCGCTCGGTCTCGGGCGCGACGCTCGCCCACCAGCCCAGACGCCGCAATTCGCGCTCGATCAGCAGCAGCTGATCGGCCAGCGCCGGCACGCGGGCATCCATCACATCTGCACCCGGGCACGCTGGCGGGCCTGGGCGGCGCCGGCAGCGTCGCCCTGCTGCTCGCGGGCCCGCGCGACCACCTCCCAAAGGCTGGCCTGCAGCGCCGGCCGACCGCCCGCGTAGGTCAGCCCCTGGCGCGCCAGCTGCTCGGCCTGGGCCGGATTGCCTTGGGCGAGGCGCACCTCGGCCAGCCGATAGAGCACCTGCGGCTCGCGCGGTGCGATGCGCTGGGCGCGTTCGAGACTGGCCGAGGCGCCGCTGAGATTGCCGCCGCGCTCCATCTGCTGCGCCGAGGTCAGCAGCGCCAGCACCGGCCCATCGAGGCGCTCGTCGGCAGCCAGGGTGAGCGAGGCTCCGCCGACCGGCGGGGCGCTGTCCACCGGCGCCGGAACGCCGACGCCGCCTCCAGTGACGAGCGGTGCGCTGCCGGTCGCGGCCGGGAAAGTCTGGATCGGAGCGCCCACCGCCTGCGGCACCACCACCACGCCAGGGTCCTGCGCCTGGACCCGCGGCGGTGCCTGCGGCGCGCTGGCCTGCGGGCGGGCGACGCTCCCCGCCCCGGCCGGACGCCCAGCCTCCACCACCGGAATCGAGCCGCGCTGCACCGGCGTTGCACAACCCGCCAGCAGCAGCAACGCCAGCGGCACCAACCAAACCTTGTTCACATCCAATCCCCTTGCCATCAAGTTTGCGGCGCCAGTCCAGACCCGCGCCCGCTCAGCCGTTCGACATCGCGCGCCGCGGCGAAGTGCCCTCAGCGCTCCAGCCAGCCACGCACCCAGTCCATGACCTGCTCGACCGGCTGCTGCAGCTCCTGCGGCAGACCGCAGGGAGATCCGCTGGGCGGCTCGCTGCCGCGAATATAAGGCATCTGCACCGCGCCCGGGCAGCTCGGGTCGGAACCCCGACCGCTATAGGGGTCGATCCAGGCGTACCCCACGTTGTCGGGCGCCGTGGTATCGAGGGACGTCGGCGCGGCACTGCGCATGAAGCCGGCCCAAACCTGCAGGGCGCCGGTGGCACCGGTCAGGGGCGTCTTGCCGTTGTCGTCGCGCCCCATCCAGACCACCGCCAGCAGATCCTGCCCGAAACCAGCGAACCAGCTGTCGCGCGAATCGTTGCTGGTGCCGGTCTTGCCGGCGACGACCAGCGAGGACGGCAACTGGCTGTACACAGAGCGCCCGGTGCCTTCGCGCATCACCCGGCGCATGGCCTCCTGCACCAGGTGGATGGCGCCCGGATCGAAGCGCTGCTGGACCTCGTAGGGGTAGCCCCTGAGCGGCTCGCCGGTGGCGGTCAGCACGCTGCGGATGCCGCGCAGCGGCGTGTTGAAGCCACCGTTGGCGAGGGTCTGATACATGGTCGCGACCTGCATGGGGCTGAGCGAACCGGCCCCCAGCAGCATCGACGGGTAGGCCGGCCAGCTCTGCTCCACGCCGAGGCGGGCAACGGTCTTCAACACGCTGTCAACGCCCAGCTCGAGTCCGAGCCTGGCGGTGGACAGGTTATAGGACTGCGCCAGCCCTTGGTAAAGGAAGATGGTGCCGTGCGTCTGGCGGTCGTAGTTCTTCGGCTGCCAGACCTGGCCGTCGCCCCCCTTGATCGAGAGCGGCTCATCGGCCACCAGGCTGGTCAGCGTGTACTGGCTGGGCTTCTCCAGCGCGGTCAGGTAGACCGCCGGCTTGATCAGCGAACCGATCGGCCGCTGCGCATCCAGCGCCCGGTTGAAGCCGGCGAAGCGCGGCTGGCGGCTGCCCAGCAGGGCCTGCACCTCGCCGGTCTGCGGATTGGTCACCACCATGGCCGTTTCGACCTCGTCGACGCCCTTGCGGCTACCGAGTCGCTTGAGGGTTTCGGCCATGGCCGTCTCGGCCTTGAGCTGGAGGATCGGGTCGAGGCTGGTGAAGATCCGCAACCCCTCCTCGGTGAGATCCTGCTCGCGGTAGTCCTGACGCAGCTGGCGCTTGACCATGTCGAGGAAGGCCGGATAGGAGGTGTTGGCCAGGCTGCCGCGGCTGCTGACCTCCAGCGGCGCCTGCTTGGCGCGAGCGACCTCCTCAGCGCCGACCACGCCCTGCTCGGCGAGCTGGTCGAGCACCAGGTTGCGCCGCGCCAGGGCGCGCTCGGGGAAGCGCCGGGGGTTGTAGTAGGACGGCCCCTTGACCATGCCGACCAGCAGCGCCACCTGATGCAGGCGCAGCTCGGCCAGCGGCTGGCCGAAGAAGTACTGACTGGCCAGGCCGAAGCCATGGATCGCGCGCTGGCCATCCTGACCGAGGAACACCTCGTTGAGATAGGCCTCGAGGATCTCCGCCTTGTCGTAGTGCAACTCCAGCAGCAGCGCCATCAGCGCCTCGGTGCCCTTGCGGGTCAGGCTACGCTCGTTGCTGAGGAAGAAGTTCTTCACCAACTGCTGGGTCAGGGTGCTGCCGCCCTGCACCACGGCGCCCGAGCTGGCGTTGACCCACATGGCACGGGCGATCGACTTGGGCGAGACGCCGAAGTGCCGGTAGAACTCGCGATCCTCGACGGCGATCAGCGCCTCCACCAGATAGGGCGGCACCTCGGCCAGCTGGATGAGGATGCGGTCCTCGTTGTGCGCCGGATACAGCCCGCCGATCAGCAGCGGCTCGAGGCGCGCCACGGCCAGCTCGCCGCCGCCTGCCTGGGCGAGACCGGCCACCTGGTTGCCGGAGAAGCGCACGCGCAGACGCTGGGCCGGCTCGGCGCCTTCGTAGAACTGGAAGCCGCGGGTGTGCAGCTCGACCACGCCGCCGTTCACCGCCAGCTCGCCGGGCCCCCGCACCTCGGCGCCGCGCCGGTAGCCGAGCGCCTGCAGCTCGACGAGGAAATCCTCGCGGCTGAGCCTGAGACCGGCAAACAACTCCAGCGGCCTGGCGTAGACCTTGGCCGGCACCGTCCAGCGCTGACCGGAGAACTTCTCCTGGACCACCGCATCGAGATAGATCAGCAGCGCGCCGAGCAGCACCAGGCCGACCAGGCCGAGCCTGATCAGCCAGCGCAGCCAGGGACGACCGCTGCGGGCCGGCTGACGGGGGCGAGGGTTGCGGGACGGGCGCGGGGCGGGGGTACGGGATCTGCTCATGGCGCGGCATTATACGCACTTGCCCCCGCGCGGATGAGACGCCCGGCGGTTTGCACGACAGGCTGCAGCCGCCATAATGCGGACCCAGCCATTTTTCCGACGAAAAGGACGCCCAGTGACCCAGTCCCTGATCGAGGCCCTGCAGAACCCCGCCCTGTACCCGCACCCGGTGGAGGGCTTCGAAGTCATCGAGACGCACATCTCCTGGGTTCTGCTCACCGGCCCCTACGCCTACAAATTGAAGAAGCCGGTCGACTTCGGCTTCCTCGACTTCAGCACCGCCGAGGCCCGCGCGCACTTCTGCCGCGAGGAGCTGCGCCTCAACCAGCGCACCGCCCCGGATATCTACCTGGAAGTGCTGCCGGTGACCGGTAGCCTCGACGCTCCCCGGCTCGGCGGCGACGGCCCGATCCTCGACCACGTCCTGAAGATGCGCCAGTTCCCGCAGAGCGGCCTGCTGTCCAACGTGCTGGCTCGCGGCGAACTGACGCCCGCACACATCGACGCTCTGGCCGAGGGCATCGCCGCGCTGCACGACGAGGCCGCACGGGTGCCGCCGGAGCATCCGCTGGGCAACGCCGAAGCGGTGATGGCCCCGGTACGGCAGAACTTCGAGCAGATCCGCCCGCTGCTCGAGGACACCGCCGACCTCGAGCAGTTGCGCCATCTGGAAGCCTGGGCCGAAGACACCTTCGCCCGCCTTGCGCCGCTGCTCGAGCAGCGCAAGGCCGACGGCTGCATCCGCGAGTGCCACGGCGACATCCATCTGGCCAACGTCACCCTGCTCGACGAGCAGCCGGTGCTGTTCGACTGCATCGAGTTCAACGAGCCGTTCCGCCTGATCGACGTGATCAGCGACGCCGCCTTCCTCGCCATGGATCTCGAGGACCGCGGCCTGAGAGCCCTGTCGCGACGCTTCATCAACGCCTACCTGGAACACACCGGCGACTACCGGGGCCTCGCCCTGCTGCCGTTCTACAAGGCCTACCGCGCCATGGTGCGCGCCAAGATCAACCTGTTCCGCCTGGCCCAGGAGCAGGACCCGGTCGAGCGCGCCGTGATCCTGCGCCAGTACCGCAACTATGCCGCCCTGGCGGAAAGCTACGGGGCCATCCCGGCGCGCTTCCTGGCCATCACCCACGGCGTCTCCGCAGTCGGCAAGAGCCACGTTGCCCTGCGCCTGGTGGAGGCCTTCGGTGCCGTCCGCCTGCGCTCGGACGTCGAGCGCCTGCGCCTGTACCCCGACGCCAGCGAGACCGAGCGCTATGCGCGCGCCGCCAGCGACGCCACCTATGCGCGCCTGCACGCCCTGGCCGGCGACATCCTGCAGGCCGGCTTCCCGGTGGTGCTGGATGCCACCTACCTCAAGCGTGCCCAGCGCCAGGCCGCTCGCGAGGTGGCCGAGCAGACCGGCGTCCCCTTCCTGATCCTCGACTGCCATGCTCCGGAGCCGGTGATCGCCGCCTGGCTGGCCGAACGGCAGAGCGAGGGCCGCGACCCCTCGGAAGCCACCCTTGAGGTGATCCGCGCCCAGGCCGCCAGCCGGGAAGCGCTGGACGCCGACGAACAGGCCCACAGCGGGCACATCGACACCCACGAGGCCGCCAGCCTCGACGGCCTGGTCGAACGCATCCGTCGCCACCTGACCGGCTTCTGACCCTCCTCCTGGGCCCGCGACTGACGGTAGTCGCGGGCCCAGCGGCGCCGACTAGACTTCCCCGAGGACGCCCGCTTCACGCGGTTGCGCGGGGCGTCCACCGGTGAGGCCGGCGCGTGCAAGGGGGGGAGGAATGAACGACGAACTGCTGCAGATGAAGAACCTGGGCAAGACATCGGCACTCTGGTTGCATGCTGTCGGCATCCACAGCGCCAGCGAGCTGCGCCGACGCGGCTCGGTTGCCGCCTACCGGGCCGTGCTGGCTCGTGGCTTCAACGCCTCGCGGGTGCTGCTTTATTCGATCGAGGGCGCCCTGCTCGACAGACACTGGAGCGAGCTGAGCGACGAGCACAAGGCCCGCCTGCTGGCCCAGCTCGACCCCCACGAACAACGCAACAAGAGCTAGCTCACAACATCCACAGCGGCGAATTTACCTCGCACGGCGAAAGGCCTATTGTCTGC
Source organism: Stutzerimonas stutzeri (assembly GCF_024451105.1). Lineage (GTDB taxonomy): Bacteria > Pseudomonadota > Gammaproteobacteria > Pseudomonadales > Pseudomonadaceae > Geopseudomonas > Geopseudomonas stutzeri_A. Next base: position 10,838 of record NZ_JANGEY010000008.1, read on the forward strand.
AAGCGCCTGGCGCCATCGTTCGAACTGCCCTTCAAGGAATCGCGCCCATGTACCTTACCGGCGAGCAACCGGCCTATGCCGATCAACTGATCAACCACCTGCAGAGCCTGCCCGCCCAGATGCTGGAGGGCCTCGAGCCCGCGGGCCCCGCGCTGGAGATCGCCGAGCTTGCCGACGCGCTGGGCGCGCTGCCGGAAAACCAGCTGTACCTCGTCGAGAGCGGCGTGTTGCAAGCCAGCGTCGACGAGCGTCCGGTGTTCTACCTGTGCGAGGGCGACCTGCTCGGCCTGCGTCAGGGCCTCGAGCAACCGGCCTGCCGCTTCAGCTGCGAGGATCCAGTGCGACTGCGCCCCTATGCGCGCAGCACCGCCTTCGCCCACATCCATGCCGACGAACGCCGCCAGGAACTGTTCGCCCAGTACCTGAGCGGCCAGATCGCCCTGCTCTCCGATGCGCTCGCCCGCCTGCGCCAGCCCGAACTGCGCCCGAGCACCGGCTTCCTGCACTTCGCCGCCGGCGAGGAACTGATCCACCAGGGCGACGAAGCGGACAACGTGTTCATCATCGTTGAAGGCCACGCCGAGGCCTATGTCGACGGCCACCGCGTCGGCGACGTGCAGAAGGACGAGATCTTCGGGGCGATGGCGGTATTCACCGGCGAGCAGCGCAGCGCCACGGTGATCGCCAGCGAGCCCTGCACGGTGATGGCGATCCCCAAGGAGCAGTTCATCAGCCTGATGCACAGCAACCCGCGGATCGCCCACAGCCTGATCGAGAGCCTGGCGCGCCGCGTACGCCTGCTCAACCAGGAAGTCACCCAGTTGCGCGACGAACAACCGGCCTGAACGCCGAGCGCCTTCCTCCCAAGGCGAGCGGAGCGATCCGCTCGCCTTTTTCGTTCTCGGGCGGCAACGGCAGCAGAATGCGCTTGACTATCAAATGAAAAGAATTATCATTAACTCAGCTGGTCGCGAGACCGGTCGGTAACCGAGGGACGGCAGTCGACTCCCGGTTTATCTCCTCATCAGGCTAATCACGGTTTCGACCCGGCTCCCGCCGGGTCTTTTTTTGCCTGAGCGTCAACAGCGTGCCCCGCGCGCAGCTCCGCGCAGTAGTCCTGCGCCGGCGGCGCCGGGGTATACCAGACGAAGTCGGCTTCGCCGGCGGCCACCGCCTGGCCGGCCTCGGCCAGCAGCAGCACCCCCTCCTCCCCGTCCGCCCGCAGATCGGCCAGATGCAGCGGCACGCCCAGATCGCGTCGCACGTGATAGGCCCCGGCGATCAGCAGCGCCGGGGCGGGGGCCGCCAGCAGCCGCTCCGCCATGCGCCGGTCGCGCTGCTGCTGCACCGCCAGCATCGCCGGCAACCGGCTCTCCGGCAACAGGCCGCAGTGCGACTCGCGGATCTGCCCGAGCAGCGCCTCGCGCACCGCCGGGGCGCTCGCAGCCCCCTCCGGCAACTCCGCCCCCTCGCGATAGATCCACATCAGCTCGGCGCGCTCGAGATTGGCTGCCAGCAGCGGTTCGGTGCGGATCAAAGCATGGCGCAGCAGCGCTCCGTACTGCCGCCAGTCCCAGCCCTGCTGCCAGGCCAGCGCCGCCGGCAGGTCGGCCGGCCAGTGGCCGCGCGCCGCCTGCGCGCGCACCGCGTCGACCGCAGCCTGCTGGCTCGGCTCGAGCATCTCCAGCAGCAGGCTGCCTGGTGCGCGGCGACGCTCCAGCGCCTGCAGCAGCCACAGTTGCAGGGCATGGTGGTCGGCGTTGTCGTGACGCTCGCCGATCAGCAGACGCTCCAGCGGCGCCAGCCGCTCGACCAACTGCTCCGGGGTCAGTCGCTCGCCGCTGCGCAGATCGACGATCACCCCCAGCTCGGGGTGCCCGCGCCCCTCGGGCTCCCGCCAGTCGGGCAGCGGCGGGAGCGGCGGGTGCGCCTGACAGGCGCCCAGCAGGAGCAGACAGCAGAGCAGCAGGATGCGCATCGAGGACTCCCCCTCTCTCAACGGACGATGACCAGCGGATGGCCGCGTTCGGGATGGCGCTGCACCAGCACCTCGAGACCGAACACCGCACGGATCGGCCCGGCCTGCAGCACCTCGACCGGGGAGCCCAGCGCATGCACGCGGCCGGACTCGAGCAGCAGCAGGCGGTCGCAGTAGCGCGCCGCCAGGTTGAGGTCGTGGAGCACCGCCAGCACCGCCACGCCACGGGCCGCCAAGCGCCGCACCGCCTCGAGAATGGCATGCTGGTGCAGCGGATCGAGCATCGCGGTCGGCTCGTCGAGCAGCAGCACCTGACCGGACTCGCCCGGCCACAGCTGGGCCAGCACCCGCGCCAGGTGCACACGCTGACGCTCGCCGCCGGACAGCGCCAGATAGCTGCGCCCGGCCAGATGCGCGACGTCCGCCGCAGCCAGCGCCGCGGCGACGACAGCCGCGTCGTGCACGCGGCCGCTGGCGTGCGGCAGACGCCCCATGGCCACCACCTCCTCGACGCGGAAGGCGAAGCCCAAGGTCGAAGTCTGCGGCAGCACCGCCAGCTGCTGCGCCCGCTCGCGCCCCGGCCAGGCGGCCAGTGGTCGACCGGCCAGCAGCAGCCGGCCGGCCGCCGGCGCCAGTTCGCCGCACAGCGCGGCAAGCAGGCTGCTCTTGCCCGCGCCGTTGGGCCCCAGCACACCGAACAGCTCGCCGGGGCGCAGCAGCAGATCGACGCCGTGCACGACCGGACAGCCGCCGCGGCACACCCGCAAGCCCTCGGCACTCAGCATCAGAGACGCTCCCGCTGCAGCAGATAGAGGAAGAAGGGCGCTCCGAGCAGCGCGGTGAGGGTACCCAGCGGCAGCTCGGCCGGCGCCATCAGCAGGCGCGCCGCCAGGTCGGCGAGCAGCAGCAGGGCGCCGCCGGCCAGCGCGGCGGCCGGCAACAGCAGGCGGTGGTCCGGACCGCTGAGCAAACGCACCAGATGCGGCACCACCAGACCGACGAAGCCGATCATCCCCGCCGCCGCCACCGCCGCACCGACGCCCAGTGCGCAACACAGTACCAGCTCGCGCTTGAGGCGCTCGACCTCTACCCCGAGGTGGCGGGCCTCCGACTCGCCGAGCAGCAACGCGTTCAGCGCCATGGCGCGGCACGGCAGCCACAGCGCCACCGCTGCCGCCACCGGCAGCAGCGGCCACAGCCGCGCATAACTGGCGCCGTTGAGACTGCCTAGGTTCCAGAAGGTCAGGCTGCGCAGGGTGGCATCGTCGGCCAGGTAGCTGAACAGGCCGATACCGGCGCCGGCCAGCGCGGTGACCGCGATGCCGGCCAGCAGCATGGTCGCCACCCGGGTCTGGCCCTCGCGCCGTCCGAGGCGGTAGACCAGCGCGGTGACGCCGAGTCCACCGAGGAAGGCGCACCCCGACAGCAGCCAGGGCGCCAGCCAGTCCGGCGCCCCGCCGAACAGCGCGGCGCCGACGATGGCCAGCGCCGCCCCCAGCGCCGCGCCGCTGGACACCCCGACCAGCCCGGGGTCGGCCAGCGGGTTGCGGAACAACCCCTGCATCGCCACCCCGCACAACGCCAGCAGCACGCCCACGGCGACGCCGAGCAGAGCGCGCGGCAGGCGGATCTGACCGACGATCAGCTCGGCCTGCTCCAGCCCCTCACCGGCCAGCGGCAGGCCGGCCAGGCGCAGCAGGGCGCGCAGGCTGTCGGCCAGCGACAGCCCGACCGGACCGAGCGCCAGCGCCAGCCAGAAGGCCAGCAGCAGCAGCAGCAGCAGGGCGGGAATCAGCACGCGGCCGGGAACAGGTGAATGCATGGGCAAGGCTCTGCCGGGGGATCAGCGCAGCAGGATAAGAGCCCGCGGCGGTTGCGGCCAGCCCCGCCCTGGCGGGAATACGCGACAGCACGGATAATCGCCGCAGACCCGGAGGAGGGAAACGACATGCGCCGACTATGCGACAGCGACGATCTGCCCGAAGGCGCCAGCCGCGGCTTCGCCCTCGCCGGCGCCGACCTGCTGCTGGTGCGCCGCGCCGGCCGGGCGTACGCCTATCGCAATCGCTGCCCGCATCGCGGTATCCCGCTGGAATGGCAGCCTGATCGGTTCCTCGACGAAAGCGGCAGCCTGATCCAGTGCGCCACCCATGGCGCGCTGTTCCTGATCGAGTCCGGCGAGTGCGTGGCCGGCCCCTGCGCCGGGGAACGCCTTGAGGCGCTGACCTGCCACGAGCACGACGGCGGCATCTGGCTCGCGACCTAACCCTGCAGGACGACCTCCAGGCGCCGCGCCAGGCGGATGCCCTGCGGCGACAGCTCGGCACCGTAGGCCAGCACCTCCACCCCGGCCGCCACCGCCTCGTGCAGCGTCGCGGCATACAGCGCATCGATCTCCTGCGCCGGGCGTACCGCGGCGATGCCGGACAGGTTGACGCAGTACAGCTGCACCGCGCGCACGCCCTGCCGCGCCAGGCCGGCCAGCTCGCGCAGGTGCCGGCTGCCGCGCTCGCTGCGCGCATCGGGGAAGGCCGCCAGCGACGTGCCGGGAAAGCCCAAGGTGACGCTCTTCACCTCGACGAAGGCGCTGTCTTCGGCATAGTCGAGGCGGAAGTCGGCGCGACTGTTCTCCACCCCGTAGCACACTTCGCGCTTCAGCGCAGCGAAGCCGGCCAGCTCGACGATGGTCCCGTCGCGCAGCGCCTCCTCGACCAGCGCATTGGCCCTGGCGGTGTTGACGCAGGCCAGGCGGCCCTGCGGCGTCTCGCTCAGCTCCCAGGTGCCCGGGAGCTTGCGCTTCGGATCGTTCGAACGGCTGAACCAGATCCGTCCGCCCTCGCTCATGCAGTTGAGCATCGAGCCGGTGTTCGGGCAGTGGACGGTCAGCGTCTCGCCCGCAGTAGTCTCGATGTCGGCCAGGAAGCGCTTGTAGCGGCGCAGCAGGCGGCCCTCTTCCAGCGGCGGATCAAAGCGCATCGGGACTCCAGCTCGCCAGACCGCGGGCGATGCGCTCGACCGCCAGCTCCAGGCGCGGCACCTCCTGGGTGTAGGCGAAGCGCACGTGGCGGTCGGCCAGATGCCGGCCGAAGTCCAGCCCCGGGGTGATCGCCACGTGCTCGGTCTCCAGCAGATGCCGGCACAGCGCGTAGGAATCGCCGCCGAACGCCGAGACGTCGGCGTACAGGTAGAAGGCGCCCTGCGGTTCGACGGCGATGCGAAAGCCCAGCGCGCGCAGGGCCGGCAACAGGTAGTCGCGGCGGCGGGCGAACTCGGCGCGGCGCTCCTCGAGGATCGCCAGGGTCTCGGCCTCGAAGCAGGCCAGCGCAGCGTGCTGGGCCACGGTCGGCGCGCTGATGTAGAGGTTCTGCGCCAGCTTCTCCAGCTCCGGCACCGCCTCCGGCGGCGCCACCAGCCAGCCGAGGCGCCAGCCGGTCATGCCGAAATACTTGGAGAAGCTGTTGAGCACGAAGGCATCGTCGTCGACCTCCAGCACGCTGGGCGCGTCGAGGCCGTAGGTCAGCCCGTGGTAGATCTCGTCCACCACCAGGTGGCCGCCGCGCGCGCGCAGCGCCGCGGACAGTCCGGCCAGCTCGGCGCGCGACAGCACGGTGCCGGTCGGGTTGGCCGGCGAGGCGACCAGCGCGCCGACGCTGTCGGCCTCCCAGTGGCGCTCGATCAGCGCGGGGCTCAACTGGTAGTTGTCCTCGGGCCCCACCGGCACCAGCCGGGCATCGCCCTCGACCAGGCGCAGGAAGTGGCGGTTGCACGGATAGCCGGGGTCGGCGAGCAGCCAGTGCTTGCCCGGGTCGACCAGCAGGGCGCTGGCCAGCAGCAGCGCGCCGCTGCCGCCGGGGGTGATCAGGATGCGCCCGGGATCGATCGCCAGGCCGTAGCGGCTGGCATAGAAGCCTGCCAGCGCCTCGCGCAGCGCCGGCAGGCCGCGCGCCGCGGTGTAGCGGGTCTGCCCTGAGGCCAGCGCCGCCTGACCGGCGCGCACGATCGGCGCGGCGGTGGCGAAGTCCGGCTCGCCGATCTCCAGGTGGATCACGTCGTGGCCGGCGGCCTGCAGCTCGTTGGCGCGAGCCAGCAGGGCCATGACGTGGAAGGGTTCGATGGCGCGACTGCGCGCGCTGTAGGACGGAGCCATGCGGCCCTCCGCGATGAGGCAAAAGGCGATTCTAGCCAACTGTCACACGCCGTTGCAGGCCGAGACGCGGCGGGCTGGCATCCACCCGGCGATTCTGGTAGGTTCGCCCGCTTGCAACCGCAGGCCCGGCTACAATGCCGCTGATGGACACAACCTGCGCACGGGATCAGCGAACGTGAGAGGCGGACAGATCATGCCGACCAATACCCAAGAGAAAAGCACCCAGATCCGCAGCTTCGAGCCCTACAAGGAGACTCCCGGCGAGGAGTACATGGGCGACAAGATGCGCGCCCACTTCACCGCCATCCTCAATCAGTGGAAGCAGCAACTGATGGAGGAAGTCGACCGCACCGTGCACCACATGCAGGACGAGGCCGCCAACTTCCCGGACCCGGCCGACCGCGCCAGCCAGGAGGAGGAGTTCAGCCTCGAGCTGCGCACCCGCGACCGCGAGCGCAAGCTGATCAAGAAGATCGACGAAACCCTGCAGCTGATCGAGGACAACGAGTACGGCTGGTGCGACTCCTGCGGCGTCGAGATCGGTATCCGCCGCCTCGAGGCCCGACCGACCGCCACCCTGTGCATCGACTGCAAGACCCTCGCCGAGATCAAGGAAAAGCAGCTGGGTTCCTGACCCGCGACGGGGCGCCACGGCGCCCCGTATCGTTTCCGGCGTCCGCTGCGGGCGCCGCGTTCCCGCGCTGCCTGCCGAATGCCCGCGATGAACACCTTCTCCGCCTATACCGGACGCTTCGCCCCCACGCCCAGCGGCTACCTGCACTTCGGTTCGCTGGTCGCCGCCCTCGCCTCCTGGCTCGACGCCCGCGCCGCCGGCGGCCGCTGGCTGCTGCGCATGGAGGATCTCGACCCGCCACGCGAGGTTCCCGGTGCCCAGGACGCCATCCTGCGCACCCTGGAAACCTACGGCCTGGAATGGGACGGCCCGGTGTTGCGCCAGAGCGACCGCCAGGCCGCCTACGCCGCCGCGCTCGACGACCTGCTGGCGCGCGGCCTGGCCTATGCCTGCGACTGTTCGCGCAAGCGGCTCGAGGGGCGACCGATCTACCCCGGCACCTGCCGGGCGGCCGGCCGTCCCCGGAGCGGGGCGGCGATCCGCCTGCGCGTGCCGGATGCCGAGTACCGCTTCGTCGACCGTGTGCAGGGCGAGTATGCCCAGAACCTCGCCCGCGAAGTCGGCGACTTCGTGATCCGCCGCCGCGACGGCCTGTACGCCTACCAGCTGGCGGTGGTGCTCGATGACGCCTGGCAGGGCGTCACCGACGTGGTGCGCGGCGCCGACCTGCTCGACTCCACCCCGCGCCAGCTGTACTTGCAGGAGCTGCTCGGCCTGCCGCAGCCGCGCTACCTGCACATCCCCCTGCTGCTGCAGCCCGACGGCCACAAGCTCGGCAAGTCCTACCGCTCGCCGCCGCTGCCCGCCGACCGGGCCCCCGCCCTGCTCGCCCGCGCCCTGCGCGCCCTCGGCCAGCAGCCGCCGGACGCGCTGGAGCAGGCCACCCCTGCCGAAGTGCTGGCCTGGGGCGTGCGGCACTGGAATCCGGTCGCCATTCCGCGCCACGGCGGCCTGGCCGAAGCCGAGATCCGCTGACGCGGCCGGCGCGGGGCGTCAGCCCGCCCTTCAGCTTGGCCGTCGCCTCCGTTACCATCCGGTCCATCCAACGACGAGGCACTTCATGTATATCTACCGGCTGGTCCTGCTCCTGGTGGTGGGGATCTACCTGTTCTCCCCCGCGATCATGGACTGGTGGATCGATCCCAACGGCGCCTGGTACCGCCCGTACATGCTCTGGCTGATCCTGATCGTCGTCACCTTCATCCTCCAGAGCCAGCGCGATGCCGACGAGCTTTGACGTTACCCAGCTGCTGCTGATCAGCTCGGTCTATCTGGTGGTGCTGTTCGGTCTCGCCTGGCTGACCGAACGCAGCGCCCTGCCGCGCGCGCTGGTGCGCCACCCGCTGGTCTACACCCTGTCGCTCGGCGTGTACGCCAGCGCCTGGGCGTTCTACGGTGCGGTAGGACTGGCCTACCAGTACGGCTACGGCTTCCTGGCCATCTACCTCGGTCTCTCCGGCGCCTTCCTGCTCGCCCCGGTACTGCTCTATCCGATCCTGCGCCTGACCCGCACCTACCAGCTGTCCTCGCTGGCCGACCTGTTCGCCTTCCGCTTCCGCAGCACCTGGGCCGGCACCCTGACCGCGCTGTTCAGTCTGGTCGCCGTGCTGCCGCTGCTGGCCCTGCAGATCCAGGCGGTCGCCGACAGCATCGGCCTGATCACCGGCGACCGCGAGCAGAACCGCGTGGCGCTGGGCTTCTGCCTGCTGATCACCCTGTTCACCATCCTGTTCGGCTCGCGCCGGGTGGCCACCCGCGAGCGCCATGAGGGCCTGGTACTGGCCGTCGCCTTCGAGTCGCTGGTCAAGCTCTGCGCGATGACCGCCATCGGCCTGTATGCGCTGTTCGGCGTGTTCGACGGCCCGGCCGGTCTCGAACAGTGGCTGCTGCAGAACCAGCAGGCGCTGACCACCCTGCACACCCCGCTGCAGGAAGGCCCCTGGCGCACCCTGCTGCTGGTGTTCTTCGCCGCGGCGATCACCATGCCGCACATGTTCCACATGGCCTTCGCCGAGAACCTCAATCCGCGCGCGCTGGTCAGCGCCAGCTGGGCGCTGCCGCTGTTCCTGCTGCTGATGAGCCTGGCCGTGCCGCCGATCCTCTGGGCCGGCCTCAAGCTCGGCGCCGCCAGCAGCCCGGAATACTTCACCCTGGGCATCGGCCTCGAGGTCGGCAACCCCTGGCTGGTGCTGGCCGCCTACCTCGGCGGCCTGTCGGCGGCCAGCGGGCTGGTCATCGTGGTCACCCTGGCGCTGTCGGGCATGGCCCTCAACCACCTGGTGCTGCCGCTCTACCAGCCGCCGGCCGAGGGCAACATCTACCGCTGGCTGAAGTGGACCCGCCGCGCGCTGATCGCCGCGATCATCGCCGGCAGCTACGCCTTCTACCTGGTCATCGAGTCGGGCCAGGAGCTGTCGCACCTGGGCACGGTGTCCTTCGTCGCCACCTTGCAGTTCCTCCCCGGCGCACTGTCGGTACTCTACTGGCCGGCCGCCAACCGTCGCGGCTTCATCGCCGGCCTGATCGCCGGGGCCAGCGTGTGGATCCTCACCATGCTGCTGCCGCTGCTCGGCAACCTGCCGGGTTTCTACCTGCCGCTGCTCGACCTGGTCTACGTGCTCGACGACACCAGCTGGCACCTGGCGGCGATCGCCTCGCTGGCGGTCAACGTGCTGGTGTTCGTCCTGGTCTCGCTGTTCACCGAGCCGAGCGCCGAGGAGCAGAGCGCCGCCGAGACCTGCGCGGTGGACAACGTGCGCCGGCCGCAGCGCCGCGAACTGGTCGCCGCCTCGCCACAGGAGTTCGCCGCCGAACTGGCCAAGCCGCTCGGCGCGCGCACCGCCCAGCGCGAGGTCGAGCAGGCGCTGCGCGACCTCGGCCTGCCCTTCGACGAGCAGCGTCCCTACGCCCTGCGCCGCCTGCGCGACCGCATCGAGGCCAACCTGTCCGGGCTGATGGGACCGAGCGTGGCCCAGGACATCGTCGAGAGCTTCCTGCCCTACAAGGCCGCCGACGAGACCTACGTCACCGAAGACATCCACTTCATCGAGAGCCGCCTGGAGGACTACCAGTCGCGCCTCACCGGCCTGGCCGCCGAGCTCGACGCCCTGCGTCGCTACCACCGACGGACCCTGCAGGAACTGCCGATGGGGGTCTGCTCGCTGGCCCAGGACCAGGAGATCCTCAAGTGGAACCGCGCCATGGAGGAGCTCACCGGCATCGAGGCCCGGCGCGTGGTCGGTTCGCGCCTGGCCACCCTGCCCGAGCCCTGGTGCGGGCTGCTCACCGAGTTCATCGAGGCTCCCGACGAACACCTGCACAAGCAGCGCCTGGCCCTCGACGGCCAGACCCGCTGGCTGAACCTGCACAAGGCCTCCATCGACGAACCGCTGGCCCCCGGCACCAGCGGCCTGGTGCTGCTGGTCGAGGACCTCACCGAGACCCAGCTGCTGGAGGATCGCCTGATCCACTCCGAGCGCCTGGCCTCGATCGGCCGGCTGGCCGCCGGGGTGGCCCACGAGATCGGCAACCCGGTCACCGGCATCGCCTGCCTGGCGCAGAACCTGCGCGAGGAGCGCGAAGGCGATGCCGAGGTCATCGAGACCTGCGCGCAGATCATCGAGCAGACCAAGCGCATCACCCGCATCGTCCAGTCGCTGATGAGCTTCGCCCACGCCGGCGGTCGCCAGCAGAGCAGCGAACCGGTGTGCCTGGCCGAGGTGACCCGCGAGGCGATCGGCCTGCTCTCGCTGAACCGCGACTACGACGTGCACTACTTCAACCTCTGCGACCCGCAGCACTGGGTCGAGGGCGACCCGCAGCGCCTGGCACAGGTGCTGATCAACCTGCTCTCCAACGCCCGCGACGCCTCGCCGCCCGGCGGCGCCATCCGCGTGCGCAGCGAGGCCGGCGCCGACAGCGTCGAGCTGACAGTCGAGGACGAAGGCCCGGGCATCCCGCAGTCGATCGTCGAGCGCCTGTTCGAACCCTTCTTCACCACCAAGGACCCGGGCAAAGGGACCGGCCTGGGCCTCGCACTGGTCTATTCGATCGTCGAGGAGCATTATGGACAGATAACCATCGACAGCCCGGCAGACCCGGAACGCCAGCGCGGCACGCGCATCCGGATCAGCCTGCCGCGCTATGGCGGCCCGCTGGCTGCCGACACCCCGTGAAGCCGATGGACACTGCATGCGCATCGTCCGGGCGGCCAGCGCGCCGCCCGCCCCGCGCACCCTCGCCAAGCCGTCCGCAGAGACCGGCGCCGACAGTATCCAGACGCTTCCGAGCCCGTCGCGAGAGCTGAACAGACATGGCACATATCCTCATCGTCGAAGACGAAACCATCATCCGCTCGGCGCTGCGCCGTCTGCTGGAACGCAACCAGTACCAGGTCAGCGAGGCCGGCTCGGTGCAGGAGGCCCGGGAGCGCTACGAGATTCCCGGCTTCGACCTGGTGATCAGCGACCTGCGCCTGCCCGGCGCGCCGGGCACCGAGCTGATCGGCCTGGCCGGCGGCACCCCGGTGCTGATCATGACCAGCTACGCCAGCCTGCGCTCGGCGGTCGACTCGATGAAGCTCGGCGCCATCGACTACATCGCCAAGCCGTTCGACCACGACGAAATGCTCCAGGCGGTCGCGCGCATCCTCCGCGAACGGCGCCAGGCACCCGCCGCGCCGGCCGCCAGCGCTCCGGCGGGCGACGAAGGCGCCACGGCGGCGGCCGGCGAAATCGGCATCATCGGCCGCTGCGCGGCGATGCAGGACCTGTTCGGCAAGATCCGCAAGGTCGCGCCGACCGACTCCACCGTGCTGATCCAGGGCGAGTCGGGGACCGGCAAGGAGCTGGTGGCGCGCGCCCTGCACAACCTGTCGCGGCGCGCCAAGGCGCCGCTGATCTCGGTGAACTGCGCGGCCATCCCCGAGACTCTGATCGAGTCGGAGCTGTTCGGCCACGAGAAGGGCGCCTTCACCGGCGCCACCGCCGGGCGCACCGGCCTGGTCGAGGCCGCCGACGGCGGTACCCTGTTCCTCGACGAGATCGGCGAACTGCCGCTGGAGGCCCAGGCGCGCCTGCTGCGCGTGCTGCAGGAGGGCGAGATCCGCCGGGTCGGCTCGGTGCAGTCGCAGAAGGTCGACGTGCGACTGATCGCCGCCACCCACCGCGACCTGAAGAACCTGGCCAAGAACGGCCAGTTCCGCGAGGACCTCTACTACCGCCTGCACGTCATCTCCCTGCGCCTGCCGGCGCTGCGCGAGCGCGAGGACGACGTGGTGGAGATCGCCCGGGTGTTCCTCGCCCGCCAGTGCGCGCGCATGGGCCGCGAGGCGCTGCAGTTCTCGCCCGAGGCGCTCAGGGCGATCCGCCACTACGGCTGGCCCGGCAACGTGCGCGAGCTGGAGAACGCCATCGAGCGCGCAGTGATCCTCTGCGAGGGCGAGAGCATCCCCCTCGACCTGCTGGGCATCGACGTCGAGCTGGAGCTGGAAGACGACTTCGCCGGCGACCTGCACAGCCTGCCGGCGAGCAGCGGCAGCGAGCCGGCGGAGAACCTGTCGCTGGAGGACTACTTCCAGCACTTCGTCCTCGAACACCAGGACCACATGACCGAGACCGAGCTGGCGCGCAAGCTCGGCATCAGCCGCAAGTGCCTGTGGGAGCGCCGCCAGCGTCTGGGCATTCCGCGCCGCAAGTCGGGCGCCGCCACCGACGGCTGAGGTGTTACCCTCACTGGCTCGGCGTAACAGCAGCCGGGTTCCCTAGTAACGGGAACCCGGCTTTTTTCTGCCCGCCGCGCCCACGCAAAATCTCAACCCATTGATTTAAAAGGTTTTTAGAAAACTGGCACGACATCTGCCTTGATCAGCGCATAACAAGAACAACAACGCTACACGACACAACAAGAACAAGACGCAACGACTCCAACACAACAAGAACAACAGGGTGGAGGCGCGACAAACCGATCGTTTTGGAGAGGAGCTGCCCGCAGGGCCCCCCTCGACCGGCCAGAGAACAAGAAAACTGCTCCAGGCAGCGCCCCGCACCGGTTGAGCCCGCCAGCTCGGCGTCCAAAGCAATCCGCTTGTTCCTCGAGTCCCCGCTTGGGACTGCCACCGGGCCCACCGAGACCCGGACGGGTCGCCAACAAGAACAACAAGCCCGTCAGCACAACAAGAACACAGCACGACCGACCTGAAGGGGGAGCCACGGCTCCCCCTTGTGCTTCTCCCTCCCCGGCCAGCCCCATCGCTCCCCGCGTTCACCATCGCCGCCGGCCAGTGCTAGAATCCGCACCAATCCGCGCGGGGCCGCCCCGCTGCTCCCGCCCCATCCGGTACCCAGTCGCCCATGCTGAAGAAGCTGTTCCAGTCCATCCGTTCCCCCCTGCGCCGCGCCCGCGCCGTCCGCACCACGCCGGAAGTGCTCGGCAACAGCCAGCATTCGCTGCAGCGCGAGCAGATCAGCCGCAACGCGGTGAACGTGGTCGAGCGCCTGCAGCAAGCCGGCTACCAGGCCTTTCTGGTCGGCGGCTGCGTGCGCGACCTGCTGCTCGGCATCGCCCCCAAGGACTTCGACGTGGCCACCAGCGCCACCCCCGAGCAAGTGCGCGCCGAGTTCCGCAACGCCCGGGTCATCGGCCGCCGCTTCAAGCTGGTGCACGTGCACTTCGGCCGCGAGATCATCGAGGTGGCCACCTTCCGCGCCCACCACCCGCAGGGCGAGGACGACGAGGACAGCGCCCAGGCCGCGCGCCACGAGAGCGGGCGCATCCTGCGCGACAACGTCTACGGCAGCCAGGAAAACGACGCCCAGCGCCGCGACTTCACCATCAACGCCCTCTACTACGACCCCGCCAGCGAACGCATCCTCGACTACGCCCAGGGCGTGCACGACATCCGCAACCGCCTGGTGCGCCTGATCGGCGATCCCGAGCAGCGCTACTTGGAGGACCCGGTGCGCATGCTGCGTGCGGTGCGCTTCGCCGCCAAGCTCGACTTCGCCATCGAGAAGCACAGCGCCGCGCCGATCCGTCGCCTGGCGCCGCTGCTCGACGACATTCCCGCCGCCCGCCTGTTCGACGAGGTGCTCAAGCTGCTGCTCTCCGGGCAGGGCGAGCGCACCTTCGAGCTGCTCTGCGACTACGGCCTGTTCGCCCCGCTGTTCCCGGCCAGCGCCGCAGCGCTGAAGGCCGAGCCGGAGTACGTCGGCGCGCTGATTCGCCGCGCGCTGGCCAACACCGACGAGCGCATCCGCCTGGGCAAGCCGGTGACTCCGGCCTTCCTGTTCGCCGCCCTGCTCTGGCCGGCCCTGCCGGCCCGCGCCGCGGCGCTGCAGGCGCGCGGCATGCCGGCGCTGCCGGCCCTGCAGGAAGCCGCCCACGAGGTGATCAGCGAGCAGTGCCGGCGCACCGCGATCCCCAAGCGCTTCACCCTGCCGTTGCGCGAGATCTGGGATATGCAGGAGCGCCTGCCGCGCCGCCAGGGCAAGCGCGCCGACCTGCTGCTGGAGAATCCGCGCTTCCGCGCCGGCTACGACTTCCTCCTCCTGCGCGAGGAAGCCGGCGAGGAAACCGGCGGCCTCGGCGACTGGTGGACCCGCTACCAGGACGCCAGCGACAGCGAGCGCCGCGCGATGATCCGCGCCCTCAGCGAGGGCGACGCCGGCAAGGCGCCGCGCAAGCGCCGGCGCAGCCCGCGCAAGCGGCGCAGCGCGGCGCCGAGCGGCCAGGCGCAGGAGTAAGCCCATGCCGCGCGTCTACGTCGGCCTGGGCAGCAACCTGGCCGAGCCGCAGCGCCAGCTCGCGGCCGCCCTCGAAGCCCTCGACCGCCTGCCGCAGTGCCGGCTGGCCGCGGTGTCCTCGCTGTACGCCAGCGACCCGCTCGGCCCGGCCGATCAGCCGCGCTACGTCAACGCGGTGGCGGCGCTGGACTGCGAGCTCGCACCGCTGCAGCTGCTCGACGCCCTGCAGGCCATCGAGCGCGAGCAGGGCCGCGAGCGCAAGGCCGAGCGCTGGGGGCCGCGCACTCTGGATCTGGACATCCTGCTGTTCGGCGACCTGCAACTGGACGAGGAGCGTCTGACCGTGCCGCACTACCATATGCACGCGCGCGCCTTCGTCCTCTATCCGCTGGCGGAGATCGCTCCCGAGCTGGTGCTGCCGGGCGGCCAGCCACTGCAGACACTGCTCGCCGACTGTCCGTTCGTCGGACTGGAGCGCCTCGAACCGGCCCAGCGGCCGATAGCGGCGGAAAATGGCGCCGATTGACTTCACCGCCCCCCATCGGGACTATAGGCACCGTTTGCCCGCGCCCTCTTGCGGTGCACCACGAGGATTTCTTGATGGCTGATGTCACCCTCACCACTCTGCGCACGCTCAAGCAGAACGGCGAGAAGATCGTCATGCTGACCAGCTACGACGCCACCTTCGCCGCCGCCGCCTGCGCCGCCGGGGTCGAGGTCCTGCTGGTCGGCGACTCGCTCGGCAACGTCCTGCAGGGCCACGACAGCACCCTGCCGGTCAGCGTCGCCGACATGGCCTACCACACCGCCTGCGTCAAGCGCGGCAACCGCGGCGCACTGATCCTCACCGACCTGCCGTTCATGAGCTACGCCACCCTCGAGCAGGCGCTGGAAAGCAGTGCGGCGCTGATGCGCGCCGGCGCACACATGGTCAAGCTGGAAGGCGGTGCCTGGCTGTGCGAGACCGTGCAGCGCCTGGCCGAGAACGGCATCCCGGCCTGCGTGCACCTGGGCCTGACCCCGCAGTCGGTCAACGTCTTCGGCGGCTACAAGGTGCAGGGCCGCGACGAGGCCCGCGCCCGCGAGATGCGCGAGGCGGCCCTGGCCCTCGAGCAGGCCGGCGCCGCCATGCTGCTGCTCGAGTGCGTGCCCAGCGCGCTGGCCGCCGAGATCAGCCGCGCGGCGCAGATCCCGGTGATCGGCATCGGCGCCGGCGTCGCTACCGACGGCCAGGTGCTGGTCGTCCACGACATGCTCGGCCTCAACCCGCGCCCGGCCAAGTTCGTGCGCAACTTCATGGCCGGCCAGGCCAGCATCCAGGACGCCCTCGCCGCCTACACCCAGGCGGTCAAGAGCGGCCAGTTCCCCGCCCCCGAACACGGTTTCTCCGCATGATCACCGTCAAGACCGTCCGCGAGCTGCGTGCCGCCGTGGCCCGCGCGCGCAGCGAAGGCAAGCGCATCGGCCTGGTGCCGACCATGGGCAACCTGCACGCCGGGCACGCCGCGCTGGTGACCAAGGCCGCCCAGCGCGCCGACTTCGTGGTCGCCAGCATCTTCGTCAACCCGCTGCAGTTCGGCGCCGGCGAGGACCTCGACAAGTATCCGCGCACCCTCGCCGCCGATCAGGAAAAACTCCTCGAGGCCGGCTGCAACCTGCTGTTCGCCCCCACCGTCGAGGAGATGTACCCTGACGGCATGGCCGGGCAGACCATCGTCAGCGTGCCGGGCGTCAGCGAGGGCCTGTGCGGCGCCAGCCGCCCCGGCCATTTCGACGGCGTGGCCACGGTGGTGACCAAGCTGTTCCACATGGTCCAGCCCGACCTGGCGATCTTCGGCGAGAAGGACTTCCAGCAGCTGGCGGTGATCCGCAAGCTGGTGCGCGACCTCAACCTGCCGATCCAGATCTTCGGCGAACCGACCGTACGCGCCGCCGACGGCCTGGCGCTGTCCTCGCGCAACGGCTACCTCGACGACGAACAGCGCGCCGTCGCCCCGCAGCTCTACCAGACCCTGAACCGGGTGGCCGAGGCGTTGCGCGCCGGGCGTACCGACCATCCGGACCTGCTGGGCGAAGCCGCCGCGCGCCTGCAGAATGCCGGCTTCGCACCCGACTACCTGGAAATCCGCAATCCCCTCACCCTGAGCCCGGCCAGCGCCGCCGACCGCCAGCTGGTGATTCTGGCCGCCGCCCGCCTCGGTGCGACCCGGCTGATCGACAACCTGCTCGTGGATCTCGACGCCACGGCCTGACGAGGAACCCGCCATGCATTGCATCATGCTCAAAGCCAAGCTGCACCGTGCCCAGGTGACCCACGCCGTTCTGGATTACGAAGGCTCCTGTGCCATCGACGGCGAGTGGCTGGACCTGGCCGGCATCCGCGAATACGAGCAGATCCAGATCTACAACGTCGACAACGGCGAGCGCTTCACCACCTACGCGATCCGCGCCGAGGACGGCTCCAAGGTGATCTCGGTGAACGGCGCCGCCGCGCACAAGGCCGGCGTCGGCCACCGCCTGATCATTTGCAGCTACGCCCACTACAGCGAGGCCGAACTGAGTCAGCACAAGCCGCACATGCTCTACTTCAACCCGGGCAACGAGCTCAGCCACACCAGTCACGCCATCCCCGTGCAGGTGGCCTGACCGCCACCCGCCCCCCGACAAGCCCGGACCCGCTCCGGGCTTGTCGCATTCGTCTCCCGCAACACGCAACCGAGTCAGTCGATGGAACACTATCTCAAACCGCTGGATGCTACCCGACAACCCGCCTGGCAGGCGCTGCGCGCAGAACGCGAGCGCATGCAGGACTTCAGCCTGCGTGCGGCCTTCGCCGCCGACCCACAGCGCTTCCAGCGCTACTCGCTGAGCCAGGCCGGACTGTTCCTCGACTACTCGAAGAACCTGATCGACGAGGCCAGCCTGGCCCAGCTGCTGGCGCTGGCCGAGCAGATGAACCTGCGCCAGGCCATCGAGGCGCTGTTCGAGGGCGCCCCGGTGAATGCCTCGGAGAGCCGTCCGGCGCTGCACACCGCGCTGCGCCGGCCGGTCGGCGAGCGGGTGCTGGTGGACGGCGTCGACGTGATGCCCGAGGTGCACCGCGTGCTGGGGCAGATGACCGAGCTGGTGCAGCGCATCCACAACGGCCTGTGGCGCGGCTGGACCGAAAAGCCGATCACCGACGTGGTCAACATCGGCATCGGCGGCTCCTTCCTCGGCCCGCAGCTGGTCTCCGAGGCCCTGCTGCCGTTCGCCCAGCGCGGCGTGCGCTGCCACTACCTGGCCAACGTCGACGGCAGCGAGTTCCATCAGGTGACCGCCAACCTGCGCGCGGAGACCACCCTGTTCATCGTCTCCTCGAAGTCCTTCGGCACCCTGGAGACGCTGAAGAACGCCCAGGCCGCACGCCGCTGGGTACTCGCCCAGGGCGCCGCCGAGGCCGACCTGCACCGCCACTTCATCGCCGTGTCCAGCAACCGGGCGGCGGCGGTCGAGTTCGGCATCGCCGCGGAGAACATCTTCCCGATGTGGGACTGGGTGGGCGGGCGCTACTCGCTGTGGTCGGCGATCGGTCTGCCGATCGCCCTGGCCATCGGCATGGGCAACTTCAAGGAGCTGCTGGCCGGGGCCTACAAGATGGACCGCCACTTCCTCACCGCGCCCTTCGCGGCCAACATGCCGGTGCTGCTGGCCCTGCTCGGCGTCTGGTACGGCGACTTCTGGGGCGCGCAGAGCCACGCGATCCTCCCCTACGACCATAACCTGCGCAACTTCAACCAGCACCTGCAACAGCTGGACATGGAGTCCAACGGCAAGCGCGTGCGCCAGGACGGCAGCCCGGTCAGCTGCGGCACCGGTCCGGTGATCTGGGGCGGGGTCGGCTGCAACGGCCAGCACGCCTACCACCAACTGCTGCACCAGGGCACCCTGATGATCCCGGCCGACTTCATCGTGCCGGTGACCAGCTACCATCCGCTCGCCGACCACCACCAGTGGCTGTTCGCCAACTGCCTGTCGCAGAGCCAGGCGCTGATGTGCGGCAAGACCCGCGAGGAGGCCGAGGCCGAACTGCGCGCCGCCGGACTGGCCGAGACCGAGGTGCAGCGCCTGGCGCCGCACAAGGTGATTCCCGGCAACCGGCCGAGCAACACCCTGGTGCTCGAGCGGGTCAGCCCGCAGCGCCTCGGCGCGCTGATCGCCCTCTACGAGCACAAGGTGTTCGCCCAGAGCGTGATCTGGGGCATCAACGCCTTCGACCAGTGGGGCGTCGAGCTGGGCAAGGAGCTGGGCAAGAACCTCTACGCCCGCCTCACCGGCGAGCAGGCCAGCCCGGCCGAGGACGGCTCCACCCAGGGGCTGATCGACTACTTCCGCTCGCGGCACCGTGGTTGAGACCCGGGGCGGCCCGGCCGTACGGCGGGCCGCCTTGCCTCGCCGGCCAGCCGGGGCCACGCTGAAAGACATCGCGGACAGCCTCGCGGGAGCTGCGCCATGTTCGAGATCCGCCCCCATCCGGTCGACGCCGCCGCCTATCGTCATGCCTGGCTGCACCCCGAGGACTACCGGCGCCTGTACCGGCAGTCCGTCGAGCATCCCGAGCAGTTCTGGGCCGAACAGGCCCGCCAGTTCCTCGACTGGTTCAAGCCCTGGCGCAGCGTGCACCACGGCGACTTCGCCCGCGGTCAGGCCAGCTGGTTCAGGGGCGGCCAGCTCAACGCCGCCTACAACTGCCTGGACCGTCACCTGGCCAGCCGCGGCGAGCAGACCGCGATCGTCTGGGAAGGCGACGAGCCCGGCCAGTCGCGCCGGCTCAGCTACCGCGAGCTGCACGAACAGGTCTGCCGGCTGGCCAACGCGCTGAAGCTGCTCGGCGTGCGGAAGGGCGACCGGGTGTGCATCTACCTGCCGATGCTACCCGCCGCCGTCTGCGCCATGCTCGCCTGCGCGCGGATCGGTGCGCTGCACTCGGTGGTGTTCGCCGGCTTCGCCCCCGACGCGCTGCGCGAGCGCATCCTGGACGCCGGCTGCCGGCTGGTGATCACCGCCGACGAGGGCGTGCGTGGCGGCAAGCGCATCCCGCTCAAGGCCAACGTCGACCACGCTCTCGAGGGCTGCCCCGAGGTGACCGGCGTGATCGTGCTCGCCCACCGCCACAGCGGCATCGACTGGGTCGCCGGACGCGACCACTGGTACCACGAGCTGCTCGGCCAGGTCGACGCCGACTGCCCGGCCGAACCGATGGACGCCGAGGATCCGCTGTTCATCCTCTACACCTCGGGCTCGACCGGCAAACCCAAGGGCGTGCTGCACTGCACCGGCGGTTACCTGCTGGCCGCGGCGATGACCCACCGCTACGTGTTCGACTACCGCGACGGCGAGGTGTTCTGGTGCACCGCCGACATCGGCTGGATCACCGGGCACAGCTACGGCGTCTACGGCCCGCTGGCCAACGGCGCGATCGTCCTGATCTACGAAGGCGTACCCAACTACCCGGACGCCGCGCGGCCCTGGCAGATCGTCGACAGGCACAGCGTGAACATCTTCTACACCGCGCCCACCGCCCTGCGCGCGCTGATGCGCGAGGGCGAGGAACCGGTGCGCCGGACCTCGCGCGCGAGCCTGCGCCTGCTCGGCTCGGTGGGCGAGCCGATCAATCCGGAAGCCTGGGAGTGGTACTACCAGGTGGTCGGCGACAGCCGCTGCCCGATCGTCGACACCTGGTGGCAGACCGAGACCGGCGCGATCATGATCGCCCCGCTGCCCGGCGCCACCACCCTCAAGCCCGGCTCGGCGACCCGGCCGTTCTTCGGCGTGCAGCCGGTGCTGCTCGACGAGCAAGGCCGCGAGATCGACGGGCCCGGAGCGGGACTGCTGGCGCTCAAGGCCAGCTGGCCGAGCCAGATCCGCACGGTCTTCGGCGACCACCGGCGCCTGCTCGACAGCTACTTCAGGCCCTACCCCGGCTACTACTTCACCGGCGACGGCGCGCGCCGCGACGAGGACGGCGACTGGTGGATCACCGGGCGGGTCGACGACGTGCTCAACGTCTCCGGCCACCGCCTGGGCAGCGCCGAGGTGGAGAGCGCGCTGGTGCTGCACGACGCGGTGGCCGAGGCCGCGGTGGTCGGCTACCCGCACGACCTCAAGGGCCAGGGCATCTACGCCTTCGTCACCCTGATGAAGGACAGTCAGCCCAGTGAGGGCCTGCGCCAGGAGCTGGCCGAGCTGGTCGCCCGCGAGGTCGGCCACTTCGCCCGCCCGGACCTGATCCAGTGGGCGCCAGGCCTGCCGAAGACCCGCTCGGGCAAGATCCTGCGGCGCATCCTGCGCAAGATCGCCGGCAACGAGCTGGACAACCTCGGCGACCTGTCGACCCTGGCCGACCCGACGGTGGTGGACAACCTGATCGAGCAGCGCATCCAGCGCTGAACGTCGCGCCGGCGCGTGGAAAAGCGACGGCAGCCCCGCCGGGCGCTGGTAAACTGCCGCTCCCCATCCCCGAGGAGACGCGCCATGTCCGCCTTGAACCAGGCGCTGCGCGCCGCCTTCGAGCGCCGTCAGGCCCTGATCGCCGAACTGCACGGCCAGGGCACCGACTGCTACCGCCTGTTCCACGGCAGCCAGGAGGGCGCGCCGGGCCTGACCGTCGACCGCTACGGCCCGCAGCTGCTGGTGCAGAGCTTCCACCAGCCGCTCGAGCGCGATGCTCTGCTCGAGCTGTTCGCCGCCTGCCAGGCGTTTCTCGGCACCGAGCTGCTGGCGGTGTACAACGACCGCTCGCAGCCCAACTCGCGCATCGACCGCACGGATCGGCTCTACCAGCCCGCGCCCGAGGCGCTGGCCGAGCTGGTCGGCCACGAGTGGGGACTGAACTACCGGGTGCGCGCCCGCCACCCGGGCCAGGACCCGCTGCTGTTCCTCGACCTGCGCAACGCCCGCGGCTGGGTCAGGCGCCACAGCGCCGGCAAGTCGGTGCTCAACCTGTTCGCCTACACCTGCGGCGTCGGCCTGTGCGCCGCGGCCGGAGGCGCACGCCGCGTGGTCAACCTCGACTTCGCCGAGGGCAACCTGGCGGTCGGCCGCGAGAATGGCGCGCTCAATCCGGCCCTGCCGGAAATGCACTTCATCCAGTCCGACTACTTCCCGGCCATCCGCCAGCTGGCCGGTCTGCCGGTGGCGCACCGCCGCGGCCAGCGCCTGCCGAGCTACCCGCGCCTGGCCGCCGAGCAGTTCGACCTGGTGTTCCTCGATCCGCCGGCCTGGGCGCGCAGCGCCTTCGGCACCGTCGACCTGCTGCGCGACTACCAGAGCCTGCTCAAGCCGGCGCTGCTGGTCACCGCGGAGGGCGGCAGCCTGGTGTGCTGCAACAACCTGGCCAGGGTCGAGCTCGCCGACTGGCGCGAACAGGTCCTGCGCTGCGCGGCGAAGAATGGCCGCCCGGTACGCGAGGTCGAGGTGCTGGCGCCGGCCGCCGACTTCCCCTCCTTCGACGGCAAGCCGCCGCTGAAGACCCTGGTCCTGCATTTCTGAGCCTGGAAAACTGCCGGTTCCGGCAAGGACCTGCTCTCGGGCGGCATGCCATACTCCGGGGCACGCCATGCCCCACGGATGCCCGGTCATGCCCAAAGGATTGCGGCGCGCCCTCGCCGCCCTGCTGTTCGCCCCGCTGCTCTACGCCCTGCTCGGCTTCGTCCTGCTGCCTTGGGCCGGCCTCAAGCTGATCAACCAGCAGCTCGCCGAGCATCTGCAGGTGCCGGCCCGCCTCGAACGCATCGAATTCAATCCGTTCAGCCTGGAACTGAGCCTGCTCGACCTGCAGGTCGGCGAGCCCGGCGCCGAGCAGCTAGGCTTCGCCCGTCTGTACGCCGACCTGCAGCTCGACAGCCTGTGGCGGGGCGAACTGCACCTGCGCGAGCTGCGCCTGGAGCAGCCGCGAGTCGAGCTGCGTCTCGACACCGACGGGCGGCTGAACCTGACCCAACTGCTGCGTCTGCCACCGCGCGACAGCGCACCGACCGAGGCCACGGATGCCCCCGTTCCCCTGCGCCTCGCGCGCGCGACGTTGAGCGGCGGCGCTCTGCGCTTCGTCGATCTGCGCCAGCAGCCGGTCGTCGAACACCGCTATGACCGTCTCGAGCTGAGCCTGAGCGGGCTGACCACGCGGGGCGGCGAAGACAGCGAGCTCAGCCTCTCCGCCAGCGGCCCCCACGGTGCGGCACTCGACTGTCAGGGCCGCCTGGGGCTGCAGCCATTGCGCTCGAGCGGCCACCTGAGCCTCGGCGCGACCGACCTGACCCGCTGGTGGCCCTACCTGCAGCCCCTGCTGCCGTACCGGCTGCAGTCGGGCACGCTCAGCCTGGGCAGCGATTACCGACTCGACGCCGGCGACGCCCTGCGCCTGCAGCTGAGCGAGCCGCGCCTGCAACTATCCGCCCTCGGGGTGAGCGAAGCCGACGGGCAGCCGCTGCTCGAGCTGGACGCCCTCGAGCTCGGCGCCAGCCGACTCGAACTGCGCGGCGGCCCCCGCCTGCAGGTGCAGCTCGACGGCGGCCGGGGCCAGGCCGGCGGCCTGCGCCTGTTCGATCCGGACCGGCAGCCACGCCTGCGTCTGGCCGACCTCGCGATCGCCGACACCCGTCTCGACCTCGACGGACGTCGTCTGGAAATCGGCAGCCTGCACAGCCGGGGTCTGGAAACCCGTGCGGCCCGCGAGGTCGACGGGCGCATCGACTGGCAGGCGCTGCTCGAGCGACAGCTCGCCGCCCTGCAGGCGCATCGCCCGGACGCCGAAGCGCACTCCGCAGAAACGCCACCGGGAAGCCCCTGGCACCTGCAGGTCGAGAAAGTGCAACTGCGCGACTGGCGCGCCCGACTCGAGGATCGCCAGCCCAGCCCCGCGGTGGCGCTGACGCTGGGCCCGCTCGACCTCGACCTGCACGACCTGAACGGCGACGCCAGCCAACCGCTCGGGCTGCGTCTGGTCAGCGCCCTCGGAGCGAACGGACGGCTCGAGGTCGCCGGGCAGCTCACTCTCGCCCCGCTCGCCGGTCGGCTTGCGGTACAGGCCCGCGAACTCGACCTGCGGCTGGCCCAGGCCTATCTGGCGCCCTTCGCGCATCTGGAACTGCGCAGCGGCCTGCTCGGCGCCGATCTGGCCATCGACCTGCAGAGCCTGGCCCCGCTGCGCTTCAGGGTAAGCGGCGACGCCGACGTCGCCCAGTTGCATACCCTGGATACCCTAAAAGGCCGCGACTTCGTGCGCTGGCGACAGCTCGACCTCGCCGGCCTCGACTATCGGCACGGCGAGCGCCTGCAGGTCGAGCGGGTACGCCTGCAACAGCCCTACGTCCGCTTCATCGTCAACGAGGATCTTGGCACCAACATCCAGGAACTGCTGATCCCCCGGTCCGCCGCGGCGCAGACGGCGGAGGCGGGCCCACCGCTGCAGCTGCGGATCGGCGGCATCGAGATCGAGGACGGTTCGGCCAACTTCGCCGACTTCTCGCTGCGCCCCGTCTTCGCCACCGCCGTCCAGCAGCTGCAGGGCCGCATCGGCACCCTCGACAATCGCAGCGCGCAACCGGCCACGGTGAAGGTCCACGGCAAGGTCGACCGCTACGCGCCGGTCAGCATCGAGGGCCGCCTGACGCCCTTCGCGCCGCTCGAACAGCTGGACATCGCCACCCGCTTCCAGCGCGTCGAGCTGACCACCCTGACGCCCTACGCCGGCAAGTTCGCCGGTTACAAGATCCGCAAGGGCCGCCTCAACCTCGACCTGCACTACCGCATCGAGAAGGGACGGCTCGAGGCCGACAACCGGCTGCTGCTGGAAGACCTGCAGCTCGGCGAGCGGGTCGACAGCCCCAGCGCCACCGACCTGCCGGTGCGCCTGGCGGTGGCCCTGCTCAAGGACGGCCGGGGTAACATCGACATCGCCCTGCCGGTCAGCGGCGACCTCAACGATCCCCGCTTCAGCGTGGCGCCGATCGTCTGGCAGACCCTGCGCAACCTGCTGCTGCGCACGGTGCAGGCGCCGTTCAAGCTGCTCGCCGGGCTGGCCGAAGGTAACGCGCAACCGCTCGACAGCGTGCCCTTCGCCGCCGGCTCCAGCGAACTGGACGAGCAAGCCCGCACCACCCTCGCCCGACTGGCCACCGCCCTGCAGCACAAAGCGGGCCTGCGCCTGGAAGTCGAGGGCATGAGCCTGGCCGCGCTCGACGGCCCGCCCCTGGCCGAACAGCGCCTGCAGCGCGAATATCGGGAGACCTGGTACCGCATGCTGCAACGACGCGGCGAACGGGTGCCGGCCGAGCCCGCCCTGCTCGAGGTGCCGGAGGAGATGAAGACCGCCCTGCTCGAGGGCATCTATCGCAGCCGCCTCGGCCAGCAGCCACCGCCCGAATGGCGCGCCCTGGACACGCCGGAGCGCAGCGAGCGCCTGCGGCAGGCCGTGCTCGACGACTGGGCCGCCAGCAACGCCCTGCAGCGGCGCCTGGCCCAGGACCGCGCCCGGGCGATCAAGGCCTGGCTGGTCGAACAGGGCGGCCTGGCCGACGAGCGCATCTACCTGCTGGAGGTCGGCAGCGCCATCGACGCCGCAGGCCCGATCGGCGTGCCGCTGCACCTGAGCAGCGAATGAACGGGCCGCCGCATGGTCGAACGCCCAGAGAGCCATACCCACACCGTCAACGGAGCCCGGCCGTGAGAACCATGTCGTTGCTGATCCTGCTGCTGCTCGCCGGCGCGGCCGATGCCAGTACCCTGCGCTGCGGCAGCGCGCTGGTCAGCACCGGCGACCATGCGCTGGAAGTTCTGGACAAGTGCGGCGAGCCGGCCAGCAGGGCCTTCCTGGGCTACCGTCAGTACGGCGACCACTGGGGCAACTTCGAACGCCTGCGCATCGAGGAGTGGATCTACGGCCCGCGCAGCGGCATGTACCACTACCTGCGCTTCGAGGGCGACCGCCTGGTCGACATCGACAGTCGACGCAGGCGCTGAAGCCCGAAAAGCAGAAAAGGCCCCGAGGGGCCTTTTCCGTCACGCGATCGGCAGGATCAGACGCCGGAGGCTTCCGCCGCCGCGACGTCCTTGATCGACAGCTTGATGCGGCCGCGGTTGTCCACGTCCAGCACCAGCACCTTCACTTCCTCGCCTTCCTTGAGCACGTCGGTGACCTTCTCGATGCGCTTGTCGCTGATCTGCGAGATGTGCACCAGGCCGTCCTTGCCCGGCAGGATGTTGACGAAGGCACCGAAGTCGACGATGCGCTCGACGCGACCGACGTAGATCTTGCCGATCTCGGCCTCGGCGGTGATCGCCAGCACGCGCTGCTTGGCGGCTTCGGCGGCCTCGCGGGTCTCGCCGTAGATCTTCACGCTGCCGTCGTCCTCGATGTCGATCGAGGCCTTGGTCTCCTCGCAGATGCCGCGGATGGTCGCGCCGCCCTTGCCGATCACGTCGCGGATCTTGTCGGTGTCGATGCGCATCTGCAGCATGGTCGGGGCGTTTTCCGACAGCTCGGCGCGCGGCTTGGCGATCACCTGGTTCATCTGGCCGAGGATGTTCAGGCGCGCTTCCAGAGCCTGGTTCAGCGCGATCTCCATGATCTCTTCGGTGATGCCGTTGATCTTGATGTCCATCTGCAGGGCGGTGACGCCCTTGTCAGTGCCGGCCACCTTGAAGTCCATGTCGCCGAGGTGGTCCTCGTCGCCGAGGATGTCGGTCAGCACGGCGAACTTGTCGCCTTCCTTGACCAGACCCATGGCGATGCCGGCCACCGGCGCCTTGACCGGCACGCCGGCGTCCATCAGCGCCAGCGAAGCGCCGCACACCGAGGCCATCGAGCTGGAGCCGTTGGATTCGGTGATCTCGGAGACCACGCGGATGGTGTAGGGGAACTCGTCCTGGGTCGGCAGCATGGCGGCGACGCCACGGCGGGCCAGACGGCCGTGGCCGATCTCGCGGCGGCCCGGGCTGCCCATGCGGCCGCACTCGCCGACCGAGAACGGCGGGAAGTTGTAGTGCAGCATGAAGGCGTCCTTGCGCTCGCCTTCCAGGGTGTCCAGCAGCTGGGCGTCGCGGGCGGTGCCGAGGGTGGCGACCACCAGGGCCTGGGTCTCGCCGCGGGTGAACAGCGCCGAGCCGTGGGTCTTGTCCAGCACGCCGACCTCGATGGCCAGCGGACGCACGGTGCGGGTGTCGCGGCCGTCGATGCGCGGCTTGCCGTTGACGATGTTCTCGCGCACGGTGCGGTATTCGAGCAGGCCGAATACGTCCTTGACCTCGCCGGCCGGGAACAGGCCTTCGCCTTCGCCGGCGAACCTGGCGATCACCTGCTCGCGCAGGGCGTCGAGGGCGGCGTAGCGCTGCTGCTTGATGGTGATGGTGTAGGCGTTGGAGATCGCCTCGCCGAACTCGGCCTTGATCGCCTCGATCAGCGCGGTGTTGGCGGCCGGAGCCTGCCAGTCCCAGCGCGGCTTGCCGGCTTCGGCGGCGAATTCCTTGATGGCGGCGATGGCGCTCTGGAATTCCTCGTGGGCGAACAGCACGGCGCCGAGCATCTGGTCTTCGGTCAGCTCCTCGGCTTCCGACTCGACCATCAGCACGGCGTCTTCGGTACCGGCGACCACCATGTCCAGGCGCGAGCTCTGCAGCTGCTCGTAGCTCGGGTTGAGGATGTAGCCCAGCTCGTCGTGGTAGCCGACGCGGGCGGCGCCGATCGGGCCCTCGAACGGAATGCCGGAAACCGCCAGGGCGGCGGAGGTACCGATCATCGCGGCGATGTCCGGATCGGTCTTCTTGTTGGTGGAAACGACGGTGCAGACCACCTGCACTTCATTCATGAAGCCTTCGGGGAACAGCGGGCGGATCGGGCGGTCGATCAGCCGCGAGGTCAGGGTTTCCTTCTCGCTCGGACGGCCTTCGCGCTTGAAGAAGCCGCCCGGGATGCGGCCGGCGGCGTAGGTCTTCTCCTGGTAGTGCACGGACAGCGGGAAGAAGCCCTTGCCCGGATCGGCCTGCTTGGCGGCGACCACGGTGACCAGCACGCTGACGCCGTCCATCTTCACCAGCACGGCGCCGGTGGCCTGACGGGCGATGCGCCCGGTCTCGAGGGTGACGGTCGACTGACCGAACTGGAACTGCTTGATAACCGGATTCACGGTGTTTTCCTTCTCTGTGTTGCCTTGGGGGAAAGCGGCGAGCCGGGAGCGCGTGCGCCCCTCAGGTCATCTACGAAAGACGGCGCCTGTCGCGGCCTTTCGTGGATGATCTGGGAAAACCGGGAGCCGGTTGTCCGCGGCGGGCAGGAGCAAGCTCCGTCCCGCCGCGAACCGCCGACTCCCGGTCTCGGCAAGAGCCGCGTCTCAGCGACGCAGGCCCAGGCGCGCGATCAGGGCGCTGTAACGAGTGGTGTCCTTACCCTTCAGGTAGTCCAGCAGCTTGCGGCGCTGGTTGACCATGCGGATCAGACCACGACGGCTGTGGTGGTCCTTGGCGTTGGCCTTGAAGTGGTCCTGCAGCTTGTTGATGTTGGCGGTCAGCAGGGCAACCTGCACTTCCGGGGAACCGGTATCGCCTTCAGCTTGCTTGTACTCGTTAACGATCTGGGCTTTCTCTTGGACGCTCAGTGCCATGATGGACTTTCCTCTGAGGTAACAGGCCGGGGAAGTTCCCCGTTTTCATGAATGGAGGAATGACCGTGCCTGCTGACAGCCATCCTCGTCCGGTCCTCAGGACCGAATCAGGCGACGCGGCGCAATGCGCCCGTCGTCGGTCGCCTCACCGATACCGATGAAGCGACCCTGGTGATCGCGTACCCGCAGCATGCCGAACTTCGGCGCTTCGGGAGCCCGCACCGGCTGCCCGTGCAGCCAGTAGTAGGCGCTGTGCTCGGACAGCTGCACCGCCGGCCAGTGCTCAAGGCCGCTGTCCACCGGCAGGAGGAAACGGTCCAGCGCCTCGGCGCCGCCCTGCTCGTGGGCGGCGATCAGCTCGTCGAGGCCGATCGCCTGCGCCAGGCTGAACGGCCCGGCCTGGGTACGGCGCAGTTCCGCGACGTGCGCGCCGCAACCCAGCGCCTGGCCGAGATCCTCGACCAGGCTGCGGATGTAGGTACCCTTGCTGCAGCTCACCGACAGATCGGCGAACGGCGGCTCGAAGCGGGTCAGCTCGAGCCGGTCAATAGTAACAGAACGCGCCTCGCGCTCCACCACCTCGCCGGCGCGTGCCAGCTTGTACAGCGGCTGGCCATCCTTCTTCAGCGCCGAGTACATCGGCGGCACCTGCTGGATGGTTCCGCGAAAGCGTGGCAGCAGCGCCTCCAGCTGCTCGCGGTCGAAGTTGACCTCGCGGCGCTCGAGCACTTCGCCCTCGGCGTCGCCGGTGCTGGTGGTGACGCCCAGGTGCATGACCGTGGCGTAGCCCTTCTCGGCGTCGAGCAGGTACTGGGAAAACTTGGTCGCCTCGCCGAAGCACAGCGGCAGCACGCCGGTGGCCAGCGGATCGAGACTGCCGGTATGCCCGGCCTTCTCGGCGTTGAGCAGCCAGCGGACCTTCTGCAGCGCGGCGTTGGAACTGAAGCCGCGCGGCTTGTCGAGGATCAGGATGCCGCTGACCGCACGGCGCACTCGTTTGACCTGGGCCACGCCTTACTCCTTGTCCGCGTCCTGGTGCTTGCGATCCTCGGCCACCGCGCGCTCGATCAGCGCCGACAGCTGGGCGCCGCGGCGCACGCTCTCGTCGTAGAGGAAATGCAGCTGCGGAATGGTGCGCAGCTTGATCGCGCGCCCGAGCAGCATGCGCAGGTAACCGGCGGCATCCTTGAGGATCTCCTGGTTGAGGGCGACCTTCTCGGCGTCGTCGTCCTGCCCCATCACGGTGAAGTACACCTTGGCATGGGCCAGGTCGCGGCTGACGTCGATAC
This sequence comes from Stutzerimonas stutzeri, assembly GCF_024451105.1. Lineage (GTDB taxonomy): Bacteria > Pseudomonadota > Gammaproteobacteria > Pseudomonadales > Pseudomonadaceae > Geopseudomonas > Geopseudomonas stutzeri_A. Next base: position 40,262 of record NZ_JANGEY010000008.1, read on the forward strand.
CGGTCAGGGTCACCAGGCCCAGGCGCGGATCCTTGATCTCGCGCTGGATCAGCTGCGCGAGTTCGCGCTGCATCTGGTCACCGATCCGCTGGGTGCGGCTGTATTCTTTGGCCATGACTTGAATCCTGGAAAAACGCTGGAAGCCGAAATGCACAAGCCGGAAACCCGCAGGGGCCTCCGGCTTGCACGTGCAGCAGATCCGGGGATCAGAGGCTGCGCGCCACTTCGACCTTCTCGTACACCTCGATCTTGTCGCCGACGCGTACATCGTTGTAGCTCTTCACGCCGATGCCGCACTCCATGCCGGCGCGCACTTCGGCGACGTCGTCCTTGAAGCGGCGCAGCGATTCCAGCTCGCCCTCGAAGACCACCACGTCGTCGCGCAGCACGCGGATCGGACGGTTGCGGTGCACGTGACCCTCGACCACCATGCAGCCGGCGATGGCGCCGAACTTCGGCGAACGGAACACGTCGCGCACTTCGGCGATGCCGAGGATGTTCTCCCGCACGTCGCTGCCGAGCATGCCGGTGAGCGCCTTCTTGACGTCCTCGATGATGTCGTAGATGACGTTGTAGTAGCGCAGGTCCAGGCCTTCCTGCTCGACGATCTTGCGCGCGCCGGCGTCGGCACGCACGTTGAAGCCGAAGATCACCGCACTGGAGGCCAGTGCCAGGTTGGCGTCGCTCTCGGTGATGCCACCGACGCCGCCGCCGACCACGCGCACCTGGACTTCCTCGTTGCCGAGGCCTTCCAGCGAGCCCTGCAGCGCCTCCAGGGAGCCGCGCACGTCGGTCTTGAGGACCACGTTGAGGGTCTTCTTCTCTTCCTGACCCATGGTCTCGAAGATGTTTTCCAGCTTGCCGGCGTGGGCGCGGGCCAGCTTGACCTCGCGGAACTTGCCCTGACGGAACAGGGCGACCTCGCGGGCCTTCTTCTCGTCGGCGACCACGGTCAGCTCGTCGCCGGCGTCCGGGGTGCCGTCGAGGCCGAGGATCTCCACCGGGATCGACGGGCCGGCTTCCTTGATCGGCTTGCCGTTCTCGTCGAGCATGGCGCGCACGCGGCCATAGTTGACGCCGACCAGCACCATGTCGCCCTGACGCAGGGTACCGTCCTGGACCAGCACGGTAGCCACCGGGCCGCGGCCCTTGTCCAGACGCGACTCGACCACCACCCCGCGGCCCGGGGCCGACGGCGTGGCCTTCAGCTCGAGGACCTCGGCCTGCAGCAGCACGGCTTCGAGCAGCTCGTCGATGCCGGTACCGACCTTGGCCGACACGTGCACGAACGGCGCGTCGCCACCCCACTCCTCGGGAATCACATCCAGCGCGGCCAGGCCGTTCTTGATGTTGTCCGGATTGGCGTCCGGCTTGTCGATCTTGTTGACCGCGACCACGATCGGCACGCCGGCCGCCTTGGCGTGCTGCACGGCTTCCTGGGTCTGCGGCATCACGCCGTCGTCGGCCGCCACCACCAGGATGACCACGTCGGTAGCCTGGGCACCGCGGGCACGCATCGCGGTGAACGCGGCGTGGCCGGGGGTGTCGAGGAAGGTGATCATGCCGCGCTCGGTTTCCACGTGGTAGGCGCCGATGTGCTGGGTGATGCCACCCGCCTCGCCGGTCGCCACCTTGGTGCGGCGGATGTAGTCGAGCAGCGAGGTCTTGCCGTGGTCGACGTGACCCATGACGGTGACCACCGGTGCGCGCGACTCGGCCTCGCCCTCGAACTTGAGGGACTCGGCCAGTTGCTCTTCCAGGGCGTTCTCGCTGACCAGCTTGACCTTGTGGCCCATCTCCTCGGCGACCAGCTGTGCGGTCTCCTGGTCGAGGACCTGGTTGATGGTCACCGGGGTGCCCAGCTTGAACATGAACTTGACCACCTCGGCACCCTTGACCGCCATCTGCGCGGCCAGTTCGGCGACGGTGATGGTCTCGCCGATGGTGACCTCGCGGATGATCGGCCCGGTCGGGCTCTGGAAGCCGTGCTGGTTGCGCTTCTTCAGCTTGCCCTTGCCGCCGCGACCGCCGCGTCGGGCAAAGCCGTCCTCGTCGTCGGCGGTGCGCGGCGTGACGCGCGGCGCGGCGCCCTTGTCCTTGAGGGACGGGCGATGCTGGGCCTGCTTGCGCTCGCGGCGCTCGTCGTCGTCGCTGCGCTTGGGCGCACTGCGGCGGGCCTCGTCCTTGGCGCGCTCGGCCGCCGGCTTGGCAGCCTCGACCTGGGCCTGGGCCTGGGCAGCGGCGGCTGCCTCGGCCGCAGCCTGACGGGCGGCCACCGCACGCAGACGAGCCTCCTCGGCGTCGTCGACGCGACGGCGCGACTCCGGCTGCGGCGCAGCAGCCGGCTGAGCGGGCTGGGCCTTCGGGCGCGCCTCAGCAGCGGCAACCGCCTCGGGCGCCGCACGCTCGGCGGCAACCGACTTGTCGTCCGGCTCGCGCTTGGATACGACCACCGTCGTGGCCGCTTCCGGCTTGACGAAGGTCTTCTTCTTGCGCACCTCGACACTGATGGTCTTGCTGCCGGCCACCTTCAAGGTGCTGGTAGTCTTGCGCTTGAGGGTGATCTTGCTGGGCTCTTCCAGCTTCTCACCGTGACTGCTCTTCAGGTGCGCCAACAGTTTCTGCTTCTCTTCGTCGGTCACTACTTGCTCGGCGCGGCTGTGCGGCAGACCTGCCTCACGCATTTGCTGCAGCAGGCGCTCTACCGGTGTATCGACCACCTGGGCCAGTTCTTTCACCGTGACTTGCGTCATGCACTTCTCTCCTCAGGCCGCGACCACTTACTCGAACCAATGGGCTCGGGCGGCCATGATCAGCTTGCCGGCACGCTCTTCAGTCATGCCGTCGATCTCGAGCAGGTCGTCAATCGACTGCTCGGCCAGGTCTTCGCGGGTGGGCACGCCACGCAGGGCCAGCTCGACAGCCAGCTCCTTGGTCATGCCTTCCAGTTCCAGCAGATCATCCGCCGGATGGGCGTCCGCGAGCTTCTCTTCGGTAGCGATCGCCTTGGTCAGCAGACGGTCCTTGGCACGGGCGCGCAGCTCATTGACGATCTCTTCATCAAAGCCCTCGATGCTCAGCATCTCCTCCATGGGCACGTAGGCGATTTCTTCCAGGGTGGTGAAGCCTTCCTCCACCAGTACCTCGGCCAGTTCCTCGTCCACCCCCAGCTCTTCGACGAAGCGTTGCAGGATGTCGCCGGTCTCGGCCTGCTGCTTGGCCTGGATGTCAGCCTCAGTCATCACGTTCAGGGTCCAGCCGGTCAGCTGGCTGGCCAGCCGCACGTTCTGTCCGCTGCGGCCGATGGCCTGAGCCAGGTTGTCGGCCGCCACGGCGATGTCCATGGTGTGGGTATCCTCGTCGACGATGATCGCCGCCACCTCGGCCGGAGCCATGGCGTTGATCACGAACTGCGCCGGATTGTCGTCCCACAGCACGATATCCACGCGCTCGCCGCCCAGTTCGCCGGAAACGGCCTGCACGCGCGAACCGCGCATGCCGATGCAGGCCCCCTGCGGGTCGATGCGCTTGTCCTTCGAGCGCACGGCGATCTTGGCGCGCGAGCCCGGGTCGCGGGCGGCGGCCATGATCTCGATCAGGCCTTCGGCGATTTCCGGTACCTCGATGCGGAACAGCTCGACGATCATCTCCGGCGCGGTGCGCGAGAGGATCAGCTGCGGACCGCGGTTCTCGCTGCGGATCTCCTTGAGCAGGGCGCGCACGCGGGTACCGACGCGGAAGGACTCGCGCGGGATGATGTGCTCGCGGGCCAGCAGGGCCTCGGCGTTGTTGCCCAGATCGACGATCACGCTGTCGCGCGAGGCCTTCTTCACGGTGCCGGAGATGATCTCGCCGACCCGTTCGCGGTAGGCGTCGACCACCTGGGCGCGCTCGGCCTCGCGCACCTTCTGCACGATGACCTGCTTGGCGGTCTGCGCGGCGATGCGACCGAACTCGATGGACTCGATCTTCTCCTCGATCACGTCGCCGACCCGCGCGTCTTCCTGCTTCTCGCGCGCCTGATCCAGGGTCAGTTCGGCGGCCGGATTCTCCAGCGCCTCGTCCTCGACCACGGCCCAGCGGCGGAAGGTTTCATAGTTGCCATTGTGACGGTTGATCGACACGCGCACGTCGACCTCGTCCTCGTATCGCTTCTTGGTGGCAGTGGCCAGGGCCAGCTCCAGCGCCTCGAAAATCACGCCGGCCGGCACGCCCTTTTCGTTGGACACCGACTCCACTACCAGCAGTACTTCTTTGCTCATCGTACGCCTCGCCTTTCGCAATCCATTGGGATCCGCCGGATCCGCGCCTCAGTCAAAACGGGGAATGATGTTGGCCTTGTCGATCGAGTCGATCGGCAGCAGGTATTCGTGATCGTCGACCTGGACCACCACGTCCTGCTCTTCGATGCCACGCAGCACCCCCTGGAAATTGCGACGCCCCTCGTAGGGCGAGCGCAGCCGGATCTTCACCTGCGCGCCGACATGGGCTGCGAACTGTTCGAGGGTGAACAGGGGCCGATCCATTCCCGGTGAAGAAACCTCCAGGATGTACTCGCCGCTGATCGGGTCCTCCACATCCAGCACGCCGCTGATCTGGCGACTGACCTTCTCGCAATCCTCGATCAGGATGCCATCGGGATGATCGATGTAGACCCTCAGCAGCGAATGCCGCCCCTGGGAAATGAATTCGACGCCCCAGCACTGGTAGCCGAGAGCCTCGACCACCGGGGCCAGCAAGGCCTGCAACTGTTCTAGCTTGCTCGACACCTGATCGCCTCCGCATGCTGTGCAAACAAAAAATGGGCGAAGCGCCCATCCCGTAGGAAACCACTCATGTGAAGAAGAGTGGTACAAACTGTCCAACTAGCAAAAGGCCCCTGAAAAGGGGCCTTTTGATAAAGCTGGTTGCGGGGGCAGGATTTGAACCTACGACCTTCGGGTTATGAGCCCGACGAGCTACCAGACTGCTCCACCCCGCGTCGAAGATGCCGAACTATACAGCGATCGAAGCCCGTGGTCAACCGAAGCCCCGCTAACGACAAAGCCCGCATCAGCGGGCTTTGTCGTGTTTGGTACCGAGGAGGGGACTCGAACCCCTACAGCCTATGGCCACTACCACCTCAAGGTAGCGTGTCTACCAATTCCACCACCTCGGCAAACTCTTTACTACAGGACCCACTTACTGCTTCCGTTCCTCACCTACCGGAACGTCGGAGGACGCGGGCTTCTGCACATCAAGCACTGGAACATCATCTGCAACAGGCTTGCTTGGAACTTCCAGCACTGCCGGATCCGGCAAACCACCTCGAGAAAGCATATCAGCTTTGTCTTTGGCAAAAAAGGCCAATCCGAGACTGGTTACGAAAAAAACGGCAGCAAGTATAGCAGTAAAACGACTCAGAAAGGTAGCGGAACCTTGGCTACCGAACACAGTAGCCGACGCGCCAGCACCGAAGGAGGCGCCCGCATCCGCACCCTTGCCCTGCTGCAGCAGCACGAGACCCACCAAGCCCAGCGCCACCAGCAGATGCACCACGATCACCACAGTCTCGAGCATCTTTCAGCTTCCCGCGGCACGACAAATCGCACCGAACTCGTCCGCATTGAGGGAGGCACCACCAATCAGCCCCCCATCGATATCCGGCATGCCGAACAACTCGGCTGCACTGGCGGCCTTGACGCTACCGCCGTAAACAATCCTCACTCCGGCGGCCACTGCGGCATTCTCCGCCGACAGATGCGCCCTTATCGCCGCATGCACTTCCTGAGCCTGCTCAGGCGTGGCCGTCAGGCCCGTGCCTATCGCCCAGACCGGCTCGTAGGCAATCACTGCCCTGGCGAAGGCGCCGACTCCCAGCTCGTCGATCACCGCACCGAGCTGGCGCATCACGACCGATAGGGTCTCGCCAGCCTCGCGCTGCTCGCGGGTCTCGCCCACGCAGAGCACCGGAACCACCCCATGCATCTGCGCCGCAGCGAACTTGCGACACACCACGGCATCGCTCTCGCCGAGCAACTGCCGCCGCTCGGAGTGCCCGACCAGCACGTAGCTGCATCCGGCATCAGCCAGCTGACCTGCAGAAATCTCGCCAGTCAGCGCACCCTGCATCGGCTCGACCGCGCAGTTCTGCGCACCTACCGCGATCTGCTTGCCTGAAAGCCCGGCAATTGCCTGAGCCACATACAGACAGGGCGGCATCACCGCCACATCGACCCCGCCCGGCAGGGCAAGCATGCGCAGACCTTTGATCAGCTCGGCAACGCTGGACTGGGTGCCATGCATCTTCCAGTTACCAGCCACCAGGGGGCGGCGCATGCTAAACCTCGTCGTCCAAAGTGGGCGCAGATGTTACCCGACCGCTGGCGATCTTGCAAGCGAAATCAAGCACATACCTCTTTCACCAGGGCAGCGAGGCTTTCCGCGTGACCGCGCACGACCGCTTCGTCGTCGCCCTCGACCATCACCCGCACCAGCGGCTCGGTGCCGGACTTGCGCAGCAGTACGCGGCCGCGACCGGCCATCGCCGCGGTCACCTGTTCGCAGGCCTCCCGGACCCGCGGGTGGGATACCGGATCCTGACCGCCGCCGAAACGCACGTTGATCAGCACCTGCGGACACTTGTGCAGCCCGTGACGCGCCTCGGCCAGACTCTGCCCGCGACGCCGCAGGGCCAGCAGCACCTGCAGCGCCGCGATGATGCCGTCGCCGGTGGTGACGTGCTGCTTGCAGACCACGTGCCCGGAGTTCTCGCCGCCCAGCACCCAGCCGCGCTCGAGCATCTCGGCCATCACGTAGCGGTCACCGACCTTGGCGCGCACGAAGGGGATATTGCGAGCCTGAAGGGCCAGCTCCAGCCCCAGATTGCTCATCAGGGTACCGACCACGCCGGTGCCCTCCGGCAGACGGCCGCGCTCCTGGAGGTCGCTGGCGATGACGTACAGAAGCTCGTCGCCGTCGACCACGGCACCGGTGTGATCGACCATCAGCACCCGGTCGCCGTCGCCGTCGAAGGCGATGCCCATGTCGCCTCCCTGCTCGCGCACCGCTCGCTGCAGCGCCTCCATGTGGGTGGAGCCGACCCCGGCATTGATGTTCAGGCCATCCGGCTGCGCGGCGATCACCGTCACCTCGGCGCCCAGCTCGCGGAACACGCTGGGCGCCACCTTGTAGGTGGCGCCGTGCGCGCAGTCGAGCACCAGCCTGAGCCCGGAGAAATCGGTGCTGGTCGGCACGCTGCTCTTGCAGAACTCGATGTAGCGCCCGGCAGCGTCGTTGATCCGCGAGGCCTTGCCCAACTGAGCGGATTCGGCCACGCGCATCGGCCGATCGAGCAGCTCCTCGATCATCAGCTCCACCTCATCCGGCAGCTTGGTACCTGCACCGGAGAAGAATTTGATGCCGTTGTCGTAATGCGGATTGTGCGATGCGCTGATCACGATGCCGGCGTCGGCATGAAAGGTACGCGTCAGGTAGGCCACCGCGGGGGTGGGCATCGGTCCGAGCAGCATCACGTCGGCGCCGGCGGCAATCAGACCGGCCTGCAGGGCCGACTCGAACATGTAGCCGGAAATCCGCGTATCCTTGCCGATCAGCACCTTGCAGTGCCCCTGGCGCCGGAACGCCATGCCCGCCGCCCAGCCCAGCCTGAGCATGAACTCGGGAGTGATCGGCGCCTCGCCGACGCGACCGCGAATACCGTCGGTTCCGAAATACTTCCTGGTCATCCCGCTCACCTGCCTTCCCGCCTCTTCTCTCGTCATTCCGCCCACTCGACGGCGGCGATCATGCGCACCACGTCCACGGTCTCGGCGACGTCGTGCACCCGGACGATCTGCGCGCCCTTGGCGACCGCCAGGGCCGCCAGGGCCAGACTGCCGTACAGCCGCTCGCCCACCGGCCGCTCCAGCACCTTGCCGATCATGCTCTTGCGCGACACCCCGACCAGCAGCGGCAGCCCGAAGGCATGCAGCCGCCCAAGCTGCTGGAACAGGCGCAGATTATGCTCCAGCGTCTTGGCGAAACCGAACCCCGGATCGAGCACGATGCGCTCGCGGGCGATGCCGGCGGCCTCGCAGACGGCGATGCGCTCGGCGAGGAAATCGTGCACCTCGGCATGGATGTCCGGGTACTGCGGATCGTCCTGCATGTTGCCCGGCTCGCCGCGCATGTGCATCAGGCACACCGGCAGGCCGCTTTCGGCCGCCGCGGCGAGGGCACCGGGGCGCTGCAGCGAGCGCACGTCGTTGAGCAGGCCGGCGCCAAGGCGCGCCGACTCGCGCATCACCGCCGCGGTGGAGGTGTCGACGGAGACGATCACGTCCAGTTCACGGGCGACGGCCTCGACGGCCGGACAGACCCGCTCCAGTTCTTCCTGCTCGGAAACCGGCGGCGCCCCCGGGCGGGTCGACTCGCCGCCGATGTCGATCAGCGTCGCGCCGGCGCGCACCATCGCCTCGGCGTGGCGCAGCGCGACGTCCAGGCGGTTGAAGCGCCCGCCGTCAGAGAAGGAGTCGGGGGTGACATTGAGGATACCCATCACCTGAGGACGGGACAGGTCGAGCGACCGGCTGCCGCAGGGCAGCCGGTCGCGGTAGGGATGCATGATCATGAATGGTTCAATGCTCGCCGGCCGGCCCACCGATCGGCTTGTCGGCCTGCGGGCCGGCTTCGGCCTGCGGCCTGGCGCTACCGGAGGAACCGCTGCCGGAGTCGTTCCAGCCCTTGGGCGCGCGCGGCTCGCGACCGTCCATGATGTCGGCGACCTGCTCGGCGTCGATGGTCTCGAACTTCATCAGCGCATCGGCCATCGCATGCAGCTTGTCGAGGTTGTCGCGCAGCGCCTGCTCGGCCTGGGCGTAGTTGCCGTCGATGATCGCCCGCACCTCGTCGTCGATCAGCCGTGCGGTCTCCTCGGAAACGCTTTTGGCGCGACCGACCGAACGACCGAGGAACACTTCCTCGTCGTCCTCGGCGTAGGACAGGAAGCCGAGCTTGTCCGACATGCCCCACTGGGTGACCATGGTCCGCGCGATGCGGGTGGCCTGGCCGATGTCGCCGGTGGCGCCGTTGGTAACCTTCTCGTGGCCGAAGATGATCTCCTCGGCGAGACGTCCGCCGAAGATCATCTTCAGCTTGTTGTGCAGCCAGATGCGGCTGTAGCCGTGATGGTCGCGCTCCGGCAGGGAGATGGTCACGCCGAGGGCGCGGCCACGCGGGATGATGGTGACCTTGTGCACCGGATCGGACGGGAACAGGCAGCCGAGGATCGCGTGACCGGACTCGTGGTAGGCGGTCATCAGCTTCTCGTCCTCGGTCATGACCATGGAGCGGCGCTCGGCGCCCATCATGATCTTGTCCTTGGCCAGCTCGAACTCCTTCATCTCGACGATGCGCTTGCCGTTGCGGGCGGCGAACAGCGAGGCCTCGTTGACCAGGTTGGCCAGGTCGGCGCCGGAGAAGCCGGGGGTACCGCGGGCGATCACCGAGGGCTCGACGTCGTCGCCCAGCGGCACCTTGCGCATGTGTACCTTGAGGATCTGCTCGCGACCGCGTACGTCCGGCAGGCCGACCACCACCTGACGGTCGAAGCGGCCCGGACGCAGCAGCGCCGGATCGAGCACGTCGGGACGGTTGGTGGCGGCGATGACGATGATGCCGTCGTTCATCTCGAAGCCGTCCATCTCCACCAGCAGCTGGTTGAGAGTCTGCTCGCGCTCGTCGTGGCCACCGCCCAGGCCGGCGCCGCGATGGCGACCGACCGCGTCGATCTCGTCGATGAAGATGATGCAGGGCGCGTGCTTCTTGGCCTGCTCGAACATGTCACGCACCCGCGAGGCGCCGACACCGACGAACATCTCGACGAAGTCCGAACCGGAGATGGTGAAGAACGGCACCTTGGCCTCGCCGGCGATGGCCTTGGCCAGCAGGGTCTTGCCGGTGCCGGGCGGGCCGACCATCAGCACGCCGCGCGGGATGTGCCCGCCGAGGCGCTGGAACTTCCCGGGATCGCGCAGGAAATCGACCAGTTCGCCGACCTCCTCCTTGGCCTCGTCGCAGCCGGCGACGTCGGCCAGGGTGGTCTTCACCTGATCCTCGGAGAGCAGGCGCGCCTTGCTCTTGCCGAAGCTCATCGGGCCGCCGCGTCCGCCGCCGCCGCCCTGCATCTGGCGCATGAAGAACATGAACACGGCGATGATCACCAGGATCGGGAAGCTCGCCACCAGCAACTGACTCCAGATGCTCTGCTGCTCGGGCTGCTTGCCCTCGATGACCACGCGCCCTTCGATCAGATCGCCGATCAGACCGTTGTCCTGGATCGCCGGCCGGATGGTGCGGAAGGGTTCGCCGTCGACACGGCGGCCGGTGATCACGTAACCGTCGACGGTCACGCGCTCGACCTTGCCGTCCTTGACCTGCTGGATGAACTCCGAATAGTTGAGCGTCTGCGGCTCGTTCGGAGTGGAGAAGTTGTTCATCACCGTCACCAGCACGGCTGCGATGATCAGCCACAGGATCAGGTTCTTTGCCATGTCGTTCAATTGACTACCCTCTCTGACCGGCCCCGCCTGGAAACCGCTTCTCATGACGGCCGGTTCTCTACCGACCTAACTTACTACAGCCGCCCGGCTGCGGGCAGAGCGGGTTGTAACCTCGTTTGACCCGTGAACGAGCCTTTTTCCGCAGTCTAGGCGCCGCGGAATCCGCGTGCGAGCAGATACTGCTCGCGCGAGCGGTCGCGCGAGGAACTCGGCTTGCGCATCTGCACCTTGTCGAAGCGCTCGCGCACCTCCTTGAGGTAGGCGTCGAAACCCTCGCCCTGGAAGATCTTGATCAGGAAGTCGCCGCCCGGACGCAGCACCCGGCTCGCCAGGTCCAGCGCCAGTTCGCACAGGTACATGGCGCGCGGCTGGTCGGCCGCCTTCACCCCGCTCATATTGGGGGCCATGTCGGAAATCACAAGGTCGACCGGGTGCTCGCCGATCGCCTCGAGGATGCGTTCGAATACCGCATCGTCGGTGAAGTCGCCCTGGATGAAGGTCACATCGGCGATGCTGTCCATCGGCAGGATGTCCGAGGCGATCAGTCGCCCCTTGTCGCCGAGCACCCGGCTGGCCACCTGCGACCAGCCACCCGGCGCCGCACCGAGGTCGACCACGGTCATGCCGGGGCGCAGGATGCGATCCTTGTCCTGGATCTCCAGCAGCTTGTAGCTGGCGCGCGAACGATAGCCGTCCTTCTGCGCCATCTTCACGTAGGGGTCGTCGAAATGTTCTCTCAGCCAACGCTGACTGGTCTTGGAGCGGGCCACGGGCTACCTCAATCTGTGCGGCTCAGGGGACTCTCGGGTACACTAGCCGCCGCTTTCAACTGGATCAGACGCAAGGGTCAGATTATGCCGCTCAGCAACGAGCAGAAGAAACAGTACAAATCTATCGGCCACCACCTGAATCCGGTATTGATCGTGGCGGAAAACGGTCTGACCGAAGGGGTGCTGGCCGAACTGGAGCGCGCCCTCAACGACCACGAGCTGATCAAGATCAAGTTCGCCCTGACCGAACGCGACGACCGCCGCGCGCTGATCGACGAACTGTGCAGCCAGGCGCGCTGCGAGCTGGTGCAGGTGATCGGCAAGATGGCGCTGGTCTACCGCAAGGCGGCCAAGCAGAATCGCCAGCTCTCCAACATCGTCCGTCACTCGCTCTGACGCGACACGGGCGCCGCCATCGGCGGCGCCCGCCTTCCTTCACTGCTCGCCAGGTACCGGCTGCAGCACCAGCACCAGGCCGCAGGCCGCCACCGCCATGTAGCAGAACGACTGCCAGCTGCCGCCCGCCAGCCCCAACCAGGGGCCGACGAAGTAGCCGATCACCAGCAGCAGCACGGCGACCAGCAGCTGCCCACGGAAATCGCTCCACAACCCGCGCACGCCGTGCGCCTGAGCCAGCACCAGCTTCTGCAGCAGCGCGCAGAAGCCGGCGAAGGCCAGCAGCAGCGGGATCAGGCTGGCGGCGATGTCCTCCAGCAGCAGCGGCGCCAGACCGTACTTCTCCAACGCCGGCAGCAACACGAAGTACAGCAGCCACAGGCCGCCGACCCAGAAGGTCTGCGCCAGGCGCCAGCTGATGGCGCCGGCGCGCGGCGGAGTGCGGGGACGGCGCGGCTCAGAGATGGCGCACCTCGACGATCTCGTACTCGACCTTGCCGCTCGGCGTCTGCACGATCACCACGTCGCCCTCCTCCTTGCCCACCAGGGCACGGGCGATGGGCGAGCTGACCGAAAGCTTGCCGGCCCTGATGTCGGCTTCGTCGTCGCCGACGATCTGGTAGGTCACGCTCTCGTCGGTGTCGCAGTTGGCGATCTCCACGGTGGTACCGAAGATCACCTTGCCGGTGTGCGGAATGGCCGTCACGTCGATGATCTGGGCGTTCTGCAGGCGACCCTCGATGTCGCGGATGCGCGCCTCGACCATGCCCTGCTGTTCGCGGGCGGCATGGTACTCGGCGTTTTCCTTGAGATCGCCCAGCTCGCGCGCCTCGGCGATCGCCTGGGTGATCTGCGGACGCAGCACGGTCTTCAGATGCTTCAGCTCGTCCTCCAGGGCGCGCGCGCCCTGGACGGTCATCGGGAACTTGCTCATGCCTCGATTCCTGCATGGAGATCCTGCAGACGGCGCACGGTCTTCTCGGGACCGAACTTGAGCGCCTCACAGATCGCCTGACCACCGGCGATGGTGGTGGTGATGCAGATCTTGTGCTGCAGGGCGTTGCGACGGATGGAGAAGGAGTCGGCGATCGACTGGCGGCCTTCGGTGGTGTTGATGATCAGATTGACCTCGTCGTTCTTGATCATGTCGACCACATGCGGCCGCCCCTCGGTCACCTTGTTGACGCGGCGCACCGGCAGGCCTTCGGCCTCGATCACCTTGGCGGTGCCGGCGGTGGCCACCACCTCGAAGCCGAGGTCGATCAGGTCGCGGGCGACCTGGGCGACGAAGCGCTTGTCGTCCTCGCGCACGCTGATGAACACCGTGCCGCCGGTCGGCAGGATCTCGTTGGCGCCCAGCTGGGCCTTGGCGAAGGCCTCGCCGAAGCTGTCGCCGACGCCCATCACCTCGCCGGTGGACTTCATCTCCGGGCCGAGAATCGGGTCGACGCCGGGGAACTTGTTGAACGGGAACACCGCTTCCTTGACGCTGTAGTACGGCGGGATCACCTCGGCGGTGAAGCCGGCCTCGGCCAGGCTCTTGCCGGCCATCACCCGGGCGGCGACCTTGGCCAGCGACTCGCCGACGCACTTGGAGACGAACGGCACGGTCCGCGAGGCGCGCGGGTTGACCTCGATGACGTAGATGTCCTCGCCCTGCACGGCCATCTGCACGTTCATCAGGCCGACCACGCCGAGCTCCAGGGCCATCTTCTTGACCTGGCTGCGGATCTCGTCCTGGATGTGCGCCGGCAGCGAGTACGGCGGCAGCGAGCAGGCGGAGTCGCCGGAGTGCACGCCGGCCTGCTCGATGTGCTGCATGATCGCGCCGATCACCACGGTCTCGCCGTCGCACACCGCATCGACGTCGACCTCGATGGCGCAGTTGAGGAAGTGGTCGAGCAGCACCGGACTGTCGTTGGAGACCTTGACCGCCTCGCGCATGTAGCGCTTGAGTTCTTCTTCCTGATAGACGATCTCCATCGCGCGGCCGCCCAGCACGTAGGACGGACGCACCACCAGCGGGTAGCCGATGGTCTTGGAGTGGGCCAGGGCCTCGTCCTCGCTGCGCGCGGTGGCGTTGGCCGGCTGGCGCAGGCCGAGGCGCTGGACCATCTGCTGGAAGCGTTCGCGGTCCTCGGCGCGGTCGATGGCGTCGGGGGTGGTGCCGATGATCGGCACGCCGGCCTCTTCCAGGGCGCGGCAGATCTTCAGCGGGGTCTGGCCGCCGAACTGCACGATGACGCCCTTGGGCTGCTCGACGCGGACGATCTCCAGCACGTCCTCCAGGGTGACCGGCTCGAAGTACAGGCGGTCGGAGGTGTCGTAGTCGGTGGAGACGGTCTCCGGGTTGCAGTTGACCATGATGGTCTCGTAGCCGTCTTCGCGCATGGCCAGCGCGGCGTGCACGCAGCAGTAGTCGAACTCGATGCCCTGGCCGATGCGGTTCGGACCGCCGCCGAGGATCATGATCTTGTCGCGGCTCGACGGGTTGGCCTCGCACTCTTCCTCGTAGGTCGAGTACATGTAGGCGGTGTCGGTGGCGAACTCGGCGGCGCAGGTGTCGACGCGCTTGTACACCGGCACGACCTTGAGCTTCTGGCGATGGCTGCGCAGGTTCTTCTCGGTGACGCCGAGCAGCTTGGCCAGGCGCGCGTCGGAGAAGCCCTTGCGCTTGAGCTTCCACATCAGCTCGCGATCGAGACTGGCCAGGCCGAGGGTCTTGACCTGCTCCTCGTCCTTGACCAGGTCCTCGATCTGCACCAGGAACCAGTGGTCGATCTTGGTCAGCGCATAGATCTCGTCGATGCTCTTGCCGGCGCGGAAGGCATCGGCCACGTACCAGATGCGCTCGGCACCCGGCACGGTCAGCTCGCGCTTGAGGATGCTCTCGGCGTCCGGATCGGCCGGATCCAGTTTCGGGTCGAAGCCGGTGGCGCCGACTTCCAGGCCGCGCAGGGCCTTCTGCACCGACTCCTGGAAGGTGCGGCCGATGGCCATCACCTCGCCGACCGACTTCATCTGGGTGGTCAGGCGCGCATCGGCCTTGGGGAACTTCTCGAAGGCGAAGCGCGGCACCTTGGTGACCACGTAGTCGATCGACGGCTCGAAGGACGCCGGGGTGCGGCCGCCGGTGATGTCGTTGGACAGCTCATCAAGGGTGTAGCCGACCGCCAGCTTGGCGGCGATCTTGGCGATCGGGAAGCCGGTGGCCTTGGAGGCCAGCGCCGAGGAACGCGACACACGCGGGTTCATCTCGATCACCACCATGCGCCCGTCGGCCGGGTTGATGCCGAACTGCACGTTCGAGCCGCCGGTTTCCACGCCGATCTCGCGCAGCACCGCCAGGGAGGCGTTGCGCATGATCTGGTATTCCTTGTCGGTCAGGGTCTGTGCCGGGGCGACGGTGATCGAGTCGCCGGTGTGCACGCCCATCGGGTCGAAGTTCTCGATCGAGCAGACGATGATGCAGTTGTCCTTCTTGTCGCGGACCACCTCCATCTCGTATTCCTTCCAGCCGATCAGCGACTCGTCGATCAGCAGCTCGTTGGTCGGCGACAGGTCGAGACCGCGAGTACAGATCTCCTCGAACTCCTCGCGGTTGTAGGCGATGCCGCCGCCGGTGCCGCCCATGGTGAACGACGGGCGGATGATGCACGGGAAGCCGACCTTGTCGAGCACGCCGTAGGCTTCGTCCATGCTGTGGGCGATGCCGGAGCGCGGGCACTCCAGACCGATGTCGCGCATGGCCTTGTCGAAGCGCGAGCGGTCCTCGGCCTTGTCGATGGTGTCGGCGTTGGCGCCGATCATCTCGACGCCGAACCTGGCCAGCACGCCATGCTTCTCGAGGTCCAGGGCGCAGTTCAGCGCGGTCTGGCCGCCCATGGTCGGCAGCAGGGCGTCCGGGCGCTCCTTCTCGATGATCTTGGCCACGGTCTGCCACTTGATCGGCTCGATGTAGGTGGCGTCGGCCATGGCCGGGTCGGTCATGATGGTGGCCGGGTTGGAGTTGACCAGGATGACCCGGAAGCCTTCCTCGCGCAGCGCCTTGCAGGCCTGGGCGCCGGAATAGTCGAACTCGCAGGCCTGGCCGATGACGATGGGGCCGGCGCCGAGGATCAGGATGCTTTTAATGTCTGTACGTTTTGGCATGGTCTCTCACACGAATCCGTTGATCTGTCGGCAAACTCAGCGACGCTTGGCCATTTCGGCGATGAAGCGGTCGAACAGCGGGGCCACGTCGTGGGGACCCGGGCTGGCTTCCGGGTGGCCCTGGAAGCTGAAGGCGACCTTGTCGGTACGCTCGATGCCCTGCAGGGTGCCGTCGAACAGCGATTTGTGGGTGGCGCGCAGGTTGGCCGGCAGGCTGGCCTCGTCGGCGCAGAAGCCGTGGTTCTGGCTGGTGATCATCACCACGCCGCTGTCGAGGTCCTGCACCGGGTGGTTGGCGCCGTGGTGGCCGTGCCCCATCTTCATGGTCCTGGCGCCGGAGGCCAGGGCCAGCAGCTGGTGGCCGAGGCAGATGCCGAATACCGGGATCTCGGTCTCCAGCACGTCCTTGATCGCCTGGATGGCGTAGTCGCACGGCTCGGGGTCGCCGGGGCCGTTGGAGAGGAACACGCCGTCCGGATTCATCGCCAGCACGGCGCTGGCCGGGGTCTGCGCCGGCACCACGGTCACGCGGCAGCCGCGCGCCACCAGCATGCGCAGGATGTTCAGCTTGACGCCGAAGTCGTAGGCCACCACGTGGTAGGGCAGCTCGCTGGCGGGGATTTCCGGGTGGCTGTCGGTCTCCAGGCTCCACACGCTGGAGCGCCACTCGTAGGTCTCGCTGCAGCTGACCACCTTGGCCAGGTCCATGCCCTTGAGGCCGGGGAAGCTGCGCGCCAGCTCCAGCGCCTTCTCTTCGCTGATGTCGTCGCCGGCGAGGATGCAGCCGTTCTGCGAGCCCTTCTCGCGCAGGATGCGGGTCAGCCGGCGGGTGTCGATGCCGGCGATGGCGACGGTGCCGTGCTCCTTCAGGTACTCCGGCAGCGACTGGCGGTTGCGCCAGCTGCTGGCCAGCAGCGGCAGGTCGCGGATGATCAGACCGGCGGCCCACACCTTGTTCGACTCGGCGTCTTCCGGCGTGGTGCCGGTGTTGCCGATGTGCGGGTAGGTCAGAGTGACGATCTGCTGGCAGTAGGAAGGATCGGTGAGAATTTCCTGATAGCCGGTCATGGCGGTGTTGAAGACCACCTCGCCGACCGTATGGCCGTCAGCGCCGATGGCTTCACCGCGGAAAATGCTGCCGTCGGCAAGCGCGAGTATGGCTGGCTTAGTCAAGAAGACCTCCCGTAAATTGAAGCGGTTCATGCAAATTCAGGTTGCAAAAAAGCGGAATGACGTGAGAACCACATCACCCCGCTTCTTTGTCATATTGTCTGCATGCTCGTAGTGGACACACTAAAGCGGCATTTTAGAACAAAAATCAGCCAGCGGAAAGGGTCGACCGCCTCCGCCGACGCACCACAACGGTGCGGGCGACATCCGGTCGCGAAAATCGCCTCAGCGCAGCTCCAGCACATCCTGCATGTCGTAGAGCGCCGGCGGGCGGCCTTCCAGCCATAGCGCCGAACGTACCGCACCGCGGGCGAAGGTCATCCGACTTGAGGCCTTGTGGGTGATCTCGACCCGCTCGCCGTCGGCGGCGAACAGCACGGTGTGGTCGCCGACCACATCGCCAGCGCGCACGGTGGCGAAGCCGATGGTCTCGCGCTCGCGCGCGCCGGTCTGCCCCTCGCGGCCGTACACCGCCACCTTGCGCAGGTCGCGGCCCAACGCCTCGGCCACGACCTCGCCCATGCGCAGCGCGGTGCCGGACGGCGCGTCGACCTTGTGGCGGTGGTGGGCTTCGATGATCTCGATGTCGACGTCGTCGCCGAGCACCCGCGCCGCAGTATCCAGCAGCTTCAGGCACAGGTTGACGCCGACGCTGAAGTTGGCAGCGAACACGATGGGGATCTCGCGCGCCGCCTCGGCCAGTTGCCGCTTCTCCTCCGGGGTGAAGCCGGTGGTGCCGATCACCATGGCCTTGCCGGCGGCGCGGCAGATCGCCAGGTTCTGCAGGGTCACGCTGGGGTGGGTGAAGTCGATCAGCACGTCGAAGTCGCCGAGCACCCGAGCCAGGTCGTCGACCAGCGCCACGTCGAGGCGGCCGACACCGGCCAGTTCGCCGGCGTCGGCACCGATCAGACTGCTGCCCGGGCGATCGATCGCCGCTGCCAGCACGGCACCGGGGGCCTGCTGCACCGCCTCGATCAGGTTCTTGCCCATGCGCCCGGCGGCGCCCATCACTGCAATACGTCGCATAAAGTCAGCTCCAAGCTGCAAGCATCGAGGCGCAAGCCGACGTCGGCCCACCCCGGGCTTGCTGCTCGCCTGCGCTCATGAACTACAAGTCGTCGAAGAAGCGTTTCACGCCGTCGAACCAGCCCTTGGCCTTGGGCGAGTGCGAACTGTCGCTCTGCAGGGTGCCGCGGAACTCTTCGAGCAGCTCGCGCTGGCGCTTGTCCAGATTGACCGGCGTCTCCACCACCACCCGGCACATCAGGTCGCCGGCACCGCCTCCGCGCACGGGGGTCACCCCCTTGCCGCGCAAGCGGAACAGTTTACCGGTTTGCGTCGCCTCGGGAATCTTCAATTTGACCCGCCCGTCGAGGGTCGGCACCTCCAGCTCGCCGCCCAGCGCCGCGTCGGCGAAGCTGATCGGCACCTCGCAGTACAGGTGCTTGCCGTCGCGCTGGAAGATCGCGTGCTCGCGCACGTTGACCACCACGTAGAGGTCGCCCGCCGGCCCGCCCAGGACGCCGGCCTCGCCCTCGCCGGCCAGACGGATGCGGTCGCCGGTATCGACCCCGGCCGGCACCTTGACCGACAAGGTCTTGTGTTCCTCGACGCGCCCCTGGCCGTGGCAGCTGCCGCACGGGTCGGAAATCATCTTGCCGCTGCCGTGGCAGCGCGGGCAGGTCTGCTGCACCGAGAAGAAACCCTGCTGCATGCGCACCTGGCCGATGCCGCCGCAGGTGGTACAGGTCACCGGCGCGCTGCCCTTCTTGGCGCCGCTGCCGTCGCAGGTCTTGCAGCCGACCAGGGTCGGCACGCGGATGGTCACCGTGGTGCCGCGCACGGCTTCCTCGAGGTCCAGCTCCAGGGTGTAGCGCAGGTCGGCGCCGCGCTGCGGACCGCCGCGCGAGCCGCCGCGACCGCCGCCGAAGAAGTCGCTGAACACGTCGCCGAAGATGTCGGAGAAGTTGGCGCCGCCAGCGCCGAAGCCGGCGCCACCGCCCATGTTCGGATCGACCCCGGCATGCCCGTACTGGTCGTAGGCGGCGCGCTTGCCGGCGTCGGAGAGCACCTCGTAGGCCTCGTTGGCCTCCTTGAACTTCTCCTCGGCGGCCTTGTCGTCGGGGTTGCGGTCGGGATGGTACTTCATCGCCAGGCGCCGGTAAGCCTTCTTCAGCTCGGCCTCGCTGGCGCCGCGCTCGACACCGAGCACCTCGTAATAGTCACGTTTTGCCATGGATCTCGTGCACTCCGGTTTCGTCTTCCCCAGACGCGCCGACGCGGGAGCAGGCTCCCGCGTGGCGGTTCAGGCCCGCCGCGGAGCGACGGGCCGGGGCGGAAGCAAGCGTGACGCTTACTTGTTGTCCTTGCCGTCCTTGACTTCCTCGAACTCGGCATCGACCACGTCGTCGCCGGCCGGCTTGTCCTGCTTGGCGCCGCCCTGCTGGGTGGCGTCCTGGGCCTGCTCGGCGTACATCTTCTGCGCCAGCGGCGCGGAAGCGGCGGACAGCGCCTCGACCTTGGCTTCGATGGCCGCCTTGTCATCGCCCTTCACCGCGACTTCCAGCTCGCCCAGCGCCGCCTCGATGGCCGCCTTCTCCTCGGCGGTCGCCTTGTCGCCGGCCTCGACGAGCATCTTGCGGGTGGCGTGCACCAGCTGGTCGCCCTGGTTGCGCGCGGCGACCAGTTCCTCGAACTTGCGGTCGTCCTCGGCGTTGGCCTCGGCGTCGCGGATCATCTGCTGGATCTCTTCCTCGGACAGGCCGGAGTTGGCCTTGATCACGATGGACTGCTGCTTGCCGGTGGCCTTGTCCTTGGCGGACACGTGCAGGATGCCGTTGGCGTCGATGTCGAAGGTGACCTCGATCTGCGGCACGCCGCGCGGCGCCGGCGGGATGTCGGCCAGGTCGAAGCGGCCCAGCGACTTGTTCTGCCCAGCCTGCTTGCGCTCGCCCTGCAGCACGTGGATGGTCACCGCACTCTGGTTGTCGTCGGCGGTGGAGAACACCTGCGATTTCTTGGTCGGGATGGTGGTGTTCTTCTCGATCAGCGCGGTCATCACCCCGCCGAGGGTCTCGATGCCCAGGGTCAGCGGGGAGACGTCGAGCAGCAGCACGTCCTTGACGTCGCCGGCCAGCACCGCGCCCTGGATGGCGGCACCCATGGCCACCGCCTCGTCCGGATTGACGTCCTTGCGCGGCTCCTTGCCGAAGAATTCGGCGACCTTCTGCTGCACCATCGGCATGCGGGTCTGGCCGCCGACCAGGATCACTTCGTCGATCTTGCCGGCGTCGATGCCGGCGTCCTTCAGGGCCACGCGGCACGGCTCGATGGTGCGCGCGACCAGGTCCTCGACCAGGGCTTCCAGCTTGGCGCGGGTCACCTTGACGTTGAGGTGCTTGGGACCGGTGGCGTCGGCGGTGATGTACGGCAGGTTGACGTCGGTCTGCTGGCTGGAGGACAGCTCGATCTTGGCCTTCTCGGCGGCCTCCTTGAGGCGCTGCATGGCCAGCGGGTCGCCCTTGAGGTCGATGCCGCTTTCTTTCTTGAACTCGTCGACCAGATAGTCGATCAGGCGCATGTCGAAGTCTTCACCGCCCAGGAAGGTGTCGCCGTTGGTGGCCAGTACCTCGAACTGGTGCTCGCCGTCGACCTCGGCGATCTCGATCACCGACACGTCGAAGGTGCCACCACCCAGGTCGTAGACGATGATGGTGTGGTCGCCCTTGGCCTTGTCCATGCCGTAGGCCAGCGCCGCGGCGGTCGGCTCGTTGATGATCCGCTTGACGTCCAGGCCGGCGATGCGACCGGCGTCCTTGGTGGCCTGGCGCTGGCTGTCGTTGAAGTAGGCCGGCACGGTGATCACCGCCTCGGTGACCGGCTCGCCCAGGTAGTCCTCGGCGGTCTTCTTCATCTTCTTCAGCACTTCGGCGCTGATCTGCGGCGGCGCCATCTTCTGGCCCTTGACCTCGACCCAGGCGTCACCGTTGTCGGCCTTGGCGATGGTGTAGGGCACCAGCTTGATGTCCTTCTGCACCACGTCCTCTTCGAAACGACGGCCGATCAGGCGCTTCACCGCGAACAGGGTGTTGTGCGGATTGGTCACTGCCTGGCGCTTGGCGCTCTGACCGACGAGGATCTCGCCGTCGTTGGTGTAGGCGATGATCGACGGAGTGGTGCGCGCACCCTCGGCGTTCTCGATGACCTTGGCGACGCCGTTCTCCAGCACGGACACGCAGGAGTTGGTGGTGCCCAGGTCGATACCGATGATTTTGCCCATATTCGCTCTCCCGAAACTTGGATGCCGGCAGCCTCGCGGCGGCTGCCCGGATGATTCAGATGCTTGGCACTACAGATGGGGATGCCCCGACGGCTTTCAAGGGCATTCCCGGCGATTTGCTCACTCGGCGCGGCTGACCACCACCATCGCCGGACGCAGCAGGCGGCCGTTGAGCAGGTAGCCCTTCTGGAACACCTTGAGCACGCTGTTCGGCTCGACGCTGGCGCTCGGCTCCATGGCCATCGCCTGATGGTGCTCGGGGTTGAACGGCTCGCCGTGCGGGTCGAGCGGCTCGACCTGGTAGCGCTTGAGGATGTCGAGCAGCGCCTTGAGGGTCAGCTCCATGCCCTCGCGCATCGGCCGCAGCGCCTCGTCGGCCGGATCGGACAATTCGAGACCGCGCTCCAGACTGTCGACCACCACCAGCAGGTCGGCGGCGAACTTCTCCAGGGCGAACTTGTGCGCCTTCTCGACGTCCTGCTCGGCACGGCGGCGCACGTTCTGCAGCTCGGCGGCAACGCGCAGGGCCTGATCCCGAGCCTCGGCCAGCTGCTCCTCGAGCGCCTGCACGCGCTGCACCAGATCGTCGTCGCTCGCCACTTCGGCCTGCACGGCACTCTCGGGGGTCTGCGGATCGAGCTTCTGTTCGTCAGCCATGGATATCTCCTTGAAAGCAAAGGTAGGGCGCATGGCCCGCGATTCAGCCGCCTATATGGGGGCATCGGCGCCGGCTTCAAGGGGGATTGCCGCCACGCGGAGGACTACTGTATAAATCCACAATACACTGTACAGATACACAGACCACCGAACCGCGAGGGTCCGCCGCCATGCTCGTGCACCTGTCGATCCGCAACTACGCCATCGTCGAGCAGCTCGATCTGGAGCTGCGCCCCGGAATGAGCGTCATCACCGGCGAGACCGGCGCCGGCAAGTCGATCATGCTCGACGCCCTAGGCCTGGCCCTCGGCGACCGCGCCGAGCCGGGCGTGGTGCGCCCGGGCGCCGCCAAGGCCGACATCCTCGCCAGCTTCGAGCTGGGCGAGATCGCCGAAGCCCGCCAGTGGCTGGCCGAACGCGACCTGGACAACGACGGCCCGTGCATCCTGCGCAGGGTGATCACTGCCGAGGGCCGCTCGCGCGCCTACATCAACGGCACGCCCTGCCCGCTGGGCGACCTGAAGAACCTCGGCGAACTGCTGATCGACATCCACAGCCAGCACGAGCACCAGTCGCTGCTCAAGCCCGACACCCACCGCCGCCTGCTCGACGCCTACGCCAGCGCCGGCGAACTGGCGCGCCAGGTGCAGCTGGCCGCCCAGCGCTGGCGGCAGACCCGCAGCGAACTGCAGCGCCTGAGCCAGAACAGCGAGGAACAGCACGCCCGCCGCCAGTTGCTCAGCTACCAGCTCGAGGAACTGGACAGCCTCGCCCTCGCTCCCGGCGAGCTGGAACGGCTGGAGCAGGAGCACAGGACCCTGAACAACGCCGGCGCCCTGCTCGACGCCTGTCGCCAGGTCGTCGACATCTGCAGCGAGAGCGACGGCGGCACCGTGCTCGGCAGCCTGCGCTGCAGCGTGCAGCGCCTGTCCGGCGGCCAGGCCCGGCCGGCGCCCCTGGAGGAGGCCATCGGCCTGCTGGCCAGCGCGCAGATCCAGGTCGAAGAGGCGGTGAGCAACCTCAACCGCTTCGTCGACCACTTCGATGCCGACCCGCAGCGCCTGCAACAGATCGAGGAGCGCCTGGACAGCATCTATGGCCTGGCGCGCAAGCACCGCGTGCAAGCGGGCGAGCTGGACGAACTGCAGCAGCGCCTGCAGGCCGAGCTGGCCGGCCTGGACGCCGACGACGCCGCGCTCGAAAGGCTGAGCGCAGAGCTGGACGCCTACGCCCGCCACTACCGGGAGCGCGCCGCGGAACTCAGCGTGCAGCGCCGCGAGGCCGCCGCCCGCCTGGCGGCCGCGGTGGAAGGCGAGATGCAGCGCCTGGGCATGCCCGGCGGGCGCTTCGCCATCGCCCTGCAGCCGGTTGCCGGCGAGGAACCGCAACCGCACGGCCAGGAACAGGTGGAGTTCCAGGTCAGCGCCAACCCCGGCCAGCCGCTGAAGAACATCGCCAGGGTCGCCTCCGGCGGCGAGCTGTCGCGCATCAGCCTGGCCATCCAAGTGATCACCGCGCAGACCTCGCGCACCCCGACCCTGGTGTTCGACGAGGTCGACGTCGGCATCGGCGGCCCCACCGCCGAGGTGGTCGGCCAGCTGCTGCGCCGCCTCGGCGAGCGCGGCCAGGTGATCACCGTCACCCACCTGCCGCAGGTCGCCGCCCAGGGCCACCAGCACCTGTTCGTGCACAAGCAGCGCGGCAGCGACGCGACACGCACCGCCGTCGCCGTGCTCGGCGCCAACCAGCGCGTCGAGGAAGTCGCGCGCATGCTCGGCGGCCTCGACCTGTCCCGCGAGTCGCTGGCCCACGCCCGCAAGATGATCGCCAGCGCGCAGGCGGCCTGACGGACGCCGCCGAAAGCGAAAAAGGCGACCCGCAGGTCGCCTCTTCCAGCCGGAACGCGGTCGGCGCCGCGGTTCAGTCTTCCTTCTTGCGCACGTAGAGCACCAGATTGTGGTCGACCAGCTCGTAGCCGTGCTGGGCAGCGATCTCGCGCTGGCGCTTCTCGATCTGCGGATCGATGAATTCGATCACCTCGCCGCTGTCGACATCGATCATGTGGTCGTGATGGGCGCCGTCGGACAGCTCGAAGACCGCGTGGCCGCCGTCGAAGTTGTGCCGTTCGACGAGACCGGCCGCCTCGAACTGGGTCAGCACCCGGTAGACGGTGGCCAGACCGACGTCCTCGCCAGCCTCCATCAACGCCTTGTAGACGTCCTCGGCGCTCATGTGGCGGTTCCCGGAAGAGTCCAGCATCTGCAGGATCTTGACCCGGGGCAGGGTGACCTTGAGGCCGGCTTTGCGCAGTTCGTTGTTTTCAACCATGTTCAGCTTTCTCGCGGAGGAGCGCTTCGCAGCCTCCCTCATTGCGGGTATGATCCCGTTTCTGTTGCCCGCCAAGATAGTGGAAGAGACCCACCGATGCAAAAAGCCAAGCTCATGCTGACCGGCCTCGCTTTCCTGGGACTTGCAGCACTCGCCGGCTGTTCGTTTCCGGGGGTCTACAAGATCGACATCCAGCAGGGCAACGTGGTTACGCAGGACATGATAGACCAGTTGCGCCCCGGAATGACCCGACGCCAGGTGCGGTTTATCATGGGCAACCCGCTGATCACCGACACCTTCCACGCCAATCGCTGGGACTACCTGTACAGTATCCAGCCCGGCGGCGGCGCCCGCCAGCAGGAGCGCATCAGCCTGACCTTCGACGGCAACGACCAGCTGATCGGTCTGTCCGGCGACTTCGTACCCGGCATGAGCCGCGACGAGGCGATCAGCGGCGCCGCTCCGACGCGCGAGCCGGGCTCCGCCCCGGCGAGCGAGCCGAAGCCGGCGCCGGGCTCGCTGCTCGAGCAGATCCAGCGCGAGGTGGACGAGACTCGCGCGGTACCGGTACCCACCCCCGAGCCGCTGGACCTCGAATAGATCGCGCAATCCGCCGTTACAAAAAGCCCGAGCACTGCTCGGGCTTTTTCATGGGCGGCGCACGTCACTCAGCATCCTTGGCCTTGGCCACCTTGGCGGCGCGCTGCTTGCGTGCCTCCTTGGGATCGGCGATCAACGGCCGGTAGATCTCGACCCGCTCGCCATCCTCCAGCACCCGCTCCTCGGGCCGGGGCACCGCCTTGCCGAAGATGCCCATGGGCGCGCTGGCCACATCCAGACCGGGGAAGAAGGCGGCGATCCCCGAGCGCTCGGCGGCCTCGCGCATGGTAGTGCCGTAGGGCACGCTCAGGCGCAGCAGTTTCTGCTTGTCGGCGAGGGCGTAGACCACCTCGACCGCGATGCTGTCCGGCTTATCCATACAGCTGCTTGGCTCTCTGGCAGAAGGCATCGACCATGGTGGTCGCCGCCTGGTTGAACAGCGGCCCGAGGGTGGCCTTGACCAGCGCCCCGGAGTAGTCGAAGGTCAGGTCGAGGGTGATCTTGCAGGCGCTGTCGCCGAGCGCCTGGAACTGCCAGAGACCGTAGAGGGCGCTGAACGGCCCCTGTTCCAGCTTCATCTCGATCGACTCGCCCGGCACCAGGGTGTTGCGGGTGGTGAACTGCTGGCTGATCCCCGCCTTGCCGACCTTGAGGGTCGCGCGCATGTGCGCAGGACCGCTCTCCAGCACCTCGGCGGCGCTGCACCAGGGCAGGAACTGCGGGTAGCTGGCCACGTCGTTGACCAGCTCGTACAGCGCCTGCGCCGGATAGGGCAACAGGGCCGAGCGTTGGATATGGGTGCTCATGCGGAACTCACCGGAAAACAGGCGCACATTGTCCGGAATTCGCCGCAGCGGCTCAAGCGCTCCACCCCACCAAGATGCTTGGCGCGGCGCCTGGCAAATCCCTATAATGCGCCCCCTATGGCTAAACAGAAAAAACACCCCGCCGGCAGCATCGCCCTCAACAAGAAGGCCCTGCACGACTATCACATCGAGCAGCGCTTCGAAGCGGGCATCGCCCTCGCGGGCTGGGAAATCAAGAGCCTGCGCGCCGGCAAGGGCCAGCTCACCGACAGCTACGTGCTGCTCAAGGATGGCGAGGCCTGGCTGTTCGGCAGCCACATCACCCCGCTGAACGCCGCCAGCACCCACGTCATCGCCGACCCGATGCGCACCCGCAAGCTGCTGCTGCACAAGAGCGAACTGGGCAAGCTGTTCGGCGCGGTGCAGCAGAAGGGCTACGCCTGCGTGGCGCTGTCGCTGTACTGGAAGAAGCACCTGGTCAAGTGCGAGATTGCCCTGGCCAAGGGCAAGAAGGAATTCGACAAGCGCGCCGTGGAGAAGGAGCGCGACTCCGACCGCGAGATCCAGCGCGCCATCCGCAGCAAGGGCAAGGACGACTGACCCGTCTGGCGTCGCCCATTGCCGCGGCACCGCCCCCCCCTTGCGCTACCCCTCCAGCTCCTGCCGCCGCCGCGCGCGCGCCTGGCGCCGCTCCTCCCGCCGCACCTCGGCGAGCACCTCCTGCACATAGTGGATGTGGCGACTGGAGATCGTCCGCGCCTCCTCGGCGCGCCCCGCAACGATCGCCTCGAACAGCTCGCGGTGCTGCTCCATCAGCATCTCGCGGGTCTCGCTGCGCTGGGCGTACATGCCGCCGATGTTGGTCACCACGTTGCGCTTGAGCAGGTCGAACAGCCCCTTGATGGTGTGCAGCAGCACCGCGTTGTGGCTGGCCTCGGCGATCGCCAGATGGAAGCGCGCATCGGCCAGCCCCTCCTCCGCCCCACCGCCCGGCTGCGGCGCCGCATAGCAGGCCTGCAGGCGCTCGAAGGCCTCGCGCAGGCGCTGGTGGTCCAGCGGCGTGGCGCGCTGCGCGGCGTAGTAGGCGCAGGCGCCCTCCAGGGTGTGGCAGAACTCCAGCAGGTCGCGCTGGGCCTCCTCGCTGCTCTCCAGCAGCTGCAGCAGCGGATCACTGAAGGTCGAACCCAGTCCCTCGGCCACGTAGGTACCGCCACCTTGACGACTGACCAGCAGGCCGCGCGCCGCCAGCTTCTGGATCGCCTCGCGCAGCGAGGGCCGCGACACGCCGAACTGCTCGGCCAGCGCGCGCTCCGGCGGCAGACGCTCGCCGGCCTTGAGCGAGCCTTCGAGGATCATCGCCTCGAGGCGCGCCACTATGTCGTCCGACAGACGGCGCTGCCGGACCGGACCGAATCCCATTGCTCGTATCTCCACTGGTTTGACCACCACAAGCCCGCCGCACGGGGCGGCGCGTCAGCCTAGCGCCGCCGGCGCCAACCATACAGGGCAGCGCCGCCCGACCAAAGTCGTAGCAGGGCGAATTGACAGCATCACGGGTGACTTTTAACCTGAGCGACGCCGCTTGTAAATTGGTATTACCAATTCAGGCCAACAAATCCAAGAACCGGCCATGAGGTACAGCCATGTCTGCTCCGCACGCCCGTTACACCCTTCCCTTCTGCCTGCGCACCGCGCACTGAGCCGAGGTATCGCCATGCAACCCGGAACTCTCGCGCTGCTCGCCTTCTCCCCGATCCTGCTCGCCGCCATCCTGCTGGTCGGCCTGCGCTGGCCGGCCAAGCGCGCCATGCCGCTGGTCTATCTGCTCACCGCCGGCATCGGCCTGTTCGCCTGGGAGATGAGCCTCAACCGCGTGCTCGCCTCCACCGTACAGGGGCTGATCATCACCGTCGGCGTGCTGTGGATCATCTTCGGCGCCATCCTGCTGCTCAACACCCTCAAGCACTCCGGCGGCATCACCGCGATCCGCGCCGGCTTCACCACCATCAGCCCCGACCGGCGCATCCAGGCGATCATCATCGCCTGGCTGTTCGGCTGCTTCATCGAGGGTGCCTCCAGCTTCGGCACCCCGGCGGCGATCGCCGCGCCGCTGCTGGTCGCCATCGGCTTCCCGGCGCTGGCCGCGGTGCTGATGGGCATGCTGGTGCAGAGCACCCCGGTGTCCTTCGGCGCGGTCGGAACGCCGATCATCATCGGCCTCAACAGCGGCCTGGACAGCGCCGGCATCGGCGCCCGCCTGGTCGAACAGGGCTCCAGCTGGGAGCTGTTCCTGCAGCAGATCACCAGCAACGTGGCGATCATCCACGCCCTGGTCGGCACGGTGATGCCGCTGATCATGGCGCTGATGCTGACCCGCTTCTTCGGCAAGGAGAAGAGCTGGAAGGCCGGCTTCGAGGTGCTGCCGTTCGCGCTGTTCGCCGGCATCGCCTTCACCGTGCCCTATGCCGCCACCGGGGTGTTCCTCGGCCCCGAGTTCCCCTCGCTGCTCGGCGGGCTGATTGGTCTGGCCATTGTCACCAGCGCCGCACGCTTCGGCTTCCTGGTGCCGAAGAAGGCCTGGGACTTCGCCGACGCCAAGGACTGGCCGAGCGAGTGGCTGGGCAGCGTCGAAATGAAGCTCGACCAGCTCACCGCCCGCCCGATGAGCACCCTGCGCGCCTGGCTGCCCTACGTGCTGGTCGGCGCCCTGCTGGTGATCAGCCGGGTGTTCCCGGAAGTCGGCGCCGCGCTGAAATCCGTGGTGCTGGTGTTCCCCGACATCCTCGGCGAGACCGGCATCAAGGCCGACTTCATGCCGCTGTACCTGCCGGGCGGCATCCTCGTCGCGGTGGTGCTGGCCACCTTCTTCCTGCACGGCATGAAGGTCCGCGAGCTGACCGCCGCCGTCGGCGAATCCAGCAAGGTGCTGCTCGGCGCCGGCTTCGTGCTGCTGTTCACCGTGCCGATGGTGCGCATCCTGATCAACTCCGGGATCAACGCCGCCGAGCTGCCGAGCATGCCGATCGCCATGGCGCAGTGGGTGGCCGACAGCGTCGGCAGCATCTACCCGCTGCTGGCGCCGAGCATCGGCGCCCTCGGCGCCTTCATCGCCGGATCCAACACGGTCAGCAACATGATGCTCAGCCAGTTCCAGTTCGGCGTGGCCGAGAACCTCGGCATCTCCACCGCGCTGATCGTCGCCGTACAGGCCATCGGCGCCGCCGCCGGCAACATGGTGGCGATCCACAACGTGGTGGCCGCCTCAGCGACCGTCGGCCTGCTCGGCCGCGAGGGCAGCACCCTGCGCAAGACCATCTGGCCGACGCTTTACTACATCCTGTTCACCGGCCTGATCGCCCTGCTGGCCATCTACGTCCTCGGCGTCAGCGACCCGCTGGCCGCCGCTCAAGCCTGAACCCGACCTCGCCCCGGCCCGCCCGGGGCGAGGTCCTCGCGAATCCACCGGGAGCCGTCGCATGATCATCTCCGCCTCCACCGACTACCGCGCCGCCGCCCAGCGTCGCCTGCCGCCGTTCCTGTTCCACTACATCGACGGCGGCGCCTACGCCGA
The DNA here is from genome assembly GCF_024451105.1 of Stutzerimonas stutzeri. Lineage (GTDB taxonomy): Bacteria > Pseudomonadota > Gammaproteobacteria > Pseudomonadales > Pseudomonadaceae > Geopseudomonas > Geopseudomonas stutzeri_A. Next base: position 69,535 of record NZ_JANGEY010000008.1, read on the forward strand.
GTACACCCTCAAGCGCAACGTCGAGGATCTGGCCGGCATCGCCCTGCGCCAGCGGGTGCTGAAGAACATGTCCGAGCTGAACCTCGGCAGCGAACTGTTCGGCGAGCAACTGGCCCTGCCGGTGGCTCTGGCCCCGGTCGGCCTGACCGGCATGTACGCCCGGCGCGGCGAGGTGCAGGCGGCGCGTGCCGCGGCGGCCAAGGGCGTGCCCTTCACCCTGTCCACCGTGTCGGTCTGCCCGATCGAGGAAGTCGCCCCGGCCATCGACCGGCCGATGTGGTTCCAGCTCTACGTGCTCAAGGACCGCGGCTTCATGCGCAACGCCCTGGAGCGCGCCAAGGCCGCCGGGGTCACCACCCTGGTGTTCACCGTCGACATGCCGGTGCCCGGCGCCCGCTACCGCGACGCCCACTCGGGGATGAGCGGCCCCAATGCGGCCATGCGCCGCTACCTGCAGGCGGTCACCCATCCGCGCTGGGCGCTGGACGTCGGCCTGCTCGGCAAGCCCCACGACCTGGGCAACATCTCCACCTACCGCGGCAACCCCACCGGCCTCGAGGACTACATCGGCTGGCTGGCCAACAACTTCGACCCGTCGATCTCCTGGAAGGACCTGGAGTGGATCCGCGACTTCTGGGACGGCCCGATGGTCATCAAGGGCATCCTCGACCCGGACGACGCCCGCGACGCGGTGAAGTTCGGCGCCGACGGCATCGTCGTCTCCAACCACGGCGGCCGTCAGCTCGACGGCGTGCTGTCCAGCGCCCGCGCCCTGCCGGCGATCGCCGACGCGGTGAAGGGCGAACTGAAGATCCTCGCCGACTCGGGCATCCGCACCGGCCTGGACGTGGTACGCATGCTCGCCCTCGGCGCCGACGCGGTGCTGCTCGGCCGCGCCTTCGTCTACGCCCTGGCCGCCGACGGCGAAGCCGGGGTGCGCAACCTGCTGGAGCTGATCGAGAAGGAAATGCGCGTGGCCATGGTGCTGACCGGCGCCCGCTCGATCGCCGAGATCGACCGCGACTCGCTGGTCCGCGAACTCGGCGCCTGACCGCACAGCCGTTGCAGGAACCGACCTGCCGGCGCCTGCCACTACCGGAGTCATCCATGAGCCTGCCCGCCGCCTTTCTCACCGCCGTCGAACGCCTGATCCCCCACGAGCGGCGCTTCGACGACCCGCTGTCGACCCTGGCCTTCGGCACCGACGCCAGCTTCTACCGGCTGATCCCCAAGCTGGTGCTGCGCGTCGAGTCGGAAGCCGAGGTGGTCGGACTGCTCCGCCTGGCCCACGCCGAGCGCGTGCCGGTGACCTTCCGCGCCGCCGGCACCAGCCTGTCCGGCCAGGCGATCAGCGACTCGGTGCTGATCGTCCTCGGCGACCGCTGGAACGGCCGCGAGATCCGTGCCAATGGCGCGCAGATCCGCCTCCAGCCGGGAGTGATCGGCGCCAGCGCCAACGCGCTGCTGGCGCCGTTCCAGCGCAAGATCGGCCCCGATCCCGCATCGATCAACGCGGCGAAGATCGGCGGCATCGTCGCCAACAACTCCAGCGGCATGTGCTGCGGGACCGCGCAGAACAGCTACCAGACCCTCGCCGGGCTGCGCCTGGTACTGGCCGACGGCACCCTGGTGGACAGCGAGGATGCGCTGAGCGTACGGGCCTTCCGGCAGAGCCATGGCGCGCTGCTCGCCGAACTGGCCGAGCTGGGCCGGCAGACTCGCGCCAATGCTGAGCTGGCGGCGAAGATCCGCCACAAGTACCGGCTGAAGAACACCACCGGCTTCTCGCTCAACGCGCTGGTCGACTATGACGACCCGCTGGACATCCTCAACCACCTGATGGTCGGCTCGGAAGGCACCCTGGGCTTCATCAGCGCGGTGACCTACGACACCGTGCCGGACTACCCGCACAAGGCCAGCGCGCTGATCGTCTTCCCCGACGTGGAGAACTGCTGCCGCGCCGTGCCGGTGCTGCGCCAGCAGCCGGTGTCCGCCGTCGAGCTGCTGGATCGGCGCAGCCTGCGCTCGGTGGAGAACATGAAGGGCATGCCGGTGTGGGTCAGGGAACTGTCCGCCGGCGCCTGCGCCCTCTTGATCGAGTCGCGCGCCGCCAGCCCGTCGCTGCTGCACGAGCAGATCGCGCGGATCATGGCGTCCATCGCCGGATTCCCGGTGGAGAAGCAGGTCGACTTCAGCGCGGACCCGGCGGTCTACGAGCAGCTGTGGAAGATCCGCAAGGACACCTTCCCGGCGGTCGGCGCGGTGCGCCGCACCGGCACCACGGTGATCATCGAGGACGTCACCTTCCCGGTCGAACGTCTGGCCGAGGGCGTCAACCGCCTGCTCGCACTGTTCGACCGGCACGGCTACGCCGAGGCGATCATCTTCGGCCACGCGCTGGAGGGCAACCTGCACTTCGTGTTCACCCAGGGCTTCGACAGCGAGGCGGAGAAGGCTCGCTACGAGGCCTTCATGCAGGACGTCGCCCAACTGGTCGCCGTGGAATTCGGCGGCGCGTTGAAGGCCGAGCACGGCACCGGGCGCAACATGGCGCCGTTCGTCGAGCTGGAATGGGGGGCGGAAGCCTACCAGCTGATGTGGAAGATCAAGCGTCTGCTCGATCCCAGGGGCATCCTCAACCCCGACGTGGTGCTCTCGGAGGACCCCGAGATCCACCTGAAGAACCTCAAGCCGCTGCCGGCCGCCGACGAGATCGTCGACAAGTGCATCGAGTGCGGCTTCTGCGAGCCGGTCTGCCCGTCGCGCGGACTGACCCTGACTCCGCGCCAGCGCATCGTCATCTGGCGCGACATCCAGGCGAAGAAGCGCGCCGGCATCGACACCACCGAGCTGGAGCGCGCCTACCACTACCACGGCCTCGACACCTGCGCCGCCACCGGCCTGTGCGCCCAACGCTGTCCGGTGGGCATCAACACCGGCGACCTGGTACGCAAGCTGCGCGCCGAAGGCGCCGGGCACGCCGGCACCGCGAGCTGGCTGGCCGGACACTTCGCCAGCGCGCTCAAGGGCACCCGTCTGACCCTGGCCGCCGCCGACACGGCGCGCCGCCTGCTCGGCGCGCCGCGCCTGGCCGCCCTCAGCGCCGGTCTGCGCCGGCTGTCCGGCCAGCGCCTGCCGCAGTGGACGGCCGCCATGCCGCAGCCGGTGCGCCTGCAGCTGCCGGCCGCACCGCAACACACGGAAAAACCGCGGGTGGTGTATCTGGCCGCCTGCGTGTCGCGCGCCATGGGCCCGGCGGCCGGCGACGCCGAACAGACCCCGCTGCTCGACAAGACCCGCGCGCTGCTGGAGAAGGCCGGCTTCGCCGTGGTGTTCCCGGACGAGCTGGACAACCTGTGCTGCGGCCAGCCGTTCGCCTCCAAAGGCTATCCGGCGCAGGCCGACGCCAAGCGCGACGAACTGCGCCACGCACTGCTGATCGCCAGCCGCGGCGGCCTCGACCCGATCTATTGCGACACCAGCCCGTGCACTCTGCGCCTGGTGCAGGATCTGGCCGACGAACGACTGCGCATCTACGACCCGGTGAAGTTCATCCGCGAGCACCTGCTCGAGCGCCTGGAGTTCGTCCCGCAGGCCGCGCCGGTGGCGGTGCACGTCACCTGCAGCACCCAGCACCTGGGCGAGGCGCAGGGACTGATCGACATCGTTCGCCGCTGCACAACGCAAGTGGTGGTACCGGAAGGCATCCACTGCTGCGGCTTTGCCGGCGACAAGGGCTTCAACGTCCCGGAACTCAACAGCCACGCGCTGCGCTCGCTGAAGGATGCGGTGCAGCAGTGCAACGAGGGCGTATCGACCAGTCGCACCTGCGAGATCGGCCTGTCGCAGCACTCGGGCATCGACTACCACGGCCTGGTCTACCTGGTCGACCGGGTCACCCGCGCCCGGCCACCGGCCTGAGCCACCCACGAATCAAGGTCGTGCTACGGCACTTTCGACCCCGCCTCGCGCGGGGTCTTTTTTGGCCTGCGGGCTCAGTTCCCCTTCGGCCACGGCATGATCGGGATGGCGGTCACCGCGTTCTGCGGGCTGCCTTCGATGACCCGGTCGCTGTAGACCAGATAGACCAGGGTGTTGCGCTTCTGGTCGAAGAAACGCACCACCTGCATGGTCTTGAACACCAGCGAGGTGCGCTCTTTGAACACCTCCTCGCCCTCTTCCAGCCTGTCGCGGAAGCGGATCGGGCCGACCTGGCGGCAGGCGATCGACGCCTCGGCGCGGTCCTCGGCCAGCCCCAGGCCGCCCTTGATGCCGCCGGTCCTCGGTCGCGACAGGTAGCAGGTCACTCCCTCCACCTTGGGGTCGTCGAAGGCCTCGACGACGATCTTGTGGTTGGGGCCGAGCAGCTTGAACACCGTGGAGACTTCGCCGACCACCTCGGCCTGCGCCGCAGCGGCGGACAGCCCGAGGGCGGCGGTCAGCGTGCGCAGGACCGCCCTCATACCAGCACCAGGTTGTCGCGGTGCACCAGCTCCGGCTCGTCGATGTAGCCGAGCGCCTGCTCGATGGCCTCGGTGCCCAGACCGACGATCCGCTGGGCATCGGCGGCGCTGTAGTTGACCAGGCCGCGGGCCACCTCGCGACCGTCCGGACCGACGCAGGCGACCATCTCGCCGCGGCGGAAGTTGCCCTCCACCGCGGTGACGCCGACCGGCAGCAGGCTCTTGCGCTGCTCGACCAGTGCGCGCACTGCGCCGGCATCCAGGGTCAGGGTTCCGCGCATCTGCAGGTGGCCGGCCAGCCACTGCTTACGCGCGGCGTGGCGGCCGCGCTCGGGGGTCAGCAGGGTCCCGAGCCGCTCGCCGCCCTTGAGGCGGTCGAGAACCCGCTCGATGCGTCCGCCGACGATGATGCTGTTGGCCCCGGAGCGCGCGGCCAGGCGCGCGGCGCGCAGCTTGGTCTGCATGCCGCCGCGACCCAGCGCGCCGCCGGTGCCGCCGGCCACCGCGTCGAGCGACGGGTCGTCGGCGCGCGCCTCGAAGATCAGCTGGGCGTCGGGATTGTGTCGCGGGTCGGCGTCGAACATGCCGTCGCGGTCGGTGAGGATCACCAGCAGGTCGGCTTCCACCAGGTTGGCGACCAGCGCGGCCAGGGTGTCGTTGTCGCCGAAGCGGATCTCGTCGGTGACCACGGTGTCGTTCTCGTTGATCACCGGGATCACGCCCAGATCGACCAGGGTACGCAGGGTGCTGCGTGCGTTGAGGTAGCGCTTGCGGTCGGAGAGGTCGTCGTGGGTCAGCAGCACCTGGGCGGTCTGCAACCCGTGCTCGGCGAAGCTCGACTCCCAGGCCTGCACCAGGCCCATCTGGCCCACCGCGGCGGCCGCCTGCAGCTCGTGGATGCTGCCCGGTCGCTCGCTCCAGCCCAGCCGGCTCATCCCCGCCGCCACCGCACCGGAAGACACCAGCACCAGCTCCACGCCGGCACGGCGCAGCGCCACCATCTGCTCGACCCACACGGCCATGGCGCCGCGGTCGAGGCCGCGGCCGTCGGCGGTCAGCAGCGCACTGCCGATCTTCACCACCCAGCGACGGGCCTTGCTCACCTTCTCACGCATGTTCTGCAACCTTGCACTCTGCTTGAGCGGGGCCGCGCGGCCCCGCGTCGATCTGGCCGGCCGCCGCGAGGCGCGGCCGGCGGGCACTCAGCGGACGTAGAAGATCTCCGGACCGTCCTCGTCGTCCTCGTCGTCGAAATCGTCGAAGTCGTCGTCCGGCGCATCGGCGCTCTTCACCCCGGCGCGGCGCAGGGCGCGGGCGTCGTCCAGTTCCTGCAGGCGGGCGCGGGCCTCGTCCTCGATCTGCTGGTCGAGGGCGGCGACCGCCTCGGCGAATTCCGGCTCCTCGGCGATGCGCCGGGCGCGCTCGTCGATGTAGTTCATGATGTCGCCGCAGAGCCTGTCGGTACCTTCGCGCTCCAGGGCGGAGATCACGTAGACCGGGCCCTTCCAGTCCAGGCGCTCGATGACGTGGCGCAGGCGCTCCTCGCGCTCCTCGTCGAGCAGCTGGTCGGCCTTGTTGAGCACCAGCCAGCGGTCGCGCTGGGTCAGCGCCGGGCTGAAGCGACCCAGCTCGCGGACGATGGCCGCGGCGGCATCGGCCGGGTCGGACTCGTCCAACGGCGCCATGTCGACGAGGTGCAGCAGCAGGCGGGTGCGCGCCAGGTGCTTGAGGAAGCGGATGCCGAGACCGGCGCCATCGGAGGCGCCCTCGATCAGGCCGGGAATGTCGGCGATCACGAAGCTCTTCAGCCGGCCGACGCTGACCACGCCGAGGTTCGGCACCAGAGTGGTGAACGGGTAGTCGGCGACCTTCGGCTTGGCGGCGGACACCGCGCGGATCAGCGTGCTCTTGCCGGCGTTGGGCATGCCGAGCAGGCCGACGTCGGCCAGCACCTTGAGCTCCAGCTTGAGGTCGCGGGCTTCGCCCGGCTTGCCCGGCGAGGTCTGCCGCGGCGCGCGGTTGGTGCTGGTCTTGTAGCGGGTGTTGCCGAGACCGTGCCAGCCGCCCTTGGCCACCAGCAGGCGCTGACCGTCGACGGTCAGGTCGCCGATGATCTCCTGAGTGGCGGCGTCGATCACCGTAGTGCCGACCGGTACCGGCAGGGTCAGGTCCTCGCCCTTGGCGCCGGTGCAGTCCTTGCTGCGACCGTTCTCGCCGCGCTGGGCCTGGAAGCGGCGGGTGTAGCGGTAGTCCACCAGGGTGTTGAGGTTGCCGTCGGCCTGCAGCCAGACCGAACCGCCATCACCGCCATCGCCGCCGTCCGGACCGCCCATGGGCATGAATTTTTCACGGCGGAAGCTCAGGCAACCGTTGCCGCCGTCGCCGGCCTGCACGTGAATGGATACTTCATCGACGAATTTCATTGGGCAATGCCTCCCGCGCCTGGCGGGTCGTTGAAACCTGGGATATTACAAACAAAAAAGCCCTGTCGGCAGACAGGGCTTTTTCGGCGAACGCGCGATCAGTTGGCCACGACGCTCACGTACTTGCGACCGAAGGCGCCCTTGGTCTCGAACTTCACCACGCCGTCGATCTTGGCGAACAGGGTGTGGTCCTTGCCCATGCCGACGCCGTAGCCGGCGTGGAACTTGGTGCCGCGCTGACGCACGAGGATGTTGCCGGCCACCACGGCCTGGCTGCCGAACATCTTCACGCCAAGGCGTTTACTTTCGGAATCGCGGCCGTTACGGGTAGAACCGCCAGCTTTTTTGTGTGCCATGAGTCGATACTCCGGTAAAAAGAAGGGGGATCAGGCCTGGATGCCGGTGATCTTGATTTCGGTGAACCACTGACGGTGGCCCTGACGCTTCATGTGGTGCTTGCGGCGACGGAACTTGATGATGCGCACCTTGTCGTGACGGCCCTGGGCGATCACTTCGGCGGTCACCTTGGCGCCTTCGACGACCGGAGCACCGATCTTGACGTCGTCGCCGTTGCCGACCAGCAGGACCTTGTCGAAAGCCACGCTTTCGCCGGTCGCCACGTCGAGCTTCTCGATCTTGAGGAATTCGCCTTCGGCGACCTTGTATTGCTTGCCGCCGGTAACAATTACTGCGTACATGGAATGTCTCCGTTAGACCTGCTCACCTGGCGCTTTGGTAGAGGAGTTGGTGGCCAGCATGGCTGCAGCGCGCCGGAAGGGTCGTCACTGCATTGCGTAAGGCAGGGGGATGCCAGGGAAGTTCGGGCCGGCGATTCTACGCAACCCGGCGCACCCTGGCAAGAGCGACCCTGGCTCGCCTTGACAGTGCCGGACCCGGCACCTAGCATGCCGCGCAATTAAAGAGGAGCCCTGTCAGCCGATGCAACCTCAGGCCTTTTACCGCGTGGTGGCGGACGATTTCACCGCCGTCGACGGCATCATCCGTCGCCAGCTCGCCTCGCGCGTGCCGCTGGTGGAGAAGATCGGCGACTACATCACCTCGGCCGGCGGCAAGCGTCTGCGCCCGCTGCTGGTGCTGCTCGCCGGCAACGCCCTGGGGGCACGCGGCGAGCGCCTCGAACTGCTGGCCGCCACCATCGAGTTCCTGCACACCGCCACCCTGCTGCACGACGACGTGGTCGACAAGTCCGGCATGCGCCGCGGCCGCTCCACCGCCAACGCGCTGTGGGGCAACGCGCCCAGCGTGCTGGTCGGCGACTTCCTCTACGCGCGCTCCTTCGAGATGCTGGTCGAGCTCGGCGAGCTGCCGGTCATGCAGGTGCTGGCCAACGCCACCCGGGTGATCGCCGAGGGCGAGGTACTGCAACTGTCGAAGATCCGCGACGCCGGCACCACCGAGGAGATCTACATGGAGGTGATCCGCGGCAAGACCGCGATGCTGTTCGAAGCCTCCACTCACAGCGCCGCACTGCTGGCCGGCGCCAGCACCGAGCAGGTCGCCGCGCTGCGCACCTTCGGCGACGCCCTGGGCATCGCCTTCCAGCTGGTCGACGACCTGCTCGACTACCGCGGCGACGCCGCCACCCTGGGCAAGAACGTCGGCGACGACCTGGCCGAAGGCAAGCCGACCCTGCCGCTGATCTACACCATGCGCGAAGGCACGCCCGAACAGGCCGCACTGGTGCGCAAGGCCATCCAGCAGGGCGGCATCGAGGATCTGGAGAGCATCCTCGCCGCCGTGGAAGCCTCCGGCGCGCTGGACTACACCGCCCGCCAGGCCCGCGAGCACGCCGCCCGCGCCATCGCCAGCCTCGACGCCCTGCCGGCCAGCGCGTACCGCGACGCGCTGGTGGAGCTGACCGAGTTCGCCGTCGCGCGCACCCACTGAGTTTCCTGTACCCGAAAAAACGCCCGTCCGGCCTGGCCGCGACGGGCGTTGTCGTTTTCCCGCGCCAGCGAAGGCGCGGGAAGAGCACCCCTTACAGGATGTCCAGCAGCTCGACGTCGAACACCAGCACGCTGTGCGGCGGGATGCTGCCGACCGCCTGGGCGCCGTAGGCCAGCTCGCTCGGCACGTGCAGGCGCCACTTGCTGCCGGCGTTCATCAGTTGCAGGGCCTCGACCCAGCCGGGGATCACGCCGCCGACCGGGAATTCGGCCGGCTGGCCGCGCTCGTAGGAGCTGTCGAACACGCTGCCGTCGATCAGGGTGCCGTGGTAATGGGTGCGCACGTGATCGTCGGCGCCCGGCTTGGCGCCTTCGCCCTGGACCAGCACTTCGTACTGCAGGCCGGAGGCCAGCACGGTGACGCCCTCGCGCTTGGCGTTCTCGGCCAGGTAGTCGCGACCGGCAGCGGCGGCAGCCTCGGCCTTGGCGGCCTGCTCGGCCTGCATGCGCTCGCGGATCACCTGGAAGCTGGCGGTCAGCACGTCATTCGGCACACGGCTGTCGGCGCCGCCGAAGGCGTCGGCCAGGCCGGCGAGGATGGCATCCAGGTTGACGCCGGGCGGCGGATTGTCGCGCAGCTGGCCGCCGAGCTGGCGGCCGATGCCGTAGCTGACGCGGGCTTCGTCGGTGGAAAGGTCGAGTTGGGACATGGGAACTCCACGCAAGGGCTGAAAAAGGCCGGCCAGACTAGCACAGCAGGCCGGCATGGGCAGACCGGAACGACTGGCGCCCGCGCGGCGGGTCCGACCTCAGTGCTTGGTCAGCTTGTCCAGGTAGCCCATGGCGAAGGCCGAGACCACGAAGGTCATGTGGATGATCACGTACCACAGCAGCTTGTCGTTGGGGATCTTCTGCGCATCCATGAACATGCGCAGCAGGTGGATCGAGGAGATCGCCACGATCGAGGAGGCCACCTTGAGCTTGAGCGAGCCGGCGTCCATCTTGCCCAGCCAGTCGAGTTTCTCCTTGCTCTCGTCGATGTCGAGCTGGGAGACGAAGTTCTCGTAGCCGGAGAACATCACCATCACCAGCAGGCCGCCGACCAGTGCCATGTCGATCAGCGACAGCAGCACCAGGATCAGCTCGGCCTCGGCCAGCTCGAAGACATGCGGCAGGACGTGGAAGATTTCCTGGAAGAACTTCAGGGCCAGCGCCAGCAGGGCCAGCGACAGGCCGAAATAGATCGGCGCCAGCAGCCAGCGCGAGGCGTACATGGTGTTTTCGATGAATCGTTCCATGAGGGAAGGCACGAGGGTGGACAAGGAAGCGGCGAGTATAGCGCCGGCCTCATGCGGCTGCAGCCCGAGCGATGCCGAAGCCTGTGGATAACTCTGTGGAGAGATTCTGGATGAATGGCCCGCAAGGGCAGCCGAGCGAGGCCGGCCACCCGCCGCCGGAGGGCCGGGCGGTCTAGGGCACCCAGCGGAAGTCGCCGCTCGGATGGCCGCGCCCGGCGTTCTGGCGGCGCAGTTCGGCCTGCAGGTGCAGGCACCAGATCGACGGCTCGTCGACCTCGCGGTAGCCCTGGGCGTGCAGGTTGTCGACGATCTCGGCGAGCACCGCCTGGGCTTCGGCGAGGCCGTGGAACGGCCCCTGCGCCTTGACCGCCGAGGGCTGGGCGGCGTTCAGGCCGGCGGCGCACAACAGCGTCCACAGGCCCTGCCCGCCGGCGAGCGGACGTATGCTGCACTCTATGCGCGTGACGATGCCCGGGCTGCTCCGGGTCAGACAGAAGTGACGCGACATGGCGGCTCTCCTCGCAGGGACCTGTCTTGATCCTAGCCCCCGCGGAGCCGGCTGGAAAGTCGCCGGTTATCCACGCTTCCTGTGGATAACCTTGTGCATGGCGCGGGGGCAGATGTTCGCCGCCGGCCGCCGGCGGGACTCCGCGGCCGGCTGTACAGAAAATCGCCGGCGCGCCTCAGTGCCGCCGCGAGCGCGCCTGGCGCGGCGGCTGGGCGGCCTGTGCGGCTTCCTGGGGCGCCGGCTGACCGTCCTTCTCATCGCCCTCGATCTCCGCCTCCTCCTCGATCTCGGCGATCTCGCGCAGGCGCTCGACCACCCGGGCGTTGACGCTGCCGTCGGGGAATCGGCCGTGCTCGTCCGGGGCACCGGCCGCCTGACCGACCAGCAGACTCAGCGCCTCGTCCACCGTGCGCACCGCGTAGACGCTGAACTGGCCGCCGCGCACCGCCTGGATCACCCGCTCGTCGAGCATCAGGTTGCAGACGTTGGCGTGCGGGATGATCACCCCCTGCTCGCCGGTCAGCCCGCGCGCCTCGCAGAGCCGGAAGAAGCCCTCGATCTTCTCGTTGACCCCGCCGACCGCCTGCACCTCGCCGAACTGGTTGATCGAGCCGGTGATCGCGAAGCACTGCTTGAGCGGGACCCGCGCCAGCGCCGAGATCAGCGCGCAGACCTCGCCGAGCGAGGCGCTGTCGCCGTCGACGTAGCCGTAGGACTGCTCGAGGGCAATGCTCGCCGAAATCTCCAGGGGGAACTCCTGGGCGTAGCGGCTGCCCAGGTAGCCGGTGAGGATCATCACCCCCTTGGAATGGATCGGCTGGCCGAGGCTGACCTCGCGCTCGATGTCGACGATCCCCGAGTTGCCCGGATAGACGGTGGCGGAGATCCGCGCCGGCACGCCGAACGCCGAGTCGCCGACCTCCAGGACGGTCAGCCCGTTGCACTTGCCCATCGCCGCGCCGGCGGTGTCGATGAGGATCACCCCGGCCAGCATGTCGTCGAGGATCCGCGCCGAGACCCGTCCGGTGCGGGTGGCCTTGGCCTTCAGGGCGCGCTCGATGTGGCCGACGTCGGTGATCGTCTCGCCGGCCAGTTGGCGGATGAAGTCGGCCTCGCTGACCAGCTGGAACAGGTCGCCGATGCGCGCCGACAGCCGTCCCTGATGCTCGGCCAGGCGCGCGCTGTAGGTGGCCAGGCGCGCCACCGCGTCGCTGCTCAGCGGCGCCAGGCCCTCCTCGGCGGTGCGGGTCTTGAGCAGTTGGGCGAACTGCTCGAGGCTGTCCTCGCCGAGCGCGATGTCCTCGTCGAAGTCGGCCAGCACGCGGAACAGCTCCTGGAAGTCCGGATCCAGTTCCTGCAGCGCGTAGTAGACCTGCCGCGAGCCGACGATCACCACCTTGACCTGCAGCGGGATCATCTCCGGGGTCAGGGTCACGGTGGCGATCCGTCCCAGCTCGGCAAGCGGCGACTCCATCTTCAACTGGCGCGAGTGCAAGGCGCGCTTGAGCGCATCCCAGACGAACGGTTCGGAAAGCAGGCGCTCGGCCTCGAGGATCAGGAAGCCGCCGTTGGCGCGGTGCAGCGCGCCGGGGCGCAACTGGCGGTAGCTGGTGTACAGCGCGCCCTGGTCGGAGCTGTACTCGATGCGCCCGAACAGGTTGTCGTAGGTCGGATGCGGCTCGAACACCACAGGCGCGCCGCCGTTGTGGGCGTGGCCGACCACCAGACTGGGACCGTAGAACTCCACCAGGCTCAGGCGCTTCTGCGCGTCCGGCCGGTTGTCCTCGACCAACTGGTCGACCGCGGTCTTCAGCAGGTTGAGCTGCAGGGCCTGCAGCCAGGTGCAGACGCCGACGTTCTCCGCGTACTTGGCCGACAGCGGCGCCAGCAGCGGCTGCAAGGCCAGGGTGATGGTCTCCTCGTTGAGCTGGCGCAGCTGATTGCTCGACTCGCGCTTCCACTGCGGCAGGCTGGCCAGTTCCTCGTTGAGGCGCTCCTCGAGGGCAGCGATGTCGTCGTGGAAACGCTCGCGCTCGGCCTCCGGCAACTGGGCGAACTCGGCCTCGTCGAGGGCCTTGCCATCCTTCATCGGCGTGAAGGCGATGTTGGCGCTGTCGCGGTACAGGGCGATGTCCTTCTCCAGCGCCAGCTTCTCGATCACGTCGAGGGCGCGGTCGTAGCGCTGGTTGAAGGCGCGGTCGATGGCGCTCTTCTTCTGCTGGTAGGTGGGCGTCTCGAACACCGCCGGAAAGGTAGCCAGCAGGTTGTCGATCAGTTGGTCGACGTCGGCCATCAGGCCGTGGGCGCGGCCCGAGTCCAGACGCAGCGCGCGCGGCTCGCGCGGTTCGTCGAAGTTGTTGACGTAGACCCAGTCGCAGGGCGTGTCCTGGCGCTTGGCCTCGGCCTTGAGGTAGCGGCGTACGAAGGAAAAGCGCCCGGTGCCCGACTCGCCCATGACGAACACGTTGTAGCCGGGGCGCGGCATCGCCACGCCGAACTGCAGGGCGGCCACCGCACGCTCCTGGCCGAGCACGCCGCGGAACGGCTCCAGCTCGTCGGTAGTGGCGAAGTTGAGCTGCTCGGCAGCGAACTGGCTGCCCAGTTGCTCGGGCAGCAGGCGCAGGGATTGCTGGAAATCGACCATCGAGGAGGTTCCACACAGGTGACTGGCGGGCGCGGGGCGACCGCGCCGGGCAAGCCGGCCGCTCGACTGGCGATGGCAGCACGGCGGCAGGCGAATTGCCGCCGATTGTTGACCCGCGAGGCGGGAATGACAAGAACGCTCGCCTCCGTCCGGCAGCCGGCGGCGCGGATCAGCCCTGCCCGGCGCAGTCCCGGCACAGCTCGGCGGCGGGCAGCGCCGCCAGACGCGCCGCGGCGATGCTCGCGCCGCAGGCCGCGCACAGGCCGTAGCGTCCGGCGGCCAGGCGCGCCCGGGCGCGCTCCACCTGCCGCAAGCCGTCCTCGGCCTCGGCCAGCAGGGCGCGCAGCACGTCGTCGTTCTGCCGCTCCACCGCCTGCTCGGGAAAACTCGCCGTGCGGCTTTGCGCCAGATCGCGGCGGATCGCCTCCGCGCGCCGGGCATACTCGGCGGCGAGGGCATCGAGGGCGGTGCGGGGATCGACGACGGCGTTCATTGCGGCTTCTCCGGCGGGGCGGTTTTCATTAAAGTGTGGACGATTGCCGCGGTCCTGCACTGATGCCGGTCAACCGCCGGCAGACGACCTCGGGAATGCGACACCCCGCGCACCCCGCCGACACAGCGTGGCTATACTCGTCCGTTCGTCACTCTCGGACGGGGAATACCGCCACGCGGCCCCAACCTTCACAGCCGCAATCAGCCAGGGACCCGGCAGCATGACCGACCACGAAGAGCCCAACAGCGAGCGCATCAAGCAGCATTTCGCCCAGCGGGTCCTCCACCAGGCGCGCGAGGTGCTGGAGCTCTGGCTGGGCCTGCAGCGCGGCGAGTGGAGCGACGCCTACATGGCCGAGCTGGTCGCCGCCACCCAGCGGCTCGGCCATTTCGCCGAACGTTTCCAGCAACCCCGCCATGCCCAGCTGGCCGCCGCCATCGGCCAGTGCCTGCAGGCGGTCGGCGCCAACCGCGGGCGCCTGAGCAGCCCGCTGATCAGCGAGCTGGACAGCCTGATGCAGCGCCTGGCGCGCACCGGCCTGCGCCAGGGCGACGACTGCGACCCGGGCATCCTCGGCCGCCTGCGCAAGCCGATCTACCTGGCCCTGTGCGACGCCGAGCGCAGCGAACGCCTGGCCCGCCAGCTGGAGTTCTTCGGCTTCACCGCGCTGTTCCTGGACAACGCCGAGGACTTCCGCCTGGCCATGCGCCAGCGCCACCCGGCGGCCATCGTCATGGAGATCGACTTCGCCGGCCCCGGCCGCGGCCTGCCGCTGATCGAGGAGGCCCAGCAGGCGCGCGAGGACAAGCTGCCGGTGCTGTTCTTCAGCGAGCAGGAGGCCGACACCAGCACCCGCCTGGCCGCGGTGCGCGCCGGCGGCGAGGACTTCTTCTGCGGCAGCCTGGACGCCTCGGCGCTGCTCGAACGCCTCGAGGACCTGACCCGGCTGACCCAGCACGAACCCTACAAGGTGCTGATCGTCGACGATTCGCGGGCCCAGGCCACCTTCACCGAGCGCATGCTCAACAGCGCGGGGATCATCACCCGCAGCCTCACCGACCCGATCCGCGCGATGGACGTGATCGGCGAGTTCCAGCCGGACCTGATCATCCTCGACATGTACATGCCCGAGTGCCTGGGTACCGAGCTGGCCAAGGTGATCCGCCAGCACGAGCGCTACGTCAGCGTACCGATCATCTACCTGTCCGCCGAGGGCGACATCGACAAGCAGCTCGACGCCATGAGCGAGGGCGGCGACGACTTCCTGACCAAGCCGATCAAGGCGCGCCACCTGATCGCCACGGTGCGCAACCGCGCGGCGCGCGCGCGCAACCTCCGCGCGCGCATGGTCCGCGACAGCCTGACCGGCCTGTACAACCACACCCACATCCTGCAGCTGCTCGAGGACGCCCGGGTGCGTGCGCGCCGCGAACAGCGCCCGCTGGCCTTCGCCATGCTCGACATCGACCACTTCAAGCAGGTCAACGACCGCTACGGCCATCCGATGGGCGACCGGGTGATCAAGAGCCTGGCGCTGTTCCTCAAGCAGCGCCTGCGCAAGAGCGACCACATCGGTCGCTACGGCGGCGAGGAGTTCGCCGTGGTCCTGCCCGACACCGATGCGGCCACCGCCGTGCGGGTGCTCGACGAGATCCGCCGGCGCTTCGCCGAGATCCGCTTCCCCACCCAGGCGCTCGACCTCAGTTGCACCTTCAGCTGCGGCGTCGCCGCACTGCACGGCGAGCAGGAGGCCAAGGCGCTGGCCAGCGATGCCGACGCCGCGCTGTATCGCGCCAAGCACGCCGGCCGCAACCGGGTGGTGCAGCACGTCGACAGCGCGCCGGCCAGCCTGCCGGCCGACCTGCAAGTGCTCGACTGAGCAACCGCCGCAAACGAGAACGGAGCCCGCAGGCTCCGTTCTCGTTGCTGCCGCGCCCGATCAGGCCAGCTTCTTGTAGCGCACCCGGTGCGGCTGGGCGGCCGCCTCGCCGAGGCGCTTCTTGCGGTCGGCCTCGAACTCGGTGTAGTTACCCTCGAAGAAGTACACCTGGCCGTCGTCCTCGTAGGAGAGGATGTGGGTGGCGATGCGGTCGAGGAACCAGCGGTCGTGGGAGATCACGATGGCCGAGCCGGGGAAGTCGAGCAGCGCCTCTTCCAGGGCGCGCAGGGTTTCCACGTCGAGGTCGTTGGACGGTTCGTCGAGCAGCAGCACGTTGCCGCCCTGCTTGAGGGTCAGCGCCAGGTGCAGGCGACCGCGCTCGCCGCCGGAGAGGTCCTTGACGAACTTCTGCTGGTCGGCGCCCTTGAAGTTGAAGCGCCCGACGTAGCCGCGCGAGGGCACCTCGTAGTTGCCGACCCTGATCATGTCGAGGCCGTCGGAGACCTGCTCCCAGACCGTCTTGCTGCCGTCGAGGTTGTCGCGGCTCTGGTCGACGCTGGCGATCTGCACGGTCTCGCCGATGTCGATGGTCCCGGCATCGGGCTGCTCCTTGCCGAGGATCATGCGGAACAGGGTCGACTTGCCCGCGCCGTTGCCGCCGATCACCCCGACGATGGCGCCCTTGGGCACGCTGAAGGTCAGGTTGTCGATCAGCTGGCGGTCGCCGTAGCCCTTGCACACGCCGGTGAACTCGATGACCTTGTCGCCCAGGCGGGGCCCTGCCGGGATGTAGATCTCGTTGGTCTCGCTGCGCTTCTGGAACTCCTGCGACTGCATTTCCTCGAAGCGCGCAAGGCGCGCCTTGGACTTGGCCTGGCGGGCCTTGGCACCCTGGCGCACCCACTCCAGTTCGGCGGCCATGGCCTTCTTGTGCGCGGCCTCCTGCTTGGCCTCCTGCTCCAGGCGCGCGGCCTTGGCTTCCAGCCACTGCGAGTAGTTGCCCTCGAAGGGGATGCCCTGGCCGCGGTCCAGCTCGAGGATCCAGCCGGCGACGTTGTCGAGGAAGTAGCGGTCGTGGGTGATCGCCACCACGGTGCCGGGGAAGTCGTGCAGGAAACGCTCCAGCCAGGCTACCGAGTCGGCATCCAGGTGGTTGGTCGGCTCGTCGAGCAGCAGCATGTCGGGGGCCGACAGCAGCAGGCGGCACAGCGCCACGCGGCGCTTCTCGCCGCCGGAGAGGTGGTCGATCTTCGCGTCCCAGGCCGGCAGGCGCAGAGCGTCGGCGGCCACTTCCAGCTGGCGTTCGAGATTGTGGCCGTCGGCGGCCTGGAGGATCGCCTCCAGCTTGGCCTGCTCGGCGGCCAGCGCGTCGAAGTCGGCGTCCGGCTCGGCGTAGGCGGCGTACACCTCGTCCAGGCGGGCCTGGGCGGCCTTGATCTCGCCGACCGCCTCTTCGACGATCTCGCGCACGGTCTTCTCCGGATCGAGCTGCGGCTCCTGGGGCAGGTAGCCGATCTTGATCCCCGGCATCGGCCGGGCTTCGCCTTCGAACTCGGTGTCGACGCCGGCCATGATCCGCAGCAGGGTCGACTTGCCCGCGCCGTTCAGGCCGAGCACGCCGATCTTGGCGCCGGGGAAGAACGACAGGGAGATGTTCTTGAGAATCTCACGCTTCGGCGGCACGACCTTGCCGAGCCGATGCATGGTGAAAACGTATTGAGCCATGACTGACCTGAGTGGTTGACGACACGAATGGGCGGGCAACGCAGGCGGGAATTCCGCGCCTCTCGGCGCCTCGCGCGCGTGGCGAAAGGCTACCCGAATGCGTCGGGCAGGACAAACCGCGCGGGACTGGCGGAGCGCCGGCGCCGGCATCGCGGATGAACGCCGCTTGTCCGCCGCCTGACCGCCATTCATGTGTCAGGGGCGACGCATTCGGGTAGAATGGCTTCCTTGCTTTCCCCTTATCCGCCCCGATCCCCAGAGGACCGCCATGTTCAGCCGTGATTTGACCCTCGCCCGCTACGATGCCGACCTGTTCGCCGCCATGGAGCAAGAAGCCCAGCGCCAGGAAGAGCACATCGAGCTGATCGCCTCCGAGAACTACACCAGCCCGGCGGTGATGGAAGCCCAGGGCAGCGTGCTGACCAACAAGTACGCCGAAGGCTACCCGGGCAAGCGCTACTACGGCGGTTGCGAATACGTCGACGTGGTCGAGCAACTGGCCATCGACCGCGCCAAGCAGCTGTTCGGCGCCGACTACGCCAACGTCCAGCCGCACGCCGGCTCCCAGGCCAACGCCGCGGTATTCCAGGCGCTGGTCAAGCCGGGCGACACCGTGCTGGGCATGAGCCTGGCCCACGGCGGCCACCTGACCCATGGCGCCAGCGTCAACTTCTCCGGCAAGATCTACAACGCCGTGCAGTACGGCCTGAACCCGGAAACCGGCCTGATCGACTACGACGAGGTCGAGCGCCTGGCCACCCTGCACCAGCCGAAGATGATCATCGCCGGCTTCTCCGCCTACTCGCAGGTGCTGGACTTCGCCCGCTTCCGCGCCATCGCCGACAAGGTCGGTGCCTACCTGTTCGTCGACATGGCCCACGTCGCCGGTCTGGTCGCCGCCGGCGTCTACCCGAACCCGGTGCCGTTCGCCGACGTGGTCACCACCACCACCCACAAGACCCTGCGCGGCCCGCGCGGCGGCCTGATCCTCGCCCGCGCCAACGAAGAGATCGAGAAGAAGCTGAACTCCGCCGTGTTCCCGGGCGGCCAGGGCGGCCCGCTGATGCACGTGATCGCCGCCAAGGCGGTGTGCTTCAAGGAAGCCCTCTCCGACGAGTTCAAGGCCTACCAGCAGCAGGTGGTGAAGAACGCCCAGGCGATGGCCGAGGTGTTCGTCGCACGCGGCTTCGACGTGGTTTCCGGCGGCACCCAGAACCACCTGTTCCTGCTCAGCCTGATCAAGCAGGACATCACCGGCAAGGACGCGGACGCCGCCCTCGGCCGCGCCTACATCACCGTGAACAAGAACGCCGTGCCGAACGACCCGCGCTCGCCGTTCGTCACCTCCGGCCTGCGCATCGGCACCCCGGCGGTCACCACCCGCGGTTTCGGCGAAGCCGAGTGCCGCGAGCTGGCCGGCTGGATCTGCGACATCCTGCAGAACATGGGCGACGAGTCGGTGGTCGACGCCGTGCGCGAGAAGGTCAAGGCCATCTGCGCCCGCTTCCCGGTGTACGGCCAGTAAGGCTCACGCAGCGCACTGCAGAAACCCGGCCTCGCGCCGGGTTTCTTTTTGCCCGGCATTCGGCCAGCGCCGACTTGCCTTATAGTGACGCAAAGCACACAAGGAGTCCCGCATGTCCGCACAGTCCCACGAGCGCCGACGCTTCCAGCGCATCCCCTTCGAGGCCGACGTCGAACTGACCCAGGGCCGGCAATGCTGGCCGGCGAAGCTGCACGACCTGTCCCTCAAGGGCCTGCTGGTCAGCCGGCCGGACGGCTGGGAAGCGGACGACAGTCTGCCGTTGCAGGCCAGCCTGTGCCTCGCCGCGGACATCGAGGTACGCATGACGGTGAGCCTGGCCCACCAGAACGGCGGCCTGCTCGGCCTCTGCTGCCGGGAGATCGACCTCGACTCGATCACCCACCTGCGCCGGCTGATCGCGCTGAACCTCGGCAGCAGCGAGCTGCTGGAGCGCGAGCTGAGCGCCCTGCTGCACGGCTAGCCACTATTCGAACAGCGCATCCAGCGCCTGCTCCAGACGCGTCACCGCCACCACCGCGAGGCCGGGCGGCGCCTCCTTGGGTGCGTTGCCCTTCGGTACTATGGCGCGCTTGAAGCCGTGCTTGGCCGCTTCCTTGAGACGCTCCTGGCCGCTGGGCACCGGGCGGATCTCGCCGGACAGGCCGATCTCGCCGAACACCAGCAGATCGTGCGGCAGCGGGCGGTTGCGCAGGCTGGAGATCACCGCGGCCATCAGCGCGAGATCCGAGGCAGTCTCCAGCACCTTGACCCCGCCGACCACATTGAGGAACACATCCTGGTCGTAGGTGGGGATGCTGCCGTGGCGGTGCAGCACCGCCAGCAGCATGGCCAGGCGGTTCTGATCGAGCCCCAGGGTGACGCGCCGCGGGTTGGCCAGATGGCTGGTGTCGACCAGTGCCTGCACCTCCACCAGCATCGGCCGCGAACCTTCCCAGGTGGCCATCACCACGCTGCCCGGCACCTCCTCCTGGGCGCGGGTGAGGAAGATCGCCGAGGGGTTGCTGACCTCCTTGAGGCCGCGGTCGGTCATGGCGAACACGCCCAGCTCGTTGACCGCGCCGAAGCGGTTCTTCACCGCGCGCAGCAGGCGCAGGCGGCCGTCCGACTCGCCCTCGAAGTACAGAACCGTATCGACCATGTGCTCGAGCACCCGCGGGCCGGCCAGCGCGCCCTCCTTGGTGACGTGGCCGACCAGGAACACCGCGGTGCCGCTCTGCTTGGCGAAGCGCACCAAGAGCGCCGCGCTCTCGCGCACCTGGGCGACGCCGCCGGGGGCCGACTGCAGCTGCTCGGTGAAGATGGTCTGGATCGAGTCGATCACCATCACCCGCGGCTTCTCCTGGCGGGCGGTGGCGATGATCGACTCGATGTTGGTCTCGGTCATCACCTTGAGCTTGTCCTCGGGCAGGCCGAGGCGCCGCGCGCGCATCGCCACCTGCTGCTGCGACTCCTCGCCGGTGACGTACAGCGCCGGCATGCGCTCGGCGATGCGGCACAGGGTCTGCAGCAGGATGGTCGACTTGCCGATCCCCGGGTCGCCGCCGATCAGCACCACCGAGCCGTCCACCAGGCCGCCGCCGAGCACCCGGTCCAGCTCGCTGGAGGCAGTGGAGAAGCGCGGCGTCTCCTCGACGCTGACCTCGGCGAGGGTCTTCACGTTGGCCTGCTGGCCGGCCCAGCCGCCGCGCCCGGCCGGCGTCGCCGCACCCTCCAGCACGGTTTCCACCAGACTGTTCCAGGCGCCGCATTCGCCGCACTGGCCGGCCCATTTGGGGAAGGTCGCGCCGCACTCGCTGCAGCCGTAGATGCGTTTGGCCTTGGCCATGACTACTCCGTGGACGGGAAACAGGCTGCCATGATAGCGGAGCCGCCAGGAACCGGCGCCCGCTCGGCCGGCAAGTCGCCGCCGCGCCCGCGGCGCAGCGCTCGGACGACGCCTTGATCCAGGATAATTTCCTTTAGAATCAATAACATGAACAAAACGACAAGCAGCCGCGACGTCTTCGGGATGACAGCGCGCGGAAAACCTGCTTTCGTGCCCCTGTCCCTTTCCGGAATCGAGCGACCATGTCCGACCGCCTTCCTCCCTGCCGCGCCTGCCAGGGCGGCCCCGGCTTCGCCAAGCCGCTGAGCATGGCCTTCCAGCCGATCGTCGATCTGCCCAATCGGCGCATCTTCGCCCACGAGGCACTGGTGCGCGGCGCCGACGGCAGCGGCGCCGGCAGCCTGCTGGCCGAGCTCAACGACGAGAACCGCTACCATTTCGACCAGCAGTGCCGGATCCAGGCCGTGGAGTGGGGCGCCCGCCTGGCGCTGCCCGCCCTGCTGTCGATCAACTTCATGCCCAATGCCGTGTACCAGGCCGAGACCTGCATCCGCGCCACGCTGGAAGCCGCGCGACGCTGCGACTTCCCGCTGGAGCGGATCGTCTTCGAGGTCACCGAGCAGGAGCAGGTGCTCGACCTCGACCATCTGATCGGCATCCTGCGCGCCTACCGCAAGCAGGGCTTCCGCACCGCCATCGACGACTTCGGCGCCGGCTATGCCGGTCTCAACCTGCTGGCCGACTTCCAGCCGGACCTGATCAAGCTGGACATGGAGCTGGTACGCGGCATCGACGGCGACGCCGTGCGCCAGGTGCTGGTCGACGGCGTGCTGGGCATCTGCCGGCGCCTGGGCATCCGGGTGATCGCCGAAGGCATCGAGACCCCCGACGAGCTGGAAGCCCTGCGCGGCCTGGGCGTCGAGCTGTTCCAGGGCTACCTGTTCGCCAAGCCGGCCTTCCAGGCCCTGCCGGACGTGCACTACCCCGGCGACTGAAGTCGGGCGGCCGCCGTCGCGCTGGCTACACTGCAACTCACCACCTTCCACACGGAGTCTCCCCATGAGCCTGCTCAGCGAGTTCAAGGCCTTCGCCGTCAAAGGCAACATGATCGACATGGCAGTCGGCATCATCATCGGCGCCGCCTTCGGCAAGATCGTCTCGTCGCTGGTCGGCGACGTGATCATGCCGCCGCTGGGCATCCTGATCGGCGGGGTGGACTTCTCCGACCTGGCGATCACCCTCAAGGCCGCCGAGGGCGATCTGCCCGCGGTGGTGCTGAGCTACGGCAAGTTCATCCAGACCGTCGTCGACTTCACCATCGTCGCCTTCGCGATCTTCATCGGCGTCAAGGCGATCAACCGCCTCAAGCGCGCGGAGGAAGCCGCCCCGGCCGCGCCGCCGGCGCCGACCCGGGACCAGGAGCTGCTGACCGAGATCCGCGACCTGCTCAAGACGCAGCAGGGCAAGTGAGCGCTACCAGTAGTTCTCCAGCGCCAGCTGCCCCGGCCGCCGGCTCAGGCTGAGCTGCAGGCCGCGCAGCTTGAGGCGCGCGTGCAGCGCCTCGACCAGCGCCGGGTTGCCGCAGAGCATCAGCCGCGAGTCCCCGGCCGTGATGGCCCGACCCGCGGCGCGCTCCAGTTCGCCGCTGTCGAGCAGCGCGGTGAGCCGCGCCTGCAGGCAGCCGGGCACCTGCTCGCGGGTCACTACCGGCAGGTAGACCAGCTTGTGCGCCGCGCCATCCAGCCAGTCGCGCCGGCCCAGTTCGGCGATCAGCGCCTGGTAGGCCAGCTCGCTGGCCGTGCGCACACTGTAGGCCAGCACGATGCGCTCGAAGCGCTGCCACACCTCGAGGTCCTGGAGGATCGACAGGAACGGCGCCACCCCGGTGCCGCTGGCCAGCAGCCACAGGTCGCGGCCGTCGGCGAAGCGGTCGAGGGTCAGGTAGCCGTAGGCCTGACGCTCGATGAGCAGCTCGTCGCCGGGACCGAGGCGCTTCAGCTCGCCGGTGAACTCGCCGTCCGGCACCTCGATGGAGAAGAACTCGAGGAACTCGTCGTGCGGCGCCGAGACCATCGAGTAGGCGCGCCAGACGATGCCGCCGCTGGCCTTGCGCACGCCGAGGCGGGCGAACTGGCCGGCGCGAAAGCGGAAGCCGGCATCGCGGGTGCAGCGCAGACTGAACAGGCTCGGCGACCAGCGCCACACCTCGAGCAGGCGCTGGCGGGTGAACTTCTCGGCGCTGGCCGTCATACTTGCCTCCCTCCGCTGCCGCCGGCGCGGCGGCTTCCTTCATATAGCGCAAATCCCCCGCCCATGCCCCTGTTCGTCTCCCCCTTCGCCCGACTCGACCTGCTGCGCCAGCCCGAGCAGCGCCACGACCCGCTGCAGGCCTTCGACGCCGCCGACGAGTATCTGCTGCAGCATCTGCACGAGCAGGGCCTGGCCCACGGCAGCCGGGTGCTGCTGCTCAACGACGGCTTCGGCGCCCTGGCCTGCGCCCTGGCCAGCCACGCCAGCGTGACCAGCAGCGGCGACTCCTTCCTCGGCGCCCTCGCCTTGCACAAGAACCTCGCGCGCAACGGCCTGGCGGCGGACGCGGTACGCTTCGTGCCGGCCAGCCAGGCGGCGCAGGGGCCGTTCGACTGGGTGCTGATCCGCGTGCCCAAGACCCTCGCGCTGCTCGAGGAGCAGCTGATCCGCCTGCACGGCCAGCTCGCTCCGGACGCCAGGGTGGTGGCCGCCGGCATGGTCAAGCACCTGCCGCGCGCCGCCGGCGACCTGCTGGAGCAGTACCTCGGCCCGGTGCAGGCTTCGCTGGCGGTGAAGAAGGCGCGCCTGCTGCTGTGCAGCCCGGAGGCCCGACCAGCCCCCGTCTCGCCCTACCCCACGCGCTACCGCCTGGAGCAGCCGCGCCTGGAGCTGGTCAATCACGCCAACCTGTTCTGCCGCGAGGGCCTGGACATCGGCACCCGCGCCTTCCTGCCGCACCTGCCGAGCGGTCTCGGCCGCGCGCGGGTCGCCGATCTCGGCTGCGGCAACGGCGTGCTGGCCATCGTCAGCGCACTGGCCAACCCCGAGGCCGAGTACCTGCTGGTCGACGAGTCGTTCATGGCCGTGCAGTCCGCCGAAGCGAACTGGCGCGCCGCGCTGGGCGGGCGGCCGGTGGAGGTGCGCGCCGCCGACGGCCTGGCCGGCCAGCCGCCGGCCTCGCTGGATCTGGTGCTGTGCAACCCGCCGTTCCACCAGCAGCAGGTGGTCGGCGACTTCCTCGCCTGGCGGATGTTCCAGCAGGCCCACGCGGCGCTGGGGCGCGGCGGCGAACTGTGGATCGTCGGCAACCGCCATCTCGGCTACCACGCCAAGCTCAAGCGCCTGTTCCGCGAGGTCAGCCAGGTCGGCGCCAACCCGAAGTTCGTCATCCTGCGCGCACGCAAGGGCTGAGCTGCGCAGAATTTCACCAGCCGCCGCGGCGCTGGTATGATGCGCGCCTTTTTCCCGCCCCCCGCCGCTCACAAGGCGCCGGGGGCCGTCGACGCCAACCCCGGCGTCACGCTCGTCCCCATCGAGCTCCGGAGAACCCCATGCTGGAAAGACTGTTCCACCTCAAGGCCCACCAGACCACGGTGCGCACCGAGATCCTCGCCGGGATCACCACCTTCCTGACCATGGCCTACGTGCTGTTCGTCAACCCGAGCATCCTCGCCAAGACCGGCATGGACCAGGGCGCGGTGTTCGTCGCCACCTGCCTGGCCGCGGCGCTCGGCTCGCTGATCATGGGCCTGCTGGCCAACTACCCGATCGCCCTCGCCCCGGGCATGGGCCTCAACGCCTTCTTCACCTACACCGTGGTGATGACCATGGGCTACACCTGGCAGGTGGCGCTCGGCGCGGTATTCCTCTCCGGCCTGCTGTTCTTCGCCCTGTCGATCTTCCGCATCCGCGAGTGGATCATCCACAGCATCCCGCTACCGCTGCGCGCGGCGATCAGCGCCGGCATCGGCCTGTTCCTCGCGCTGATCGCCCTTAAGAACGTAGGCATCGTCGTCGATCACCCGGCCACCCTGGTGGCCCTGGGCGACCTTGCCCAGCCCGGCCCGCTGCTCGCCGGCCTCGGATTCGTGCTGATCGTCGCGCTGGTCCACCACCGGGTCACCGGCGCGGTGATGCTCGGCATCCTCGCCGTCACCGGCGTGGCGCTGGCCCTCGGCCTGACCGAGCTGAACGGCGTGGTGTCGGCGCCGCCGAGCCTGATGCCGACCCTGTTGCAGCTGGACATCGCCGGCGCCCTGGACATCGGCCTGGTCAGCGTGATCTTCGCCTTCCTGTTCGTCGACCTGTTCGACACCTCCGGCACCCTGATCGGCGTGGCGCAGAAGGCCGGCCTGGTCGGCCCGGACGGCAGGCTGCCGCGCCTGGGCCGCGCCCTGCTGGCCGACAGCACGGCGACCATGGCCGGCGCGGCCATGGGCACCTCGACCACCACCAGCTTCATCGAGTCGGCCGCCGGCATCAGCGCCGGCGGGCGCACCGGGCTGACCGCCTGCGTGGTCGCCGCGCTGTTCCTGCTCAGCCTGTTCTTCTCGCCGCTGGCCGCCGCGGTGCCCGACTACGCCACCGCCCCGGCGCTGTTCTTCGTCGCCGTGCTGATGACCGGCGGCCTGGCGCAGATCGCCTGGGACGACCTCAGCGAGGCCGCGCCGGTGGTGGTCGCCGCGCTGGCCATGCCGCTGACCTTCTCGATCGCCAACGGCATCGCCCTGGGCTTCATCAGCTGGACGGCGATCAAGCTGTGCTGCGGCCGCGCCCGCGAGCTGAACAGCGCCATGTGGGTGCTGTCGGTGCTGTTCGTCGTCAAGCTCGGCTTCTTTCCCTGATTCCGCTCCTTTCGCCACACGAGTCCGCCATGCATCGTCCGTCCCTCGATCCGACCCAGTACGCCACCCAGCTCGCCGAAAAGAAGGCCCGCCTGCAGAAGCTGCTGGCGCCGTTCGATGCCCCCGAGCCGGAGGTGTTCGACTCGCCGGCCGAGCACTACCGGCTGCGCGCCGAGTTCCGCCTGTGGCGCGAGGAGGACGGCCGCCACTACGCGATGTTCGAGGGCGACAAGCACACCCCGGTGCTGATCGAGCGGTTCCCGATCGCCAGCGCGCGCATCAACGCACTGATGCCGCAGCTCAAGGCCGCCTGGCAGGCCAGCGAGACGCTGTCGCACAAGCTGTTCCAGGTCGAGTTCCTCACCACCCGCAAGGGCGATGCGCTGATCACCCTGTGCTACCACCGGCCCATCGACGCGGCCTGGCAGGCCGAGGCCGAGCGAGTCGCCGCGCAGCTCGGCGTCAGCCTGATCGGCCGCTCGCGCGGCAAGCGCATCGTCGTCGGCCGCGACTACGTGGAGGAGGAACTGACGGTGGCCGGGCGGAGCTTCCGCTACCGCCAGCCGGAAGGCGCCTTCACCCAGCCCAACGGCGTGGTCTGCGAGAAGATGCTCAACTGGGCTTACGACGCCCTCGGTGAGCGCGCCGACGACCTGCTCGAGCTGTACTGCGGCAACGGCAACTTCACCCTGCCGCTGGCCACCCGGGTGCGCCGCGTGCTGGCCACCGAGATCAGCAAGACCTCGGTCAACGCCGCGCTGGCCAACATCGCCGATAACGGCATCGACAACATCGAGCTGGTGCGCCTGTCCGCCGAGGAGCTGACCCAGGCGCTCAACGAGGTGCGCCCGTTCCGCCGCCTGGCCGGCATCGACCTGAAGGGCTACCGGTTCGGCAGCGTGTTCGTCGACCCGCCGCGCGCCGGCATGGACCCGGACACCTGCGAGCTGACCCGGCGCTTCGAGCGCATCCTGTACATCTCCTGCAACCCGCAGACCCTGGCCGAGAACATCGCCCAGCTCAACGACAGCCACCGCATCGTGCGCTGCGCGCTGTTCGACCAGTTCCCCTGGACCCACCACATGGAGAGCGGCGTGCTGCTCGAACGGCGCTGAGGCGCCCAGGCACGCGCGCAGAAAACCGCAGCAGGCCGTCCGGGCGCCCCATGGCGACGCCGCCGGCCGCTGTGCTAGCTTGATCCGCACAACGACATCAGGAATCCCCCCATGGCCGCAGCCACTCCGGCACTGGAAATCCGCAACCTGCACAAGCGCTACGGCGAGCTGGAGGTGCTCAAGGGCATCTCGCTGACCGCGCGCGACGGCGACGTCATTTCCATCCTCGGCTCCTCCGGTTCCGGCAAGTCCACCTTCCTGCGCTGCATCAACCTGCTGGAAAGCCCGCACGAAGGGCAGATCTTCGTCGCCGGCGAGGAACTCAAGCTCAAGCCGGGCAAGGACGGCGCGCTGGTCGCCGCCGACAGCCGGCAGATCAACCGCCTGCGCAGCCAGCTCGGCTTCGTGTTCCAGAACTTCAACCTGTGGCCGCACATGAGCATCCTCGACAACGTGATCGAGGCGCCGCGCCGCGTGCTCGGCCTGTCGAAGGCCGAAGCCACCGAGCGCGCCGAGGCGCTGCTGGCCAAGGTCGGCATCGCCGCCAAGCGCCACAGCTACCCGACCCAGCTGTCCGGCGGCCAGCAGCAGCGCGCGGCGATCGCCCGCACCCTGTGCATGGAGCCCAAGGTGATCCTGTTCGACGAGCCGACCTCGGCGCTCGACCCGGAGATGGTCCAGGAAGTGCTCAACGTGATCCGCGCGCTGGCCGAGGAAGGCCGTACCATGCTGCTGGTCACCCACGAGATGAACTTCGCCCGCCAGGTGTCCAGCGAGGTGGTGTTCCTCCACCAGGGCCTGGTCGAGGAGCAGGGAGCGCCCGAACAGGTGTTCGGCAGCCCGAACTCCGAGCGCTGCCGGCAGTTCATGTCTAGCCTCAAATAACGACACGGGCGGCGACGGAGCGCCGCCAATGGCGAGGGAATGCCGCCGCTCAGGAGCCCTAACCATGAAAATCCGCAACTCGCTGCTGGCCATGGCCGCAGCCCTGGTTCTCGCCACCCCGGCGCTGGCCGCCGACAAGCTGCGCATCGGCACCGAAGGCGCCTACCCGCCCTTCAACCAGATCGACGCCAGCGGCAACGTGGTCGGCTTCGACGTGGAGATCGCCAAGGCCCTGTGCGCGAAGATGCAGGCCGAGTGCGAGATCGTCACCTCCGACTGGGACGGCATCATCCCCGCGCTCAACGCCAGGAAATTCGACTTCATCGCCGCCTCCATGTCGATCACCGACGAGCGCAAGCAGGCGGTCGACTTCACCGACGCCTACTACACCAACAAGCTGCAGTTCATCGCCCCCAAGGACGTGGAGTTCAAGACCGACGAGGCCAGCCTCAAGGGCAAGGTGATCGGCGCCCAGCGCGCCACCATCGCCGGCACCTGGCTGGAGGACAACCTTGGCGGCGTGGTGCGGGTGAACCTCTACGACACCCAGGAGAATGCCTACCTCGACCTGGCCGCCGGCCGCGTCGACGGCGTGCTGGCCGACAAGCTGGTCAACTGGGAATGGCTGAAGAGCAACGCCGGCAAGGACTTCGAGTTCAAGGGCGAGCCGGTGTACGACGACGACAAGATCGGCATGGCCGTGCGCAAGGGCGACGACGCCCTGCGCGAGCGCCTCAACGCCGCGCTCAAGGCGATCGTCGAGGACGGCACCTACCAGCGGATCAACGACAAGTACTTCCCCTTCAGCATCTACTGAGCCGATAACGGCACGCCGCCCCCGCGGCGCGCCGTCGACAACCCATGATTCCTGACCTTCAAGGCTTCGGGCCGGCGCTGGCCGCCGGCACCTGGATGACCCTCAAGCTGTCCGTCGCCGCGGTCGGCGTCGGGCTCGTGCTCGGCCTGCTCGGCGCCCTCGCCCGCACCTCGGCCAGCCTGCCGCTGCGCCTGCTCGGCGGCGGCTACACCACGCTGGTGCGCGGCGTGCCGGAAACCCTCTGGGTGCTGATGATCTACTACGGCACGGTGAACGGCCTGAACGCCGTCGGCGCGCCGTTCGGCTACCCGGAGCTGGCGCTGAACCCGTTCGCCGCCGGCACCCTGGCGCTCGGCCTGTGCTTCGGCGCCTACGCCACCGAAGTGTTCCGCGGCGCGCTGCTGGCC
This sequence comes from Stutzerimonas stutzeri, assembly GCF_024451105.1. Taxonomy (GTDB): domain Bacteria; phylum Pseudomonadota; class Gammaproteobacteria; order Pseudomonadales; family Pseudomonadaceae; genus Geopseudomonas; species Geopseudomonas stutzeri_A. The sequence continues at coordinate 98,344 of NZ_JANGEY010000008.1, forward strand.
ATTCCCAAGGGCCAGCGCGAGGCCGGCCAGGCGCTCGGCCTGTCCGCCCTGCGGATCCTCTGGCGCATCACCCTGCCGCAGCTGTGGCGCACCGCGCTGCCCGGCCTCGGCAACCTGTACCTGATCCTGCTCAAGGACACCGCGCTGGTGTCGCTGATCTCGCTGGAGGAGATCATGCGCAAGGCGAGCATCGCCTCCAACGCCACCAAGGCGCCCTTCACCTTCTACATGAGCGCCGCGGCCATCTACCTCGGCCTCACCGTGATCGTCATGCTGGTCCTGCACCAGCTGGAAAGGCGCGCCGGCCGCGGCATCGCGAGGAACGAGCTATGAGCGGCTGGGAACTGCTGGTCAAATGGACGCCGAAGATGCTCGAAGGCGTGGCCCTGACCCTCGAGCTGGTGGGCATCGCCGTGCTCGCCGGGCTGGTCGTCGCCCTGCCGCTGGGCATCGCCCGCGCCTCGCGGCACTGGTACGTGCGCGCGCTGCCCTCGGCGTACATCTTCTTCTTCCGCGGCACCCCGCTGCTGCTGCAGCTGTTCATCGTCTACTACGGCCTGGCGCAGTTCCCGGAGGTGCGCAAGAGCGCGCTGTGGCCGTTCCTGCGCGACCCGTACTGGTGCGCGCTGGCGACCATGACCCTGCACACCGCGGCCTACATCGCCGAGATCATGCGCGGCGCGATCCACGCCGTACCGGTCGGCGAGGTAGAGGCGGCGCGCGCACTGGGCATGTCCAGACGCCAGGCGCTGTGGCACATCATCCTGCCGCGCGCCGCGCGCATCGGCCTGCCGGCCTACACCAACGAAGTGATCCTGATGCTCAAGGCCAGCGCGGTGGTCTACACCGTGACCCTCTACGACATCATGGGCATGGCGCGCACCATCAGCTCGCGCACCTACGAGCAGATGTTCTTCTTCGTCTACGCCGGCGTGCTGTACCTGATCATCACCATCGCCCTGACCTGGATCTTCCGCGGCATCGAGCGCTGGCTGCGCGTCGACGCGGCACGGGCGCGCTGAGCGCGCAGCGAGTGCCCACCACTGGCCCCTACGGACCGGTGGTGCGCACGGCGCACCCTACCGGCGCGACCAGCGCCGAAGCGTAGGGTGCGCCATGCGCAACATGCCGCCGCTATAATCGCCGCCCGCCCACTGCCCGCCGCTGCCTGCCGTGCCCGACATCCTCCAAGGCCCCCTGCTGCACCAACGCTTCGCCGAACTGGACGCCTTCCTGCTCGCCCACCAGGCGCTGTGGCGCGACAAGCCGTTCACCGCGCTGACCCTCGGCTGGGAGGACGAGCACCCCGAGCTGGCCGCCTGGCTGCGCGGGCGCAGCCTGGAGCAGGCCGACGCGGTACACAACCAGCCGGAACGGCTCGACGCCCCGGCGCCCTTCCCGCAGCTGGCCGCGCGCGCCGCGCAGCTCGCCGCGCTCGGCGAGCTGCCGGACGCAGCAACGGAAGCATTGCCGGCGCCGTTCAGCGTCGACGTGCCAGGGCGCAAGTGGCAGCAGATCGACGCCTTCGCCAGCCGCCTGCAGTTCCGCGAGCCGGCGCGCCACTGGCTGGACTGGTGCTCCGGCAAGGGCCACCTGGGCCGGCGCCTGGCGCATGCCGGCACGCCGCTGACCTGCCTGGAATACGACGCCGCGCTGGTCGCCGACGGCCAGCGCCTCAGCGACCGCCTGCGCCTGGCCGCGCACCACCTCGAGCAGGACGTACTGGCCGAAAGCACTGCCGAACGTCTGCAGGCCGGGCACACCCCGGTGGCGCTGCACGCCTGCGGCGAGCTGCACGTGCGCCTGCTCGAGCTGGCCAGCGCCAAGGGCTGCCGCCAGCTGGCGGTGGCGCCCTGCTGCTACAACCGCATCTCCTCGGAGTTCTACCGGCCGCTGTCGCAGGCGGCGCAGGCCTCGGCGCTGACACTGAGCCGCGACGACCTGCGCCTGCCGCTGGCCGAGACGGTCACCGCCGGCGCGCGGGTGCGCCGCCAGCGCGACCAGTCGATGGCCCGCCGGCTGGCCTTCGACCTGCTGCAGCGCGAACTGCGCGGGGTCGACGCCTACCTGCCGGTGCCGTCGCTGGCGCCGGCCTGGCTGGACAAGCCGTTCGCCGCCTGGTGCCGCGAACTGGCCGAACTGAAGGGCCTGCCGGAGCCTGGCGAGCGTGACTGGGCGGCGCTGGAGGCCGCCGGCTGGCGGCGCCTGGCCGAGGTGCGCAACCTCGAGCTGCTGCGCGGCCTGTTCCGCCGGCCGCTGGAGGTCTGGCTGCTGCTCGATCGCGCGCTGTACCTGGAGGAGCAGGGCTACCGGGTGCACCTCGGCGCGTTCTGCGACTACCGGCTGACCCCGCGCAACATCCTGCTGCTGGCCGAGCGCGACTGATCAGCCCGGACGCAGGGCAGGTCACTCGCGCAGCGATGACCTGCCGCCACGACTACCGCGCGGCAGCCCTACTCCACCCCGCCGCCGAGCGCCTTGAACAGGCCGATCTCGCCGGACAACTGGGCCAGGCGGGTGGTGATCAGCTGCTGGCGGGCGGCGAACAGCTGGCGCTGGGCGTCGAGCAGGGTCAGCTGGCTGTCCACCCCGGTGCGGTAGCGGACCTCGGCCAGGCGCTGGTACTCGGCGCTGGAGGCGACCAGCTCGGCCTGCGCCTGCAGCTGCTGCTGGAAGGTGCCGCGCGCGGCCAGGCCGTCGGCCACCTCGCTGAACGCCGCCTGGATCGCCTGCTCGTACTGCGCCACGCGGATGTCCTTCTGCAGCTCGGCGTAGTCGAGGTTGGCGCGCAGGCGGCCGGCGGTGAAGATCGGCAGGTCGATCCGCGGCTGGAACAGCCAGGTGCCACTGCCGGCGTCGAACAGCCCGGACAGCTCGCGGCTCGCCGTGCCGGCGCTGGCGGTCAGGCCGATGCTCGGGAAGAACGCCGCGCGCGCCGCGCCGATGCTGGCGTTGGCGGCCCTGAGCTGGTGCTCGGCGGCGAGGATGTCCGGGCGGCGCTGCAGCAGGCTCGACGGCAGGCCGACCGGCAGCTCGGCGCGCAGCGCCTGCTCCAGCGCCTGGCCGGTGGCCAGATCGCTCGGCAGCGGCGCACCGAGCAGCAGCTGCAGGGCGTTGCGGTCCTGGGCGAGCAGGCGGGTGTACTGGGCGACGCTGACCCGCGCCCCCTCCACCGCGCTGCGCGACTGCGCCAGCTCCAGCGCCGAGGCGACGCCGACCTCGAAGCTGCGCTGGGTCAGCGCATGGCTCTGCTCGTAGGCCGCGAGGGTCTGCTCGCTGAGTTCGAGCAGCTGCTGGTCGGCGCGCAGCGCCAACCAGGCATTGGCCACGCCGGCCACCAGGCTGATCTGCGTGGCGCGCTGCGCCTGCTCGGTGGCGAAGAACTGCTCCAGCGCCGCATCGCGCAGGCTGCGCAGCCGGCCGAACAGGTCCAGCTCCCAGGCGCTGACGCCCAGGGTGGCGCTGTACTGGCCGGCGGTGGTCGGCTCGCCGGAGGCCGACAGATCGCCCGGCAGACGCTGGCGGGTGCCGCTGCCGGCGGCACCGAGCGGCGGGAACAGCGCGCTGCGCTGGATGCGGTACTGGGCCTGGAAGGCCTCGACATTCAGCGCCGCCACGCGCAGGTCGCGGTTGTTGTCCAGCGCCAGCTCGATCAGCTGCTGCAGCGCCGGGTCGCGGAAGAAGCTGCGCCACTGCGGCAGCTCGGCCGTGGCGCTGGCGCTTTCGGCCTCGGCATAGGCCGCGCCGGCCGGCCAGACCTCGGCGACCGGGGCCTCCGGACGCTGGTAGTCGGGAATCAGCGAGCAGCCGCCGAGGCTCAGGACGATGCTCAGGGAGAGGATCGACTTCTTCACAGCACGGACTCCTTCTCGGCCTGCGGCTTGCGCTTGCCCTCGGCCAGCGAGCAGATCAGCACGTAGAACAGCGGGATCCAGAAGATCGCCAGCAGCAGCGCCGAGAGCATGCCGCCGATCACCCCGGTGCCGATGGCGTGCTTGCTGCCGGAGCCGGCGCCGCTGGAGATGGCCAGCGGCACCACGCCGAGGATGAACGCCAGCGAGGTCATCACGATCGGCCGCAGACGCATGCGGCAGGCCTCCACCGCGGCGTCGACCAGGCTCATGCCCTGCTGGTGCAGCGACTTGGCGAACTCGACGATGAGGATCGCGTTGCGCGCCGACAGGCCGATGGTGGTGAGCAGGCCGATCTGGAAGTACACGTCGTTGGACAGCCCGCGCCCGTAGGTGGCGAGCAGCGCGCCGATGATCCCCAGCGGCACCACCAGCATCACCGAGAAGGGGATCGACCAGCTCTCGTAGAGCGCCGCCAGGCAGAGGAACACCACCAGCAGCGACAGCGCGTACAGCGCGGTGGACTGGTCGCCGGCCAGACGCTCCTCGTAGGACAGCCCGGTCCAGGCGATGCCGACGCCCGGCGGCAGCTCGCGGGCGAGGCGCTCCACCTCGGCCATCGCCTCGCCGGAGCTGTGACCCGGCGCGGCGGCGCCGAGGATCTCCATGGCCGGCACGCCGTTGTAGCGCGACAGCTTGGGCGGGCCGAAGATCCACTGGCCGCTGGCGAAGGCGCTGAACGGCACCATCCGGCCCTCGGCGTTGCGCACGAACCACTTGTCGAGATCCTCGGGGTTCATCCGCGCGGAGGCCTCGCCCTGCATGTAGACCTTCTTCACCCGGCCGCGGTCGATGAAGTCGTTGACGTAGCTGCCGCCCCAGGCGATCGACAGGGTCTGGTCGATCTCGGCGAGCGGCACGCCCTGGGCGCGCGCCTTCTCGTCGTCGATCAGCAACTGGTACTGCGGCTCGTCGCGCAGACCGTTGGCGCGCACCCCGGCCAGCAGCGGGCTCTGCCCGGCCAGCTGGAGGAACTGGTCGCGGGCCTGGCCGAGCACCTCGTGGCCAACCCCGGCGCGGTCCTGGAGGAACACGTTGAAGCCGGTCGCGTTGCCCAGTTCCATCACCGCCGGCGGGGCGAAGGCGAACACCATGGCGTCGCGGAAGGCGAAGAAGCGCATCTGCGCGCGCTGCGCCAGATCGAACACGCCCTGCCCCGGCCCGCCGCGCTGCTCCCACGGCTTGAGGCCGATGAAGGCCATCGCCGAGTTCTGCCCGCGGCCGGCGAAGTTGAAGCCGTTGACGGTGAACACCGAACGCACCACCTCGCTCTCCTCGGCGAGCAGGTACTCGCGCATCTGCCGCACCACCTCGTAGGTGCGCTCGGCGCTGGAGCCGGCCGGGGTCTGCACCTGGGCGAACAGCACGCCCTGGTCCTCCTCGGGGAGGAAGGAGGTGGGAATGCGGGCGAACATCCAGGCCATCACCGCGACGATCACCAGGTACAGCAGCAGGTACGGGGCCTTGCGCGCGAGCACCGCCTTTACGCCGCTCTCGTAGCCGCGCACGCCGCGCTGGAAGCTGCGGTTGAACCAGCCGAAGAACCCCTTCTTCGCGTGGTGCTGGCCCTTGGCGATCGGCTTGAGCATGGTGGCGCACAGCGCCGGAGTGAAGATCAGCGCCACCAGCACCGACAGGGCCATGGCCGAGACGATGGTGATCGAGAACTGCTGGTAGATCACCCCGGTGGAGCCGGGGAAGAACGCCATCGGCACGAACACCGCCGAGAGCACCAGGCCGATGCCGACCAGCGCGCCCTGGATCTGCCCCATCGACTTGCGCGTGGCCTCCAGCGGCGACAGCCCTTCCTCGCTCATCACCCGCTCGACGTTCTCCACCACCACGATGGCGTCGTCGACCAGCAGGCCGATGGCGAGGATCATCGCGAACATGGTCAGGGTGTTGATGCTGAAGCCGAACGCGGCGAGGACGCCGAAGGTGCCGAGCAGCACCACCGGCACCGCCAGGGTGGGGATGATGGTGGCGCGGAAGTTCTGCAGGAACAGGTACATGACCAGGAAGACCAGCACGATGGCCTCGAACAGGGTCATCACCACGCCCATGATCGACTCGGAGATCACCGGGGTGGTGTCGTACGGGTAGTAGACCTTCACCCCCGGCGGGAAGAACGGCTCCAGTTCGGCGATGGTCTGCCGCACGCCCTTGGCGGTCTCCAGCGCGTTGGCGCCGGTGGCCAGCTTGATGGCGATGCCGGTGGCCGGCATGCCGTTGTACTCGGCGCTGATGCTGTAGTTCTCGCCGCCCAGCTCGACGCGGGCGACGTCGCCGAGGCGCACCTGCGAGCCGTCCGGGTCGACCTTGAGGAGGATGTCGCGGAACTGCTCGGGGGTCTGCAGGCGGGTCTTGCCGATGATCGTCGCGGTCAGCTGCTGGCCGGGCGCGGCCGGCAGGCCGCCGAGCTGGCCGGAGGAGATCTGCACGTTCTGCGCCTGGATGGCGCTCTTCACGTCCACCGGGGTCAGCGCGAAGTTGTTCAGCCGGGCCGGATCCAGCCAGATGCGCATGGCGTACTGCGAGCCGAACACCTGGAAGTCGCCGACCCCCTTGGTCCGCGACAGCGGGTCCTGGAGGTTGGAGACGATGTAGTCGGCCAGGTCGTTGCGGTCCAGCCGGCCGTCCTCGGAGACCAGCGCCACCACCATCAGGAAGTTGCGCACCGACTTGGTGACGCGGATGCCCTGCTGCTGGACCTCCTGGGGCAGCAGCGGGGTGGCCAGCTGCAGCTTGTTCTGCACCTGTACCTGGGCGATGTCCGGATCGACGCCCTGGTTGAAGGTCACGGTGATTTCCATGCTGCCGTCGGAGTTGCTCGACGAGCTGATGTAGCGCAGGCCGTCGATGCCGTTGAGCTGCTGCTCGATCACCTGCACCACGGTGTCCTGCACGGTCTGCGCCGAGGCGCCCGGATAGCGCACGGAAATGCCCACCGCCGGCGGGGCGATGCTCGGGTACTGGTTGATCGGCAGCTTGAGGATCGACAGGCCGCCGGCCAGCATGATCACCAGGGCGATCACCCAGGCGAAGATCGGCCGGTCGATGAAGAATCTGGACATGAGGCTATCCCCTTAGCGGCCCTGGGCCGGTTGGCCCAGCGCCGGCACGTTGCCGGCCGGCTTGACCTGCACCTCGACGCCCGGCTGGACGAACTGCAGGCCTTCGGTGATCAGCCGGTCGCCGGCCGCCAGGCCCCGGCTGACCAGCCAGAAGCTGCCGGCGGTACGCTCGGCCTCGAGCACCCGCACTTCCACCTTGTTCTCGGCGTTGACCACCATGGCCACCGCCTCGCCTCTGGCGTTGCGGGTCACGCCCTGCTGCGGGGCGAGGATCGCCACGCTCTTGCTGCCGGTCTGCAGCTGCGCCCGCACGAACATCCCCGGCAGCAGCTCGTGCTCGGGGTTGGGAAACACCGCGCGCAGGGTCACCGAGCCGGTGCCCGCGTCCACCGACACCTCGGAGAACTCCAGACGCCCGGTGTGGGCGTAGGCACTGCCGTCCGGCAGGGTCAGGCTCACCCTGGCGGCGTTGTCGCCGACCTTCTCCAGCTGGCCGGCGGCCAGCTCGCGGCGCAGACGCAGCAGCTCGGTGGCCGGCTGGGTGACGTCGACGTAGATCGGGTCGAGCTGCTGGATCACTGCCAGCGCCGCGCTCTGCCCGCTGCCGACCAGCGCGCCCTCGGTCACCGCCGAGCGGCCGATGCGCCCGCCGATCGGCGCCAGCACCTTGGTGTAGCGCAGGTCGATGCGCGCCTTGTCCAGCGCCGCCTCGGCCTGCAGCTGGGCGGCGTGCGCCTCGTCGTACTGCTGGCGGCTGACCGCCTGCTCGGCCACCAGCACCTTGTAGCGTTCGGCCAGCGAGCGCGTCGACAGCACGCTGGCTTCGGCGCTCTTCAGGGCCGCCTGGTAGGTCGCCGGATCGATCTGGTAGAGCTGCTGGCCGGCCTTGACCTCGCTGCCCTCGGCGAACAGGCGCTGGAGCACGATGCCGTCGACCTGCGGGCGCACCTCGGCCACCCGGTAGGCGGCGGTGCGTCCCGGCAACTCGCTGGTCAGGGTGAAGGGCTGCGCCTCGAGGGTCACCACGCCGACCTGCGGCGCCGGTTTGGCCTGCTGCGGCGCTGCCTGCTCCTGGCAGCCGGCCAACAGCAAAAGCGACAGCAGGGCGGTGGCGCCCAGCGTCGCGCGTGCGAAAGAGCTATTCATCGGAAAAGCCTCGAGTTCGTTGAGCACAAGCAGGAAGTGGCCGTCGGGGAGGAGATTGCATCTCCAGTGCCGGCCACTATACTTACGTTCGTGTCTGTTTGTAAACGACGCAGAAAGCAGGGATTCAGCGCAGCAGCCCGGTCAGCCGAGCCTGCTCGCCGTGGACGGATCTTTCATGACACTTCGCGCTCCCGCCCCACACGGGAGCCCGAAATACCGCCACCGGCAACCGAGAGGCAGCATGGTCCGCAGAACAAAAGAAGAAGCCGAAGCCACCCGTCAGCAGATCCTCGACAGCGCCGAACGGGTGTTCGCCGCCAAGGGCGTGGCGCACAGCACCATGGCCGACATCGCCGCCGCTGCCGGCGTGTCGCGCGGCGCGGTGTACTGGCACTTCACCAGCAAGATCGACGTGTTCAACGCCATGATCTCCCGCCAGCGCGACGCCAACCGGGTGGTCTGCGCTGCAGCGCGCAACCCCGAGGAGAGCGACCCGCTCGGACAGATCCGCAGCATCCTCGTGCACTTCCTGCACAAGGTGGTGCACGACCCACAGCAGCGCCGGGTCAGCGAGATCTTCCACCACAAGTGCGAGCTGGCCGGCGAGCTCGAGGGCCTGCGCCAGCACCTGCAGGACACCGGCAACGAGATCGACGACGACATCGCCACCTCGCTGGCCAACGCCGTGCGCCGCGGCCAGCTGCCCGCCGAGCTCGACATCCCGCGCGCGGTCATCTGCCTGCACGGCTACATCGACGGCCTGATCGGCAACTGGCTGCTGCGCCCGACCAGCTACGCCCTCGACCGGGAGGCCGCCGCCCTGGTGGACGCGCTGCTGTTCATGCTGCAACACAGCCCCACGCTGCGCCGTCCGGCGCCCTGAGCCGGGGTCCGCCCGGCGCCCCTTGCCTGGACGGCGCACATCGCCAACACTCCGCGCAGGCGGTGGCGCCGTACGGCGCCGCCTCATCCACTTTCGGCAAGACACGAGGATCGGCATGGCGGACAGAACGGGCAGCAGTGCCAGCTACAGGCAGCGCGAGGCCGGCTATCGGGACAAGGCGCTGAAGATGTATCCGTGGGTCTGCGGGCGCTGCGCGCGGGAGTTCACCTATTCGAACCTCAGCCAGCTGACCGTCCACCACATCGACCACAACCACGACAACAATCCGGCCGACGGCAGCAACTGGGAGTTGCTCTGCCTGTACTGCCACGATCACGAACACTCGAAATATTCCATCTATAACGGCGACAATGGCAGCGCGGTGATTCCCGGCGAGAAATCGCCGCAGGTGAAGCACAATCCCTTCGCCAACCTCAAGGCGATGCTGGAAAAGCAGCCGAAATAAGCGCCGGCCCCATTCCCCCCGGCGGGCGGCTCCCGTCGCCCGCCCCACCCCAGGAAAATCCCATGCAAGACTACGAAAAGCCCCTCGACGAGGCGGAAATCGAACAACTCAACGAACTGCTGTTCGGCTATTCGGAAAAGGCCGAGCAGGAACACGGCAAGCCCGGCGAAGACGTCGACTGCGTGTTCAGCGTCTCCGAGCTGGACGGTTTTCTCACCGCCGTGCTCACCGGGCTCAATCCGGTTTCGCCCTCCGAGTGGCTGCCCGCGCTGTGGCGCGGCAAGTTGCCGAAGTTCGAATCGGAGGCCGACCTGCAGCAACTCAGCGATCTGCTGATGCGCCACATGAATACCCTGGCGCACAGCCTGTTCGAAGACCCGGAAAGTTTCGCGCCCATCTACGAGATCGCCGACGAGGACGGCAGCGAGGACGTGCTGGTCGACGAGTGGTGCTACGGCTACATGCGCGGCGTGGAGCTGCGCGACAAGGACTGGCAGGCGCTGCGCGACGCCCAGCCGGAGCTGTTGCTGCCGTTCATGCTGCTCAGCGGCGCCTACTCGCTGGACGACGGCGAGGAGCCCAGCGAAGAGGAACTGGAGGAAATGCGCGAAGCCCTGCCCGACCTGGTATTCGCCATCCGCGACTTCTGGATGGCCGAGGCGGAAAAGCCCAAGGCACCGAAGATCGGCCGCAACGATCCCTGCCCGTGCGGCAGCGGCAAGAAGTACAAGCAGTGCTGCCTGCACTGATCGCCCGTTGAAATACGGCGAATGACGGCAGCCCGGCCGCCATTCGCCCGCCGGAGCAACTCGGCGACCCGCCCGGCGGGAACTCCGCCGCGAGCCGCAGGCCGTCGCCAATGCGCTCCACTATATTGTTCATGGCAACTGTTGACGCTCGGCGGCCGCCTCTATAAAAAGCTGCCTTTCGCTACGCAACAGGAACAGGTGCAGGGAGCGCAGGAATTCGCGTGTGCGGAATCTTCATTGCAGACCTTTCACCGTTCACGGAGAACACCGATGTCCAAACTGTTGGAATTCCGCAAGGCCGAACAGGCGCTCAGGGAGCAGCTGGAGCGTCTGGAATCGCTCAAGCACGACCAGGAACTCAAGCGCGAAATGGAATTCGAAGACAAGCTCAAGGCGCTGCTGCAGGAATACGGTTACAGACTGCAGAACATCGTCGACATCCTCGATCCGCAACCAATCCATATTCCGGAACTGGATGCCCTCGAACAGGCCGGCAGCCGCCGAGTGCGCAAGCTGCAGGTCTGGAAGAACCCGGTCACCGGCGAAGTGCTGGAAACCAAGAGCGGCAACAACAAGACCCTCAAGGCCTGGAAGGAAGAGTACGGCGAGAAGTTCGTCTCGACCTGGCAGCAGAGAGCCTGAGCCGGCGCCCCGTCGCTGCGTGCGCTCCCGCCGGCACAGCGGGGGATACAGCCTGTCCTGCCCTGCGACGCGACGGCCGGTAGCCTGCCAAGCGGTTTTCTCGCACACTGGCCCGGTCGCCGCCCCTCCGGCCCTGTCAGGGAGTGATCCGTGTCCGCCGCCTTCCGTCCGCGCGCCCTCCACCTGCTGCTCCTGCTGCCGCTCGCCTTGCTGGCCCTCCTGGCCTGGCGCACCTGGCAGGGCCCGCTGCTGCCCGGCTACCGCCTGGAGGCGCGCCCGCTGGTGCAGCGGGTGGTGGCCAGCGGCGAGGTCAGCAGCCAGTCGCTGGCGCGCATCGGCAGCGAGCTGACCGGGGTGGTCCGCGCCCGCCACGTGCGCGAGGGCGACGCGGTCAAGCCGGGCGACCTGCTGCTCGAGCTGGACGACGCCGAGCAGCAGGCCCGCCTGGGCGAGGCCGAGGCCGCGCTGCGCCAGCTGCGCGACGCCGAGCGCCCGCAGGCGCGCGCCGCCCTGCGCGAGGCGCAGAGTCTGCTCGAACGCGCCAGCGGCGAACGCGCACGCCGCGAGGCGCTGTTCGCCCGCCAGCTGCTGTCCGCCGAGGCCCGCGATCAGGCCCGGCATGCCGAGGTGGCGGCGCGCGCCGCGCGTGACCGCGCGCAGCTGGCCGCCGCGGCGCTGGCCGAGGGCGGCAGTGCCGAGCAGCAGGCCCGCCAGCGCCTGGAGCAGGCGCGCACGGCACTGGCGCGCACGCGAATCCACGCCCAGGTCGAAGGCACCGTGCAGACCCGCAACGTCGAGCCGGGCGACCTGGTGCGCCCCGGCGACATCCTGCTGGAGATCGCCCGTCGCGGCAGCCAGGAAATCCTCCTGCCGCTGGACGAGAAGAACCTCGCCAGCGTGGCGCTCGGTCAGCGCGCGCAGATCGTCGCCGACGCCTTCCCCGAGCGGGTGCTGGCGGCGCGGGTCGACTACCTGGCCCCGGCGGTCGACCCGGCGCGCGGCACCCTCGACGTGCACCTGGCGCTCGACGCCCCGGCCGACTTCCTGCGCCAGGGCATGACCGTCTCGGTGAGCATCGAGACCGCGCGCCGCGAGCGCGCCCTGGTGATCGCCAACGACGCGCTGCAGGCCGTCGCCGGCCCGCGTGCCGAGGTGCTGCGTGTGCGCGCTGGGCGGGTGGAACGCGCGGCGGTGACCCTCGGCCTGCGCGGCACCGGCCTCAGCGAGGTGCTCGACGGCCTGGCCGAGGGCGATCTGCTGCTCGCCGCCGATGCCACGCCCGGCCAGCGCGTGCGCCTGCGCGAGCAGCCGCTGCCGGCCGGCGTGGAGTGAGCGCATGCGCCTGCTCGACGCGCAGTGGCTGGAGTGGAAGATCGCCCTGCGCTTCCTCGCCGACAACCGCCTGCAGAGCCTGCTGATCATCGTCGGCATCGCCGTCGGCTCGGCGGTGATCGTGTTCATCACCGCGCTGATCACCGGCCTGCAGGCCAACGTCATCGAGCGCACCCTCGGCACCCAGGCGCACATCCGCATCCTGCCGCCCGACGAGGTCAACCGCGTGCCGCCGCCGGAGGGCGGTGCGCTGGCCCTCGACCTGGCCAGCCCGCGCGCCCAACGCCTGCGCAGCATCGTCAACTGGCCCGACGTGCGCGACGCCCTCGACCAGCAGCCGCAGCTGCGCGCGGTGTCGCCGCTGATCAGCGGCCCGGCCATCGCCCGGCGCGGCGTGGCGCGCGCCTCGGTGGCCCTGCTCGGCATCGACCCGGCGCGCTACCAGCGGATCATCCCCATCGAACCGCAGCTGATCGCCGGCAGCTTCCGGGTCGAGGCCGGCCATGCGGTGATCGGCAGGCAACTGGCCGCGGACCTCGGTCTCGGCCTCGGCGACAAGCTGCGCCTGGACGCCGGCGAGGGCCGCGAGGCGGTGGTCGACGTGTCCGGGATCTTCGAGCTGGAGGTGCGCGAGCTGGATGCGCGCTACGTCTACCTCGACCTCAAGCAGGCGCAGACCCTGCTCGACCTGCCCGGCGGGGTGACGGCGATCGAGACCGCGGTGCAGGAGATCTTCCAGGCCGAGGCCATCGCCGTGCGCCTGGCGCGCCTGACCGGGCTCAAGGCGGAGAGCTGGATGGCCACCAACGGCCAGCTGCTCAACGCGCTGCGCTCGCAGACCATGACCACCCAGATGATCCGCCTGTTCGTCGGCCTGTCGGTGGCCTTCGGCATCGCCAGCGTGCTGGCGGTCAGCGTGGTCCAGCGCACCCGCGAGATCGGCATCCTGCGCGCCATGGGCAGCCCGCGCGGGCAGATCCTGCGCGTGTTCCTGCTGCAGGGCGGCCTGCTCGGCCTGGCCGGCTCGGGGCTCGGCGGGCTGGTCGGCTGGTCGCTGGTGCAGGTGTTCAACACCTTCGGCCCCGGGCTGTTCTTCATCCCGGTCGAACCGACGCTGATCCCCACCGCCATGGCGGTGGCCACCGTCACCGGCGTGCTGGCCGCGGCCATGCCGGCACGGCGCGCGGCCCGTTACGATCCGGCGGTGGCGATCCGCTATGTCTGAACTCGACCGCGAAGTGCTGCGCCTGGCCGGCCTGGGCAAGGCCTACAACCCGGGCACGCCGCTGGAGCAGCCGGTGCTGCACGCCATCGACCTGCGCCTCGCGCGCGGCGAGCTGGCCGCGCTGATCGGCCCGTCCGGCTCGGGCAAGAGCACCCTGCTCAACCTCATCGGCCTGCTCGACACGCCCACCGCCGGCGAGCTGTACCTGCTCGGCCGGCCGACCCGCGAGCTCGACGACGGCGCGCGCACCCGCCTGCGCAACGAGGCGATCGGCTTCGTATTCCAGTTCCACCACCTGATCCCGGCGTTCAGCGTGCTGGACAACGTGCTGATGCCGCTGATGATCCGCCACGGCAGGCCGCGCGCCGAGGACCGCGAGCTGGCCCTCGAGCTGCTCGCCGCGGTCGACCTGGCCGGCTTCGCCGCCCGCAAGTCCGGTCAGCTCTCCGGCGGCCAGCAGCAGCGGGTGGCGATTGCCCGCGCGCTGGTCACCCGCCCCGCGCTGCTGCTGGCCGACGAGCCGACCGGCAACCTCGACACCAGGACCGCGGAAAGCGTGTTCGCGCTGTTCCGCCGCTTCAACCGCGAGTTCGGCTGCGCGGTGCTGGTGGTCACCCACGACCCGCGCCTGGCGGCCGGCTGCGCGCGCACCGTGCAGCTGGTCGACGGACGGATCGTCAGCGACCAGGCCAATGCCTGAGCAGGCGCACCGATGCCTCCTACAGCACGCGGAAGTTCTTGAACTGCCAGGGATCGTCCTCGTCGAGGTCCTCCTCGAACAGCCGGCCGCGGTCCTCCAGCGGCGTCCAGTCGCTGTACACGCCGACCACCTCGCCGAGGTAGGGCCGGCAGAAGTCGAGGATTTCCGCGAACGGCATCTCGTCCGGCTCGACCACCCCGCAGCGCGGATTGCGCAGCGCCCAGAGCACCCCGGCGGCGACCCCCGCGGTCACCTGCAGGCTGGTCGGGCTGTTGGCCGGACAGAGCGCCCGCGCCTGGTCGATGGACAGCCGCGAGCCGTACCAGTAGGCCCCCTCCTCGTGGCCGAGCAGCAGCACGCCCAGCTCGTCGACTCCGCTGACCAGGCCGTCGCGCAGCAGGCGCTGGCGCGGCTGCAGCCGCCAGTTGCGCCCGGCCAGCTCGTCCAGCGACAGCACGGTGTCGTCGCAGGGGTGGTAGGCGTAGAGCACGGTCGGCCGGTACTCGGGATGCTCCCCCTCGCCCAGCGTCAGGTAGTCGGCGATGGAGATCGACTCGCCGTGGGTGATCAGGAAGCCGTGGTAGGGACCGGCCAGCGGCGTCCAGCTGCGCACCCGGGTGGCGGCGCCCGGACGCTCCAGGTAGATGGCCGCCTGGCTGCCGCCGGGATGGCGACGAGCGTCGGCGGGGAAGTGCCGCTCGTGGCTGCCCCAGCCCAGTTCGGCCGGCTGCAGCGCCTCGCTGACGAAGCCGGGCACCGACCAGGTGTTGACGAACTCGTCGGGCACCTTGCGCTGCAGGTCGACCTGCCAGTCGCGCTCGGCGATGTGGATGGCGCGCACGCCCAGGCGCTGGGCCAGCCGCGCCCACTGCACGCGGCTGCGCGGCACCTCCTGCGGGGCACCATGGCCGGCGGCCAGCTCGAGCAGGGCCATCTTCACCAGATGCGAGACCAGGCCGGGATTGGCACCGTGGGCCAGCACCGCGGTCGGGTCGGCGGCGCCCGGCCGGCGCAGCGCCAGCGCCGCCTCGCGCAGGGCGTAGTTGCTGCGCTGCGCCGCCGGCAGGCGACGGTCGACGTAGCCGCCGGCCCAGGGCTCGATGCAGGCGTCCAGGTACAGCGCGCCGCGCGCGCGGCACAGCTCGATCAGCGCGACGCTGCCGACGTCCACCGACAGGTTGAGCAGGAAGTCGCCCGGCTCGAGCAGCGGCTCGAGCACCGCCCGGTAGTTGTCCGTGCCGAGCGTCTGCACCCGGTGCTGGATGCCGGCCTGCACGGCCTGCTCGAGGCCGCCGGCATCGGCAGCGAGAATGACGATCTGCGCGGGCGCCAGGGCGATGTGGCGCAGCAGCAGCGGCAGCACGCCCTGGCCGATGCAGCCGAAGCCGAGCAGGACGAGGCGCCCGGCGAACGCCTGGCGCGGATGCGGAGTGTCCAATGGTCGTCCCCCCTTCCTGCACTCTGGGCCTGGGCCTCAGTATAGGAAGCGGGATGCGGGAGCGTGCCGGAGGCCGTCGCGGCGACCGGCACGGGCAGGCTCAGAGCGCGCGCTCGAGTTCCGGCACCGCCTCGAACAGGTCGGCGACCAGGCCGTAGTCGGCGATCTGGAAGATCGGCGCCTCCTCGTCCTTGTTGATCGCCACGATCACCTTCGAGTCCTTCATCCCGGCCAGGTGCTGGATGGCGCCGCTGATGCCGACGGCGACGTACAGCTGCGGCGCGACGATCTTGCCGGTCTGGCCGACCTGCAGGTCGTTGGGCACGAAGCCGGCATCGACCGCCGCGCGCGAGGCGCCCACCGCCGCGCCGAGCTTGTCGGCCAGGCCGTGGAGCAGCTGGAAGTTCTCGCCGCTCTGCAAGCCGCGGCCGCCGGAGACGACGATCTTCGCCGCGGTCAGCTCGGGACGCCCGGACTGCGCCAGCTCGGCGCCGACGAAGCAGGAAATCCGGTAGTCCTCGCCACAGGCCAGGCTCTCGATCGCGGCGCTGCCGCCGGTGGCGGCCAGCGCGTCGAAGCCGGTGGCGCGCACGCTGAGCACCTTGACCGCCGCGCTGGACTGCACGGTGGCGATGGCGTTGCCGGCGTAGATCGGCCGCTGGAAGGTGTCGGCACTGACGACCTTGATGATCTCGGAGATCTGCTCGACGTCGAGCAGCGCGGCGACCCGCGGCAGCACGTTCTTGCCGTTGCTGGTGGCCGGCGCCAGCACGTGGCTGTAGGCGCGGCCCAGCTCGGCGAGCAGCGGCGCGAGGTTCTCCGGCAGCTGGTGGGCGTAGGCCGGGGCGTCGGCGAGCAGCACCTTGCTCACCCCGGCGACCTGCGCGGCGGCGGCGGCCACCGCGGCGCAGCCGTGACCGGCGACCAGCAGGTGGATGTCGCCGCCGATCTGACTGGCGGCGGCGAGGGTGTTCAGAGTGGCCGCGGCCAGCGTGGCGTTGTCGTGTTCGGCGAGTACCAGGATAGCCATCAGATCACCTTCGCTTCGTTCTTGAGTTTCTCGACCAGCTCGGCCACCGACCCGACCTTGATGCCGGCCTGGCGGGCGGCCGGCGCCTCGACCTTGAGCACCTTGACGGTCGAGGCAGTGGACACGCCGAGCGCTTCGGGGGTGAGCACGTCGAGCGGCTTCTTCTTGGCCTTCATGATGTTCGGCAGGGAGGCGTAGCGCGGCTCGTTGAGGCGCAGGTCGGTGGTGACGATGGCCGGAAGCGCAAGCGCCACGGTCTGCAGCCCGCCGTCGACCTCGCGGGTCACCTCGAGGCGCTCGCCGGCCAGCTCGACGCGGGAGGCGAAGGTGCCCTGGGCGAAGCCGCAGAGCGCGGCGAGCATCTGCCCGGTCTGGTTGTTGTCGCTGTCGATGGCCTGCTTGCCGAGGATCACCAGTTGCGGCTGCTCGCGGTCGACCACCGCCTTGAGCAGCTTGGCCACCGCCAGCGAGCCCAGCTCGGCGTCGCTCTCGACCAGCACGGCGCGGTCGGCGCCGAGCGCCAGGGCGGTGCGCAGCTGCTCCTGGGCGGCCCCCGGACCCACCGAGACCGCCACGATCTCGCTGGCGATGCCGCGCTCCTTGAGACGCACCGCCTCCTCCACGGCGATCTCGCAGAACGGGTTCATCGCCATCTTGACGTTGGCCAGCTCGACGCCGGAGCCGTCCGCCCTGACCCGCACCTTGACGTTGTAATCGACTACCCGTTTCACGCACACAAGGATCTTCATCGCTTACCTCTCGTCGTCATTTGAAATTGCGGCGGATCAGCTTCTGCACCCAGCCGACGATGCCGGCGCGGAACAGCAGCACGCAGAGCACGAAGATCACCCCGAGGATCACGTGCACCCAGTCGCCCAGCGGGCCGCTGGACAGGTAGCTCTGCAGGGTCACCACCACCCCGGCGCCGACCAGCGGGCCGAGCACGGTGCCGACGCCGCCGAGCAGGGTCATCAGGATCACCTCGCCGGACATGTGCCAGTGCGCGTCGGTCAGCGAGGCGAGCTGGAACACCACGGTCTTGGTCGCCCCGGCCAGGCCGGTGAGGGTCGCCGAGATGACGAAGGCCAAGAGCTTGTGGGCGTCGACGTTGTAGCCGAGCGAGATGGCGCGCGGCTCGTTGTCGCGGATCGCCTTGAGCACCTGGCCGTAGGGCGAGTGGATGGTGCGCTGGATCACCGCGAAGCCGAACACGAACACCGCCAGCACGAAGTAGTACATCGCCAGGTTGCTCTTCAGGTCGATCAGGCCGAACAGCTCGCCGCGCGGCACGCCCTGCAGGCCGTTCTCGCCGCCGGTGAACGGCGCCTGGACGTAGATGAAGAACACCAGCTGGGCCAGCGCCAGGGTGATCATCGCGAAGTAGATGCCCTGGCGGCGGATCGCCAGCAGGCCGAAGCCCAGACCGAGCAGCCCCGAGGCCGCCGTGCCGGCGAGGATGCCCAGCTCGGTGGACAGCCCCGCGTACTGGCTGAGCAGGTGGCCGGTGACGTAGCCGCCGGTGGCGAGGAAGGCCGCATGGCCGAACGACAGCAGCCCCGCGTAGCCGAGCAGCAGGTTGAAGGCGCAGGCGAACAGGGCGAAGCACAACAGCTTCATCAGGAACACCGGGTACACCGCCAGCGGCGCGACCAGCGCCACGCCGAGCAGTGCCAGATAGAAGCCCCACTGGCGACGCTGGGCGGCGCGCCGGCGCTCCAGCTCGACGCTGGGCTGGACGACGGCGCTGGCCGCCGCCTGCAGATTTTCCATGCGCGACATGCTCATGCCTCCTTCCCGAACAGTCCCGCAGGACGGACCAGCAGGACGATCACCATCACCAGGAACACCACGGTGCTGGCCGCCTGCGGATAGAACACCTTGGTCAGACCCTCGATCAGGCCCATGGCCAGGCCGGTGACGATGGCGCCCATGATCGAGCCCATGCCGCCGATCACCACCACGGCGAACACCACGATCAGCAGGTTGGCGCCCATGGTCGGGCTGACCGGGTAGATCGGCGCGGCGAGCACCCCGGCGAAGGCGGCCAGGGCCACGCCGTAGCCGTAGGTCAGGGTGATCAGCAGCGGCACGTTGATGCCGAAGGCCTGCATCAGCTTGGGATTCTCGGTGCCGGCGCGCAGGTAGGAGCCCAGGCGGGTGCGCTCGATCATGTACCAGGTGGCGAAGCACACCACCAGCGCGGCCACCACCACCCAGGCGCGGTAGGTGGGCAGGAACATGAAGCCCAGGTTGACGCCGCCCTTGAGCAGCTCGGGGGTCGGGTAGGAGGCGCCGGACACGCCGAACAGCTTGACGAAGCTGCCCTCGAGGATCAGCGCCAGGCCGAAGGTCAGCAGCAGGCCGTAGAGGTGGTCCTCGCCGGCGATGCGCCGCAGCAGGTTGCGCTCGATGGCCATGCCGATGGCGCCGACCAAGAGCGGCGAGAGCACCAGCGCCACCCAGTAGTTGACGCCCAGGTAGTTGAGACCGAGCAGCGCGGCGAAGGCGCCGAGCATGTACAGCGCGCCGTGGGCGAAGTTGATGATGCGCAGCAGGCCGAAGATGATCGCCAGGCCCAGGCTGAGCAGCGCGTAGAAGGCGCCGTTGATCAGGCCGAGCAGCAGCTGGCCGAGCAGCACGCCCAGGGGAATACCGAATACCAGAGTCATGATTCACCACCCACAGGAAGTCCGCGGCACCCGGCCCGCGCGGGCCGGGTGGATGGCTCGCTCCCGCGCCGGGCGCGGGAGCCGGCGGTCGATCAGTTCTGCGCCACCTTGCCGGTCACCAGCTTGCACTGGCTCTCGCTGAGCGGGCGGAACGCCTGCTCGCCGGGGATGGTGCTGACGATCTTGTACAGGTCCCACTCGCCCTTGGACTCGGCCGGGCTCTTCACCTGCACCAGGTACATGTCGTGGACCATGCGGCCGTCCTCGCGGATCTTGCCGCCCTTGGCGAACATGTCGTTGACCGGGGTTTCCGCCATCTTGGCGCGGACGGTCCTGGTGTCGTCGCTGCCGGTGGCCTTGACCGCGTTCAGGTAGTGCATGGTCGCCGAGTAGACGCCGGCCTGGGCCATGCTCGGCATGCGCTTGAAGCGCTCGTAGTAGCGCTGCGACCAGGCGCGGGTCTCCTCGTTCAGGTCCCAGTACCAGCCGGTGGTCAGCTGCAGGCCCTGGGTGACCTCCAGGCCCATGGCGTGGATGTCGTTGAGGAACACCACCATGCCGGCCAGTTGCTGACCGGACTGGGTGACGCCGAACTGGCTGGCGGTCTTCAGCGCGTTGACGGTGTCGGAGCCGGCGTTGGCCAGGGCGACCACCTGGGCCCCGGAGCCCTGGGCCTGGAGAATGTAGGAGGAGAAGTCGCTGCTCGGGAACGGATGGCGCACCGAGCCGAGCACCTGACCGCCGCCCTCCTTGACCACCTTGGCGATGTCGGCCTCCATCGAGTGGCCGAAGGCGTAGTCGGCGGTCAGCATGTACCAGCTCTTGCCGCCGTTCTGCAGCATCGCCTTGGCGGTGCCGTTGGCCAGCGCGTAGGTGTCGTAGGTCCAGTGGATGTGATTGGGCGAGCAGTACTCGTTGGTGATGCTCGAGGACGCCGCGCCGGAGATCAGCGCCAGCTTGTCGGCCTGCTCGACCACCTTGGTCGCCGCCAGCACCACCGAGGTAGCGACCAGACCGGTCACCATGTCGACCTTGCGCTCGTCGATCCACTGGCGCACGGTGTTGGCGCCGACGTCGGGCTTGTTCAGGTCGTCGGCGCTGAAGACGACGATCTTCTTGCCGTCCACCGTGCCGCCGAAATCCTCCACCGCCATCTTCAGCGCCTCCAGGCCGCCCGGGCCGGCGAGATCGCGGTAGGTGCCGGACATGTCGGCGAGGTAGCCGATGCGGATCTCGTCGTCGCTGATCTGCGCCTGGGCGGTGCCGGCGATCAGGCTGGAGACGAGCAGAGCGGTTGCGGTCTTCTGGAATACCTTCATGTGTTCACCCACTGTTCCATGGTTATTGTTGTGGTACAGACGAGCAGGCCGACGGAACCCCGCCGGCGCTTGAGTGCCGGACAGGTCCGCGGGGTATTACGGGGTTCAGACACCGAGACAGCTGTTGAGCAACTCCTTCTTCGCCGGCAGCTCGGCGGCGCTGATCTCCTCGACGATCTGGCCGTGTTCCATCAGGTAATGGCGGTCGGCCAAGGGCGCGGCGAAGCGGAAGTTCTGCTCCACCAGGACGATGGTCAGGCCCTTGTCCTTGAGCTTGAGCAGCACCTCGCCGAGCTTCTGCACGATCACCGGGGCCAGGCCCTCGGTGATCTCGTCGAGCAGCAGCAGGTTGGCGCCGGTGCGCAGGATGCGCGCCATGGCCAGCATCTGCTGCTCGCCGCCGGACAGCCGGGTACCCTGGCTGAAGCGGCGCTCGTAGAGGTTGGGGAACATCTCGTAGATCTCGTCGAGGCTCATCCCGCCGCTGCGCACGGTGGGCGGCAGCAGCAGGTTCTCCTCGACGTTGAGGCTGGCGAAGATGCCACGTTCCTCCGGGCAGTAGCCGACCCCCAGGCGCGGAATCAGGTGCGCGGCGCTGGCGATGGTCTCGTTGCCGTTGATCATGATCGAGCCGGTGCGCCGGCCGACCAGGTTCATGATCGCGCGCAGGGTGGTGGTGCGCCCGGCGCCGTTGCGGCCGAGCAGGGTCACCAGCTCGCCGCGGCGCACCAAGAGGTCGATGCCGTGGAGGATGTGCGACTCGCCGTAGAAGGCATGCAGGTCGCTGATGCGCAGCTGTTCGAAATCCGGATTGGTGTGCAGGCTGGTCATGCGTGGGCCTCCTCGGCGGCGGCCTCGCTGCCGAGGTACGCCTCGCGTACCTGCGGGTTGGCGGAGACGCTGGCGTAGTCGCCCTCGGCGAGGATCGAGCCGCGCGCCAGCACGGTGAGGCGGTCGCACAGGCGGCTGACCACGCTGAGGTTGTGCTCGACCATCACCACGGTGCGGCCGACCGCGGCGCGGCGTACCAGGTCGACTACCATGTCGACGTCCTCGTGGCCCATGCCCTGGGTCGGCTCGTCGAGCAGCAGCACCCTGGGCTCCAGCGCCAGGGTGGTGGCCAGTTCGAGGGCGCGCTTGCGGCCGTAGGGCAGCTCGACGGTCAGGGTGTCGGCGAACGACAGCAGGTCGACCTCGCCGAGCAGCTGTTCGGCACGCTCGTTGAGCGCATCCAGGCAACGCACCGGCTTCCAGAAGTGGAAGGAGTTGCCCTCGCGCTGCTGCAGCGCCACGCGCACGTTGTCGCGCACGCTCATGTGGCCGAACACCGCGGAGATCTGGAAGGAGCGCACCAGCCCCTGACGGGCGATCTCGTTGGGCTTCAGGCCGGTGATCGGCTTGCCGTAGTAGAGGATCTCGCCGCGGGTCGGGGTGAGGAACTTGGTGAGCAGGTTGAAGACGGTGGTCTTGCCGGCCCCGTTGGGACCGATCAGCGCGTGGATGTGGCCCTTCTGCACACGCAGATCGACCGAATCCACCGCGGTGAAGCCGCGGAATTCCTTGGTCAGGCCGCGTGTTTCCAGCACGAACTCTGGTGCCATGGGGTGCCCTCTAACCTTGATTGTTTTTGTTGGACGAGGTGCAGGCCGGGGAAGCCTTGACGTTTACGTTAACAGCATCTCGAAGCGCACGGCAAGCACCATTCGTGCGCATTTGTGCGGTGCAACGCGATCAGCCGCGCGGCACCCGGCCCATCAGGTAGAACTCGGCATTGGGCGGGGTTCCGGCCAGCGACACCAGGCGGTTGGACAGGCTGAAGAAGGCCGCCACGGCACCGATGTCCCAGATGTCGTTCAGGCTGAAACCGACCGCCTCGAGGCGCGCCTGCCAGGCGTCGTCGAGCACGCCGTGGTCGAAGCTCAGGTGCAGGGCGAAGTCGAGCATCGCCCGCTGGCGTGCGCCGATGGCCGCCGTGCGATGGTTGATGGCGAGCTGGTCGGCCAGCTGCGGATCCTTGCTGCGGATGCGCAGCACCGCGCCGTGCGCCACCACGCAGTACAGGCAGCCGTGGCGGGCGCTGGTGGCCACCACGATCATCTCCTTCTCGGCCACCGTCAGGCTGTCGGAGGCGCGCTCCATCAGCGCGTCGTGGTAGGCGAAGAAGGCGCGGAACTCGTCGGGACGGTGCGCCAGCATGAGGAACACGTTGGGTACGAAGCCGGCCTTGTCCTGCACCGCGAGGATGCGCTCGCGCAGGTCCTGCGGCAGCTCGTCGAGGGTCTCGGGAACGGGGAAGCGGCTGATCGGGGCGGTCATGCGTGACTCCTTTCTCATTATCCGATTGATGGTGCCCACGCTCCCGCGTGGGCACCGAGCACAGGGCGCTCCTGCCCGGGGCGCTCCTGCCCGGGACGCTCCTGCCCGGGACGCTCCTGCGCCCATCGTGGCGTGTCGGGACGCAGAGCGTCCGGGCGGCGCTCCGTCCGGGCGGCGTTCCCACGCGGAGCGTGGGAACGATCACCGAAGCTGCCGGCATTCAGTGGTGGTTGATGCCCAGCTCCACCACGCTGATCTCGCGCATGCGGAACTTCTGCACCTTGCCGCTGATGGTCATCGGGAAGTCGCTGACGAACTTGATGTGCCGCGGGATCTTGAAGTGGGCGATGCGCCCCTTGCAGTACTCGCGCAGCGCCTCGGCCTCGACCGTGTGCCCCGGGTGCAGCTTGACCCAGGCGACGATCTCCTCGCCGTACTTCTGGTCCGGCACGCCGATCACCTGCACGTCGGCCACCGCCGCGTGGGTGAACAGGAACTCCTCGATCTCGCGCGGGTACACGTTCTCGCCGCCGCGGATGATCATGTCCTTGTTGCGCCCGACGATCTTGATGTAGCCCTCGTCGTCCATCACCGCCAGGTCGCCGGTGTGCATCCAGCGCGCGCCGTCGATGGCCTCGCGGGTGGCGTCGGGATTGTTCCAGTAGCCGAGCATCACGCTGTAGCCGCGGGTGCACAGCTCGCCGATCTGCCCGCGCGGCACGATGCGGCCGTGCTCGTCGACGATCTTGCTCTCCAGGTGCGGCTGGGTGCGGCCGACGCTGGTGACGCGGCGCTCGAGGTCGTCGCTCGGGCCGGTCTGGGTCGATACCGGGCTGGTCTCGGTCATGCCGTAGGCGATCTGCACCTCGCTCATGTGCATCTCGGCGATCACCCGCTTCATCACCTCGATCGGGCAGGTGGCGCCGGCCATGATCCCGGTGCGCAGGCTGGACAGGTCCATGCCGGCACGCTCGGGGTGGTCGAGCATGGCGATGAACATGGTCGGCACGCCGTACAGCGCGCTGGCGCGCTCCTCGGCCACCGCCTGCAGGGCGGCCAGCGGCTCGAAGGCGGCGCTCGGGTAGATCATGGTGCTGCCGTGGGTCAGGCAGCCGAGGTTGCCCATCACCATGCCGAAGCAGTGGTACAGCGGCACCGGGATGACCAGGCGGTCGTGCTCGGTGAGGCCGAGGCTCTCGCCGACCAGGTAGCCGTTGTTGAGGATGTTGTAGTGGCTGAGGGTGGCGCCCTTGGGGAAGCCGGTGGTGCCGGAGGTGTACTGGATGTTGATCGGCTCGTCGAACTGCAGCTGCTCGCCGCACTGGCGCAGCTGCTCGGGGCCGACCTGCTCGGCCATGGCCTGCAGCTGCTGCCAGCCGAGCATGCCGTCGGCCGGCTGCGCGCCGAGGCTGATCACCCCGCGCAGCTCCGGCAGCATGTGGCTGTGCAGCGCGCCGGTGGCGCTGGCGGCCAGCTCCGGCAACAGCTCGGCGAGCATGGCGTGGTAGTCGGAGCTCTTGAAGGTGTCGGCGCAGATCAACCAGCGGCAGCCGGACTGCTTGAGCGCGTACTCCAGTTCGTTGAGGCGGTAGGCGGGGTTGATGTTGACCAGGATGACGCCGACCTTGGCGCTGGCGAACTGGGCGATGGTCCACTCGGCGCGGTTCGGCGACCAGATGCCGAGGCGCTCGCCCGGCTGCAGGCCGAGGGCGATGAAGGCGCGCGCGCAGCGGTCGACCGCCTCGCCCAGCTCGGCCCAGGTGTAGCGCAGCCCCTGGTCGCGCACCACCAGGGCTTCACGTTCGGCAAAGCGGGAAACCGTCCGGTCGAAGGCTGCACCGATGGTCATGGCCAGCAGCGGTTTCTCCTGCGGTCCGCAGGTGTAGCTCGGAAGATTCATAGAATCCCTCAGTCTTATGTTTGTTATGAGGTTTGCCACTTCTGAGACTTGCTGTACCGCGCGACCGGGGTTGTTGACAGTCATCGCGGGGTTTGTTTACGTTAACGTAAAGGTCATCGACTGACAACCCACTCCGCCGAGCCGAACGCTACGCTGGAGCCAGAGCCCGGGACACGGCTCGGGAAGGTCGGCGAGCCGGCCGCAAACCGACGCAGCGGCCAACCGTACTACCCTGCAAACCGCACAACTACAAGACAGACAAAGGTGGTTCCATGACGTACTCCAGCCTCAACTTCGCCCTCGGTGAAACCATCGACATGCTGCGCGACCAGGTGCGCGCCTTCGTGGACGCCGAGCTGGCGCCGCGTGCCGCCGAGATCGACGCGACCAACACCTTCCCGATGGACATGTGGAAGAAGTTCGGCGAGATGGGCCTGCTCGGCATCACCGTGCCGGAGGAGTACGGCGGCGCCGGCATGGGCTACCTGGCCCACGTGGTGGCCATGGAGGAGATCAGCCGCGCCTCGGCCTCGGTGGCGCTGTCCTACGGCGCGCATTCCAACCTGTGCGTCAACCAGATCAAGCGCAACGGCAGCGAGGCGCAGAAGCAGAAGTACCTGCCCAAGCTGATCAGCGGCGAGCACGTCGGTGCGCTGGCGATGAGCGAGCCGAACGCCGGCTCCGACGTGGTCTCGATGAAGCTGCGCGCCGAGAAGCGCGGCGACCGCTTCGTCCTCAACGGCAGCAAGACCTGGATCACCAACGGCCCGGACGCCAACACCTACGTGATCTACGCCAAGACCGATCTGGACAAGGGTCCGCACGGCATCACCGCGTTCATCGTCGAGCGCGACTGGAAGGGTTTCACCCGCGGCAGCAAGTTCGACAAGCTGGGCATGCGCGGCTCCAACACCTGCGAGCTGTTCTTCGACGACGTCGAGGTGCCGGAGGAGAACGTCCTCGGCCAGCTCAACGGCGGCGTGCGCGTGCTGATGAGCGGCCTCGACTACGAGCGCGTGGTGCTCGCCGGCGGCCCGACCGGCATCATGCAGGCCTGTCTGGACGTGGTGGTGCCCTACATCCACGACCGCAAGCAGTTCGGCCAGGCCATCGGCGAGTTCCAGTTCATCCAGGGCAAGGTCGCCGACATGTACACCCAGCTCAACGCCAGCCGCGCCTACCTGTACACCGTGGCGCAGGCCTGCGACCGCGGCGAGACCACCCGCAAGGACGCCGCCGGGGTGATCCTCTACACCGCCGAGAACGCCACCCAGATGGCCCTGCAGGCGATCCAGATCCTCGGCGGCAACGGCTACATCAACGAGTTCCCCACCGGGCGCCTGCTGCGCGACGCCAAGCTCTACGAGATCGGCGCCGGCACCAGCGAGATCCGCCGCATGCTGATCGGCCGCGAGCTGTTCAACGAAAGCAAGTGATGGCGTGCGCGCGGCCCTGACGGGGCCGCGCGGACCGTAGGGTGCGCCCAGCGCACCACAACCATTTGCGACGGTGCGCACGGCCTGGGCGGCCCCGCACCCCCTACAGGAAGCGATCATGGCCATCCTGCATACCCAGATCAACACCCGTTCGCCGGAGTTCGCCGCCAACAGCGCGGCGATGCTCGAACAGGTGAACAACCTGCGCGCCCTGCTCGGGCGCGTCAGCGAAGGCGGCGGCGTCGCCGCCCAGCAGCGTCACACCGCGCGCGGCAAACTGCTGGTGCGCGAGCGCATCAACGCCCTGCTCGACCCTGGCTCGGCGTTCCTCGAAGTCTCGGCGCTGGCCGCCTTCGAGGTGTACGGCGAGGACGTGCCGGCCGCCGGCGTGGTCGCCGGCATCGGCCGGGTCGAGGGCGTCGAGTGCATGATCGTCGGCAACGACGCCACCGTGAAGGGCGGCAGCTACTACCCGCTGACCGTCAAGAAGCATATCCGCGCGCAGACCATCGCCCAGCAGAACCGCCTGCCGTGCATCTACCTGGTCGACTCCGGCGGCGCCAACCTGCCGCGCCAGGACGAAGTGTTCCCCGACCGCGAGCACTTCGGGCGGATCTTCTTCAACCAGGCCAACATGAGCGCCATGGGGATTCCGCAAATTGCGGTCGTCATGGGCTCGTGCACCGCCGGCGGGGCCTACGTGCCGGCGATGGCCGACGAGACCATCATGGTGCGCAACCAGGCGACCATCTTCCTCGCCGGCCCGCCGCTGGTGAAGGCCGCCACCGGCGAGGTGGTCACCGCCGAGGAGCTGGGCGGCGCCGACGTGCACTGCAAGACCTCCGGGGTGGCCGACCACTACGCCGAGAACGACGCCCATGCGCTGGCCATCGCCCGCCGCTGCGTGGCCAACCTCAACTGGCGCAAGCAGGGCCGGCTGGAAAGCGTCGCCCCGCGCGCGCCGCTGTACGCTTCCGAGGAGCTGTACGGGGTGATCCCGGCCGACGCCAAGCAGCCGTTCGACGTGCGCGAGGTGATCGCCCGGCTGGTCGACGGCAGCGAGTTCGACGAGTTCAAGGCGCTGTTCGGCACCACCCTGGTGTGCGGCTTCGCCCGCCTGCACGGCTATCCCGTAGCCATCCTCGCCAACAACGGCATCCTGTTCGCCGAGGCGGCGCAGAAGGGCGCGCACTTCATCGAGCTGGCCTGCCAGCGCGGCATCCCGCTGCTGTTCCTGCAGAACATCACCGGCTTCATGGTCGGCCAGAAATACGAGGCCGGCGGCATCGCCAAGCACGGCGCCAAGCTGGTCACCGCGGTGGCCTGCGCCCAGGTGCCGAAGTTCACCGTGATCATCGGCGGCAGCTTCGGCGCCGGCAACTACGGCATGTGCGGGCGCGCCTACGACCCGCGCTTCCTGTGGATGTGGCCGAATGCGCGGATCGGCGTGATGGGCGCCGCCCAGGCCGCCGGGGTGCTCACCCAGGTCAAGCGCGAGCAGGTCGAGCGCAGCGGCGGCAGCCTGTCGGCGGCCGAGGAAGAGGCGATCCGCCAGCCGATCCTCGAGCAGTACGAGCGCCAGGGCCACCCCTACTACTCCAGCGCGCGGCTGTGGGACGACGGGGTGATCGACCCGGCGCAGACTCGGCAGGTACTGGCGCTGGCGCTGTCGGCCAGCCTCAACGCCCCCATCGAGCCGACCCCGTTCGGCGTGTTCCGGATGTAAGAGGCCCCGAGATGAGCGACTTCCAGACCATCCAGCTCGACTTCGATCCGCGCGGCTTCGCCACCCTGTGGCTGGACCGCGCCGACAAGAACAACGCCTTCAACGCCACCATGATCCGCGAGCTGATCGACGCCCTCGGCCGGGTCAAGGACCACCCCGAACTGCGCTTCCTGATCCTGCGCGGCCGCGGCAAACACTTTTCCGCCGGCGCCGATCTGGCCTGGATGCGCGAGGCCGCCGAGCTGGACTACGCCGCCAACCTGACGGACGCCCACGAGCTGGGCGAGCTGATGTACAACCTCTACCAGCTGCCGCTGCCGACCCTGGCCGTGGTGCAGGGCGCGGCCTTCGGCGGCGCGGTGGGCCTGGCCGCCTGCTGCGACATCGCCATCGGCGCCGAGGACGCGCTGTTCTCGCTGTCCGAGGTGCGCATCGGCCTGGCCCCGGCGGTGATCAGCCCGTTCGTGGTCAAGGCCATCGGCGAACGTGCCGCGCGCCGCTACGCGCTGTCCGCCGAACGCTTCGACGGCCCCCGCGCCCGCGAGCTGGGCCTGCTCGCCGAGTGCTACCCGGCCGCCGAGCTGGACGCCGCGCTGGAGCGCTGGATCGCCGAGCTGCAGCTGAACAGCCCGCAGGCGATGAAGGCGACCAAGGACCTGCTCGGCGAAGTCGGCAACGGCGCGCTGTCGCCGGCCCTGCGCCAGCATACCGAAAGCGCCATCGCCCGCCTGCGCGTCAGCCAGGAAGGCCAGGAGGGCCTGCGCGCCTTCCTCGAGAAACGCAGCCCCGCCTGGCAGGAGAAGCACGCATGAACCGACACATCGACACCCTGCTGGTGGCCAACCGCGGCGAGATCGCCTGCCGGGTGATGCGCACCGCCAAGGCCCTGGGCCTGACCACCGTGGCCGTGCACAGCGCCATCGACGCCGACGCCCGCCACGCCCGCGAGGCCGACCTGCGCGTCGACCTCGGCGGCGCCAAGCCGGCCGACAGCTACCTGCTGGTCGACAAGCTGATCAAAGCGGCCCACGCCAGCGGCGCCCAGGCCATCCACCCCGGCTACGGCTTCCTCTCCGAGAACGCCGGCTTCGCCCGCGCCATCGAGGAGGCCGGGCTGATCTTCCTCGGCCCGCCGGCCAGCGCCATCGAGGCGATGGGCAGCAAGTCGGCGGCCAAGGCGCTGATGGAGACCGCCGGCGTGCCGCTGGTGCCCGGCTACCACGGCGAGGCCCAGGACTACGAGACCTTCCGCAGCGCCGCCGCGGTGATTGGCTACCCGGTGCTGCTCAAGGCCGCCGCCGGCGGCGGCGGCAAGGGCATGAAGGTGGTCGAGCAGGAGAGCGAGCTGGCCGAGGCGCTGGCCTCCGCGCAGCGCGAGGCGCAGGCCGCCTTCGGCGACGCGCGCATGCTGGTCGAGAAGTACGTGCTCAAGCCGCGCCACGTGGAGATCCAGGTGTTCGCCGACCAGCACGGCAACTGCCTGTACCTCAACGAGCGCGACTGCTCGATCCAGCGCCGTCACCAGAAGGTGGTCGAGGAAGCCCCGGCCCCCGGCCTCTCCCCCGAACTGCGCCGCGCCATGGGCGAGGCGGCGGTCAAGGCGGCCCAGGCCATCGGCTACGTCGGCGCCGGCACCGTGGAGTTCCTGCTGGATGCGCGCGGCGAGTTCTTCTTCATGGAGATGAATACCAGGCTCCAAGTAGAACACCCGGTCACCGAGGCGATCACCGGCCTCGACCTGGTCGCCTGGCAGATCCGCGTCGCCCGCGGCGAGCCGCTGCCGCTCACTCAGGAGCAGGTGCCGCTGAACGGTCACGCCATCGAGGTGCGCCTGTACGCCGAGGACCCGGACCACGACTTCCTGCCGGCCACCGGCACCCTCGAACTGTACCGCGAGCCGAGCGCCGGCCCGGGCCGCCGGGTCGACAGCGGGGTGGCCGAGGGCGACACCGTCTCCCCCTTCTACGACCCGATGCTCGGCAAGCTGATCGCCTGGGGCGAGAACCGCGAGGAGGCGCGCCAGCGCCTGCTGGCCATGCTCGCCGAGACCGCCGTCGGCGGGGTGAGGACCAACCTGGCGTTCCTGCGCCGCGTGCTGGCCCACCCGGCGTTCGCCAATGCCGAGCTGGACACCGGCTTCATCCCGCGCCACCAGGGCACGCTGCTGCCGCCGCCCGGCGAGCTGCCGGAAAGCTTCTGGCAACTGGCCGCCAGCGCCTTCGTGCAGGGCGAGGCCGCGCGGGTGCGCGACGACGATCCGTACTCGCCGTGGAACGCCGCCAGCGGCTGGCGTGTCGGCCTGCCGGCGGAGACCGACCTGGCGCTGCGCTGCGGCGACGCCCAGCGCGTGGTGCGCCTGCGCGCCGGCAGCGCGCCGCAGGCCAGGCTGGTCGGCGAGCAGCTGCTGGTCGAACAGGACGGCCTGCGCCGCCAGCACCTGGCGATCCGCCGCGGTGACAACCTGTACCTGCAGTGGGGCAGCGAACTGCGCGGCGTGCAGCGCGTCGACCCGATCGCCGAGGCCGAGGCCAGCCACGCCCACCACGGCGGGCTGACCGCACCGATGAACGGCAGCATCGTCCGCGTGCTGGTCGAGGCCGGCCAGCGCGTCGAGGCCGGCACCGCGCTGGTGGTGCTGGAGGCGATGAAGATGGAGCACAGCATCCGCGCGCCGCAGGCCGGGGTGGTCAAGGGGCTGTACTGCAGCGAGGGCGAACTGGTCAGCGAAGGCGCCGCGCTGGTGGAGCTGGAGGAGGCCTGAGGGCCGACGCCAGCCCCTGTAGGGGCGAATTCATTCGCCACATAGCGTGCAAAGGCGAATAAATTCGCCCCTACAGACAAGCCCACCACAACCGCCGCCCCACCACGAGTCCGCACCTCGACACGGAAACCGCAGATGAAGACAACCGCCATTGCCCTGCCCCATCACGTCCGCCTGGTCGAAGTCGGCCCGCGCGACGGCCTGCAGAACGAGAAACAGCCGATCAGCGTCGCCGACAAGGTGCGCCTGGTCGACGACCTGAGCGCCGCCGGCGTCGAGTACGTCGAGGTCGGCAGCTTCGTGTCGCCCAAGTGGGTGCCGCAGATGGCCGGCTCCGCCGAGGTGTTCGCGCAGATCCAGCAGAAACCCGGCGTCACCTACGCCGCGCTGACCCCCAACCTGCAGGGCTTCGAGGCCGCCATGCTCGCCGGGGTGAAGGAGGTCGCGGTGTTCGCCGCCGCCAGCGAGGCGTTCTCGCAGAAGAACATCAACTGCTCGATCAGCGACAGCCTGCAGCGCTTCGTGCCGGTGATGGACGCCGCCCGCGAACAGGGCATCCGCGTGCGCGGCTACGTGTCCTGCGTGCTCGGCTGCCCCTACGAGGGCGAGGTCGCCCCGCAGCAGGTCGCCGCGGTGGCCCGCGAGCTGTTCGAGATGGGCTGCTACGAGATCTCCTTGGGCGACACCATCGGCACCGGCACCGCCGGCCAGACCCGCAGCCTGTTCGAGACGGTCGGCCGCGACATCCCGCGCGACAAGCTGGCCGGGCACTTCCACGACACCTACGGCCAGGCGCTGGCGAACATCTACGCCAGCCTGCTGGAAGGCATCCACGTGTTCGACAGCTCGGTGGCCGGCCTGGGCGGCTGCCCCTACGCCAAGGGGGCGAGCGGCAACGTGGCCAGCGAGGACGTGCTGTACCTGCTCGACGGCCTGGGCATCCACACCGGCATCGACCTCGATGCGCTGATCGCCGCGGGCGAGCGCATCTGCGCCGTGCTCGGCCGCGACAACGGCTCGCGGGTGGCGCGCGCCCGGCGCGGCTGCTGAGCCGTGGTGCGCACGGCGCCCCCTACGCTTGCGTGGTCGTAG
Source organism: Stutzerimonas stutzeri (assembly GCF_024451105.1). Classification (GTDB taxonomy): domain Bacteria; phylum Pseudomonadota; class Gammaproteobacteria; order Pseudomonadales; family Pseudomonadaceae; genus Geopseudomonas; species Geopseudomonas stutzeri_A. Next base: position 130,159 of record NZ_JANGEY010000008.1, read on the forward strand.
GGTGCGCCGTGCGCACCGACACCGATTGCCCAACCAGAACAACCAGCGAGGCATCCCGATGAACAAGCTCTACCCCAGCGCCCACGCCGCCCTCGACGGGCTGGTGGAGGACGGCATGACCATCGCCGTCGGCGGCTTCGGCCTGTGCGGCATCCCCGAGGCGCTGATCGCCGCGCTGCGCGACAGCGGCAGGAAGAACCTCACCGCGATCAGCAACAACGCCGGCGTCGACGGCTTCGGCCTCGGCCAGCTGCTCGCCACCCGGCAGATCCGCAAGATGATTTCCTCCTACGTCGGCGAGAACAAGGAGTTCGAGCGCCAGTACCTGGCCGGCGAGCTGGAGCTGGAGTTCACCCCGCAGGGCACCCTGGCCGAGAAGCTGCGCGCCGGCGGCGCCGGCATCCCGGCGTTCTACACCAAGACCGGCTACGGCACCCTGGTCGCCGAGGGCAAGGAAACCCGCCAGTTCGACGGCGAGTGGTACGTGATGGAGCGTTCGCTGACCGCCGACGTGGCGCTGGTCAAGGCGTGGAAGGCCGACAAGGCCGGCAACCTGGTGTTCCGCAAGACCGCGCGCAACTTCAACCCGCTCGCCGCCATGGCCGGCAAGGTCTGCGTGGTCGAGGTCGAGGAGCTGGTCGAGACCGGCGCGCTGGACGCCGACCAGATCCACCTGCCGGGCATCTACGTGCAGCGCATCGTGGTCAACGCCACGCCCGAGAAACGCATCGAGCAACGTACGCTTTCCAACTCCAAAGCAGGGAGCGCCTGAACATGGCCTGGACCCGCGAACAGATGGCGCAGCGCGCCGCCGCCGAGCTGCAGGACGGCTTCTACGTCAACCTCGGCATCGGCCTGCCGACCCTGGTGGCCAACTACATCCCCGAAGGCATGGACGTCTGGCTGCAGAGCGAGAACGGCCTGCTCGGCATCGGCCCCTTCCCCACCGAGGACGAGGTCGACCCGGACCTGATCAACGCCGGCAAGCAGACCATTACCACCCTGCCCGGCAGCAGCTTCTTCGACAGCGCGGCGAGCTTCGCGATGATCCGCGGCGGCCACATCAACCTGTCGATCCTCGGCGCCATGCAGGTGTCGGCGCACGGCGACCTGGCCAACTGGATGATCCCCGGCAAGATGGTCAAGGGCATGGGCGGCGCCATGGACCTGGTCGCCGGCGTGCGCCGCGTGGTGGTGCTGATGGAGCACTGCGCCAAGGGCGGCGCGCACAAGATCCTCGAACGCTGCGACCTGCCGCTGACCGGCGTCGGCGTGGTCGACCGGATCATCACCGACCTGGCCGTGCTCGACGTCACCGAGCAGGGCCTGACGCTGGTCGAGCTGGCCGAGGGCGTCAGCTTCGACGAACTGCAGGCCGCCACCGGCTGCCCGATCCACCGCTGAAGCCGGCCAGGGTGGACAACGGCGCAGCCTTGTCCGCCGCCAGGGTGGGAAATCGCTGCGCGGTTACCCACCCTGCCCTGCTCCATTCACGACGCCTACGAGAACAACAACATGCACGACGTCGTCTTCCCCAGCGCTCTGCCGAGCCTGCACGACTACCAGCCGGGCCGGCCGACCCGGTGCATCGGCGATGGCCAAGGTGTAGCCTTGTCCATCGAACACCCATGAACAGCGCCATCCAGGCCCCCGCGCGGCGCCGGGCGCGCACGCCGACCGATGTGGAAGACCCAATGGCGAAGCAGACCTACAGCATCTCCGACCTGGCCCAGGAGCTGGACGTGACCACCCGGGCCATCCGCTTCTACGAGGAGCAGGGCATGCTCACGCCGCAGCGCCGCGGCCAGGAGCGCATCTACAGCCCCAAGGACCGCGTGGCCCTCAAGCTGATCCTGCGCGGCAAGCGCCTGGGCTTCTCGCTGGCCGAGTGCAAGACGCTGATCGAGCTGTACGATCCGCAGGCCGGCAACAAGAAGCAGCTCAACAGCATGCTGGCGCTGATCGCCGAGCGCCGCCGCCAGCTGGAGCAGCAGCTGCTCGACATCCGCCAGATGCAGCTGGAGCTGGACACCGCCGAGGAGCGCTGCCGCGCCGCCCTGCTGGAAACCGGCGCCGACAGCATCCTGCCCGAGTGATCCGGCGCCGCGACCGCTGCCGACTGCCAAAGGACCCCGCCGCCATGACCGCCGACTATCGAGCCGCCAGCGCCCACCTGGCGACGCTCGACGCCGACTGGGCACGCCTGATCGAGCGGGTCGGCCCCTGCACCCTGGCACCACGCCCGGAGCGCGAGCCCTTCGAGGCGCTGGTCCGCGCGGTGGCCTACCAGCAACTGCACGCCCGGGCCGCCGAGCGCATTCTCCAGCGCCTGCTGGCGCTCTACCCGGACGCGCCCTTCCCGACGCCGACGCAGCTGCTGGCCACTCCGGTGGAGCGGCTGCGCACCGCCGGCCTGTCGGCGCGCAAGGCGCAGAGCCTGCAGGACATCGCCGCCGGCGCCCTGGACGGCCGCGTGCCGAGCCGCGCCGAAGCCGAGACGCTGGACGACGAGGAACTGGTCCGCCGCCTGAGCGGACTGCGCGGCATCGGTCGCTGGAGCGTGGAGATGCTGCTGATCTTCACCCTGGAGCGCCCCGACGTACTGCCCGTCGACGACTTCGGCGTGCGCAGCGGCTACCGTCGCCTCAAGGGCCTGGAGCGGCTGCCGACGCCGCGCGAACTGGCGCGCATCGGCCAGGCGTACCGCCCGTGGCGCACGGTGGCGGCCTGGTACCTGTGGCGGGTGCCGAGCGACGCCGCTTAGACTCGCGACGAATTTCCAGCCCGAGGACCGTCCATGGCCCGCCTGCAGCTCGAACTGCCGGAAGACTGCTTCCGCTTCTCCACGCGCATGACCGTGCGCAGCACCAACATCAACGCCGGCCGGCATCTCGGCAACGACGCGCTGATCTCCATGCTCTCCGAAGCGCGCTCGCGCTTCCTGTTCGCCGAGGGCATCGACGATGCCGGCGGGGGGGACGCGCCGGGCATCGTGGTCACCGACCTCGCCACCCTGTACAAGGCCGAGGCCTTCGCCCGCGACGAGCTGCTGTTCGAGGTCGGCGCGATGGACTTCAACCGCTACGGCGGCGACATCGCCTTCCGCGTCAGCCGTCCGGTCGACGGCACCCTGGTGGCGCTGGCCAAGAACGGCTTCGTGTTCTTCGACTACCGCAGCGGCAAGGTGACGCCGATGCCGGAAAGCTTCCGGGCGCGCTTCCCGGCCCCCGCTCGGACCGACTGAGCGGGGCGACCGCCGGCAACGGCCGGCGCCGCGCAGGAACTAGACTTGCAGCAAGGCCCGACGCCTTGCGCGCTACAGGGGAATGTCGACCGGGCCCGGCAGGGAGAGTTCCACTCCGCTCCGAGGCCGCCATGCACACCCCGCCCGCACGGCCGGCAGCCGTCTCCCTTCCGCTGGCGCACGGCGCCGAGGTGCGCCCATGAACGCCCCGGACCGCCCGCCGCGCCGCCTGCGCCTGCTCGCCCTGCCCGTCCTGCTGCTCGGCCTCGGTCTGCTGCTGGTGCTGGTCGCCCGTCGCGAAGCGCCGCCGCCCAGCCCGCCGCCCGCTCCCGCCCCGCCGCCGCTGGTCGACGCGCCACCCGCGCCGCCGCCCGCCGAACAGCCGGTGGTCGCCGCACGACCGGCGCCGGCGGCCAGGTCGAGCGCGCCCAGGCCGCTCGAGCAGTGCCTGCCGCGCGGCAGCAACCTGCTCGACAACCGTGTGGCGCGCTGCCGCTTCGGCACCGCCGACGGCGCGCCGGCGCGCACCGCCCCCGCCCCGCCGCCGAAGGCGAGCACGCCCCGCCCCCTCGAACAGTGCCTGCCGCGCGGCAGTAACCTGCTCGACAACCGCGTGGCGCGCTGCCGCTTCGGCACCGCCGACGGCGCGCCGCGCCCCTCGCGCGGCGGCTAGCCGAGGCTCAGGACCTCGCCGCCGGCCAGCGCGCAGGCCAGCTCGCCGAGGCGGCGCAGCGCGCCGGTGACCCGCTCGTCCAGCTCCTGGCAGCAGGACAGGCGCAGGCAGTGGCGAAAGCGCGCGCCGTTGGAGTACAGCTGGCCGGGGATGATGACGATGCGCTCGGCCAGCGCGGCGTGGAACAGCTGCAGGCTGTCCACCGTCTCCGGCAGCTCCAGCCACAGCAGGAAGCCGCCGACCGGCTGGGTCGCGCGGGTGCCGGCCGGGAAGTGGCGAGCGACGATCCCGCGCACCGCATCCACCTGCGCCGCGTAGCGCCGGCGCAGGACGCGCAGATGGTGGTCGTAGCCGCCGTTCTCGAGGAACAGGCCGACCGTCTCGGCGAGCAGCACCGACTCGGCGACGCTGGAACTGAACTTCAGCTGGCGCACCGCATCGCGGAAGCGCCCCGCCTCCAGCCAGCCGATGCGGTAGTCCGGCGCCAGGGTCTTGGTGTAGCTGGCGCAGGTCATCACCCAGCCGTCGCGGTCGAAGGCCTTGACCGTCGGCTGCAGCGGCTCGGCGAACTGCAGTTCGGCGTACAGGGCGTCCTCGATCAGCGGCACCCGGTGGCGGTTGGCCAGCTCGGCCAGGCGCTGCTTGGCGGCCAGCGGCATGCTGCAGCCCAGCGGGTTGTGCACGGTGGGCATGGCGATGACCGCCGCCAGGCGCTTCTCCTCCAGCAGCAGCTCGAGGGCGTCCAACGCCAGGCCGTGCTGCGGATGGGTGGGGATCTCCAGCACCTTGAGGCCGAGGCTGGCCAGCAGCGGATAGAGGTTGAAGTAGCTCGGCGCCTCGATGCCCACCGTGTCGCCGGCGCGGGTCACCGCGCGCAGCGCCAGCTGCAGCGCCTCCATGGCGCCGTGGGTGAGCAGGATGTCGTCGGCGGCCAGGGTCATGCCGAGCAGCGCGGCGCGCCGGGCGATCTGCTCGCGCAGGCGCAGCGAGCCCGGCGGCAGCGCGTAGCGGCCGACCAGCTGCGGCTGGCGGCGCAGCAGGCCGGCGGTCAGCCGCGCCAGCTTGGCGCCGGGATAGAACGCCTCACCGCGCGGGCAGGCCAGCGCCAGGTCGACATGGTCGGCGCGCTGCTGGCAGTGCAGCACCACCGCCATCAGGTCGTCGATCTCGCCGGCCTTGCGTACCCCGGCCGGCTGCTCGCGCAGCGGCCGCTGCAGCGGCGGCAGGCTGCTGCGCACGTAGTAGCCGGACTGCGGGCGCGCCTCGATCAGGCCGCGGTCCTCGAGCAGCCGGTAGGCGGCGGTGACGGTGTTGAGGCTCAGCTCGTGCTGCGCCGCGCAGGCGCGCACCGACGGCAGGCGCGCACCGGCCGGCAGGCTGCCGCGGTCGATGGCCTCGGCCAGCTGGTCGGCGAGCAGGCGGTAGCGGACGGGTGCGGACGCAGGTGCGTTCATGGCGGATCACCGGTGACAGCGGAGTGGGCGAGACATGGTTACAGTTGCCATGACGGCCAACCTGTAACCATGACAAAAGCGATTTCGTGAGTCTGTCACCATTCACCGCCAGTGCCTAGCATGGACTGCCATGGATCAACCGCAGGAGGCCCGCCATGTTCGAAGCCCTCGCCCTGGCCAGCTACATGGGAGTGATGTCGATCACCCCAGGCCCCAACAACATCATGCTCACCGCCTCCGGGGTGAACTTCGGCTTCCGTCGCAGCCTGCCGCACATGCTCGGCATCGCCTTCGGCTGCTCGCTACAGCTGCTGCTGTGCGCCGCGCTGTTCGCCCAGGTTGCCGGCTGGCTCGGCGAGGTGCGTCCGGCGCTGGCGGTGGCTGGCTGCGCCTACCTGCTGTGGCTGTCGCTCAAGCTGGCGCGCGCCGGCGCCCCGGGACGCCGCGAAGCGGCCCGGCCGATGGGCTTCGTCGCCGCCGCACTGTTCCAGTGGATCAACCCCAAGGCATGGGTGATGGTGCTCAACGCCTGCGTGCTGTTCCTGCCGCAGGGCGGCCAGCTGCCGGCCGCCGCGGCCATGGCGCTGCTGGCGCTCATGGTCAACCTGCCGTGCATCGCGGTGTGGGCCTGGGGCGGCGAGCGCCTGCGCCACTGGCTGCAGCAGGACTGGGCGCTGCGCCTGTTCAACCTGAGCATGGCCGGCCTGCTGGCCGCCACCGCACTGTGGCTGCTGATCGAGGAACTGGGCCGCTGAAGCACTGGCGGCCGACGGCGCGCCGGTCCAGACTTGCCAGCCCGAGACACGGACGAACGAGGCAACCATGCGCACGCTGTACATCGACACCGAGTTCACCCAGCTCAGCGCCGAACGGCGGCTGATCTCCCTGGCCCTGGTGGCGGCCGACGGCGCCGAGTTCTACGTCGAACTCAGCGACGGCTGGGAACTGGCCGACTGCTCGGAGTTCGTCGTCGAGATCGTCCTGCCGCAGCTCGACCTCGCCCGCCACGGCCGCCCGCGCGCCGAGGCCGGCGCGGCACTGCACGCCTTCCTCGCCGGCCTGGGCGCGGTGGAGGTGGTCGGCGACGCGCTGGCCTGGGACTGGCCGCTGCTGCTCGAACTGCTCGGCGCCCCCGGCCTGCCCGGCAACGTGCTGGGCTGCCGGCAGGTCGACGACCCGCTGGCCGTACTGCCGCCCGAGGAGGTTCCCCACCACGCGCTGCTCGATGCGCGCCTGCTGCGCGACCTCTGCGAGGGCGGCGACGACTAGGCGCCGCCCTCCTGCAGGCGCTGCAGCTCGCGGCGCACCATGCCGGCGTAGTGCGGCGGGCTCAGCGCGTACAGCTCCCCGGCCACCCAGCCCAGCCAGCGCACGCCCAGCTGCTCGCGCGCCGCCAGCAGCCGCTCGGCCTCGGCCCGCGCGCGGGCCTGGTGGGCACGGTGGTAGTCGGCGCGGGAAGTCGCGCCGTGGTCGTGGTCGTGGTCGTGGTCGTGGTCGTGGTCGTGGTCGTGGTCGTCAGAGGACATCCGGCATCTTATCCAGGCACAAGGGGGCGGCTCGCCCCCGGCGCCCCATGGTAACGCCCAACTGGCTTCATGGTTGGTTGCTTCGTCCTTGAATGGCCCCTGATGAGGATCGGTCGATCAGCCACGGGAGTCGAGCGACGGATGCACGGCGAGCGCTCCGGCCAACCCCGCAGCGAACAGACGGACGATGGGCTCCGGCGTCAGCACCCTGACCTCCTGCCCGACCGGGATAGCCGGCTGTAGCGGCGTGTAGCCCTCGAACGACCAGCGCCACTGGCCGCCGCGCCAGAGCAGCACGCACTCGCCGGCGTGCTCGAGCATGCTGCCGTCCGGCAGGTCGGCGAGCCTGGCGGTCCAGGTGCGCTGGCTGCCGTCCTCGTTGAGGCGAGCGGCGTGCAGCGCATCGTCGATGGTCTTGGCCGACAGGCCCTGCTGCTCGGGGAAGACTCGCGCCCAGGCCTCCTTGAACAGCCTGTAGGCCGGGCGGCGGCATTCCGCGCAGGGACGATGGCCGGCGGCATAGGCGGTCGGCTCGTCGAGGAAGAACAGCTCGGTGTAGCTGTTCGGCATCATCATCCTGTCGCGCTGATAGTCCTTGAAGGACAGCGCGCAGGTGATCCACGGCTTGACCTTCCACGGGCTGACGATCTGCCGCTCGGCGTTGTGCAGGCGGCCGCGGTTACCCATGAAGGTGCCGCGCGCGGAGACGGCGTGCAGTTGGCTGTGGGGATCGACTCGGTTTTGCAGGGGCATGGGCGACACTCCGTTGTCAGACGGCTACTCGGCCGCCAGGCGCTTGCCGATGGCTTTCTCGATCAGTTGCAGCAATGCCTTTTGGCGCTGCTCGTAGAATGCGGCAAAGTCATCCGCGCGCAGAGCCTCTACCGGGATGTAGTGGCTGTCCAGCAGCTCGTTCATCCCTGCATCATCGAGCTGAACCTGAGCGTGCTCCTGCAATTTGCTCAGATACTGCGAGGGTGCCGCGCCGCCGATCATGCGGTTGGCCTTGTAGGAAATCGGGGTCTTGTTGATGATCGAGTCATACACCCTAGGCGCAATGCCCTGCTTGTCGCACCAGTCACGCGGGAAGATGTGGTGGATGTCCAGCGCCACTTCGTCGGCTTCCAGGTCACGGATGTTGGCTTTCCAGAAAAAGTCCTTGGCGCCCTCGCGCAGCACCAACACGTTGATGCCCTTGTAGGCTGCGCTAAGGCGGGAACTGAGCGAAGCCAGCCGGTCAATCTGGAAGGTAGCATCACCGATGGTGCGTGGAGGCTCGGCGTCATGCTCGATCCAGTTCAGCAACTCCTCCACATCGTTGGCCATCCGCGTTTCCACGGCGCCACCATAGAGCTCGCCCAGCACGCCACACCAGTACCAGCGAGCGAGCTTCTCGTGGATACGCGGTTCGCGCCATCGCTCGTGGTCACCGATCATGACCATGGCCGCGGCGAGCGGCGGCAACTGGGTGCGATACGGCAGGTCGCGCGTGGATGTCAGGCACTCCTGCTTGAGGAATTTGGCGGCCCGGATGAAGCCCTGCTCCACCTTGTCCGCCCAGTCCTGATAAGCCGCCAGCGGCAGCTCCAAAACAGAGGCGCGCTTAGCGCTCACCGGAGTCACCGCTTTGCCGCTCTTGCCCTCTGCCAGGTCGGCGCGGCGCTTCTCCAGCGTATGCAGCATGGTGATGGTCTGGAGGAAATCGGTGCTTTCCACCGCCGACAGCAGCGGCTCCCTGGCCAGGCGCTTGCGCCGGGAAACCACTTGGCGCTTCTCGCTGCCGAACCAGTCGTCACGCAGGTTGTAGCCATCGGCGGCGTAGCTGGCAGTGACCAGCTCGAACACGGAAAGCGGTACCCCCCCCGTATTGACCTTCTCGAACACCAGACACACTGCCTCCTTGCTGGTTTCCTTTTTCAGCACGATCAGCGGAATCTGATAGTCGTTGTAGGCATCCAGTACCTGCTGTTTGAACTCGAAGAAGCGCTGCACCTCTTGCGGATTGAGCTTATAAAGATCCTGCAGCCAGTTCATCGCCTCGAAGATCTCGCTGCAGGGGAAGTAAAGCTGCCGGCACTCCAGCTCACGGGTCGACAGATCCAGATCGACCTTGCGACCGAAATCGCTGCGCTGCTGGCGGCTCGCATCCACCGCGATGATGGCGTCATCGAGACGGTCAGCGCCGGCCAGCGCGGTCGGGATATGGATGTAGTAGTAGCGCTCAGCGGGCTTGCCCTTCTCGGTGCGCGTCTGAACTGGGCCGTCCAGCTTGAGCACCTGGGTCAGGGTAGTCAGTCGCTGCTGCCCATCGAGAATCAGCCTCTCGGGAGACGCAAGATTGTCCTTGGGCACGCCCTCCACCTCGCGCACCTGGAAGCGCACCGCCCCACCAGTTTCCAGCAGCATCACCGCGCCCACCGGAAACGAGCGGCCCAGGCTGACCAGCAGGCTGCGTACGTGCTCGTCGTCCCAGACCCAGCCACGCTGGAAGTCCGGCAGCTGGATCTTGCCCTCGATGATGTCCTTTAGGATGTCTTTCAGCGGCAGCTTGGTGCTATCGAATGTGGTCATTATCTTTCCCTGAACAATCACATGCCGGAGTCACCCGGCCATCCGGGCTTGGCGGTGCTATGGGAAGGGATGATGCCAGAACGCCGCGCGCAGGGGCTATCCGGAACAGAGCTACAGAACCAGGGCATGGCGAGCGGGGGAGCTGGTACGCAAGGGCTGGTCCGCAACGTGGTACGCACGGAAAACGTACCTGAGCGGACCAGCAGGCGATGGGGGAATCGCTGCGCACCAGGGCCGAGAAGGCTGTCTTGAGGGGATGCTTTTTCGTTCTGGTGTTAGCCCGGTATTAGCCCGCACCAGAAAGAAAAAAGGCTCGCATCGCTGCGATGCCTTTATTTGGATGGTGCCGGCACCAGGAATCGAACCCGGGACCTACTGATTACAAGTCAGTTGCTCTACCAGCTGAGCTATACCGGCAATGGGCCCGGATTATAGCGGCTGGGGCGGCGGAGTAAACCGGAAAATGCCTGAATCCTCAGGGCCTTGCGTCGGCGGCCGGGCGCTGGCGGATGAATTGCAGGGCATGGCGCAGGCTGGCGGCGGACAGCTCGCCCAGGTGGCTGTGGCGCAGACGGCCGTCGGCATCGTAGAACAGCGTGGTCGGCAGGGCGCGCGACCCGGCCAGTAGGCCGAGGCGGTTGCCGCCGTCGAGCAGCACGTCCTCGGCGGCGATGCCCTGGCGGGCGAGGAAGGCGACCACCTCGGCGGCGCCCTCGCCCTGGTTGACCAGCAGGAAGCGCACGTCGGGCTCGGCTTCGCGGGCGGCCAGCAGCACCGGCATCTCGCGCCGGCACGGCGGGCACCAGGCCGCCCACAGGTTGACCACCAGCGGCCGGCCGCGCAGTTCGTCGAGCTGCACCGGCTGGCCGGCCAGATCGCGGAGGGTCAGCTCGGGCAGGCGGCCGGCGCGTTCGAGCCGGTCCAGGGCCAGGCTGCCCCCGCCCCAGACCAGTGCACCGGCCAGCACGCCGAGCGCCAGCGGGCGGCGCAGGGCGACGCGCCGCCAGGCCCGGAAGACGCCGATCAGCAGCGCGCCGAGCACCCCGGGCCAGAGCAGGAAGCCGCCGTCGCGGATGTCCAGGGCCTGCCAGGGCGCGGCGGCGTAGTCGGCGGCGTAGCGCAGCACGAAGGCCAGCCGCGCCAGCACGAGGCCGCCGAGCAGCATGGCGAACAGGGTCGGCTCGGGGTCGAGGCGCTGGCGGCGGCCGGCCCACCAGCCGGCGACCCAGGCGACCGCGAAGGCCAGCAGGAGCAGCAGGTAGGGCACCGGCAGGACCAGCGGGCCGAAGTCGAGGGTCAGCATCGGGCCTCCACGGCGGCGAACGGCATCGGCTATTCCTTGTGGCAGTTATCCGGGCGGCCATCATCGCCCGCGCCAGGCGGCGGAGCCAGCCCGGCAGCGTTACCGCAGATGACCTGCGCCGGCCGGCGCGGGGCGCTGGCGGCCGGTCTCGCCCGCGCCGCATAATGCCTGCCGAACCTCCGCCGAAGGCCGCCATGCTTCGCCCTCTCGATCTGCTGCAGCGCCCGCGCTGGCGCACCCTGTTCATCCTCGCCGCCCTGCTCGCGCCGCTGCTCTGGCCGATCGAGCACCTGGCCAAGCGCTACTACAGCGAGCGGGTCGCCGAGCAGAGCAGCCAGACCCTCGAACTGTACGTGGCCAACCTGCGCGGCACCCTGCGCCGCTACGAGGCGCTGCCGCACATCCTCGGCGACCTGCCGGCGCTGCGCGCCGCCCTGCGCGCGCCGGAGGACGCCGACACCATCAACGCCGCCAACCAGTTGCTCGAACGGGTGCGCCGGCAGAGCGGCGCCGACGTGATCTACCTGATGAATCCGGCCGGGCTGACCCTGGCCGCCTCCAACTGGAGCGACTACGACGCCTTCGTCGGGCGCAACTTCGCCTTCCGCCCGTACTTCCGCGATGCGCTGGCCGGGCGCCTCGGCCAGTTCTTCGGTCTCGGCACCACCTCCGGCAAGCGCGGCTACTACTTCGCCGCGGCCCTGCGCGAGGGCCACGAGGTGCTCGGCGCGCTGGTGGTCAAGGTCGATCTCGACCACACCGAGACCCTGCTCGGCGGCACCCCCGAACAGTTGCTGGTCACCGACGCCAACGGCGTGGTGATCCTCACCTCGCGCCCGGACTGGCGCTTTCGCGCCACCCGCGCGCTGAGCGAGGCCGAGCGCGCCGACATCGCCGCCAACCTGCCCTATCCGACCCAGAATCCGCAGCCGCTGGCCCTGGCCGAGCGCGACTGGCTGCGTCAGAGTCATCTGCTCGAGGAGACCGGCTGGACGGTCGACCTGCTCGCGCCGCGCAGCCTGGTCGAGCGCCCGGTGCAGAGCGTGATGGCGATCGCCGCGGCGACCCTGCTGGCGATCCTGCTGCTGCTCGCCGTGTGGCTGCAGCGCCGCCGCCACCTGCTCGAGCGCCTGGCCCTCGACGCCCGCGCGCGCCGCGAACTGGAGCAGCGCGTCGCCGAGCGCACCGAGGACCTGCTGGCGCTCACCGAACGCCTCAAGCAGGAGGTGCTCGAGCGCGAGCAGGCGCAGCAGGAACTGGTGCGCGCCCAGGACGAGCTGGTGCAGGCCGGCAAGCTGTCGGCGCTGGGCACCATGAGCGCCAGCATCAGCCACGAGCTCAACCAGCCGCTGGCGGCGATCCGCAGCTACGCCGACAACGCCGGGGTGCTGCTCGACCACGGCCGCCTCGACGAGGCGCGCGGCAACCTGAAGCTGATCAGCGAGCTGACCGCGCGGATGGCCTCGATCATCAGCCACCTCAAGGCCTTCGCCCGCCGCGACCGCAAGGCGCCGGAGACGGTGGCGCTGCAGCCGGCGCTCGACGACGCCCTGGCGCTGCTCGCCAGCCAGCGCCGCGCCCTGCAGGTCGAGCTGCTGCGCGACCTGCCCGATGCCACCCTGTGGGTGCAGGCCGGCGAGACGCGCCTGCGCCAGGTGCTCGGCAACCTGCTCGGCAACGCCCTCGACGCCCTGAGCGAGAAGGCCCCGCCGCGGCGCCTGTGGCTCAGCGCGCAGATCCTCGACGACGGACGCATCAGCCTGACCCTGCGCGACAACGGCCCGGGCTTTTCCGCCGAGGCGCTGGCGCGCGCCCGCGAGCCGTTCTTCACCACCAAGACCACCGCGCGCGGCCTGGGCCTCGGCCTGGCGATCTGCGACAGCCTGACCCGCGCCCTCGGCGGCGAGCTGCTGCTGGCCAACCACGACGGCGGCGGCGCGCTGGTCACCCTCAATCTGCTGCCGGCCAGCGCCGGCCCCGGCACCCAGTCCCCGGAGGATCGCCCATGAGTTCCAGCCCCGGCATCGCCGCCGACACCCAGGTGCTGCTGATCGACGACGACCCGCACCTGCGCCAGGCGCTGGCGCAGACCCTCGACCTGGCCGGCCTGCGCGTGCAGAGCCTGGGCGATGCCCGCGGCGTCGCCCAGGCTCTGCCGGTCGACTGGCCGGGCGTGCTGGTCAGCGACATCCGCATGCCCGGCCTCGACGGCCTCGAGCTGCTCGAACAGCTGCACGGCCGCGACGCCGAACTGCCGGTGATCCTCATCACCGGCCACGGCGACGTGCCGCTGGCGGTGCAGGCGATGCGCGCCGGCGCCTGGGACTTCCTCGAGAAGCCGTTCGCCAGCGACACCCTGCTCGACGGCGTGCGCCGCGCCCTGGCGATGCGCCGTCTGGTGCTGGAGAACCGCCAGCTGCGCCAGACCCTGTCCGGCCGCGATGCCCTGGAGGGCCGGCTGATCGGCCTGTCGGCAGGCATCGTGCGCCTGCGCCAGCAGGTCGCCGCGCTGGCCCGCACCCAGGCCGACGTGCTGATCCTCGGCGAGACCGGCAGTGGCAAGGAGGTGGTAGCGCGCGCCCTGCACGACCTGTCCAGCCGCCGCGACGGCCCCTTCGTGGCGATCAACGCCGGCGCGCTGGCCGAGTCGGTGGTGGAGAGCGAGCTGTTCGGCCACGAGGTCGGCGCCTTCACCGGCGCCAGCAAGCGGCGCATCGGCAAGTTCGAGTTCGCCAACCGCGGCACCCTGTTCCTCGACGAGATCGAGAGCATGAGCCTCGACGTGCAGGTCAAGCTGCTGCGCCTGCTGCAGGAGCGCGCGGTGGAACGGCTCGGCTCCAACCAGCTGATCCCGCTGGACATCCGGGTGATCGCGGCGACCAAGGAGGACCTGCGGGTGGCCGCCGACCAGGGCCGCTTCCGCGCCGACCTCTACTACCGCCTGAACGTCGCGCCGCTGCGCATCCCGCCGCTGCGCGAGCGTGGCGACGACGTGCTACTGCTGTTCCGCCACTTCTGCGCCCTGGCGGCCGGCCGCCACGGCCTGCCGCTGCGCGAGCCGGATCCGGCGCAGCGCGCCGCGCTGCTCGCCCACGCCTGGCCGGGCAACGTGCGCGAGCTGCAGAACGCCGCCGAGCGCTTCGCCCTGGGCCTCGACCTGGGCCTCGGCGAGGCGCTGGTCGAGCCGCCCACCGAAGGCAGTCTGGCGGCGCGCGTCGAGGCCTTCGAGCGCAGTCTGATCGCCAGCGAACTGGCCCGCGGCCACGGCTCGCTGCGCAGCCTCGCCGAGGCCCTCGGCGTGCCGCGCAAGACCCTCCACGACAAGCTGAAGAAGCACGGCCTGAGCCTCGGCGAGAGTGGCGGAAATCCGCACGACGAGCTCGACTGAGACGGCGATATTCCGCCACCCCTCCCCCCTCCGCCGGCCACCGGAAGCTCCTCCGGACCGGCGCCAGCCCCCCTTAGACGAAAGTCGCACCCTGCCCCGCAGGCCGCGCCGCAGAGGCCTTGCCGGGCCGGTACCGCGGTTCGCCGGCGCCCCACCGGCTCGACTGGCACAGCGGTTGCTATTGCCCTGACATCCCGCGCCGGTCCGTCCGCCGCGCCCGAGCGGCTCCCCTCTCTCCACCGCTCGGCGCACCCGGACCGGCTGCCGGGTCAACGCCGATCAAGCTGCGTCATCACAACAACGAGGAAATACCCGCATGTTCAAGCTGACTGCCAAGGCGCTCGCCTGCGCCCTCTCGCTCGCCGTCGCCGGTCTGGCCCAGGCCGCCGAGTCTGCGACCGCTCCGATCGTGATCAAGTTCTCCCACGTGGTGGCGGAGAACACGCCCAAGGGCCAGGGCGCGCTGCTGTTCAAGCAGCTCGCCGAGGAGCGCCTGGCCGGCAAGGTCAAGGTCGAGGTCTATCCGAACTCGTCGCTGTTCGGCGACGGCAAGGAGATGGAAGCCCTGCTGCTCGGCGACGTGCAGATCATCGCGCCGTCGCTGGCCAAGTTCGAGCACTACTCCAAGCCGATCCAGATCTTCGACCTGCCGTTCCTGTTCGACGACATGGCCGCGGTCGACCGCTTCCAGGCCAGCCCGGCCGGCCAGGGCCTGCTGACCTCCATGGAGGACAAGGGCATCACCGGCCTGGCCTACTGGCACAACGGTCTCAAGCAGCTGTCGGCCAACAAGCCGCTGTACGAACCCAAGGACGCCCGCGGCCTGAAGTTCCGCGTGCAAGCCTCGGCAGTGCTCGAGGAACAGTTCAAGGCGGTGCGTGCCAACCCGCGCAAGATGAGCTTCGCCGAGGTCTACCAGGGCCTGCAGACCGGCGTGGTCAACGGCGCCGAGAACCCCTACTCGAACATCTACTCGCAGAAGATGCACGAGGTGCAGAAGTACATCACCGAGTCCAACCACGGCCTGCTCGACTACATGGTGATCACCAACACCAAGTTCTGGAACGGCCTGCCGGATGACGTGCGCGGCGAGCTGGCGAAGATCATGAACGAGGTGACCGTCGAGGTGAACAAGCAGGCCGACGCCCTCAACCAGGGCGACAAGCAGCGCATCCTCGACGCCGGCAAGACCGAGATCATCACCCTGACCGACGAGCAGCGCGGCAAGTGGCGCGAGGCCATGAAGCCGGTGTGGAAGAAGTTCGAAGGCGAGATCGGCGCCGACCTGATCAAGGCCGCCGAAGCCGCCAACGTCGCCAACTAAGCCACAGCCGAGCGACTGGTTCGCCCGCGGGGCGGGCGCCGCCGACAGCCGCAGAGCTGCCCGGCGCCCGCCCCGCCGTTCTTTGACCCGGAGATACCTGCCATGAACGCCTTGCGCCTGGTCTGGGACCGCTTCGAGGAGGGCTTCATCGTCTTCCTGCTGACGGCCATGACCCTGGTGACGTTCGTCTACGTCATCCTCAACAACCTCTACACGCTGTTCTACGCCCTGGGCGACCGCTTCGAGGCCGCCGGCGAATTCTTCTTCGCCATCGGCGACTTCATCCTCGACCTGGCCCAGGCGATGACCTGGAGCAACGCGCTGACCAAGGCGCTGTTCGCCTGGCTGATCTTCTTCGGCCTGGCCTACGGCGTGCGCACCGCCGGCCACATCGGCGTCGACGCGCTGGTCAAGCTGGCCAGCAAGCCGGTACAGCGGATCATCGGCCTGATCGCCTGCAGCGCCTGCCTGGGCTACGCCGGCCTGCTCGCGGTGGGCAGCTTCGAGTGGATGCAGACCCTGTTCGTCGCCGCCATCGGCGCCGAGGACCTCGGCCACTTCGGCGTGCAGCAGTGGCACATCGGCCTGATCGTGCCGCTCGGCTTCGCCATGGTGTTCGTCCGCTTCCTGGAAATCTTCGTGCGCATCCTGCGCAACCAGCAGACCGGCCTGGGCCTGGCCGACGAGGCCGCCGAGGCGATGAAGCTGACCGACCACGAGGAGCTGAACAAATGACCATCCTGTTCCTGTTCCTCGCCCTGTTCGTGCTGATGTTCCTCGGCACGCCGATCGCCGTGTCGCTGGGCCTGGCCGGCTCGCTGACCATCATGCTGTTCAGCCCCGACTCGGTGCGCTCGCTGGCGATCAAGCTGTTCGAGACCTCCGAGCACTACACCCTGCTGGCCATCCCGTTCTTCCTGCTCGCCGGCGCCTTCATGACCACCGGCGGCGTGGCGCGCCGGCTGATCGACTTCGCCAACGCCTGCGTCGGCCACATCCGCGGCGGCCTGGCGATCGGCGCGGTACTGGCCTGCATGCTGTTCGCCGCGCTGTCCGGCTCCAGCCCGGCCACCGTCGCCGCGGTCGGCTCGATCGCCATCGCCGGCATGGTGCGCTCCGGCTACCCGCAGGCGTTCGGCGCCGGCATCGTCTGCAACGCCGGCACCCTGGGCATCCTCATCCCGCCGTCGGTGGTGATGGTGGTGTACGCCGCCGCCACCGAGACCTCGGTGGGCAAGCTGTTCATGGCCGGCGTGGTGCCGGGGGTGATGCTCGGCGTGGTGCTGATGGCGGCGATCTACGTCATCGCGGTGAAGAAGAAGCTGCCGGCGCTGCCGCGCGCCACCTTCCGCGAGTGGCTGGGCGCCGCGCGCAAGGCGGTCTGGGGCCTGCTGCTGATGGTGATCATCCTCGGCGGCATCTACTCGGGGATGTTCACCCCCACCGAGGCGGCCGCGGTGGCCGCGGTCTACTCCGGCTTCGTCGCGCTGTTCGTCTACAAGGACATGACCCTGCGCGAGGCGCCCAAGGTGATCCTCGAGTCGGCCAAGCTGAGCATCATGCTGATGTTCATCATCGCCAACGCCATGCTGTTCGCCCACGTGCTGACCACCGAGCAGATTCCCCAGCAGATCACCGCCTGGGTGATCGAGATGGGCCTGTCGCCGTGGATGTTCCTGCTGGTGGTGAACATCGTGCTGCTGATCGCCGGCGCCTTCATGGAGCCCTCGGCGATCATCCTGATCCTCGCGCCGATCCTGTTCCCGATCGCCATGCAGCTGGGCATCGACCCGATCCACCTCGGCATCATCATGGTGGTAAACATGGAGATCGGCCTGATCACCCCGCCGGTCGGCCTCAACCTGTTCGTCACCTCGGCGGTGACCGGCATGCCGGTGTCCGCGGTAATCCGCGCCGCCATGCCCTGGCTGATGATGCTGCTCGGCTTCCTGCTGATCATCACCTACATCCCGGCGGTTTCGCTGGCGCTGCCGAACTGGCTGGGGATGAGCTGATTCCGCTGTGCGTTCTGGCTTGAAAGGCGTTCGACCCGGCCTCGGCCGGGTCTTTTTTTGTCCGCGCCGCCCGGACGTGACGCGCGTCACGGGGCGGCCGGGAGCGGCGGCCTAAGCTGCGCGCTCCCTCGAGCAGGGACGCTCCCCCTCCCGGGCGCCGCCCTCCGGCGGCGCCCGCGGCCTGCGGGAGCCGCGCGGACCGATCAGTAGATGCGGAACTCCTCGTGGCAGGCCTTGCAGGCCTGCTCGACGCGCTCGACCGGTGCCGCCAGCTCGCGGGCCCTGAGCGGCAGCCGGCTGCTGGCGGCGACCAGCGCGGCGGTGTTCGCCTCGAGATCGCGGGCCAGCTCGGCGAAGCGCTCCTGGCGCTGCCAGACCTCGTCGCGGGCCTTGCTGTGCTCCTCGCGCACCGCCGGATAGTGCTGCCAGGGCTGGCGCGACAGCTCGTCGAGCTTCACCGCGCCGGCGGCGAAGCGCTTCTCGTCGAACGACAGCCGGCCGCGCAGCATGCCGCCGAGATCCTCGCTGGTGTTGAGCATCTGCTGGTACAGCGCCTTGCGCTGGCCCAGCGGCGAGTCGGGGTCGATGCGCTCGCAGGCGCTCAGGGTCAGGCCGGCCAGGGCCAGCAGCAAGAGGCTTCGGAGATTCATGGCGGGTCGCTCTCGTGCGGGTCGGGAAAAGCGCGCCAGAGTATCCGCGGATCGCCGGCCGCGGCCAAGCCCGCCAGACGTAACCGCACGTGTCCGATTGCCGCAAGGCAGACAAGGCTTGGGGCGCGCCGGCAGCCTGGCTATAATCGCCGACCATCGCGGCCGCAGGCCGCGCCCGCCTCCCGTCCGAGGGGCGCTGCAGCAGGTTCGCCGCCGGTCCATGCACCGGCCGCCTGTCAGGCTCGGACGGGCTGTCGCCACGGCACGCAGCCTGCGGCCGTTCCTGACTTCAACGGCGCCCATTCGACATCACGAATGGAGAGACGCATGAGCGCTGCTTTCACCGATTACAAGGTTGCCGACATCGCCCTGGCCGACTGGGGCCGCAAGGAAATCATCATCGCCGAGTCGGAGATGCCGGCGCTGATGGGCCTGCGCCGCAAGTACGCGGCCAGCCAGCCGCTGGCCGGGGCGAAGATCCTCGGCTGCATCCACATGACCATCCAGACCGCGGTGCTGATCGAGACCCTGGTGGCCCTCGGCGCCGAGGTGCGCTGGTCGAGCTGCAACATCTTCTCCACCCAGGACCAGGCTGCCGCGGCCATCGCCGCCGCCGGCATCCCGGTGTTCGCCTGGAAGGGCGAGACCGAGGAGGAGTACGAGTGGTGCATCGAGCAGACCATCCTCAAGGACGGCCAGCCGTGGGACGCCAACATGGTGCTGGACGACGGCGGCGACCTGACCCAGATCCTCCACGCCAAGTACCCGCAGATGCTGGAGAAGATCCACGGCATCACCGAGGAAACCACCACCGGCGTGCACCGCCTGCTCGACATGCTCAAGGCCGGCACCCTCAAGGTCCCGGCGATCAACGTCAACGACGCGGTGACCAAGAGCAAGAACGACAACAAGTACGGCTGCCGCCACAGCCTCAACGACGCCATCAAGCGCGGCACCGACCACCTGCTGTCCGGCAAGCAGGCGCTGGTGATCGGCTACGGCGACGTGGGCAAGGGCTCGGCGCAGTCGCTGCGCCAGGAAGGCATGATCGTCAAGGTCAGCGAGATCGACCCGATCTGCGCCATGCAGGCGTGCATGGACGGCTTCGAGGTGGTCTCCCCGTACCTGAACGGCGACAACGACGGCACTGATGCCAGCGTCGACGCCGCGCTGCTCGGCAAGATCGACCTGATCGTCACCACCACCGGCAACGTCAACGTCTGCGACGCCGGCATGCTCAAGGCGCTGAAGAAGCGTGCCGTGGTGTGCAACATCGGCCACTTCGACAACGAGATCGACACCGCCTTCATGCGCGCCCACTGGGCCTGGGAAGAGGTCAAGCCGCAGGTGCACAAGGTCCACCGCACCGGCAAGGACGGCTTCGACCCGCACAACGACGACTACCTGATCCTGCTCTCCGAGGGCCGCCTGGTGAACCTTGGCAACGCCACCGGCCACCCGAGCCGGATCATGGACGGCTCGTTCGCCAACCAGGTGCTGGCGCAGATCCACCTGTACGGCGCGAAGTTCGCCGACCTGCCGGCCAGCGAGAAGGCCGGCCGCATCGGCGTCGAACTGCTGCCCAAGAAGCTCGACGAGGAAGTCGCGCTGGAGATGGTCAAGGGCTTCGGTGGCGTGGTCACCCGCCTGACCGGCAAGCAGGCCGAGTACATCGGCGTCGCCGTCGACGGCCCGTTCAAGCCGGACAGCTATCGTTACTGATATGCCTGCGCCGGGAGGGCAACCCGTGCCACGGTTTCCCTCCCCCGGCTACACCAAACGGACACATCGTAGGGTGCGCCACGCGCACCATCCGCAGCGATGATTACCCTGGTGCGCACCGCGCACCCTACGTCTGAACGGATCGACTCCATGTCCCAGGAACGCCGCTACAGCTTCGAGTTCTTCCCGACCAAGACCGAAGCCGGGCACGAAAAACTGTTGACCGTGGCCCGCCAGCTGGCCGGCTACAACCCCGACTTCTTCTCCTGCACCTACGGCGCCGGCGGCTCGACCCGCGACCGCACGCTGAACACCGTGCTGCAGCTCGACGGCGAGGTGAAGGTGCCGACCGCGCCGCACCTGTCCTGCGTCGGCGACAGCAAGGCCGAGCTGCGCCAGCTGCTCGCCACCTACAAGGATGCCGGCATCCAGCGCATCGTCGCCCTGCGCGGCGACCTGCCCTCGGGCATGGGCGCGGCCAGCGGCGAGCTGCGCTACGCCAACGAGCTGGTGGAGTTCATCCGCGCCGAAACCGGCGGGCACTTCCACATCGAGGTCGCCGCCTATCCGGAAGTGCACCCGCAGGCGCGCAGTTTCGAGGATGATCTGCGCAACTTCGTCCGCAAGGCCCAGGCCGGCGCCGACAGCGCGATCACCCAGTACTTCTTCAACGCCGACTGCTACTTTTATTTCGTGGAACGCGTGCGCAAGATGGGTGTCGAAATCCCGGTCGTCCCGGGTATCATGCCGATCACCAACTACAGCAAGCTGGCGCGCTTCTCCGACGCCTGCGGCGCCGAGCTGCCGCGCTGGATCCGCAAGCAGCTGGAGGCCTACGGCGACGACCTGGCGAGCATCCAGGCCTTCGGCGAGCAGGTGATCACCGAGATGTGCGAGAAGCTGCTCGCCGGCGGTGCGCCGGGCCTGCACTTCTACACCCTGAACCAGGCCGAACCGAGCCTGGCGATCTGGAACAACCTCAAGCTGCCCCGCTGAGGGACGGCACGCGCCGCGGCCCGGCCGCGCGCGCCGAGGCCGAGCCATCCGGCTCAGGGAGCCGTCCGCGCCGCGCGGACGGCTCTCGCAACGCTACGGACCTCCGTCCAGACCGCCGCCCAGCGCAGGGCGACGGCCGTCGGGCGGGGGCGCGGGACGACACCCGCGCCCTGTTCGCAGCCGATGATGATGCGCGCGGGATCTACCGGCCAGAGGCCGGGTCGATCCCCCCCGAGTCGGCGGGTTGCCGACGTGAAACAGGAACCCCGCATGTCCTTTACTTCCCTCGGTCTCTCCGAGGCACTGGCCAGCGCCGTCGAGGCCGCCGGCTACAGTGCGCCCACCCCGGTGCAGCAACGCGCCATCCCCGCCGTCCTGCAGGGCCGCGACCTGATGGTCGCCGCGCAGACCGGCACCGGCAAGACCGGCGGCTTCGCCCTGCCGGTGCTCGAACTGCTGTTCCCCGGCGGTCACCCCGACCGCGAACACCGCCACGCCGCCAAGCAGCCGCGCGTGCTGGTGCTGACCCCGACCCGCGAGCTGGCCGCCCAGGTGCACGACAGCTTCAAGCTGTACGCCCGCGACCTGCCGCTGAAGAGCGCCTGCATCTTCGGCGGCGTCGGCATGAACCCGCAGATCCAGGCGGTGGCCAAGGGCCTCGACGTGCTGGTCGCCTGCCCCGGCCGTCTGCTCGACCTGACCAACCAGAAGGCCATCGACCTGTCGAAGGTCGAGATCCTCGTCCTCGACGAGGCCGACCGCATGCTCGACATGGGCTTCATCCACGACGTCAAGAAGGTGCTCGCCAAGCTGCCGGCCAAGCGCCAGAACCTGCTGTTCTCGGCGACCTTCTCCGCCGAGATCGTCGACCTGGCCAACAAGCTGCTGCACAATCCCGAACGCATCGAGGTGACCCCGCCGAACACCACGGTGGAGCGCATCGAGCAGCGCGTGTTCCGCATCGCCGCCGTGCAGAAGCGCGCCCTGCTCGCCCATCTGGTGACCCTCGGCGCCTGGGAGCAGGTGCTGGTGTTCACCCGCACCAAGCACGGCGCCAACCGCCTGGCCGAATACCTGTGCAAGCAGGGCCTGCCGGCCGCGGCGATCCACGGCAACAAGAGCCAGAACGCGCGCACCAAGGCGCTGGCCGACTTCAAGGCCAACGCCATCCGCATCCTGGTGGCCACCGACATCGCCGCCCGCGGCCTGGACATCGACCAGCTGCCGCACGTGGTCAACTACGAGCTGCCCAACGTCGAGGAGGACTACGTCCACCGCATCGGCCGCACCGGCCGCGCCGGACGCAGCGGCGAGGCGATCTCGCTGGTCGCCCCCGACGAGGAGAAGCTGCTCAAGGCCATCGAGCGGCTGACCAGGCAGCGCATCCCCGACGGCGACATGCAGGGCTTCGATCCCAGCCTGGTGGTCGAGGCTGCACCGGCCGAGAGCGACGAGCGTCCGCCCCGCCAGGGCCGTGGCCAGGGCCGCAAGGACCTGCCCAGCGAGCGCAAGGAGCGCCCGCCGCGCGCCGCCAAGGGCGAGAAAGGCGAGAAGGCGGACAAGCCCGCCAGGGCCAGGTCCGAGCCGAGCGGCAAGGGCGAGAAGGCCGCCAGGCCGGCCAGGAACGACAAGCCGCAGGGCAAGCCGCAGCCGCGTGGCGAGCGCCCGCAGGGCGCCCAGGGCGGCGAGCAGGGCCGCAACCGCCGCGGCGGCCAGGCCCCGCAGCAGGGCCAGGGCCAGGGCCAGCGCCGCAGCAAGCAGCAGGCGGCGATCCAGCTGGCGCCGGGCGAACTGCCGCTGCCGGCTCGCCCGGACCGCGACCCGGAGGCCTTCCTCGACGACGAGTACGACAACTTCGGCAACAGCGTCGACTACGTCAGCCCCTATCAGGGCAAGAAGTCGGGCCGCGGGGGGCGCGGCCAGGGCGGCAACCGCGGCGGCAACGCCAACCGCGGTGCCCGCGACATCGGCCAGCGCGCCCGCGACAGCCTGCTGCGCGAAGCGCCGCTGCGCGAGCCGAGCGCCGCGCGCAGTCCCCGCGACACCCAGCCGCTGATCGTCCGCAAGCCGTCGCGCAGCGACCGTCTGCCCACCGCCGAGCAGCTCGAGCAGCTCGAGCAGGACAGCCGTCCGCGCGGCGAGAAACCGGCACTGCTGACCCGCAACAAGTGAGGACCTGCCCCGCCGGCTGCCGGCGGGGCCGCCGACTCAGCGCAGCGGCGGCGGGAAGAACAGCCCGCCGTCGCGCCACAGCCGATTGGCGCCGCGCGACAGCCCCAGCGCACTGCCGCTGCCGAGGTTGCGCTCGAAGATCTGCCCGTAGTGGCCGACCTGCAGCAGCAGGCTGCGCGCCCAGCCGTCGTCCAGCCCCAGCGCCGCGCCGAAGCCCGGCAGATTGCCGGCCAGCGCGCGCTGCTCCATTCCCGCATCGTCGTCGACCCGCGCCAGCGCCGCGGCGTCCAGGCCGTGCAGCTCGGCGATCTGGGTGGCGTTGATCACCCAGCGCAACACCCCGAACCAGCGCTCGTCGCCGGCCGCCACGTAGGGCCCCAGCGGCTCGCGCGACAGGCTGTCGTCGAGGATCCGCCAGCGCGCCGGATCGGCGCTGCGCGTAGCCCGCGCCGCCGCCAGCTCCGAACGGTCGCCGCTGACCAGCTCGCAGTCGCGGCGGATGAAGCGGTTCAGACGCTCCTCGGTCATGTTCGAAAGCACCGGCTGCAGGCCGAGACCGCCGCTGCGCGACAGGTCGGCGAGATTGGCCGCGGTGGTGGTGCCCTCCTGCACGCAGACCCGCAGGCCACGGGCGTCCGCCAGGCGCCGCACCGGGCTGTCGCTCCACACCATCAGCCCCTGGCCGTCGAAGAAGGTCGGCGCAACGAAGCGCACGCCCAGGCCCAGGTCTCGCGCGTAGGTCCAGGTCGCCATGCCGAAGGCGACGTCCACCTCGCCGCGCACCAGCGCCCGGAACTTGTTGGCGGTGTTGATCCGCTCGATCTCCACTGCCTGGCTGTCGCCGAGCACCGCCGCCGCCACCGCGCGACAGAAGTCGACGTCGAAACCGCTCGGCCGCCCCTCGGCGTCGATGCCGCCGAAGCCCGGCGTGCCGTCCACTGCGCAGCGCACCACGCCCTGGCCGCGCACCCGCTCCAGCACGTCCGCCGCCGCCAGGCCCGGCAGGGCCAGCAGGACCGCGCCCAGCCCGTGCAGCAACGAGCGCCGCCAGCCGCTCCGCTTGTCGTTCGCCGTCATCGCGCGCCTCCATCCTTCGCCCCGACTGCCCTGTGCTAGCATCCTCGCATGCAAGACGAGAAATGACACGCAGGACTGCCGCTCCGTCGCCGCGCGCCGTCCGGAGGAGCCGCATGGAGAGTCCGTCACCCGCGCTGCGGCGCAGCGTCCGAAGCCGGCTGCGCCGCTTTTCGTGGCTGCTGGCCGGCGTCCTGCTGGCGACCACCGTGGCGCTGCTGGTCAGCCAGCTGAACCTGCAGCGCAGCCTCGCCGCCCTCGAGCGCAGCCTGCTGCCGCGCTGGCAGATCGCCCAGCAGCTGCACACCGACGCGCGCACCCTCAGCGCCCAGGCCGCCCGGCTGCCGCTGGCGCTCAGCCAGGGCGAACTGGACACCGTGCGGATGCGCGTCGACACCCAGCTGGGACTGCTCGACGAGGACCTCGCCCGCCTGCAGGCGCTGCCCGGCGCCGACGCCGACGGCCTCGGCCTGCCGCAGGTCCTGCAGCAGCTGCGCACCGCCATCGGCCGCTCCGACGCCCTGGCCCGCGAGCGTATCGCGCTCGGCTGGAGCCACGCGCTGACGCTCGAGGCCAGCCGCGAGGTCAACGCCCTGCGGCGCCTGGAACGTGACCTGGCGCGCCTGATCGACGAGCAGACGCTGATCCTGACCAGCTACGCCAGCGCCCTGACCAGCGACCTCGACGGCCTGCTGGAGGCCCAGCGTCGGCGTCTCGGCCTGCTGCGCTGGGCGCAGACCCTGCTGATCCTGCTCGCCGGCGCGCTCATCGGCGCCCTGCTGCTGGCCCAGTCGCGCCTGCTCGAGCGCCAGCTGCTGCAGCCCATCGACAGCCTGCGCCGCACCATGTCCGCCGGCACGGTCGACCAGCGGCTGCTGCACGCCGAGACGCCCGGCGACGAGCTGGAGGCCATGCAGGTGGAGCTGGCGCACCTGCTCGACCGGCTGACCGAGCAGAACCTGATCCTCGCCCAGCGCGCCACCACCGACCCGCTGACCGGCCTGGCCAACCGCCGCCGGCTGTTCGAGCTGCTCGAGCACGAATCGCTGCGCCACCAGCGGCAGGGGCTGCCGCTCTCGGTGCTGGCGATCGACGTCGACCACTTCAAGCGCATCAACGACGGCTGGGGACACGCAGTCGGCGACCGCGTCCTGCAGGCGCTGGCCGAGCTGCTCGCCGGGGCGCTGCGCAAGTCCGACCTGGTGGCGCGCTACGGCGGCGAGGAGTTCCTGGCGGTACTGCTGGAAGCCGACGGCGAAGCCGCCTGCACGGTTGCCGAGCACCTGCGTCGGCAGGCCGCCGAGCTGACGCTCGGCGCGGGGGAGGCATCGGCCGCGACCATCCGCATCGGCATCAGCATCGGGGTCGCCACCCTGCACGACGGCGAGAGCGTCCAGGCGCTGATCGACCGCGCCGACCGCGCGCTGTACCGCGCCAAGCACGAGGGACGCAACCGCGTGTGCCGCGCCGAGCCGGCCAGGTCGCCGCGACCGGCAGCGACGCCGGACTGCGCGCCGCCGACCGGGCGTTGAAGGACCGCCTGCCGCGCCGGCAGGCGCTGGAGAGGGCGCCGGCGCCACGGCGGGCGCCGGCCGGGAAGGCGTTACAGACGCACGCCCTCGACGGAGATGATCAGCTCGACCTCCTGGGAAGCCGGGCCGAGGTCCATCTTGATATCGAAGTCCTTGAGCTTGAGCGTGGTGCTGCCCTCGAAGCCGGCCCGGTAGCCGCCCCACGGGTCGCTGCCCTCGCCGATGAAGCGCGCGGCGATGGTCACCGGACGGGTCACGCCGTTGAGGGTCAGATTGCCGACGATGTCGGCCGTGCCCTCGCCGGTGGACTTCACGGCGGTCGACTCGAAGGTGGCGGTCGGATGCTTGGCCACGTTGAGGAAGTCGTCGCTGCGCAGGTGCTTGTCGCGCTCGGCGTGGTTGGTGTCGACGCTGGCGGTCTTCAGCTCGACCTTGACGCGGCTCTCCTCGGGCTTGGCGGCGTCGAAGCTGAAGCTGCCGTCGAAGTCCTTGAAGGTGCCGTACAACCAGCTGTAGCCGAGGTGGCTGATCTTGAAGTTGACGAAGGCGTGCTGGCCTTCCTTGTCGATCTTGTAGTCGGCGGCCATGGCCTGGGCGCCGAACAGCAGGGAACCGAGGCTCAGGGCGAGCAGGGATTTCTTCAGCATGGAGGTGCTCCGTAGGGTTGCGGTGTCAGTCGTTCTCGCGGCCGAGCATGCGGCTCAGGGTCGCGTCGCGGTCGATGAAGTGGTGCTTGAACGCCGCCAGGGCGTGCAGCACGGCCAGGCCGACCAGCCCCCAGGCCAGCCAGTAGTGCACGGCGCCGGCGATGTCCTCTTGGCGCGGCAGGCCGCTCAGGGTGGCCGGCACGCTGAACCAGCCGAACACGCTGATCGGGCGCCCGTCGGCGGTGGAGATCAGGTAGCCGGACAGCATCAGCGCGAACAGCCCGAGGTACAGCAGGACGTGGACCAGCGCGGCGCCGCGCCGGGTCAGCGCGCCGTAGCTGTCCAGCGGCGGCGGCGGCGGGCTGATCCAGCGCCACAGCACGCGCAGCAGCATGACGGCGAACAGCAGGATGCCGATGCCCTTGTGGATGTCCGGGGCCGTGCGGTACCAGGGGCTGTAGTAGTTCAGACCGACCATCCACAGGCCGAGACCGAACAGGCCGAACACCGCCAGGGCGACGCCCCAGTGCAGGAAGATGCTGACCAGCCCGTAGCGGCGGGCGGAATTGCGCCATTGCATGAGAAGGATTCCCGTTAAAAGCATGTAGGCTAGACTAGCAACAAACCCATCGATATGAAGCGGAATTTCTGGTTCAAAGCGATTCAATGGATCGATAGGTTTGTCCCTTCCTGCCCCGCGGCCGAGCGGCGCGGCTACACTGGGCGCCCCGTACCTCCGAGGAGCGCCGCCGATGAGCCGCAATCAACAGTGGATGGAGCGCGACCTGTCCGTGCTCTGGCACCCCTGCACGCAGATGAAGGACCACGAGCAGCTGCCGCTGATCCCGATCCGCTCAGGCTCCGGCGTGTGGCTGGAGGACTTCGACGGCCGGCGCTACCTGGATGCGGTCAGTTCCTGGTGGGTCAACGTGTTCGGCCACGCCAACCCGCGGATCGGCGCACGGATCAAGGCACAGCTAGACCAGCTCGAGCACGTGATGCTCGCCGGCTTCAGCCACCAGCCGGTGATCGAGCTGTCCGAGCGCCTGGTGGCGCTCACCCCGCCGGGACTGGACCGGGTGTTCTACGCCGACAACGGCTCCTCGGGCATCGAGGTGGCGCTGAAGATGAGCTTCCACTACTGGCGCAACGTAGGCCGGGACGGCAAGAAACGCTTCGTCACCCTGACCAACAGCTACCACGGCGAGACGGTGGCGGCGATGTCGGTGGGCGACGTGGCGCTGTTCACCGACACCTACAAGCCGCTGCTGCTGGACACCTTCAAGGTGCCCAGCCCCGACTGCTACCAGCGCCCCGAGGGGGTCAGCTGGGAGGAACACTCGCGGCTGATGTTCGCGCACATGGAGCAGTGCCTCGCCGAGCATCACGACGAGATCGCCGCGGTGATCGTCGAGCCGCTGATCCAGGGCGCCGGCGGCATGCGCATGTATCACCCGATCTACCTGACCCTGCTGCGCGAGGCCTGCGACCGCTACGGCGTGCACCTGATCGCCGACGAGATCGCCGTCGGTTTCGGCCGCACCGGCACGCTGTTCGCCTGCGAGCAGGCCGGCATCACCCCGGACTTCCTGATCCTCTCCAAGGCGCTGACCGGCGGCTACCTGCCGATGGCCGCGGTGCTGACCACCGATACCGTCTACCAGGCGTTCTACGCCGACTACGCGACGCTCAAGGCCTTCCTCCACTCGCACACCTACACCGGCAACCCGCTGGCCTGCGCCGCGGCGCTGGCGACCCTGGACATCTTCGCCAGCGACGACGTCATCGAGAAGAACAAGGCGCTGGCCGCGCGGATGGCCAGCGCCACCGCACACCTCGCGGACCACCCGCAGGTCGGCGAAGTGCGCCAGACCGGCATGGCGCTGGCCATCGAGATGGTCGCCGACAAGGCCAGCAAGACCCCCTACCCCTGGCAGCAGCGCCGCGGGCTGGCGGTCTACCAGCATGCGCTGAGCCGCGGCGCGCTGCTGCGCCCGCTGGGCAGCGTGGTGTACTTCCTGCCGCCCTACGTGATCACCCCCGAGCAGATCGACTTCCTCGCCGAGGTGGCCAGCGAGGGCATCGACCTGGCCACCTCGGCGCGGATCAGCGTCAGCGTGCCGGCCGGCGGACCGGCGACCTTCCACGATCCGGGCTGAGTGGCGCTGACAACGGCAGGAGCCAGCAGGTTCCTGCCACAAGCAGCGCGCAGGCGTGCCGCCCGCCGCCGCGGCCGGTACACTCTGCGCTTTTCCAGCCGACCGCCGATTGCCATGCGCCTGTCCCGTTTCTTCGTCGATCTCCCCCTGTCCCTCGGCCAGCATGAGCTGCCGGAAGCCCAGGCCCACTACATCGGTCGCGTGCTGCGCCATGCTCCCGGCGATGCCGTGCAGCTGTTCGACGGCAGCGGCAGCGAGTTCGTCGGCGAACTGGTCGAGGTCGGCAAGAAGCGCGTGCAGGTCGAGCTGCGCGAGCAGTTCGCCGGGCTGGCCGAGTCGCCGCTGCGCATCCATCTCGGTCAGGGGCTGTCGCGCGGCGAGCGGATGGACTGGGCGGTGCAGAAGGCCACCGAGCTGGGCGTCGCCGAGATCACCCCGATCGTCAGCGAGCGCTGCGAGGTGCGTCTGAAGGACGAACGCGCCGACAAGCGCCTGGCCCACTGGAGGCAGGTGGCGATCAGCGCCTGCGAACAGTGCGGCCGCTCGGTGCTGCCGGCGATCCATGCGCCGCTGGCGCTGGCCGACTGGCTGGCGCAGGCCGAGGCCGAGCTGAAGCTGGTGCTGCACCCGGTCGCCGAACCGCTGAGCGGCCATGCCCGTCCGGCCTCGCTGGCCTTCCTGATCGGTCCGGAGGGCGGCCTGTCCGACGCCGAGGTGCAGCAGGCCCGGGCTGCCGGCTACCGGGCCGCGCGCCTCGGGCCGCGGGTGCTGCGCACCGAGACCGCGCCGGTAGTGGCGCTCAGCGTGGCGCAGCAGCTGTGGGGGGATTTCTGACCGGCCGGCCCCCGAGCGGTCAGATCAGGCCGATGTCGGCCAGCCGCTGCTCCAGGCCGATCAGGTCGGGAATCCGCGCCACCTCGCCCTCGACCACCGCCGAGCCCAGCTCCAGCGCCGCCAGCGGTGCGCCGGCGCTGGCCAGCTCGCCGTCGACCTTCTGCGGCCGCGGGATACCCTGCACCAGCAGGGCGTAGAACTTCAGCTGCGGGCGGCCGCCGATGGCGTTGACCACCGCGATGCGCGCCCCGGCACTCGGCGGCGCCGGCGGGGTGCCGCTGGAGGCGGTCTCGAAGGACAGCAGCGGCAGGCGCAGATCGCGCCAGACGATGTCGCCCAGATACCAGTCGGGAGCGCCCGGGTGCGGCTCGACCGGCCGCTGGTTGATCAGCTCGGCCAGCGCCACGCTGGGCAACAGCAGGGTGCGGTCGCCGAGCGGCAGCAGCAGGGTATTGAGAGTGTGCGCCGCCTTGGCGGCGACGGGGGCTTGTTGGCTCATGGCTGGCTCCTGGATGCGGCGGGACGCTTCACTGGTCATACTGCTCGGCCAGCCGCTGCACCAGCGCCTCGGCCAGCTCGCGCGGCGTCGCGCTGAAACTGCTGTGGCCGCCGTCGCGCAGGCTGTCCGGCATGCTCGGGCAGGCGCAGCTGTCGGCCTTCTGGGTCCAGATCAGGCCACCCTGGCGGCGCACGTAGGCCGCGGCGGCGCTGCCGTCGCTGCCCATGCCGCTGAAGGCGATCACTCCGCAGCCGGCCGGGAACTGCTGCGCCAGGTTGAGCATCATCTGGTCGATCGACGGGCTGTAGGGCTCCGGCCAGGGGCGTTCGAGAATGCGCATGCGGCCGTCCTCGTCGAACGTCAGCTCGCGGGCGATCGGCACCACCACCACCTCGCCGCAGCGCACCCGGTCGCCGTCGCGGGCCAGGTTGACCGGCCACTGGCTGTGCCGGCCGACCGCCTGCGGCAGCCGTTCCTCGAACGAGGGGTCGATGTGCTGGGCGTAGACGAAACCCAGCGGCAGACCGCCGGGCAGCGCGTCGAGGAATTCCTTGACCGCCTCCGGGCCGCCCAGCGAAGCCGCCAGCAGCCAGACCTGCTCGGCCGGCTCGCCGACGGCCAGCGCCGTCTCGGCCAGCGCCTCGGGCAGGTTGAGGCGCTGCGGACGCTGGGCCTGGGCGAGCAGCGCCTCGAGGCTCGGACCGACCGCCCGGGCCGGATCGCCGACCAGGCGCTTGAGCTTGCCGAGCAGACGCCGCTCCCAGCGCGGGAAGTGCTCCGAACTGCGCTCGGGCGCCTGCCCCTCGCCGAACAGCACCGGCGCCTCGGCCCGCTCGAGGAGCCGGTCGATCAGCGGCGAGTCCTCCAGCTGGGCCAGGTCGACCAGCCACAGATCGGGGCTGCAGGCGCCCAGCTGCTCCTCGTCGAGGCGCTGCGGGTCGCTGTTGAGCAGCACCTGGTAGCCGTTGGCCAGCAGGGTCTGCTGCAGCACGTGGCGCTGCAGCGAGGTGTCGGCGATGACCGCGACGCGGCCGCTGCTACGTTCTGTCATGTTGCTTCACCAGCTGCTGGATCTGCTCGAGCAGCACGGCCTCCTGATAGGGCTTGCCGAGGTACTGGTTGACGCCGATGGCCAGCGCGCGCTCACGATGCTTCTCGCCGGTCCGCGAGGTGATCATGATGATCGGCAGGTCCTTGAGGCGCTCGTCGTGGCGCACCAGGGTGGCCACCTCGAAGCCGTCCATGCGCGGCATCTCGATGTCCAGCAGCATCACGTCCGGCACCACGTCCTGCAGCTGGGCGATGGCGTCGACCCCGTCCTTGGCGGTCAGCACCTCCATGCCGTTGCGCTCGAGCAGACGGGTGGTGACCTTGCGCACGGTGACCGAGTCGTCGACCACCATGACCAGCGGCGGACGCTGCCGGTCGGCGCTCTCCGCACCCGTACGCGCCGCCGCGCTGTGGCGCGGCAGCTGCTGGGCCTGGCGAGCGCGCAGGGTGGCCAGCAGGTCGAGAATCACCACCACCCGACCGTCGCCGAGGATGGTCGCGCCGGAAATCCCCGGCACGCCGGAGAACTGCGCGCCGAGGCTCTTCACCACGATCTCGCGCGAGCCGGCCAGGCTGTCGACCTGCACCGCGGTGGCGTACTCGGCCGAGCGCACCAGGATCACCGGCAGCGGCAGGCTCTGCGCGCCGAGCCTGGGCTGCAGGCCGTTGCCCAGCAGCTCGCCGAGGTACTTCACCTGGTACTGCTGGCCGGCGTACTCGAAGCGCGGCGCGCCCGGCTGGTAGTAGGCCTCCAGCTCGTAGGGCGAGATCCGCACGATGCCTTCCACGGTGTTCAGCGGGATGGCGTAGAGGTCCTCGCCGGAGTGCACCATCAGCGCGCGGTTGACCGACACGGTGAACGGCAGGCGGACCAGGAAGCGGGTGCCCTGGCCGGCGACCGAGTCGATGCTCACCGTGCCGCCGAGCTGCTTGACCCCGGAGGCCACCACGTCCATGCCGACGCCCCGCCCGGAGATCTGGGTGACCTTGGCGGCAGTGGAGAAGCCGGCCTCGAGGATGAACTGCAGCACCTCGTAGTCGGACAGTTCGGCGTCGGCGGTCATCAGGCCGCGCTCGATGGCCTTGCGGCGCACCGCGGCGATGTTCACCCCGGCGCCGTCGTCGGCGAGGGTCAGCAGGATGTCGCCGCCCTCGCGGCTGAGGCTCAGGCGGATGGTGCCGCCGTCGGGCTTGCCGGCGGCGCGACGCGCCTCCAGCGGCTCGATGCCGTGGTCGACGGCGTTGCGCAGCATGTGCTCGAGCGGCGCGACCATGCCCTCCAGCACGCTGCGGTCCATCTCGCCCTCGGCGTTGTGCACCACCAGCTCGACCTGCTTGCCCAGCTCGCCGGCGACCTGGCGGACGATCCGCCGCAAGCGCGGCACCAGACGGTCGAAGGGCACCATGCGGGTGCGCATCAGACCTTCCTGCAGCTCGGTGTTGACCCGCGCCTGCTGCAGCAGCAGGGTCTCCGCGTCGCGGTTACGCGCAGTCAGGGTCTCCTTGAGGTCGAGCAGGTCGGAGGCCGACTCGAACAGCGCGCGACAGCTCTGCTGCAGCTGCGAATAGCGATCCATCTCCAGCGGATCGAAGTCCTCGTAGCCGGCCCGCTCGCTCTCGGCCTGGTAGCGCGAGAGGATCTGCGCCTGGGTCTCGGTGTCGAGGCGGCGCAGCTGGTCGCGCACCCGCTCGATGGTCGACTCCATCTCGCCGAGGGTGAAGGCGGTATCGCTGACCTGCTGCTCGATCCGACCGCGGAAGATCGAGGTCTCGCCGGCCAGGTTGACCAGCGCCTCGAGCAGTTCGGCTGGCACCTTGACCAGCTCCTGCGGCGCGCGCCGCGCCGCCGCCTCGGCGGCGGCCTGCTGGGCGCGCTGGACGAACGGCAGCACCTTGCGCGGCGCCTCCTCGCGCAGCGGGGTCAGGCGCTGCACCAGCGGTGCGACCTTCGGCTCGACCCGCGGCGCGACCGGAGCCGGCACGACCGCCGGCTCGCTCGGCAGACGGCTGCGCAACTGCTCGACGTCGGCCAGCAGGCGCTCGTAGCCGGCCTGCAGGGACGGGAACAGCGACAGCAGGGCATCGCCGTCGGTCCGTGCCTCGCTCAGACGCTGCTCGAGATCGTGGCTGAGTTCGCCCAGGTGCCGCTGACCGGCCAGACGCGCCCCACCCTTGAGGGTATGCAGCACGCGCAGCAGATCGTCCAGCGGCGCCGCACCGCTGCTCTCCCAGCGGCCCAGAGCGGTCTCCATCGCCTCCAGCAGATCGCCGGCCTCCTCGAGGAAAATCGACAGCACGTCGCTGTCGCTCAGCTCCGGGGCAACGAAATCGCGCGACTCGCGCGTCGGCGGCGGCGCGACCGGGCTGGCGACGGCAATCGGCGGCGGCGGCGCGACCGGCTCGGAGCGGGCGCCGGCGTCCGCGTCCGCGTCCGCGTCCGGGGCGAGCGGCGCTCGCTGGGCGGCGGCATCGTCCAGCCGGCCGAACTGGCGGAAGCGCTGGATCGACTCGATCAGTTGGCCGCCATCCGGCAGCGCCTCGCCGCGGCGCAGGGCCTCGAGCATCAGGGCCAGGCGATCGTGGCTGTCGTGCAGCAGGCCGAACAGCGCCGGCTCGGCCTGCAGGCGACCGTCGCCGAGCCCCTCGTAGAGATATTCCAGTTCGTGGGCGAGGTCACCGACCTCGCTCACCTCGGCCATGCGCGCCCCGCCCTTGAGGGTGTGCAGGTCGCGCTGCAGGGCATCCAGGCCGGGGCCGCGAGCGCCCGCCTCGATCCAGCGCTGCAGGGCGCCGGCGGCGGAGTCGAGGATGTCGAAGCCCTCCTCGAGGAAGATCTCCACCAGTTCGGGGTCGCGCTCGACCACCAGGCTGTCCTGGCGCTCGGTCCGGGCGGCCGGCTCGTACCGCGCAGCGGCCAGGATCGTCGGCGCGGGCCGCGCCACGGCGCCGCGCTCGCCCTGCTCGGGCTCCGGCACGACCATGGCTTCGGCTTCGGCTTCGGCTTCGGCTTCGGCTTCGGCTTCGGCTTCGGCTTCGGCTTCGGCTTCGGCTTCGGCTTCGGCTTCGGCTTCGGCTTCGGCTTCGGCTTCGGCTTCGGCTTCGGCTTCGGCTTCG
>NZ_JANGEY010000009.1 GCF_024451105.1 Stutzerimonas stutzeri
CGGCTTCGGCTTCGGCTTCGGCTTCGGCTTCGGCTTCGGCTTCGGCTTCGGCTTCGGCTTCGGCTTCGGCTTCGGCTTCGGCTTCGGCTTCGGCTTCGGCTTCGGCTTCGGCTTCGGCTTCGGCTTCAGGGTGTGCCGCAACCGCAGCGACCGGCAACTCCGCAACCTCGCCACGACGCAGCGCCGCCATCTGCCCGAGCAGAGCACCCGCCGCAGTCAGCGGCAGCCCCAGCTGCAGCTCCTCAACCTGGCGGGCCAGCAGGTCGTGCCCCTCGTGCAGCAGGCGGACCGCACCGTCGGCGAGCACGAAACGGCCGTCGCTCAACCCCTCGTAGACGAACTCCAGCTCGTGCGCCAGATCGCCGATGGCGCGCACGCCGGCCATCCGCGCGCCGCCCTTGAGGGTGTGCAGGTCGCGCTGCAGGGCCGCCAGGGCCGCACGCGCCTGGGGCTCGGCCAGCCAGCGCTCGAGCGCCTCGCCGGCGCTCTCGAGGATGTCGCCGGCCTCCTCGAGGAAGATCTCGACCATCTCGGCATCGTAGGCCTCATCCTCGGCAGGCTCGCTCAAGGCCTGAGACGACTGCTCGGCCGGCGCGGCGAAGTCTTGCGGTGCCGGGGCGTCCTCGGCGTGCGCTTCGGGCACGCTCGACAGATCGAACTCGACAACCGCGGCGAACTCCGGCTCGGCCGGCGACGGCTCGTCGGCCGGCACCGCGAACTCCGACGGCGCCGCGGCGTCCTCGACGGGCGCTTCGGGCGCGCTCGCCAGGTCGAACTCGGCAACCGCGGCGAATTCCGGCTCGCCCGGCCTGCTCGCCTGCTCGAGCAATTGCTGCAAGGCCTGAACCCGCGCCGGCTGCGCTGCAACCTCGAGACCGGCGGCGACCTGGTCCATCATGCCGATCAGCGCCTCGTGGGCGACCTCGACCTCGCGGAAGAAGGGACCATCGACCGCCAGGCGCGCCTCACCGACGGCGGCGTAAATGGCCAGCAGTGCGACGCACAGTTGCTCGACCTGGGGAAGTTCGGCGTGCTGCGCGCCGCGCGCCAGGGTCGCCAGTTCGTCGCGCAGCGCCTCGAGTTCCTCGCGCTCGGCCGGGTGCTGGCGCCAGCGCGCCAGCAGGTCGTCGGCGTCCAGCAGGATGTCCATGCCTTCGGCGAGGAACTGGCTGATCAACCTGGGGTCGCGGCGCTCCTGGCTGCGCCAGCCGGCTTCGGCCGCCTCCAGCTGTTCCTGCTGCAACTGGTGGGCACGGGCCAGCAGCACATCGCCGCCGGGCAGGCTGGCCAGCGGCGCGTGGCCCAGGCTGGCCAGCCCCCGGCGCAACAGTTTCTCGGCATCGCGCAGCAGCTCGGCGGCGGCCAGGCCGAAGGGGATCAGGTTGGTCTTGAACTCCTTGGCCAGCTTCTCCAGCGGCGCCGCCAGCTCGGCGATCGGCTGGATGCCTGCCATGTAGGCGCTGCCCTTGAGGGTATGCAGGGCGCGCTGCAGTTCATCGGTGACCGGCTGCGGCAGCTCGCGCTCGCAGGCCTCGAGGAAGCGGGCGATGGCTTCGAGGTGGGCGTCGGCCTCCGCCAGGAAGACTTCCAGCAGCTGCGGATCGAGCAGCTCCTCCTCGCCAGCGACCTCGGCAGACGCCTCGGCGGGCAGCGGCGAAAGGTCGGCGACCGGCTCGTCGACGCCAGGCCCGGCTGCCGGCTCGGCAGCCACCAGACTGATCGGCAGCTCGCCGCGCGACAGCGCATGGGCCGCGGCCGCCAGCCGGTCGACGTCGTCGCGCTGGCGCTGGGCCTTGGCGGCATACTCCTCGACCAGCGCAGGCAGCAGGTCGACCACCTCGCGAATCGTCCGCAGCAGGAGCTCCTCGACCTGGATGCTGCGGTCGATGACCCGGTTGAGCATGTTCTCGATCGACCAGGCCAGTTCGCCGATGACCAACGCGCGCACCATGCGCCCGCTGCCCTTGAGGGTGTGGAAGGCGCGGCGCACCTCGGTGAGGGCCTCGCGGTCGGCGGTATCGGCCGCCCACTGCGGCAGGTACTCGTTGATGGTCTCGAGGACCTCGCCGGCCTCCTCGATGAACACCTCCTGGAGGTCCTCGTCCACCGGCTCCTCGTCGACCGGCGGCGGCAGCAGCTGCGGCGGGGCGTCCAGGGCGGGCGGATTGATCGCCGCGACCGGGACCGCCAGCACCTCGGCCAGGCTCGGCGCGGCCGATGCGTCGACTGCCGGCTCGGCGGCCGGTTCGACATCGCTCGCGACGGCGGGCGACGGCTCGGCGGGCGCTTCGGCGCCAGCCTCGAGCTCGAAAGCCGCGCCGTCCGTCGTCGGCTCCGCCGCATCGACCTGCCGGGGCAGCTCGGCCGCCGGCATCGGCACAGGATCGCCGGCTTCGGCTTCGGCTTCGGCTTCGGCTTCGGCTTCGGCTTCGGCTTCGGCTTCGGCTTCGGCTTCAGCTTCAGCTTCAGCTTCAGCTTCGTCGAGGATCGAGCGAATCGGCTGCAAACCGTAGCCCAGCGCGCTCAGGCTGTCCTCGGCGACGTCGAGGATCAGGTCGCCCTGGGCGGCATGGTCCTCGGCGATCCGCTCCAGGTAGTACTCGACGCTGGTCAGGGCGTCGGCCAAGGTATCCAGGCTCTGCCAGCTGGGCACCGCCTGGCGGACCAGCAACTGCTCGCGGATGTAGCGGCAGCAGGCATCCAGCAGGGCCGCGGCACGCGGCAGGGGGATCATGCCGAGGCCGCCACGGACCTGGGTGAGCAGCTCGGGAACCCGCGCCAGATGCTCGTGGTTCCATTGCGAGCCGATGAACTCGATGATGGCGTCCTTGGCCTGCTCCAGGCCGTTGCGCGCCTCCTTGATCACCAGCTGGTGGATCTGCCCGACGTCGGTGGTCGGCAGCAGGTTCTCCTCGCCGCGCTCGCCCTCGGCCGGCCCGACCATCCCGGACAGGGTCGCCTCGACGAACAGCAGGGCCCCGGCGATGTCCATCAGCACGGCATCGCTGGGCTGACGCTGGCCGCCGATCAGCTGGCCGATGGCCGCCAGTTGGTCGGCGATCACCTTGCGTTGCTGACCGAAGCCGAGCACCGCCAGGGTGTCGCCGATCTGCTTGAGCGGCACCTGCAGGCCGGCCAGCTCGCCGAGCTGGCGACGGTCGCTGCGGACGAACAGGTCGAGGCTGTCCTTGACCCGCACCAGCTCCTCGCACAACGCGCCGACCACCGAGCGCATCGCGTCGCGGTCGGGGCCAGCCATGCGCGCACGCTCCTCGTCCACCAGGCGGCTGTCGGGCATCGCCTCGGCCAGCAGGAAGCGCACCTTGAGTTCGGCGATGCGCCCTTCCTCGCTGGGGCTCTTGGCCACGTAGAACAGCAGGTTCTTCAGCAACTGGTCCGGTGCCGGCCGGTTGAGCGCCGGCGTGCCGTCGTCGATCAGGCGCTTGAGCTCGTGGTCGACCTCGCGCAGCAGGGTACGCAGGGTGTTGCTGGGCGGGATGCTCTCGTCGAGCAGACCTTCGACCACCCCGGCCGCCACCGACCACAGCGGGCCGACCGGCGCGCCGGCGGTGAGGCTCTCCAGCTTGGCGAACACCTTGGCCAGATAGCCCAGCTGGGTCTTCGGTTCCTGGTTGCGCAGATAGCCGACCAGCGCCACCTGCAGCATCTGCCGCAGCTTGCGCAGCAGGGTCGGCAGGCCGGCGCGCTCGAGGCGCTCGAGGGCAGCCGCCGGCAGGGCGGCGGGGCGTGCGGACTGCAGGTCGGG
The DNA here is from genome assembly GCF_024451105.1 of Stutzerimonas stutzeri. Lineage (GTDB taxonomy): Bacteria > Pseudomonadota > Gammaproteobacteria > Pseudomonadales > Pseudomonadaceae > Geopseudomonas > Geopseudomonas stutzeri_A. The sequence goes on from NZ_JANGEY010000009.1 coordinate 3,767, forward strand.
CGCGAACAGGCTGGTTTCCGAGAGCAGGCTCTCGCCGCGCGCGGCGCGCAGGTCGTTGAGTAGCGGCAGCACCACCAGCGGCAGGTCGCGACGCGCGCTCTGGATCCGCTCGAGGTAGACCGGCAGTTGCAGGATCGCCTGCATCAGCACTTCCAGTGCGTCGCCACGGCTGCCGCGCCCCTCGATCAGGGCCTGCAGCAGCCGCTCCATCTCCTCGGCGAGCAGGGCGGCGCCATAGAACTCGACCATCTGCAGGGTGCCCTGCACCTGATGGATGTGGTTCAGGCAGAAACGCAGGCGCGTCGAGTCCTGCGGACTCTCGACGAACGCCTCCAGGGCCTGGCGGGCCTGCTTGAGGGTTTCCGCGATTTCGCCTTTGACCCACTCCAGGGCGACATAGTCGTGCCGATCACCCATAGCGACTCCACACATTGATCATGGTTACCCCTTTCGGGTAAAGGCCAGCACCTGCTCATCGGCGACCGGCTGCAGCTGCGGATGGCGCCAGTCGGCCACTTCGCCGACCCCGATCACCAGCAGCCCGCCCGGCCCCAGGCGCTCGACCAGGCGCGACAGGATCTCGCGCCGACGCCAGCGCCGAAAATAGATCAGCAGGTTCTGACAGAAGATGACATCCATGCCGCGTTGCGGCGCACGCTCGAGTTCGAGCACGTTCAGTCGGGCGAAGCAGACCCGCTCGCGCAGGGCCTCGCAGATCCGATAGCTGCCGTCGGCCTCGGCCTGGAAATAGCGCTCCAGCAGCTCGCCCGGCAGCTCGCCGAGCCGTCGGGCGCCGTAGCGTCCCTCGCGGGCGCGGGCCAGGGCGCTGAGGCTCAGGTCGGTCGCGGTGACCCCGAAGCGCCCGTCCTCCAGCCCGGCCTCGCGCTGCACCTCGGCGGCGGCCAGGGCCAGCGAGTAGGCCTCCTCGCCGGTAGAGCAACCGACGCTCCACAACTGCCAGGCGCGCCCGCTCTGCAGCTCGTCCAGACGCCCGCGCAGATAGCCGGCGAGATGGACGAAGGATGCGGGATGACGGAAGAACCGGGTTTCCTGCACGGTCAGCAGGTCCATCAGGTGCGACCACTCGACCGCACCGCGCGGACCGTCGGTCACCTGGCGGTAGTAGCTGGCGTAACTCTCCAGCCCCAGCTCGCGCAGGCGCCTGGTCAGGGTGGTCTGCAGGAAAGTGCGGCGCTGCTCGCTGAGCACCATGCCGCTGCGGGTTTCCAGCAGTTCCTGCCAGGCACGGAATTCCGCTGCCGTGATGTCGGGCAGCGGCTTCATCGCCCAGACCGCGCTTGGCTGCATGCCGCGCCCCTCGTTCATGCTCGTCCGACGGCAGCCCGGTCAGGCTGCCGCGCTCCATGGCCTCAGGCCTGCTCCCGGTGTTCCGGCAGGGTGAAGCCGGATACCGACTTGCGCATGTCGCTGGCCATCTTGGCCAGGTTGCCGATGCTGCGCGCGGTGGCGGTGGTGCCCGAGGAGGTCTGGGTGGTGATCTCCTGGATGACGTACATGGTGTTGGAGATGTGGCCGGCCGAGGAGGACTGCTGGCGAGCGGCGTTGGAAATGTTCTGGATCAGCGCCGCGAGGCTGCGCGATACCTTCTCGATCTCTTCCAGCGCCACACCGGCGTCCTGCGCCAGGCGGGCGCCGCGGACCACCTCGGTGGTGGTCTGTTCCATGGAGATGACCGCCTCGTTGGTGTCGGTCTGAATGGTCTTCACCAGCGCCTCGATCTGCTTGGTCGCCGCCGAGGAACGTTCCGCGAGACGCTGTACTTCGTCGGCTACCACCGCGAAGCCGCGACCGGCGTCGCCAGCCATGGACGCCTGGATCGCCGCGTTCAGTGCGAGGATGTTGGTCTGGTCGGCAATGTCGTTGATCAGGCTGACGATGTCGCCGATCTCCTGGGAAGATTCGCCGAGACGCTTGATCCGCTTGGAGGTGTCCTGGATCTGCTCGCGAATGTTGTCCATGCCGGAGATGGTGTTCTGCACCACCTCGTTGCCCTTGTTGGCGATGGCTACCGAGCGCTCCGCCACCGCGGCGGATTCGGCGGCGTTGGCCGATACCTGGTCGATGGATACTGCCATCTCGTTGATCGCCGCGGAGGCGCCGGCGATTTCCTGGGCCTGGTGCTCGGAGGCCTCGGCCAGGTGCATGGCGGTGGCCTGGGTTTCCTGGGCGGCGGCAGCCACCTGCACGGCGGTCTGGTTGATGGTCTCCACCAGATCGCGCAGCTGGTCGATGGAGTAGTTGATGGAGTCGGCGATGGCGCCGGTGAAGTCCTCGGTCACGGTCGCCTGCACGGTCAGGTCGCCGTCGGCGAGGTCGCCGATCTCGTCGAGCAGACGCAGGATCGCGGTCTGGTTGCGGTCGTTCTTCTCGGCGGTCTCGGCCAGACGGGTACGCGTGTCGCGGACCAGGATCAGCGCCATCAGCATGATCGACGCCAGGGCGAGCAGACCGAGCAGGTAGCCGGCCAGGGTGTTGAAGGAGCGGCTGTCGGCCAGGCTCTCGAAGTCCTCGGCCAGACGGGTGGTGTTCTCCAGCACCTTCTGCGACACGCCGAAGATGTTGTTGGCCGACTCGCGCACCTGGAACAGCTGCGGCGAGGTCTCGAGGATCTCGTCCACCGAGCCGGAGACGAAGGCGAACAGTTCGGTGATCTCGTTCAGACGGCTGATGGCCTCGGCATCGGTCACCTGGGTGATGCCCATCGCCGGGTTGCCCTCGTGCATGCCGCGCAGTACGCGGCCGAACAGGCTGGCATCGCGACCGAAGCTGTCGGCGGCCTGCACCGAGTCCTCGGCGCCGGCGAGCACCTTGTTCACCGAGGCGAGGATACGTTCGGCGAGCAGGGTCTGGCGCTGGGCTACGGCCACCTGGTCGGCGGAAGCGCCGTTCTCGAGCAGGATGTCCACCACCTCCTCGTACTCGGCCTGCAGCTGCGGGACGGTTTCGGCCAGGGTCTCGGCCACCTGGTGCAGCGACAGCACGGTCTGCTGGCTGGCCAGGATGGCGTCGGCGCTGTCGCGCAGGCGGGCCCACTCGCGCTCCAGGGCAGCCATGTCGGCGGCGACCGCCTCCGGGCTGGCCGGCAGACCGGTGGCCGAATCGCCCTCGGCCAGCCAGTTCCAGCGCTGCTGGAAGTCGTCGCGCTCGCTCTTCAGCAGGGCGAAGGCCTCGCCCTTGCCGCCGGCCGCCTCGATGGCGTTCTTGGCGATACCCTGGGACAGCAGGCGCAGCTCGCCGGCATGGGCGATGTACTGCTTGTCGTATTCCGACTGCTGGTTGAGGTATGCGAAGTTGGCGAACAGCAGCACCACGGAGACGATCAGGACGGCGAACAGCCCCCCGATCAGCGTGCTGCTGCGCATGCCGGTGAAGAGATTGCCTGCGTTGAGTTTTTTCATCGTCTGGCCCCCGCCTGGACCTTCCACACTGAAACGGATTCCAAGTAACACCGCGGGCCGACGACGCCGTCCCGCACGAAAGATCTAGCTGTAGCTATACGGCAACGTCGAGGAACGCCGACTCCCTGGCCAGCGCATGCGGACTGAACACCAGCCAGGGCCGCTCGCGCTGGAACACGCCGTGGATCAGGGGTTGCAGGGCGGCCTCGAGCGGTGGCAGCTGCTCGGTGAAGGCCTCCACGGAGAAGTGCTGCATGCCGAACACCTCGTCGACCACCAGGCCGGCGAACACCTTGTCGTGCTCGACCACCAGCACCCGCCGCTGCTTGCGCAGCGGCGACAGCTCGCCGCCGAGGAAGCCGCACAGGTCGACGATCGGCAGCAGGCGCCCGCGCACGTTGGCCACGCCCTTCACCCAGCCCTTCACTCCGGGCAGCTGGGTATGACGCGGCTCGTGCAACACTTCGCCGATCTCGCCCATCGGCGCGACGAACAGTCTGCTGCCCAGGCGAAAGCCGATGCCGCTCCAGCTCTGCGCCACTTCCTGCTGGGCCGGCAGACCCGCGGAATAGCGCCGGCAGAGCCGGTCGATGTCGAGCAGTTGCTGAAAAGGAGTCATGACATCGGACATGCCGACCCTGGCCTTCTGTGTGATCCGGGATTGTCGAGCGCCTTCAACCGGCCTGGACGGCGGCGATGGTCTTGAGCAGGGTGTCCTCTTCGACCGGCTTGGTCAGGTAGTCGCGTGCGCCCTGGCGCTTGCCCCAGACCTTATCGGTTTCCTGATCCTTGGTGGTGACGATGATGACCGGAATGTGACCTGTTTCCGGATCCTTGGTCAGCTGGCGGGTGGCCTGGAAACCGTTGAGCCCCGGCATCACCACGTCCATCAGCACCACATCGGGCTTTTCCTGACGCGCCAGAGCGACGCCGTCGGCGCCGTTCTCCGCCTTGAGTACCTGATGGCCATGCTTCTCGAGCATGGCGGTCAGCTTGTACATCTCGGTCGGCGAGTCATCAACAATCAGAATACGAGCCATGGAGTCCCCCAAAAAAGGCACGCGTCGGCAGCCGCAAGGCCGGACGTCAGGTGGTTGCTTGCTCCACCGGTACAAAGCCGGGAACGTGCGCCTTGATGGCGCCGAGCAGTTCTTCCTTGCTGAAGGGCTTGGTCAGGTACTGGTCGGAGCCGACGATACGTCCCTTGGCCTTGTCGAACAGGCCGTCCTTGGAGGACAGCATGATCACCGGCGTGGATTTGAACGCACTATTATTCTTGATCAGGGCGCAGGTTTGGTAGCCGTCCAGGCGCGGCATCATGATGTCGACGAAGATGATGTTCGGATGCGAATCGGCGATCTTGGCCAGAGCATCGAAACCGTCGACGGCAGTGATGACGTCACAACCCACCTTCTTAAGCAGCGTTTCGGCGGTCCGACGAATCGTCTTGGAGTCGTCGATCACCATGACTTTCAAGCCTTCGGAATGTTGTTCCATGTCTGCCCTACCATTGCCTCGGTGAGTCGTTGTTGTCCATCGCCCATACGCTTGCGGCGCTGCCACTCACGGGCTGCAACCTGATCGCCGGGGCTTTTTAGCACACTCTCCGGAGGCAAAGCCATAAGCCCCGGAAGTGCAAGGTTTTTCCTTGACTCAAGGCAAACTCGCGGCCACCTTGGGCAACCGTCAATCGCCTTGTTCGGCTGCCAAGCCGTGGTTTTCGTTGTGGAGGAGTTCCCCTATGAGCGTTCGCCTGGGCATCGTCATGGATCCCATCGCCCGCATCGCCTTCAAGAAGGACAGCTCGCTGGCCATGCTGTTCGCCGCCCAGGCTCGGGGCTGGTCGCTGTTCTACATGGAGCAGAGCGACCTTTACCTGCGCGACGACCAGGCGCGTGCCCGCATGCGACCGCTGCAGGTCATCCACGACCCCAAGCACTGGTTCCACCTCGACGACGAGCAGGACCTGGCCCTGCACGAACTGGACGTGGTCCTGATGCGCAAGGATCCGCCCTTCGACAACGAGTTCCTCTATTGCACCCAGCTGCTCGAGCAAGCCGAGCGCGCGGGCCTGCTGGTGGTCAACCGCCCGCAGAGCCTGCGCGACTGCAACGAGAAGCTGTTCGCCACCCGTTTCCCGCAGTGCACGCCGCCGACCCTGGTGAGCCGGCGCGTCGACATTCTGCGCGAGTTCGCCGCCGAGCAGCGTGACATCATTCTCAAACCCCTGGACGGCATGGGCGGTTCGTCGATCTTCCACCACCGCCACGGCGATCCCAACCTGTCGGTGATCCTCGAAACCCTGACCGGCCACGGCAGCCGGCAGATCATGGCGCAGCGCTACCTGCCGGCGATCAAGGATGGCGACAAGCGCATCCTGATGATCGACGGCGAGCCGGTGCCCTACTGCCTGGCGCGCATCCCGGCGCACGGCGAGACGCGCGGCAACCTGGCCGCCGGCGGCCGCGGCGAAGCGCGGCCGCTGAGCGAACGCGACCGCTGGATCGCCGCCCAGGTCGGCCCGACCCTGCGCGAGAAGGGCCTGCTGTTCGTCGGTCTCGACGTGATCGGCGAGCATCTCACCGAGATCAACGTGACCAGCCCGACCTGCATCCGCGAGATCGACGCCGCCTTCGGCACCGACATCGCCGGCCAGCTGATGGACGCCATCGCCAGCCGGCTCGAGGCGCACCGGGCCGACTGAAGCGTCAAGGCGCGGAGTACTTCATGGACTTTTGCCGGGGGCGGCGGCAGACTGCGCCGACCCCCTGCCATGCGCCGACCGATGAACGCTGCCGTCCATAATCCCTACCCCGGCCCCTCCGGAGTACGCCCGGCCGACCGCCTGGGCTTCACCCTGTTCCTCGCCGCCGCCGTGCACCTGGCGCTGATCCTCGGCGTGAGCTTCTCGCTGCCCGAGCCGAGCATGGTGAGCAAGACCCTCGACGTCACCCTGGCCAGCTTCAAGAGCGCGGAAAAGCCCAAGGAGGCCGACTTTCTCGCCCAGCACGACCAGCAGGGCAGCGGCAGCCTGGAGCACAAGGCCACGCCGAAGACCACCGAACCGGCGCCCTTCCAGGACAGCGAGATCCGCCGCGTCGAGCCGCCGGCGCAGCCCCAGGCCAGCCCGCCGCAGCCGAGCAGGGCCGCCGTGGCCACTCGCGCGCCGCAGCCGCAGAAGACCCAGGCGCAGACCGACACCCCGCGCCCGCCGCAACCGCTGCAGCAGGCACCGGAGTTCGACAGCAGCCAGCTGTCGGCGGAGATCGCCAGCCTCGAGGCCCAGCTCAGCCACGAGCGTCAGCTGTACGCCAAGCGCCCGCGCGTGCACCGGCTGAACGCCGCCTCGACCATGCGCGACAAGGGCGCCTGGTACAAGGAGGAGTGGCGCCGCAAGGTCGAGCGGGTCGGCAACCTCAACTACCCCGAAGCCGCCCGCCGCGAGCGCATCTACGGCAGCCTGCGCCTGCTGGTGGCGATCAACCGCGACGGCACCCTGCGCGAGGTGCAGGTGCTGGAGTCTTCGGGCCAGCCGATCCTCGACCAGGCCGCGCTGCGCATCGTGCGCCTCTCGGCGCCGTTCGCGCCGTTCAGCGGCGACCTCGCCGACGTCGACGTGCTGGAGATCATCCGCACCTGGCGCTTCGAGCGCGGCGACCGCCTGGGCAGCTACTGAGCCGGCCGGGCGCGCAGCGCCCTTGCGGCGACCGCCGGAGCAACCGAAACTAGGCCCATGAACACAGACTCCGGCTACCTCAAGCACCACTTCCTGATCGCCATGCCGCACATGGCCGATCCCAATTTCGCCCAGACGTTGATCTACCTGGTCGAGCACAACCCGCACGGCGCCATGGGCCTGGTGATCAACCGGACCAGCGAGCTGGACCTGGCCGACGTGCTCGAGCAGCTGCGCCCCGGCGCCGAGCCTGCCGAGCACTGCCGACAGGTACCGATCTACAACGGCGGCCCGGTGCACACCGACCGCGGTTTCGTCCTCCACCCGAACGACTGGAGCTTCCAGGCGACCCTGCCGCTCGGCGAGCTGGCCCTGACCACCTCGCAGGACGTGCTGCTGGCGATCGCCGACGGCAGCGGCCCCGAGCGTTTCCTGATCGCCCTTGGCTACGCCGGCTGGGAAGCCGGCCAGCTCGAAGCCGAACTGATCGACAACGCCTGGCTGACCTGCCCGGCCGACCCGGCGCTGCTGTTCGAGGCCCCCGTCGACCAGCGCCTGCAGCGCGCCGCCGCCCGCCTGGGCGTCGATCTCGGCCTGCTCAGCAGCCAGGCCGGCCACGCATGAGCGCCCCGCGCCTGCTGCTCGGCTTCGACTACGGCACCCGGCAGATCGGCGTCGCCGTCGGCCAGGCGATCACCGGCCAGGCCCGCGAACTGTGCGTGCTCAGGGCGCAGAACGGCGTGCCGGACTGGAGCCAGATCGAAAAGCTGATCGGGGAGTGGCAGCCGGACGCCATCGTCGTCGGCCTGCCGCTGAACATGGACGGCACGCCCAGCGAGATGAGCGCGCGCGCCGAGAAGTTCGCCCGCCGCCTGCACGGCCGCTTCAACCTGCCGGTATTCACCCACGACGAGCGCCTGACCACCTTCGAGGCCAAGGGCCGGCGCCTGGCCGAGGGCCAGCGCGGCGGCTATCGCGAACGCCCGGTGGACGCCCTGGCCGCCGCCCTGCTGCTCGAGGGCTGGCTGCAGCAGCAGCCCGCCCACCCGCTTTGACCGCCCGAGGAGTGCCCATGACCCTGCCCGATCCCGCCAGCCTGTTGACCCAGATGGCCGCCGACCTGCGCGCCCACCTGCAGCGCCGCGGCATCCACGACCCGTTGTTCGTCGGCATCCACACCGGCGGCGTGTGGGTGGCCCGCGCCCTGCTCGAGGCGCTCGACCAGGCCGACGCGCCGCTGGGCACCCTCAACGTATCCTTCTACCGCGACGACTTCAGCCGCCACGGCCTGCACCCGCAGGTGCGACCTTCGGCGCTGCCCTTCGACGTCGAGGACCGCCACCTGGTACTGATCGACGACGTGCTGATGAGCGGGCGCACGGTGCGCGCCGCGCTCAACGCGCTGTTCGACTACGGTCGCCCGGCCAGCGTGACCCTGGTCTGCCTGCTCGACCTGGACGCCCGCGAACTGCCGATCCGCGCCGACGTGCTCGGCGCCACCCTGTCGCTGGCCCCCGACCAGCGGGTAAAATTGCTCGGTCCCGCACCGCTCGCCCTCGAGCTGCAGACCCTCGCCGCCTCCCACTGAGAACCATCGCATGACGCCAACCGACGCCAAGCGCCCGTTGCAGCTCAACGACCAGGGCCAGCTGCGCCACTTCCTGTCGCTCGACGGCCTGCCCCGCGAGCTGCTCACCGAGATCCTCGACACCGCCGACTCGTTCCTCGAGGTCGGCGCCCGCGCGGTCAAGAAGGTGCCGCTGCTGCGCGGCAAGACCGTGTGCAACGTGTTCTTCGAGAACTCCACGCGCACCCGCACCACCTTCGAACTGGCCGCCAAGCGGCTGTCCGCCGACGTCATCACCCTCAACGTGTCGACCTCCTCGACCAGCAAGGGCGAGACCCTGTTCGACACCCTGCGCAACCTCGAGGCGATGGCCGCCGACATGTTCGTGGTGCGCCACGCCGACTCCGGCGCCGCGCACTTCATCGCCGAGCACGTCTGCCCGCAGGTCGCGGTGATCAACGGCGGCGACGGCCGCCACGCCCACCCGACCCAGGGCATGCTCGACATGCTGACCATCCGCCGCCACAAGGGCGGCTTCGAGAACCTCTCGGTGGCCATCGTCGGCGACATCCTGCACTCGCGGGTGGCGCGTTCCAACATGCTGGCGCTGAAGACCCTCGGCTGCCCGGACATCCGCGTGATCGCGCCCAGGACCCTGCTGCCGGTCGGCATCGAGCAGTACGGCGTGCGCGCCTACACCGACCTCGCCGCCGGCCTCAAGGACGTCGACGTGGTGATCATGCTGCGCCTGCAGCGCGAGCGCATGCAGGGCGGCCTGCTGCCCAGCCAGGGCGAGTTCTACAAGCTCTACGGCCTCACCGAGCAGCGCCTGGCGCTGGCCAGGCCGGACGCCATCGTCATGCACCCGGGGCCGATCAACCGCGGCGTGGAGATCGAGTCGGCGGTGGCCGACGGCGCCCAGTCGGTGATTCTCAACCAGGTAACCTACGGCATCGCCATCCGCATGGCGGTCCTGTCCATGGCCATGAGCGGCCAGCAGGCCCAGCGCCAGCTCGAACAGGGAGACGCCCAGTGAAACTCAGCATCCACGGCGCCCGCGTCATCGACCCGGCCAGCGGCCTCGACCAGGTCAGCGACATCCACATCGACAACGGCCGCATCGCCGCCCTCGGCGCGGCGCCGGCCGGCTTCGACGCCGAACAGCAGATCGCCGCCCACGGCCTGATCGCCGCTCCCGGGCTGGTCGACCTGGCAGTGAGCCTGCGCGAGCCGGGCTACACCCGCAAGGGCACCATCGCCAGCGAAACCCGCGCCGCCGCCGCCGGCGGCGTCACCAGCCTGTGCTGCCCGCCGCGCACCAAACCGGTGCTGGACACCTCGGCGGTGGTCGAGCTGATCCTCGACCGCGCCGCAGCGGCCGGCCACGCCCGTGTGTTCCCCATCGGCGCGCTGACCAAGGGTCTGGAGGGCGAACAGCTGGCCGAGCTGGTGGCCCTGCGCGACGCCGGCTGCGTGGCCTTCACCAACGGCCTGGCGCCGCTGGCCAACAACCGCGTGCTGCGCCGCGCCCTGGAGTACGCCGCCACCTTCGACCTGACCGTGGTGTTCAAGTCGCAGGACGCCGATCTGGCCGAGGGCGGCCTGGCCCACGAGGGCGCCACCGCCAGCTTCCTCGGCCTGCCGGGCATCCCGGAAAGCGCCGAGAGCGTGGCGCTGGCCCGCGACCTGCTGCTGGTCGAGCAGAGCGGGGTGCGCGCCCACTTCAGCCAGATCACCAGCGCGCGCGGCGTGGAGATGATCGCCGCGGCCCAGGCCCGCGGCCTGCCGGTCACCGCCGACGTGGCCATGTACCAACTGATCCTCACCGACGAGGCGCTGACCGGCTTCTCCAGCCTCTACCACGTGCAGCCGCCGCTGCGCTCGCGCGCCGACCGCGACGCCCTGCGCGAGGCGGTGAAGGCCGGCGTGGTCTCCGCCATCGCCAGCCACCACCAGCCCCACGAGCCGGACGCCAAGCTGGCGCCGTTCGGCGCCACCGAGCCGGGCATCAGCAGCGTGGAGATCCTCCTGCCGCTGGCGCTGACCCTGGTCGAGGACGGCCTGCTCGACCTGCCGACCCTGCTGGCGCGCCTGACCTGCGGCCCGGCCGCCGCCCTGCGCCTGCCGGTCGGCCGCCTGGTGGCCGGCGCGGCGGCCGACCTGGTGTTGTTCGACGCCAAGGCGCAGACCATCGCCGGCGAAGGCTGGCTGTCGCGCGGCGGCAACTGTCCGTTCCTCGGCCACTGCCTGCCCGGCGCGGTGCGCTACACCCTGCAGGACGGCCGCGTCAGCCATCAGGGCTGACGCTCGGCCGGGCGCACGCGAAAAAAAACCGGAGCCTGGCAGGGCTCCGGTTTTTCGTTTCCGCGGGCAGCCGGAACGGGCGGCCGTCTCGCCCTCAGGCCTGTGCCTCGCCGGCCTGCAGGCGCGCCAGCTCCTGGGCGTAGAGGGCGTCGAAGTTGACCGGCGAGAGCATCAGCGCCGGGAAGGAGCCGCGCACCACCAGGCTGTCCAGCGCCTCGCGGGCATAGGGGAACAGCAGGCTCGGGCAGAAGGCGCCGAGGGTGTGGCTCATCGAGGCGGCGTCCAGACCCTTGATCAGGAAGATGCCGGCCTGCTGCACCTCGGCGATGAAGGCGGTGTCCTCGCCGTTCTTCACGGTGACCGAGACGGTCAGCACCACCTCGTGGAAGTCGCCGCCCAGATCTTTCTGCCGGGTGTTGAGGTCCAGGGTGATGCCCGGCTTCCACTCCTGGCGGAAGATCTCCGGGGTCTTCGGCGCCTCGAAGGACAGGTCGCGCACGTAGATGCGCTGCAGGGAGAACTGCGGCTGCTCGTTCTGCGCGGCGGCGCCGTTGGCTTGTTCGGTCATGCTTGCTTCCTTGTTCGTTGCGGTGGGGATTCAGCCGCGCAGCAGCGCGTCCAGCTTGCCGGCGCGCTCCAGGGCGTAGAGGTCGTCGCAGCCGCCGACGTGGGTCTCGCCGATCCAGATCTGCGGCACCGAGGTGCGCCCGGCCTTGCGCGCCATCTCGGCGCGCAGCTCGCGCTGGCCGTCGACCCTGATCTCGGTGAAGGCGACGCCCTTGTGCGCCAGCAGCTGCTTGGCGCGCGTGCAGTAGGGGCAGTAGTCGCTGGAGTAGACGGTCACCACCGGCATGTCACTTCACCACCGGCAGGTTGTCGCCACGCCAGCTGGCGATGCCGCCGGAAAGGCGCGAGACCTCGTAACCGGCCTTCTTCAACTTGCTGCAGACGCTGCCGGCGTGCTGGCCCATGGCGTCGACCACGATCAGCAGCTTGTCCTTGTGCTTGTCCAGTTCGGCGATGCGGCTGTCGAGCTTGTCGAAGGGGATGTTCAGCGCGCCGGTGATGTGTCCGGCGGAGAACTCCTTGTGCGGACGCACGTCGAGCACCACGCCCTGGCCGGCGTTGAGCGCGGCGGTCAGTTCGCGGCAGCTCAGGCTGCGACCGCCGCGGCGCGCCTCGCTGGCGATCAGCAGCGCCAGCAGGACCACGAACAGGGTGCTGAGGACATAGTGGTTAGAGATAAATTCGATCAGCTGGGCAACCATCGCGAGCATCCGGCACGGTAAAATGGCCCGCAGTATACACAGCCAGTCGGCACGGCTGAAGGCGCCGGCAGTCACCCTGCGGTGACGCCCCGGGAGCCGGCCGCTAGACTGACGCCCCCTTCGAACCTGCTCACGAGTCGGACGCATGCCTGCCACGCCCAAACCCCTGGTCCTGATCATCCTGGACGGCTTCGGTCACAGCGACAGCCCGGATTACAACGCCATCCACCATGCCAGCACCCCGGTCTGGGACCACCTGCGCGCCACCCGCCCGTACGGCCTGATCTCCGGCAGCGGCATGGACGTCGGCCTGCCCGACGGGCAGATGGGCAACTCCGAGGTCGGCCACATGAACCTCGGCGCTGGCCGGGTGGTGTACCAGGACCTGACCCGCGTCACCAAGGCGATCCGCGACGGCGAGTTCTTCGAAAACCCGACGATCAACGCCGCGGTGGACAAGGCGGTGGCCACCGGCAAGGCGGTGCACATCCTCGGCCTGCTCTCCGACGGCGGCGTGCACAGCCACCAGGAGCACATCGTCGCCATGGTCGAGTCGGCCGCCCGCCGCGGCGCCGAGCGGATCTACCTGCACGCCTTCCTCGACGGCCGCGACACTCCGCCCAGGAGCGCGCAGCCGTCCATCGAGCTGCTCGACGCCACCTTCGCCCGCCTCGGCAAGGGCCGCATCGCCAGCCTCACCGGCCGCTACTTCGCCATGGACCGCGACAACCGCTGGGACCGCGTCGAGCAGGCCTACAACCTGATCGTCGACGGTCAGGGCGAGTTCGCCGCCGCCAGCGCGGTCGAGGGCCTCGCGGCCGCCTACGCGCGCGGCGAGAGCGACGAGTTCGTCAAGGCCACCACCGTCGGCGCGCCGGTGCGCGTCGAGGACGGCGACGCCGTGGTGTTCATGAACTTCCGCGCCGACCGCGCCCGCGAGCTGACCCGCGCCTTCGTCGAGGGCGACGAGTTCGCCGGCTTCCAGCGCCAGCGCGTGCCGCAGCTGGCCGGTTTCGTCATGCTCACCCAGTACGCGGCGAGCATCCCGGCGCCCTGCGCCTTCCCGCCGGAGTCGCTGGACAACGTGCTCGGCGAGTACCTGGCGAAGAACGGCAAGACCCAGCTGCGCATCGCCGAGACCGAGAAGTACGCCCACGTCACCTTCTTCTTCTCCGGCGGCCGCGAGGAGCCGTTCGAGGGCGAGGAGCGCATCCTCATCCCCTCGCCGAACGTCGCCACCTACGACCTCAAGCCGGAGATGAGCGCGCCGGAGGTCACCGACCGCATCGTCGAGGCCATCGAGCAGCAGCGCTACGACGTGATCATCGTCAACTACGCCAACGGCGACATGGTCGGCCACACCGGGGTGTTCGCGGCGGCGGTCAAGGCGGTGGAGTGCCTGGACCAGTGCCTCGGCCGCATCACCCGCGCGCTGGACCAGGTCGGCGGCGAGGCGCTGATCACCGCCGACCACGGCAACGTCGAGCAGATGGAGGACGAGGTCACCGGACAGGCGCACACCGCGCATACCTGCGAGCCGGTGCCCTTCCTCTACTACGGGCCGCGCCAGCTGAATATCCGCGAAGGTGGCGTGCTCGCCGACGTGGCGCCGACCATGCTCAGGCTGCTGGACCTGCCGGCGCCCGCCGAGATGACCGGCACGCCGCTGATCGAACTGCCGTGAGGATCACGCCCCGGCCCGGCCGGGGCGTTCTTTTTGCGTGCGCCCGGATGCATACTAGGACGCCCGACCACCGGATTCCTCCCATGCTGCGTGTCGCACTGTTCGCCCTGCTCGCCTGCTGCCTCGCGCCGGCCTTCGCCGACCAGCGCGCCGACGCCCAGCGCCAGCTGCAAGCAGCGCAGAAGGACATCGCCGAGCTGCAGAAGCTGCTCGGCAACCTGCAGCAGGAAAAGTCCGGGATCCAGAAGCAGCTGCAGGGCAGCGAGCGCGAGATGGGCGAGCTGCAGAAGCAGATCGACGCCCTCGAGCAGCAGCTCAAGGACGGCGAGCGCGAGGTCGAGCGCCTCGACGGCGAGAAAAAAAAACTCCAGAGCCGGCGCGCTGAACAACAGCAGCTGATCGCCCTGCAGATCCGTGCCGCCTACCAGAGCGGCAGTCACGAATACCTCAAGCTGCTGCTCAACCAGCAGCAGCCCGAGCAGTTTGCCCGCAACCTGACCTACCACGACTACCTGAGCCGCGCCCGCCGCGAGCAGCTCGAGGCCTACAACCGGACCCTCGAGCAGCTGCATACGGTCGAGGCCGAACTGGCCACCCGCCACGCCCTGCTGGCCGGCCAGCAGCTCGAGCTGCAGGACCGCCGCGCGGCGCTGGAGAAGGTGCGCGGCGAACGCCGTGCGGTGCTCGCCAGGCTCGACAGCGAACTGGGCGACGGCGACAAGCAGCTCAGGGCTCGCCAGCAGGAGCAGGCACGCCTGACCGACCTGCTCCGGACCATCGAGGAAACCCTCGCGCGCCAGGCCCGCGAAGCCGAGCAGAAGCGTCTCGCCGAACAGCGCGCCCGCGAGCAGGCCGAGCAACGCCGCCTGGCCGCCGCCGGCCCGACGCGCCCGGCCGGCGCCCCCGAAGGCCCGCGGGTGTCGAGCGACGCGCCGGGCTTCGGCGGCCCCTTCGCCCAGGCCCGCGGCAAGCTGCCCTGGCCGGTGGACGGCCAGTTGCTGGCGCGCTTCGGCTCGCCGCGCGGCGACGCCCGGCTGAAGTGGGACGGAGTGCTGATCGGCGCTCCTGCCGGCAGCCGGGTACGCGCCATCCACCCCGGCCGCGTGGTGTTCGCCGACTGGCTGCGCGGCGCCGGCCTGCTGCTGATCGTCGATCACGGCGGCGGCTACCTGAGCCTGTACGGGCACAACCAGACCTTGTTGAAAGCCGCCGGCGACCTGGTCAAGGCCGGCGAGGCCATCGCCACCGTCGGCACCAGCGGGGGGCAGGACACCCCCGCGCTGTACTTCGCCATCCGTCAGCAGGGCCAGCCCAGCGATCCGCTGCGCTGGTGCCGCGCCCAGGGCTGACGCCCCCTTCAGGAGTTGCTTCCATGTCGTCGCGTTACCCCCTCTCCGCCGTGGCCCTGTCCCTCGCCCTGCTCGGCGCGGCGCTGCCGGCGCCGGCCACGGATGCGGCCGAGCAGAGCGGCGCCGCCCCCGCCCGCGCCACCCTGCCGCTCGACGAGCTGCGCACCTTCGCCGAGGTGCTCGACCGTATCAAGACCGCCTACGTCGAGCCCGTCGACGACAAGACCCTGCTGGAGAACGCCATCAAGGGCATGCTCGGCAACCTCGACCCGCACTCCGCCTACCTGGAGCCGGAGGCCTTCCAGGAGTTGCAGGAAAGCACCAGCGGCGAGTTCGGCGGCCTCGGCATCGAGGTCGGCCAGGAGGACGGCCTGATCAAGGTGATCTCGCCGATCGACGACACCCCGGCGGCGCGCGCCGGCATCGAGGCCGGCGACCTGATCCTGAAGATCGACGGCCAGCCGACCAAGGGCTGGTCGCTGCTGCAGGCGGTCGACAAGCTGCGCGGCAAGCCCGGCAGCCAGGTCACCCTGACCCTGGCGCGCGAGGGCGGCAAACCGTTCGACGTACGCCTCGAGCGGGCGGTGATCAAGGTACGCAGCGTGAAGAGCGAGCTGCTGGAGAAGGGCTACGGCTACCTGCGCATCACCCAGTTCCAGATCAACAGCGGCGAGGAAGTGGCCAAGGCGCTGGCTCGGCTGCAGAAGGACAACGGCGGCAAGCTCAAGGGCCTGGTCCTCGACCTGCGCAACAACCCCGGCGGCGTGCTGCAGGCGGCGGTGGAGGTTTCCGACCACTTCCTCGACAACGGCCTGATCGTCTACACCAAGGGCCGCATCGCCAACTCCGAGCTGCGCTTCAGTGCCGACCGGGCCGACGCCAGCGAGGGCGTGCCGCTGGTGGTGCTGATCAACGGTGGCAGCGCCTCGGCGGCGGAGATCGTCGCCGGTGCTCTGCAGGACCACAAGCGCGCGGTGCTGATGGGCACCGACAGCTTCGGCAAGGGTTCGGTGCAGACCGTGCTGCCGCTGACCAACGAACGTGCGCTGAAGCTGACCACCGCGCTGTACTTCACCCCCAGCGGCCGCTCGATCCAGGCCCAGGGCATAGTCCCGGACATCGTCGTCGAGCGCGGCAAGGTGACCCGCGAGGCCAGCCCGGCGCAGGGCGTCAAGGAAGCCGACCTGCCCGGCCATCTGGGCAACGGCAACGGCGGCGCCGACAAGCCGAGCGGCACCAAGGCGGCCCCCGCCCCCAGCCGGCCGCAGGACGAGGACTACCAGCTCGGCCAGGCGCTCAACCTGCTCAAGGGCCTGAACATCACCCGCCGGCCGTAACCCGACATGGATGCCGCAGGCATCCCCATCGTCAACGCCCCACGGCCGACTTGTCGGCCGGCGCGTCGGGTGACGCCGCTTTGCGGCTAACCCGACCTGCGCTCGCTTCCTAGAACGCAGAAGCCCGGGACGATGCCCGGGCTTCTGCGTTTCCAGCCTTGCCCTTCAGCGCACCACGATGCCGCGGCTGGCCAGGTAGGCCTTGGCCTCCGGCACACTGTATTCGCCGAAGTGAAAGATGCTCGCCGCCAGCACCGCGTCGGCCTTGCCCTCGAGGATGCCGGCGGCCAGGTGCTCGAGATTGCCGACCCCGCCCGAGGCGATCACCGGGATGCCCACCGCCTCGCTGATCGCGCGGGTCACGCCGAGGTCGTAGCCGCTCTTCACGCCGTCCTGGTCCATGCTGGTCAGCAGGATCTCGCCGGCGCCGAGGCCCTCCATCTTCTTCGCCCACTCCACCGCGTCCAGGCCGGTGGGCTTGCGCCCGCCGTGGGTGAAGATCTCCCAGCGCCCCGGGGCGACCTTCTTGGCGTCGATGGCCACCACGATGCACTGCGAGCCGAAGCGCGCGGCGGCCTCGCCGACGAACTCCGGGGTGAACACCGCGGCGGTGTTGATCGACACCTTGTCGGCGCCGGCGTTGAGCAGGTTGCGGATGTCCTGCACGGTGCGCACGCCACCGCCGACGGTCAGCGGAATGAACACCTGGCTGGCCATGCGCTCGACGGTGTGCAGGGTGGTGTCGCGACCTTCCGAGCTGGCGGTGATGTCGAGGAAGGTGATCTCGTCGGCGCCCTGCTCGTCGTAGCGGCGGGCGATCTCCACCGGATCGCCGGCGTCGCGGATGTTCTCGAACTTGACGCCCTTGACCACGCGGCCGTTGTCCACGTCGAGGCAGGGAATGATGCGTTTGGCGAGGGCCATGGCAATCTCTCTCGTAGGGTGGGTCAGGCCGCAGGCCGTAACCCACCGAAGCGGGTTGGAAATCGACACCAATCGGTGGGTTACGCCGCACTGCGGCTAACCCACCCTGCGGTCTACTTCGGGGTCAGCCCTGGAAACCGTCGCACAGCGCCTGGGCCTCGGCCACCTCGAGGGTGCCCTCGTAGATCGCCCGGCCGGTGATGGCGCCGACGATGCCCGGGTTGCGGGTGTCGAGCAGCTTCCGGATGTCGCCGAGATTGTGGATGCCGCCGGAGGCGATCACCGGGATGCGGCTGGCGTTGGCCAGGGCCACGGTGGCCTCGACGTTGCAGCCCTGCATCATGCCGTCCTTGGCGATGTCGGTGTAGACGATCGCCGAGACGCCGTCGGCCTCGAAGCGCTTGGCCAGGTCGGTGGCCTGCACGCTGGAGACCTCCGCCCAGCCGTCGGTGGCGACGAAGCCGTCCTTGGCGTCCAGGCCGACGATCACCTTGCCCGGGAAGGCGCGGCAGGCCTCGGCGACGAATTCCGGCTGCTTGACCGCCTTGGTGCCGATGATCACGTAGCTCACGCCGGCGCGCACGTAGTGCTCGATGGTCTCCAGCGAGCGGATGCCGCCGCCGATCTGGATCGGCAGGTTCGGGTAGCGCGCGGCGATGGCGGTGACCACCTCGCCGTTGACCGGCTGGCCCTCGAAGGCGCCGTTGAGGTCGACCAGGTGCAGGCGGCGGCAGCCGGCCTCCACCCACTTGGCGGCCATCGCCACCGGGTCGTCGGAGAACACCGTGGCGTCGTCCATCAGGCCCTGGCGCAGGCGCACGCAGGCGCCGTCCTTCAGATCGATTGCGGGGATGATCAGCATTGCAAAAAGGTCCTCAAGCGGACTCGCCGCGACGGGGCGAGCGCCGGCGGATCGGCCGGCCTTGTGTCTGTCCCCTCTCCCGCTGGCGGGAGAGGGGAGTCATCTGTCAGCAGCGGCCGTCCCAGCCGACGAAGTTCTGCAGCAGCTGCAGGCCGTGGCTGTGGCTCTTCTCCGGGTGGAACTGCACGGCGAAGCGCGAGCCGTCGGCCAGCGCGGCGGCGAAGTCCTTGCCGTAGTGGCCCAGGCCGGCGACCTGCGCCGGGTTGCCGGCCTCGATGTAGTAGCTGTGCACGAAGTAGAAGCGCCCGCGGTCGGGGATCTCGTGCCACAGCGGGTGGTCGAGGCTCTGCTGCACCTCGTTCCAGCCCATGTGCGGCACCTTGAGCGGCGCGCCGTCCTCGACCATGTCCTTGCCGAAGAAGCGCACCTGGCCGGGGAACAGGCCGATGCAATCGACCCCGCCGTTCTCCTCGCTGTGCTCGAGCAGCGCCTGCATGCCGACGCAGATGCCGAGGAACGGCCGGTCGGCGCTGACCTCGCGGACCAGGCTGTCGAAGCCAAGACGGCGGATCTCGGCCATGCAGTCGCGGATCGCACCGACGCCGGGGAATACCACGCGGTCGGCCTCGCGGATCACCTGGGCGTCGCTGGTCACCAGCACGCGGCCGGCGCCAACGTGCTCGAGCGCCTTGGCCACCGAGTGCAGGTTGCCCATGCCGTAGTCGATGACGGCGACGGTCTGCATCACAGGCACCCCTTGGTCGAGGGCATCTGCCCGGCCATCCGCGGGTCCTGCTCGACGGCCATGCGCAGGGCGCGGCCGAAGGCCTTGAACACCGTCTCGATCTGGTGGTGGGTGTTGCTGCCGCGCAGGTTGTCGATGTGCAGGGTCACCAGCGCGTGGTTGACGAAGCCCTGGAAGAATTCCTGGAACAGGTCGACGTCGAAGCCGCCGACCGTGGCGCGGGTGTAGGGCACGTGCATGGTCAGCCCGGGACGCCCGGAGAAGTCGATCACCACCCGCGACAGCGCCTCGTCCAGCGGCACGTAGGAGTGGCCGTAGCGGACGATGCCCTTCTTGTCGCCGATGGCCTGGGC
This sequence comes from Stutzerimonas stutzeri, assembly GCF_024451105.1. Taxonomy (GTDB): domain Bacteria; phylum Pseudomonadota; class Gammaproteobacteria; order Pseudomonadales; family Pseudomonadaceae; genus Geopseudomonas; species Geopseudomonas stutzeri_A. The sequence continues at coordinate 23,255 of NZ_JANGEY010000009.1, forward strand.
GAAGGCCTGGCCGAGGGTGATGCCGACGTCCTCGACGGTGTGGTGGTCGTCGATGTGCAGGTCGCCCTTGCACTCGACGTCCAGGTCGATCAGCCCGTGGCGGGCGATCTGGTCGAGCATGTGCTCGAGGAAGGGTACACCGATGTCGAATCGGGCCTTGCCGCTGCCATCCAGGTTGATGGAAACCTTGACCTGGGTTTCCAGGGTGTTGCGCTCGACGGACGCCTTGCGTTCGGCCATTGCCAGCTCCACAGAATCACGGGGCGAATTGAGGCCGCCATTATAGGCCGCGCCCGTCGCCGCGGGCTACCGACGCGCCCGGCGCGCAGGCCGGCGCGCAAAGGCATACAATCGCCGCCTGCCTTCCACCGCCCGGAGCCCGCCATGCCCGTCATCGTCGAAGCCGTCACCCAGCCCAGCGCGCAGGACCGTACCGACCTGGAGAAGATCTACGCCGACGCCCCCGCCTGGCTGCTCGCACCCTACCCCGACGCCGCCGCGCTGATCGACGCCGGGCTGGCCGAGGGCCGCCTGCTCGCCGGGCGCTTCAACGATCGCCTGCTCGGCGCCGCCCTGCTCGGCGAGGACGCGACGGGCTGCGTGCTGTCGCACCTGTGCGTGCGCAAGATCACCCGCGGCCGCGGCGTGGCCGCCCGCCTGGTCGCCGCCGCCCGCCAGCGCGCCGCGGCCGCGGGCCGACCGCTGCGTCTGCGCGGCCCGGCCCGCCAGCTGGAAATCCAGGCCTGGGCCCATCGCCTCGGCCTGCCACTGCAGGACCAGGTGGACTGAGGGCCGGGAACCCCGCTCGCCTCGAGCGTTCCAACCCCGTCGCAAATCCGCGGCAGGGTTTCCCTATACTTCGCCCTGCCCCCGCACCGCACAAGGACTCGTCCGCCATGAAAACCTTCGGCAAGTTTCTCGGCCTGCTCGCGCTCGGCCTGCTGCTGGCCCTGGTCGCACTGGGCTTCGCCTTCACCCACCTGTTCGACCCCAACGACTACAAGGACGAGATCCGCCAGCTGGCCCGCGACAAGGCCAACCTCGAACTGGAACTGCGGGGCGAGATCGGCTGGAGCCTGTTCCCCTGGCTGGGCCTCGAGCTGCGCGACACCACCCTGGCCAGCGCCGCCACCCCACAGCAGCCGTTCGCCGAACTGGACATGCTCGGCTTCTCGGTGCGCGTGCTGCCGCTGCTGCGCCGCGAAGTGCAGATGAGCGACATCCGCATCGACGGCCTCAGGCTCAGCCTCGCGCGCGACGCCAAGGGCCGCGGCAACTGGCAGGACATCGGCCGCCCGGCCAGCGCGGCGGGCGACGGCGGAACGCCGGCGTCCGTGCCGAACGCCGGCCCGGCTCCGACAGAGACGCCGAAGGCCGGCCCGGCGCTGCGTCTGGACATCGACAGCCTGGCGCTGAGCAACTCGCGCATCGACTACCACGACGCCGCCAGCGGCCAGCGCTACAGCCTCGAGGGGCTCGACCTGCGCAGCGGCGCGATCCGCGAGGGCGCCAGCATCCCGCTGACCCTCAAGGGCTACTTCGGCACCAACCAGCCGGTGCTGCGCGCGCGCGGCGAGCTGACCGGCAAGCTGCGCTTCGACACCGCGCTCAAACGCTACTGGCTGGAGGACGCCCAGCTCAAGGGCGACCTCTCCGGCGCGCCGCTGGCCAACCGGACCCTGAGCTTCGCCGTCCAGGGCCAGTTGCTGGCCGACCTCGCCGCCCAGGTCGCCGAGTGGAACGGCCTCAGGCTGACCGCCAACCAGCTCAGCCTGCTCGGCGAGCTGAAGGCCCGCGAACTGGACAAGACCGCGCAGATCGAGGGCAACCTGTCGATCGCCGAATTCGACCTGCGCGCCTTCCTCGAGGGCATCGGCCAGCAACTGCCGCCGATGGCCGACGCCGACGCCCTGCGCCGCACCTCCCTGGCCGCCAGCCTGAACGCCACGCCGAGCAGCCTGAGCCTGCAGGACCTGCGCCTGCAGCTCGACGGCAGCCGTCTCGAAGGCCGCCTGGCCATCGCCGACTTCGCCCGGCAGAGCCTGCGCGCCCAGCTCAAGGGCGACCGCCTCGACCTCGACCGCTACCTGCCGCCGCCGGCCAAGGCGACGGATGCCGCCAGCGCCACGCGCAAGGCCGAGGTGGCCGGCAGCGGCGTCGGCAACGGCAGCACGCCGCTGCCGGACAAGCCGACCAGCCATGCCTGGAGCGAGGAAAAGCTGCTGCCGCTGGAGAGCCTGCGCAAGCTGGACGCCGACTTCGCCCTCAGCTTCGGCCAGCTGACCCTGCGCAAGCTGCCGATGGACAACGCCAGCCTCAAGCTCCGCGCCCGAGACGGCCAGTTGCGCCTCGAGGAGCTGCGCGGCGAACTGTTCGACGGCCGCTTCGCCCTCGCCGGCAGCCTCGACGCACGCAGCGACGTACCGCACCTGCAGTTCGCCCCACAGCTCGGCGGCATCCCGCTGGAGCGCCTGCTGGAGACCCTCAAGCCCGCGGAGAAGTCGCCGCTGCGCGGCAAGCTGCGACTGGAAGGCCAGCTCCAGGCCCGCGGCAACAGCGAGAAGGCGCTGATCGACAGCCTGTCCGGCAACGCCAGCTTCATCCTCGACGACGGCGCGCTGGCCGACGCCAACCTCGAGCGACAGCTGTGCCTCGGCATCGCTACCCTCAACCGCAAGGTACCGAGCCGCGAGTTCGCCGAGAAGGACACCCCGCTGCGCGAACTGCGCGGCAGCCTGCAGTTCGACCGCGGCGTGGCCAGCAACCGTGACCTGCGCGCGCGCATCCCCGGCCTCGCGGTCAACGGCCAGGGCGACGTCGACCTGCGCGTGCTCGGCCTCGACTACCGCCTCGGCGTGGTCATCGAGGGCGACCGCCGCGAGATGCCCGACCCGGCCTGCCAGGTCAACGAGCGCTACGTCGGCCTGGAGTGGCCGCTGCGCTGCCGCGGCCCGCTGGAGCTGGGCGCCCGCGCCTGCCGTCTCGACCAGGACGGCCTCGGCAGGATCGCCGCCCGCCTGGCCGGCGACAAGCTGACCGAGAAGCTCGACGAGAAGCTCGGCGACAAGGTCAGCCCGGAGCTCAAGGACGCCCTGAAGAACCTGTTCCAGCGCTGAGCGCAGGCATCCGGCCGCCAGCGCCTGTACCATGGCGGCCGGATTTCCACTGCGCCCTTCTTCGCCCATGCCCCTACCCGTCACCGCCTCCGACTTCGCCGACCGCGTGCTCGCCTGGTTCGACCGCCACGGCCGCCACGACCTGCCCTGGCAGCAGGACATCAGCCCCTACCGGGTCTGGGTCTCGGAAATCATGCTGCAGCAGACCCAGGTCAGCACCGTGCTCGGCTACTACCAGCGCTTCATGAGCGCCCTGCCCACGCTGCAGGCGCTCGCCGAGGCCGACGAGGACGAGGTGCTGCACCTGTGGACCGGTCTCGGCTACTACAGCCGCGCGCGCAACCTGCACAAGACCGCGCGGATCCTGGTCGCCGAGCACGGCGGCGAGTTCCCGCGCTCGGTGGAAGCGCTCGCCGCGCTGCCCGGCATCGGCCGCTCCACCGCCGGCGCCATCGCCAGCATCGCCATGGGCCTGCGCGCGCCGATCCTCGACGGCAACGTCAAGCGCGTGCTGGCCCGCTACCTGGCCCAGGACGGCTATCCCGGCGAGAGCCGAGTGGCCGCCCAGCTGTGGGACGCCGCCGAACGCCTCACCCCGCCCACCCGGGTCAACCACTACACTCAGGCGATGATGGACCTGGGCGCCACCCTGTGCACCCGCAGCAAGCCCAGCTGCCTGCTCTGTCCGCTGCAGAGCGACTGCCGAGCGCACGCCCTCGGCCGCCAGAGCGCCTATCCGCAGCCCAGACCGCGCAAGGAACTGCCGCAGAAGCGCACGCTGATGCCGCTGCTGCACGACGGCGCCGGTGCCGTGCTGCTCTACCGCCGGCCGCCGAGCGGCCTGTGGGGCGGCCTGTGGAGCCTGCCCGAGCTGGACGGCCGCACGCAGCTGGCCGAGCTGGCCGAGCGCCACGACCTGACACTCGGCGATGCGCAGGAACTGGCGCCGCTCAGCCACACCTTCAGCCACTTCCAGCTGCACATCGCCCCCCTGCTGATCGCTGCCCGTCCGCAGGGCAAGCGCGTGGCCGAAGGCGACTGGCTCTGGTATAACCTCGCCAGCCCGCCGCGCCTGGGGCTCGCCGCCCCGGTGAAGAAGCTGCTCAAGCGCGCGGCCACCCTCCTCAACACCACTCCAGGAGCGCCGCAATGACCCGCATGGTGAAGTGCCGCAAGTACAACGCAGAACTGCCCGGCCTCGACCGTCCGCCCTACCCGGGCGCCAAGGGCGAGGACATCTTCAACAACGTGTCGAAGAAGGCCTGGGACGAATGGCAGAAGCACCAGACCATGCTGATCAACGAACGCCGGCTGAACATGATGAACGCCGAGGACCGCAAGTTCCTGCAGGCCGAGATGGACAAGTTCCTCGCCGGCGAGGACTACGCCCAGGCCGAAGGCTACGTGCCGCCCAGCGAGTGAGCCCTGCGCCGACGCCAAGTATCTGAAAAAACCGATTTTTTTCGTGTTCGACGGTTGACTCGGCAACGGGAAAGGCGGTTTAATGCCGCCCGTTGTTGCCCAGGTAGCTCAGTCGGTAGAGCAGGGGATTGAAAATCCCCGTGTCGGCGGTTCGATTCCGTCCCTGGGCACCACTTACTTCAGGTGTCCGATCCCTGATTTGCCTAGGTAGCTCAGTTGGTAGAGCAGGGGATTGAAAATCCCCGTGTCGGCGGTTCGATTCCGTCCCTGGGCACCACCGAATAGCGTCGAGAAGCCCCGCCCAGTGCGGGGCTTCTTGCTTTCCGGCGTTCGATCCTCGCACCAGCCCCCCGCTCAGCCGAGCAGGCGCTGCAGCTCGGCGCAGTCGCGGGCGAACAGGTCGGTCAGCTCCGGCCAGGGGTTCTCCGGGTGGTTGACCAGCACGCCGTGCGCGCCGGCCGTACGGGCGCAGGACAGGTCGTGGAGGTAGTCGCCGACCATCGCCAGCTCGCCCGGCGCCACCGCCCAGCGCGCGGCCAGTTGCAGCAGGCCGTGCGGCTGCGGCTTGGGCGGTGCCTCGTCGCGGCCGAGGATGTCGGCCTCGGCGAAGCAGTCGAGCAGGCCGATCGCCTCCAGGGTGACCAGCGCCAGCGGCCGCGCGTTGCGGGTGAGGATACCCAGCCGGCAGCCGCGCCGGTGCAGCTCGCGCACCAGCATCGCCGCTCCGGGCGCCGGGCGCGCCGCCTCGGCCAGCTCGCGCTCGTGGGCCAGCAACCAGGCGTGCTTGGCCGCCGCCTCCGGCGCCGGCAGGGCCGCCAGGTGGGCGAGGATGTCGGCGCCGGCGGGAATCTCCAGCGCCCGACGGATCGCCGCGAAGTCATGCACGGCGAGGGTCAGGGTGCCGTCCATGTCGAACACCCAGTGGCGCAGCCGCGCCAGTTGCGCCACGCCCATCGCCTCAGGCCCAGTCCGGACGATGGCGGATCAGGCCTTCCTGGGCCACCGAAGCGAGCAGCTCGCCCGCGCGGTTGAAGATGTTGCCGCGGGTGAAGCCGCGACCGTTGCCGGCCCACGGGCTGTCCAGGGCGAACAGCAGCCACTGGTCGGCGCGCAGGTCGTTGCGGTGGAACCACAGCGAGTGGTCGAGGCTGGCGATCTGCATCGAGCGCTGCCAGAAGGACACGCCGTGGGGCAGCAGCGCGGTGGTCAGCAGGCCGAAGTCGCTGGCGTAGGCCATCAGGTACTTGTGCAGCGCGGGATTGTCCGGCAGCGTACCGGCGGCGCGCACCCACAGGTACTTGTAGGGCGCGCGCGGCTGCGGGTGGCCGACGTCGGCCGGCTCGACCGGACGGATCTCGATCGGGATCTCCAGCTGCAGGCGCTCGCGCATGCCCTCCACCGGCTCCGAGCCCAGCGCGCCGCACAGTTCCTGCTCGGAGAGCAGTTCCTCCGGCCCCGGCACGTCGGGCATCGTCGGCACCTGGTGGCCGAAGCCCTCCTCCTCGCGCTGGAAGGACACGCTGCAGCTGTAGATCGGCTGACCCTTCTGGATCGCCAGCACGCGCCGGGTGGTGAAGCTGCCGCCGTCGCGCACCCGGTCGACCTGGTAGACCACCGGCGCAGTGGCGTCGCCCGGACGCAAGAAGTAGCCGTGCATGGAGTGCATGTGGCGGTCGGCGGCCACCGTCTGGCTGGCCGCCGAAAGCGACTGGCCGATCACCTGGCCGCCGAACAGCTGACGAAAGCCCAGATCCTGGCTGACGCCGCGGAACAGGTTCTCCTCGATGGTTTCCAGGCTGAGCAGGGCCACCAGCTCGTCGAGCACTTGGGTCATGCTGTCTCTCCTTCAGGTACGGGACTGGGCCGGCGCCTGCGGCGCGGGCCGGAACGATCGGCGACGGCGCGGCGCGCCGCTGCAATGAGCGAATGTTGCGATGGTAACGATTTTGCCGGCAGCTGTCGGCGCTGCCGAGCCCCGCGGGCACCGCGCCGCGACGGGACGCCCTCCCCCGTACGCCACGCGGCAGCGCATAATGCCCTGCGCACTTTCCGCGGGAATCGCCCATGCCCCTGCCGCTGGTCTACCACGACGACTACAGCCCGCCGCTGCCGGCCGGGCATCGCTTCCCGATGGAGAAGTATCGCCTGCTCCACCAGCACCTGCGCGCCAGCCTGCCGGCGGCCGACTGGCACAGCCCCGTGCCCTGCCCGGCCGGGATCCTCGCCCTGACCCACGCGCCGGACTACATCGAGCGCTTCGTCGCCGGCGCACTGCCGCGCGAACTCGAGCGCCAGCTCGGCCTGCCGTGGAGCGAGGGGCTGGTGCGGCGCACCCTGCGTGCCCAGGGCGGCTCGCTGCTGACCGCCGAGCTGGCGCTGCGCCACGGCCTGGCCTGTCACCTGGCCGGCGGCACCCACCACGCCCATCGCGAGCGGCCGTCGGGCTTCTGCGTGTTCAACGACCTGGCGGTGGTCGCCCGCTACCTGCTGGACAGCGGCCGGGTGCAGCGCCTGCTGATCTTCGACTGCGACGTGCACCAGGGCGACGGGACCGCGACGCTGCTGGATGACTGCCGCGATGCGGTGACCGTATCGCTGCACTGCGAGCAGAACTTTCCGCCCCGCAAGGCGCACAGCGACTGGGACATCCCGCTGCCCGCCGGCACCGGCGACGCCGCCTACCTGCAGACCGTGGAGGATGCGCTGAACTACCTGCTGGCGATCTATCAGCCCGACCTGGTGCTCTACGACGCCGGCGTCGACGTGCACAGGGACGACGTGCTCGGCCGCCTCGCACTCAGCGACGCCGGGATCGCCGCGCGCGACCTGGCGGTGCTGCGTCACTGCCTCGGCCGCGACATCCCGGTGGCCTGCGTGATCGGCGGCGGCTACGACCACGACCGCCAGGCACTGGCGCGCCGCCACGGCATCCTCCAGCACAGCGCGGCGCGGGTGTGGGACGAGTTCGGCCTGCGTTAGACAGCCATCGCCCCGACAAGAACAAGGCCTCCAGCGGGCAGACCATTCCCGATGCCTCAGGGCGTCAGGTACGACGAGCGGGTCAGGCCCAGGCGCAATGCGTCGAGGAAGCGCGTGCGCTCGGCGGCGGACAGGCTGGCCACGGCGACCTTCTCGCGGTACAGCGACATCAGCTCGGCCGGCTCCAGGTGCACGTAGCGCAGCAGGTCCTCGATGGTGTCGTGGGTCTCGATGCCGGCGTGGAACACGCTGCCGTCCGGGCGCTGGTAGACGTTCACCGAGTCGGTGTCGCCGAACAGGTTGTGCATGTCGCCGAGGATCTCCTGGTAGGCGCCGACCAGAAACACGCCGAGCAGGTAGTCCTCGCCCTCGCGCAGCTCGTGCACCGGCAGGCTGGTCTCGATGCTCTGCTCGTCGACGTACTGGCGAATCTTGCCGTCGGAGTCGCAGGTCAGGTCCTGCAGCACCGCCCGGCGGGTCGGCTGCTCGGCGAGGCGCTGCAGCGGCACGATCGGCAGGATCTGCTCGATGGCCCAGGTGTCGGGCAGGCTCTGGAACACCGAGAAGTTGCAGATGTACTTGTCGGCCAGCTTGTCGTTGAGCTCGTCGATCAGTTGGCGGTGCGAGCGCTGGCGCGCCTGCAACTGGTCGTAGAGGCGCCGGCAGATGGCGAAGTAGCCCTGCTCGGCGAGCGCCTTCTGCTGCAGCGACAGCTTGCCGGCCGAGTACTGCGCGGCCACCTCGCCGATCAGGTGGGTGGCGCGCCAGTAGCTCTCGGCGACCATCTCCGGGTCGCTGGGAGCGAGCAGGTCGAGCAGCGCCTGCAGCACCTCCGGCTGCTCGACGGCCGGATCGAACTGCGGCGCCCGCTCGTCGTGGCGTTCGACGTCGGTGACCTGCACCACCAGCACCGCGTGGTGGGCGGTCATCGCCCGGCCGCTCTCGGAGAAGATGTGCGGGTGCGGCAGCTGCTGGCGGTCGCAGAACTCCTTGAGCATGTCGACCACGGTGGCGGCGTAGTCGGCCATGTCGTAGTTGATCGAACTGGCGTTGCGCGAGTGGGTGCCGTCGTAGTCGACGCCCAGGCCGCCGCCGACGTCGACGTGGTCGACCGGCAGGCCGAGGCCACGCAGCTCGCCGTAGTAGCGGATCGCCTCGCGGAAGCCCTTGCGGTAGTCGGCCAGGTTGGCGATCTGCGAACCCATGTGGAAGTGCAGCAGGCGGATGCCCTGGTCGAGCCCCGCGGCGCGCAAACGCTCGACCACGCGCAGGATCTGCGCGGCGGACAGGCCGAACTTGGACTTCTCGCCGCCGGTGTCGGCCCACTTGCTGGAGGTCAGCGAGGACAGCCGCACGCGCAGGCCGATCTGCGGCTGCACGCCGAGCACGGCGGCCTCCTCGATCAGCAGCGCCACCTCGGACTCCTTCTCGATCACCACGAACAGGTTGTGGCCGAGCCTCTGGCCGATCAGCGCCAGGTGGATGAACTCGCGGTCCTTGTAGCCGTTGCAGACGATGGTGCCGCCCTCCGGCGCCAGCGCCAGCACCGCCATCAGCTCGGGCTTGGAACCGGCCTCCAGGCCGATGGCCACGTCGTCGCTGGCGATGATGTTCTCCACCACCGCCTCCTGCTGGTTGACCTTGATCGGGTAGACCGCGGTGTAGCGGTTGCCGTAGCCGAGCCGGGCGATGCTCGCGTCGAAGGCGTTGGCGAGCTGGCGCACGCGGTCCTGGAGGATGTCGGGGAAGCGCAGCAGCAGCGGCAGGCTGAGACCGGAGGCGCGCAACTGACCGACCAGCGCGTGCAGGTCGATGGGCACCCCATCGGGGCCCTGCGGGCGCACCTCGACGCCGCCGGCGTCGCCGATCGAGTAGTAGCCGGCGCCCCAGTGGCGGATGCCGTAGACGCGCCGGCTGTCGGCCACGCTCCAGGGGGTCTCGTTGTCCTTGCGGGTGCTTCGGGCCATGCGCGGATCTCCCTGTGCCGGCGGCCGCCCGGCGGCCGCCATCGAACGGAGCGTCCGGCCCGGCGGGCCGGACACGGGGCGGCGTTCAGCCGCCGGATTTCTTCGCCCTGAAGCCGCGCTTCTCCAGCTCGGCGATCAGCAGCTCGACGTGCTCGCCCTGGATCTCGATCACTCCATCCTTGAGCGCACCGCCGGTGCCGCAGCGCTTCTTCAGCGCGCTGGCCAGTTCCTTGAGCGCCTCGCCGGCCAGCGGCACGCCGGCGATGGTGGTCACCGTCTTGCCGCCGCGTCCCTTGCTCTCGCGGCGCACCCGGGCTATGCCGTCGCCGGCCGGAACGACCGGCTGACCGCACACGCACTCGGCCAGCGGCCGGGAGCAGTCCGGGCAGTGGCGACCGGCGTCGGTGGAGTAGACCAGGCCGCCGAGGGCGGCGAAGGAGGATGCCTTCTTGCTCACGTCCGCCCCCTCAACCCTGCTCGAGCAGCTGACGCAGGTCGATGATCGCCGCGTTGGCGCGCGAGATGTAGTTGGCCATCACCAGCGAGTGGTTGGCCAGCACGCCGAAACCGTCGCCATTGAGCACCACCGGGCTCCACAGCGGCTCCTGGGCCGCCTCCAGCTCGCGGATGATCTGCCGCACGCTGACCGTGGCGTTCTTCTTGGCCAGCACGTCGGCGAAGTCGACCTCGATGGCCCGCAGGAAGTGCGAGAGCGCCCAGGCCTGGCCGCGCGCCTCGTAGAACACGTTGTCGATCTGCAGCCAGGGGGTCTTGACCACCTCCTCGCTGCCGGCCGGGGTAGCGCTGTCCAGGTCGGTGTGCAGGCGCATCTGGCCGACGCTGGCCGACAGCCGCTGCGAGAGCGAGCCAAGACGGGTCTCGACGTCGGTCAGCCAGTTGCGCAGGTTGTCGGCGCGCGCGTAGAACTGCGCCTGCCCCTGCGCCGGGTCGGCGAGACGTTTCTGGAAACGGGCGAGGAAGCGGATGCCGTCGCGGTACTCCTGCTCGCTGGCCGGCAGCGCCCAGCTGTTGCTGTCGAAGTGGAACTTCGGCTCGGCCTTGGCCAGGTCGGCGTCCTCGGTGGACTGCGACTGCGAGCGCGAGAAATCCTTGCGCAGGGCGCGGGCCAGATCGCGCACCTGGACCAGCACGCCGTACTCCCAGTTGGGCATGTTGTCCAGCCACAGCCCCGGCGGGGCCAGATCGTTGGACAGGTAGCCGCCCGGCTTGTCGAGCAGGGTGCCGGCTACGGTCTTCAGGGTCTCCACCGTGGTGTAGCCGGCGACCAGCTTGACCTGCGCTCGCTCGGCGGCGGCCTGAGCGTTCTGCTGCACCGGGAACAGCTCCGGCTCCAGGCTCCAGTACCAGCCGACCACCAGCGCGCCGAGCAGGTAGACGCCGAGCACGCCGCCGACCGCGCGGCTGGCCCAGATGCCGCCGAAATAGCTGCGCGCGCCCTCCACCGAGTCGTCGACGCTGTCGCGCATGGCGCCGATCCGCTTTTTCCAGTCCAGCATGGCTTGGTCCTTGATCACCGAGAAACGATTGGTCCCGAGCGCCCCGGGCAAGGGACGCTCGGCTGCCTTGCACTATAAAGCATGGCCGCGCCGCACGTCGGCAGAAAAGCACGACCATCCGCCGCAGCCCGGTTGTACGGTCCTTTCCGTTATCATGCCGGCGTCCTGGACCGAGAGACCGCGATGCACCGTCTGCTGCTCCTGCTTCTGTTGCTGTTCGCCCTGCCCGCCGGCGCCGGGCTGTTCGACACTCGCCCGACCCCGGTGCTGGGCGGCGCACCGCTGAACAACAGCGGCGATTTCCTGCCGGTCGCCGAGGCCTTCCGGCTCAGCCTGGTCGAGGCCGACGAACGCCGCGTCAAGCTGCGCTTCGTCAACGCCGAGGGCTACTACCTGTATCGCCATCGCTTCCAGGTCCGCAGCGAGCCGGACGGTCTGGTCTCCGGCGAGCTTGTGCTGCCGGCCGGCCAGGCCAAGCACGACGAGTACTTCGGCGACGTCGAGGTGTACTACGGAGTGACCGATCTGGAGGTGCCGATCAGCAATCCCTCCGGGCGGCCGTTCCGCCTCAGCGTCGGCTACCAGGGCTGCGCCGACCTCGGGCTGTGCTACCCGCCGGAAACCGCGACCCTGGAGATCGCCGCCAGCGGCGCGACCGGGCCGCTCCCCGGCGCGGAGCCAGCGGCGGCCGGTGCCGCGACGGCCGACGCCGCGGCGGCGAGCTGGAACTGGCGCGAGCTGGCGCTGTTCTTCCTCGCCGGCCTCGGCCTGACCTTCACCCCCTGCGTGCTGCCGATGCTGCCGATCCTCTCCGGAGTGGTGCTGCGCGGCCAGATCGGCGGGATGCGCGGCCTGACGCTGTCGCTGGCCTACGTGCTGCCGATGGCCGCCTGCTTCGCCCTGCTCGGCGCGCTGATGGGCCTGTTCGGCGCCGAGCTCAACCTGCAGGCGCGCCTGCAGTCGCCCTGGGTGCTGGTGCCCTTCGCGCTGTTCTTCGCCGCCTTCGCCCTGGCCATGTTCGGCGTCTACGAGCTGCGTCTGCCGGCCTTCGTCCGCGAGCCGCTGGACCGCATGGCCGGCCACGCGCGCGGCGGTTCGCTGCTCGGCGCGGCGCTGCTCGGGGTGTTCTCCAGCCTGCTGGTGTCGCCCTGCGTGTCGGCGCCGCTGGCCGGCGCACTGCTGTACATCAGCGCCAGCGGCGACGCCCTCGGCGGCGGCCTGCGGCTGTTCGCCCTGGGTCTGGGCATGGGCGCGCCGCTGGTGCTGTTCGCTTCCGGCGGCAACGCCCTGCTGCCGCGCGCCGGGGTGTGGATGGTCACGGTGCGCAACGCCTTCGGCGTGCTGCTGCTGGCCGTGGCGATCTGGCTGCTCGAGCGGGTGCTGCCCGGCCCTCTGAGCCTGGCGCTGTGGGGCCTCCTGGCCGGCGGCGTGGCGCTCAACCTCGGCGCCCTCGAGTGGATTCCCAAGACCCACCGCCAGCGCCTCGCCCAGCTGTTCGGCCTGCTGCTGCTGGTCTACGCACTCAGCGCCTGGGTCGGCGCGCTGCGTGGCGAGTCCGACCCACTGCGCCCGCTTGGCCGACCGGCGCCGCTGCAGGCCGGCACCGCGCCACCCACCGCCCATGGCGCCTGGCAGACCATCGACACCCCGGCCGAACTGGACGCCGCCTTCGCCGCGGCGCAAGCCGCCGGCCGGCCGCTGCTGCTCGACTGGTACGCCGACTGGTGCATCAGCTGCAAGGTGATCGAGCGCGAGGTGCTCGAGGCGCCGCAAGTCGCCGTACAGCTGGCCGCCTGGCAACTGGTGCGCTTCGACATGACCGCAAGCAGCGCCGAGCAGCGCGCCCTGCTCGACCGCTACCGGCTGTTCGGCCCGCCAGCGATCCTGCTGTTCGCCGCCGATGGCCGCGAATGGCAGGATCTGCGCACCGTCGGCGAGATCGACGCAGACAGCTTCGCCACCCGTCTGCAACAGGCCATGGCGCGCCTCTGAGGAAACGACTCCAGCCATCTTCAGCCATCGTGCGGTCATCTACGGCAAAAAATACCCCTCTGGACAGTCGCCCGGTTTTTCCGGCATAGTCCGGCAGCTTTTTTCCGCTGCCACTCCGACAGGATGCACCCATGGCCACCTTCCTGGTGCTGCACGGCCCTAACCTGAATCTGCTCGGCACCCGCGAGCCAGGCGTCTACGGCGCCACCACCCTCGCCGACATCAACGCCGACCTGGAGGCGCGCGCGCGCGCCGCCGGTCACCACCTGCTGCACCTGCAGAGCAACGCCGAATACGAGCTGATCGAGCGCATCCACGCCGCCCGCGGCGAAGGCATCGACTTCATCATCATCAATCCGGCGGCTTTCACCCATACCAGCGTCGCATTGCGTGACGCATTGCTGGCGGTGAGCATCCCATTCATCGAAGTTCACCTGTCGAACGTGCACAAACGTGAACCCTTCCGCCACCACTCCTACTTCTCGGACGTGGCGGTGGGGGTGATCTGCGGCCTCGGCGCCAGTGGCTACCGCCTGGCGCTGGAAGCGGCCATCGAACAACTGCAACGACCCTGACCACATTTCTGGAGTGCCCCCGATGGACATTCGTAAAGTCAAGAAACTGATCGAGCTGCTGGAAGAGTCCGGTATCGACGAGCTGGAAATCTGCGAAGGCGAAGAGTCGGTGCGCATCAGCCGTCACAGCAACAAGCAGCCGCAGTACGCCGCCCAGCCGGTCTACGCCGCCGCTCCGGCCCCGGCTCCGGTCGCCGCCCCGGCTGCCGCTGCCCCGGCCGCTGCCGCCGCCCCGGCCGCCCCGGCGCTGACCGGCAACGTGGTGCGCTCGCCGATGGTCGGCACCTTCTACCGCGCCTCCTCGCCGGACGCCAAGCCGTTCGTCGAAGTCGGCCAGAGCGTCAAGAAGGGCGACATCCTGTGCATCGTCGAAGCGATGAAGATGATGAACCACATCGAGGCCGAAGCCAGCGGCACCATCGGCCAGATCCTGGTCGAGAACGGCCACCCCGTCGAATTCGACCAGCCGCTGTTCACCATCGTCTGACACGCGGAGATCCTGCGATGTTGCAAAAAGTCCTGATTGCCAACCGCGGCGAGATCGCCCTGCGCGTGCTGCGCGCGTGCAAGGAACTGGGCATCAAGACCGTGGCGGTGCACTCGACTGCCGACCGCGATCTGATGCACGTCTCGCTGGCCGATGAGTCCGTGTGCATCGGCCCGGCGGCTTCCGCCCAGTCCTACCTGAGCATCCCGGCGATCATCGCCGCCGCCGAGGTCACCGGTGCCGACGGCATCCACCCCGGCTACGGCTTCCTCGCCGAGAACGCCGACTTCGCCGAGCAGGTGGAGAAGTCCGGCTTCACCTTCATCGGCCCGACCGCCGACGTGATCCGCCTGATGGGCGACAAGGTCTCGGCCAAGGACGCCATGAAGAAGGCCGGTGTGCCGACCGTGCCGGGCTCCGACGGCCCGCTGCCGGAAGACGAGGAAGAAGCGCTGAAGATCGCCCGCGAAGTGGGCTATCCGGTGATCATCAAGGCCGCCGGCGGCGGCGGTGGTCGCGGCATGCGCGTGGTGCACAAGGAAGAGGACCTGATCGCCTCGGCCAAGCTGACCCGCACCGAGGCCGGTGCCGCCTTCGGCAACCCGATGGTTTACCTGGAGAAGTTCCTGGTCAACCCGCGCCACGTGGAGATCCAGGTGCTGGCCGACGGCCAGGGCAACGCCATCCACCTGGGCGACCGCGACTGCTCGCTGCAGCGTCGCCACCAGAAGGTGATCGAGGAAGCGCCCGCCCCGCTGATCGACGAGGAGGCCCGCCGCAAGGTCCAGGCCCACTGCGTGCAGGCGTGCATCGACATCGGCTACCGTGGCGCCGGCACCTTCGAGTTCCTCTATGAAGACGGCCACTTCTACTTCATCGAGATGAACACCCGCGTGCAGGTCGAGCACCCGGTCACCGAGATGGTCACCGGCATCGACATCGTCAAGGAGATGCTGCGCATCGGCGGCGGCGAGAAGCTGTCGATCAAGCAGGAAGACGTGGTGATCCGCGGCCATGCCATCGAGTGCCGGATCAACGCCGAAGACCCGCGCACCTTCATGCCGAGTCCGGGCAAGGTCAAGCACTTCCATGCCCCGGGCGGCAACGGCGTGCGCGTCGACTCGCACCTGTACGACGGCTACTCGGTACCGCCGTACTACGATTCGCTGATCGCCAAGCTGATCACCTTCGGCGCCAGCCGCGACGAGGCCATGGGCCGCATGCGCAATGCCCTGGACGAGCTGATCGTCGACGGCATCAAGACCAACGCCCCGCTGCACCGCGACCTGACCCGCGATGCCGGCTTCTGCAAGGGCGGCGTCAACATCCACTACCTGGAAAAGAAACTGGGTATGGACAAGCACTGAGCCCCGGCTCGGCGCTGACCACAGGGGCTGCCTTCGGGCGGCCCCTGTCGTTTCCGGCGTCGCGATCCCCCGTAGGGGCGAATCCATTCGCCAGCGCGGCCCGGTCAGGCGAATGAATTCGCCTCTACAGCGGGGTGCGGTCATGCGAGCGCCCCGCCCTGCCCGAGCCATGCTGGCACAGCCCTCGCCCCTCCAGTAAGCTTGCCCGCCTTTCCCGCCGTATCCGAAGAGGCCTCCCCCATGCCCTGGCTGCAAGTCCGACTCGCCATCACCCCCGACCAGGCCGCCGAGCTGGAAGACCAGTTGCTGGAGCTGGGCGCCGTCTCGGTGACCTTCATGGACGCCGAGGACCAGCCGATCTTCGAGCCGGACCTCGGCACCACCCCGCTGTGGAGCCACACCCACCTGCTCGCCCTGTTCGAGGACGGCACCGACGCCGACGCGGTGCTCGCCCACCTCAGGCTGCTGCGCGGCGAGCTGCCCGAGCACCAGGTCGAGCGCATCGAGGACCAGGACTGGGAACGCAGCTGGATGGACAACTTCCAGCCGATGCGCTTCGGCCGCCGCCTGTGGATCGTGCCGAGCTGGCACGAAGCGCCCGAGCCGCAGGCGGTCAACCTGCTGCTCGACCCCGGCCTGGCCTTCGGCACCGGCACCCACCCGACCACCGCACTGTGCCTGGAGTGGCTGGACGGCCAGGAACTGGCCGGCTGCCGGGTGCTCGACTTCGGCTGCGGCTCGGGCATCCTCGGCATCGCCGCCCTGCTGCTCGGCGCCGAGTCGGCGCTGGGTACCGACATCGACCCGCAGGCGCTGGAGGCCTCGCGCGACAACGCCGGGCGCAACGGCCTGCCGGCCGAGGCCTTTCCGGTCTACCTGCCCGCCGACCTGCCGTCGCAGCCGGTCGACGTGGTGGTCGCCAACATCCTCGCCGGCCCGCTGGTGCAGCTGGCGCCGACCATCACCGCGCTGGTGAAGTCGGGCGGCCGCCTGGCGCTGTCCGGTATCCTCGCCGAGCAGGCCGACGAGGTGCGTGCCGCCTACGCCGACGCTTTCGCGCTCGAGCCCACCGCCGAGAAGAACGGCTGGGTGCGGATCAACGGCGTGCGGCGCTGAATGCCGGGGCGCCCGGCGCTGCGCTAGAATGAGCCTCTGACCAGTTCCGGATCGCCGCCAGCATGACCGAGTCGTTCGTCACCCAGTGCCCCCACTGCCAGACCCGCTTCCGCGTCACCCGCGCGCAGCTCGGCATGGCGCGCGGTGCCGTGCGCTGCGGCGCCTGTCTGCAGGTGTTCAACGCGGCCGAACAACTGAGCGGCGAACTGCCGGCCGAGTCCTCGGCTCCCGCGGCGACGGCGACGGACCGACCGGCAGCCGAGCGCGACCGGCAGTCGACCGCCGTGGGCGGAGCCGTCGCCGGCGCCCTGGCGGCCGGCGGGACCGCCGCACTGCAGGGCGCCGCCGCGCCGAGCGCGCCCGAGCCGGCACCCGAATCGCCGCCCCGCGAGGCGGCCGCCGAGCTGCCGTCGGTCGCCCCCCTCAGCGCCCCGCCGCCGGCACCCGGCAGGCCCGCCGACGACACTCTGTGGATCCACGACGATCTCGACCTCGACGCCCTCGACCTGGAGCTCGACGAGGAGCTCGCCAGGCTCGAACAGGGCGGCCTCGAGCTGAGCGACGAGTTCCGCGACCTGCAGCCGACCCATGCGCCCTTCGGCCCGGCCCCAGACGCGGCATCCGACCCGCACGACGAGAGCTGGGTGGAGGCCCTGCTCACCGAGCCTGCCGCTCCGCCGGCGCAGGACGCACCGTCGCCGAGCATGCCGACCCGGTTGATCGACGAGCCGCCGCTGGAGCTGGAGGCGGTCGATCCCGACTTTCCCGAACTCGACGACGACATCGCCGAGGCCGCCCGCCACGCCCCCGCCGAGCTGATCGCCGAGCGCGACGCCCCCATCTCGGTCAGCGCCGCCGCTGCCAGCCTGGCCGCCGCCGGCGGAGCGGCCGCCGCACGGCGCAGCGAGCCGCGCCTGCGCGACGAGGGCCTGCTCAGCCTCAACGACGAACCCCTGCAGCTCGACTGGCCGCCGCCGAAGACCAGTTGGGCCCGCCGCCTGCTCTGGTCGCTGCTGATCCTGCTGGCCCTGGGCGGCCTGGCCGGCCAGTACGTCTGGTACAACTTCGAGCAACTGGCCCGCCACGAGCAACTGCGCCCCTGGTTCGAGAAGCTCTGCCCGCTGCTTGGCTGCCAGTTGCCGCCACGGGTCGACGTCGGCCTGGTGAAGAGCAGCAACCTCACCGTGCGCAGCCATCCGACCCATCCCGGCGCGCTGACCGTCGACGCCATCCTCTACAACCGCGCCGACTTCGCCCAGCCGTTCCCGCTGCTCGAGCTGCGCTTCGAGGACATCAACGGTCAGCCGCTGGCCAGCCGGCGCTTCAAGCCCAGCGAATACCTGGCCGGCGAACTGGCCGGACAGACCGACATGCCGCCGCAGACACCGATCCACATCGCCCTGGAGATCGTCGACCCCGGCACCCGCGCGGTGAACTACCGGCTGGCCTTCCACTCGCCGGACTAAGCGCGGGCGGCGACTGTTCAAAAAATACTCAGAACAGCCTTTATCCAGCCGCCGAGAGCGGGTATTATCGCCACCCTTTTCCAGCAGCTGATTTGCCCCTGCGGCAGGGATACCCCATGTCGGTGGTTCGCATCGGCCCCTACACCCTCCCCAATCGCGTGATCCTGGCCCCCATGGCCGGCGTCACCGACCGCCCGTTCCGCCAGCTCTGTCGCCGTCTCGGCGCCGGTCTGGTGGTGGCCGAAATGCTCACCAGCGACGTGCGCCTGTGGCACAGCCGCAAGTCGCGGCTGCGCATGCTCCACGACGGCGACCCCGAACCGCGCTCGGTGCAGATCGCCGGCGGCGACCCGCAGATGCTCGCCGAGGCGGCGCGCCGCAACGTCGAGCTGGGCGCGCAGATCATCGACATCAACATGGGCTGCCCGGCCAAGAAGGTCTGCAACAAGGCCGCCGGCTCGGCGCTGATGAAGGACGAGCAACTGGTCGGGCAGATCCTCGACGCGGTGGTCGGCGCCGTCGACGTGCCGGTGACCCTGAAGATCCGCACCGGCTGGGACCGCGACAACCGCAACGGCGTCAGCATCGCGCGGATCGCCGAGCAGGCCGGCATCGCCGCCCTCGCCGTGCACGGCCGCACCCGCGCCGACCTGTACAGCGGCGCGGCCGAGTACGCGACCATCGCCGCGATCCGCGAGGCGGTCGACCTGCCGCTGTTCGCCAACGGCGACATCGACTCGCCGGAGAAGGCCCGCGCGGTGCTCGACGCCACCGGCGCCGACGCGGTGATGATCGGCCGCGCCGCCCAGGGCCGGCCGTGGATCTTCCGCGAGATCGACCACTACCTGGCCACCGGCCAGCGTCTGCCGGCGCCCGGACTCGCCGAGATCGAAGGTATCCTCGCCGGCCACCTGGCCGAGCTGCACGCCTTCTACGGCCCGGAACAGGGCGTGCGCATCGCCCGCAAGCACGTCGGCTGGTACCTGGCCACCCTGCCCGGCGCCCGCGACTTTCGCACCGAATTCAACCGCCTGGACTGCCCGGCCGCGCAGCACGAACACGTGCGCCGCTTCTTCGCCGGGCAGCAGGACTCCTGCAGCGAGACGGCCGCATGACCAACCTGAACGAGCATTTTGTGAGTGGAACCCCAGCCGTGAGCGACAACGCCAACCTCAAACAGCACCTGATCGCCCCCAGCGTGGAGCGACAGACCCTGCGCGACAGCGTGGAGCAGGCGCTGCACAACTACTTCGCCCACCTCGACGGCCAGCCGGTGACCGACGTCTACAATCTGGTGCTGTCCGAAGTAGAGGCGCCGCTGCTGGAAACCGTGATGCGCTACGTCAAGGGCAACCAGACCAAGGCCTCCGAGCTGCTCGGCCTCAATCGCGGCACCCTGCGCAAGAAGCTCAAGCAGTACGACCTGCTGTAACCCGAATTCGCCGGAAGCAGGCGCGGCCCGCCCGCGCCGTCTTCTCTCCAATCCTGTCCTGATGGAATCCGAGATGACCGACCAGACCACCCGCCTTCCCGTCCGCCGCGCGCTGATCAGCGTGTCCGACAAGACCGGCGTCGTCGACTTCGCCCGCGAACTCGCCGCCCTCGGCGTCGAGATCCTCTCCACCGGCGGCACCTTCAAGCTGCTGCGCGACAACGGCGTCAATGCCGTGGAAGTGGCCGACTACACCGGCTTCCCGGAAATGATGGACGGCCGGGTGAAGACCCTGCATCCGAAGATCCACGGCGGCATCCTCGGCCGTCGCGACCTCGACGGTGCGGTGATGGAAGAACACGGCATCCGTCCGATCGACCTGGTCGCGGTCAACCTCTACCCGTTCGCCGCTACCGTGGCGAAAGAAGGCTGCACCCTGCCCGACGCCATCGAGAACATCGACATCGGCGGCCCGACCATGGTCCGCTCGGCGGCGAAGAACCACAAGGACGTCGCCATCGTGGTCAACGCCTCCGACTACGCGTCGGTGGTCGACAACCTGAAGAACGGCGGCCTGACCTACGCCCAGCGCTTCGACCTGGCGCTCAAGGCCTTCGAGCACACCGCCGCCTACGACGGCATGATCGCCAACTACCTGGGCACCATCGACCAGCAGGCCGAAACCCTGTCCACCGAAGGCCGCGCCGAGTTCCCGCGCACCTTCAACAGCCAGTTCATCAAGGCCCAGGACATGCGCTACGGCGAGAACCCGCACCAGAGCGCGGCCTTCTATGTCGAGGCCAACCCGGCCGAAGCGTCCGTGGCCACCGCCAAGCAGCTGCAGGGCAAGGAACTGTCGTTCAACAACGTGGCCGACACCGACGCCGCCCTGGAGTGCGTGAAGAGCTTCAGCAAGCCGGCCTGCGTGATCGTCAAGCACGCCAACCCGTGCGGCGTGGCCGTGGTCCCGGAAGCCGACGGCGGCATCCGCAAGGCCTACGACCTGGCCTGGGCCACCGACAGCGAGTCCGCCTTCGGCGGCATCATCGCCTTCAACCGCGAGCTGGACGGCGAAACCGCCCGCGCCATCGTCGAGCGCCAGTTCGTCGAGGTGATCATCGCCCCCAGCGTGTCCGCCGAGGCCCGCGAAGCGGTCGCCGCCAAGGCCAACGTGCGCCTGCTCGAGTGCGGCCAGTGGCCGGCCGAGCGCATCGGCGGCCTGGACTACAAGCGCGTCAACGGCGGCCTGCTGGTGCAGAGCCGCGACATCGGCATGATCGGCGAGGCCGACCTCAAGGTGGTCACCCAGCGCGCACCGAGCGAGCAGGAGCTGCACGACCTGATCTTCGCCTGGAAGGTGGCCAAGTTCGTCAAGTCCAACGCCATCGTCTATGCCAAGAACCGTCAGACCGTCGGCGTCGGCGCCGGCCAGATGAGCCGCGTCAACTCCGCGCGCATCGCCGCGATCAAGGCCGAGCACGCCGGCCTGCAGGTCCAGGGCGCGGTGATGGCCTCGGACGCCTTCTTCCCGTTCCGCGACGGCATCGACAATGCCGCCAAGGCCGGCATCACCGCGGTGATCCAGCCGGGCGGCTCGATGCGCGACGCCGAGGTGATCGCCGCCGCCGACGAGGCCGGCATGGCCATGGTGTTCACCGGCATGCGCCACTTCCGTCACTGAGGTCGGCCACACCGACCGATCGTCCCCACGCTCCGCGTGGGGATGCAGCCCGGGACGCTCGGCGTCCCCTGCCGCGGACGCCGAGCGTCCACTGCAACGTTCCCACGCAGAGCGTGGGAACGATCAACATGAGGCTTGAAACATGAACGTACTGATCATCGGCAGCGGCGGCCGCGAGCACGCCCTGGCCTGGAAAGTCGCGCAGGACCCGCGCGTCGCGAAGGTCTTCGTCGCCCCCGGCAACGCCGGCACCGCCACCGAAGCCAAGTGCCAGAACGTCGAGATCGGCGTGCTGGAGCTCGAGCGCCTGGCCGACTTCGCCGCCGCCAACGTGCAGCTGACCATCGTCGGCCCCGAGGCGCCGCTGGTCGCCGGCGTGGTCGACCTGTTCCGCGAGCGCGGCCTGGCGATCTTCGGCCCGAGCGCCGGCGCCGCCCAGCTGGAAGGCTCCAAGGCCTTCACCAAGGACTTCCTGGCCCGCCACAGCATCCCCACCGCCGCCTACCGGAACTTCACCGAGGTGCAGCCGGCCATCGAATACCTGCGCGAGCGCGGCGTGCCGATCGTGGTCAAGGCCGACGGCCTGGCCGCCGGCAAGGGCGTGATCGTCGCCACCACCTTCTCCGAGGCCGAGGCCGCGATCAAGGACATGCTCTCCGGCAACGCCTTCGGCGAGGCCGGCTCGCGGGTGGTGATCGAAGACTTCCTCGACGGCGAGGAAGCCAGCTTCATCGTCATGGTCGACGGCGAGAACGTGCTGCCGATGGCCACCAGCCAGGACCACAAGCGCGTCGGCGACGGCGACAGCGGCCCGAACACCGGCGGCATGGGCGCCTACTCGCCGGCCCCGGTGGTCACCGCCGAGGTGCACCGGCGGGTGATGGACGAGATCATCTACCCGACCGTGCGCGGCATGGCCGCCGAGGGCAACGTCTACACCGGCTTCCTGTACGCCGGCCTGATGATCGACAAGAGCGGCGCGCCCAAGGTCATCGAGTTCAACTGCCGCTTCGGCGACCCGGAAACCCAGCCGATCATGGTGCGCCTGGAATCCTCCCTGGTGCTGCTGGTCGAGGCCGCGCTGGCCAAGGCGCTGGACAAGGTCGAGGCGACCTGGGACCCGCGACCGACCGTCGGCGTGGTGCTGGCCGCCGGCGGCTACCCGGGCGACTACGCCAAGGGCGACGTGATCGAGGGCCTCGAGGAAGCCGCGCAGCTGGACGGCAAGGTGTTCCACGCCGGCACCGCGCTGGACACCGCCAACCGCATCGTCACCAACGGCGGCCGCGTGCTGTGCGCCACCGCCATCGGCGCCAGCGTGTCCGACGCCCAGCAACAGGCCTACCGCCTGGCCGAGAAGATCCGCTGGAACGGCATGTTCTACCGCCACGACATCGGCTATCGCGCCATCGCCCGCGAGCGCGGCGAGGGCTGACGCCGAGCCGGCCGCCCCCGCGGCGGCCGGCCCCCGCTCCCGACGGGGCCGCCCGTCAGGCGGCAAGGGCAACCCGCAACGGGCTGCCATATACTTTCCGGTCGGGGTTCCGCCCGCCCACTCGCTCCATACATAATCCGCTCACCGACCCAGAAAGGGATGCCTGATCGTGCGCTGGCTTCGGACTGCCGTCACCCTGGTCGCCAGCCTGTTGCTGGCCCTGCCCCTGATCCTGCTGGCGCTGCTCGACGAAGGCCGGCAGCCCCCCGCCTGGCTGCCGGCGGCCCTCGAGCCGGCGCTGCTGCTCGGCGCCATGGGCGGCGTGCTGCTGATGCTCGCCGCCTACCACCTGATGCGCTTCGGCCATGCCCGCGATCCGCGGAACCTGCTGCAGGCCGGACTCTGCCTGCTGCCGCTCGGTCTCGGGCTCGGCGGCCTGTGGCCGCTCCTCTCGCCGCTGGGCAACGCGGCCCTGCTCAGCGCCGGCCTGTTCGCGCTGTTCTTCTACAGCGTGCGGCTGCGCATGCAGCAGCGCGAGCAGCTGCACGCGCGGACCAGCGCCAGCCACGCCGAGGCGGCGCTCCGCGCCGAGCAGCAAGCCAAGGCCGAATTGCTCGCGCGCATCAGCCACGACATCCGCACGCCGATGAACGGTGTGCTGGGCATGACCGAGCTGCTGCTCGGCACACCGCTGTCGGCCAAGCAGCGCGACTACGTGCAGACCATCCACGGCGCCGGCAACGAGCTGCTGCTGCTGATCAACGAGATCCTCGACATCTCCGCACTGGAGAACGGCGATCTCGAGCTGGACGAGGTGCAGTTCGACCTGCACGCGCTGATCGAGGAGAGCATCGACATCTTCCGTGCCCGCGCCGAACGCCAGGGACTCGAGCTGATCGGCTTCATCCAGCCGCAGGTGCCGCGCACCATCAGCGGCGACCCGGCGCGCCTGCGCCAGGCGCTGCTCAACCTGCTCGACCACGCCTTCCAGCAGACCGACGAGGGCGAGGTGCTGCTGGTCGCCGCCCTGGAGCAGGACGGCGCCGCGCCGCGCCTGCGCATCGCCGTGCAGGACAGCGGCCGCCCGCTGAGCGCGGAGGAGCGCGAGGCGCTGCAGAACATGCCGTTGCACAGCCGCGACTATCTGAGCCAGCGCCACGGCAACGGCCGCATCGGCCTGGTGATCAGCCGCCAGCTGATCGCCCTGATGCACGGCGAGTTCGGCATCGAAAGCGGCAACCAGCAGGGCTCGACCCTGTGGTTCAGCCTGCCGCTCGACCCGGCCGCCCTCACCCAGGCCGCCCTCACCCCCGACCTGCAGCTGCGCGAGGCGCGGGTGCTGGTGGTCGACGACAACGAGACCTGCCGCAAGGTACTGCAGCAGCAGTGCACCAGTTGGGGCCTGCAGGCCAGCTGCGCGGCCTCGGCCAAGGAGGCGCTGGCCTCCCTGCGCAACAAGGCCACCCTCGGCGAGTACTTCGACGTGGTGATCCTCGACTTTGACATGCCGGAGATCAACGGCCTGCAGCTGGCGGCCAGCATCAAGGCCGATCCGCGCATCAACCACGACCTGCTGCTGATCATGCTCGGCGGGCAGAGCCAGGCGCCCAGCAAGCTGGTGGCGCGCAACGCCGGGATCAGCCGTATCCTCGCCAAGCCGGTGGCCGGCTACACCCTCAAGGCCACCCTCGCCGAGGAGCTCGGCCGCAAGCGGCGCGGCGTCCTGCTGCCGGGCGCCGCACGGCAGGCGCAGACGCCCCAGGTGCCGGCCGACTTCCGCGTGCTGGTGGCCGAGGACAACAGCATCTCGACCAAGGTGATCCAGGGCATGCTCGGCAAGCTCGACCTCGAGCCCGACCTGGTCAGCAACGGGCGCGACGCCCTGCGTGCCATGCAGAGCCGCCAGTACGATCTGGTGCTGATGGACTGCGAGATGCCGGTGCTCGACGGCTTCGCCGCCACCGAGCAGTTGCGCGCCTGGGAAGCCGCCCGCCAGCGACCGCGCACCCCGGTGGTGGCGCTGACCGCGCACATCCTCGGCGAACACAAGGAGCGCGCCCTCAAGGCCGGGATGGACGGCCACGTGGCCAAGCCGCTGGAGCTGTCGCAACTGCGCGAGCTGGTCGAGCACTGGGTCGCCCACAAGGAACAGCAGGCGCTGCGCGCCGCCCGCTCGAGCTGAGCGCTCAGCCGCCGGCCAGCAGCATCCACAGCGGCAGGCTGAGCACCGCCAGCACGGTGGAGAGGAACACCTCGGAGCCGAGGGTGCGGCTGTCCTCGGGACTGCCGGCGAAGGCCAGCACGTTGACCCCGGTGGGACAGGCCGCCATCAGCAGCAGCACGCTGCGCGCCGCATCGTTCAGGCCGAGCAGGCCGCTGCACCACCAGACCAGCGCCGGGAAGGCCGCCAGCTTGATCGCGGCGAGGGCGAATACCGCCGCCGAGGGATGGAAGCGGTGGCGGCTCAGGCCCATGCCCAGCACCATCAGCGCGCACGGCAGCGCCGCCGCGGCCAGCCAGTCGGCGGCCTTCCAGAACACCGCCGGCAGCGGCAGGTCGAGGGCGTTGACCAGCGCGCCGAGCAGCAGGCCGTTGATCACCGGGTTGAACAGGCTCTTCAGCAGCCCGCGCGGCTCGACCCGGCTGCCGCTGCCGAGCGCCGCGTACAGCGAGTGCAGGCTGAACAGCACCAGGCTGTGGAACACCAGCACGGCGAACAGGTAGACCAGCTTGTCGGCGCCGAGCAGGGTGGTGACCAGCGGAATGCCGATCAGCACGTTGTTCGAGTAGGCGGCGGCCAGGCCGTGCGGACTGGGCGCGCCGCGCCGGCGGTGCACCCAGGCGTTGACCAGCACGAACACCGCCAGCACCGGGGCGAAGTAGGCGAGCAGCAGCTCGGGCGCCAGCCCCTCGCCGAGATCGGCGCGGGCGATGCCGACGAACAGCAGGGTCGGCATGAACAGCTTGAAGGTCAGCGCCGACAGCCCGGCCAGCGTTTCGCCGGCCAGCCAGCCACGCCAGCACAGCAGGTAGCCGAGCGCCACCAGCAGGAAGATCGGCACGATGGCCTGGAACGCGATCATCGGCGGCGGACTCCTTCGGCGGCCACGAGGGGGGAGGCGCCGACAGGCGACGGCGGGCGCACAGGATACGCCCTGGAGAAACGCCCGCGAAGCCCGGCGCAGAGCCGGCGCACCGGCCGGGACCGTCAGTCGGCCAGGCGCAGGATGCCGCGCATCAGCGGCGCATGGCCGGGGAAGGAGCAGAAGAACACGTAGTCCTCGCCCTCCTCGAGCAGGCTCACCGGGAAGCTCACCGCGTCCGACTCGCCGCCGCCGAGCAGGCGGGTGCTGGCGATCACCCGCGCATCGCCGGGCCGCACGAAGCTGTGCCCCAGGCCGCCGACCAGCCCGGCGTTGGCCACCGCCTGCTGCTCGCGGGCACGTGCCAGGACCCAGTTGTGGCCCATCCGGGTGTGCTCCAGACGGCCGGTATGCTGCAGGCGGACGGTGAACTCCCGGCAGCTGCGGCTCACCTCGATGCGGTCGATGTTGAAGGCGATGCGGTCGCTGGCCTCGATGTCGACGCTGCACTCGGCCGCCCACAACGGCGCAGCCAGCAGGGCCAGCAGGCCCCCGGTCAGGAGTTGGCGGGTCACGAACGGCATTCCTCGCTGGGCGGATCGGGAAGTCACCGCAGAAGACCGCCCGCAGCGCGGGCAAGTTCCGCCCGGCGGTCGGCTATGGTTGTCATAGAAGGATTCAAGCAGCCGGCGCACACGGGCCGGCGGAGAATGGAGCCGTATCCACGGAGGACGCCAGCATGGACATCCACGCACTGCTCGAGCGGATCATCGCCGCCTACGCGGACTACGCCGGCTGCTGCTGCGGCAACAGCGCCGACTGACGCCCGGCTCAGCCGCCGGCCCGCTCGCCGCGCGGATCGAGCGGATCGATCAGCCCGGCCGCGCAGGCCATGCCGACCAGGTCGCTGAGGCGCTCGGCCTGCATGCGCTTCATCACCCGCGCGCGGTACAGGTCGACGGTCTTCACGCTGATGTCGAGCTGCTCGGCGATCTCGCGGCTGGTGTAGCCCTGCACCAGCGGCAGCAGCACGTCGCGCTCGCGCGGCGTCAGCCGACCCAGCCGCGCACGCAGCGCCGCCGGGCCGCCCTGGCGGGCCCGGCGCTCGGCCTGGCGACCGAGCGCCTGCTGCACGCTGTCGAGCAGCAGTTGCTCGTTGAACGGCTTCTCGATGAAATCGCAGGCGCCGGCCTTGAAGGCGCGCACCACGATGGGCACGTCGGCGTGGCCGCTGACGAAGATCACCGGCAGTTCGATGCCGCGCGCGCGCAGCTCCTCCTGCACGTTGAGCCCGCCCATGCCCGGCATGCGCACGTCGAGCAGCACGCAGGCCGGCAGGTCCGGGTCGCAGGCGTCGAGGAAGGCCCGCCCGCTGGTGAACGGCAGCGCGCGCAGGCCGACCGACTCGAGCAGCCAGACCGTCGAATCGAGCATCCCCCGGTCGTCGTCGACCACGTAGACCACCTGCTCCTGCGCCACCACCATCGCTCACTCCCCTCGTTCTCGTTGTCCCGCCTCGCCGCCGGCCAGCGGCAGCCGGCAGCACAGGCGCAGGCCGCTGGCCTGACGCTCGGCCCACAGCTCGCCGCCGAAGCCCTCGACGATGCTCCGGCTCATCGCCAGACCGAGGCCCAGGCCGTCGGCCTTGCTGGTGTAGAACGGAGTGAACAGCTGCGCCAGCGCCTCCTCGCTCACCCCCGGTCCCTGGTCCTGCACCGTGACGCACAGGCCGCCCGCCTCCGGACGGGCGGCCAGGCGCACCGTCGAGGGCGCGCCCGGATGCGCCTCGCGGTTAGCCTCGATGGCGTTGCGCAGCAGGTTGAGCAACACCTGCTCGAGCAGCACCCGGTCGGCGTACAGCGGCGGCAGATTGTCCGGCAGATCGTCGCGGATCGCCACCCTCGCCCGCTCCGCCTCCCAGGCGCACAGCTGCACGGCGTCGCGCGCCACCGCCGCGACGTTCAGCGCCTGCACGCGG
Source organism: Stutzerimonas stutzeri (assembly GCF_024451105.1). Taxonomy (GTDB): domain Bacteria; phylum Pseudomonadota; class Gammaproteobacteria; order Pseudomonadales; family Pseudomonadaceae; genus Geopseudomonas; species Geopseudomonas stutzeri_A. Next base: position 50,868 of record NZ_JANGEY010000009.1, read on the forward strand.
CGCTGGCCCTTGCGCAGGAAGGCGCGCAGCCGGCGGATCACCTCGGCGGCGTGGTTGGCGTGCGCGGTGATCCGCTCCAGACCCTCGGCGACCCGCGCCAGCGCCTGCGGATCGCTGCCGGCGCCGCGCAGGTAGCGCTGGCTGGCGGCGGCGTAGTTGACCACCGCGGCCAGCGGCTGGTTGATCTCGTGGGCGATCCCCGAGGCCAGTTCGCCGAGGGTGACCAGCCGCGCCGCGTGGGCCAGCTCGTCCTGGTGGCGGCGCAGCTCGGCCTCGGCCCGCAGTCGCGCGCTGATGTCGCGCGTCACGCAGACGATCTCCACCACCGCGCCGGTGTAGGTCTCGCGGATCGCCCGGCAGCTGGTCTCCACCCACAGGTAGTGGCCGTCGCGGTGGCGCAGGCGGTAGCTGAGGCTGTGGTGACCGAGGCGCTCGAGACGCTCGCGCGCCTCGCGCATCTGCGCCAGGTCGTCGGGGTGCAGCAGCTCGCGCACCGGCCGCCCGCGCAGCTCCTCGGGCCAGTAGCCGAGCATGCTCCAGGACGCCGGCGCGGCGTCGACGAAGCGGCCGTCCGGGCTGTGCCGGGAGATCAGGTCGGCAGTGTTCTCGATGATCAGCCGGTACAGGCGGCGTGCCCGCGCCGCCTCGCGCTCGTCGCGCAGCTGCGCGCTGGCGTCCTGGCCGCGCGCCAGCACGCGGGCCGCGCCGGGCAGCGGCACGAACTTCCAGCGCAGACTGCGCCCGCCGACCTCGGCGATCACCGGGCCGACCGTGCGACCCTGCTGCAGAGCCGCCTGTAGCAGCTGCAGGTGATTGCCCGGCAGCAGTTGCCGTGCGTCGTCCGCGCCGCAGGCGGCCTGCACGCGCGCGGCCGCCGGATTGAGGTCGAGCAGCGCGCCGCCCGCGCCCAGCAGCAGGGCCGGCTCGTCGTCGAGCTGCAGGCGCGCGAACCAGCCGTCCTCCGCGCCATCGGTCATGCTCTCGGTCAAGATTGCCACCAGATATAGTATTTACACCATATATGCATAGTTGAAAGCCTATACCATTTTCCGGAAATGCCGGGTATGCTCCGTCGCAAGTCACCACAGGAAGATGGTGCCGCAGGTCGTCGGAACGTCTGCGCCGTCGCGATGACCGCCAAAAAACAGAGCTAACAATCAGCCAGCGGATATTCTCATGTCGATCTACGAGCAGGGCCTCGCGCCCGCCCCCGTCAATCACCTCGCCCTCACCCCGCTCAGCTTCATCGAGCGTACCGCCAGCATCTACCCCGAACGCCTTGCCGTGATCCACGGCGCCATCCGCCGCAACTGGCGCGAGACCTACCGGCGCTGCCGGCGCCTGGCCTCGGCACTGGCCGGACGCGGCATCGGCAAGGGCGACACCGTGGCGGCGATGCTGCCGAACATCCCGGCCATGCTCGAGGCGCACTTCGGCGTGCCGATGGTCGGCGCGGTGCTCAACACCCTCAACGTGCGCCTGGACGCCGAGGCGATCGCCTTCATGCTGCAGCATGGCGAGGCCAAGGTGCTGATCGCCGACCGCGAATTCCACGAGGTGGTACATGCCGCGGTGGGCATGCTCGGCCGGCCGATCCTGGTGATCGACGTCGACGACCCGGAGTACGGCGAGGGCCAGCCGGTCAGCGACCTCGACTACGAGGCCTTGCTCGCCGAGGGCGATCCGGAGTTCGCCTGGCAGTGGCCGGACGACGAGTGGCAGGCGATCAGCCTCAACTACACCTCCGGCACCACCGGCAACCCCAAGGGCGTGGTCTACCACCATCGCGGCGCCTTCCTCAACGCCATGGCCAACCAGATGAGCTGGGCGATGGGCCACCACCCGGTGTACCTGTGGACCCTGCCGATGTTCCACTGCAACGGCTGGTGCTACCCGTGGACCATCACCGCGCTGGCCGGCGCCCACGTGTTCCTGCGCCGGGTCGACCCGCAGAAGATCCTCACCCTGATCCGCGAGCACCGCGTCAGCCACCTGTGCGGCGCCCCCATCGTGCTCAACGCGCTGGTCAACCTGCCCGACTCGGCCAAGGCGGCCATCGACCACCCGGTGCACGCCATGGTCGCCGGCGCGGCGCCGCCGGCCAAGGTGATCGGCGCGGTGGAGGAAATGGGCATCCAGGTCACCCATGTCTACGGCCTCACCGAAGTCTACGGCCCGGTCAGCATCTGCGCCTGGCACGACGAGTGGGACGCCCTGCCGCTCGACGAGCGCGCACGCCTGAAGGCGCGCCAGGGCGTGCGCTACCCGACCCTGGAAGGCCTGATGGTCGGCGACCCGCAGACCCTCGCGCCGGTGCCGCGCGACGGCGAGACCCTCGGCGAGATCTTCATGCGCGGCAACACGGTGATGAAGGGCTACCTGAAGAACCCCACGGCCACCGAGGAAGCCTTCGCCGGCGGCTGGTTCCACACCGGCGACCTGGCCGTCTGCCACCCGGACGGCTACGTGGAGATCAAGGACCGTCTCAAGGACATCATCATCTCCGGCGGCGAGAACATCTCGACCATCGAGGTGGAAGGCGTGCTCTACCGCCATCCGGCGGTACTGGAAGCCGCGGTGGTCGCCCGTCCGGACGACAAGTGGGGCGAGACGCCGTGCGCCTTCGTCACCCTCAAGCAGGGCCACGCCGCCGAGGCGGCGGAGATCGTCGCCTTCTGCCGCGAGCACCTGGCGCACTTCAAGGTGCCGAAGACCGTGGTGTTCGGCGAGCTGCCGAAGACCTCCACCGGCAAGATCCAGAAGTACGTGCTGCGCGACTGGGCACGGGCGCTCTGAACCGTAGCCGTACCCCTGCGCTGGCAACGGCGCAGGGGGCTCGCCCACTCCGAATCGTCTCCCGGCCTCGCGCCGACCTGTCCATCGAGGTTCGCAATGCCCGAATTCAACGCCCCCCTGCGCGACATGCGCTTCGTCCTCCATGAAGTCTTCGCCGCCCCGAGCCTGTGGGCGCGCCTGCCGGCGCTGGCCGAAACGGTCGACGCCGACACCGCCGACGCCATCCTCGAGGAGGCCGCCAAGGTCACCGGCCAGTTGCTCGCCCCGCTCAACCGCAGCGGCGACGAGGAAGGCGCACGCTTCGACAACGGCGCGGTGACCACCCCGGCCGGCTTCAAGGCAGCCTACGCCACCTACATCGACGGCGGCTGGGTCGGCCTGTCCGGCAACCCCGAGTACGGCGGCCTGGGCATGCCCAAGATGCTCGCCGTGCAGTTCGAGGAGATGCTCTACGCCGCCGGCTCCAGCTTCGCCCTGTACTCGGCGCTGACCTCCGGCGCCTGCCTGGCCATCGACGCCCACGCCAGCGAGCAGCTCAAGCAGACCTACCTGCCGCGCCTGTACAGCGGCGAGTGGGCTGGCACCATGTGCCTGACCGAGCCCAACGCCGGCAGCGATCTCGGCCTGCTGCGCACCCGCGCCGAACCGCAGCCTGACGGCAGCTACGCGATCAGCGGCACCAAGATCTTCATCACCGGCGGCGAGCAGGACCTGACCGAGAACATCGTTCACCTGGTACTGGCGCGCCTGCCCGACGCGCCGGCCGGCTCGCGCGGCATCTCGCTGTTCCTGGTGCCCAAGTTGCTGGTCGAGGCCGACGGCAGCCTCGGCGCGCGCAACGCCGTCAGCTGCGGCTCCCTCGAACACAAGATGGGCATCAAGGCCTCGGCCACCTGCGTGATGAACTTCGACGGCGCCACCGGCTACCTGGTCGGCGAACCGAACCGCGGCCTGGCGGCGATGTTCACCATGATGAACTACGAGCGCCTGTCGATCGGCATCCAGGGCATCGGCTGCGCCGAGGCCTCCTACCAGAGCGCCGTGGCCTACGCCCGCGAGCGCCTGCAGGGCCGCGCCCCGGGCGGCGCCGTGGCGCCCGAGAAGAGCGCCGACCCGATCCTCGCCCAGCCCGACGTACGGCGCATGCTGCTGACCATGAAGGCGCTCACCGAGGGCGGCCGCGCCTTCGCCTGCTGGGTCGGCCAGCAGCTCGACCTGGCCAAGTTCGCCAGCGACGAGCAGGAGCGGCGCGACGCCGAGGCGCTGGTCGCCCTGCTCACCCCGGTGGCCAAGGCGTTCTTCACCGACACCGGCCTGGAGAGCTGCGTGCACGGCCAGCAGGTGTTCGGCGGCCACGGCTACATCCGCGAGTGGGGCCAGGAGCAGCTGGTGCGCGACGTGCGCATCGCGCAGATCTACGAAGGCACCAACGGCATCCAGGCCCACGACCTGCTCGGCCGCAAGGTGCTGGCCGGCGACGGCGCCGGCCTGCGCCTGTTCGCCGCCGAGATCCGCGCCTTCGTCGACAGCCCGGCCGGCAGCGCCCAGCCGTTCGCCAGCGAGCTGCACGCTGCCCTCGAGCGCCTGGAAAGCACCAGCGCCTGGCTGCGCCAGCAGGCCCAGGCCAACCCGGCAGAAGTCGGCGCCGCCGCGGTCGACTACCTGCAGCTGTTCGGCTACGTCGCCTACGCCTACATGTGGGCACGCATGGCCACCGTGGCGCGGGCCGGGCACACCGGCGACGCGGCCTTCTACGCCGCCAAGCTGGCCACCGCGCAGTTCTACTTCGCCAAGCTGCTGCCGCGCATCCACAGCCTGGAGGCGAGCATCCGCGCCGGCAGCGCGCCGCTGTACGGTCTCGACGACGCGCAGTTCTGACCGTCCAGCCGAGTTTCCCGTGAGCCTTTGCGCGGCGTGTCGTAGCCCGACCGTCGCGCTTTTTTCTTCCGCGTGGCAGGCTGGACGCCTGCCGCGCCCCCGGCAACGACAACAACAAGGAGTCCCCATGCGTACCCTGACCACCCTGTCCGGCAACAGCCAGAAGCTCGACGGCGGCGCCATGTTCGGCAACGCGCCGCGCGCCCTGTGGGAGCGCTGGATGCCGGCCGACGAGCTGCACCGCATCGACCTGGGCTGCCGCGCCCTGCTGGTGCGCGAGGACGAGCGCAACGTGCTGGTGGAGACCGGCATCGGCGCCTTCTTCAGTCCGGAACTCAAGGAGCGCTTCGGCGTGCAGGAAAGCCGCCACGTGCTGCTCGACAACCTGGCCAGGCTCGGCTTCTGCGACGCCGACATCGACGTGGTGGTGCTCACCCACCTGCACTTCGACCACGCCGGCGGCCTGCTCGCGCCCTGGGAAAAGGGCCAGCCGCCGCGCCTGCTGTTCCCCAACGCGCGCTTCGTCACCGGCCGCCGCCAGTGGCAGCGCGCCATGGCACCGCACGCCCGCGACCGCGCCTCGTACATCCCCGAGCTGCTCGAGCTGCTGGAAGCCAGCGGCCGCCTGGAGCTGCTCGCCGACGGCGAGAGCTCGCCGACCCTCGGCGCAGACTGGCGCTTCCATGTCAGCGACGGCCACACCCCCGGGCAGATCCTCCCCGAGGTGCAGATGCCCGGCGGCCCGGTGGTGTTCGCCGGCGACCTGATCCCCGGCGCGCCCTGGGTGCACCTGCCGATCACCATGGGCTACGACCGCTTCCCGGAAGGGCTGATCGAGGAGAAGACCGCGCTGCTCGAGGACCTGCTGGCGCGCGGTGGCCGGCTGGTGTTCACCCACGATCCGCAGGTGGCGATGGGCCGGGTGGTGCGCGATTCAAAGGGCAGGTACGGGTTGAGCGAGAGTTGTGGGGAGGTGGTGGGGCTGGTGGAGTGACCGATCGCGCCTGACGCCGGCTCAGTTGCCGCCGCGCACCTGCAGGCCGATGCCCAGCTCCGCGGCGATCGACAGCGGCAGCAGCAGGGTATCCAGCAGCGCGCTGGCCGGCAGGTCGAGCCCCGGATATTTCGGTGCCTCGGCGCCGAAGCGCTCCAGCGGGCAGCAGCCGCCGTTGAGGGCGTACCAGTCCAGCCGGGTGCCGGAATAGATCAGCGGCGCGCCGGGCTGGGCGGCGTCGAGGGTGCGCACGCTGGCGCAGCCGGTCAGCAGCAACGGCGCCAGCAGCAGGAGCGCGGGGGCGAATCTATTCGCCTTGGCGGCGAGACCGGCGACTGAAGTCGCCCCTGCAGGCTCACTCATCGGGGCTGACCCGGTGGTGCTCGCCCCAGCGCGGCAGCATGTCCTGGGGGATGTTCAGCTGGTTGAGGATGCGCGCCACCACGAAGTCGACCAGGTCGTCGATGGTCTGCGGCTGGTGGTAGAAGCCCGGCGCGGCGGGCAGGATCACCGCGCCCATGTTCGACAGCCTGAGCATGTTCTCCAGGTGGATGGTGGAGAACGGCGCCTCGCGCGGCACCAGGATCAGCTGGCGGCGCTCCTTGAGCGCCACGTCGGCGGCACGCTCGATCAGGTTGTTGCAGGCTCCCGTGGCGATCGCCGACAGCGAGCCGGTCGAGCAGGGCACCACCACCATGGCCGCCGGCGCGCCGGAGCCGGAAGCCGGCGGTGCCATCCAGTCGTCCTGGCCGAACACGCGGATCTGCCCGGGCGCCGCGCCGGTGTACTCGCTGAGGAAGGCCTGCATCGCCCGCGGCCTGGGCGGCAGGGCGACGTCGGTCTCGGTGGCCATCACCAGCTGCGCCGCCTTGGAGATCAGGAAGTGCACCTCGCGCTCCTCCTGCACCAGGCAGTCGAGCAGGCGCAGGCCGTACTGGGCGCCGGAGGCGCCGGTCATCGCCAGGGTGATGCGTTCCGGACCGCTCATCGACCACCCTCCTTATTCGCCCAGCGCCTTGGCCAGCTTGCCGTGCAGACCGCCGAAACCGCCGTTGCTCATGATCACCACCTGGGTGCCGGGGATCGCGCAGCCCTTGACCGCGGCGACGATGCCCTCCAGCGAGTCGCACACGGTGCTCGGCACGGAGGAGCCGGCGACGCTGGCGGCCAGATCCCAGCCGAGGCTGGGCGGCGCGTACCAGATGGCGCGGTCGGCCTGCGCCACCGACTCGGCCAGCCCCTCGCGGTGGGCGCCGAGCTTCATCGAGTTGGAGCGCGGCTCGATCACCGCGATGATCGGCGCCTTGCCGACCTGCCGGCGCAGGCCGTCGAGGGTGGTGGCGATGGCGGTCGGGTGGTGGGCGAAGTCGTCGTAGAGGGTCACGCCGCGAACCTCGGCGACCTTTTCCATGCGCCGCTTGACGCTGCGGAAACTGGACAGCGCCGCGCAGCCCTGCCCCGGCGCGACGCCGACGTGGCGTGCCGCGGCCAGGCAGGCCAGCGCGTTGGCGACGTTGTGCCGGCCGCTCAGCGGCCACTCGACGACGCCCTGCACGACGCCCTCGAACAGCACCTCGAAACGCGAGCCGTCCTCGGCGAGCAGGTGCGCCTGCCACTGGCCGCCGGGGCCGGTGGTCTGCACCGGGGTCCAGCAGCCCATCTCCAGCACCCGGCCGAGCGCCTGCTCGGCGGCCGGGCGGACGATCAGCCCCTCGCCGGGGACGGTGCGCACCAGGTGGTGGAACTGCCGCTCGATGGCCGCCAGATCCGGGAAGATGTCCGCGTGGTCGAATTCGAGGTTGTTGAGGATCGCGGTGCGCGGACGGTAGTGGACGAACTTGCTGCGCTTGTCGAAGAAGGCGCTGTCGTACTCGTCGGCCTCGACCACGAAGAACGGCGTGCCGCCCAGGCGCGCCGAGATGCCGAAGTTCTGCGGCACCCCGCCGATCAGGAAGCCCGGGCTCATCCCGGCGTCCTCCAGCACCCAGGCCAGCATGCTGCTGGTGGTGGTCTTGCCATGGGTGCCGGCCACCGCCAGCACCCAGCGCCCCTGCAGCACGTGGTCGGCCAGCCACTGCGGGCCGCTGACGTAGGGCAGGCCGGCGTTGAGCACGTGCTCCACCGCCGGATTGCCGCGCGACAGGGCGTTGCCGATCACCACCAGGTCCGGCGCCGGGTCGAGGTGCGCCGGCTCGTAGCCCTGCAGCAGCTCGATGCCCTGGGCCTCGAGCTGGGTGCTCATCGGCGGATAGACGTTGGCGTCGGAGCCGGTGACGCGGTGGCCGAGTTCCTTGGCCAGCACCGCCAGCGAGCCCATGAAGGTGCCGCAGATGCCGAGAATGTGGATATGCATGGATGACCTCGAAGACGGGCGGGCGCGGCCCGGAAAACTGTCGCGCAGGTTAGCACAGCCCCCGGTGGACCACAGACGCGGGCGGCAATTCCGCGCAGCGCCACCTTGCCGCCGCGCCAGCGGCGGGCCACCCTAGGCGGATGCGCAACCAAGCCGAGGAACTCCCGATGGCGGCACGCCCGCGGCGCTGGCCGCGCGCCCTGGGCTGGAGCCTGCTGGCCCTGCTGCTCGCCGCTCTGGCGGCGAGCGGCTACGCCTGGCAGCTGTGGCAGCGCGTGCAGGACGCGCAGGGCATCGTCGGCCTCGACTGGCGGGATCTCGAAGTGTCCCGCCACGGCCTGCGTCTCGAGCGCCTGCAGTTCGAGCACCTGGCCGCCGACGGCCGACGCCTGCAGCTGCAGGCCGAGTCGCTGCAGCTCGACTGGCAGCTGCAGCAGCGCCCCCGTCAGCTGCTGCGCCTGCACGTCGAGCGTCTGCAGCTCGACTGGCAGGCGCCGACCGCCCCCACCGGCCGGGCCAGCCGCCTGCCCGGCGCCGACGAACTGGCCGGCCTGCTCGGCTGGCTGCCGCGCGAGCTGCAGGTGCGGCTCATCGACGCCCGCCTGCCCTGCCCGCAGGCCGCCTGCCGGCTGCACGGCAGCCTGACCTTGCGGCAACCCGGCGCCGCGTTGCTGCCGGCCAGTCTCGAGCTGGCCCTGCAGGAAGGCGAGCACCGCCTGCGGCTCGACGGCGCCCTGGACGGCCATCCGGACGACGCTCGCCTCGAGCTGTCGCTGCGACTGGACGAGCAGCCATACCTCAGCGTCGCCGCCCGGCTGGCCCGCACCGAGGGCGTGTCGAGCCTGCACGGCAGCCTGCAACTGCCGGCCCGCCCGCCGGCGCCCTGGCTGCGCCAGTGGCTGGAGCCGATGTTCGGCGCCGCCGCCGTGCAGCCGCTGGCCCGGCTGCCGGAACGCCTGCAGGTCGACGCCGAGTGGAGCCTGCAGCTGCCGGCCGACTGGCGGATCCAGGCGGGTCTGCCGACCCAGGCGCTGGTCGAACAGGCGCGCGTGCAGGCCAGCCTGCCGCGCCTGCAGCTGGAGCCGCTCGACCTGCACGAGATCCATGCCACGCTGGTCCTGCGCGGCCACTGGCGGGAGCGGGAGCTGCAGCTGGAGCTCGCCGAAGGTTCGCGGCTCGCCGCCCGCCGCCTGGACGCCGCGGACGGCCTGCGCCTCGACGCGCCGAACGCCGTGCCGACCGGCCTGCGCCTGCGCCGCAGCGACGACGGCAGCCTGCAGCTGACCGGCCCGCTGGCGCTCGCCGCGTCCCGCCTGCAGCACACCCAGCTGCGTCCGCAGGGCTGGCGCTGGCGCGGCCGCCTCGACGCCACGCCGCCGGCCATCCGTCTCGACGGCCTCCTGGACAACGACGCCGGCCTGGGGCTGAGCGTGCAGCTGCAGCGCGGCAGCGACGGCAGCCTGGCCGTGCAGGGCCGCCTGACGGCGCTCGAGCTGGCCGCCGGCAACCCGCTGGCGGCCAGCCTGAACGCCTGGCCGGCGCTGCTGGAGCTGAGCGCCGGACGCCTGAGCGCCACGGCCAGCCTGCGCCTGCCGGCCGGCAGCGCCCCGCGCGGCGCCTTCGCCATGCAGCTCGACGACGCCGCCGGCATCTACGACCGCAGCGAACTGGACGGCCTGCACGGCCGGCTGCTGGGCGAACTGCACGGCGCCGAGCTGGACCTGGAGCTGCCCGCGCTGCGCCTGGCGCGCCTCAACCCGGGCATTCCGCTCGGCCCGCTGCAGCTGCGCGCCAGCTACCAGACCACGCTGGACGCCCCGCTGGCCGGCCGCCTGCAGCTGTGGCAGGCCGACGGCGGCCTGCTCGGCGGCCGGCTGCACGCCGACCCGGTGCGCCTCGACCTGGCCCGCCCGCCGCAGCGCCTCGTCCTGCAGCTGCGCGACCTGGAACTGGCCGAGCTGCTCGGGGTCTACCCGGCAGAAGGGCTCTCCGGCAGCGGCGTCGTCGACGGTCGCCTGCCCCTGCGTCTCGACGCCGCCGGCCTGCACGTCGAACAGGGCCGGCTCGCGGCGCGCGCTCCCGGCGGCGTGCTGCAGCTGCGCTCGGAGCGGATCCGTGCCTTCGCCCGCAGCAACCCCGCGTTGCAACTGGCCGTCACCGCGCTGGAGGATTTCCGCTACGATCGCCTGGAGAGCGAGGTCAGCTATGCGCCCGAGGGCCAGTTGCTGCTGGCCCTGCGCCTGCACGGCCACAACCCCGCCCTGGAAGGCGGCCGGCCGGTGAACCTCGCCATCAACCTGGAAGAGAACCTGCCCAGCCTGCTGACCAGCCTGCAGCTGAGTGGCCGGGTCAACGAAGCCATCCAGCGCCGCGTGCAGCAACGCCTGCCGCCGCGCCCCTGACACGGGAGACCGCCACCATGCGCCTGCGCCCCCTCGGCACCGTTCTGCTGCCAGGCCTGCTGCTCGGCCTGCTGCTCGGCGCCTGCACCCCCACGGTGCAGCTGGCCGCGCCCAAGGAGCCGATCAACATCAACCTCAACGTGAAGATCGAGCACGAGATCTACATCAAGGTCGACAAGGCGCTGGACAACATTCTCGACGAATCCAGCGGCCTGTTCTGAGGAGCCCTCCATGACCCTTTCCAAGCGCATCGCCACCCTGCTGCTCGCCTTCGGCTTCAGTCTCTCGGCGCTGGCCCTCGACCTGTCCGGCGCGATGACCGCGCTGCCCGCCGCCAAGGCCGCCGGCCAGCTCGGCGAACAGACCGACGGCTACCTCGGCGTGGTCCGTCCGGGCGGCCAGGCCGCCGAGATCGCCCGGCTGATCAACCAGGCGCGGCGCGCCGAGTACCAGAAGCTGGCCACCCAGAACGGCATCCGCCTCAGCGACGTCGAGGCCATGGCCGGCAAGAAGGCGGTGGAGAAGACCCCGCCCGGCCAGTTCGTCCGCCTCGACGGCCAGTGGCGACGCAAGTAGCGACCGGCCGTCGCGCCCCGCCGCCGGCCGGGGGCGGGGCGCGCCCTGCGACCCTGCATCCGCGCGCTGCGACCCGGCGATGCCATACAATCGCCAGTATCGCCACCCACCGGGAGTGTCCGCCGTGTTCCTGCGCAACTGGCGCCGCCGCCGCCTGCTCGCCCGCCACCCGCTCGACCCGCAGCTGTGGGCCGCAGTGTGCGACGGCCTGCCGATCCTCGCCGGGCTGGACGCCGCCGAGCGCCAGCGCCTCGGCGAGCTGAGCCTGCTGTTCCTGCACGACAAGCAGCTGACCTGCCTGCCCGGCGTCGAACCGGACGAGTTCGCGCGCCTCGCCCTCGCCGCCCAGGCCTGCCTGCCGCTGCTGCATCTGCCGGACCTCGACTGGTACCGGGGCTTCCACCAGTTGCTGCTGTACCCCGACGACTTCCTCAGTCCGCAACGCCACCGCGACGAGGCCGGCGTCGAGCACGTCTGGGACGACGAGCGCAGCGGCGAGGCCTGGCAGCAGGGCCCGGTGATCCTCGCCTGGCCGGGCGTTGCGGCCAGCGGCAGCCTGGACGGCTACAACCTGCCGATCCACGAACTGGCCCACAAGCTGGACATGCTCAACGGCGACGCCAACGGCCTGCCGCCACTGCACGCCGACATGCGCATCGCCGACTGGAGCGCAGCCCTGCAGCAGGCCTACGACGCGCTCAACGCCGAGCTGGACCGCGACCCGGACGCCGAGACCGCCATCGACCCCTACGCCGCCGAGAGCCCGGCGGAGTTCTTCGCGGTGGCCAGCGAGTACTTCTTCAGCGCCCCCGACCTGCTCGACGCCGCCTTCCCGGCGGTGTACGCACAGCTGCGCCGGTTCTACCGCCAGGATCCGCTGGCGCGGCTGGGCGAGCGACTGGGCGAGCTGTCCGCGCAGCCGCCCGGCGCGTCCCCCGGCGGCGAGGCCGACACGTCGCGCCACCCCTAGCTCCCTCGTCCCCCACCCTCATCCATGCCGCCGGTCGAACACACCGGCCGAAGGAGCCGCACATTGCCCAACCGCACGGCAGAGCAACTCGCCCACCCGCGCAGCCAGTCCTTCCCCCGCCTGCAGCGCCGGCTGCAGCAATCGTTCGCCGCCGGGGTGCTGGCCACCGCCGGCCTGGTCGGCCTGGCCACCGGCCTGCCGATGTACCACCAGTTGCGCAACAAGGCCGAGCTGCATGCCGAGTTCGACGTGCAGGTCCGCGCCCTGGCCAGCAGCCACCTGCTCGAGCACATGGCCGACACCGCCATGCAGCTCACCTCGCGCTCGGAAATCCGCCGCATGCTCGAGCGCTACAACGCCGGCGAGGTCGACCTGGCCGAACTGCAGACGTTCAGCGCGCCGCGCCTGCTCGAGTCGCTCGCCAAGACCCGCGACGTGCACGGCCTGGTGCGGCTGGACGCCGGTGGGCGACCGGTGCTCGCCCTGCGCCAGCCCGTGCCGGCCGACCTCTGGCCGGTGCCCGCCGCCGACGAGTTCCTGCCGCGCCTGAGCGGCCCGCTGCGGCTGGGCGACACCCCGCTGCTGCTGGTCGGCGCGCCGATCCTCTCCCCCGACGGCAGCCGCGCCGGCACCGACATCGTCGCCTTCGGCCTGGACAAGCTGCAGGAACTGTTGCCGATGAGCGGCGAGTACGTCGGCGAGCTGCAGACCCACCTGATCCACATTCCCGAGCGCCGCGCCGTGCATGTCCACGATGCCGACACCGCGCTGATGCCGACCCCGGACTGGCATCCGCTGTTCGAGGCCCTGCGCCGGCCGGGCGACCTGCCCCTGCAGGCCGTGCCGCTCCCCGAGCATCCGCGGCTCGGCGCCCGGTCCGCCTTCGCCCGGCCACTGCCGGAGCACGGCGACTGGGCCGTCGCCCTGCTCGCCTCGCCCGCGGCGCTGTACGCCGGCGCCCGCCGCGAGCTGCTCTGGCCGCTGCTGGGCATCCTCCTGCTGAGCCTCGGCGGCGGACTGCTGACCTTCGCGGTGATGCGCCCGCTGCTGCGCCGCATGCTCGAGCAGTCGCAGAGCCTCGGCCTGGCGGCCAGCGTGTTCGAGCACAGCAACGAGGGCATCCTGCTGCTCGACGAGCAGCAGCGGGTCATCGGCCTCAACCCCGCCGGCAGCCGCCTGCTGCGCGGTACGCTCGCCGACCTGGAGGGGCGACGCGCCTGCGCGGCGCTACTGGTCGACGTCAGCGAGGCGGATTGCGAGGCCATGTGGCAGCAGGTCCGCCGGACCGGCAGCTGGCAGCAGGAGGTCCTCCTGCGCCGCGGCGACGGCGACACCTTCAGCGCCTGGCTGTCGCTGGCCGCGGTCTACGACGAGGAGCGCCGGCCGACCCACTTCACCGGTCTGTTCACCGACATCAGCGCGGCCAAGGCCGAGGAGGAGCGCATCCGCCAGATGGCCTACCACGACCGCCTCACCGGCCTGCCCAACCGCACCCTGGCCCTCGACCGGCTGACCCAGGCGCTGCGCAAGAGCAAGCGGCAAGGCGGCCAGCTGGCCGTGCTGTTCCTCGACCTCGACCGCTTCAAGCCGGTCAACGACACCTTCGGCCACGCGGTCGGCGATCTGCTCCTGCAGGCGGTCGCCGAGCGCCTGACCCAGACCGTGCGCGAAACCGACACGGTGGCGCGCCTGGGCGGCGACGAGTTCCTCATCGTCCTCGAGGATCTCGACGGCGACGCCATGGCCGAACAGATCGCCGCCCGGCTGGTCGAGGCCCTGCAGCAGCCCTTCGCGGTCCAGGGCCACGAACTGCACATCGGCACCAGCATCGGCATCGCCTTCCATCCCGACGACGGCGGCGACGCCGCCGCACTGGTGCGCAACGCCGATGCGGCCATGTACCGGGCCAAGGACGCCGGGCGCAACCGCTACGCCCTGCATGGCCAGCGGGTACCCGCGTCCAGCGTCTGAACGCGCGCCGACCGGCGGCAACGTGGCGCATCCGGCCGAATCCGCCTATAATCCGCGCCAATTTTTGGCCCTGACCCTCGGAGTCACCCATGAGCTACAGCAAGATCCCGGCCGGCAAGGACCTGCCGAACGACATCTACGTCGCCATCGAGATCCCGGCCAATCACGCGCCGATCAAGTACGAGATCGACCACGACAGCGACTGCCTGTTCGTCGACCGCTTCATGGCCACCCCGATGTTCTACCCGGCCAACTACGGCTTCATCCCGCACACCCTGGCCGACGACGGCGACCCGCTCGACGTGCTGGTGGTGACCCCCTACCCGGTCGCCCCGGGTTCGGTGATCCGCGCCCGCCCGGTCGGCGTGCTGCACATGAGCGACGAAGCCGGCGGCGACGCCAAGCTGGTCGCCGTACCGCACGACAAGCTGACCGTGCTCTACAAGGACGTGCAGGAATACACCGATCTGCCGGCCCTGCTGATCGAGCAGATCAAGCACTTCTTCGAGAACTACAAGGATCTCGAGAAGGGCAAGTGGGTCAAGGTGGAAGGCTGGGGCAACGCCGAAGAAGCCCGCCAACTGATTCTCAAGGCGGTTGCGGCTTACCAGAAGTAAGTCGAACCCGCCAAGGAAAGCCGGCCCACAAGGCCGGCTTTTTATTTTGTCCGCGTTTTCCCGGGATTTCCCCGCCCGCCCCTTTCCGCTAAGGTGACGGGCTCCCCAGCAGGACTCGCCTCCGCGCCATGCCCTTCGACCCGCTGCCCGGCCTCATCGCCCTGCCCAGCCTCCTGCTGCTGGCCGCCGCCTTTCTGCTGCTCCTGCGCCGGCAGCGCCGCCACCGCCGCCTGGCCGCGCTCGGCGCGGTGGCCGAAACCTTCGCCGGCGGCGACAGCCTGGCGCGCGCGGCACCGGCGACGGACGCCATCGGCGAGCTGGCCGGACGCCTCAACCACATGCTCGACCAGCTCGCCGAGGAGCGCAGCGCCCTGCGCGACAGCGAACAGCAGCTGCGCAGCCTGATCGAGGCCGCGCCGGTGGGCATGCTGGTGCTCGACACCGAGGGCCGGATCGACTCGGCCAACCCGGCCGCCGGAGCGCTGTTCGACTGCCCGCCGGCGGCCCTCGGCGGGCGGCGCATCGACACGCTGCTGCTCGGCCAGGACGCCTGGAGCCGCCTGCTCGAGCAGCCCAACCGCAGCCTGGAGTTCGCCGCCCGCCGCGGCAACGGCAGCTTCCCGCTGGAGGCCTCCTGCACCCCCTTCCTGCGCGGCGGCCAGGCCCTGCAGCTGCTGCTGGCGCGCGACATCGGCGACCGCAAGGCCGCCGAGAACCGCCTGCACTACCTGGCCCACTTCGACCCGCTGACCGGGGTGGCAAATCGCACCCAGCTGCAGGCCCGCCTCGAGCTCGGCCTGCAGTGCGGCGAGGCGCAGGCCCTGCTGTTCATCGACCTCGACCACTTCAAGCGGATCAACGACACCCTCGGCCACGAGATCGGCGACCAGTTGCTCTGCGCGGTGGCCGAACGCCTGCGCCAGTACGCGCCGGCCCGCGCCATGCTGGCCCGCCTCGGCGGCGACGAGTTCGTCCTGCTGCTCCCCGGGGAACTCGCCGGCGCCGCCGCGCCCCTCGCCGAGCGCCTGTTGCAGGCCTTCCGCGAGCCCTTCCAGGTCCGCCAGTACGAGCTGTTCACCAGCCCGAGCATCGGCATCGCCCAGCAGCGGGACGGCCGCGGCAGCGCCGCCCAGCTGCTCAAGGAAGCCGACCTCGCCCTCTACCAGGCCAAGGGCCGCGGCCGCAACCGGCTCGCCCACTTCGACCACCGCCTGGCCGTCGAGGCCGAGCTGCGCCACCAGTTGGAAGCCGAGCTGCGCAGTGCCCTGGCGCGCGGCGAGTTCGAGCTGCACTACCAGCCGCAGCTCGACCGCCAGGGTCGCCGGCACAGCTTCGAGGCCCTGCTGCGCTGGCGCTCACCGAGCCGCGGGCTGGTCAACTCGGCGCAGTTCATGCCCGTGCTGGAGGAAACCGGACTGATCCTCGAGGCTACCCGCTGGATCTTCCGCCAGGCCTGCCGCCAGCTGCGCCAGTGGCAGGACGAGGGCCGCGATTGGGGCATCGCGGTCAACCTGTCGCCGCTCGACTTCCGCCAGAGCGACCTGGCCGGCACCCTGCTGGCGATCCTCGCCGAGGAGCGCCCGCCGGTGCAGCGCCTGGAACTGGAGATCACCGAGACCACCCTGCTGGATGCCGACGACCAGGTGCGCGACACCCTGCATGCGCTCAAGCAGGCCGGCCTGACCCTGTTCCTCGACGACTTCGGCACCGGCTACGCCTCGCTGGCCTACCTGCAGTTCTTCCCCTTCGACGGGGTGAAGATCGACCGCCAGTTCGTCAGCGGGCTGCCCGACTGCCGCCAGTCGGTGGCGCTGGTACGCGGCATTCTGGTGATCGCCGAGCAGCTCGGCATGCAGGTGGTCGCCGAGGGCGTGGAGAACCGCCGCCAGGCCGAGTTCCTGCGCCGCAACGGCTGCCACCGCCTGCAGGGCTTCCTGTTCGGCCGCCCGCAACCGGCCGCCGCCTGCGCCGCCGAGGAGCCGCAGGTGCAACCGCCGCGGGCCAGCGCCTGAGCCCGCGAACCTTCGCCCCGCCTGCCGACGCCTGCTAAGCTGGCGCACCATTTTTGTGCGGAGCCCGCCATGCCCCTTTCCGACCTGCTCCTGCTGCTGCTCGCCGGCTTCGCTGCCGGCGGCATGAACGCCCTGGCCGGCGGCGGCACCTTCTTTTCCTTCCCGGCGCTGCTGGCCATCGGCCTGCCGCCGGTCACCGCCAACGCCACCAACGCCGTGGCGCTGTGGCCGGCGAGCATCGCCGGCGCCTGGGCGGCGCGCAGTTCGCTGCGCCCGCTGGGCGACTACCTGCTGCCGCTGCTCGGCGCCGGCCTGCTCGGCGGCCTCGGCGGCGGCCTGCTGCTGCTGGCCGGCGGCGACGAGGTGTTCCGCGTGCTGATCCCCTGGCTGCTGCTCGCCGCCACCGCCCTGTTCGCCGCCAGCCCCTGGCTCGGCCGCGCGCTGGCCGCGCGGCGCCGCGCGGCCAGCGAGGTGCCGCCGCACGGCCCGTTGTCGCTCGGCGCCCATTCGCTGGTCTCGGTGTACGGCGGCTACTTCGGCGCCGGCATGGGCATCCTGCAACTGGCCGCCTTCGCCATCGAGGGCCACGCCCTGGCGCGCGCCAACGCGCTGAAGAACCTGATCTCGGCGGTGATCTACAGCGTCGCCAGCCTCACCTTCATCGTCGCCGGCCGGGTCAGCTGGGGCGAGCTGCTGGTCCTGCTGGCCGGCGCCACCCTCGGCGGCTACGCCGGCGGCGCGCTCGGCCAGCGCCTGCCGGCGCGCTGGCTGCGCGCCCTGGTGATCGCCGTCGGCAGCGGCATGACCCTCTACTATTTCTGGGCCACCTACGCGCGCTGAACGCAGCTTGCCCGTCCGCCCCTAAAACGACCCGATGCCGCTCCCCCGCCGGCCCGACGGTTTGCCCGCGGGCCGCGGCTCTGCTAGTGTCGCGCCCGTTTTCCGCCGCCCGAGACCACTGCCATGGCCCGCAAGAAAACCGCCCCCGATTTCGAGCAGTCGCTCGGCGAACTGCAGACCCTGGTCGAACGCCTGGAAAGCGGCGAACTGTCCCTCGAGGAATCGCTGGCCGCCTTCGAGCAGGGCATCCGCCTGACCCGCGAGTGCCAGGGCGCGCTCGGCCAGGCCGAACAGAAGGTGCAGATCCTCCTCGGCGAGGACGGCCGCACCGCGCCCTTCGACGCGGAGGATCAGCAGGCATGAGCCTCCAGCAGTACCAGGCCGGCTGCCAGGCGCGGGTCGACGCAGCCCTCGACGCCCTGCTCGTCGCCCCCCGCCCCGAACTCGAACGCCTCTACCGGGCCATGCGCTACAGCGTGATCAACGGCGGCAAGCGCGTGCGCCCGCTGCTCGCCTACGCCGCCTGCGAGACCCTCGGCGGCGCGGCCGAACGGGCCGACGGCGTGGCCTGCGCGGTGGAGCTGATCCACGCCTACTCGCTGGTCCACGACGACCTGCCGGCGATGGACGACGACGACCTGCGCCGCGGCCAGCCGACCACCCACATCGCCTTCGACGAGGCCTGCGCGATCCTCGCCGGCGACGGTCTGCAGGCGCTGGCCTTCGAGGTGCTCGCCGACGCCGGGCGCAACCCGCAGGACGCCGACACCCGCCTGGCGATGGTCGCCGCCCTGGGGCGCGCCGCCGGTCCGGCCGGGATGGTCGGCGGCCAGGCCATCGACCTCGGCTCGGTCGGCGTGCAGCTCGACCAGGCCGCCCTGGAGACCATGCACCGGCACAAGACCGGCGCGCTGATCGAGGCCAGCGTGCGCCTCGGCGCGCTGGCCAGCGGACGCAGCGACGCGACCAGCCTGGCTGCGCTGCAGGCCTACGCGCGGGCCATCGGCCTGGCCTTCCAGGTGCAGGACGACATCCTCGACGTGGAGAGCGACACCGCCACCCTCGGCAAGACCCAGGGCAAGGACCAGGCCCACGCCAAGCCGACCTATCCGGCGTTGCTCGGCCTCGACGCCGCCAAGGCCTACGCCATCGAACTGCGCGACCAGGCGCTGGCCGCCCTGCAGCCGTTCGATGCCCGCGCCGACGCGCTGCGCCAGCTGGCCTGCTACATCGTCGAACGCCGCCACTGACGGATCGCCGGGCTCGACCTTCGCCTCGCTTGGGCAGGCCCGGCCGCATCGGGTAAACTCCCGCATCTTTTTTCCGACTGCCGAACCCGTCCGATGCCCAAGACGCTGCACGAGTTTCCCCGCCAGCGGCCCGACACGCCCCTGCTCGACCGCATCGACAGCCCCGCCGCGCTGCGCACCCTCAGCGAGGGCGAGCTGGAGACCCTGGCCGACGAACTGCGCCAGTACCTGCTCTACACGGTAGGGCGTACCGGCGGGCACTTCGGCGCCGGGCTCGGCGTGGTCGAGCTGACCATCGCCCTGCACCACGTCTACGACACGCCCCACGACCGCCTGGTCTGGGACGTCGGCCATCAGGCCTACCCGCACAAGATCCTCACCGGACGCCGCGAGCGGATGGCCAGCCTGCGCCAGAAGGACGGCCTGGCCGCCTTCCCGCGCCGCGCCGAGAGCGAGTACGACACCTTTGGCGTCGGCCACTCCAGCACCTCGATCGGCGCCGCACTGGGCATGGCGCTGGCCAGCCGCCTGCAGGGCAGCGAGCGGCGCTGCGTGGCGGTGATCGGCGACGGCGCTCTGACCGCCGGGATGGCCTTCGAGGCACTCAACCACGCCTCGGAAACCGACGCCGACATGCTGGTGGTGCTCAACGACAACGACATGTCGATCTCGCGCAACGTCGGCGGGCTGAACAACTACCTGACCAAGATCCTTTCCAGCCGCACCTACGCCAGCATGCGCGAGGGCAGCAAGAAGATCCTCTCGCGCATCCCCGGCGCCTGGGAAATCGCCCGGCGCACCGAGGAGCACGCCAAGGGCATGCTGGTGCCCGGCACCCTGTTCGAGGAGCTGGGCTGGAACTACATCGGCCCGATCGACGGCCACGACCTGCCGACCCTGATCGCCACCCTGCGCAAGATGCGCGAACTCAAGGGCCCGCAGTTCCTCCACGTGGTGACCAAGAAGGGCAAGGGCTTCGCCCCGGCCGAGGAAGACCCGATCGGCTACCACGCGATCGGCAAGCTGGAGATCGACAGCACCGCCGCCGCCAGGGCCAGCGGGCCGAAGTACTGCGAGGTGTTCGGCCAGTGGCTGTGCGACATGGCCGCCACCGACCCGCGGCTGATCGGCATCACCCCGGCGATGAAGGAAGGCTCCGACCTGGTGGCCTTCGCCGAGCGCTACCCGGAGCGCTACTTCGACGTGGCGATCGCCGAGCAGCACGCGGTGACCCTCGCCGCCGGCCTGGCCTGCGAAGGCGCCAAGCCGGTGGTGGCGATCTACTCGACCTTCCTGCAGCGCGCCTACGACCAGCTGATCCACGACGTCGCGGTGCAGGACCTCGACGTGCTGTTCGCCATCGACCGCGCCGGCCTGGTCGGCGAGGACGGCCCGACCCACGCCGGCAGCTTCGACCTCTCCTACCTGCGCTGCATTCCCGGCATGCTGGTGATGACCCCCAGCGACGAGAACGAACTGCGCCTGCTGCTGACCACCGGCTACCGCCACAGCGGCCCGGCGGCGGTGCGCTACCCGCGCGGCACCGGCCCCAACGCGCCGATCTCGCCGGCGCTGGACAGCGTGGAGATCGGCAAGGGCGTGGTCCGCCGCCGCGGCAGCGGCGTCGCCCTGCTGGTGTTCGGCGTGCAGCTGGCCGCCGCGCTCGAGGTCGCCGGCAGACTCGACGCCACGGTGGTCGACATGCGCTTCGTCAAGCCGCTGGACGCGGCACTGGTGCGCGAGCTGGCCGCCAGCCACGCGCTGCTGGCGAGCGTCGAGGAGAATGCCGTCATGGGCGGCGCAGGCTCGGCGGTGGCCGAGTTCCTCGCCGCCGAGGGCATCGTCGTACCGCTGCTGCAGCTCGGCCTGCCCGACCGCTACGTCGAGCACGCCAAGCCGGCCGAGATGCTCGCCGAGTGCGGCCTGGATGCCGCCGGCATCGAGTCCGCGGTGCGGGCGCGCTTGGCGCTGCTTGAGAAAAATTCATCTCGAGTCGTCTGAAAGCGGCTTGAGTTTCACCACGCCGCGCACCAAGATGCGCGACGTTTTGCTTTTCGTCAGGGTGCGCAGGCCAGGGGCCTGCGTTAAACGGGAAGCCGGTGCGCTCCACGCGAGCAAGGCCGGCGCTGCCCCCGCAACGGTAATCGACCGCAGGCCTGCACCTGCAACCTTGCCCAACGGCCACTGGGGATTTCCCGGGAAGGCGGGCCAAGGGTCGACAGCCCGGAGACCGGCCCCGACGGATCCGACAGGTGTTGCGGAGGGCCGCACCGTCAGTCGCGCGCTGCGGCGCGTCGCTGTCTCCTGCCCTCCTCGAAAGTCTGCCCATCACTTTTGAGGATTCTCTCGATGAAGCTTTCCCGTCTGGCGCTGGCCGTTGCCTTGGCGCCCACTCTGGTCTTGGCCAACGAGCCGGCCGGCGACGATATCCAGCCACTGGTGATCACCCGCGCCACCCCCCTGGAGCAGCCGGCCCCGGCCAGCGTGCGAGTGATCAAGCGCGCCGAGATCGAGCGCAGCGGCGCCCACAGCCTGATCGACGTGCTGCGCGGCCAGGCCGGCGTGCAG
The DNA here is from genome assembly GCF_024451105.1 of Stutzerimonas stutzeri. Classification (GTDB taxonomy): domain Bacteria; phylum Pseudomonadota; class Gammaproteobacteria; order Pseudomonadales; family Pseudomonadaceae; genus Geopseudomonas; species Geopseudomonas stutzeri_A. Next base: position 72,095 of record NZ_JANGEY010000009.1, read on the forward strand.
CTGCGCGACACCATCGGCGACGGCAGCCGCGCCACCCCCAGCCTGCGCGGCTTCGGCGAGAACGCGGTGAACAACACGCTGATCCTGGTCGACGGCCGCCGCCTCAACCAGCCGGCGCTGGCCGGCGCCGATCTCAACAGCGTGCCGCTGGCCAACATCGAGCGCATCGAGATCCTGCGCGGCGCCGGCACCGTGCTATACGGCGACCAGGCGGTCGGCGGGGTGATCAACATCATCACCCGCACCCCACGCAGCAACGAGGCCTACGTGGAAACCACCCAGGGCAGTCACGACCTGGAAGCCTACCGCGGCCACGTGTTCCAGCAGCTCGGCGGCGGTTTCTCCGCCTACGCCAGCGGCGAGACCCGCCACACCGACAACTACCGCGACCACAACAACGCCGACTACGCCAACGCCTTCGCCCGCCTGCGTTACGAGCATGCCCAAGGACATGCGCTGTACGAGTACCAGACGGTGGATGACGAGCTGCGTCTGCCGGGCTACCTGAGCGAGGCCCAGCGCCGTGCCGACCGCAAGGCCAGCTACGCCGCCAACACCAACGGTTTCAACGACAGCAAGACTCAGGTACACCGCTTCGCCGTCGAGCAGCGCCTCGGCGAGATCTGGGCAGCCAACCTCGACTACAGCCACAGCGACCAGGATGGCGTCGGCGCCTACAACAGCATCTTCGGCAGCTCGCCCTTCGCTCAGGACACCCGCATCGAGAGTCTCAGCCCGCGCCTGACCGCGTGCTGGGACAGCGCCCTCGGCCGCAGCGAGTGGCTGCTCGGCCACGACCACATCACCAGCGATTACCAGGCGTCCTGGGGCAGCGACTTCCGACAGACCCTGCGCGACTGGTATACCCAGCTCAGCCAGCCGCTCGGCCACGACCTGACCCTGACCCTCGGCTATCGAGCCAGCGAGGCCGAGGACCGCAACCATGCCGTTGGCAAGACCCACACCGACCGCGAGGGCAGCAGCAGCGTCGGCCTGAGCTGGCAGGCGAATGCGCAGACCCGCGTGTTCCTCAAGCGCGAGGACGTACTGCGCTGGGCCAATATCGACGAGAACGGCTGGACCAGCCCCGGCGTCGAGTTCCTCAAGCCGCAGACCGGCGAATCCTGGGAGGGAGGGCTGGAATGGGGCGACGGCGTGCAGCGCTACCAGCTGAGCGTCTACCGCATCGACCTGAACGACGAGTTGATGTACGACCCCAGCGCTCCCGGCCCCTTCGGTCCGGGCGCCAACGTCAACCTCGACGAGACCCGCCGCGACGGCCTGCTGCTCGAGGCTCAGCGCCAGCTCGGCGAGCGCCTGCGCATCGGCGGCCAGTACAGCTTCACCGACGCCGAGTACCGCGCCGGCAGCTTCAAGGGCAACGACGTCCCCGGCATCGCCCGCCACAGTGCCAGCGCTCGGCTCGACTACCTGATCCTGCCCGGACTGAACGGCTATCTGGAGGCGGTGTATACCGGCGCCAGTCACCTGTCCGGCGACCACGGCCACGCCATGCCACGCGAGGGTGGCTACACGCTGTTCAACGCCGCGCTGAGCTACGACTACCGGCAGTTCACCGCCAGGCTGCGCGCCAACAACCTGACCGGCAAGCAGTACCACGCCTTCGCCAACTACTCCGCCTGGGCGCCAGGCAACAAGGCCCTGTACCCGGCGCCGGAGGAAGACGTGCAACTGAGCGTCGGCTACCGCTTCTGATCCTGACCCACGGATACGACGAGGCCCCACATCGCGGAGCCTCGTCGTTTCAGCGCGCCCGATCCAGCAGCTCGCAGAGCTTCGCCGTGGCGGCGAGCATCTGGAAACTCGGCCGCTCGATGCCCTCGTCCGGCACCTCCCAGACCTGGCCGCGCTGCACCGCGGTGAGCTGCGGCCAGTCCCGCCAGGCGTGCGCCTGGCCCGGCTCGCCGACCAGGATCACCGCCGGATCGCGGGCCAGCACCGACTCGACGCTGACCTGCGGCGCCGGCAGGCTGAGGTCCTCGAATACGTTGCGCGCGCCGCACAGGCGCAGCGCGTCGCTGACGATCTGCCGGCCGCCGAGGGTGTACATCGGCCGGCCCCAGACCTGGTAGAACACCCTGAGCGGCTCGGCCCGCCGGTGGCGAGCCGCCAGTTCGGCGATCCCGGCGCGCATCCGCGCGGCGAGGCGCTCGCCCTGCTCGGCATGGCCGACCGCCGCACCGATGGTCGCCAGCTGCTCGGCCAGTTCGACGAGGCTGTGCGGTTGCGTCTCGAGCAACCGGATGCCAAGGCCGCGGAGCCGGGCCTGCATGACCGGGCCGACGCTGTCCGGCCAGAGCAGGATCAGGTCGGGCTGCAGGCCGAGCAGTACCTCGAGATTGAGCTGGCCGTGGCGGCCGAGCGACGGCAGATGGGCCAGCGCCGGCGGTCGCGGGCCGCCGTCGAGCACGCCGACCAGCCGCTCGGCGGCGTCCAGTTCGAGCATGATCTCGCTGAGCGACGGGGCCAGCGCTACCACCCGCCGGGCGCCCGGCTCGGCGGCCTGCGCCAGCGCGGCAGCGAGCAGCAGGGCGGCGAGCAGCAGACCGCGCATCAGCCGAGCTGGCGCGGCAGCCGGTAGAGGAGCGCAATCACCAGGCTGGCCAGCACCAGCAGCAGCACCGGCACGCCGTGCAGGTCGGCCAGCCGGCCGAGGGCGGCGATCCAGGCCGGCAGCAGGGCGCCGAGCAGGCCGTTGCGCTGGGCCAGGGCGAACTCGCGCCAGGCCGCGTCCTCGGCGGGGCTGCCGAGAGCCCGGGCGGTGGCGATCAGGCCCTGCTTGAAGCGGCGGAACAGCGGCAGGCCGACGAACATCGACAGCAACGCGGCGACGAACAGCGGCATGGCCAGCGCGTCCGGCAGCGGCGGGCGCGGCGGGCCGAAGGCGCCGAGCAGGAGCAGCGGCAGCCAGGCCAGGGCCGTCAGCCCCCACCAGCGCCGAGCGAAGGCTGGGCGCTGCAGGCGGACCAGGCTCATTCCTCCTCGGCCTGGTGCAGATTGCCGAGCAGGTGGCCGAGCTTGCCGGCCTTGGTCGCCAGATAGTGCTTGTTGTGCGGGTTGAGGCCGCTGTGCAGCGGCACGCGCTCGGCCAGGCTGATCCCGTAGGTCTCCAGCGCCTTGAGCTTGCGCGGGTTGTTGGTCATCAGCTTGAGTTCGCGGATGCCCAGGTGTTCGAGCATCGGCCGGCACATGGCGTAGTCGCGCTGGTCGGCGGAAAAGCCCAGGCGCTCGTTGGCCTCGACGGTGTCGGCGCCGGCGTCCTGCAGCTCGTAGGCGCGGATCTTGTTGAGCAGGCCGATGCCGCGACCCTCCTGGCGCAGGTAGAGCAGCACGCCGCGGCCCTCGCCGGCGATGGCGCGCAGCGCCGCCTCGAGCTGGGCGCCGCAGTCGCAGCGCAGGCTGAACAGCGCGTCGCCGGTCAGGCATTCGGAGTGCAGGCGGCCGAGCACCGGCCGGCCGTCGGCGACGTCGCCCAGGGTCAGGGCCACGTGCTCCTTGCCGGTGGCCTCATCGAGGAAGCCATGCATGGTGAACACGCCAAACGGGGTTGGCAGCTTCGAGGCGGCGACAAAGACGACGGACACCGGGACACTCCTGCGAGATGTAAGGCGTCGATTGTAACAGCAGCATCGCCGAGGCGGTCAGTCGGGAATTGCATGGCAGACATGTGCCAGGGAGGGAGGTCGGGTTAGTCGCAAGCGGCGTGACCCGACACGAATGCCGCAGACATCCCCGCGGCACACCGAGGGCATGCGGGATGGCAAACATCTGCTGCCGGCCTGCGGCCGGTTGTCGGGTTACGGCCGCAGGCCTAACCCGACCTACCCCTGCCAGCCTCCGCGCCGACTCCCAGCCGCGCCAGCGCCCCGGCCAGCAGCGGCGCCACGCCGACCGCATTGCTCGGATGGGCGATGCAGTCGCTGCTCCACACCTCGCGCACCCCGGCGGCATGCACGCTGTCCAGGGCGTCGGCGGCGAACAGCGCGTGGGTCACCGCCACGTCCACGCTCGCGGCGCCGGCGGCCAGCAGCAGCTCGGCGGCGCGCGCCAGGGTGCGTCCGGAGCTGGCCACGTCGTCGAGCAGCACCACCGCGCGGCCGCGCACGTCCAGCTCGGGCAGGGCGATGTCGACCTGGCGGTCGCCGTGGCGCACCTTGCTGCACACGCCGAAGTCGAAGCCGTGGCCGGCGGCGGCGGCCTCGATCCACTGCCGCGACTCGGCGTCCGGGCCGATCAGCAGCGGATTCTCGACCCGGCCGGCGATCAGCCCGGCGAGCAGCGGCGCGCCGGACAGGCTGACCGCCTCGCCGCGCGGGATCGCCTCGGACAGCGCGGCGATGCGGTGCAGGTGCGGATCGACGGTGAGCACCGCATCGAACAGCCCGGCGAGGAAGCCGCCGACCACCTGCTGGCTGACCACCTCGCCGGGCTGGAAGGCGATGTCCTGGCGCATGTAGGCCAGGTAGGGCGCCACCAGCAGCAGGCGCCGCGCGCCGAGGCGGCGCGCCTCGCCGGCGACCAGCAGCAGCTCGACCAGCTTCTCGTTGGGGCGGTCGAGGCTGCGGTACAGCACCAGGGTGTCGGCCAGAGCGCCGTCCGCGCCCAGCGGCAGGCGCAGACGCAGTTCCTCGTCGGGGAAGCGGTGGCGCTCGATCTCCGCGCAGGCCAGGCCGGCGGCCTTGGCCAGGCGCCCGGCGGCGCCGCGTTCGTCGGCGAAGTGCAGCAGCAGTGCGCTCATCGGCGGTCTCCTCAGAATTCGACGAACAGGTGCGAAAGCTCCTCGGCGCTGCCGAGGGCGAAGCCGGAGCTGCGTCGGCTGGCCTCGCGGGCGAACTCCAGGTCGGCCGGATAGGCGGCGTAGACCCGGTACAGCGGCGCGCCGGCCTCGACCCGCTCGCCGAGCTTGAACAGCAGGTCGACCCCGGCGCCCTGCACCTTGGGCGCGCCGGCCAGGCGGGCGATGCGCGCCAGCTGCAGGTTGTCGATGGCCACCACCACGCCGTCCTCCGCCGCGTTCACCTCGAAGGACAGCGGCGCCAGCGCCGGGGCGTTGTGGTCGAACGCCCTGTGCCCCTGGGCCGCGATCAGCGCCTGCATGCGCGCCAGCGCGCGGCCGGAGTCGAGGATGTCGCGGGCGATGGCGTAGCCGTCGCCGCCGCGCACGTCGGGGTCGAACTCGAGCATCCTCCCGGCCAGGCGCAGGGCCTTCTGGCGCAGGTCGTTGGGCGCGCGCGGGTCGTTCTCCAGCACGCGCATCACGTCGCGCGCCTCCAGCACCGGGCCGATGCCGCTGCCCACCGGCTGGCGGCCGTCGGTGATCACCACGTCGATGGTCAGGCCCATGCGCCCGGCGACGAACTCGAACAGCTTGCGCAGGCGCTGCGCCTCGGGCATCGAGCGCACCTTGGCGGTCGGCCCAACCGGGATGTCCAGCACCAGGTGGGTGGAGCCGGCGGCGACCTTCTTGGACAGGATCGAGGCGACCATCTGCCCCGGCGAGTCGATCGACAGCGGCCGCTCCACGGCGATCAGCACGTCGTCGGCCGGCGACAGCTCGCTGCTGCCGCCCCAGGCCAGGCAGCCGCGGTATTCACGGACAATCTCCTCGAGGCGCTCGAATGGCAGCTCGACGTTGGCCAGCACCTCCATGGTGTCGGCGGTGCCGGCCGGCGAGGTGATCGCCCGCGACGAGGTCTTCGGGCAGAGCATGCCGTGCGCGGCGACGATCGGCACCACCAGCATCGAGGTGCGGTTGCCGGGGATGCCGCCGATGCAGTGCTTGTCGACCACCGGGTGCTCGTGCCAGTCGAGGCGGCGGCCGACGCCGGTCATGGCGTCGGTGAGGAAGTACACCTCCTCGCGATCCAGTTCGCCCTGGTTGGTGGCGACCACGAAGGCGGTCAGCTCGATCTTCGAGTAGCGGTGCTCGGCGATGTCGCGGACGATGGCGCGGAAGTCCTCGCGGCCGAGGCGCTCGCCGGCGATCTTGCGATGCAGGGCGGGAATCGACGACGGCGGCTCGGCCTGGGAGATGGTCGCCGGGTGGCCGTTGGCCACGCCGAGCTGGGCGAAGGCGTCCTGGGAGAGGCCCAGCTCGCCGCAGTCGACGATGGCGGGGTCGTCGACCACGTTGAGGCTGGCGAGGATGCGCCGGCCGTTGGCGCTGACTTCCACCTTGGACAGCGCCTGGAAGCCCTCGGCGCGGTACACCGCGCAGTCGCGGTTGAGGTAGGCGACGTTCTCGCGGTAGGTGTCGATGGCGACGCGGCGCAGCTGCAGGTTCGCGGCGCTGCACGGCGCGGCGGGCGGCGGGCTCTTCTTCATGGGGCGCCTCCGGAGGCGGGCAGTCCCCGGACTATGCCGCCGCGCGGGGAGCGTCGGCAAGGGCGCCGGTCAGTGTTTGGCCTCCAGGCGCAGCACACCCTGCTCCTCGCGCCAGCCGACCCGGTTGAGGTAGCTCATGCCCAGCAGCACCTCGGTGGGCGAACCGCCGGCGACCACCGCCGCCTCGACGCCGAGCAGTTCGATGCTGCCGACCTTGACCCGGTCCAGGCGCATCCGCCAGGCCGGCACGGTGCCGCCGGCGGTGTTGACCTGCATCGGCTGGCCGCGGGTCCTGTAGTCGAGACCGAGGCGGCTGGCCTGGGCCTCGTTCATCGCCACCGAGCTAGCGCCGGTGTCGACCAGGAACTGCACGCCCTGGCCGTTGATCGAGCCGGCCACCCAGTAGTGGCCGCCCATGCCGCGGGCGATGCTCAGCTGCTGGCGCTGCGGCTCGGCGTAGCCGTCGGCGCTGTACTCGCGCGACAGGCCGTACGGCCGCTCGACGCCGTCGACGCGCAGCACCGCGCCGCGCGCATCGGCGCTGACCAGGACGACCCCGGCCGGGCCGCTCTGGCCGATCTTGAGCAGCTGGCGCTGGCCGTCGACGTTGACCACCGCGGCGCCGGGAAACAGGCCGACCACCTGCACCTGCGGCGCGGCGGCCAGCGGGCCGGCGAGCAGCAGGCCGGCGCACAGGGCGAGCAATGAACGCATGACAAATCTCCTTTTCGTCTCCCCCGCCGTCGGTCGGAGGGCGTTGATAGGCGGCTCAGCCGACCAGCCAGACCAGCCCGTGCAGCAGCGCCCAGGCGCCGAGGCCGGCGAGGATGTCGTCGAGCATGATGCCGGTGCCGCCGTGCACGTGGCGGTCGACCCAGCTGATCGGCCAGGGCTTGAGGATGTCCAGCAGGCGGAACAGCACGAAGCCGGCCAGCAGCCAGTGCCACTGCGGCGGCGCCAGCCAGCAGGTGATCCAGATGCCGACGATCTCGTCCCAGACGATGCCGCCGTGGTCGTGCACGCCCAGGTCGCGGGATACCTTGCCACACAGCCAGCAGCCGAACAGCGAACCGAGCAGCAGGATCAGCGCGTAGCCCCAGCCGGGCAGCAGCTGCAGCAGCGGCACGAAGGCCAGGCCGACCAGGGTGCCCCAGGTGCCCGGCGCCTTGCGCATCGCCCCGGAGCCGAAGCCGAAGGCGATGAACTGCCAGGGATCGCGCCAGATCGAATCCGGCGCCACCTCGGGGCGCTCAGGCTTGGCCATCGCCGCCTCCGAAGTGCTGGTAGCCGCCAGCGGCGGGCGTGATGTCGCGGCCGCTGGCGTCGAGCACGCGCACGCCGCGGCCCGCCTCGACCCGGCCGACGACGTGGAAGGCCAGGTCGGCGACCTGCAGGGCGGTCAGCGCGTGGGGCGGCACGCTGAAGGCCAGCACGTAGTCGTCGCCGCCGCAGAGCGCCAGCGCCAGCGCCGACGCCCGCGTGCCGGCGGCCTCGCGCAGGGCGGAGCTCAGCGGCACCCGCGCAGCCTCGATCACCACCCGCACGCCGGACTCCTCGGCGATATGTCCGCAGTCGGCGAGCAGGCCGTCGGAGACGTCCAGCGCCGCGCTGGCCAGCCCGCGCAGCGCCTGGCCGAGGGCCAGCTGCGGCTGCGGCGTCCAGTAGCGCGCCAGCAGGAAGGCGTCGGCGGCAGCGCGCGGCGCGCGCTCGCCGAGCACCAGCGGCAGCGCCGCGGCGGCCTCGCCGGTCGGTCCGCCGATGCACAGCAGATCCCCCGGGCGTGCGCCCGAGCGCAGCAGCGCCCGCCCGGCCGGCAGGCGGCCGAATACCGTGACGTTGATGTTCAGCGGGCCACGGGTGGTGTCGCCGCCGATCAGGGCCAGATTGCAGGCGCGGGCCATGACGTCGAGGCCACGGGCGAAGGCCTGCAGCCAGGCCGGATCGGCCGCCGGCAGGGTCAGCGCCAGGGTGAAGCCGACGGGTGTCGCGCCCATCGCGGCGAGGTCGCTGGCGGCGGCGGCCAGCACGCGCTGGGCGAGCAGGAAGGGATCGGGGTCATGGGGGAAGTGCACCCCAGCGACCTGGCTGTCGGTGGACACCGCCAGCTGCTCGCCGGGGCCCAGCTGCAGCAGCGCGCAGTCGTCGCCGATGCCGCGCGCCACGCCGGGAACCGGCGCGGCGCAGGCGGCCGCGGCGAAGTACTGGCGGATCAGCTCGAACTCGCCGAGACCGGCCATGCTGCGCCGGTCAGCTGCGCTTGCCGCGCACTTCGGCGCCGCGCAGGCGCGGAGCCAGCTTGTCGAGCACGCCGTTGACGAACTTGTGGCCGTCGGTGGCGCCGTAGACCTTGGCCAGCTCGATGCCCTCGTTGATCACCACCCGGTAGGGCACGTCGACGCGGTTGCGCAGCTCGTAGGCGGACAGCCGCAGGATCGCCAGCTCGACCGGGTCGACCTCGTCCAGCGGACGGTCGAGGCACGGCTGGAAGGCCTCGTCCAGCTCGCTCTTCAGGCGCGGCACGCCGTGGAGGATCTCGTGGAAGTAGGCGCCGTCGACCTCGCTGAAGTCGTTGTCGACGCGGAACTGCGCTTCGATCTCGTTGAGCGGCTGGCCGGCCAGCTGCCAGGAGTACAGCGCCTGCACCGCCAGGCTGCGCGCCTTGCGGCGCATGGCGATCTTGTTCGGCTTGGCGGGCTTGGCCGGCTTGTCGTGCTCGCTCACTTGGCCTCCAGCTGCGACAGCAGGCTGACCATCTCCAGGGCGGACAGCGCGGCTTCGGCGCCCTTGTTGCCGGCCTTGGTACCGGAGCGCTCGATGGCCTGCTCGATGGAGTCGACGGTCAGCACGCCGAAGGCCACCGGCACGCCGAACTGCAGGGACACCTGGGCCAGGCCCTTGGTGCACTCGCCGGCGACGTACTCGAAGTGCGGGGTGCCGCCACGGATCACCGCGCCGAGGGCGATGATCGCGTCGAACTCGCCGCGCTGCGCGACCTTCTGGGCGACCAGCGGGATCTCGAAGGCGCCCGGCGCGCGGACGATGGTCAGCTCGCTCTCGCTGACGCCGTGACGCACCAGGGCGTCGATGGCGCCCTGCACCAGGCTCTCGACGACGAAGCTGTTGAAGCGGCCGACCACCAGGGCGTAACGGCCTTTGGGGGCGATGAAGGTACCTTCGATGGTCTTCAGGGTCATGGGACGGATTCCAGATAAAGAGCCGGGGCGCCAGTGCGCCCCGAGAGGATGTTCACGGACAGCGTTATTCGCAGGTCACGTATTCTACAACTTCCAGATCGAAGCCGGATATCGCGTTGAACTTCACCGGCGAGCTGAGCAGGCGCATCTTGCGCACGCCCAGGTCGCGGAGGATCTGCGAGCCGGCGCCGACCGTGCTGTAGGTGGTCGGCTCGGCCGGCTTGGCGTCGCCGAGCTGCTGCTCGACCAGCTCGAGCAGCTCGTTGCCGCTGATCGCGTGGTTGAGCAGCAGGACCACGCCGCTGCCCTGCTCGGCGACGGTCTGCATCGCTGCGCGCAGGCTCCAGCGCCCCGGACGCTTGACGCACAGCAGGTCGCGCAGCGGATCCATGTTGTGCACCCGCACCAGGGTCGGCTCGTCGGCGTGGATCTCGCCCTTGAGCAGCGCCAGGTGCACCTGGCCCTCGACCTGGTCGCGGTAGGTGAGCAGGCGGAACTGGCCCAGCTCGCTGTCCAGCGTGCGCTCGGAGAGCCGCTCGACGGTGTGCTCGTGGACCAGCCGGTAGTGGATCAGGTCGGCGATGGTGCCGATCCTGATGCCGTGCTCGGCGGCGAACTTCTCCAGCTCCGGACGGCGGGCCATGCTGCCGTCGTCGTTCATGATCTCGCAGATCACCCCGCTGGCGCCGAAGCCGGCCATGCGCGCCAGGTCGCAGGCCGCCTCGGTGTGGCCGGCGCGCGCCAGCACGCCGCCGGGCTGGGCCATCAGCGGGAAGATGTGGCCGGGGCTGACGATGTCGGCGGCCACCGCGTCGCGGGCCGCGGCGGCCTGCACGGTGCGCGCGCGGTCGGCGGCGGAGATGCCGGTGGTGACGCCCTCGGCGGCCTCGATGGAGACGGTGAACTTGGTGCCGAAGCCCGAGCCGTTGCGCTGCACCATCAGCGGCAGGCCGAGGCGCTCGCAGCGCGCGCGGTCCATCGGCATGCAGATCAGGCCGCGGGCGTGCTTGGCCATGAAGTTGATGTCCTCGGCGCGCACGCATTCGGCGGCCATGATCAGGTCGCCCTCGTTCTCGCGGTCCTCGTCGTCCATGAGGATGACCATCTTGCCCTGGCGGATGTCTTCGATCAGATCGGCGATGTTGTCGAGTGCCACGGGCACCCCCTTGTCAATGCTGTGGTGAACGGGCCTCAGCCCTTGAGGAAACCGTGTTCGGCGAGGAACGCCTCGCTGATGCCGGCGGCGGCCGGCTCGGCGGCCTGGTCGCCGAGCAGCAGGCGTTCCAGGTAGCGGGCCAGCAGGTCGACCTCGAGGTTGACCCGGCGGCCGGCCTGGTAGTCGGCCATGATGGTTTCCTGCAGGGTGTGCGGGACGATGGTCAGCTCGAACTCGGCGCCATCCACCGCGTTGACCGTCAGGCTGATGCCGTCGACGGTGATCGAGCCCTTGAGGGCGATGTACCTGGCCAGCTCGCGCGGCGCACGCACGCGGAACTGGATGGCGCGGGCATTGTCGGCACGCGAGACGATCTCGCCGACGCCGTCGACGTGGCCGCTGACCAGGTGGCCGCCGAGGCGGGTGGTCGGGGTCAGCGCCTTCTCCAGGTTGACCCGGCTGCCGACCCGGAGGTCGACGAAGGCAGTGCGGGCGATGGTCTCGCGGCTGACGTCGGCCCAGAAGCCGTCGCCGGGCAGCTCCACCGCGGTCAGGCAGGTGCCGTTGACCGCGATGCTGTCGCCGAGCTTGACGTCGCCGAGGTCGAGCTTGCCGGTGGCGACGTAGACGCGCACGTCGCCGCCCTTGGGGGTCATGGCGCGGATGCTGCCGATGGCTTCGATGATTCCGGTGAACATCAGGCCTGGCCCTCCGCGCAGCGGATCTGTTGCAGATGCATGGTCGAACTCCTGTTTTGGTCAAAAACAGGGCACGGACAGAAAGGGATCGCGCGGGCGCGGTCGGGCCGCCCCGTGGCAGGAATCCCGCTCTCTATCATCCGGACTGTCACCGTCGGCTCCGGAATCGCACCGGATCTGCTGACCCTGCCGCCGGGGAGGCGCCAGGCGCTCGCGGGCTGGGCGCTGTGCGCCATCACCGCCGGTGGGGAATTGCACCCCGCCCTGAGAACGTCGCGGCCGTGGGCGGCCGCGTGCGACTTTGTACCACATTTTCGGCGCGCCGGAGCACGTCTGGATGGGGGATGGCGCAGCCGTCCGCCGCGGCTGGCGGTCAAGCCGGCAGCGCGACGATCTGCCAGTCCCGGCCCACCGCGCGGATCTCGCGGATGCTCAGCTGCGGCGCATCGCTCATGCGCTCCAGCGGCCAGTCGAGCAGCGGCCGCGCCGACGAGCCGAGCAGCTGCGGGGCCATGAAGATGCGGTACTCGTCGACCAGCCCCTCGCGGGCGAAGGCGCCGGCCAGCCGCGGTCCGGCCTCGACCAGCACCTCGTTGGCGCCAGCGACGGCCAGCTCGGCGAGCAGCAGGCGCAGGTCGACGTGGCCGTCGCCGCGCGGCAGGGCCAGCAGGGCGTGGCCGGCGGCCTGATACTCGGCGCCGCGGTCGTCGTCCTCGCAGCAGGCGACCATCGCCGGGCCGGCCCGGAAGAAGGCCGCCGACAGCGGCACGCGCAGCTGCCCGTCGATCAGCACGCGCAGTGGCGGACGCGCGGCAGCCAGCGCCGCCTGTTCGGCGTCGACGCCCAGCTCGTCGGGGCGCACGGTGAGGCGGGCGTTGTCGGCCAGCACGGTGTCGGCGCCGCTGATCACCACGCTGGAGCGCGCGCGCAGGCGCTGCACCGCCGCACGGGCGGGCGCGCCGGTGATCCACTGGCTCTCGCCGCTGGCCATCGCGGTGCGCCCGTCGAGGCTCATCGCCAGCTTGACCCGCACGTAGGGCAGCCCCTGCTCCATGCGCTTGACGAAGCCGGGGTTCAGCGCACGAGCCTCCTGCTCCAGCACGCCGCAGGTCACCGCGATGCCGGCCTCGCGCAGCCGGTCGAGACCACGGCCGGCGACCAGCGGGTTGGGGTCCGGCATGGCCACCACCACGCGGGCGACGCCGGCCCTGACCAGCGCCTCGGCGCACGGCGGGGTGCGCCCGTGATGGCTGCACGGCTCGAGGGTCACGTAGGCGGTGGCGCCGCGCGCGCGCGCGCCGGCCTGGCGCAGCGCATGCACCTCGGCGTGCGGTTCGCCGGCGCGAACGTGCCAGCCTTCGCCGACGATCTCGCCGCCCGGGGCGACCAGCACGCAGCCGACGCGAGGGTTGGGATGGGTGGAGAACAGGCCACGGCGCGCCAGTTCGAGCGCGCGCGCCATGTAGGCCTGGTCGCAGGCCCTTGCAGCATCTTGCATGGAATCAACCCTTGCTGGGTTCGCGGGACAGGCGCTCGATCTCCTCGCGGAACTGGTCGAGGTCCTGGAAGTGGCGGTAGACCGAGGCGAAGCGGATATAGGCCACCTCGTCGAGGCGGCGCAGCTCGTCCATCACCAGCTCGCCGACCACCCGCGACTTGACCTCGCGCTCGCCGGTGGCGCGCAGCTTGTGCTTGATGTGGGCGATCGCCTCCTCGAGGCGCTCGACGCTCACCGGGCGCTTTTCCAGCGCGCGCTGCATGCCGGCGCGCAGCTTGTCCTCGTCGAACGGCTGGCGGGTGCCGTCGGACTTGATCAGCCGCGGCATCACCAGCTCGGCGGTCTCGAAGGTGGTGAAGCGCTCCTGGCAGGCCAGGCACTCGCGGCGCCGACGCACCTGCTGGCCCTCGGCGACCAGACGCGAGTCGATGACCTTGGTGTCGTGGGCGCCGCAGAAGGGACAGTGCATGATGGCTCGGCCGGCAGGTGATGGAGGTGCCGGCCATGGTACCCCATGGCATCGCCAAGACAAGCCGCGACCGGCAGGTTATAAGGACGCCCGGACCAATCGCCCGGAGCCGCCCATGCCCCAGCCGCCCGCCGCACTGCTCGATCCGCTGCGCACCCTGCTCGGCGCCGCGCGCCTCACCGCCACCGACCTGCCGGGCAGCGACCTGCGCCTGTGGCTGATCGATCCCGCCAACATGGCGCGCGCCTTCGACGCCGAGGAGACCCGGCGCATCCTCGACGAGCCGCCGTACTGGTGCTTCTGCTGGGCCAGCGGCCTGGCGCTGGCGCGCTGGCTGACCGAACGGCCGGAGCGGGTGCGCGGCCGGCGGGTGCTGGACTTCGGCGCCGGCAGCGGGGTGGCCGGCATCGCCGCGGCACAGGCCGGCGCCGCCGAGGTGGTGGCCTGCGACCTCGATCCGCTGGCGCTGGCCGCCTGCCGCGCCAATGCCGAACTGAACGGCGTGGCGCTGGGCTATTCGGCGGACTTCTTCGCCGAAGCCGACCGCTTCGACCTGATCCTGGTCGCCGACGTGCTCTACGACCGCGCCAACCTGCCGCTGCTCGACGCCTTCCTGTCGCGCGGCCGCGAGGCGCTGGTCGCCGATTCGCGGGTGCGCGACTTCCGCCATCCGCGGTACCGGCGCCTGGCGCTGCTCGACGCCTGCACCCTGCCGGATCTCGCCGAACCCGACGAGTTCCGCAAGGTCAGCCTGTACCACGCGCGCCGCGACTGACCGGCAGGCGCATCGCGCCAGGCGGGACGATACTCAGGAGACCGCCACCCGAGAGCGCCGCCATGCCGACCGACACCCTGCGCCTGTTCTTCGCCCTGCCCTGCCCGCGCGACACCGCCGAGGCCATCTGCGCCTGGCGTGACGGCCTGGGCCTGGGCGGCAAACCGGTGGCGGCGGAGAACCTGCACCTGACCCTGGCCTTCCTCGGCCAGCAGCCGAGCTCGCGCCTGGAGGAGCTGCAGCTGCTCGCCGCCGCCATCGAGGCGCCGCCTTTCGAGCTGCGCCTCGACCGCCTCGGCGGCGGCCGCCAGGGCCTGCTGTGGCTGGAGCCGAGCCGGATACCCGACGAGCTGGCGGCGCTGGCCGGCGAACTGCAGCAGCGCCTGCTGGCCGTCGGCCTCCCCCTCGACAGCCGGCCGCTGCGCGCCCACCTGACCCTGGTGCGGCATGCCGGCGCGCGTCCGCGCGAGGCACACCCCGACTTCGTCTGGCCGGTCGAGCGCTTCGTCCTCTACGCCTCGGAACCCGGCCCCCGCGGTATGCGCTACCTCGGGCTGGGCAACTGGCCGCTGGTGCCGGGGCTGCGCCTGCCGCGCTTTCGCCAGGAGACACCGGCGCCGCGTTGAGCCCGCGCCGGGCGCGCCCCTTGCTTCCCGTCGCGCGCGCCCCCACTTACCATGCACGCCACTTTTCCCGCGCCTGCCCGCCAGGCCCCTCTCCGAGAGTCACGATGAGCGCAACCCCGTACATCTTCGACGTCACCACCGCCGGCTTCGAGCAGCTGGTGATCGAAAACTCCTTCCACAAGCCGGTGCTGGTGGACTTCTGGGCCGAATGGTGCGCGCCGTGCAAGGCGCTGATGCCGCTGCTGGCGAAGATCGCCGAGGACTACCAGGGCGAGCTGCTGCTGGCCAAGGTCAACTGCGACGTCGAGCAGGACATCGTCATGCGCTTCGGCATCCGCAGCCTGCCCACCGTGGTGCTGTTCAAGGACGGCCAGCCGGTCGACGGCTTCGCCGGCGCGCAGCCGGAGTCGGCGATCCGCGCCATGCTCCAGCCGCACGTGCAGGAGCCGGCCGCGCCACAGGCCGACCTGCTGGACGACGCCCGCGCCCAGTACGCCGCCGGCCAGGTCGCCGCCGCCGAAGGCCTGCTGCAGCAGTTGCTCGGCGAGGACAACCAGAATGCCGCAGCGCTGATCCTCTACGCGCGCTGCCTGGCCGAGCGCGGCGCGCTGGGCGAGGCGCAGGCGGTGCTGGATGCGGTCAAGGGCGACGAACACAGGCAGGAGCTGGCCGGCGCCCGCGCCCAGCTGACCTTCCTGCGCCAGGTCGTCAGCCTGCCCGAGGCCGCCGAGCTGAAGAGCCGTCTGGCCCAGGACGCCGGCGACGACGAGGCGGCCTTCCAGCTGGCCATCCACCAGCTCGCCCGCCAGCAGTACGAAACCGCCCTGGACGGCCTGCTGCGCCTGTTCATGCGCAACCGCAGCTACGGCGACGACCTGCCGCGCAAGACCCTGGTGCAGGTGTTCGACCTGCTCGGCAACGAGCACCCGCTGGTGATCGCCTACCGCCGCAAGCTGTACCAGGCGCTCTACTGATCGTCTGCCGCGCCGACCCAGCGATAGACCGGCGCATCGCCAGCGGCTTCGACCGTCACCTGCGGGCAGTGGCGCAGGCGCACCAGCAGGCGCTTGCCGGCCTCCTGACCGCCGGCCAGGGCGCTCAGCTCGGCGAGCAGCGGCGGGCCGTCCATGCTGCCGGCGCGGCGCAGCAGCTCCTGGGCCAGCCCCCACAGCCGGTCGCCGGCGGTGGCGGGCGCCGCTGCAGGCGCTGCCGCCGACGTAGCGGTCCGGGGCTCCACAGCCGCCGCGGGCAGCACCCCGCGCAGTTGCTCCCACTCCGCCGCGTCCAGCTCCACCGTCAGGTCTACCGGCCATTCGCCGATCCGCCCGTGAATTCGCATCGTCCGCCTCCCTCCCGGCAATGGCCGCATGCTCCCACGCGGCGCAGGACTCGCCAAGCGGCACTGGCCCCGCCCCTCAAACTTGTTATAACGTAACCATCATTCGATCGCCGAGAGGAAGTCCTTCCATGCGCGCACTGCTGCTTGCCCTGCCCGTCGTCCTGTCGCCGCTGGCGCTCGCCGCCGAGCACGAGCACTCCCACGGCCACGCCAGCCTGGGCCGTCACGAGCACGGTGTCGGCGAACTGGACGTGGCGCTGGAGGGCGGCGTCCTCGAGCTCAAGCTGCGCAGTCCGGCGGCCAACCTGCTCGGCTTCGAACACGCCCCGCGCAGCGCCGAGGAGCGCCGGCAGGTCGCCCGCCTGCGCGAGCAGCTGGACCGGCCGCAGGCGCTGTTCGTTCTGCCGGCTGCCGCCGGCTGCCGCCTCGCCGGCCAGCAGCTGGACAGCCCGCTGTTCGCCGCCCCGGCAGCCGCCCACGCCCATGCGAAGAAGCACGAGCACGAGCACGAGCACGAGCACGAGCACGAGCACGAGCATGCCGGCGCGCACAGCGACGTCCAGGCCCGCTACCGCTTCGACTGCAGCACGCCCGGAGCCCTCGACGCCCTCGAGCTGGGCCCGCTGTTCGCCCGATTCCCCGCCACCCTCCGCCTGCAGGTCCAACTGATCGGGCCGCGCGGCCAGCAGGGCGGCGAGCTGAGCGCCGGCGCCAGCCGGCTGCCGCTGTGAGCGCCCGCCGCTTGACCGCGACGGGCGGCGCCGCCAAGCAGTACGCCTCGCCTGAGAGCAACCGCGGCCCATGACCCCTGCCCCGATCGACATCGCCGAACTCGGTTTCGCCTGGCCCGGCCAGCGCGAGCTGCTGGACATCCCGGCGTTCCGCCTGGAGGCCGGCGAACGGCTGTTCCTGCACGGTCCCAGCGGCAGCGGCAAGACCACCCTGCTCGGCCTGCTCGGCGGCGTGCAGCTGCCGCAACGCGGCCGCGTGCGCCTGCTCGGCGAAGATCTGGCGCGCCTGTCCGCCGGCGCCCGCGACCGCATCCGGGTCGACCACAGCGGCTACATCTTCCAGCAGTTCAACCTGCTGCCCTTCCTTTCGGTGCGCGACAACGTCGCCCTGCCCTGCCGCTTCTCCGCCCGCCGCGCCGCACGGGCGCACCAGCGCCACGGCAGCGTCGCCGCCGCCGTCGCCGGCCTGCTCGAACACCTCGGCCTCGGCGCGGAACTGCACGGCCGGCGCGCCGACCAGCTGTCGATCGGCCAGCAGCAGCGGGTCGCCGCCGCTCGCGCGCTGATCGGCCAGCCGGAGCTGGTGATCGCCGACGAACCGACCTCGGCGCTGGACGCCGACGCCCGCGCCGCCTTCCTCGAGCTGCTGTTCGCCGAGTGCCGCGCCGCCGCCGCCAGCCTGCTGTTCGTCAGCCACGACCGTAGCCTGGCGCCGCTGTTCGACCGCGAGCTGGCGCTGCAGCAGCTCAACCGCGCCAGCCACCGGGAGACCTGAATCATGCATCTGCTGCGCCTGGCCCTGGCCAGCCTGGCCAACCGCCGCGCCACCGCCCTGCTCAGCGTGCTGGTGATCGCCCTGTCGGTAGCCCTGCTGCTCGCCGTCGAGCGGTTGCGCACGGAAACCCGCAGCAGCTTCGCCAGCACCATCAGCGGCACCGACCTGATCGTCGGCGCCCGCTCCGGGGCGGTCAACCTGCTGCTCTACTCGGTGTTCCGCATCGGCAACGCCACCAACAACATCCGCTGGGACAGCTACCAGCAGATCGCCGCGCTGCCGCGGGTCAAGTGGAGCATCCCGCTGTCGCTCGGCGACTCGCACCGCGGCTACCGGGTGCTCGGCACCACCGCGGACTACTTCGCGCACTACCGCTACGGTCAGGATCGCACCCTGCAGCTGGCCGAGGGCCGGCCGTTCGCCGACCTGTTCGAGGTGGTGCTCGGCGCCGAGGTGGCACGCGCCCTCGACTACCGACTCGGCGACGAGATCGTGCT
The DNA here is from genome assembly GCF_024451105.1 of Stutzerimonas stutzeri. Classification (GTDB taxonomy): domain Bacteria; phylum Pseudomonadota; class Gammaproteobacteria; order Pseudomonadales; family Pseudomonadaceae; genus Geopseudomonas; species Geopseudomonas stutzeri_A. The sequence goes on from NZ_JANGEY010000009.1 coordinate 90,198, forward strand.
GGCCCACGGCGTCGGCGCGATCGCCCTGACCCGCCACGACGACAAGCCGTTCCGCGTGGCCGGCATCCTGGCGCGTACCGGCACCCCAGTGGACCGCACCCTGCACATCTCCCTGGCCGGCATGGAGGCGCTGCACGTCGACTGGCAGGGCGGCATGCCGGCCCGCGGCGCGGCGCGCATCGACGCCGAGCAGGCGCGCCGGCTCGACCTCACGCCGAAGGCGATCACCGCCGTGCTGCTCGGTCTCGACAGCCGCATCGCCACTTTCACCGTGCAGCGGGCGATCAACGAGTTCCGCGGCGAGCCGCTGCTGGCCATCCTGCCCGGGGTGGCGCTGCAGGAGCTGTGGAGCCTGATGGGCACCGCCGAGCAGGCGCTGCTGGCGGTGTCGGCCTGCGTGGTGCTGGTCGGCCTGGCCGGCATGCTCACCGCGCTGCTGGCCAGCCTCAACGAGCGCCGCCGCGAGATGGCCATCCTCCGCTCGGTCGGCGCCCGCCCCTGGCAGATCGCCGCCCTGCTGCTCGCCGAGGCCCTGGCGCTGACCCTGGCCGGCCTGCTGCTCGGCCTGGCCCTGCTGTACCTGGCCATCGCCCTCGGCCAGGACTTCCTGCAGGCGCGCCACGGCCTGCTGCTGCCGCTCGCCGCGCCGAGCCCGCGCGAGTGGCTGCTGCTCGCCGCCAGCCTCGGCGCCGCACTGCTGCTCGGCCTGCTGCCGGCCTGGCGCGCCTACCGGCAGTCGCTGCTCGACGGCCTGAACATCCGCCTGTGATCCTTCCCCGGAGCCCCGCCATGCTGCGCCCCCTGCTGCTGTCCCTGGCCCTGCTGGCCACCCCGCTGCTGGCCGAGCCGCTGCGCACCCTGAGCTGGGAAGAGCTGATCCCCGAAGGTGCACCGCCGCCGCCGCCGCCGGTCGCCTTCCACGACCTGTCGCAGCTGGCCGACGCCCTGGCGGCGGAAAGCGGCCCGGCCGCCGCCCAGCAGTCGCCCGCCGCGCCGGTGGTCGAGGCGCTGGACGGCCAGCGGGTGCGCCTCCCCGGCTACGTGGTGCCGTTGGACATCGATGCCAGCGGCCGGGTCCGCGAATTCCTGCTGGTGCCCTACTTCGGCGCCTGCATCCACGTGCCGCCGCCGCCCTCCAACCAGATCGTCCACGTGCGCACCGCGCAGGAACTGGCCCTCGACGATCTCTGGCAGCCGTTCTGGCTGGAAGGCGTGCTGCGCGTCGCGCCGAGCAGCAGCGAGCTGGCCGAGGCCGGCTATCAGCTGCAGGCCGAGCGCATCCGCCCGTATGAACTGCCGCAAGAATGAGGCAACGCACCGATATTCCTGTAGAGCATCCTTGAGCTGGATCAACGCAGCGCAAGCTGGCCGACCGCTAGCATAGGCCCCAGTCGATACAGAACATCTGGATGGAGTTCTCCTATGATCCGCAAGACCCTCAGCGCTTCCCTGCTGGCCCTGGCCGTAGCCGCTCCCTTTGCCCAGGCTTACGAGGCCGGCGACATCATCGTGCGCGCCGGTGCCGCCATGGTCGACCCGCGCGAAGACAGCTCGAACATCAAGCTCGACGGTGCCAACAGCGGTCTGAAGGCCTCCCTGGACAGCGATACCCAGCTGGGCCTGACCGGCACCTACATGCTGACCAACAACATCGGCATCGAACTGCTGGCCGCCACCCCCTTCCAGCACACCATCAGCGTGAAAGGGCTGGGCAACTTCGCCGACGTCAAGCACCTGCCGCCGACCCTGTCCCTGCAGTACTTCCCGCTGGACAGCAAGTCCGCCGTGCAGCCCTACGTCGGCGTAGGCCTGAACTACACCACCTTCTTCAGCGAAGATCTGACCGGCGGCATGAAAGGTCTCGGCTTCAGCAGCCTGGAGCTGAAGGACTCCTGGGGCCTGGCCCTGCAGGCCGGTGCAGACTTCATGCTGACCGACAACATCCTGCTGAACATGGCCGTCTGGCACATCGACATCGACACTACCGCCACCGCCAAGGGCCCGACCGCTCTGGGCGTCGGCAAGACCAAGGTCGACGTCGACATCGATCCGTGGGTCTACATGGTCGGCCTCGGCTACAAGTTCTGATCCCGTCACCCCAGCGGCGATAGAAACGACAAAGGCACCCTCGGGTGCCTTTGTCGTTTTCGCCGGCGGCGCGCGCCTCAACGCTCGAGCAGGCGCACCAGCCCGTCGCGCAGCGGCGTCGGATCGGGAAAGGCGAAGCGCGCCAGCAACCGCCGGTTGTCCGCCCGCGAGTGGCGGATGTCGCCGGCACGCGCCTCGGCATGACTCACCGGCGGCAACCCACCGAGGACTTCTCCCAGAGCAGCCAGCAGCTGGTTGAGGCTGGTCGCCCGACCGAGACCGACGTTCACCGCCCCGGCCGCCACCCGCGGCGCCTCCAGCGCCTGCACCAGCAGCGCCACCAGGTCGGCGACGTAGACGAAGTCGCGGGTCTGCTCGCCGTCGCCGAACACGCTGATCGGCTGGCCGGCCCGGGCGCGCTCGGCGAAGATGCTGATCACCCCGGAATAGGGCGAGGACGGATCCTGGCGCGGGCCGAAGATGTTGAAGAAACGGAACACCACCGGCTCCAGGCCATGCTGGCGACGGTAGAAGTCGAGATAGTGCTCACCGGCCAGCTTGTCCGCCGCGTAGGGCGTCAACGGCGCCTTGGGGGTGTCCTCGTCGATAGCCGTGCCCTCGCCGTTCTGCCCGTACACCGCCGCGCTGGAGGCGAACAGCACCCGGCGCACACCCTGCTCGCGCATCGCCTCGCAGAGGTTGAGGGTGCCGACGAAGTTGCTCTGGTGGGTGGCCAGCGGATTCTCCACCGAGGCCTGCACCGAGGCCACCGCGGCCAGGTGGACGACCGCCGCGCAACCGCTCAGCGCCGCGCGCACACCGGACAGATCGGCCACGTCACCCTCGATCAGCGCCAGGCGCGGATGCTCGAGCGGCAGGTTGGCACGCTTGCCGCTGGACAGGTTGTCCAGCACGCGCACGCGCTTGCCGCGCGCCAGCAGCGCGTCGACCAGGTGCGAGCCGATGAAACCGGCGCCGCCGGTGACCAGGATCGGGGAGTCAGACATGGCGATAGTAGCGGTCCACGACGGCCGGCAGCGCGGCGCGCCAGGCGCGCGGCTTGATGCCGAAAGTGTTGAGGATCTTCCGGCAGGCGAGCACCGCATGCTGCGGCTCCTCCGGCGCATCGGGACGCTCGGCGTGGGCCTGCGGGGTGAGTTCCTGGGGAATCTCCGGACGATGCCGGCGCGCCTCGGCCAGGGTCGCCTGGCCCATGGCCAGGCTGGTGGTCGCCTCGATGCCGCCGTAATGGTAGGTGCCCCACAGCGGCGCATTGCAGTCGAGCTGCTTGAGCACGGCGAGGATCACCCGTGCGGCATCGTCCACCGGCGTCGGATTGCCGCGCCGGTCGTCGGCGAGGCACAGCGGTTGACCGCTCTCCGCCCACCTGAGCAGACGGCACATGCGCCCGCCCGGACTCTCGTCGAGCAGCCAGCCGAAACGCAGCAGGACATGCCGCGGACAGATCGCCCGCACGCTCTGCTCGAAGCGCCACAGCGCCTGACCGCGCAGGCTGAGCGGATGGACGTCGTCCTTCTCGCTGTAGGCGGTGGCGCGCGCGCCGTCGAACACCTTGTAGCTGGAGGGCTGCAGCAGGACGATCTCGTGATGCAGGCAGAGTTCGGCCAGGCGGTCGATGGCGCGCTCCTGGACGAACAGGCGCTCGGCCTCGACCTGCTCGGCCTGGAACCAGTCGTGGTAGTAGGCCAGGTTGACCAGCGCGTCCGGGCGCTGCTCGTCGAGCAGCGCGGTCAGGCTGGCCGGATCCCAGCCCTGCGGGGGCGGCACGGGGGCGAGGAACTCGACGTTCTCCTCGGCCCCCTGGCGCAGCAGCGCCTGTCCAAGGGCGTTACCGCCGCCCAGCAGCATCAGGCGCATGCGCATGGTGATCGCCCGCCTCGGCTCAGAACGGGATGTCGTCGTCGAAGCTGTCGTAGTCCGGCGCCGGCTGGGCGGCCGGCTGCTGCGGGGCCGGACGCGACTCGCGCGGCGCCTGCTGCTGCGGCTCGCGCGGCGGGCGCGCCGGACGCTGGGCGTAGTCGCCACCCTCGGCGTTGCCGCCGCGGCTGCCGAGCAGCTGCATCTGGCCGCCCATGTCCACCACGATTTCGGTGGTGTAGCGGTCCTGGCCGGACTGGTCCTGCCACTTGCGGGTCTGCAGGCGACCCTCGACGTAGACCTGGGAGCCCTTGCGCAGGTATTCGCCAGCGATCTCGGCGACCTTGCCGAAGAACACCACGCGGTGCCACTCGGTGCGCTCCTGCAGCTGGCCGGTCTGCTTGTCCTTCCAGCTGTCGCTGGTGGCCAGGGTGATGTTGGTCACCGCATTGCCGTTGGGCAGGTAACGGGTTTCCGGGTCGCCGCCGACGTTACCGATAAGGATTACTTTGTTGACACCACGGGCCATGAATCTCTCCTAAGGCTTCAGCACGCCGGCGCCGGGTTGACCAGGCGCTCGATGGACGTGCGATCCACTTGTTGGGCATCCAGCTTGACATAGAGGGCGGCCTCCTCGGCCACCACGACAGCATCGGCCACGCCGGGAACTGCCTTCAGACGCTCGACCAGCCCGGCCTCGCGCAGGGCCGCGGGGGACAGCGGCAGGCGCAGACTGGTCACATACGGCGGTTCGCGCATAGTAGCAGCAAACCCCAGCCACAGGGCAGCGAGCAACGCACAGCCGAGGAACACCGCGGCCACCCCGCCCTGCTCGAACAGCCAGCCGCCGAGCAGGCCGCCGAGGGCGGCGCCGAGGAACTGGCTGGTCGAGTACACGCCCATCGCGGTGCCCTTGCCGCCGGCCGGAGCCATCTTGCTGATCAGCGAGGGCAGCGAGGCCTCCAGCAGGTTGAAGGCGGTGAAGAACACCAGGGTGCCGACCACCAGCGCGCTCAGGCCGTCGCCGAAGCGCCAGAAGAACAGCTCGCAGAGCAGCAGCACGCCGACCGCGCCGACCAGCACCCGGCGCATCTGCCGGCGCCTCTCGCCGTAGATGATGAACGGGATCATCGCGAAGAAGCCGAGCAGCAGACCGATCAGATACACCCACCAGTGCTCCTCGCGGGGCAGACCGCCCCGCTCGACCAGCGCCAGCGGCAGGGCGACGAAGCTGGCCATCAGGATCGCGTGCAGGGCCGCAATGCCGAAATCCAGGCGCAGCAGCTGGCCGTCGCGCAGGGTCGGCCACAGCACCTGGCGCGCCACGCCGGACTCGCGGTGCTGCAGGCTGCGCGGCGCCCTGGGCACCAGCACGGCGATGATCAGCAAACCGAGCAGGGCCATTCCGGCGGTCGCCCAGAACAGCCCGGACAGGCCGAAGGCGCGGGTCAGCAGCGGGCCGATCACCATGGCGGCAGCGAACGACAGGCCGATGCTCATGCCGATCATGGCCATGGCCTTGGTGCGGTGCTGCTCGCGGGTCAGGTCGGAGAGCAGCGCCATCACCGCTGCGGAGATCGCCCCGGCGCCCTGCAGGACGCGTCCGGCGATCACCCCCCAGATGGAGTCGGCGACCGCCGCCAGCGCCGCGCCGGCGGCGAAGATCAGCAGGCCGACGTAGATCACCGGCAGACGGCCGATGCGGTCGGAGAGGATGCCGAAGGGGATCTGCAGCACGGCCTGGGTCAGACCGTACGCGCCGATGGCCAGGCCGATCAGCAGCGGCGTGGCGCCGGCCAGGTCCTGGCCGTAGGTCGCCAGCACCGGCAGCACCATGAACATGCCGAGCATGCGGAAGGCGAACACCGAGGCCAGGCCGGCAGCCGCGCGCTGCTCGGTCGGACTCATGCGCTCGGAGTGCGGATCGTGCATGACTTCACCTCGAAAAACGGGGGCGCAATTCTAGCAGCAGCGCCGCCGTCGGCACAGGCGCGGCGCTTTGCCGCCCGCCTGGCGGCCGCCGTATACTCCGGGCTTTCCGCCCGCCATGCGAGAACGCAGTGGACCAGATCCTGATCCGTGGGGCGCGCACCCACAACCTGAAGAACATCGACCTCACCCTGCCGCGCGACAAGCTGATCGTCATCACCGGCCTGTCCGGCTCCGGCAAGTCGTCGCTGGCCTTCGACACCCTGTACGCCGAAGGCCAGCGCCGCTACGTGGAATCGCTGTCGGCCTACGCCCGCCAGTTCCTGTCGATGATGGAAAAGCCCGACGTCGACACCATCGAGGGCCTGTCGCCGGCGATCTCCATCGAGCAGAAGTCCACCTCGCACAACCCGCGCTCCACGGTCGGCACCATCACCGAGATCCACGACTACCTGCGCCTGCTCTACGCCCGGGTCGGCACCCCGCGCTGCCCGGAACACGACGTGCCGCTGGAAGCACAGACGGTCAGCCAGATGGTCGACCAGGTACTGGCCCTCGCCGAGGGCAGCAAGCTGATGCTGCTCGCCCCGGTGGTGCGCGAACGCAAGGGCGAGCACCTGGCGGTGTTCGAGGAGTTGCGCGCCCAGGGCTTCGTCCGCGCACGGGTCGACGGCAAGCTCCACGAGCTGGACGAACTGCCGAAACTCGACAAACAGAAGAAGCACAGCATCGACGTGGTGGTCGACCGCTTCAAGGTACGCGGCGACCTGCAGCAGCGCCTGGCCGAATCCTTCGAGACCGCCCTCAAGCTGGCCGACGGCATCGCCCTGGTGGCGCCCATGGAGGGTGAGGAAGGCGCCGAGCTGATCTTCTCGGCGCGCTTCGCCTGCCCACACTGCGGCCACTCGATCGGCGAACTGGAACCCAAGCTGTTCTCCTTCAACAACCCGGCCGGCGCCTGCCCGAGCTGCGACGGCCTCGGGGTCAAGCAGTTCTTCGACCCGCGCCGGCTGGTCGACGGTCGGCTGAGCCTGGCCGAGGGCGCGATCCGCGGCTGGGACCGCCGCAACGTCTACTACTTCCAGATGCTCGGCGCGCTGGCCGCACACTACGGCTTCGACCTGGAGATGCCGTTCGAGACGCTGCCGGTGGCGGTACAGAAGGTCCTGCTGCATGGCAGCGGCCGCGAAGAGGTGGAGTTCCGCTACCTCAACGACCGCGGCGACATCGTCCGCCGCTCGCACCCGTTCGAGGGCATAGTGCCCAACCTCGAGCGCCGCTACCGCGAGACCGAGTCGAACAGCGTGCGCGAGGAGCTGGCCAGACTGCTCAGCACCCAGCCCTGCCCGGACTGTCGCGGCACCCGCCTGCGCCGCGAGGCGCGCCACGTCTGGGTCGGCGAGCGCACCCTGCCGGCGGTCAGCGCCCTGCCGGTCGGCATGGCCTGCGACTACTTCGCCGAACTCAGCCTGCCCGGCCGGCGCGGTGAGATCGCCGCGAAGATCCTCAAGGAGATCCGCGAACGCCTGCAGTTCCTGGTCAACGTCGGCCTCGACTACCTGACCCTGGACCGCAGCGCCGACACCCTGTCCGGCGGCGAGGCGCAGCGCATCCGCCTGGCCAGCCAGATCGGCGCCGGCCTGGTTGGCGTCATGTACATCCTCGACGAACCGTCGATCGGCCTGCACCAGCGCGACAACGAGCGCCTGCTCGCCACCCTCACCCACCTGCGCGACCTGGGCAACACGGTGATCGTCGTCGAGCACGACGAGGACGCCATCCGCCTGGCCGACCACGTGGTCGACATCGGCCCCGGCGCCGGCGTGCACGGCGGGCGGATCGTCGCCGAGGGCAGTCCGGCCGAGGTGATGGCGCATCCCGACTCGCTGACCGGCAAGTACCTGTCCGGCCGCGAGCGGATCCGCTACCCGGAGCAGCGCACGCCGATCGACCGCAACCGGCTGCTCAGGCTCAGGGGCGCACGCGGCAACAACCTGCGGAGCGTCGACCTGGAGATTCCGCTCGGCCTGTTCACCTGCGTGACCGGGGTTTCCGGTTCGGGCAAGTCGACGCTGATCAACAACACCCTCTACCCGCTGGCGGCGACTGCGCTGAACGGCGCCGAGTCGCTGGAGGCGGCGCCGCACGAACGCCTCGACGGACTGGAGCAGCTCGACAAGGTGGTCGACATCGACCAGAGTCCGATCGGCCGCACGCCGCGCTCCAACCCGGCCACCTACACCGGGCTGTTCACCCCGATCCGCGAACTGTTCGCCGGCGTGCCCGAGGCGCGCACGCGCGGCTACAACCCCGGGCGCTTCTCCTTCAACGTCAAGGGCGGGCGCTGCGAGGCCTGCCAAGGCGACGGCGTGATCAAGGTCGAGATGCACTTCCTGCCGGACATCTACGTGCCCTGCGACGTCTGCAAGGGCAAGCGCTACAACCGCGAGACCCTCGAGGTGAAGTACAAGGGGCGGAGTATCCACGAGGTGCTGGAGATGACCATCGAGGAGGCCCGCGAGTTCTTCGACGCGGTGCCGGCGGTGGCGCGCAAGCTGCAGACGCTGATCGACGTGGGGCTTTCCTACATCAGGCTCGGGCAGAGCGCCACCACCCTGTCCGGCGGCGAGGCGCAGCGCGTCAAGCTGGCCCGCGAACTGTCCAAGCGCGACACCGGCAAGACCCTGTACATCCTCGACGAGCCGACCACCGGCCTGCATTTCGCCGACATCCAGCAGTTGCTCGACGTGCTGCACCGTCTGCGCGACCACGGCAACACCGTGGTGGTGATCGAGCACAACCTCGACGTGATCAAGACCGCCGACTGGCTGGTCGACCTCGGCCCCGAGGGCGGCTCGCGCGGCGGGCAGATCATCGCCACGGGCACCCCGGAGCAGGTCGCCGCCATGCCGCAGTCGCACACCGGGCGCTTTCTCGCCCCGTTGCTGGAGCGCGAACGGGCGTAAGCTCTCCACGGAGCGCTCGCCGGGCAAGCCAAGGCCGGGTTTGCAGCGGCCTTGGCGTTTGCGCAAGCCGCCCCCCCTTGGTTCGGACCCGCACGGAAATGCAGGCAACAAAAAACCGGGCACGGGGCCCGGTTTCTTGCAACGCTTCCGGTCTTACTCGGCAGCTGCTTCCACAGCGCCGCCGATCGGACGGTCGACCAGCTCGACATACGCCATGGGGGCGTTGTCGCCAGCGCGGAAACCGCACTTGAGGATGCGCAGGTAGCCGCCCGGACGGTTGGCGTAGCGCTTGCCCAGCTCGTTGAACAGCTTGCCGACAGCCGCCTTGGAACGGGTGCGGTCGAAAGCCAGACGACGGTTGGCGACGCTGTCTTCCTTGGCCAGGGTGATCAGCGGCTCGGCAACGCGACGCAGCTCCTTCGCCTTGGGCAGGGTGGTCTTGATCAGCTCGTGTTCGAACAGCGACACCGCCATGTTCTGGAACATGGCTTTGCGGTGGGCGCTGGTGCGGCTCAGGTGACGGCCACTTTTACGATGACGCATGATTGAAATTCCTTACCAAACCTAGAGTTCGGTTATCAGGGACGATCAGGCAGTCGCCTTGTCATCCTTTTTCAGACTTGCCGGCGGCCAGTTGTCGAGGCGCATGCCGAGGGAAAGACCGCGGGAAGCCAGAACGTCCTTGATCTCGGTCAGGGACTTCTTGCCCAGGTTCGGCGTCTTGAGCAGCTCCACTTCGGTGCGCTGGATCAGGTCACCGATGTAGTAGATGTTCTCGGCCTTCAGGCAGTTGGCCGAACGCACGGTCAGTTCCAGATCGTCGACGGGGCGCAGCAGGATCGGATCGATCTCGTCTTCCTGCTCTTCCACCACCGGAGCGCTGTCACCCTTGAGGTCGACGAACGCGGCCAGCTGCTGCTGCAGGATGGTCGCGGCACGACGGATGGCCTCTTCGGGATCGAGGGTGCCGTTGGTTTCCAGGTCGAGGACCAGCTTGTCCAGGTTGGTACGCTGCTCGACACGGGCGCTTTCCACCACGTAGGCCAGGCGACGGACCGGGCTGAACGAGGCGTCGAGCTGGAGGCGGCCGATCGAACGGCTCTCGTCCTCGTCGCTCTGGCGGGCGTCGGCCGGCTCGTAGCCACGGCCGCGCGCCACCTTCAGACGCATGTTCAGGGCACCGTTGTCCGCCAGATTGGCGATCACGTGGTCACCGTTCACGATCTCGACATCGTGATCCAGCTGAATGTCGGCAGCGGTGACCACGCCCGGACCCTTCTTGGACAGGGTCAGCGTCACTTCATCACGACCGTGCAGCTTGATGGCCAGGCCTTTCAGGTTGAGCAGGATCTCGATGACGTCTTCCTGCACACCCTCGATGGCGCTGTACTCATGGAGTACGCCATCGATTTCAGCCTCAACCACTGCGCAGCCAGGCATGGAGGACAACAGGATGCGACGCAGCGCGTTGCCCAGTGTGTGACCAAAACCGCGCTCGAGAGGCTCGAGCGTGATCTTGGCGCGGGTCGGGCTGACCACCTGCACGTCGATGTGACGGGGGGTCAGAAACTCATTTACCGAACTCTGCATGGATGCACCTATTTTCTAGCTCTTACTTGGAGTAGAGCTCGACAATCAGGTTTTCGTTGATGTCAGCGGACAGGTCGCTGCGAGCCGGCACGCTCTTGAACACGCCGGACTTCTTCTCGGCATCAACTTCCACCCACTCGACGCGGCCGCGCTGGGCACACAGCTCGAGAGCCTGGGCGATGCGCAGCTGGTTCTTGGCCTTCTCGCGGACGGCGACGACGTCACCGGCCTTGACCTGGTAAGACGGGATGTTGACGGTCTGACCGTTGACGGTGATGGCCTTGTGCGAAACCAGCTGGCGGGACTCGGCGCGGGTGGCACCGAAGCCCATGCGGTAGACGACGTTGTCCAGACGGCACTCGAGCAGCTGCAGCAGGTTCTCGCCGGTGGAGCCCTTGCGACGGGTGGCTTCCTTGTAGTAGCCGCTGAACTGACGCTCCAGCACGCCGTAGATGCGGCGGACCTTCTGCTTCTCGCGCAGCTGGCTGCCGTACTCGGACAGGCGACCACGGCGCTGGCCATGGATCCCCGGAGCGGATTCGATGTTGCACTTGGATTCCAGAGCGCGAGCGCCGCTCTTCAGGAACAGGTCAGTGCCTTCGCGACGGGACAGTTTGCATTTCGGACCAATGTAACGAGCCATTCTTCACTGTCTCCTATTACACGCGACGCTTCTTCGGCGGACGGCACCCGTTGTGCGGGATCGGCGTCACGTCGGTGATGCTGGCAATCTTGTAACCGCAGGCGTTCAGGGCACGCACGGCGGACTCACGACCCGGGCCCGGACCCTTGACGTTGACGTCGAGGTTCTTCAGGCCGTACTCCAGAGCGGCCTGACCGGCACGCTCGGCCGCCACCTGGGCAGCGAACGGAGTGCTCTTGCGCGAGCCGCGGAAACCGGAACCACCCGAGGTCGCCCAGGACAGCGCGTTGCCCTGACGGTCGGTGATGGTCACGATGGTGTTGTTGAAGGACGCGTGGATGTGGGCGATGCCATCAACCACCGTCTTTTTGACTTTCTTGCGAGGACGAGCAGCAGGTTTTGCCATGACTATATTCCTGTCGATTCGCGGATGCGATTACTTGCGGATCGGCTTGCGCGGACCCTTGCGGGTGCGGGCGTTGGTCTTGGTGCGCTGGCCATGAACCGGCAGGCCGCGACGGTGACGCAGGCCGCGGTAGCAGCCGAGGTCCATCAGGCGCTTGATGTTCATGTTGATTTCGCGGCGCAGGTCACCTTCGGTGGTGAACTTGGCCACTTCGCCACGCAGCTGCTCGATCTGCTCGTCGGACAGATCCTTGATTTTCGCCGCCGGGTTGACGCCGGTGGCGGCGCAGATGTTCTGCGCGGTGGTGCGACCGATACCGTAGATATAGGTCAGCGAGATAACAGTGTGTTTGTTATCCGGAATGTTGACGCCTGCAATACGGGCCATTCAGAAAAACTCCAAGTGACAGCTATCCGCGCCCCGGAAGCCAAGAAAAGGGCGAGGATATTAACGCTGTAGTAACAAATAATCAACCCGGCAGCACACTAGCTGCCGGGCTGGTTCGCGGATCACACTCAGCCTTGGCGCTGCTTGTGGCGCGGCTCCGCGCTGCAGATCACGCGCACGACGCCTTCACGGCGAACGATCTTGCAGTTGCGGCACAGCTTCTTGACCGATGCACGAACTTTCATCAGTAACTCCTCGAACCTTACGGGACGGTCAGCGCAGCATGCCGCCGCCGTAGCCCTTCAGGTTGGCTTTCTTCATCAGGGAATCGTACTGGTGCGAAACGAGGTGCGATTGTACTTGGGACATGAAGTCCATCACAACGACCACGACGATCAGCAACGAGGTCCCGCCAAGGTAGAACGGCACGTTGGCCGCCACCACCAGGAACTGGGGAAGCAGGCACACGGCCGTCATGTACAGAGCACCGAACATGGTCAAGCGGGTCAGAACGCCATCGATGTAGCGCGCCGACTGCTCGCCGGGACGGATACCCGGAATGAAGGCACCGGACTTCTTCAGGTTTTCCGCCACGTCCTTCGGGTTGAACATCAGCGCCGTGTAGAAGAAGCAGAAGAAGATGATCCCTGCACTAAACAGCAGAATGTTCAACGGCTGGCCGGGAGCGATCGCCTGGGCGACGTCCTGCATCCAGCCCATGCCTTCGCCCTGGCCGAACCAGGCGCCCAGGGAGGCCGGGAACAGCAGGATGCTGCTGGCGAAGATCGCCGGAATCACCCCGGCCATGTTCACCTTCAGCGGCAGGTGGCTGGTCTGCGCCGCGAAGACCTTGCGGCCCTGCTGACGCTTGGCGTAGTGCACCGCGATGCGGCGCTGGCCACGCTCGATGAACACCACGAAACCGATGATCGCGACAGCCAGCAGACCGATGGCGATCAAGGCGAAGATGTTGATATCGCCCTGGCGAGCAGACTCGAAGGACTGCCCGATCGCCGACGGCAGGCCGGCGACGATACCGGCGAAGATCAGCATCGAGATGCCGTTGCCGATACCGCGCTCGGTGATCTGCTCGCCCAGCCACATCATGAACATCGCCCCCGCCACGAAGGTGGTGACGGCCACGAAATGGAAGCCGAAATCGGTGCTGAAGGCCACACCCTGACTGGCCAGACCAACGGACATGCCGATGGCCTGGACCAGCGCCAGGGCAACAGTGCCGTAGCGGGTGTACTGGCTGATCTTGCGTCGACCAGCCTCACCTTCCTTCTTCAACTGCTCCAGCTGCGGGCTGACCGCGGTCATGAGCTGCATGATGATCGACGCCGAGATGTACGGCATGATCCCCAGCGCAAAGATGCTCATGCGCTCCAGCGCGCCGCCAGAAAACATGTTGAACAGGCTAAGAATGGTCCCCTCGTTCTGCCGGAACAGCTCGGCCAGCCGGTCGGGATTGATGCCGGGCACCGGGATGTGCGCGCCGATCCGATAGACGATGATCGCCATGAACAGGAAACGCAAACGAGCCCAGAGCTCGGACAGCCCGCCATTGCTGAGCGCGGAGAGAGCACCTTGCTTAGCCATTTAGTCCTCGATTTTGCCGCCAGCTGCTTCGATGGCCGCGCGAGCACCCTTGGTGACCGCGATGCCTTTCAGGGTGACCGCACGAGCAACCTCGCCGGACAGCATGACTTTCACACGCTGCACGTTCTGGTTGATCACGTTGGCATCCTTCAGCGCCTGCAGGGTGACGACATCACCCTCGACCTTGGCCAGTTCGGAGGTGCGCACTTCCGCACGATCCATGGCCTTCAGCGAGGTGAAGCCGAACTTCGGCAGACGACGGTGCAGCGGCTGCTGACCACCCTCGAAGCCCGGAGCGATCTTGCCGCCGGAACGGGAAGTCTGGCCCTTGTGGCCGCGACCACCGGTCTTGCCCAGGCCGCTGCCGATGCCGCGACCCGGACGATGCTTCTCGCGACGGGCGCCCGGAGCCGAGCGCAGGTCGTTCAGTTGCATGGTCATGGATTAACCCTCCACACGCAGCAGGTAGTAGGCCTTGTTGATCATCCCGCGGTTTTCCGGGGTGTCCAGGACTTCTACGGTGTGGTTGATGCGACGCAGGCCGAGGCCCTTGACGCACGCCTTGTGGTTGGCCAGACGGCCGTTCACGCTCTTGATCAGCGTGACCTTGATCTTGGCATTCGACATGATCAGAGAATCTCCTCGACGCTCTTGCCACGCTTGGCCGCCACGGCGTCCGGGGACTGCATGTTCTTCAGCCCCTTGAAGGTGGCATAGACCACGTTCACCGGGTTGGTGGAACCGTAGCACTTGGCCAGAACGTTGTGCACACCCGCCACCTCCAGAACGGCACGCATGGCGCCGCCGGCGATGACACCGGTACCTTCCGAAGCCGGCTGCATGTACACCTTGGAGGCGCCATGGGCGGACTTGATCGGGTACTGCAGGGTGCTGCCGTTCAGATCGACCTGGATCATGTTGCGGCGCGCCGCTTCCATGGCCTTCTGGATAGCTGCCGGCACTTCGCGGGACTTGCCGCGACCGAAACCGACGCGACCCTTGCCGTCGCCGACCACGGTCAGCGCGGTGAAGGTGAAGATGCGGCCGCCCTTGACGGTCTTGGCAACGCGATTAACCTGGACCAGCTTCTCGATGTAGCCTTCGTCGCGCTTCTGCTCGTTGTTCGCCATGTCTTAGAACTCCAGCCCGCCTTCACGAGCAGCGTCGGCCAGTGCCTTCACACGACCGTGGTACTTGAAGCCAGAACGGTCGAATGCGACCTTGGTGACGCCAGCGGCTTTCGCACGCTCGGCCACCAGCAGGCCAACCTTCTTGGCTGCCTCGACGTTGCCGGTGGCGGCGCCACGCAGCTCCTTGTCCAGCGTCGAAGCGCTGGCCAGGACCTTGCCGCCGTCGGCCGAGATGACCTGGGCGTACATGTGCTGGGAAGAGCGGTACACGCAAAGGCGTACAGCCTCCAGCTCGCGCATCTTCAGGCGTGCCTGGCGAGCGCGACGCAGACGGATAACTTTCTTGTCGCTCATTTGCTATGCCCTTACTTCTTCTTGGCTTCTTTACGACGGACCACTTCATCCGCGTAACGAACGCCCTTGCCCTTGTAAGGCTCGGGACGACGGAAGTCGCGGATTTCGGCAGCCACCTGGCCGACCACCTGCTTGTCGATGCCCTTGATCAGGATATCGGTCTGGCTCGGGGTTTCGGCGGTAACGCCTTCCGGCAGTTGGTACTCGACCGGGTGGGAGAAGCCGAGGGCCAGCGACAGCACATTGCCTTTGGCCTGGGCGCGGTAGCCGACGCCAACCAGCTGCAGCTTGCGCTCGAAGCCCTGACTGACACCCACCACCATGTTGTTCACCAGGGCGCGGGTAGTACCGGCCATGGCACGGGTCTGCTGGTCGCCGTTACGGGCGGCGAAACGCAGCTCACCTTCTTCCTGAATCACTTCCACCGAAGGATGCACCTTCAGTTCCAGAGCGCCCTTGGCGCCCTTCACCGAAAGCTGCTGACCGGCCAGCTTGACTTCGACGCCAGCGGGCAGCTTGACGGGGTTCTTAGCAACGCGAGACATGCTGTTTCCCCCTTAGAACACGGTGCACAGTACTTCGCCGCCGACACCGGCAGCGCGAGCAGCGCGATCCGTCATCACACCTTTGTTGGTGGAGACGATGGAAACGCCGAGACCGCCACGCACCTTCGGCAGCTGCTCGACACCTTTGTACTGACGCAGACCGGGACGGCTCACGCGCTTGAGTTCTTCGATGACCGGCTTGCCTTCGAAGTACTTCAGTTCGATGGACAGCTGCTGCTTGACGTCGCCGCTGACCTGGAAATCCGCGATGTAGCCTTCGTCCTTCAGAACCTTGGCGACAGCTGCCTTCAGCTTGGAAGACGGCATGGTCACCACAGTCTTCTCAGCCATCTGGGCATTACGGATACGAGTTAGCATGTCCGCTAACGGGTCCTGCATACTCATGGGCTTGATGCTCCTGAAACAAAAAAAAGCCTTGCGGCCATGATTGCCCGCGACGGGCACGAATGCCGGACTCAGGCGAGCCAGACATTCTAGAGATTGATCAAAAACGAATCAAGCCCCATGCGGGGCTTGATTCGCTTGACCGGACACCCGGGCTGGCCCGGGCGCCTCGGCTTACCAGCTGGCCTTGACCAGACCCGGCACGTCGCCACGCATGGCAGCTTCACGCAGCTTGATACGGCTCAGGCCGAACTTGCGGTAGAAGCCGTGCGGACGGCCGGTGATGCGGCAGCGGTTGCGCAGACGGCACGCCGAGGCGTTGCGCGGCTGCTTCTGCAGGGCCACCAGGGCTTCCCAGCGCTGCTCCGGAGTGGAGTTCGGGCTGGCAATGACGGCTTTCAGCTCGGCACGCTTCTTGGCGTACTTAGCGACCGTTTGCTGACGCTTCAGCTCACGGTTCTTCATGCTCATTTTGGCCATGTTCCTACTCCAGTCAGTTGCGGAACGGGAATTTGAAGGCGCGCAGCAGGGCGCGGCCTTCGTCATCGTTACGGGCGGTGGTGGTCAGGGTGATGTCCATACCACGCAGCGCATCGATCTTGTCGTAATCGATTTCCGGGAAGATGATCTGCTCTTTCACGCCCATGCTGTAGTTGCCGCGACCGTCGAAGGACTTGGCATTCAGGCCGCGGAAGTCACGTACGCGCGGCAGGGAGATGGTGAGCAGGCGATCCAGGAACTCGTACATGCGATCGCCACGCAGGGTCACCTTGATACCGATCGGCCAGCCCTCGCGGACCTTGAAGCCGGCGATGGACTTGCGGGCGTAGGTGACCACCGGCTTCTGGCCGGCGATCTTTTCCATGTCGCCCAGGGCGTTCTCGATGACCTTCTTGTCGCCGATCGCTTCGCCCAGACCCATGTTCAGGGTGATCTTGGTGATGCGCGGAATCTCCATCACGTTCGCCAGCTTCAGGTCTTCCTTCAGCTTGGGAGCGATTTCGTTCCGGTAAATCTCTTTCAATCGTGCCATGGTGTTTTACCTGCGATTCTCAAGCGCCAACCGGCTTCTGGGTGGACTTGAAGACACGAATTTTCTTGCCGTCTTCGACCTTGAAGCCAACGCGGTCAGCCTTGTTGGTTTCGGCGTTGAAGATCGCAACGTTGGAAACGTGCAGCGGCGCTTCTTTCTCGACGATACCGCCTTGGACGCCCAGCATCGGGTTCGGCTTGGTATGGCGCTTGATCAGGTTCACACCGCCCACGACCAGACGGTCGTCGGCCAGCACCTTCAGCACCTTGCCACGCTTGCCCTTGTCCTTGCCGGCGATGACGATGACTTCGTCGTCACGACGAATCTTTTGCATGACGGCTACTCCTTAGAGCACTTCGGGGGCCAGGGAGACGATCTTCATGAACTTCTCGGTACGGAGTTCACGAGTCACCGGGCCAAAGATACGGGTGCCGATGGGCTCCTGCTTGTTGTTCAGCAGGACGGCGGCGTTGCCGTCGAAACGGATGATCGAGCCATCCGGACGACGCACGCCATGACGGGTGCGGACCACGACCGCGCTCATCACCTGGCCTTTCTTGACCTTGCCGCGCGGAATCGCTTCCTTCACGGTCACCTTGATGATGTCGCCGATGCCGGCGTAGCGACGGTGCGAACCACCCAGGACCTTGATGCACATCACGCGACGAGCGCCGCTGTTGTCGGCGACGTCGAGCATGGATTGAGTCTGAATCATATCTTTCTCCGACCCTTAGTCCTTAGACTTCCACGGCACGTTCGACGACTTCGACCAGGGTCCAGGCCTTGGTCTTGGCCAGCGGACGAGTCTCGCGAATGGTGACCAGGTCACCGATGCGGCACTGGTTGGTCTCGTCGTGGGCGTGCAGCTTGGTCGAACGCTTCACGTATTTACCGTAGATCGGGTGCTTCACGCGGCGCTCGATCAGGACGGTGATGGTCTTGTCCATTTTGTCGCTGACGACTTTGCCGGTCAGCGTACGGACGGTCTTCTGAGCTTCAGCCATGATCACTTACCTGCTTGCTGGTTGAGCACAGTTTTCACGCGAGCGATGTCGCGCTTCACTTGCGAGAGCAGGTGAGACTGCCCCAACTGGCCAGTTGCCTTCTGCATGCGCAGATTGAACTGGTCGCGCAGCAGGCCGAGCAGTTGCTCGTTCAGCTGCTCAACGGATTTTTCACGAAGTTCGTTCGCTTTCATCACATCACCGTCCGCTTAACAAAGGTGGTCTCGAGCGGCAGCTTGGCAGCGGCCAGAGCGAAAGCCTCGCGAGCCAGCTGTTCGGATACACCCTCGATCTCGTACAGGACCTTGCCCGGCTGGATCAGGGCTACCCAGTACTCGACGCCACCCTTACCTTTACCCATACGAACTTCCAGGGGCTTCTTGGTAACCGGCTTGTCGGGGAACACGCGGATCCAGATCTTGCCGCCACGCTTGACGTGACGGGTCAGGGCGCGACGAGCGGCCTCAATCTGACGTGCGGTGAGACGACCACGGCTGACGGACTTCAGCGCGAACTCGCCGAAGCTGACCTTGCTACCGCGCTGAGCCAGACCACGGTTGTGGCCGGTCATCTGCTTGCGGAACTTTGTACGCTTGGGTTGCAGCATGTTGCGTACTCCTCTTACTTAGCAGCTTTCTTGCGAGGCGCAGGTGCGGCCGGCTTGAGCTCTTCGTGCTGGCCACCGATGACCTCGCCCTTGAAGATCCAAACCTTCACACCGATCACACCGTAGGTGGTGTGCGCTTCGTAGGTGTTGTAGTCGATGTCGGCACGCAGGGTGTGCAGCGGCACACGACCCTCGCGGTACCACTCGGTACGGGCGATTTCCGCACCGCCCAGACGACCACTCACCTGGATCTTGATGCCCTTGGCACCAATGCGCATGGCGTTCTGTACCGCGCGCTTCATGGCGCGACGGAACATTACGCGACGCTCCAGCTGCTGAGCCACGCTCTGTGCAACCAGCATGGCGTCGAGCTCCGGCTTGCGGATCTCTTCGATGTTGATGTGCACCGGCACACCCATCTGCTTGGTCAGGTCCTGACGCAGCTTCTCGACATCCTCACCCTTCTTGCCGATCACGATGCCGGGACGAGCGGTGTGGATGGTGATGCGTGCAGTCTGAGCCGGACGAGCGATGTCGATACGGCTCACGGACGCGCTTTTTAGTTTGTCCTGGAGGTATTCACGAACCTTGAGGTCGGTGAACAGATAGTCGGCGTAGGTACGCTTGTCGGCGTACCAGACCGAGGTGTGCTCCTTGACGATGCCCAGGCGAATGCCAGTGGGATGTACTTTCTGACCCATCTGATCGACTCCGTTACTTGTCCGCAACCTTGACAGTGATATGGCAAGACCGCTTGACGATGCGATCAGCACGGCCCTTGGCGCGCGGCATGATGCGCTTCAGCGAACGCCCTTCGTTGACGAAAACGGTGGAGACCTTCAGGTCGTCCACGTCGGCGCCTTCGTTGTGCTCGGCGTTGGCCACGGCCGACTCCAGCACCTTCTTGATGATGGCGGCGGCTTTCTTGCTGCTGAAGGCCAGCAGATTCAGCGCTTCACCCACCTTCTTCCCGCGGATCTGGTCGGCGACCAAGCGGGCTTTCTGGGCGGAGATGCGAGCGCCCGACAGCTTAGCGGCTACTTCCATTTCCTTACCCCTTAACGCTTGGCTTTCTTGTCGGCCACGTGCCCGCGATAGGTGCGGGTAGCGGCGAACTCGCCCAGTTTGTGGCCGACCATGTCTTCGTTCACCAGAACCGGGACATGTTGACGACCGTTATGCACGGCGATGGTCAGACCGACCATCTGCGGCAGGATCATCGAACGACGCGACCAGGTCTTGATCGGCTTACGGTCGTTCTTTTCCACCGCCACTTCGATCTTCTTCATCAGGTGAAGATCGATAAACGGACCTTTCTTCAGAGAACGCGGCACTGTCGTATCCCTCTACGTTACTTGCGGCGACGGACAATCATGTTGTCGGTGCGCTTGTTGGAACGGGTCTTCGCGCCCTTGGTCGGGAAGCCCCACGGCGAAACCGGATGACGGCCACCGGAGGTACGACCTTCACCACCACCGTGCGGGTGGTCGACCGGGTTCATGGCGGCGCCGCGAACGGTCGGACGGATACCTTTCCAGCGCTTGGCGCCGGCTTTGCCCAGCGAACGCAGGCTGTGCTCGGAGTTCGAGACTTCGCCCAGGGTCGCGCGGCACTCGGCCAGGACCTTGCGCATCTCGCCGGAGCGCAGACGCAGGGTCACGTAGGCACCTTCACGAGCGACCACCTGCACGGAAGCGCCGGCGGAACGTGCGATCTGAGCCCCCTTGCCCGGCTTCAGTTCGATACCGTGAACGGTGGAACCGACCGGAATGTTGCGCAGCGGCAGGGAGTTGCCAGCCTTGATCGGCGCATGGGCACCGGAGATCAGCTGGTCGCCAGCGCTCACGCCTTTCGGCGCGATGATGTAACGACGTTCGCCGTCTGCGTACTTCAGCAGGGCGATGTGGGCAGTACGGTTCGGATCGTATTCCACGCGCTCGACGATGGCGGGGATGCCATCCTTGTCGTTGCGACGGAAGTCGACCAGACGGTAGTGCTGCTTGTGACCACCGCCGATGTGGCGAGTGGTGATGCGGCCGTTGTTGTTACGGCCACCGGTCTTGCTCTTCTTCTCGACCAGCGGAGCGTACGGAGCGCCCTTGTGCAGGTCGGCATTGACCACCTTGACCACGAAACGGCGGCCAGCGGAAGTCGGCTTGCATTTAACGATTGCCATGATGCACTCCTACCTTACTCGGCGGCGCCGCTGGTGAAATCGAGGTCCTGGCCCGGCTGGAGAGCGATGTACGCCTTCTTCCAGTCGTTGCGCTTGCCGAAACCACGGACGGTGCGCTTGGTCTTGCCCTTGACGTTCAGGGTGCTGACGCGCTCGACCTTGACGTTGAACAGGGTTTCGACGGCCTTCTTGATTTCCAGCTTGGTTGCGTCGGTGGCAACCTTGAAGACGAACTGGCTCTTGCCGTCGGCAAGGGTGGTGGCCTTCTCGGAGATGTGCGGGCCAACCAGCACTTTGAATACGCGTTCCTGGTTCATCCCAGCAGCTCCTCGAATTTCTTCACGGCGGACACGGTGACCAGCACCTTGTCGTAGGCGATCAGGCTGACCGGGTCGGAACCCTGCACGTCACGCACGTCGACATGCGGCAGGTTGCGCGCCGCCAGGTACAGGTTCTCGTCGACGGCGTCGGTGACGATCAGCACATCGGAGAGACCCAGACCACCCAGCTTGCTCACCAGGGCCTTGGTCTTCGGCGCCTCGACGGCGAAGTCCTCGACCACCACCAGACGCTCCTGACGCACCAGCTCGCTCAGGATCGAGCGCAGGGCGGCACGGTACATCTTCTTGTTGAGCTTCTGCGAGTGATCCTGCGGCTTGGCCGCGAAGGTCACGCCACCCGAGCGCCAGATGGGGCTGCGGATGGAGCCGGCACGGGCACGGCCCGAACCCTTCTGGCGCCACGGCTTCTTGCCACCGCCACGCACTTCGGAGCGGGTCAGCTGGGCACGGGTGCCCTGACGACCGCCAGCCATGTAGGCGACGACAGCCTGGTGTACCAGGGTCTCGTTGAACTCGCCACCAAAGGTACGCTCGGAGACTTCGATCGCCTGCGCACCGTTCACATTCAGTTGCATCTCTCGAATCCCCCTTAAGCCTTGGCAGCCGGACGCACGATCACGTCACCGCCAGTGGCACCCGGGACAGCGCCCTTGACCAGCAGCAGATTGCGCTCGGCATCGACACGAACAACTTCCAGGGACTGCACGGTCACGCGCTCGGCGCCCAGGTGACCGGACATCTTCTTGCCCTTGAACACACGACCAGGAGTCTGGCACTGGCCGATGGAACCCGGAGCACGGTGGGAAACGGAGTTGCCGTGGGTGTTGTCCTGACCACGGAAGTTCCAGCGCTTGATGGTACCGGCGTAGCCCTTACCCTTGGACTGACCGGTCACATCGACCAGCTGGCCCGCCTGGAACTGCTCAACGGTGAGCTGATCGCCAGCCTGGAACTCTTCGCCTTCGAGACGGAATTCCATGACGGTGCGACCGGCAGCCACGTTGGCCTTGGCAAAGTGACCGGCCTGAGCCTTGGTCACGCGGGAGGCGCGACGCTCGCCGACAGTAACCTGCACGGCGCGATAGCCATCGCTCTCTTCGTTCTTGAACTGGGTGACGCGATTCGGCTCGACCTCGATGACCGTAACCGGAATAGAGACACCATCTTCGGTGAAAATGCGGGTCATGCCGCACTTACGACCGACTACACCAATAGTCATGTCTTGAACCTCTTGAGTGTACGGGGCTTTCACCCGCTATGGCCGCCCATTTCAGAGCGTTACACGACCGAAATCCTTACGGATTTCAGCCGAGGCTGATCTGCACTTCGACGCCAGCAGCAAGGTCGAGCTTCATCAGCGCGTCGACGGTCTTGTCGGTCGGCTGAACGATGTCGAGCACGCGCTTGTGAGTACGAATTTCGTACTGATCACGCGCATCCTTGTTGACGTGCGGAGAAATCAGCACGGTAAACCGCTCCTTGCGGGTCGGCAGGGGGATCGGACCACGGACCTGAGCACCAGTACGTTTCGCGGTTTCCACGATTTCCTGGGTAGATTGATCGATCAGGCGGTGGTCAAAAGCCTTCAACCGAATACGGATTTGTTGGTTTTGCATTTTGACCTCAGACTCTATGCTATTCCCACCAGGCGGAATACGCCCGGTAAAAGGAGGCGCAATTGTACGGATGCCCCCCGGGGGTGTCAACAAATGAGCAGAAACGAGAAAGCCCCCGCGCCAGGCGGGGGCCCCTCGTTCAGAGATCGTCGATTACTCGATGATCTTGGCAACCACGCCGGCGCCGACGGTACGGCCGCCTTCGCGGATGGCGAAGCGCAGACCTTCTTCCATGGCGATCGGAGCGATCAGGGTGACGGTCATCTGGACGTTGTCGCCCGGCATGACCATCTCGACGCCTTCCGGCAGCTCGCAGTTACCGGTCACGTCGGTGGTACGGAAATAGAACTGCGGACGGTAGCCCTTGAAGAACGGGGTGTGGCGACCGCCTTCTTCCTTGGACAGCACGTACACTTCGGACTGGAACTTGGTGTGCGGCTTGATGGTGCCCGGCTTGGCCAGAACCTGGCCACGCTCGACGTCCTCGCGCTTGGTGCCGCGCAGCAGGGCGCCGATGTTCTCGCCGGCACGACCCTCGTCGAGCAGCTTGCGGAACATTTCCACGCCGGTGCAGGTGGTCTTGGTGGTCGGGCGGATGCCGACGATTTCCACTTCCTCGCCGACCTTGACGATGCCGCGCTCGACGCGACCGGTCACCACGGTACCGCGACCGGAGATCGAGAACACGTCCTCGATCGGCATCAGGAACGGCTGGTCGATGGCACGCACCGGCTCCGGGATGTAGCTGTCGAGGGTCTCGACCAGCTTCTTCACGGCAGTGGTGCCCAGGCCGTTCTCGTCTTCGCCGTTCAGGGCCATCAGCGCGGAGCCGACGATGATCGGAGTGTCGTCGCCCGGGAAGTCGTAGGTGGACAGCAGGTCGCGAACTTCCATCTCGACCAGTTCCAGCAGCTCGGCGTCGTCGACCATGTCGGCCTTGTTCAGGAACACGACGATGTAGGGAACGCCAACCTGACGGGACAGCAGGATGTGCTCGCGGGTCTGCGGCATGGGGCCGTCGGCAGCCGAGCAGACCAGGATCGCGCCGTCCATCTGGGCGGCACCGGTGATCATGTTCTTCACGTAGTCGGCGTGGCCCGGGCAGTCGACGTGCGCGTAGTGGCGAACGTTGGAGTCGTACTCGACGTGGGCGGTGTTGATGGTGATGCCGCGAGCCTTCTCTTCCGGAGCCGAGTCGATCTTGTCGAAGTCGACGCGAGCGGAGCCGAAGACCTCGGAGCAGACGCGGGTCAGGGCAGCGGTCAGGGTGGTCTTGCCATGGTCGACGTGACCGATGGTGCCGACGTTGACGTGCGGTTTGTTACGTTCGAATTTCTCTTTAGCCACGACAGTGAACCTCTTAGCTTAAAGGACTGGATCAGCCTTGTTTCTTGACGATTGCTTCGGCGATGTTGGCCGGAGCTTCCGAGTACTTCGAGAACTCCATGGAGTAGCTCGCACGACCCTGGGACATCGAGCGAACGTCGGTAGCGTAACCGAACATCTCGCCCAGCGGGACCTCGGCACGGATCACCTTGCCGGACACGCTGTCTTCCATACCCTGGATCAGGCCGCGACGACGGTTCAGGTCGCCCATCACGTCGCCCATGTACTCCTCGGGAGTCACAACCTCGACCTTCATGATCGGCTCGAGCAGCACCGCACCACCCTTCTGGGCCAGCTGCTTGGTCGCCATGGAGGCCGCGATCTTGAACGCCATCTCGTTGGAGTCGACGTCATGGTAGGAGCCGTCGAACACGGTGGCCTTCAGGCCGATGAGCGGATAGCCGGTGACCACGCCGTTCTGCATCTGCTCCTCGATGCCCTTCTGGATCGCCGGGATGTATTCCTTCGGAACCACGCCGCCGACCACTTCGTTGTGGAACTCCAGACCCTCGACACCCTCGTCGGCCGGGGCGAAGCGGATCCAGCAGTGACCGAACTGGCCGCGACCGCCGGACTGGCGAACGAACTTGCCCTCGATCTCGCAGGTATTGCGAATGGTCTCGCGGTAGGCCACCTGCGGCTTGCCGATGTTGGCCTCGACATTGAACTCGCGCTTCATGCGGTCGACGATGATGTCGAGGTGCAGCTCGCCCATGCCGGAGATGATGGTCTGGCCGGTCTCCTCGTCGGTCTTGACGCGGAACGACGGGTCTTCCTGGGCCAGCTTGCCGAGGGCGATGCCCATCTTCTCCTGGTCGGCCTTGGTCTTCGGCTCGACGGCGACGGAAATCACCGGCTCCGGGAAGTCCATGCGCTCGAGGATGATCGGCTTCTCGATGGAGCACAGGGTGTCACCGGTGGTGACGTCCTTCATGCCGATCAGCGCGGCGATGTCGCCGGCACGGCATTCCTTGATCTCGTCGCGCTGGTTGGCGTGCATCTGCACCATCCGACCGACGCGCTCCTTCTTGCCCTTCACCGAGTTCAGCACGGAGTCGCCCGAGCTCAGAACGCCGGAGTAGACGCGGGTGAAGGTCAGGGTACCGACGAACGGGTCGGTGGCGATCTTGAAGGCCAGGGCAGCGAACGGCTGGTCGTCGCTAGCGTGACGCTCGTCGGTCACTTCCTCGTTGTCCGGGTTGACACCCTGGATGGCCGGAATCTCGTCCGGAGCCGGCAGGAAGTCGATCACGGCATCGAGAACCAGAGGCACGCCCTTGTTCTTGAACGAAGAGCCGCAGACCGCCGGAACGATCTCGCAGGCAATGGTGCGCTGACGCAGACCGGCCTTGATCTCCTCGACGGTGAGGTCGCCCTCTTCGAGGTACTTGTTCATCAGCTCTTCGTTGGCTTCGGCAGCGGCCTCGACCATGTTGGAGCGATATTCCTCGGCCAGCTCGAGCAGCTCCGCCGGAATCTCTTCCTCGCGGTAGGTGGTGCCCTTGTCGTCCTCGTTCCAGTAGATCGCCTTCATCTTGATCAGGTCGATCTGGCCCTGGAAATTCTCCTCGGCGCCGATCGCCAGCTGCACCGGAACCGGAGTATGGCCCAGACGCTGCTTGATCTGACCGACCACGCGCAGGAAGTTGGCGCCGGCACGGTCCATCTTGTTGACGTAGACGATACGCGGTACGCCGTACTTGTTGGCCTGACGCCATACGGTCTCGGACTGCGGCTCGACGCCGGAGGTACCGCAGAACACCACGACGGCGCCGTCCAGCACGCGCAGGGAACGCTCCACCTCGATGGTGAAGTCCACGTGACCGGGGGTGTCGATCACGTTGACGCGGTACTTGTCGAACTGGCCACGCGAGCCCTGCCAGAAGGTGGTCACGGCCGCGGAGGTGATGGTGATGCCGCGCTCCTGCTCCTGCACCATCCAGTCGGTGGTAGCAGCACCGTCGTGCACTTCACCCATCTTGTGGCTGAGGCCGGTGTAGAACAGGATCCGCTCGGTGGTGGTGGTCTTGCCAGCGTCCACGTGAGCGCAGATACCGATATTACGGTAGCGGTTGATTGGGGTAGTACGGGCCACGGTAGGGTCCTCGCTAGATTAGACGCGCAGGTCTTAGAAACGGTAGTGCGAGAAGGCCTTGTTGGCCTCGGCCATACGGTGCACGTCTTCGCGCTTCTTCACCGCGGCGCCCTTGCCCTCGGCGGCATCCAGCAGCTCGCCGGCCAGGCGCAGGGCCATGGACTTCTCACCGCGCTTGCGCGCGTAGTCCACCAGCCAGCGCATGGCCAGGGCGTTGCGACGGGACGGACGAACTTCGACCGGAACCTGGTAGGTAGCACCGCCGACACGGCGGGACTTCACTTCGACCAGCGGAGCGATGGCGTCGAGTGCTTTCTCGAAGATTTCCAGGGGATCGGTGTTCTTGCGCTGCTTGACGGTATCCAGAGCACCATAAACGATACGCTCGGCAACGGCCTTCTTGCCGCTCTCCATCACGTGGTTCATGAACTTGGCCAGGATCTGGCTTCCGTACTTCGGATCGGCCAGGATTTCACGCTTGGCCGCTACACGACGTCTTGGCATTGATAAGCCCTCAAAACGGTCTTCAGGTTAGCCCGGGATGCTCCCGACCTTACTCTTATCGACTCGACAAAAAAGAATTCGGATGGATTACTTCGGACGCTTGGCGCCGTACTTGGAACGGCCCTGCTTGCGATCCTTCACGCCGGAGGTATCCAGCGAACCGCGCACGGTGTGGTAACGCACACCCGGCAGGTCCTTGACACGACCGCCGCGGATCAGCACGACGCTGTGCTCCTGCAGGTTGTGGCCTTCACCGCCGATGTAGGAGGTGACCTCGAAGCCGTTGGTCAGGCGCACACGGCAGACCTTACGGAGAGCCGAGTTCGGCTTCTTCGGGGTGGTGGTGTAGACGCGGGTGCAGACGCCGCGGCGCTGGGGGCAGTTCTGCAGCGCAGGCACGTCGCTCTTGTCGACGAGACGCTTGCGCGGCTTACGCACCAGCTGGTTGACAGTTGCCATCTAGTTGCTCCACTGATTGTCTTGCGACACAAAAATTTCGCGAGGCAAAGCGCCCCGCGAGATTAAGGGGTGCATGAGTCTAAAGAGCTTGACACACCCCGTCAAGGCACCCCCGGACGCCGGACGTCCGGGGGCGGCACTCATTTTTCGCCGAAGTTGAGCAACGCTTCCGACAGCTGGGCTTCCGCCTCGCTGGCGCTGACGCGCTGCGGTTTCTCGGCGTCGCGCTTGCGCTTGCGCTCGCTGTGGTAGGCCAGGCCGGTACCGGCCGGGATCAGGCGACCGACCACCACGTTCTCCTTCAGGCCGCGCAGGTAGTCGCGCTTGCCGGTGACCGCCGCCTCGGTGAGGACGCGGGTGGTCTCCTGGAAGGAGGCCGCGGAGATGAACGACTCGGTGGACAGCGAGGCCTTGGTGATGCCCAGCAGGACGCGCTCGTACTTGGCGACGAACTTGTCCTCGGCAGCCAGCTTCTCGTTCTCTTCCAGCACCTGG
Organism: Stutzerimonas stutzeri; assembly: GCF_024451105.1. Classification (GTDB taxonomy): domain Bacteria; phylum Pseudomonadota; class Gammaproteobacteria; order Pseudomonadales; family Pseudomonadaceae; genus Geopseudomonas; species Geopseudomonas stutzeri_A. Next base: position 117,837 of record NZ_JANGEY010000009.1, read on the forward strand.
GTCAGCTCGGCCTGGTCGCCCTTGATGAAGCTGGAATCGCCCGACTCGCTGATCTCGACCTTGCGCAGCATCTGCCGCAGGATGGTCTCGATGTGCTTGTCGTTGATCTTCACGCCCTGCAGGCGGTACACGTCCTGGATCTCGTTGACGATGTACTTGGCCAGCGCGCTGACGCCCAGCAGACGCAGGATGTCGTGCGGGTTGCTCGGGCCGTCGGAGATCACTTCGCCGCGGTTCACCTGCTCGCCTTCGAAGACGTTGAGGTGACGCCACTTCGGAATCAGCTCCTCGTACGGCTCGCTGCCGTCGGTCGGGGTGATCACCAGGCGACGCTTGCCCTTGGTCTCCTTGCCGAAGCTGATGGTGCCGCTGATCTCGGCGAGGATCGACGGCTCCTTCGGACGACGCGCCTCGAACAGGTCGGCGACGCGCGGCAGACCACCGGTGATGTCGCGAGTCTTCGAGGTTTCCTGCGGGATACGTGCGACCACGTCACCCACGTTCACCTTGGCGCCGTCGGTCAGGTTGACCAGGGTCTTGGCCGGCAGGAAGTACTGCGCCGGCACGTCGGTGCCCGGCAGCAACAGATCCTTGCCGTTGGCGTCGACCAGCTTGACCGCCGGACGAATCTCGCGGCCGGCTGCCGGACGCTCGTTGGGGTCCATCACCTCGATGTTGGTCAGGCCGGTCAGCTCGTCGGTCTGGCGGCGGATGGTGATCCCCTCCTCCATGCCGACGAAGGTCACGGTACCGGCCATCTCGGTGATGATCGGGTGGGTGTGCGGATCCCACTTGGCCACCACCGCGCCGGCATCGACCTTGTCGCCTTCCTTGACCGAGATCACCGCACCGTAGGGCAGCTTGTAGCGCTCGCGCTCGCGACCGAAGTCGTCGGCGACCGCCAGCTCACCGGAGCGCGACACCGCCACCAGGGCGCCGTCGGCGCGCTCGACGTGCTTGAGGTTGTGCAGGCGGATGGTACCGCCGCTCTTCACCTGGATGCTGTCCTGGGCCGCGCTCCGGCTGGCCGCACCACCGATGTGGAAGGTACGCATGGTCAGCTGGGTGCCCGGCTCGCCGATCGACTGGGCGGCGATCACGCCGACCGCCTCGCCGATGTTGACCCGGTGGCCGCGCGCCAGGTCGCGACCGTAGCACTTGGAGCAGATGCCGTAGCGGGTCTCGCAGGTGATCGGCGAACGGACCAGCACCTCGTCGACGCTGTTCAGTTCGAGGAAGTCGACCCACTGCTCATCGATCAGCGTGCCGGCCGGGACGATGACGTCCTCGGTGCCCGGCTTGAACACGTCCTTGGCGATCACCCGGCCGAGCACCCGCTCGCCGAGCGGCTCGACGATGTCGCCGCCCTCGATGTGCGGGGTCATCAGCAGGCCGTGCTCGGTGCCGCAGTCGATCTCGGTGACCACCAGGTCCTGGGCCACGTCGACCAGGCGACGGGTCAGGTAACCGGAGTTCGCGGTCTTCAGCGCGGTATCCGCCAGACCCTTACGGGCACCGTGGGTGGAGATGAAGTACTGCAGTACGTTCAGACCCTCACGGAAGTTCGCGGTGATCGGCGTCTCGATGATCGAGCCGTCCGGCTTGGCCATCAGGCCGCGCATGCCGGCCAGCTGACGGATCTGCGCAGCGGAGCCCCGCGCACCGGAGTCGGCCATCATGTACATGGAGTTGAAGGACTCCTGGTCGACCTCGTTGCCCTCGCGGTCGATGACCTTCTCCTTGGAGAGGTTGGCCATCATGGCCTTGGACACTTCGTCGTTGGCCTTGGACCAGAGGTCGATCACCTTGTTGTACTTCTCGCCCTGGGTCACCAGGCCGGAGGCATACTGGGTCTCGATCTCCTTCACCTCGGCGGTGGCGGCGTCGATGATCCGCGCCTTGGCTGCCGGGATGACGAAGTCGTTGACGCCGATCGACACGCCGGACAGGGTCGAGTAGGCGAAACCGGTGTACATCAGCTGGTCGGCGAAGATCACGGTGTCCTTCAGGCCGACCACGCGGTAGGCGTGGTTGATCAGCTTGGAGATCGCCTTCTTCTTCATCGGCTGGTTGACCACGTCGAACGGCAGGCCGGCCGGGACCACCTGGAACAGCAGGGCGCGACCGACGGTGGTGTCGACGATGCGAGTGTTCCTGACGACGCTGCCGTCCTTCTGGTTGACGGTCTCGTTGATGCGTACCTTGACCTTGGCGTGCAGGGACACCGCACCGGCACGGAACACCCGGTCGACTTCCTGCAGGTCGGCGAACACGCGGCCTTCGCCCTTGGCGTTCACCGCCTCGCGGGTCATGTAGTACAGGCCGAGCACCACGTCCTGCGACGGCACGATGATCGGCTCGCCGTTGGCCGGCGACAGCACGTTGTTGGTGGACATCATCAGCGCACGCGCTTCCAGCTGGGCCTCGAGGGTCAGCGGGACGTGCACGGCCATCTGGTCGCCGTCGAAGTCGGCGTTGTACGCGGCGCAGACCAGCGGGTGCAGCTGGATCGCCTTGCCCTCGATGAGCACCGGCTCGAACGCCTGGATGCCCAGACGGTGCAGGGTCGGTGCACGGTTGAGCAGCACGGGATGTTCGCGGATCACCTCGGCGAGCACGTCCCAGACCTCGGGCAGCTCGCGTTCGACCATCTTCTTGGCCGCCTTGATGGTGGTGGCCATGCCCTTGGCTTCGAGCTTGCCGAAGATGAACGGCTTGAACAGCTCGAGGGCCATCTTCTTCGGCAGGCCGCACTGGTGCAGGCGCAGGGTCGGGCCGACGGTGATCACCGAACGGCCGGAGTAGTCGACGCGCTTGCCGAGCAGGTTCTGACGGAAGCGGCCCTGCTTGCCCTTGATCATGTCGGCCAGGGACTTCAGCGGGCGCTTGTTCGAGCCGGTGATGGCGCGACCGCGGCGGCCGTTGTCCAGCAGGGCATCCACGGCTTCCTGCAGCATGCGCTTTTCGTTGCGCACGATGATGTCCGGCGCGGCCAGGTCGAGCAGGCGCTTCAGACGGTTGTTACGGTTGATCACCCGGCGGTACAGATCGTTCAGATCCGAGGTCGCGAAGCGGCCACCGTCCAGCGGCACCAGCGGACGCAGGTCCGGCGGCAGCACCGGCAGGACGGTCAGCACCATCCACTCCGGCTTGTTGCCGGAGCCCTGGAAGGCCTCCATCAGCTTCAGGCGCTTGGACAGCTTCTTGATCTTGGTCTCGGAGTTGGTCTGCGGGATTTCCTCGCGCAGGCGGCCGATCTCGTGCTCCAGATCGATGGCGGCGAGCAGCTCGAACACCGCCTCGGCGCCCATGCGCGCGTCGAAGTCGTCGCCGTGCTCCTCGAGCGCCTCGAAGTACTGCTCGTCGTTGAGCAGTTGGCCCTTCTCCAGCGGGGTCATGCCCGGATCGATGACCACGTAGCTCTCGAAGTAGAGCACGCGCTCGATGTCGCGCAGGGTCATGTCCAGCAGCAGGCCGATACGCGACGGCAGCGACTTGAGGAACCAGATGTGGGCGACCGGCGAGGCCAGCTCGATGTGGCCCATGCGCTCGCGGCGCACCTTGGCCAGGGCGACTTCCACGCCGCACTTCTCGCAGATCACGCCGCGGTGCTTGAGGCGCTTGTACTTGCCGCACAGGCACTCGTAGTCCTTCACCGGGCCGAAGATCTTGGCGCAGAACAGGCCGTCGCGCTCCGGCTTGAAGGTACGGTAGTTGATGGTCTCCGGCTTCTTCACTTCGCCGAAGGACCAGGAACGGATCATCTCGGGCGACGCCAGGCCGATACGGATGGCATCGAACTCTTCGATCTGACCCTGGTTTTTCAAAAGATTCAGCAGGTCTTTCAAGGCCTTTCCTCCTCACGGAGCCGGCGGCAGGCTCGCCTGCCGCCGGTACGCGTCGCGGGTTATTCGGTTTCCAGCTCGATGTCGATGCCGAGGGAACGGATTTCCTTGATCAGCACGTTGAAGGACTCGGGCATGCCGGCCTCCATGCGGTGATCGCCGTCCACGATGTTCTTGTACATCTTGGTCCGGCCGTTCACGTCGTCCGACTTCACGGTCAGCATTTCCTGCAGGGTGTAGGCGGCGCCGTAGGCTTCCAGCGCCCAGACCTCCATCTCCCCGAAACGCTGGCCACCGAACTGCGCCTTGCCGCCCAGCGGCTGCTGGGTGACCAGGCTGTAGGAGCCGGTGGAGCGCGCGTGCATCTTGTCGTCGACCAGGTGGTTCAGCTTGAGCATGTACATGTAGCCGACGGTGGTCTGACGCTCGAAGGCGTTGCCGGTACGGCCGTCGTACAGCTGCATCTGGCCGCTTTCCGGCAGATCGGCCAGCTTGAGCATGGCCTTGATCTCGGTCTCTTCGGCCCCGTCGAACACCGGCGTGGCCATCGGCACGCCCTTGCGCAGGTTCTCGGCCAGCGCGAGGATCTCCTGATCGTTCAGGCTGTCGAGGCTCTCCTGGCGGCCACCGATCTCGTTGTAGATCTGGTGCAGGAACTGGCGCAGCTCGGCGACCTTGCGCTGCTCCTCGAGCATGCGGTTGATCTTCTCGCCCAGGCCCTTGGCCGCGAGGCCCAGGTGGGTTTCGAGGATCTGCCCGACGTTCATCCGCGACGGTACGCCCAGCGGGTTGAGGACGATGTCCACCGGAGTACCGTTGGCGTCGTACGGCATGTCCTCGACCGGCATGATCACCGAGACCACACCCTTGTTGCCGTGGCGGCCGGCCATCTTGTCGCCCGGCTGGATGCGACGCTTGATCGCCAGGTAGACCTTGACGATCTTCAGCACCCCCGGCGCCAGGTCGTCGCCCTGCTGCAGCTTGCGCTTCTTGTCCTCGAACTTCTCGTCGAGCAGCTGACGGCGGTCGGAGAGGTAGGCCTGGGCCTTCTCCAGCTGCTCGTTCAGCGCCTCGTCGGCCATGCGCAGCTTGAACCACTGGCCGCGCTCGATGCCGTCGAGGATCTCGTGGCTGATCACCGCCCCCTTCTTCAGACCGGCGCCGCCTTCGGCGGTGGCACCGACCAGGGCCGAACGCAGGCGCTCGAAGGTGGCGCCTTCGACGATGCGGAACTCCTCGTTGAGGTCCTTGCGGATCTCGTCGAGCTGCTGCTTCTCGATCGCCAGGGCACGCGAGTCGCGCTCCACGCCGTCGCGGGTGAACACCTGGACGTCGATGACGGTGCCCTTGGTGCCGGTCGGCACGCGCAGGGAGGTGTCCTTCACGTCGCTGGCCTTCTCGCCGAAGATCGCGCGCAGCAGCTTCTCTTCCGGAGTCAGCTGGGTCTCGCCCTTCGGGGTGACCTTGCCGACCAGGATGTCGCCGGCCTGCACCTCGGCGCCGACGTAGACGATGCCCGCCTCATCCAGCTTGTTCAGCGCAGCCTCGCCGACGTTCGGGATGTCCGCGGTGATCTCCTCCGGGCCGAGCTTGGTGTCGCGCGACACGCAGGTCAGCTCCTGGATGTGGATGGTGGTGAAGCGATCCTCCTGAACCACGCGCTCGGACAGGCAGATGGAGTCTTCGAAGTTGAAGCCGTTCCACGGCATGAACGCCACGCGCATGTTCTGACCCAGCGCCAGTTCGCCCATGTCGGTGGACGGACCGTCGGCCATGATGTCGCCACGACCGACCACGTCACCCTTCTGCACCAGCGGACGCTGGTTGATGCAGGTGTTCTGGTTGGAACGGGTGTACTTGGTCAGGTTGTAGATGTCGACACCCGCTTCGCCGGTCTCGACCTCGTCGTCATTGACGCGCACCACGATGCGGCTGGCGTCGACCGAATCGATCACCCCGCCGCGCCGGGCCACCACGCAGACGCCGGAGTCGCGGGCGACGTTGCGCTCCATCCCGGTACCCACCAGCGGCTTGTCGGCGCGCAGGGTCGGCACGGCCTGACGCTGCATGTTCGAGCCCATCAGCGCGCGGTTGGCGTCGTCGTGCTCGAGGAACGGAATCAGCGAGGCCGCGACGGAAACCACCTGCTTGGGCGAGACGTCCATCAGGGTGACGTCTTCCGGCGCCTTCACGGTGAATTCGTTGAGATGGCGCACGGCGACCAGCTCGTCCACCAGTTGCCCTTGCTCGTTGAGAGTCGCCGAGGCCTGGGCGATGACGTGGTTGGCTTCCTCGATCGCCGACAGGAAGACGATCTCGTCGGTGACCTGGCCGCCCTTGACCACGCGGTACGGGCTTTCCAGGAAGCCGTACTTGTTGGTGCGCGCGTAGGTGGCCAGCGAGTTGATCAGGCCGATGTTCGGACCTTCCGGAGTCTCGATCGGGCAGACGCGACCGTAGTGGGTCGGATGCACGTCGCGCACCTCGAAGCCGGCGCGCTCGCGGGTCAGGCCGCCCGGGCCGAGCGCGGAAACGCGACGCTTGTGGGTGATCTCCGACAGCGGGTTGTTCTGGTCCATGAACTGCGACAGCTGGCTGGAACCGAAGAACTCCTTGATCGCCGCCGCCACCGGCTTGGCGTTGATCGGATCCTGCGGCATCAGGCCTTCGCTCTCGGCCATCGACAGGCGCTCCTTGACCGCACGCTCGACGCGCACCAGGCCGACACGGAACTGGTTCTCGGCCATCTCGCCGACGCAACGCACACGGCGGTTGCCGAGGTGGTCGATGTCGTCGACGATGCCCTTGCCGTTGCGGATGTCGACCAGGGTCTTCAGCACGTCGACGATGTCTTCGCGGCTGAGCACGCCCGGGCCTTCGATCTCTTCGCGACCGATACGGCGGTTGAACTTCATGCGACCGACCGCGGACAGGTCATAGCGCTCGGCGCTGAAGAACAGGTTGTTGAACAGCGCCTCGGCGGCATCCTTGGTCGGCGGCTCGCCGGGACGCATCATGCGGTAGATCTCGACCAGCGCCTCCAGCTGATTGGAGGTCGAGTCGATCTTCAGGGTGTCGGAGATGAACGGGCCGCAGTCGATGTCGTTGGTGTAGAGGGTCTCCAGGCGCACCACCTGGGCCTTGGCGATCTTGGCCAGCAGGTCGACGGTCAACTCGGTGTTGCACTCGGCGATGATCTCGCCGGTAGCCGGATGCACGATGGCCTTGGCCAGGGTGCGGCCAAGCACATAGTCCAGCGGGACTTCCAGCTGCTTGATGCCGGCCTTTTCCAGCTGGTTGATGTGCCGTGCGGTGACCCGGCGCCCCTGTTCGACGATGACCTTGCCGGTCTCGTCCTTGATGTCGAAGGCGGCGATCTCGCCACGCAGGCGCTGCGGCACCAGCTCGAGGCTCAGCGACTGGTCCTTGAGATGGAACACGTTGGTGTCGTAGAAGGCATCGAGGATTTCCTCGGTGCTGTAGTTCAGCGCGCGCAGCAGCACGGACGCCGGCAGCTTGCGACGACGGTCGATACGCACGAACACGGCGTCCTTCGGATCGAACTCGAAGTCCAGCCAGGAGCCGCGGTAGGGAATGATGCGAGCGGAGTAGAGCAGCTTGCCCGAACTATGGGTCTTGCCCTTGTCGTGATCGAAGAACACGCCCGGCGAGCGGTGCAGCTGGGAAACGATGACGCGCTCGGTACCGTTGATGATGAAGGTACCGTTCTCGGTCATCAGGGGGATTTCCCCCATGTAGACTTCCTGCTCCTTGATGTCCTTGATCGCCTTGCTCGACGATTCCTTGTCGAAGATCATCAGACGCACTTTCACGCGCAGCGGCACGGCGAAGGTCACGCCACGCAGCACGCACTCCTTGACGTCGAAGGCCGGCTCGCCCAGGCGATAGCCGACGTATTCCAGTGCGGCGTTGCCGGAATAGCTGATAATCGGGAAAACGGACTTGAAGGCCGCGTGCAGGCCGACGTCGCGGAGCTGCTCCTTGCTGGCGCCCGCCTGCAGGAATTCGCGGTACGAATCCAGCTGGATGGCCAGCAGATACGGCACATCCATGACGTCCGGCAACTTGCTAAAGTCCTTGCGGATACGTTTTTTCTCAGTGTATGAGTAAGCCATCAGCGTTCCCCAGCTTGGTCACCTGCTTGTTTGGCCTCTCCGACGGGAGTAGCCGGAAAATCGTGCAAACCCGAGGTTTGCGGCCACCTCCAGGGTGGCGATCGCGTCACGGACGGCGGGCCGTGCCAGGCCGCCCATAACGGAAAAAGGCCGGTGGCAGCAGCCACCAGCCATCAGTCCGAAATCGGTTCGCGGACTGTCGACGCAATGTCGGCTCGGCTTACTTGAGCTCGACCTTGGCGCCGGCTTCTTCCAGGGCTTTCTTGGCCGCTTCGGCCTCTTCCTTGGAGACGCCTTCCTTGACCACGCCCGGAGCGCCGTCGACCACAGCCTTGGCTTCCTTCAGGCCCAGACCGGTCAGCTCGCGCACGACCTTGATGACGTTCACTTTCTTCTCGCCGGCTTCGGCCAGAACGATGGTGAACTCGGTCTGCTCCTCAACCACGGCAGCAGCGGCGGCCGGACCGGCAGCAACGGCAGCAGCGGCGGTAACGCCGAACTTCTCTTCCATTGCCTTGATCAGTTCGACAACCTGCATCACGGACATTTCGGATACGGCGTTGATGATGTCTTCGTTGGTCAGAGCCATGACTCTATTCCTGTATTGGGTGACGACCGTATGGCCGTCCAATTAACAAAAAAGGTTGGAAAGGATCCTCGGCGCCTCAGGCAGCCTCGGCTTCCTTCTTGTCGCGAATCGCCGCCAGGGTACGAGCCAGCTTGCTGGTGGCGCCCTGGATGACGCTCATCAGCTGGGATACAGCTTCGTCGTAGGTCGGCAGGGTTGCCAGCACGTCGATCTGGTTGGCTGCGATGAACTTGCCTTCGAAGGCAGCGGCCTTGATCTCGAACTTGTCCTGACCCTTGGCGAACTCCTTGAAGATGCGGGCGGCAGCGCCCGGATGCTCGTTGGAGAATGCGATCAGGGTCGGGCCCTTGAACACGTCGCCCAGCACCTCGAATTCGGTGCCTTGGACGGCGCGGCGAGCCAGGGTGTTGCGCACGACTTTCACGTACACACCGGCTTCACGGGCCTCTTTACGGAGTCCGGTCATGGCGCCTACGGTCACGCCACGGGCATCGGCCACGACAGCGGACAGGGCAGCTTTGGCAGCCTCGTTGACTTCAGCGACAATGGCCTTCTTGTCTTCGAGCTTAATTGCCACGGGTTTACTCCTGGATGTTACCGTTTCGTCCAGCCGAAGCCGGACGGGTTTTGGTGTCTGATTCGGCAAACGAATCGGGAGCACCATCTGCGTAGGCTGGAGATTTAAGGCTTGCGCCACCTACGGTCTTGGATAGCCCCCGCCAGGCAGGGACCCCAATGAGCAGGCCGCACCGGCACACCGGCGCGGCCTCGTATTACACGTCCAGAGAAGCCTGGTCGATCTGCAGGCCCGGCCCCATGGTGGTGCTCAGGGTCACGCGCTTCATGTACACGCCCTTCGAGGCGGACGGCTTGAGGCGCTTCAGGTCGGCCAGCAGGGCTTCGACGTTCTGCTTCAGGGCTGCCGGGGCAAAGTCGACCTTGCCTACGGAAGCGTGGATGATGCCGTTCTTGTCGGTACGGAAACGCACCTGACCGGCCTTGGCGTTCTTCACCGCGGTGGCGACGTCCGGGGTCACGGTGCCGACCTTCGGGTTCGGCATCAGACCGCGCGGGCCGAGCACCTGACCCAGCTGGCCGACGACACGCATGGCGTCCGGCGAGGCGATGACCACGTCGTAATTCAGGTCGCCGCCCTTCATCTCGGCAGCCAGCTCGTCCATGCCGACGCGATCGGCGCCGGCGGCCAGCGCGGCCTCGGCGTTGGCGCCCTGGGTGAACACGGCGACGCGCACGCTCTTGCCGGTGCCGTTAGGCAGCACGGTGGCGCCACGCACGACCTGATCGGATTTGCGCGGATCGACGCCGAGGTTGATGGCGACGTCCACCGACTCCTTGAACTTGCTGGAGGTGGACAGCTCGGCCAGCAGGGCGGCGGCCTCTTCGAAACCATACTGCTTGCCGGCGACGACCTTCTCGGCGATCGCCTTCTGGCGCTTGGTCAGCTTGGCCATTACACACCCTCCACGTTGAGGCCCATGCTACGCGCGGAACCGGCGATGGTACGCACGGCCGCATCCAGGTCAGCTGCAGTCAGATCGGCCTGCTTGGCCTTGGCGATCTCTTCCAGCTGAGCACGGGTAACGGTGCCCACTTTCTGGGTGTTCGGGCGAGCCGAGCCACTGGCGATACCGGCTGCCTTCTTCAGCAGCACGGCGGCCGGGGTGCTCTTGATCTCGAAGGTGAAGCTGCGGTCGCTGTAGACGGTGATGATCACCGGCGTCGGCAGCCCCGGCTCCATGCCCTGGGTGCGGGCATTGAAGGCCTTGCAGAATTCCATGATGTTGACGCCGTGCTGGCCCAAGGCCGGACCGACCGGCGGCGACGGATTGGCCTGAGCGGCCTTCACTTGCAGCTTGATATAAGCCGTGATTTTCTTAGCCATCTGCTACTCCAGTTGCGGGTACGTACGCCTTGCGGCTCCCCGTTTGCTTTCGCGTTTTCCCCAGTGACAACAAAACCCCGCAGCCTGCGACTGCGGGGTAGGGATTCCGTCTCGATCAGACCTTCTCGACCTGACCGAACTCCAGCTCCACCGGAGTGGAGCGACCGAAGATGAGCACGGCCACCTGGATCCGGCTCTTCTCGTAATTCACTTCCTCGACCACGCCGCTGAAATCGGCGAACGGACCATCGGTGACCCGCACCACCTCGCCCGGCTCGAACAGAGTCTTCGGACGCGGCTTGTCACCGCTGTCGGCAACCCGACGCAGAATGGCCTCGGCCTCCTTCTCGGTGATCGGTGCCGGCTTGTCCGCCGTACCACCAATGAACCCCATGACCCGCGGAGTATCCTTGATCAGATGCCAGGTAGCCTCGTTCATCTCCATCTGGACCAGCACGTAGCCCGGAAAGAACTTGCGCTCGCTCTTGCGCTTCTGACCGTTGCGCATCTCCACCACTTCCTCGGTGGGGACCAGAATCTCGCCGAACTGGTCTTCCATGCCGGCCAGCTTGACGCGCTCGATCAGCGAGCGCATTACATGCTTTTCGTACCCCGAATAGGCATGCACAACATACCAACGCTTAGCCACAGTGCACCCTTAACCGACGATCAACGAAACCAGCCAACCCAGCAGCGAGTCCAGCCCCCAGAGCAGCAGGGCCATCACCAGCACCACGGCGACCACGATCAGGGTGGTCTGGGTGGTCTCCTGGCGGGTCGGCCAGACGACCTTGCGAATCTCGGCGCGCGCCTCCTTCACCAACACAAAGAAGGCACCACCCTTGGCGGTCTGCAGCGCTACGAAGGCAGCACCAACGGCCAGCACCAGAATGCCGAGCACGCGATAGAGGATGGGTTCAGCTGCAAAATACTGATTGCCAACGACGGCGACTGCCACCAGGAGGGCAACCACTGCCCACTTGAGGGCGTCGAGGCGGGAATCTTTGCTTTCAGCCTTGGCGTTCATCTGCAAGGACCTTGTGAAGGGTGCCAGATCCGATAAATCTGGCAGGCCAGGAGGGAATCGAACCCCCAACCTGCGGTTTTGGAGACCGCCGCTCTGCCAATTGAGCTACTGGCCTGTGACTGAGTCAGGCCGGCTATTCTACCGGCCCAACCTAGAAAGATCAACGGTTTATTCGATGATCTTGGCAACCACCCCGGCACCGACGGTACGACCGCCTTCGCGGATAGCGAAGCGAAGGCCGTCCTCCATGGCGATCGGCGCGATCAGCGTGACGGTCATCTTGACGTTGTCGCCCGGCATCACCATCTCGACGCCTTCCGGCAGCTCGCAGTTGCCGGTCACGTCGGTGGTACGGAAATAGAACTGCGGACGGTAGCCCTTGAAGAACGGGGTGTGGCGACCGCCTTCTTCCTTGGACAGCACGTACACTTCGGCTTCGAACTTGGTGTGCGGCTTGATGGTACCCGGCTTGGCCAGAACCTGGCCACGCTCGACGTCCTCGCGCTTGGTGCCGCGCAGCAGAGCGCCGATGTTCTCGCCGGCACGACCCTCGTCGAGCAGCTTGCGGAACATTTCCACGCCGGTGCAGGTGGTCTTGGTGGTCGGGCGGATGCCGACGATTTCCACTTCCTCGCCGACCTTGACGATGCCGCGCTCGACGCGACCGGTCACCACGGTGCCGCGACCGGAGATCGAGAACACGTCCTCGATCGGCATCAGGAACGGCTGGTCGATGGCACGCACCGGCTCCGGAATGTAGGAGTCCAGGGTTTCCACCAGCTTGCGCACAGCAGAGGTGCCCATCTCGTTGTCGTCCTGGCCGTTCAGGGCCATCAGCGCGGAGCCGGTGACGATCGGAGTGTCGTCGCCCGGGAAGTCGTAGGTGTTCAGCAGATCGCGAACCTCCATCTCGACCAGCTCCAGCAGCTCGGCGTCGTCGACCATGTCGGCCTTGTTCAGGAACACGACGATGTAGGGAACGCCAACCTGACGGGACAGCAGGATGTGCTCGCGGGTCTGCGGCATGGGACCGTCGGCAGCCGAACAGACCAGGATCGCGCCGTCCATCTGGGCAGCACCGGTGATCATGTTCTTCACGTAGTCGGCGTGACCCGGGCAGTCGACGTGCGCGTAATGGCGGATAGCGGAGTCGTACTCGACATGGGAGGTATTGATGGTGATGCCGCGAGCCTTCTCCTCCGGAGCATTATCGATCTGGGAGAAGTCGCGCGCGGAACCGCCCCAAGTCTCGGCACAAACCTTGGTCAGCGCCGCAGTCAGCGTGGTCTTGCCGTGATCGACATGACCGATGGTACCGACATTGAGGTGCGGCTTGCTACGTTCAAATTTCTCTTTAGCCATCGGGACACTCTCCGGTTGACGAACAGGAAAAACGGCCACATAGAACAAAGGCAGATATTTGCATATCTGCCTTTGTCTGACTGGAGCTCATGAGCGGATTTGAACCGCTGACCTCACCCTTACCAAGGGTGTGCTCTACCAGCTGAGCTACATGAGCGAACGCATTGCGCACGAACAGCGAACTGGAGCGGGTAGCGGGAATCGAACCCGCATCATCAGCTTGGAAGGCTGAGGTTCTACCACTGAACTATACCCGCGGAGCTTGCAGCTCACGCTTTAATCTGGTGGAGGGGGAAGGATTCGAACCTTCGAAGTCGATGACGTCAGATTTACAGTCTGATCCCTTTGGCCACTCGGGAACCCCTCCAAACGGTGCGGCATTCTGATTGCCTTCAGCACCTATGTCAAGCACTTGCTGGCCGCTTGACTACTTGATCCGCCTTGCTCTGCAGTGCGTCTCAAGTGGTGCGCATGATATGCCCTTTATCAGCGTTGCGCAACCCCTGAGCACGAGATAAGTTGATGTTTTAGATCAGGAAAGTCCGCCCGCAGCCTCTGCAGGAGGGCGCCGTCGAGCAACCGCTGTCCCTTCTCGGCAACCTGTACCCAGTAATCCTGGTGGATACGTGGCAATTCGCGCACCTGCGGCGCATAACCGACGCCGCGCAACCTGTCGGCCACTCCGGCGGCCGCCTCCAGACGGGGAAACACTCCAAGCAGAATCCCGTTGGCCAGCTCGCCCTCGGTGATCAGATAGCTGTCTATTCCGCGCGCCTGCAACTCGCGCAGCTGGCGCTGGGAGGCCTGGCGGGAAGCCAGAGGCGGAATGTAGACCCAGTGGTCGGAACCCACGCTGGCTTCGGTGGATACCACCCGCACCGAAATATCCAGACTGAGCAGGCGCTGCTCCAACTGCCGGGCGCGCGTCTCTCCGTCGAAACCGCCCAAGACCAGGCAGCGCGTGTCAGCCCTCTCGTCAACGACGGCAGCCGCCGCACTGGGCGCCTGCGCCTCTGATAGCAGGCGCACCCCCTGCACCGCAGCAGGTGCGGCCACCGACGGAGCCGTCAACGGCAACTCGACCTCCCTCTGAGCACCGACACGGCCATGCCAGGCATACAGCGCCATGTTCAGGAGTAACAGCAGCAGAAAAAACCAGCGCATTCGCTCACTCCACGATCGGACAGGCCAGTCCCAGGCCGACAAACACCAGATCCGCCCGACTCCGGACCGAGGGCCAGACCCCCTCGACCAGAGACGCATCACCACCGGTCAGAAATACGTCGAAGTCGTTGCCCAGCAACTCCGCCGCCGCAAGGCACTGCTCGCGGACGAAACCACGCAGCATCAACCGACAGCCCCGCTCGACCGCCTCGGCAGTCGAGCCGCCTGGCAGCAACGTCTCTACCGCCTGCCGAGCCTCGTCATCATCGTAGCGAATCCGCCGAGTATGGGTTCGCAACTGAGCACGCATGAGGGGCAGACCGGGACAGATATAGCCACCGAGATGTCGACCGTCAGCCTGAATGAAGTCTGCCGTGACAGCCGTACCCAGGTCGATCACCAGGCACGCCTTGCCAGCCAGATGATAAGCCCCGAGCATGGCCAGCCAGCGATCGACCCCCAAGCGTGTCGGCTCCAGATAGCCGTTGCGCACCCCGGCACACTGCCCTGCAGCGACAGCCCTGCGAATCCTCAGCTGGCGTCCGCGGCTGATGTCATCGAGCAGTTGAAGCGTCTCATCTTCGCTGCGCACGCTGGCAATCCGGCACCAGTCCAGCCCCGCCCCCGCACAGGCATCCAGTCGATCCAGCAGCTCGGAGGTCGTCTCGACACACCCCGAATCCCAGGGCTCGGCACCGTCGACCGGAAGCAGCCGCCACTTGATCAGGGTATTCCCGCAATCCAACTCAAGAATCATGCCGCAGCCTCAGGCTCAGCTCACCGCCGCTGTAGACCTGCTCGCCGCCGTCACGCAGCAGGCGCAGCGCACCATCGATCGTCACCCCCAACACCGTTCCGACCACCTCATGCACCCCGCTGGTCAGACGCACCTCGCGCCCCTGCCACAGATGATTGCTTTCCCAGTCCTGATGAAACGCAGCGAAGCCATGCTCTCGATGCAAGGCAAGCGCCTGCCCGAGCTCCTCGCCCAGCACTGCAGCCAGCTGACTGCGATCGACGAGACTGCCGGTTTCGCGGAGCATCGACGTCCAGGGCTGGTCGATGCCAGCCACTTCCAGCATGTTGACGTTGATGCCGATCCCGATCACGACATGACAGATGTCGGCCGGGTCGCCATTCAGCTCCAACAGAATTCCGGCGACCTTCCTGCTCCCCACCAACAGGTCGTTAGGCCACTTTAGGGCAACGTCCTGCACACCCAGCTTTCTCAGGACTCGCAGAACGACCAGCCCGACCACCAGACTCAGCGCCTGCAGCTGGGTCGCGGACCGCTCGATTCGGACGACCAGAGAGAAGTACAGGTTCACGCCATAAGGACTCACCCACTGTCGACCACGACGCCCCCGCCCAGCGCTCTGCGCTTCGGCCAGCACCAGATAGGGGGGCTCGACAGTGCCTAGCAACCGCATGGCCGAGGCATTGGTCGATTCGACGCACTCTTCCACCATGACGTGCCACTGCTCCAAGCGCCGAGCAAGCAACTCGCCGCACAGTAGGCTCAGCGGTCGCTCGAGCCGATAGCCCTTGCCACGGACCCGCTGCACTGTCAGTCCGTTGTCGAGCTGCAATTGCTGCAGCTGCTTCCACACCGCACTGCGGCTGACACCCAATTTGGCTCCCAGCTCCTCACCGGAGTGGAAACGCCCATCAGCCAGTAGACGCAAGAGTTGCAAGTCAGTCACCTCGACTCCGTCCGCCACAATCAGTGACGCGGCAAACAGTAACCCATCGGCTTTCGACCGAAAAGGACGAAACCCCGACCAGCGTTTGCTGATCGGGGTTTCTGTATAGGTGCTTGACGATGACCTACTCTCACATGGGGAAACCCCACACTACCATCGGCGATGCGTCGTTTCACTGCTGAGTTCGGGATGGGATCAGGTGGTTCCAACGCTCTATGGTCGTCAAGCAATTCGTTGCTGTCTCGGCCCTTGCGGGTTTTCGCTACAGCG